>CBDBMZ010000001.1:0-32896 GCA_965207615.1 Vicinamibacterales bacterium
CGCGCCCGCCGCGGCGCAGGGCAACCGGCGCGCCGGCCGGCCGGAGGTACGGCTGCCGGGAGGGCCGGTCAGGCAGGTCATCCTCCAGTCGTGCACCACGTGTCACGGCATCGATGACTACGCCTACAACGCGCTCGACCGCGCCGGGTGGCGCGAGCTCGTCGGCGACATGCAGGAGCGGGGCGCGATCATCGCCGATCACGACCTGTCGGTGCTGCTCGACTGGCTCGTCGCCGAGTTCGGCCCCGACTCCACGCCGTTCCCCCGGGAGTTCGTCGTGGTTCCCGTGGACGACGAGGTCTTCGCCGACGCCGCGACCGCCGGCGGCTATCTCACCGCCACCTGCACGATTTGCCACTCGCTCGACCGCATCGAGACCGCGCGCTTCGACGAGAGCCGCTGGCGGGCCACGGTGACGACCATGCGCGCCAAGGGGGCGCCGGTGGCCGAGGAGAACGTGGACGCGTTCGTCGACTACCTGGCGCGGACCCGCGGCGCGGAGTGAGCCCCGCGCGCGGCGCCGACCGGTTTCATCCCTTCCGCGGCAGTCAGGTGTCGTGTTACCTGAGAGTCGGGTGCCGGCGGCAGCGCGGCTCCCCGGAGCAACCCCGACAGGCCGGCGCGTTGCCGGGCGAGACGCCCTCGGGGCAACTTGCCGCGTGTCCAGGGCCGGGCCGTCGGCGACCGACGCGGGCGGTGGCAGTTGCACGGAGAGGTTGAGATGACGAGAACACTGGCCATCGGCGCGGCGATTGTCCTGGGCGTCGGGTCGTTCGTGGCGGGGCAGTCCGTTCCCGGCGCCCAGTCCGGGGCGCCGGCCGCGGACACCGCGCCGGCCCGGCACCAGGTGCTCTTCAACCTGTATCAGACCCCGGTGATGACGGTGTTCATCGCCGACGCCGACGGCGCCGACGCACGGGCGCTGGTCCCCGACCTGGGACTGGAGTACTCGCCCGCTTTCTCCGCGGACGGGGAGTGGGTCGTCTTCACGGCCGAGCCCGACGGGCAGGCCGACGTCTATCGCATCCGCCCCGACGGCACCGGGCTCGAGCAGCTCACCGATCACCCCGCGTTCGACGATCAGGGGGCCCTGTCGCCGGACGGCCGGGCCCTCGCGTTCGTCTCCACGCGGGCGCGGGGCACCGCGGACATCTGGCTGCTCGACCTCGACTCGAAGACCGGCTCGAACCTGACCGACCACCCGTCGGGAAACTTCCGTCCCCGCTGGTCGCCCGACGGGGCGTGGATCGCGTTCACGTCGGACCGGGACGCCGAGCCCGGGGACCAGCCCGGCATGTGGGAGCACCTGCAGTCGACCGGCGTCTACGTGGTACGGCCGGACGGCACGGGGCTGCGCCGCCTGACCGCCCCGGGCGAGGTGGCGGGGAGCCCGTCGTGGTCGGCCGACGGCCGGCGCCTGATCTTCTACGAGACCGACCCCGTCGGCGCCTATCTCGCCAAGGCCGGCCGGTCGCGCACCGAGCTCGCCTGGGTGGACGTCGGTACCGGCGAGCGCGTCCAGATCACCGCCTCGCAGGAGACGAAGCTGTCGCCGGCGTGGCTGCCGGGCGGGCGCATCGGCTACGTGAGCCGCGCCGGGGGAGACCAGGGCGGTCTCAGGGTCCGGCATCCCGACCGCCGGGTAGAGACCGTGATCGCGGGGGCGGTGCGCAGCCCGAGCTGGTCACCGGACGGCGGGCAGGTGGCCTACGAGCGCATCGAGCGGCTCGGCTACACCCAGCACATGGTGCCCGCCTTCAGCCCAGACCCCGAGTTCGAGCTCTTCCTGCACGAGCCGTTCGTGTCGTTCTCGCCGGACGGCGACCGCATGATCTTCAGCCAGTACCGCGATCGGTTCTCGGACGCCACCGGGCTCGAGTCGTCCAACCCGAGCGACTCGAGCCTCGAGATCATGTCCGTGGAGGGGACCGACCAGCGGACGCTCTTCCACCGCGAGGGGACGAGCGCGTTCTCCGCCGACTGGTCCGCCGCCCGCGACGAGATCGTCCTCTCCGTCGGCCGCTACTTCCGGCGCCCCGGCCTCCCCGCGGCCCAGGTCGCGGTGATCGATCCCCACGGCTCCGACCTGCGGCTGGTGGTGGACGACGAGGTGAACAACGGGTTCCCGAGCTGGTCGCCGGACGGCGGCCGCATCGTCTACAAGGGCGGGCGCCGGCTCTTCGTGGTCCCCGCGAGCGGGGGCGACCCGGTGGCCCTCACCGGCCCCGACTACTACAGCAACTTCCCGCACTGGTCGCCGGACGGCTCGCGCATCCTGTTCACCTCGAACCGCGACGGCGACTTCGAGCTGTACACGGTCCGGCCCGACGGCACCGATCTCCGCCGGCTGACCCACGCACCCGGGAACGACGCGCACTCGACGTGGTGCGCGGGCGGCGAATGGATCGTCTTCAGCAGCTCGCGCACCGGGTTCAAGGACGAGATGGCCCTCTACGACTCGGTGCCGCAGCCCTACGGCGAGATCTTCGCGATGCGCGCCGACGGCACCGACGTGCGCCAGCTCACCGACAACAAGTGGGAGGACTCGGGCGCCGTTTGCGTGCCGGAGCGGGTCGGGCGGTTGCGGTAGTCTCCGCCCCGCGTCCCTCGTGTGGCAACATCACTTGAGCTCATGAAGACGACATCCGTCGAGAACCTCCGGAAGGCTTCCACGACGCAGGGCCGTCCCATCGCCCAGTCCATTCGCGACGCGATGGCCTTCCATCGGCCGGAACGTCTGGAACAGCGGACCCCGTTACGGGACGTGCCGACCGTCGTCGGCCGCCGTCTGCTGACCGGCCTGCCGGATCGCGGCGAACTCTACGATGAGATGTTCCGCGGCGCAGACTCCTGATCAGCCCGACTCCGCGAGGAGCTCGCGCGTAATGCGCATGGCAGTGTGGGCGGCGGGCGCCCCGCAGTAGATGGACTGCTGGAGGATGATCTCCTGCATGTCGCGCGCCGTGAACCCGCCCTGGGCGAGTGCGGCCCGGACGTGGAGGCGGAACTGGTCCCACTGCTTGAGCGCCAGCAGGGTGCCGATGACCAGTACGCGCCGGGTCCGTTCGTCGAGACCGGGCCGCGTCCATATCTCGCCCCACGCGTAGCGGGTGATCAGGTCCTGGAAATCGTTGCTCGCGTCGGTGGTGTCCGCGACGACGCGGTCGACGTAGGCGTCGCCCAGAATCTCCCGCCGAACCCGCATGCCCGCTTCATGCCGTTGGCTCTCGTCCATCAGTCGTCCGTTCTCGTGTGTCGCTACGTCGCGCGGAGCCCCGTCGCTACGGTGGTGGCGCTGGACCTGGCGATCGAGTCCACTCCGCGAAGACCCCGGAAGAGCGTAGCCGCGAGAGACATGGTATCGGCTCCTGGTCCTCACTCCCCCGGGGATTCCGCGGGAGGCGGGTAAACCCGGCCGCCCGGGCCGTCCCCTCCCAGGAAACGGACTGCTCGTACGAGACTGCCGAAGCACGCCACCTGCGCAGCGTCGAGTTCGGGGAAGTCGATCGACCGCGTCATCGGTTTCTGGTCCGTCGTCGGCTTGTAGCTTCGCCCCTTCGGGAGTTGACTGCTGAGCCATCCCTTCACGTCGCGACGGGTTTCC
This sequence comes from Vicinamibacterales bacterium, assembly GCA_965207615.1. Taxonomy (GTDB): domain Bacteria; phylum Acidobacteriota; class Vicinamibacteria; order Vicinamibacterales; family UBA8438; genus JAJEEA01. Next base: position 3,605 of record CBDBMZ010000001.1, read on the forward strand.
CACGTCGCACCGTCCCACCGCGTATGAGGCGGAAACCCGTGGCTCTGCATGCGATGCATGCAGGGCAGAAACAGCACTTCGTACTCGGGATGCAGCAACGTCACGGCGGTCCTGAACGGAAGGTTCAGATTGCCGATCCGGGTCGAGATTTTCGGAGCGATCTGCCGGGGGCATCGGTCGTCCTCGTCACGCAGAACGAGCACGCCGCCCACCTCGCGCTTGCTGCGCATGAACTCCAGACCCTGCAACAAGCCTCCACGCCCACCCGGCCCCGGTTCCCACAGGTGAATGTTCTTCCAGCGTCGTGGCGCCGACCACGCAAGATGGACGCCGATGTACTGCCCGAGGCGCGCCAGCAGCGCGGGAACCGCCTTCACTTCGCCTTGTCCCTCGACCAGCGTGTAGATCGGCGTGGCTACGAGCGGCGTCATTGGAGGTCCAGCGAGAGCTGAAGATCTCCGGAGAGATAGAGGTCACCCAGAGAAAGCAGTTTCCGGCGAACCGGGGCCAACTGCTGCTCGGATACGCGCCTTACATCGGTGTACCCGTTGCCGTGGTCGACGACGAGAATATGATCCCGTTCCACGTCGGCCACGTCGAGAATGATCGGGCTGTGCGTGGTGATGACGACCTGCGAGAGCTCGCTCGCCTGCACGAGGTAGTCGTAGACCATCGGGAGTGCGCCGGGGTGCACCGTCAACTCGGGTTCTTCGATGCCGATGACGGGTATCGTCGGCCTTTGGAGCAATGCAGTAAGAAGCCCCGCGACGCGCAGCGTCCCGTCCGATTGCCGGCCGGCGGGGAACCACTTCTTTCTCTTGTTCTGGTCGTGCGGTACGACTTGCTTGAATTCGGTCACGAGGAATCCGGCCGCGCTGCTGACCCGGGCGTCGTCGATGTCGCCAGTCAACTCCCGAAGGCCCGAAATGAGGTCGTCCTTCTCTGCTTTCTTCAGGAGTTCTCGCAAAATCGAGACCCAGTTCTCTCCGTGCCGCTTCATCGGGGACGCCGAGTCGAAGGATTGAGGCGCCCGGAGCACGTCGGGAAAAATCGAGTAGACGCATATGCCGCCCAGGAACTCGGCCAGGGGCTTGAAGCGGGTGTCGCCGGCGAGCGCCGTCAGTTCGAGCGCCTCGTCGTCCAGGCGGGCCGCATAGCCGTCCGGGCCGCTCCATTTTTCCCGAGTACGCTGAAACTGGTGCGTCTCGCGTCCGGTGCGTACGGTGGCGCTCTCGGACTTGACGCGATACTCTTCGGTGCGGTCGCCGGTAATCTCGAAGGTGTAGGAGGCGGGTCCGTTCCTCAGCGTGAGGTCCAAGGAGATGCCCACGTTGTACGGGTGACCGCTACTGTGCCTGCGAATGCTGTCGATGCCTTCGCGGTGGGTGATGGCGGCCGGCAGTCCCTGGAGAACGGCGTCACGAACGAAGCTCAGGGCGTCCAGCACGTTCGACTTGCCGGATCCGTTGGGGCCAATGAGAACCGATATCCTTCCAAAGCCCACGGCCACGTTGCGGCCCAGGCTTCTGTAGTTGGATATCCGCAGCTGCCGAAGCATGTCGTCTCCGCCGTGTGGTCGTTGGTTGGAATCCACCCACCGAGAATCAACTGGTGGGGTGATTCTAGCAGGTATGGCCCGGCGGGAAGATCGGGCCAACGGGCGGCGGGGGAGCGGTAGCGCGGCGCGGCGGCTGGTCGCAGCAGGCGGTGGGTGGGAGTAGGCTGGCTGACATCAGGGAGATGCGGGGGTTTCGCGGAGGGTGGGAGGCTGCCGGCGATGGGCGCCGTGAGTGTTGGGGTGAGAGCGCGGTCCCGGCCGGGGTGTTTGGCGTCGGGTGTCCGGGGCGGCCCGGGTGGAAGCGGCGTGATTCGGGGCGCGTTCACGCCGTTCGGCCGGAGAGAAAGGCCATCACTCCATCCGTGAAGGCGCCGGGGCGCTCGACGTTGGCGAGGTGCGCGGCGTCGAGGGCGAGCAGCTCGGCTCCGGCGACGTGCTCGCAGATGGCGCGGCCGGCGGCCGGCGGGGTGGCGCCGTCGTCGGCGCCGACGATCACCAGCGTGGGGCGCTCGATGCGGTGCAGGTCGGCGCGAAGGTCGGCGTCGCGCAGGGCGGCGCAGCAGGCGGCGTAGCCGGTCGGGGTGCAGGCACGCAGCATCGTCCGGAACCGGTCGACGGTCTCGGGATCGCGGCGGCGAAACCGGGGGGTGAACCAGCGGGCCATGGCGGGCTCGACGAGGGCATGCATGCCCAGCGTTTCGGCGGCGCGGATGCGCTGGTTCCAGAGGGCGGTGGTGCCGATGCGCGCGCCGGTGTTGGCGGCCACGACGCCGGTGACGCGCTCGGGCGCGTGCACGGCGAGCCAGAGGGCGGTCTGTCCGCCCAGGGAGACGCCGCAGACGTGCGCCCGCCGGGCGCCGGCGGCGTCGAGGACCACGAGGGCGTCGCGTCCGAGCCGGTCGAGGGCATAGGGGCCCGGCGGCGCCTCGGACGCGCCGTGGCCGCGGGTGTCGAACCGGATCACGCGGAACGCGGCGGCGAGGCGGTCGATCTGCGGTGTCCACAGGTCGACGGTCGTTCCCAGGGCGTGAACGAGCAGCAGGGCGGGGGCGTCCGCGGGTCCCTGCGCGGTCCAGGACAGGCGGCATCCGTCGGCGTCGATCTCAGGCATCGTCGTCCACCCCCTCGAGGGCGCGCTCGATGAAGCGCCGGGAGACCCCGAGGTAGTTGTCGGGCGAGAGCAGCTCGGCGATCCGGGCGCGGTCGAGGTGACGGCCGACGGCGGGGTCCTCCGCGAGCACGTCGGCCAGCGGCCGTTTCTCCCGGGCCGCGCGCCGGCAGCCGGCGGCGACGCACGCGTGCGCCTCGTGCTTGCCGACGGCCTCGGCCAGGGCCATCGCCACCGACTCGGCCAGAAGCCCGCCGCCCGACGCGTCGAGGTTGGTCCGCATGCGGCCGGTGTCCACCGACAACCCTTCGAGCGCCTCGGCCGCCGCCCGGGTCCCGCCGGCGGTGACCAGCACCAGCTCGGGGAGCACGTCCCACTCGACCTGCCAGCCGCCCAGGCCGCGCTCGTGCTCCTGCACCATCGCGCCGAGGAGGGCCGCGACGAGCCCCGGGGTGCGGCCCGCCGCGGCCAGCGCCACCGAGGCCGAGACCGGGTTGCGTTTCTGCGGCATCGTCGACGAGCCGCCGCGTCCCGCCGTCGCGCCCTCGGCCGCCTCCCCGACCTCCGTCTGGGCCAGCAGGGAGAGGTCGCGGGCGATCTTGCCGGCGGCGCCGCTCGCGACCCCCAGCGCGCACCCGAGCTGCGCAAGGCGGTCGCGGTGGGCGTGCCAGGGGGTGGCCGCCGCTCGGAGGTCGAGGCGGGCGGCGAGCGCGTCGGTCACCGCGAGGCCCCGCGTCCCGAGGGCGGCCAGGGTGCCGGCGGCGCCCCCGAGCTGCAGGACCAGGGCGCGGTCGAGGGCCGCCTCCAGCTCGCGGCGCGTCCGGCCGAGGGCGTCGGCCCATCCCGCCGCCTTGAGTCCGAACGTGATCGGCGTCGCCTGCTGCAGCCAGGTGCGGCCCGGCATCGTGGCGTCGGCGTGGCGGCGTGCGAGGCCCGCCGCGGCCCTCTCTGCACGCCGGAGATGCCCGGCGACGGCGGGTACCGCGGCCCGGAGCTGCAGCGCCAGTCCCGTGTCCATGACGTCCTGGCTGGTCGCGCCCCAGTGCACGTAGCGCGCCGCGTCGGGGTCGACGGCGGCGACCCGCGCGGTGAGGTGACGGACCACCGGGATGACGGGGTTGCCGTCGCCGGCCGCCTCCTCGGCGAGGCGCGCACGATCGTAGAGGCCGGCGTCGGCGGCGGCCTTGATCGGCGCGACGCACGCGGCGGGCACGACGCCGACGTCGGCTTCCGCCTCGGCGAGGGCCGCTTCGACGTCGAGCATCGCCTGGAGCTGCGCCCGGCCGTCGAACCGTCCCAGGAGGTCTGGATCGCCGAGCAGCCGGGCGTGGAGACGGCGGTCGGCGGTCATGCGGTTCACACGTCGAAGAAGACCGTCTCGTCCGGCCCCTGCAGGGCGATGTCGAAGCGGTAGGCGCCGGCGCCGAAGTGCCTGGCGATGAGGGTCGGTCGGCGGTCGGCGGGAACGCGGCCGAGAATCGGATCGCCGGCGTTGGACGGCTCGTCGTCGAAATAGATGCGGGTGACCAGTCTCGCTAGCAGGCCGCGCGCGAACAGGCCGACCAGCAGGTGCGGCGCCTGCGCCCGGCCGGGACCCGGCACGCGGCCCGGCTTGATGGTTTCGATGCCGAACCGGCCGGCGGGGTCGGTGTGCACTCGGCCGAAGCCGGCGAATGCCGGCACCGGTCCGTGGCGCCGGGGGTCGTCCGGGTGGCCGTATCGTCCGCCCCCGTCCGCCTGCCAGATCTCCACCAGCGCGTCCGAGACGGCCTGTCCGGTCCCGTCCCGCACGGATCCCTCCACCCGGATCGGGACCCCCGGGGTCCCGTCGCCGCGCAGGTGCAGGCGGCCCTGTTCCGGCACGAGAATGGCGAAGAAGGGACCGACGGTCTGCGACGGAGTCAGCGGCGGCACCGGGTCAGGTCTCCATCGGCGTGGCGTCGCGCCCGCGCAGCACGATGTCGAAGCGGTAGCCCAGCGCCCGGCCCGGCTCGGTGACGTCGAGCTCGAACGAGGCGACGAGGCGCCGGCGGGCCGACTCGCCGGGGACCGCGTTGAAGATCGGATCGAAGGCGAGGATGGGGTCCCCGGGGAAGTACATCTGGGTCACGAGCCGCGTCAGGAAGCTGGGCCCGAACACCGAGAAGTGCACGTGGGCCGGGCGCCAGGCGTTCTCGTGGTTCTGCCACGGATAGGCGCCGGGCTTGATGGTCACGAACCGGAACTCGCCGTTCGTGTTCGTCAGCGCGCGCCCGGCCCCGGAGAAGTTCGGGTCGAGGGGCGCGTCGTGCCGATCGTCGGCGTGCGCGTAACGGCCGGCGGCGTTGGCCTGCCAGATCTCGACCAGCGTCTCCGGCTCCGGCCGTCCGTCCTCGTCGACGATCCGGCCGACGACGATGATGCGCTCGCCGAGGGGCTCGCCGTCGTGCTGCCGCGTCAGGTCGTGATCGAGCGGCCCGGGGTGGTCGTGGCCGTACACCGGCCCGGTGATCTCGGAGAGGGTCTGCGGGATGATCACGAGCGGCCGGGTCGGATGCCGCGCCCTCGTGGACCGGTAGTGCGGCGCGTCGTTCGGCGGATGGGAGCCCGCCGGCGGACGTCGATAGCCGGGAATCGGAACGCTGTTGCTGCCCATGCCGTCGTGTTCCGGGCCGGTCGGGCCGCGGCGCGCGGTTGCCCGCGGTTGCCCGCAACTGCCCGTCGCGGCGCGGATTCCGCGCTCGCGACTGCTATGATACTAGTGAGGGCGCATTGTACGTGCGACGCGTTGGCGGCCGCATGGCCGGTGCCCCGTGGTGTAGCCCACGCCCGTCGACGGGTGCCGTGGGGGCATCGCGCCCGCCGACTCGCTTCGGCGGTCGGCGGTGCCGGTACGGATGGGTTGCGTGAGCGGACGTGCCGCAACCGGCCTCGCGGGCCGATAAGGGGAGCGAGGCCGGTCGGATCTCACGTCGGGGAGTGAGACGTTGCTTACAAGGAAGACCTTCTCGGGCCGCGCCATCCACGCGATGTTGGCGGCCGGTTTGGCGGCCGGCGCAATCGTCGCCGGCGGACAGGCGCTCGCCCAGCCGAGCGGGGGCGCCGAGACCGCGCCGCGACCCGCTGCCGGTGCCCCGCCGGTGGTGGCGGTCATGCCCTTCGTGAACGTCTCTGGCCGACCCGGCGACGATTGGCTGGGCACCGGGATCGCGGAGACGGTCATCTCCGGCATGCAGCGGTCGGGCGGACTCGCGGTCATGGACCGTTGGGCCCCCGGCGTCGCCGGATCCCGGGCGGGCGCCGGAGGCGACGAGAGCCGCGCGCGCGAGGAGGCGCGGGCGGCCGGCGTTTCGTGGCTGGTTGCGGGCGGGTTCCAGCGGGTCGACGACCGGTTGCGTATCGTCGCCCGCGTCGTCGAGGTCGAGTCCGGGACGGTCCGGGAGATCGCCAAGATCGACGGTCGTGCCGACGAGCTGTTCGCCTTGCAGGATCGGATTGCGACGGAGGTGCTGCAGGGGCTCTCCGGACGCGTGCGGCCGGAGGGCCCGGCCTCGGCCCGACCGCGCGCGGGGGGCCGGATGGCGGCGGCGGTCGCGAGGCCGGGCGCGGGGGGGGCGCGGCTCGCCCCCCGAGCCGACCCTGCCTCGGCGGTCACGGCCCTGGGAGGCGGGCCCGCCTCCGCGCCGGCCCCGCGCCGGATCGCGCGCCGCCCCAGGCGGGGCGCGGCCGCGACTGCCGCCGGTCCGGCCGGCCGGGTCGCCGGATTCGCCCCGGTACCGCCGGCGGGGGACGCCGGCGTGCTCGCGGGGCGGGTGACGGTGCGGCCTCGGCGGACCACGACCCCGCCCACCGTCGACGGCCTGCTCGACGACGCGGTCTGGAGCAACGCGGCGCACATCACCGAGTTCGTCCAACGTGAGCCGGTCGACGGGGCGCCGGCCAGCGAGGACACCGACGTCTTCGTCGCCTACGACGACACCCATCTCTATCTCGCGTTCCACGCCAAGTACGAGAACCCCGAGATCCTGCGGGCGAGCCGGGTCGACCGCGACCGGGCCGGCTTCTCCGACGACACCATCTCGGTCTACTTCGACCCGTTCCTCGACCAGCAGCGGGCCTACGTGTTCCAGGTCAACGGCTACGGGGTGCAGGGCGACTCCATCGTCTCCGGCGGGCGCGGCGGCGGGTTCAGCGGCGGCGGGCGCGGCGGCGTCCCGCGCGGCGACCGGTCGTGGGACGCCCTCTACACGAGCGGCGGCCAGCCCGTCGCGGACGGGTTCACGGCCGAGATGGCCATCCCGTTCAAGAGCCTGCGGTATCCGGCGCGGCCCGGCAACGCCCCGCACACGTGGGGGTTCCAGATCGTCCGGCAGGTCCGGGACAAGGACGAGACCATCGTGTGGTCGCCGGTCTCGCGCGACATCGCCGGGTTCCTGCCGCAGATGGGGGTCCTCGACGGGATGACGGGCCTGTCGACGAGCCGCAACCTGGAGATCCAGCCGACGTTCACCGCGTTCCGCTACGGCACGTACGACGAGGCGGCGGGGCGGCTCGTCGACGGCGATCCCCAACCCGACCTGGGCGCCAACTTCAAGTACGGGGTGACCCCGAACCTCATCGCCGACTTCACCCTCAACCCGGACTTCTCGCAGATCGAGTCGGACCGGCCGCAGGTCGAGGTGAACCAGCGCTTCGCCCTCTTCTACCCCGAGCTGCGCCCGTTCTTCCTGGAGGGGGCCGAGATCTTCCAGATCACGGCGCCGGTCACCGTGGTGCACACCCGGACCATCGTCGACCCGCAGTACGGGGCCAAGCTGACCGGCAAGGCCGGCAAGACGACGCTCGGGGTCCTGTTCGCCGACGACGAGGGGGCCAGCCTCGGCGTGGACGATCGTCTCGACCCGGCCTTCGGCCAGTCGGCGCAGACCTTCGTCGGCCGCGTCCGTTACGACCTGTACTCGGAGTCGTACGTCGGGGGAATCGTCACCGACCGCGAGTTCCTCGACGGCTACAGCCGCCTCGTCGGCGTGGACAGCAACTTCCGGATCGGCACTACCCACCAGTTGGGGTTCCGGGTCCTCGGCACCGACCGGCGCGTGGCGGGGCGCGGTCCCGATACGCTCTCCTGTTCACCCACGGCGGTGCCCGACCCGGACGGGTCCAGCTCATGCGACGGCTACGCGCTGGACTTCGGGTTCCGGAAGCGGGGCCGCAACCTCAGCTACTCCATCGACTCGTTCGCGCTGTCTCCCGAGTTCCAGACCGACGTCGGCTTCGTGCGCCGGACCGACCAGCGCGAGACCGAGGCGCGGGTCGACTACCTGTGGTGGCCGCAGAGCTGGGTCATCAGTTGGGGGCCGGAGGCGCGCTACGGCCGCAACTACAACTTCAACCGGGTGCTCGACAACGAGGACATCCGGGTCGGGTGGGCCGCCAACTTCGCCAGGAACATCCGCTACAGCTTCGATCTCGACCAGGACATGGAGCGCTACGAGGGGTTCGCCTTCGACAAGCGCCGGTACCGGATGTACGGCAGCATCTACACCAGCCGCATCCTGTCCCTCAGCACCGGCTACGACTGGGGCGACGAGATCTACTTCGACCGCGCCAACCCGTTCGTCGGGCGCGAGAGCGGCTTTCGCACCTACATCAACTTCCGGCCGGTGTCGCGCTTCGCCACCAACCTCAGCATCCGGACGAGCCGCTTCACGGACCCGCTGGGGCTCTTCGTGGACGGGCTCAACCGGGGGGAGCGGGACGAGGAGGGCGAGGTGTTCAACGTGAACATCTTCCGCGCCCTCAACACGTTTCAGTTCACCGACCGGCTGGCCCTGCGCAACATCACCGAGTTCAACACCTACCGGGGAACGGTCGGGCTGAATCTCCTGGCCACGTACCGTGTCAACTCCGGCACCGCCTTCTACATCGGATACGACGATCACTATCGGCAGTACGAGCTCTACGACGACCAGGTGAACGCGATCGACCGCGGCTATCTGCACACGAACCGCGCGATCTTCACCAAGATCCAGTATCTGTTCCGGTACTGACCGACACCCGGGGAGACCGTGAAGGCCCGGGCCCTGCATCCCTGGCGCGTATCCCACGCGCAGGCGGCCGGCATACAGGACGCCTTGCGCCCGCGGCTCGTCGCGGCGCCCCTACCGAGGGAGCCGCGGTTGATCGCGGGGGCCGACGTCGCGTACTCGCGCCGCACCCATCGCGTCTACGCCGCCGTCGTGGTGGTGGAGCTGCCGTCGCTGGAGACGGTGGAGTCGGTCGGCGTCACCCGCGCCGCAACGTTCCCCTACGTTCCCGGGCTGCTCTCGTTCCGCGAGGTGCCGCCGCTGCTCGACGCCTTCGAGCAGCTCTCGCGGGCGCCGGACGTGGTGGTGTTCGACGGACAGGGCCTGGCCCATCCCCGCCGCTTCGGCCTCGCCTGCCACGCCGGCCTGCTGCTCGACGCGCCGTCCGTCGGTTGCGCGAAGACCCGGCTGGTGGGCGGGCACGGCGCCGTGCCCGACCGCCGGGGGGGCTCGGCGCCGCTCCGGGTGGAGGACGAGACGGTCGGGGCGGTGGTCCGCACCCGTCAGGGGGTCAAGCCGGTCTTCGTGTCGCCGGGGCACCGGGCGGACACGCGGTCGGCCGTAGATCTGGTGCTTGCCCTCGCGGCCCGCTACCGGCTGCCGGAGCCGCAGCGCCGCGCCCACCACGCGACCGTGGAACTCCACGCACGCGACCGCGACCGGCCCGCGCCCCGCGTAAGGACCTATCCGAACTTCGTGCCGAAGCGCCCGCGGTGAACGGTGCCGCCGCCGGGCCGTTCCCGGCGGCCATGCGAGGGTTCCCGTCGGCCGGAGAGCGGTTCTGCATGCCACCGAATCCTACCGCCCCGGCACCGGCCAAGACGCCCTGCCGTGCGCCAGGCGCGCGACCAGGGAAACGCGCTGCGCCTGGATGCCGTCGGCAAGGTGTATCGGCGGCCGTCCCTACGGCTGCGGCATCCGCGACGGGACGTTGCCGTCCAGGGTGGGCAGCATCTGCAGTCCCTCCCGCTCCGTCGCCACGCCGATGGACGGCTGCGAGGACGGGTTGCGGGGCTGCCGATACGTGATGCGGTACTGGTTGCTGACCATGCGGTGCTTCCGCGCGATGTCGCGCCCCAGCGCCGTCAGCCTGTCGACGACGGCGGTGGCCACGGTGATCCGCTCGAAGCTGCCGCGCGTGATCGGCACGAGCGCCTCGCCGACCCCCGCCGCCATCGATCCGGCGCCGAGCATGCCGCCGACGTAGACCAGCGTGTGGACCTCCACCGAGTTCTCCACCATCCGCTCCACCATGCGGTCGATGCGTCCCTGTTGACTCCTGCTGCGGTCGGCTCCGTCGGTGGCGACCGTGATGATGACGGGGTAGTACTCGCGGTCGTCGTCGTGGATGCGGTCCGTTTCCTCGACCAGCGCATCGTTGTACGTCGCCGCGGTGCCGGTGTCCGGCGCGATGTTGGCGATGTTCCCCTCCAGCTCCGCCCGGTCCGTCGTGTGACGCGTGATCCAGCGCGGCTGCCGCGCGGTCGTCAGCATCGCGATTTCCATCTCGGCCGGCAGCTCCCGCAGCAGCGCCCGCAACCCCTCGCGCACCTGCGGCACGATGGGGACGCCGGAGTCGCTGTTGTCGACGAGGACGGTGAGCCGGACCGGCCAGTCGACCGGCTCGAACTCGGTCGTTTCGAGGTTCTCGCCGTCCCACTGCACGACGATGTCGTCCTCGGTCAGGCCGGGTACCGGATTGCCTTCGGCGTCGGCGACGGCGACGTGGAGGGTGTGCTCCTGGGCCTGTGCCGGCAACGCGGCGGCGAGGAGGCAGAGCGCGGCGGCGAGCAGTGCCGTGAGCGCCCGTCTACGGTGTCGCATCGGAATCAGCATGGGACCGTTCCCTTTCTCCTGGCCTCGATGGACGAGGCGAAGCCGCGATTGGCATCGGATTGGCGAGGCGCCACGCCTACGGCTGCGGCATCCGCGAGGGGACGTTGCCGTCCAGGGTGGGCAGCATCTGCAGCCCCTCGCGCGAGGTGGCCACGCCGATGGCCGGCTGCGAGGACGGGTTGCGAGGCTGCCGGTAGGTGATGCGGTACTGGCTGCTCACGAAGCCGTGCTTCTGCGCGATGTCGCGGCCGAGCGCTTCCAGCTTTTCCACGATGGCGGGGGCAGCCGCGATCCGGTCGAAGGTGCCGCGCGTGGCGGGCACGAGCTGCGAGCCGATCACCGACGCCATGGATGCCGAGCCCTGCCCCGAGCCGCCGACGAACAGCACGGTGTGGAGCTCCACCATGTTCTCGATCATCCGCTCGACCATCCGGTCCACGCGGCCCTGCTGGCTCCTGCTGCCGTCGGCGCCGTCGCCGGCGATCATGACGATGACCGGATAGTACTCGCGGTCGTCGTCGTCGTGGATGCGGTTCGTTTCCTCGACGAGCGCGTCGATGAACGTCGGCGCCGCCCCGGTGTCCGGCGCGATGTTGGCGATGTTTCCCTCCAGCTCCGCCCGGTCCGTCGTGTGCCGGGTGATCCAGCGCGGTTGCCGGGCCGTGGTCAGCATCGCGATCTCCATCTCGGCCGGCAGCGCCTCCAGCAGCGCGCGCAGGCCTTCGCGGACCTGCGGCACGAGGCTGACGGCGGCATTGCTGTTGTCGATGAAGACGGTCAGCCGGACCGGCCAGTCGACCGCCTCGAACTCGGTTGTCTCCAGGTTCTCGCCGTCCCACTGCACGATGATGTCGTCCTCGGTGAGGCCGGGCACCGGGTTGCCCTCGGCGTCGGCGACCGCGACGTGGAGGGTGTGCTCCTGGGCCGGCGCGGACGGCGCGGCCCCCAGGAGGAGAATCACCGCGGCGAGCAACGCCGTGCGCGACGGTCGAGGACGTCGGGTCGGGATCAGCATGGGAACCTCCAGTTCGAGGCAGCGACGGACTACGCGACGCCGGGAAACGGCCACGGTCGCGTCGCGGCGAACCCCCATTGTAGTCCGGCCCGCGGCCGTGCCGGCCGAGAGTGTCGACGTCGACACAACCCGAATCCGGGGTAGTGGAACCGCGGAACCGGCCAGCGGGCAACCGGGCCGCGCGGGGAGCGGTGCCGAGGCCTGACGCTATAATGGGCACCTTCACGAAACCGATGGCGCAGTCGCCGCCGCGACTGCGGACGGCCCGATGGCGAATCACCCCGACGCGCCGTGGTACCGGCAGGTCGACGGCCGGCAGCGGCGGGCGTTCGCCGCCACCTTCCTGGGCTGGACGCTCGATGGGTTCGACTTTTCCGTCCTGACGTTCATCCTCATCGACATCCAGAACAGCTTCACCGTCGACGCGGCGCTGGCCGGCGCCCTCGGCACCGTGACCCTGTTCTTCCGGCTCGCCGGTGGGCTCGGCGCCGGCATGATCGCGGACCGGCGGGGCCGGAAGCTCCCGCTGATGCTGTCGATCCTGTGGTTCTCGCTGTTCGCGTTCCTCAGCGGCTTCTCCACGTCGTACGCGGCGCTGTTCGCGTGCCGCGCCCTGTTCGGCATCGGCATGGGCGGGGTGTGGGCGGCGGGGATGCCCCTGACCCTCGAGCACTGGCCGACGCGGCTGCGCGGGCTGGCGTCGGGCCTGCTTCAGGGAGGCTGGTTCTGGGGCTACATGCTGGCCGCGCTCGCCTTCTCGACGGTCTACCCGTTGTTCAGCGGCGTGCCCGATCCGTTCAGCGCGTCGTCCGAGTCGACGCTGGGCTGGCGCGTGCTGTTCTGGATCGGGGGCGTCCCGGCCCTGCTCGTGCTCTGGATCCGGACCGGTGTCGACGAGAGTCCGGTCTGGCTCGAAAGGCAGCGGTATCTGGGGACGCGGGGACGGGAGGAGTTGGCGGACCGGGTGTCGCTGCTGCGGCTGCTGCGGCCGGACCTGCTCTGGGCGACGGTGCAGAGCTCGCTGCTGATGTCCGCGTTCATGTTCTCGTACTACTCGATCTCTTTCTGGTATCCGACGTTCCTGCTCGGCGCCGGGGTCGAGCCCCTGCGCTACGTCGTCGGCTTCAACGCCGGGGCGATCCTGGGTATCGCGATGTGGGGCCGCGCGTCGGAGGGCGCCCTCGGGCGCCGGGGGGCGGTGTCGCTGGCCGCGCTGCTGGGCGTGGCGATCGCCCCGGTCTTCCTCGCGGCGTCCGGCCCGGCGCAGTTGCTCGCGGGGGCGGTGCTGATGGGGGCCACCGGCGGCGGAATCTGGGGGATGGCTCCGGCCTATCTCACCGAGCGCTTCCCGACCGCGGTGCGCGGCGTGGGACCCGGGCTGTCCTACCACGTGGGCGCGGCGGCGGGGTCGGCCACCCCGTTCGTGCTGGGCCGTCTGCAGGACGGCGGCATGACCACCGGCGGGGCGATGATGTCCTGCATCGTCGCGGGCGGACTGCTGGTGGCGGCGGTGATCTGGCTGGGGCCGGAGACGAGAGGGCGGCGCTTCCGCGCCGTCGACGAAGAGGAAGCGGCCGAGACCGCGTGACGCGTCAAGCAGCCCGTGGTGAGAGCCCCGCGTTGCACCGCGCCCGAAGGACGCCGCCGAGCGGCCGAGGCGCCCGCCTCACAAGGCGTGAGGGTGTATGCAACCGACGAACAACGCAGTCAGGCGGGATGCATCGCCGCTCGAATGCTGCGGGGACTCTCGCCACGGGCTGCAAGGCCGGGGAGTGGACATGAAACGGCAGGGATGGCTGGTGGGCGCGATGCTGGCGGCTTCGCTCGTGGGAGGCGCCGTGTCGAACGCGCTGCTGACGGCGCGACTCGGCGCACAAGGCGCGGGGGTGGTCACCGCGTCGCAGGTGAACATCGTCGACGGGGCGGGCCGGTTGCGGGCGATTCTGTCCGGCGACGACGAGCGTGGCATGGCCTCGCTGGCTTTCTATGCGCCGGACGGGTCCTACCGCGGGCTGGTGGGGATCGACGCCGACGGCCATCCGGTCCTGCGGTTCACCGACCCGGCCGGCGCCACCAGGATTCTCGCCAGGGTGGGGCCAGAGGACGGCATGGTCACCGTCGGCGACGAGCGCGAGCGCCATGCCCTTATCGGCACGCAGGCCGGCACCCCGTTCTTCGGCCTGTCGGATGGGCGGCGCATTCCGATGCAGCTCACCCTGGGAAACCAGGGGCAACCGCGGGCGACCCTGTACAACAGCCGGGGGCAGCCGGGCATCGGCATGGTGGTGGGCGCCGACGACGCGCCGTTCCTGACCGTCTTCGACCCCGGCGGCTCGCAGCGGCTCGCGCTGGGGACCGTGCGCGGCTCGACGGTGGTGAACCTGACCGACGGCGCCCGGGCGCGGCTGGTGCTGGGTGTCGCCGACAACGGCCGGGCCACCGTCGACTTCTATGACGAGGAGGGCGGACTCGAGCGCCAGGTCGCGGCGGACACTCGGTGACGCCGGCGTTCGCGCGGTCGGCGACTCTGCCGCGTACGGGGTCGGGCGCCTGCGCCGCAGGGCTGTGGCCGAGCCGCGGGGCGGCCCCTTCGGGCAGGGAACCGCGGTGAAGGCCGCGGGCTGGCGTCGTCTCGGGGGCTCGGTGTGGTCGGACCCGCGCCGGCGCGTCCCGCCGTCACGACCCCCTATAATGTGAGGCGTCCGCGACGGAGGTCATCGATGGCAGGAACGATGGTGGAGTTTGCGAGCAACGGCGCGACCGGCAGCGGCTACCTGGCCGCGCCCGCCGCCGGGGGCGGCCCGGGGGTCATCGTGCTGCAGGAGTGGTGGGGGCTCGTCGACCACATCAAGGACGTGGCCGACCGGTTCGCGGCAGAGGGGTTCGTGGCCCTTGCGCCGGACCTGTATCACGGCGAGAGCACGACGAGCCCCGACGACGCCGGCAAGCTCATGATGGCGCTCGACATCGCGCGGGTCGAGAAGGACCTGCGCGGCGCTGTCGAGTATCTGCTCGGGCGGGACGAGGTCACCACCGCCCACGTCGGCACGGTGGGCTTCTGCATGGGCGGGCAGTTGTCCCTCTACGCCGCCTGCGAGAATCCCGCGGTCGGGGCCTGCGTCGTCTTTTACGGCATCCACCCGAACGTCAAGCCGAACCTGTCGGCCCTTCAGGCGCCGGTTCTCGGTTTCTTCGCCGAGCGCGACGCGTTCGTGCCGCCCGCGGCGGCGCGGCAGCTCGAGCGGGATCTCCGGGGGGCGGGCAAGTCGGCCGACATCACCGTGTTCGACGGCGCCGATCACGCGTTCTTCAACGACACGCGTTCCGAAGTCCACGACGCCGCCCGCGCGGCCGAGTGCTGGTCGCGCATGCTGGCGTTCTACCGGAAGCATGTCCGATAGCGCCGACGGCCGCGGTCTCTTCGCCTGGCTGTCGGGCCTGCGCTCGTGGCAGCTCTTTCTCCTCGCGGGGGCGCTCTTCGTGGCCGATCTGGTGGTCCCGGATCCCATTCCCCTCATCGACGAGATGATGCTGGGCCTCGCCACGCTGCTGCTGGGCCGCTGGAAGCGCCGCCGGGACGTCATCGACGCGGAGTGAGGCCCGGGGGGGGGGGCGGCCGCCGGATCGGATGTCGCCCTCGACCGCGTGACGCGCAGGGTAGGGTGGGCGTCGTCGTTGCGGAGTCCCACGCTGCAGGGCTCCACCGGCCGCCGCGCAGGAGCCGGGCGGCTGGAACGACGAACGTTAGAAGGCGCGTCGACGAGGGTCCCGCGGGGGGGCGCCGCGTCCGAAACCGAGAGCGACCGATGCCCGGCGATTCGTTCGGACACTGCTTCCGCATCACCACCGCCGGCGAGTCGCACGGCCCCGGCAACGTCGTCATCGTCGACGGCTGTCCCCCCGGCATCCCTCTCGCCGAGGCGGACCTCGCCGAGGACCTCGCGCGGCGCCGTCCCGGCCAGAGCCGGATCGTCACTTCCCGGAACGAGCCGGACGCCCCCGAACTCCTGTCCGGGGTCTTCGAGGGGAAGACGACCGGCACGAGCATCGCGATTCTCATCCGCAACGTCGATCAGCGCACCCGCGATTACGGCGACATCCGGGACAAGTACCGGCCGGGCCACGCCGACTACACCTACGACGCGAAGTACGGCCGGCGCGACTACCGCGGCGGGGGCCGGGCGAGTGCGCGCGAGACGGCGGTGCGCGTGGCGGCCGGCGTGGTCGCGAAACGCATCATCGCCTCCGCCTTCGGCGGGCGGGTGGTCGCCTACGTCCGCCAGGTCGGGAACGTCGTGGCGGAGGTGCCGGACCCCGCCGCGGTGACGCAGGAGCAGGTCGAGAAGCTGCCGGACGGCGCCCCCAACATCGTCCGGTGCCCCGACGCGGCCCGCGCGGCCGAGATGGTGGCGTTGATCGAGGAGCTTCGCGAGGCCCGCGACTCGATCGGCGGGGTGGCCGAGATCGTGGCTGTCGGGGTGCCGCCGGGGCTCGGCGAGCCGGTCTTCGACAAGCTGAAGGCGGACCTCGCCAAGGCGCTGTTCAGCCTGCCGGCGGTGCTCGGGGTCGAGTACGGCGTGGGGTTCGGCTGCGCGCGGTTGCGCGGCAGCGAGAACAACGACCTCTTCCGCCCGGCGGAGGGGGGCGCCCCGTCCGGGGGGGGGCGCATCGTCACCGACACGAACCGCCACGGCGGCATGCTCGGGGGCATTTCGAGCGGCATGCCCATCCTGCTGCGGGCCGCCGTGAAGCCGACGAGCAGCCTGCCCCGCGAGCAGGCGACGGTCACCACCGCCGGCGAGCTCACCACCATCCGGACCAGGGGGCGTCACGACCCCTGCCTGCTGCCGAGGTTCGTCCCCATGGCGGAGGCGATGGTCGCCATCGTCCTCGCCGACCACTGGCTGCGCTGGCGGGCGTCGTCGGGGCCGGGCGCCGGCTGATGCCCGGGAAGGGCGGCGATTCGCGGCTCGTCGCGAGGTCTGCGCACGTCGGACGACGCGGCGGCCGACCGGCTACGGGAAGGGGGGCGGCAACCCGCGGCTCGTCGCGTGGGCCGGGCATGCCGCCGTTCCCGGAGCACGCGTGCATCGTCGGTACGGATTGCCGCGCGCTTTGGTGAGCGCAGTGTGTCAAAATGCCCGGTTGACGGGCTTGGCTCGCTTCCGAGCGTGCGCTCCAAGCAGCGATGGGCCGCCGGCCGGCGTCTGGGACGCAGATCGGCTTGGGAGCGTGGCGGGTCGGCCGCGCCGATCGCGGAGCCCCGGGGCGGTGACTTCCGGCCCTTCGATGGGAACACTCACAACCGTGGAGAGAGCATGATCATGCGCAACACCGTTCGTATCCTGTTGGCGGTCGCGTTGGGCGGCATCCTCGCGGCCCCGGCCTCGGCGCAGGACCTGCTGGGACCGAGCGAGCCGCTGCCCTACGAGCCGGTCGAGGGCTGGTTGAAGCCGTTTGCGGGCGACGGCTTCGCCTTCGGCGGCAACTCCGGGGTGTTCCCCGAGTCGCCCGACCGCATCTTCGTCCTGCAGCGGGGCGAGACCCGGCTTCCCGACCCGGTGCCGGACGGCTTCGACGGCTACGCCGGCTCCATCGGCATCAACACCCTGCGCGAGGCCGAGCGCCGGACGTGGCAGAACTGCATCTACGTCGTCGACGGCGACGGGAACGTCATCGAGGTCTGGGACCAGTGGAACCACCTGTTCGAGGGGTCGGACGGCCCCGGCCCGCACCGCATCCGCATCAGCCCCCACGACCCCGAGCGCCGGGTATGGGTGGTGCACGAGTCGGCGCACCAGATCTTCGTGTTCTCGAACGACGGCAGCGAGCTGCTGGCGACCCTGGGCGAGAAGAACGTCCCCGGCGACGACGAAACGCACCTCGGGGGGCCGCAGGACGTCGCGTTCCTGCCCGACGGCCGGGTGCTGGTGGCCGACGGGTTCATCAACTCGCGGGTGATCATCCTCGACGCCGATCTCAACTACCTCGACGAGTTCGGACGCGCCGGCGACGGACGCGGCGAGTTCAACGTGGTGCACTCGATCGCCGTCGGCCCCAACGGCCGCATCTTCGTCGCCGACCGCAACAACCGCCGCGTACAGGTGTTCAACCAGACCACCCGCGCCGCCGTGTGGTACCACCCGAACATCGCCCCCATCGCGGTCTGGCCGGGGTTCGGCCTGCCCCTCGACATCATCGTGAACCAGTACGAGGTCTTCGTGACCGACCTCTCGCCGGTCAAGATTGTCAAGCTCGATCTGAACGGCAACGCGCTCGCCAACTGGGAGCTCGAGAGCGAAGGGCCGAACGCGTTCATCGAGATGCACTCGTTCGCGGTCGACACCGAGGGCAACCTGTACGGGGCCGACAACCAGTACGGGCGGCTGCAGAAGCTGGTGCCGAAGGCCGACGCCAATCCCGCACTGCTGATCCAGCCGCAGTTCGTGGAGGCGGCGGGGCAGTAGCGGCCGGCGCGCGGGATGGGGCGCGACTAGGGCCCGATCCTGGAAGGAGTCACTGCAGGGGTCCGGTGCCGTGGACGGCGCGGGACTCCGGCAGGATTGATTGGGCGCCGGGCGGATGCCGCGGCGTGACCTTGTGGTCGCGTTGGGAGCCTCGCTGGAGCGAAACTCCTGCGGCGACGATTGGCGGGCTGGCGGCCCGGCCGCCCGGGGTCCGGCTCTGCGCTTCGGACGGAGGAGGATTCGAGATGGCAAGCGGCAACATCGTCAAGATCGTCGCCGGCGCGGCCGTGCTGGCGGTGACGTTGGGTTTCGGCTGGTTGATGGGGAGGGCCGGCGTCGGCCAGGAGGTCCCGGTCGCGTCGCTGACCGAGCTCGAGCGTGAGTTCGCCGAGCGGATGCAGCAGGTCGTGCTCGTCGGCAACTTCACCGTCGACGGCCGCGAGACCGGCGGCGCGAGCCCCGAGCGGTACGAGATCAGCAGCGTCGCCAAGGTCGGCGACGACACGTGGCGCTTCGACGTGCGCATGGTCTACGGCAACTTCGACGCCACCCTTCCGGTCGTCGTCCCGATCGTGTGGGCCGGCGACACCCCGATGGTCTCCATCACCGACTTCGGCATCCCGGGGCTCGACGGCACCTTCACCGCCCGCGTGTTCTTCTACGACGACCGCTACGGCGGCTCGTGGGAGCACGCCATGGAGCGCGGCGTCTTCGGCGGCCTGATGTACGGCCATATCGAACCCATGGCCGCCGGTTAGCTACCCCCGCTTCCGGTCGAGAAACGCCTGCATGTACCGGCGAGGTTCGTCGGTGTGGTAGGCGGTCGTGAACGAGCGGATGCCGACCTGGATGGCGTGGTCGAGGGGCAGCGTGTCCCATCGCTGCGCCAGCGCCTTCTGCAGGCGGATGGCGCCGGGGCCGGCGGCGGCGATGGCGTTCACCCACCGTTGCGTCGCCGCGTCGAGCTCACCGTCACGCACGACGCGCTCCACCAGCCCCCAGCGCTCGGCCTCGGCCGCGGTGATCGGCTCGCCCGTGTAGACGAGCTCGCGCGTCCGGCCCGAGCCGATGAGCCGGGGGAGCAGCGCCGCCTCGATGACCGACGGGATTCCCACCTTGACCTCGGGCATGCCGAAGGTCGCGTCCTCGCTCGCCACCCGGAGATCGCACGATGCGGCGATCTCGACCCCGGCCCCCAGGCAGTAGCCCCGAATACGGGCGATGACCGGCACCTGCAGCCGCCGGATGGCCTGGCAGGCGAGGTGTAGCCGGCTGATGAAGGGATGCGTCGTCTCGTGGTCGAGCTGGGCCAGTTCGCGGATGTCGGCCCCCCCGATGAAGGCGCGCGGTCCCGACCCCGTCAGCACCACGCATCGCAGCTCGTGCTCGCCGCCGAGGGTGCGGAACGCGGTGAGAAGCTGGCGGATGAGGTCGCTGTCGAGCACGTTGAGGCGGGCGGGATTGTGGACGGTGACGCGCGCGAGCCGGCCGGCGTCGCCGAGCGGCTCGATCTCGGTGCGGACTTCCGGGGAATCGTCAGAAGGCATGTCGGGCTCCGTGGTCGCGGGCGCTTCGTGGCGCTCGTGCGCCCGGCGCGGGAAGACGGACGTATACTGACGCCATTATGCCCAAGTGTAACGAGATCATCGGTCCGCTTGCAGGCCTGTTCCTGGCGTGCGCGGCCGTGGCCGCCGCCCAGACCGGCGCGCCGGCGGGCGAGTGGCCGACGTACGGCGGCGACCTCGGCCACACGCGCTACGCGCCGCTCGACCAGATCACCGCGGACAACTTCGCGGACCTCGAGATCGCGTGGCGCTTCCGGACCGACAACCTCGGCCCGGTGCCGGAGTTCCGCTTCCAGTCGACGCCCCTCGTGGTCGACGGGGTGCTCTACTCCACGGCGGGGTCGCGCCGCGCGGTGGTCGCCCTCGACGCGGCGACGGGCGAGCTGCTGTGGGTGCACCGTCTCGACGAGGGGTCACGCGGCGCCGCCGCCCCGCGCCAGCTCTCGGGACGCGGGCTCGCGTACTGGGACGGGGACGAAGGGGGCGAGCCGCCGCGGGTGGTCTACGTCACCCCGGGCTACCGCCTGGTCGCGCTCGACGCCGCGACCGGCCGGCGCGTCGCCGGGTTCGGGCAGGACGGCATGGTCGACCTGAAGCGGGACAACGACCAGCCGATCGATCCGGTCACCGGCGAGGTCGGGCTGCACGCCACGCCCATCGTCGCCGGCGACGTGGTCATCGTCGGCGCCGCCCACCGCACCGGCGGCAATCCCCGGAGCCGGGCCAACGTGAAGGGCTACGTCCGGGGCTACGACGTGCGCACCGGCGAGCGGCTCTGGATCTTCCACACCATTCCCCGCCCCGGGCAGTTCGGGCGCGACACGTGGCTCTCCGACTCGGCCGTCTACACCGGCAACACCGGCGTGTGGGGGCAGATCTCGGTCGATGTCGAGCTGGGTCTGGCGTACCTGCCGGTGGAGGCGGCGACCGGCGACTACTTCGGGGCCAACCGGCCCGGCGACAACCTGTACGCGGAGAGCCTCGTCGCCGTCGATCTCCACACCGGCGAGCGTCGGTGGCACTACCAGCTCGTCCACCACGGCATCTGGGACCACGACATCCCCTGCGCGCCGATCCTGCTCGACGTCGTCATCGACGGCGAGACCATCAAGGCGGTGGCCCAGCCCACGAAGCAGGTGTTCCTGTACGTCTTCGACCGCGAGACCGGCGAGCCGATCTGGCCGATCGAGGAGCAGCCGGTGCCCGCCGGGGACGTGCCCGGCGAGTGGTACTCGCCGACGCAGCCCATCCCCACCCGTCCCCCCGCCTACGATCGGCAGGGCGTCACCCTCGACGACCTCATCGACTTCACGCCCGAGCTGCGAGCCGAGGCGGTCGAGCGGGCATCGTTCTACAAGCTGGGCCCCATCTTCACGCCGCCGGTGGTCAGCCGGCTCGACGGGCCCCTCGGCACGCTGATGGCGCCGGCGCAGGGGGGCGGCACCAACTGGCCCGGCGGGTCCTTCGATCCGGAGACCGGCATCCTCTACGTGTCGTCGAACCGCTCGCTGGGGTCGCTGGGCATCGTGCCCCCGTACCCGGGGCAATCCGACATGGCCTACATCCAGGGGAACGCGGTGACCGGCCCCCGCACGACCGGCGGCGCTGGGTCGGCGGCGGGCGGGGGGCGAACCAGCTTCACGGTCCCGCCCCGGCCCAGGCTGACGGCGGAGCAGCGGCAACGCGCCCAGCTCACCATCCGGGGGCTGCCGATGCTGAAGCCGCCCTACGGCATCATCAGCGCCATCGACATGACGCGGGGCGAGATCCTGTGGCAGATCCCCCACGGCGAGACGCCCGACCACATCCGCAACCACGAGGCGCTGCGGGGGCTCGACGTCCCCCGCACCGGCCAGCCCGGCAGCGTCGGCACCCTGGTGACGGAGACCCTGCTCATCGCCGGCGACCCCCAGACCACGACGGACGCCTCGGGCGAGCGCGGCGCGATGCTGCGGGCCTACGACAAGGCGACGGGGGGCGAGGTGGGCACCCTGTTCATGCCCGCGCCGCAGACGGGCTCGCCGATGACCTACGAGCTGGACGGCGTGCAGTACCTGGTGGTCACGGTGAGCGGGGGCGGCCGCTCGGGAGAGCTGCTCGCCTTCCGGGCGACGCCGGAATAGGAGTCTGCGCCGTGAAACGGCGCGGACTCCTGTAGGGTTGGTTGGGCGCCAAGCGGAGCCGCAGGCGACGATTGCCGGGCGAGGCGTCTACGTCGGCAGGGCCGCGCGTCCCGCCAGGGAGGGGCGGGTTGGCGGCTACGGAATCACCCCGCCGAGCGGAATCTCCTGCACCGCGTCGAAGTCCACCAGCGAGCGGACGTAGTCGAGAATGGCGCTCTGCTCCCGATTGCGCGCAGTCGCCAGATCGCGTTGCGCCTGGAACACCAGGAAGTTGGTCGCCAACCCCACCTCGAACTTGCGCTGCTCGGCTTCGAGGCGGCGCTCCGCAAGCTCGCGTGCAACCCGCGTGGCCTCTACCCGCTGTAGGTTTGTGCGCACGTTCCGAGCCGCGCTCCTGACCTCTTTGGCGATTTGCAGCTCGAGGCTCCGGCGCGTCGCCTCGCTCCGGGACCGCTCGAGCCGGGACCGCTCGAGGTTGGCGTCGGCCGAGCTCGTGCCGAGGGGGTATGAGACGGTCACCCCCACCGTCCAACTGGGGAACTCGTTCGCGAAGACATGGCCGAGGACGCTGCCGAACGATACTTGGTCCCGGCCCACGATCGTGCCGGGGAACCCGCCGGCCCGCAGCAGCCGGTCCCCGCCGAGGCCGGTCAGTCCGTAGTCGACCTGCAGGTCCACGGCGGGCAGTTGCTGGTTGCGGAAGTACTGGATTTCGGTGTCGGTCATCTCCAGGCTCTTGTCGAGGGTGTCGAGGTCGGTTCGGTTGAGAAGCGCGTTGCGGACGGCGGCATCGACGTCGATCTCCCGCGTCCCGAGCACCGGGCTGTCGTTGGGCTGCAGGTTCATGGACCAGAAGTCGGGGGTGTCCGGGTCGAATACCAGCGTCCGCAACTCGTCCTCGGCGTGCTCGACGTCCGCCTCGGCACTGATCACCGCCTCGATGTTCCGCGCGACCTCGTTCTCCGCCTCGACGATGTCGATCGGGGCCATGGTGCCGACCTCGACCCGGGTGCGGTTGTTGCGCAGCGACTCCTCCGCGAGCTCGAGCGACTGGCGCTGGACCTCGAGGAACGACAGGGCGAACACGAGCTGCCAGTAGGCGTTGCGAACGGTGCGCTCGGTCGAGACGACGGCGCGCCGGAGATCGATGTCGGAGAGGTCCCGGTTGGCACGCGTGATCGCGATGTTCTGGCGGAAGCTGTCCATGCCGAAGTTGCGGAGCAGCGGCTGGGTGTAGTTCAGGCTCAGGTTGGATTCCAGGATGGGGTTGAACGTCGAGAAGACGTTCGTCGTGCTCTGTCGCTGGCCGCTCCAGCTCGCGGAGTACCGGCCCCCCATCCAGGGCACCTCCTGCACGACGTCGACGCTGTCCTGCAGGAAGCGGTCGGTCACCACGTCCTGGCCGCCCGCGAAGATGTTGAAGGGGGGGCTGTCGCGGTCGTCGCCGACGACCGTCGTGGACAGGGTGGGGGCGTACACCGACCGCGCGTCGGCGACGAGCGTGCCCTGAATCAGCGGGTTGATCCGCTCGACCCGCAGGTCGAGGTTCTGCTCCAGGGCCAAGGTCACCGCCTTGTCGACCGACAGACGACGCACGGGGCGGGACGGCTGCAGGGCCGTCTGGGGCAGGATGACGCCGCCCGTCGATGTGGCGGCCCGGGGCGGGGCGGAAGCGGGCGGCAGGGCCCGTGGTTGGGCGCGCCCGGGAGCGTGGGCGCCCATCAGCGCGAGAGCCATGAGCATCGTCAGGAGCAGTCGTCGAGCGCGCATCCGCATCTCCTAACATCGTCGGGATTTCGGAGCAGAGGTCCGGCATCGGGAGGTCGTCGGCGTGGGGCGGCGTGAACCTCGGCGTCGGTCAGCGACCGGTGCAACGCCGTGCGTCGACCATCAGTGTCAGACTCTTCCTTGTGAAGACTCCAACCCACGTCGGCTGGCCCGCCGACTACTCCGCCCGCAAGGTCGACGTCGGGTCGATCCGTACCGACCGCCAGGTGGGCACCGCGCTGGCCACCAACGCGGCCGCGGCGAGCAACGCCGGCCCACCGACGAGCATCACCGGGTCCCCGATGACGGTAGCCAGGATCCGCGCGAGGTCGGCGGCGAGCGCCGAGAGCACACGAGACAGCGCAAACGCCCCCGTCGCGCCGAGAAGCGCGCCGGCCACTACAAGGAACGTGCTCTCCCTGAGGACAAGCCACAGCACGTGGGACCGCCCCGCGCCGAGTGCCAATCGGATGCCGATCTCGTTGCGCCGGCGGGTGATGGCGTAGGACGTCACGCCGGTCAGACCGATGGTGGCGAGGACAAGGCCGAACAGGCTCAGCCCCGCGAACTGGGCGACACCGATCCGGATAATGCGTTCGAACCGCTCCAGGTGCTCGTCCATGGTGCGGGCGTCGAAGATCGTGAGCCGCGGGTGAGTCCGCGTCAGGTCGCCGCGGACGGCGGCCATCGCGCCGCCACCGGGCATGCCGCGGACCAGCACCGTCCTCTCCGGGCTCGTAGCGCGGCCGACGCCCGCCGCCGACATGGGCACGAACGCCGTCGCCACCGCGGCGGCGGCGAGGAAAGCGGGCCTGATGTCCCGTACGACGCCGACCACGACGTAATCTCCGCCATCGTCGTCCGTCCGCAGCCGGCGTCCAATCGCCCCGCCGCGCCCGAAGATCTGCTGCTCGGCGGTCTGATTGATGACAACGGCCGTCTCCGCGGCGCGCGCGTCCTCGCCGCGGCCGCCACCGGCAAGGTCGCGCTCCGTGAGCGCCCGGCCGCGGACGACGGGAACGCCAAGCGTTTCGAAGTAGCGCACGCCGACGTGTTCCAACGCGAGGGAATGGAACGTGCGCGACGCGTCGGCCTGCGCGGTCGATGTCGACACGCGGACGTCGGACGCCGCGCCGAAACCCACCGCGACTCCCACCGGGGCGCGCTCGGCCAACGCCGAAGACCGCACCTCGGGAAGAGCGGCGAGCTGGCCCGACAGCTCGTCGAGCAGCGTCGCCGACTGCGCGGGCGTATAGCCGTCGCGCGCCGGATCCACGGCGAACAGCGTCAGCTCGGCGGTGTCGAACCCGGCGTCGATGCCGCTGAACCGCTGGTAGCCGACCGCCAACTGGCCGATGGTGAGCAGAAGCATGAGGGCTACGGCTACCTGATACGTGACGAACAGGTTCCTGACACCGAACCGGCGATAGCGGACCAGTGCTGACGGTGGCCCCCCCTGCAAGGACCGGGTGACGCCGTCGCGCGCCCCGCGGGTCGCCGCGAGGGCCGGCGCCAGTCCGAGCCCTGTCCCGGTCAGTACGGCCAGCGACAACACGAAGAGCCACAACGTCGGGCCTGCGCGCAGATCGACCTCGAACGGGAACGGGTTCGCCGCACCCGCCGACTCGACGACGGCATTGAGCCAGTAGGAGAAGACGAGCCCGGCCGCGACACCGCCCAGCGCCAGCAGCACGCTCTCGGTCAGCAACTGCCGGACCAGCCGCCGGCGGCTGGCGCCCAGCGCGAAGCGAACGGCCATCTCCCGCCGCCGCTTCCCGGCGCGCGCCAACAGCAGCCCGGCCAGGTTCGCGCAGGCCAGCGAGAGCACGAGCCCGACGAGCAGCCCGTTGACGCCGAGCATTAGTCGCAGCTCCTCCTGCGGCACCCGGGCGGCGCGGCCCGCCGGAATCAGCCGCACCCGCGGGCCGTCGCGGCGGCTCTCGCCGACGTCGAGCGGCGGCTCCTGCGCGCGGACCGTCGTGTCGAGCCCTGCTTCGGCCGTCTGCATCGACACCCCGCCGGCCAGCCGCGCGACCACCTCGAAGCGCTCGGCGGTCGGGTCCGACAGGACGTCGCCCTCCAGCTCCGGCAACAGCGCGGGGCCCGCGGTCACGGGCACGAAGATCTCCGCCGGATTCACCGGAAACACGCCCTGGAATCCGTTCGCGGCTATCCCGGCCAGCGTCACGCTCCGGCCGTTCACCCGCAGGGTCCGCCCCACCGCGTCCGGATCGGCGTCGAGCCGGCGTCTCCAGAACCGCTCGCTGACGACGACCACCGGCTCCGAGCCGACCCGTTCCGTCCCGGGGGTGAAGAGGCGGCCGGCGGCCGGGGCAACGCCCAGCGCCTCGAAGTAGTCCGGCGAGACGAGATGACCGAAGACGCGTTCGCCGCCGCCCGGCTCAAGGTCGACGGCGACGGTGAACGGCGCCGGCCCGAGGTAGGCCGTCGCCGCTTCGACGACGTCGTCCGCCTCTCTGATGCGCTCGAAGGCCGGGTACGACAACCGTACGTCGATGGCAACCAGCGAACCTGGATCGCGGGCTCCCGGGAGGGGTCGCAGGACCCCGGCATCGAGCCGCAAGAACATGTAGATGCAGACAGCCATGCCCAGGGCCAGCGACGCGACGCCGATGGCCGTGATGCCGGGGTGGGCGCGCAGCACGCGGAATCCGTACCGGAGGTCCTGCCTGAGCAGCTCGAGCCACGCACCGAGCCGGACGTCCCGCGTCTCTTCCTTGATGCGCTCGACGTTGCCGAACTCGATCCGTGCCCGCCGCCGCGCCGCCGCCGCCGACAATCCTCGGCGTTCCCACTCCTCGGCACGCGACTGCATGTGAAACGCCAGCTCGTCGTCCAACTGGTGCTCGAATCGCGTGCGCCGAGAGAGGGCGGCGAACCAGAGCCGCAGGCGAGTCCACATGTCGTCACACCTCACCCGGCCGGGTGCCGAGCGCGGCCGCCATCGCATCGGCCAATTGCTGCCAGTTCGCGCGCTGTACCCGCAATCGCCGCCGCCCCGCCGGTGTCAACCGGTAGAACTTCGCCCGCCGGTTGTTGTCCGACACACCCCACGCGGTGGCAAGCAACCCTTGCTGCTCGAGGCGAAAGAGAGCGGGATACAGCGCGCCCTGCTCGACGACGAGCGCGCCTCGCGTAATCTGCTCGATGCGCAGCAGCACGCCGTACCCATGGAGGGGGCCGAGGGAGACGGCCTTGAGGACCAGGACGTCCAGCGTTCCGGGCAGCAGCGTGGCGCGAGGAGACATTGTTCTCTCCTAAATAATTTAGGTGAACGCAATGCCCCGTGTCAACGCGGATTCGCCCACCCCTCCGGGTCCGACTGTGCTCCGCCCACGCGGAGCGGACCTGGTTCGGTGCGCCGGAGGTGCAGTTCCATGAACTCCGGTTCCGACGTTCGACTTCCGGTTCGGGCTGTAAGCGGAGCTGGCCGGGACCGGCCAGTTCTAGGAGTCTTCGCCGTGCCAGGACGCGGACTCCTGGAATGTCCGCTCATAGTGCCACCGGCCGTCGATCATCCAGATGCGGTGCCGCGGGCCGGAACAGTCGAGGTTCGCGGTCTCGTAGGCGCAGTCTTCCGCGTAGAGGGCGACGCGGCCGCCGTCGACGGGATGCAGGCGTCCCAGCAGGCGTTCGCGGGGCCAGGTCTCGACGGTGGCCAGGGCGTCGGCGACGGTGGCATGTCCGGCGAGCCGCGTGCTCAGGGCGAACGTCGGGTTCGCGAACTGGATGCGCTGGTCCCGATGGGCCTGCAGGGCGTCGGGCGGCCGCCACCACCGATGGTCCTCGATCTCGACCCCGTCGACGCGAACCGCGGGGGGGTCGGCCGCCGCCGCGAAGAACCACGTGGCGAACCGGATGGGGCTCGTCGCGGGCGTCGTCCACTGGCACATCGGGCGCAGGGCCGCCGGATCGACGGTGACGCCGGCCTCCTCGCGCGCCTCTCGCGCCGCCGCCCGCCGCGCCGCGGTCAGTTCGTCGCTCCCGCCGTCCGTCGGGTGGTCGCCGGGGTCGATGCGGCCGCCCGGGAACACCCAGTAGCCGCCCATGAACTTGAGGTCGGGGCTGCGGCGCAGGTAGAGGATCTCGGGGCCCGCCGCCCGGTCGCGCAAGAGCACCACCGAGGCGGCGGGCCGCGGCGTCGCGACGGTTCGGGGCTGGCGTTCCACACCCTCTAGTGTACCCGCCGCGGAATCGCTCGCGCGACAGTCCCGGCGGGCCGGATGGGAACCGCGAACGGACCCGGCAGGCTAGATGGGGGCCCGCGGGACCTGAGGGCCTCCGGTGCCCATCGACGCGCTCCGGGGCTGTCCCACCGCGGCCCGGATTGGGGGGGACCCGTGTCGCTCGAGACCTCCGGTCGATCGAGACGTGGGCTTGACGCGAAGGGGCTTCCCCGCCGCGCGGCGGCGCCCCGCCCCGCGTCCGTGGTACGCTTGGCGGTTGCCCGCACCCGGTTGGCGATCATCCATCGTCGCGGAACGACCAGTGCCGGCGCGCAGTGGCCGTGACGCGTCATGTCCTCCGTCGATCTCGCCGTCATCGTGTTGTGCAGCGTGGCCGGGTTCACCCTGCAGGGGGCCGTCGGCTACGGCATGGGCATCCTGGGCACGCCGATCCTCATCCTGATCGATCCGAGGCTCGTCCCCGGTCCGGTGCTCGCGTCGACCATGGTGTTCACCCTGATGTTGACGGTGCGCGAGCGCCGTGGCATCGATCTGGGCGGGGTGGGATGGGCGCTGGCGGGGCGGGTCGCGGGGACGCTTCCGGCCGCGGCGCTGCTCGCCGTCCTGCCGCAGCACCAGTTGAGCCGGGTGTTCGGGCTGATGGTGATGCTGGGCGTGGTGATCAGCGTCTCCGGCGTGCACGTCCGTCCGCGCCCGTCGACCCTGCTGGCGGGCGGCGTGCTGTCGGGCCTGATGGGCACGGTGGCCGCGATCGGGGGGCCGCCCATCGCGCTGCTCTATCAGCACGCCTCCGGCGAGAGGTTCCGGGGCACCCTGTCGAGCCTCTTCTTCGTCGGCACGATCATCTCGATCGCCGCGCTGGTGCCGGCGGGGCGTTTCGGGGGGCCGGAGCTGCGCCTGACCCTCTTCATGCTGCCGGGCGCGGTGTTCGGCTTCCTGGTGTCGCGCCGCCTCGCGAGCCGGCTGGACCGGGGCTACACACGGCCCGCGGTCCTCGCGGTGGCCGCGATAGCGGGGTTCATCGTGGTCGTGCGCTCGTTCGTTGCGCCCTGACCGTGCCGTGGCCGCCGTGCCGATGGTGACGTCCGCCGCTCCGCTGCCGGTGGCGGTCCAAGGACGGTGCTCGACATGCCTCGCCACTACATCGAGGACGCAGCCGGTTTCCGGGGGTTCTCGCGCGTGGCACGTGGGTAGGGTGATTCCCGTCGCCGTCCTAAAGTCCGCCCGCCGGTTGGCCGACATCGCGGGTATGGACTTCGCTTCGTTTCCGGTCCGAACGCTCGGCCCGACCCGGCCGGCCGCGCGCAGGGAGGGGGCAGCGCGCGTGTCCCTCTGGAGCCGGTCCGTGGCCCCGCTCCTGGCGGTCGGCCTGCTGCTGGGCGGCGCCCAGGCCGTGCCGGCCCAGAGCCTGCGGGGCAGCAGCGCGTCACTCGACCGCCAGGTCTTCCAGGCCCGGAGGCACGACTTCACGCGCTTGACGGGCGCCGCTCAGTTGCGCCGGTTCGTCGACGCCGGCCTGCTCGTGCGCGTCGCGGGAAACCGGGACTACACCCTCGTCGACGTGTCGTTCCCCTTCGCCC
>CBDBMZ010000002.1:0-17551 GCA_965207615.1 Vicinamibacterales bacterium
CACCGGCGCCCGCGGCCGCCGCGCCGCCGCGCGGGGGCGGGGCCGGGTTCGAGGCGCCGCGCTTCGCCGGCGCGATCGACGGGCCTCCGGCGCCCCTCCCGCCCGACGTCATCCGCCGCGACGACCAGGGCAACGCCACCATCCGCGCCGTCGAGCTGCCCGGGGGCATCCGGCTCGACGGGCAGCTCGATGAGAGCGTCTACTTCACGGTGCCCGCCATCACCGGCTTCATCCAGCAGGCGCCCGACGAGGGCGCGCCCGCCACCGAGGAGACCGAGGCCTGGATCCTGTTCGACGCCGACAACATCTATGTCGCGGCGCGGGTGTGGGACTCGGCCCCGCCGAGCCAGTGGGTGGCCAACGAGATGCGCCGCGACACGCGGCAGCTGCGGCAGAACGACACTTTCGCGGTCATCCTCGACACCTTCTACGACCGGCGGAACGGGGTGGCGTTCTACACCAACGCCCTCGGCGCGCTCGCCGACTTCCAGATTACCAACGAGGGCAACCCGAACAGCGACTGGAACCCCATCTGGGACGTCCGCACCGGCCGGTTCCAGGGTGGCTGGACGGTGGAGATGGAGATTCCGTTCAAGTCGCTGCGGTACCGGCCGGGGCCGGCCCAGGTCTGGGGGGTGCAGCTCCGGCGCAACGTGCGCCGCAAGAACGAGTGGGCCTACATCACCGCGCTACCGATCTCGGCGGGGTCGGGACCGGGCGGCATCTTCCGCGTCTCGGACGCGGCGACCCTGGTCGGTCTCGACGCCCCGAGCGGCAGCGCCAACCTCGAGATCAAGCCCTACGGCATCGGCGGCATCAGCACCAACCTCTCCGCGTCGGAGCCCACCGTCAACGCCGGCAATGGTGACGGCGGCCTCGACGTGAAGTACGGCATCACCCAGAACCTGACCGCCGACTTCACCTGGAACACCGACTTCGCCCAGGTCGAGGTGGACGAACAGCAGGTGAACCTGACCCGGTTCAGCCTGTTCTTTCCCGAGAAGCGCGAGTTCTTCCTCGAGGGCCGCGGCATCTTCGGCTTCGCCCGCGGCGGCGTCGCCGGCGGCTTCGGCGGGGCCCTGCGGCGGGGCGGGCAGGGCGGCGGCTTCTTCGGCGGCGGCAACGCGCCGACCCTGTTCTACAGCCGGCAGATCGGGTTGCAGAACCGGACGGTGGTGCCGATTGTCGGCGGCGGCCGGGTCACCGGCAAGATCGGCGCGTTCGACGTCGGGTTGCTGAACATCCAGGCCGACGAGGACGAGCTGGCCCGGGCCGAGATGACCAACTTCACCGTCGTGCGGCTCAAGCGCGACATCCTGCGCCGCAGCAGCGTCGGCGGCATCTTCACGAACCGCTCGGTCTCGCTTCTCGGCGACGGCTCGAGCCAGGCCTACGGGGCGGACGCGACGTTCTCCTTCTACGAGAACGTGAGCCTGCTCGCTTACGCGGCGCGGACCCAGACCCCGGGAAACGACGGACAGGACCTGAGCTACCAGGGCCGCTTCAACTACGCCGGCGACCTCTACGGGGCTCAGGTCGAGCATCTGGTCGTCGAGGACAACTTCATCCCGGAGGTCGGCTTCCTGCGCCGCGACAACTTCCGCCGCACCTACGGGACGGCGCGGTACAGCCCCCGGCCCCGGTCTCTGGCCGGCATCCGTCAGTTCCGGCTGGAGGGGAGCTACGACTACATCGAGACCGCCGACCTCGGCATCGTCGAGACGCGGCAGTCGCAACTGGCGTTCGCGACCGAGCTCGAAAACAGCGACCGGTTCGGCGTCTCGGTGGCCGACAACTACGAGTTCCTGCACCGCGAGTTCACCCCGGGGCCCGACGAGGTGGCCTTCCCGGTCGGCGGCTACCAGTTCTTCGACGTCGAGGGCACCTATTCGCCGGGCGCGCAGCGCCGGTTGAACGGGACGTTCACGGTGCGCGCCGGCGACTACTTCAACGGCACCATCCGCTCCGTCGGCTTCAGCCGCGGCCGCATGGAGGTCACCCAGCGCCTCTCGCTCGAGCCGAGCGTGTCGGTCAACTGGATCGCCTCGCCGCAGGGGTCGTTCCGCACCGACCTGCTCGTGTCCCGCGTGAACTTCTCCTTCACGCCGCGCATGTTCTTCAGCGGGCTGATCCAGTACAACTCGAGCACCAACACCGTCAGCAACAATCTCCGCCTCCGCTGGGAGTACTCGCCGGGCAGCGAGCTCTTCGTGGTCTACACCGAGGACCGCGAGACCGACCCCCTGCGCCCCGACCGCTTCTCGGAGCTCCGCAACCGCGGGTTCGTCGTCAAGGTGAACCGGCTGTTCCGGTTCTAGTGGACTGCCCCAGAGCCAACTCTGCCGCCCGGTCGCTGATTCTCGTCGGCAACTGCCGCACGGAGTCGACGTCTTGACCGCCTCGGAGTCGGCCCGCCCAGCGAACGACGGGTCCGGAGCGGCGCGGCGGCTGGCGGACACGCTGACGAGACACTACCGGTGTGAAGCGCGTTCCGTTGCGCGGATCGCGAAGGGCATGGGAACCACCAACTGGTTGGTGCGCACGCCCCAGGCCGACTACTTCCTGAAGCAGTACCCGCCGAGTGCCGACGTCGCCGGGGAGGCGGCCGCCCTGAAGCTGTCCCAGGAGGCAAGGGCCGCGGGGTTGCCGGTGCCGCTGGTCATTCCCTCCGCCGCCGGCGAGTTGCTGTGTTCGGAGGGTGACCTGACTCTTGCCCTGTTCGAGCACTTCCCCGACACGACCTCCGGTATCGCGCTCTCGCGCTCGGAGATGGCCGAGGCCGGCCACACGCTCGGTCGGCTGCACACCTGCCTGCGGGACCGACCGGCCCGCCGGGACACCGCGGGGGAGTGGCTCGCTCTCGACGGAAGCCGGAAACGGGCCGCGTTCGAACGCTACCTGAACGCCATCGAGAAGCGGGAGGAGCAGGACGAGTTCGATCGCCGGACGGTGTCCCGGTTGCGCCGGCGACTGGACCTCCTGCCGCGAGCGGCCTCGCTTCTCGCGTCCCTTCCGCCGCTGCGGCGGCAGGTCGTGCACGGCGACTACAGCCTCTGGAACATCCTGTTCCGCGGGGGCCGGCTCGTCGCGGTCGTGGACTTTCGGCCGCCCGAGCGGTTCCTGCCCGCATTCGAGATCGGCCGGGCCGCGCTCGCGCCGGAAACGGTGACCGCCGGCCCGCGCTGGCACGCCAAGGCCCTCGCCTTCGTCGAGGCGTACTGCCGGGCGAACCGGGACGCCGGGCGCTCCGATGTCGAGTTCGCGCCCCACGTGTGGGCGATTCAGCTCGTCCGAAGCGAGTACGGCGTGCGGCAGCACTATTCCGGTCCCGTCGAGCAGCAGGCCGATCTCGACCGGTTCTGGTTTCAACGGTGCAAGGCCGCCGACCTGATCCTCGACGACCTCGACCGGCTGTCCGCGAGCTTCGTCTCCGCCTGGGAGCGCCGTGATGCATGACGCCCGTCCAACGGAACAGGCGACCGATGCAGGGCCGCGGGAAGAGGCGCACCCGACACGTTGCTCGCTCGGGACTGGGGAACACCGACTGTCGTCGGCGGACACCCGGACGAAACGGCCCCCTTCGGAGCTCTGCCTTATCGCGATACGCGGCAACGAGCGGCGCTGACGGGGTCGGGAGGCTCCCGGTCTGCAACCGCTACGGCCGCCGTGGCCCATGGCCCGTCGTTCGAGTACGATCCGCCCTCGTGCCCATGGCCCCTCGGCGCGACACCGTCCGCACCAATGCGGAGATCGAAGCGCTGCTGCGCGAGCCGCTCGCAAGCTGGCCCGAGGCGTCTCCGGTCGCGGTGCGAGAGGTCGTCGAATCGACTCACGGGGTGGAGGCAGCGATCCTGACGGTCGCCGTGGACATCGCGAGCCTGGGCCGGCGCGATCTCACGGAGCAGGTCATCGACGCGTTGTCGGAAGCGGTTACCGGAACATACCCCGCTTGGCTGCCGGAGGCGGAACGTCTTGCGGGACCCGGTGGCGCCGGCTTGGCGGCGGTGCGCGCGATGTGCGAGCGAGCCGCCGCCGGCAGCGACCTTTTCGGCCCCTTCCTCCTCGAGGCCGCGGAGGCGTCGTTGTGCGGGCGGCCGCTCGCAGCGACGGAGTTCGCGCGAGAGACGGCGGTGCGCCAGGCCCGGAAGCTGATCCTCCGCGCCTACGGGTACGGACGCCTCGTGGTGATGGTCGAGCTGGCGGGCACGTGGAGCACCGCGCAAATGGAAGTCGCGGAAGCGAACGCGCTCTGGCTGGCCGGGCCGGGGCAGCTCGGCGTCTGGCTCTTCGGGACCCCGACCGCCGGCATGACGCGCGTGCCCCGCTCTTCGCTCCGCGGCCGGATGCCGACGTCGGCACCGCCGGCCGCGCCGCGCCTGCCCTACGTGACGCCGCTGCGAGGGCGGCCCAACCCGTTCAGCCGGGCGGAGCAGCGCCTCGAGGCGCACCTCGCCCGTTCGACGTGGGCGACGGGCCGCGCCTGGAACCAGACTTGGTCGCCGGGGGTTCTGGCCAACTCCATCCGGGTCGATCTCGTCTGGCCTCGGGAGAAATGCGTCGTCGAGCTCGATGGACCCGACCACTTGGACACCGACAAGTACGCTGCCGACCGGGCGCGCGACCGCGCGCTGCAGCGCGCGGGCTTCCTCGTTCTTCGTTACACGAACGACGAGGTGCTCGGCGACGTGGCCCGCGTCGTCGACGAGCTCGAACGATTCCTGGTGGACCGGCGGCGGTCCACGACACGGGAGGCGTGAGATGGAGCACGGGATTCCGGAACGCGCCGTATTGATCGCGCTGATGGCCCTCAACAAGGAGACGCGGAACGCGGAGCTCAGGCTTCGCTATGGACTCGATGTCACGAAGGCCGTTCGGGAGAAGCTCAATCGGGACGGGCTCCTCCAGAGCCGCAGCCTCGGAGCCAACAAGGGCTTTTCCCACGAGTTGACGGACGCCGGCTGGGCCTGGGCCGTGGCCGAGCTCGACGCCCCGGTGCCGACGACCCGGCCGGGTTCCGCCGGCCGCGCGCTGTACGCGCTCCTCAACGGCCTGAAGGTCGCGCTCGACGCGCGGGGGATGCTGCTCCAGGAGCTGTTCGCTCCCCGGGGTCCGAAACCTGCCGGTTCACTGCGGGACCGGATTCGGCAGGCCTACCGCAGCCTCGCGCGCCGACCGTGCGACTGGGTGGAGCTGAGCGATCTTCGGGCCCAGCTCGGCGATTGGCCTCGCCGCGAGGTGGACCAGGAGCTCGTCCGGATGTTCCGCAAGGAGGACGTCAATTTCACGCTGCACGAGGACCGCGGCCGGCTCACGCAGGCCGACCGGGACGCGGCGCTTCGGCTCGGCGTGGACGACATGCACTTGATCAGCATGGAGTGAGGCTGTGGAGCCAGAGCTGAGAGCACTCGGGCAGGTCGCGTTCCGTACAGCGTATGCCGGCAACGACATCTGGCGCGACGGCGTCATCCATGTCGACGGCATTCACTCGTGGGCGTTCGACCGGGTTCTGGAGACGCTCGACCGAGTGCGCGACGGCGCCCCGGTCGGCAACCTGGTCATCCAGGGGCGGCCGGGAATCGGCAAGTCGCACTTCCTGGGCCGCATCCGACACGCGGTGGTCGAGCGGGGTCAGGTCTTCGTCCTCTTCCAGCCCAGTACCGCGCGCCAGTTCTGGAACAGCCTGGCCCTTGCCTACCTGGATGCTCTGCATCGGAAGGCAGGCGCAGCGGGTGGGACCCAGTTGAGTGCCGTCCTCCGGGGTTTGGGTGCGGCGATTGGGCTGCAGGAAACGGAGATCGAGGACCTGGCGGCGGGAACGTTCGACGTCTCGCATCTGAAGGACGTTCGCCGAAGCCTCCAACTGCACCTCGGTCGCCGGCCCGCGGACCAGGTCGCGGTCGACGTGGCCCTCGCGCTCATTCTGACCAACAGCGAAGATGCTGCCCGTCAGGACATCGGAGATGCCCTGACGCAAGGGCTGGAAATCGATGTCGACGAGGCGCGTGCGCATGCCATCCGCGCGAGGCGGATTCCGTGCCGGGAGGTCGTCGGCGCATTCGACCGGCTCGTGGGCGCTTCCGGGCGAACGACCCTTGTCGCGGTCGATCAACTCGACGGACTGGTCGCGCTCTCACGGTCGCTTTCCGGCACCGAGCAGCACTTGTTGCTCGACCAAATGGCTACCGGCCTGATGGATCTGGCGGAGGACGTGCAGCATTCACTGGTCGTCGTGTCATGCCTGAACGACAGTTGGACGCTGTTCCGCGAGCGGTCCGTGGCGACCGCCCACGATCGGTATCCGGCGGTCCTCTATCTTCGCGAGATCCCCTCGGCGGCCGTCGGGGCAGCGCTGATCGTTGCCTATCTCCGAGCGGCCTACACCCGCGCCGGGTTCACGCCCCCGTATCCGACCTGGCCGGTGCGGTCGACCGCCTTCGTCGACGCGCCCCTGTTCTCCCCGCGCAGCCTGCTCAACCTGGTGCAGGACCACTGCGCTCGCTGCCGGGAGCGAGGTCGCGTCACCGAGTTGGAGCAGTTGCTGGCCGAGCGCCCGCCACCGCCGCCCTATCCGCAGTTTCCGTCAGGGAGTGATCCCGGTCCCGATCTCGATCGGCGATTCAACCGGTTGGTCGAGGAGGCGGAAGTCGCCGCCGCGCTCGACGAGAAGACCGTGGACTACAGCCTGCCGCCGCTCCTGCGCGCCGGCCTTACGGCGTGGGCGATGGAGAACGCCGCGGCGGGTGCCTTCTCGTTGGACCCGCCACTCGGGAGAAGCCCCTCGCTTCATGCGCGGCTGCGGCGAATAGTCGATGCGAACACGGATGACGAAGTGCACTGGTCGTTCCGGGCCGTCCTGGACGCCAACCCGGTGGCGGCGCTGAACCGGCTGCGGGCGGCCGTGACGGCGTCGGGGCTCGAGCTCTCGGGGGAGCGGCGGAGACTGTTCATCCTGCGCAACGCAGCGTGGTCCCAGGGCGGGAAGACGCGGCAGGTGCTCGACGGGCTCCGGAGCCACGGCGGAACCGTCGTGAAGCTGCCGGAGGCCGATCTCAAGGTGTTCCGGGCGCTGCAGCAACTCCTGGAAGAGCAGCCGAAGGGGCTCGACACCTGGCTCGGAACGCGTCGTCCCGCGAGCCGTACGGCATTGCTCGCGCCCTTGAGTCCCGAGCCCTCCGTCGCTGTCGCAACGCCCAGGGCAGCCGAGACGCCCGAGGCCGCCGCACCGCCCAACGCCGCCGAGCCGCCCTGGGCTGTACCGCCCAAGGCTGCACGGCCCGACGTTGCTGCACGGTCTGGACCCGCCGAGCCGCCCGAGGCTGCTGCACGGTCAAATGCTGCCGCGCTGCCCGAGGCTGCCGCACTGCCCGAGGCCGCTACGCCGCCCAAGGGCGCTGAGCCGGCCACGGCCGCTGCACGGTCCGATGCCGCCAAGCCGCCCGGGGTCGCCGCACCGTCCGGGGCTATCGCACCGTCCGGGGCCGCTACGCCACCCAAGGCCGTTTCTGTGCCCCGCGAGGCTGACGAGGACTCCATTCTCATCGGCATCGCGGAGGGCACGCGGCAACCCGTGACCATGCCGCTCGAGGACCTGCGGCGCCATACGGTGATCTTCGCGGGCTCCGGCTCCGGCAAGACCGTACTCATCCGCCGGCTCATCGAGGAGTGCGCGCTGAAGGGCGTTTCGGCGGCGGTGCTCGATCCCAACAACGACCTCGCACGCCTCGGTCTGGCCTGGCCCGACCCGCCCCGAGACTGGCACGACGGCGATGCGGAGAAGGCGCGGACCTACCTTCGCGACACCGAGGTCGTGCTTTGGACGCCGCGGCTGACGACGGGGCGCCCGCTCTCGTTCGCACCGCTGGCCGGCCTGGGCGACGTGGCGAACGACCCGGACGAGTTCGCGATCGCGCTCGACAACGCCGTCGCCTCGCTCGTCCCGCGCGCGGGCCTGCCCGCGTCCGGTGCACGTCTCAGCCAGGGCCGAGCCGTGCTGAAGGAGGCCCTGGCCGCCTACGTGCAGCGCGGCGGCGGCGGTCTCACGGGATTCCTCGGCTTCCTGTCGGCGTTGCCGGAGGGCGTCAGCCGGCTCGCGAGCGGCGAGAAGCTCGCGGCCGACATCGCCCAGACGCTGCTCGCCGAGACCGTGAACGATCCCATGCTGGGTGGGACCGGCGAGGCCGTCGATCCATCCGTCCTTCTCCAGCCGACGGCAGCACGACGTGCGCGTATCTCCGTCATCAGCCTCGTCGGGCTGCCGAACGACGAGCAGCGGCAGCACTTCGTCAATCAGCTCCAGATGGCGCTCTTCGCCTGGGTGAAGAAGCACCCCGCCGGTGACCGGCCGCTGGGCGGCCTGTTCGTCATGGACGAAGCGCAGACGTTCGCGCCGTCGACGGGCCGTACCGCGACCACGGACAGCACCCTCGCCCTCGCCTCCCAGGCGCGGAAGTACGGCCTCGGCCTGGTCTTCGCCACTCAGGCGCCGAAGGGGCTCCACAACCGGATCCCCGGCAACGCGACGACGCAGTTCTTCGGCCTGCTCAATGCACCTGCGCAGATCGCGGCCGCCCAGGAAATGGCCGCTCAGAAGGGCGGCGACGCGCGGGGCATCGCTCGCCTGCGGCCCGGGGAGTTCTTCGTGGGAAGCGACATGGTGCCGTTTCAACGGGTGCGCAGCCCCATGTGCCTGAGCCACCATCCACCGAGTCCGATGACCCAGGAAGAGATCCTGGAATTGGCGCGCGCCGGGCGTCCCCGCGCAACGCCTGACGCAGTGCCGGCCGGCGGCGTGATCTGACGGAGATGGCCTTCGGCTCAGAACTGTTTCAGGTGACGCTCGTCTTCGAGAGCTTCCCGAGCCAACTCCGCCAGGCGACTCTGCGAAGTCTCGAAGGCACGGGACCAGCGCCGCTCGGATTCCAACTCGTCCATGAGCCAGCGCGCGAACGCGTCCTGCTCGTGGTCAGGCAGTCGGGCCGCCTTCGCGAACGCCTCCTCCAGCAGCTCTGTCATGTCGCGTTCCTCCAGCTCGCATCGTGCCGACGCCTCAGGTCAGGAGCTTCAGATTCTCAGCAGCGGGTAGTCGGGTATCCGCGGCGCCAGCGTGCGGTTCGTGCAGTCGGCGATCAGGTCGAGGGCCTCGAGGATGATCTGGCCTATCAGGACCTCGCCCGACGGCGGGCCGACCACGCAGTCGGTGCGCGTCGATCGGCCGCAGACGCGCACCGACACCGGACCCGCGATCGGGCGCTCCTCCTGGCGATTGTCGGCGTAGGTGACAACCATGGTTTCCTGGACCCGCAACCCGAGGCGTTCGACGATGTTCTGCGGAAGCACGAGCATCATCGCCCCGGTGTCGACGATGCCCTGCACGCGGGTGTGCCGAACGCCGGATTCGTCGCCGAGCCCCCGCTCGAAGATCCCGCGATCGACCGGGTTCTCCAGCTCGAAGTCGACTGTTATCTCTCCCATGTCCGCTGTCATTGCAAGATCCCTTCCGGCAGCCGGAACGAGATGAGCCCCGGCACCTCGCCGCCCACGGTCAGCGCGATGTGCTGCACGCCGTCCAGCAGGTAGGTCATGGGCGCCCCGAGGGCGCCGGCCGGCAGGTCGATCGACGCGATCTCCGCCCCCGTCGCCTTGTCGTAGGCCACGAGCCGCGGCCCCCCGCCCGTGCCGCCCGCGGTCAGGGCGTAGATGAGCAGGGTCTTCGTCAGCAGGGGGCCGCTGCGGCTCGCGTCCCCGCCGACCGGCGGCAGGTCGAGGTCGCGCAGCATGGGGTGGTTGCGGATGCGGTCGCCGTCGCCGGTGGGGACCATCCACGCGTGCTCGCCGGTGTTCATGTCGATGGCGGTCATGCGCGTGTAGGGCGGCTTCCACAGGGGCAGCCCGCGCGGCATCACGGGGCCGGCCGAGACCGAGCGGCGGATGTAGCGCAGCGTCGACTGCTCGTGCGGCTCGGGCTCGGTGAGCTGGATGGTCGAGTGGCCGTTGGTCGACGGCACGTAGAGGTAGCCGGTCTCGGGGTCGACGGCCGCGCCCGACCAGCTCGCCCCGCCGCCGACTGGGGGCCGCATGATGGTGCCGCGCAGGGTCTGCGGCGTGTAGAGCGGCCCGAGCCGGAAGCCCTCGACCGCGTCGACGGCCATCTGGCGTATCTCGGGCGTGAAGTCGACGAGGCCGTCGATCGAGGTGCCCTGGTACTCGAACGCGGCGGGCCGGGTGGGGAAGGGCTGCGTGGGCGACATCACCTCGCCCTCGAGGTCGGTGTCGGTCGCCACCGGCAGCTCCTCGATGGGCCACACCGGCTCGCCGGTCACGCGGTCGAAGACGTAGACGAAGCCCTGCTTGCTGACCTGGGCCACCGCCTTGATCTCGCGCCCGTCGACGGTGATGTCGAGCAGGTTGGGGGCGGCCGGCAGGTCGTAGTCCCACAGCCCGTGGTGGATGGTCTGGAAGTGCCACTGCCGCTGGCCGGTCTCGACGTCGACGGCGACGATGCTCTCGGCGAAGAGGTTGTCGCCGGGACGGTGGCCGCCGTAGTAGTCGTTGGTGGGCGTCCCGACGGGCAGGTAGACCCAGCCGAGCTCCTCGTCGCCGCTCATCATCGACCAGATGTTGGTGTTGCCGCTGTAGCGCCACGACTCGTCGAGCCACGTGTCCGACCCGAACTCGTCGGCGCTCTGGGGCACGGTGTGGAAGTCCCACCGGTGCCGCCCGGTCCGGATGTCGTAGGCGCGGGCGAAGCCGGGCGTGGCCTCGCGGGTGATGGTGCGGTCGTTGATGGTCGAGCCGACGACGATGGTGTCGCGGATGATCATCGGCGGCGACTGCGACGAGAGGGGCAGCAGGTTCAGGACGTCGCGCTCGCCCCGGGTCGCGCGCGGCACGCCGTCGGTGAGGTCGACGCGGCCGTTGTCGCCGAAGTCGGGGTCGGGCAGCCCGGTCTTCGCGTCGACGGCGATGAGGAAGCCGTCGCCGGTGGCCCACACGATGCGGGCGTCGCCCTCGTTCTCCCAGTACGCGACGCCGCGGTGGCGCCACTGCGCGATGGCCGGCATGCCCGACTCGTAGGCGCGCGGGTCGTGCACCCACAGGGTCTCACCGCTGCGGGCGTCGATGGCCGCGGCGCGGTATAGCGGGGTGCTGAGGTAGAGGACCCCGTCGACCATGAGGGGCGTCGCCACCAGCGAGCGGATGGTCGGCCGGGCGCGCGTCTGCCGCACCCCGTCCCACGCCGTCCACAGATCCGGCTCGTCCGCCTGCAGGATGTCGAAGAGGGTGTCGGCCGCGACCAGCGAGTCGCCGCCGGGGGTGGAGCGGACGAGGTGGGCGTCGACCGACGTCCAGTGCCAGCGCACCTCGAGATCGGCGAAGTTGTCGGCCGTGATCTGGTCGAGCGGCGAGTACTTCGTGCTGCCGCTGTCGCCCGCGTAGCTGCGCCACTCGCCGCCGGGGGGCGCCCCGTACTGCGCTTCGGCGGGGCTCGCGGCCAGGCTCACGGCCATCGCGAGCGCCCCGGTCGTCAGTGCGCCGATCCATCGCATGGTGCATACCTCGGGATTTCTGTTCGGTCGACTTGTACCCTATTCTGTACCGACGCTCGGCAGAGACGAAGTCATGGATACGATCACGTACTCGGATGCTCGGGCAAACCTCGCGAAGACGATGGATCGGGTCTGCGACGATCACGCCCCGGTCATCATCACGCGCAGGAACGGCGGGGCCGTCGTCATGCTGTCGTTGCGCGACTACGAGGGACTCGAGGAAACGGCCTACCTGCTGAGGAGTCCTGCGAACGCGCGACGTCTGCTGGAGTCGCTCGAAGAGCTGAAGGCCGGTGGCGGTGTGGAGCGCAGGCTCCGCGAATGAAGCTCGTCTTCTCCCGGCATGCCTGGGACGACTACCTGCACTGGCAGAAGACCGACCGGCGGATGGTTCTCCGAATCAACGTGCTGATCGAGAACATCCTGCGGTCGCCTTTCGAGGGAATCGGGAAGCCGGAACCACTCAAGAATCAACTGGCCGGCTGCTGGTCTCGTCGCATCGACGGCGAACACCGGCTCGTCTACCGGGTCGAAGGCGAGTCCATCGAAATCGTCCAGGCCCGTCACCACTACTGACGAGTCGCTGAACGCCATCGTTGCGCGCACCGTGCTTGGAGGGGGAGACGATGACTCGTTGTTGGCCGGCGGTGGGACTGCTCGGCGCCCTGCTCGTGTGGCCGGCCGGGCCGGCGGCGGCCCAGACCGCGGACACGCCGCGCACGCCCTGGGGGGCTCCCGATCTCGGGGGCGTGTGGGACTACCGCTCCGCCACCCCGATGGCGCGGCCGGACGAATACGGCGACAGGGCGGTGATGACCGAGGAGGAGGCGGCGGCCCTCGCGCGCCGGACGGCCGACCTGTTCGAGTCGATCGACAGCGGGGAGACGGTGCCCGGCCACGAGATACACACCCGGGTATTCCTCGACTTCGGCACCGAACCCGTTCCGGATCGGCGCACCTCGCTCATCGTCGACCCGCCGAACGGCCGCCATCCGCCCGCCGTGGAAGGCGCGGACGAGCGGCGCGCGGCCGTCGCCGGCTCGTTCGGCCCCGGGCCCTTCGACTCGTGGGAGGACCTGAACCTGATGGACCGCTGCCTCGGCACCATCGGCTTCCCCATCGTGCCCGGTCCGTACAACAACAACGTGCAGGTCTTCCAGACCCCCGACCACGTCGCCATCCTCGCCGAGAGCATGCACTTCGTGCGCATCGTCCCCCTCGACGGAAGTCCCCGCAGCGGCCTTCCCCAGTTCGGCGGCAACGGCCGCGGCCGCTGGGAGGGCGACACGCTGGTCGTCGAGTCGATGCACTTCGACGGCGAGCTGACGATGATCGGCAGCGAGCCGCGCCGGCTCGTCGAGCGCTTCACCCGCGAGGGCGACATCCTCCAGTACGAGTTCACCGTCGAGGCCCCGGACATCTGGGAGGCCCCGTGGACGGCCCGGGTGCCGTTGCGGAAGACGGAGGGGCCGGTGTTCGAGTACGCCTGCCACGAGGGCAACTACGGCCTCGTGAACATCCTCTCGGCCGCGCGGGCCGAGGAGCGGGCGGCGGCCGAGGCTTCGGACCCGCGATAGGCTATTCCCGCGTCCCCGACCTGCACGGCGGGTGTGTCGCCGGGGCGGCCGGAGAGTCGAGGCATCGCCCGGTCGGCGGGCACGCGGAGCCGTCTCGGCGACACGCGCCACGGCGTGCAGGAGGAATGAACATGGACACCGATCTCATCCGGTCGGACCCCGCCGTACTGATGGGCAAACCGGTCGTCGCAGGAACGCGCATCACCGTCGAGCTGATTCTGGAGAAGCTCGCCGCCGGCGAGACGTTCGACCAGATACTCAAGGCGCATCCGCGCCTGACCGGTGATGGGATCCAAGCTGCTCTGAGGTTCGCGGCCAGCGCCTTGCGAGCCGATGTGGTCTATCCCACCGCGGGACCGGACGCGTGAATCTCCTGGCGGACGAGAGCGTGGACGGGGTCGTCGTCGATCGCCTTGTGCGGACGGTCATGCGGTACTGTATGTTGCCGAGATGGATCCGGGTATCGACGACGACACGGTGCTGCAGCGGGCAACACGGAACGGCGCGATGCTGCTGACCGGCGATCGGGATTCGGCGAGCTCGTCTTCCGTTTGCAGCGGGTGCACGCAGGTGTCGTGCTCATCCGGTTGGCCGGTCTGCCCGCCGCGGCAAAGGGCGACACTGTGTCGCGCGTGCTTGCTGACCGCGGTGACGAAATGCGTGTCGCGTTCAGCGTCATCTCGCCTGGGAGAGTACGTATTCGTCGATCCGTGATCTCGACGTAGTCTCAATCGTCGTACGAGACCCGGGTCAGCGAGCGCTCGTACCAGCCGTCTCCGACCGGGTCGAACGTGTTCATCTCCATCAGCTCGCCGCCGAAGACGTGAAGCGTCACGCACGGCCGGTCGGTGAGGTCGTTCGTCAGCGAGTGGTACTCGAAGGGCGGGATCAAGAAGTTGGCGTCGCCGGCGACGACCCGGTGCGACTCCACCGGGGCGAACCGGCAACGATGGGCCTCCTCCTTGAGCGGGGCGTACTGCGTCACGTCCAGCTCGCCCTCCAGGACCCCCTCGACGCTCCACAGGTTGGGGTGGTCGTGAATCGGGGTTCCCTGGCCGGGAGCCCAGGCGATCACGAGGACCGTGTAGCGGCGAGCCGGGTCCCGGTGCAGCAGCCGC
The DNA here is from genome assembly GCA_965207615.1 of Vicinamibacterales bacterium. GTDB lineage: Bacteria > Acidobacteriota > Vicinamibacteria > Vicinamibacterales > UBA8438 > JAJEEA01. The sequence continues at coordinate 14,242 of CBDBMZ010000002.1, forward strand.
CTCGCGTAGCGGTCTGGGCGGGTGCGCCGGAAACGCTCGTCGAGTTGGAGCCGCCCGGGCGCGTTCTCGATCTCGTGCTGCACGGCCAGGGTCACGGCCTCGACGTCCCCGACGCCGACGGCTGCGTCGAGCCGCCGCACGAACTCGTCTGCTTCCATGACGCTCATTGCCGACCTCCGTCGAGAGTCGCGGAGCCCGGCCCGCCCGGCCGAATCCGGCGCGACGCCTGGCACCGCGGATAAACAGGCAGTCTACCCGACGCGGGCGCCCTCGGGCGGGCGAGATGCACGACAGGCCGTCCGAGTGGCGGCGGCACCCCGGAAGGGCTGGCGGGCCCGACGGCGCACCGATCGATAGCCTGGGCTTGCCGCGCGCCCGGCCGTCACCGCAGCACGTCGCTCTCCTCGGCCATCTGGACGAGCACCTCCGCGTCCTCCGGCAGCAGGAGCCGGCGGGCGACCGACTCGTCGGCGGCCCGTCGGACCCCGTCGACGAAGCCGTCATGGTCGCCGTACCGCTCCTCCAGCGACAGGCGCGGGTCTCCGCTCGCCATCCGCTCCGCGCGCGTCCGGGCGAAGGGGAAGAACGACCCCGTCAGCGAGCACAGGTCGCGCCCGCGGGGGCCGGCCGCGTGCAGGTTCCAGCCGGTGTTGGTGCCGACCGGCGCCATGATGTCCACCGTGTGGATGCCGGCGACGTCGTGGCCGTCGCGGTCCGTCGTCGGCACGAGCACCTGGTACGACCCGCCGCGCGTCGGCGGCAGCACCGTCTGCCGGCCGCCCCCGGACCCGAACGTGGGGCCGAAGCCGAGCGCGTCGAGCCCGTTCACCCGCGTCGGGAACGTCACGCCGGGAATGGCCGGGAACGTCCTCGCCACCTCGTCCACGGTGGCGAGCGTCCCCCGCCGCACGTCGGGGTAGCTGCTCGCCGGCGGCTCGACGCCGCGGTCGGCCCAGTCGTCCATCGCCACGAGGAGCGCGCGCATCGCCGGCGCCGCGCTGCGGTAGGTGTTCGTCACGTACGCGCAGGCCCCGCGCGCCGTCGGCATCGCCCCGACCCCCGCCGCCCCGCCGTGGGGGTGGCTGGCGAGCAGGTAGAAGCGGACGTTGTCGGGAACCGGCACCGGGTCGCCGTGCCCGTCGTGGACGTTCAGCGACGCCTTCATCTGCCAGAACTCGTTGCTCGTGTCGACGTGGAAGACGAGGGGGTCGGTGGCGGGCCGCTTGAGGATGCCGTCGCGCACGTTCGTCACCGGGTCGGTGGTCACGGCGTAGGTCAGGGGCGGGACCGACTGCGACGTGAAGTCGGTCGTCCGGTCCTGGCGCGAGTAGATGTTGGGGTCGGCGAACTCGACGTTGGCGAAGAGCCGGTGCGAGCCGGGGATGTGGATGCGGACGGCGTCGAACACGCGTCGGTGCCCCTCGTCCTCGTTGAAGCCAAGATAGAGCCAGTCGCGGAGGTACATCCCCGTCGACGAGATGCCGAGCCCGTAGGCGCGGCGGATGCCGGTCGCGTCGGCGCTCGACGCGAGGGGGTTCGGCGTCCCCGCGTCGTCGGCCGCCTCGTAGCGCAGGAACGACGCGACGTCTCGCGTGACCGCGTAGCCGAGGCCCATGACCCACGGGTTCTTCGCGGGGTAGATCAGCTCGTACACCTTGTCTGGGTCGAACCCGTCGAAGAGGCAGATGTCGGTGGTCGAGGGCGTGAGCGACGCCTCGCCCGACGGACACGTCCCGAACGCCCAGCCGTCGGCCGCGACCGGCCGGCGCTCGCCGTCGATGGCGTCGCGGACGGTGAGGGTCGACCGGGCGGTGTCGGTGTCGGCCGTCTCGTAGCTCACGAAGCGGTCGTTCCCCTTGAGGGGAAGGGTATGGGCGACGGCGCCGGACGCCGTCGGGTCGGACGGGTACTCGATGCGGATGCGCGAGACGACGGGGCTGCCGTCGGCCTGCACCGCGACTGGCAGGTTCGCCCCGAGCCGCGTCGCCGTCGTCACGACGTCGCCGGCCCAGCCCGCGTCCACCAGGGTGTAGCCGAGGCGGAAGAACAGGCCGTCGTCGGCACCGGGGCCGGTCGACGGGAAGGTGTGGAAGCCCAGCTCGATCGCGTTCCCGCGGTTGTTGATGCCGTACAGGAGCTTCTGGTTGCCCCGCGCCATGTCGACGGGCTTGACGATGAAGAACGGCGCGCTGAACTCGACCATCCCCCGGTCGTTGCGCGGCGCGCGGTCGAGGTTGACGATCACCGCGTTCAGCGGGTCGTCCGGGTCGACCTCCATGTGCACGGTGCCGTCGAGGCGCTCGAACGGGCCAACGTCGCCGAACGCCTCTCCACCGGCGTACGGGGTCGTCCGCTCGACGACGATCCGGACCACCCGCGCGTCCGCCGCCGGGGCCGCCAGGGCGGCCAGCAGACTCCCCAGAACCACGAGTGCGAATGTTCGTCTCATCGTGCCCTCCTTCCTGGCCGTGTCCGGCGGCGAGAACGCGTCGGAGTCGTCATCGGCGACGGCTGGCTCGCCGGCTCCGCCGGCGCTACGTCGCGCGGTGAGATTGACGGTCTGCCCGGCGAATGCTCCGAGGTGTTGTCAAGACCCGTGGATCGGCCCTGCGGAGCCTGCTTCCCACTACGGGCGTGCGCGATACCGGGTCTCGGTGCAACTGCTGAAGTCGATGACCCCCGCCATCTTCTGCTGCAGGGCGCGGAACTCGTCGTCGCCCATCAGGATCTCGTTGAAGTCCTGGCGCATGTCCTCGTCGGGGTGCCGTTCGCTGAAGAGGATCTGGTCGACGGGCCGCTCGATGTTCTGGAAGCCCGTCATCCAGCGGCCGGTCCTCGCCGACATCTCCGCGCCGGGGTACCTTCCCCCGACGATGTCGACCATCTCCCGCGCCAGGGCCTCGGCGTCCGCCTTCAGGCCCGGCACGACGTTGCAGACGCGCTGGAAGACCATCGGGGGTTCGTCCTGCCGCACGGCCTCTCCGCTCGCGACCCCGGCGGCGCCGAGCAGCAGGATGGCGACGATTGCGGTCCTCATGGGGCTGTCTCCCTCACGCGAGCGGGTTCAGGACGGAGCGCGGATTCATGCGTGCGTCGGAAACCGGGGCGGCTACGGCAGCGCCAGCGCGACGAGCTGCTCGCGGGCGTCGCCGCCCCCGACGGCGAGGACGATGTACTGCCGGCCGTCGGCGAGGTAGCTGATGGGCGCCGACGACGAGCGCGCCGGCAGCTCCATCTCGAACACCTCGTAGCCGGCGTCCTTGTCGAACGCGCGCAGCCGGTTCGACTCGATGCCCTGGCCGATGAAGAG
>CBDBMZ010000003.1:5772500-7027668 GCA_965207615.1 Vicinamibacterales bacterium
CTGGATGGACTAGGGGGCCCACAAGCTTACTGAATCCAACCAAACTTCGAATGCCAGCGACTCATATCCCGGGAGTCAGACAGTGGGGGCTAAGCTTCATTGTCGAGAGGGAAACAGCCCAGACTACCGGCTAAGGTCCCCAAATCTGTGCTAAGTGGGAAAGGATCTGGAGACGCCGAGACAACCAGGAGGTTGGCTTAGAAGCAGCCATCCTTGAAAGAAAGCGTAATAGCTCACTGGTCAAGCGGCTCTGGGCCGACAATGTAACGGGGCTCAAGCACAGTACCGAAGCCGTAGATTGCCGCGCCCTGCGGGGGGCGGTTCTGGTAGAGGAGCGTTCTCTGGGCAGAGAAGTCAGACCGAAAGGACTGGTGGAGCGCAGAGAAGTGACCCTGCCGGCATAAGTAGCGATAAGAGAGGTGAGAATCCTCTCCGCCGAAAGCCTAAGGTTTCCTGAGGAAGGTTCGTCCGCTCAGGGTTAGTCGGGTCCTAACGTGAGGCCGAAAGGCGTAGCGGATGGACATCAGGTCAACATTCCTGAACTACCTGAAAGACGTTATTACGATGGGGGGACGCAGGAGGCTAGCCCAGCCTACGATTGGATGTGTAGGTTCAGGCATGTAGGGGGATCCGCCAGGCAAATCCGGCGGGTCGCGACACCCTGAGGTGCCATGGCGAGGCCGTAAGGCCGCAAAGTGGGTGACGCCACGCTGCCGAGAAAAGCCTCTAAGGAGTCTTTCGGGTACCCGTACCGCAAACCGACACAGGTAGGCGAGGAGAAAATCCTCAGGCGCGAGTGTGAACCCTCGTAAAGGAACTCGGCAAACTCGCCCCGTAACTTCGGAAGAAGGGGTGCTCCATTAGCGTGATGCGGCGAGCCCGCTGAGCGCGAAGGAGTTGCAGTTAAGAGGCCCAGGCGACTGTTTACTAAAAACACAGGACTCTGCCAAGTCGAAAACGACGTATAGGGTCTGACGCCTGCCCGGTGCCGGAAGGTTAAAGGGAGGGGTTAGCCGCAAGGTGAAGCTCTGAACTGAAGCCCCGGTAAACGGCGGCCGTAACTATAACGGTCCTAAGGTAGCGAAATTCCTTGTCGGGTAAGTTCCGACCTGCACGAATGGCGCAACGATCTGGGCGCTGTCTCTACGAGGGGCACTGCGAATTTGTGGTACCGGTGAAGACGCCGGTTGCCCGTGGCTAGACGGAAAGACCCCGTGCACCTTTACTACAACTTAGTAGTGAGTGCTGGCGTGTTATGCGCAGGATAGGTGGGAGACTTTGAACCGGGCCTCTTGGGGTCCGGGGAGTCAACGGTGAGATACCACCCTTAGCACTCTGGCGCCCTAACCTCGCTCTGTCATCCAGAGCAGGGACATTGCTAGGCGGGTAGTTTGACTGGGGCGGTCGCCTCCCAAAATGTAACGGAGGCGCGCGAAGGTTCGCTCAGGCTGTTTGGAAATCAGCCGGAGAGTGCAAAGGCATAAGCGAGCTTGACTGCGAGACCTACAAGTCGAGCAGGTGGGAAACCAGGCCTTAGTGATCCGGTGGTTCCGCATGGAAGGGCCATCGCTCAACGGATAAAAGGTACGCCGGGGATAACAGGCTTATCTTGGCCAAGAGTTCACATCGACGCCAAGGTTTGGCACCTCGATGTCGGCTCATCGCATCCTGGAGCTGTAGCAGGTTCCAAGGGTTCGGCTGTTCGCCGATTAAAGCGGTACGTGAGCTGGGTTTAGAACGTCGCGAGACAGTTCGGTCCCTATCTGCCACGGGCGCAGGAGATTTGAGGGGGGCTGTCCCTAGTACGAGAGGACCGGGATGGACGGACCTCTGGTGTACCAGTTGTCGCGCCAGCGGCAGCGCTGGGTAGCTACGTTCGGAAGGGAGAAATGCTGAAAGCATCTAAGCGTGAAACCCTCCCCAAGATGAGATCTCCCCGAGCTTCGGCTCCTGAAGGCTCCTGGAAGATGACCAGGTGATAGGCCAGGTGTGTAAGGCCCGCGAGGGCTTGAGCTGACTGGTACTAATCAGCCGTGAGGCTTGACCTTATTCTCATTTCGCACCGCGTGGGGCGGGAGGGGCTGCCGTTTGCAGGATATTCAGTTGTTGCTGGACGCCCGGCATATGTCCGGGGTCCGGCGTCGTCTGTTCTTTGACAGACGGGCCCGGGTCGGTTCGGGCCCCCTGCGTTTCCCGGTGGCGATAGGAGAGGGGTCACACCCGTTCCCATGCCGAACACGGCCGTTAAGCCCTCTACCGCCGATGGTACTGCACGGGAAACCGTGTGGGAGAGTAGGTCACTGCCGGGATTTTTCTTCGACGCCCGGGGTCGCATGAGGCCCCGGGCGTTGGCTTGTACGGGGCCGGGGGCGGGCGAGGGAGTGTGGGGCGCGGCTGCCGGAGGCCGCGACGGCGCGGGGCGGGGAGAACGGAGTCGTCGGGTGGCGGGGCGCGGCCGGGAGGTGGCGTGGACGTGGCGGGGCGGACGTGACGACACAAGCGAGGCGGGGCGTGGACGAGAACGGCATTCCGGTGGAACTGGCGAGCGAGCGGAAGATTCGTCGCCGGAACAAGGTCTACTATCGGTTCAACCACTGGCCGATCTGGGTCTTCGTTTTCTTCATCCTGCCGGGTCCGCTGACGCTGGACCTGTTCGACCGGGGATTCGACGGGCGGATGGCGTTGTGGCTCGGGGCGGTGGTGGTCGGCACCGGTATCGCGGGCGTCCGGGGCCGGTTGCCGGGGTGTGAGCCCCGGCCGTACATCATCCGCTTCACGGAAGACCGTCCGAATCCGCTGTATAGGCGGGTGTGCTATACGTGCGCGTGGAGCGCGGTGCTGTCGTTCGGAATCCTCAACCTGGCGGGGCTCGTGACGGCGGTGGTGACGGGGGTGTGGAGCGTGCGACAGATGTACGAGGCGGCCTACTTCCCGCTGGCGGGCGCGGTATGGGTGCTGGGGGCGCTGGGGCGCTTGCCTAGGGTCAAGCCGTCGACGAAGGGAGAAGGGCACGAGCGTCGGTACTTCTACGGATCGGTCTGGGCGATGTGCATCGGACAGCCGGTGCTGTGGGGGCTGTGGCGGGGCCTGCCGGCGGGGCGCACGGGTGACGTGGTGAAGCTGTGCGCGTTCCTGGGCATTCTGGCGTTCGTGGGATGGCTGTCGTACCGGGGCAAGCTGCCGCGGACGCGTCCCATCGTGCCGGGAGAGCTCGCGGTATCGGATTGAGGGAGGGGAGACGCGGGGGACGTCGGCCGGGGGCGGGGTCAGGAGCGCGACGTGAGCAGGTGCCAGGCGTAGCGCAGGGTCACGACGGCGATGGGAACGCCGACCAGCACCCAGGCCCACTTGTAGTCAGCGGATCGGGCGTACCCGTAGCCGATGAGCCCCAGCAGCAACAGGTTGAGGCAGACGCCGATCGCGGTGTGCTTGTTGGCGACGGGGGCACCGTCGGGCGGGGAGGGCGGTGTGCTCATGTGCGGGTCCCTGCTTGGGCCGGGGCAGGCCGAGGATCGGCGGTCCGGTCGCGACGCCGGGTTTCGAGGGCCGCGCCCGGGGAGGCGGCGGCGGGGACGCGGTGAATTCTAGCAGTCCCGACGGGGAGACCGGCCGGGGCGGCCGACGACGGCGGGGCCGGCGTGTTCTTGCCGACGGTGGGAAGGGGGGGGAGGCTCGTCGTCGTCGGCGGGCGGCGGCCCCGCAAGGGCGCGGATTCCGTTAGAATTGGCGCATGATGCGCGTGCGTGCCTGTCTCTTCCTCGTGGCGGCGGTGGCGGCCGTCGCGGCCCGCGGCGACGGCGCGATCGGACAGCAACCGGGGTTCGACGCCTCCTTCCTGGACAAGACCATGCGGGTGGACTACGTCCATTCCGGTGGGCTGGGGCAGGAGATCTTCGCCCTCGACCAGGTGGTCTCCGACGGACCGTGGGCGGGCAGCCGGACGCGGCTGCTCGACGACCTCAATCTGGGGAAGTACCGGTTCGAGGTGATCGACCGGCGGACCAACGGGGTCCTGTATTCCCGTGGCTTCGCGTCCATCTACGGCGAGTGGGAGACGACGCCCGAGTACCGCGAGGTGCACCGCAGCTTCCACGAATCGTTGCGGTTTCCGTGGCCGAAGGCCCCCGTCCAGGTCGTGCTCAAGGGCCGGAACGCGGACAACAGCTTCCGGGAGCTCTGGTCCACCGTCATCGACCCCGCCTCGCGGTTCGTCAACCCCGCGGATCGCGAGCCCGCCGGGGAGGTATGGTCGCTCTTCGAGAGCGGCCCGCCCTCGGAGAAGGTCGATCTGCTCGTGATCGGCGAGGGGTACACGGCGGCGGAGATTCCCAAGTTCCGCGCCGACGCGACCCGCCTCGTGAACGCCCTGTTCGAGGAGGAGCCGTTCCGCAGCCGCAGGAGCGACTTCAACGTGTGGGGCCTCGACCTGCCGTCGGCCGAGTCCGGGGTGACCCGGCCCCGCGCGGGCGAGTTCCGGCGCACGCCGTTGTCGGCCCAGTACAACATCTTCGATTCCGAGCGCTACGTCCTCACCTACGACAATCGGGCCCTCCGGGACGCCGCCTCGGCCGCGCCCTACGAGTTCATCGAGATTCTCGTCAACGACGAGCAGTACGGGGGCGGCGGCATCTTCAACTTCCAGGCCACGGCGGCGGCCGACACCGGCTTCGCCGAGTACGTGTTCATCCACGAGTTCGGGCACCACTTCGCGGGGCTCGCCGACGAGTACTACACCTCCGACGTCGCCTACGAGACCGGCGCCGCGTTGCATCCCGAGCCGTGGGAGCCGAACGTCACCGCCCTGCACGATCCCGAGAGGGTCAAGTGGGGTGACCTCATCGAGCCGGACACCCCGCTCCCGACGCCGTGGGACAAGGCGGCGTTCGAGGCGGGCAGCGTCGACGCCCAGCGACGCCGCGGCGTGCTGCGGGCCGAGGGCGCGGCCGAGACGGTGATGGACCGGCTGTTCACCGAGCAGATGGAGCGGGAGACGGCCCTGCTCGGGGGCATGCGGTACGCGGGTCGGGTCGGGGCGTTCGAGGGGGCGTCCTACGAGCCGACGGGACTGTACCGCTCCGAGATCGACTGCATCATGTTCACCCGCAATCCCGTCGGCTTCTGCCGGGTCTGCAGACGCGCGATCGAGAACGTCATCGATCAGTACGCGAGACCGTGACCCGCCGGCGGCGGCGGAGGAGGTTCCGATGCCCGTGAATGCGCAGTTTCTCGCCGAGCTCGAGCGGGTCGTCGGGCCCGACGGCCTCGTCCGCGACGAGGGCGAGCTGTCGACCTACGAGTCGGACGGGCTGGTCTCGCACCGCTCGCGGCCGAAGGCGGCGGTGCTGCCGGAAACGGCCGCGCAGGTGCAGGCGGTGGTGCGGCTCTGCCACCGCGACCGCGTCCCGTTCGTGGCACGGGGCCAGGGCACGGGGCTCTCGGCCGGCGCCCTGCCGCATCCCGACGGCGTGCTCATCGTCATGACCCGCATGAACCGGGTCCTCGACGTCGACATCCCGAACCAGCGGATCACGGTCGAGCCGGGCATCATGAACCTCGAGGTCACCCGCCGGGTGGCCCCCGACGGCTACTACTACGCGCCCGACCCGTCGAGCCAGGTCATCTGCTCGATCGGCGGCAACGTGGCCGAGAACTCCGGGGGCGCCCACTGCCTCAAGTACGGCTTCACCGTGCACCACGTGGTGGGGGTCGAGGCGGTGCTGCCCGACGGCGAGATGGTCCATCTCGGGGGGCCGGCGCTCGACAGCCCCGGCCTCGATCTCCTCGGGGTGCTGGTGGGGTCGGAGGGGACGCTGGCGGTGGTCACGAAGGTGATCCTCCGACTGCTGCGCCGGCCCGAGTCGGTGCGCACGCTGCTGGCCGCGTTCGACTCGACCGACGCGGCGGGCAACGCGGTCTCCGACGTCATCGCCGCCGGCATCATCCCCGCCGCCATCGAGATGATGGACCGCACCACTATCCGCGCGGCCGAGGCCGCGGTGAGCCCCGGCTTCCCGGACGCCGAGGCCGTGCTCATCGTCGAACTCGACGGGCCGGGGCCGGAGGTGGCGGCGCAGTTCGGGCAGATCGAGGCGATCTGCGACCGGAACCGGGGCTGGGGGGTGCAGGTCGCGCGCGACGAGGACCAGCGCGCCCGCATCTGGCGGGGCCGCAAGGCGGCGTTCGCGGCGATGGGGCGCGTCGCCCCCAGCTACTACGTGCAGGACGGGGTGATTCCCCGCAGCACGCTTCCCGAGGTCCTGCGCCGCATCCGGGACCTCGAGAAGCGGTCGGGGCTCACCATCGGCAACGTCTTCCACGCCGGCGACGGCAACCTGCACCCCCTGGTCTGCTACGACGACGCGGTGGAGGGGCAGGCGGAGCTGGCAGAGGAGGTCGCCACCGAGATCCTCTCCTATTGCCTCGACGCCGGCGGGTCGCTGACGGGTGAGCACGGCATCGGGGCCGACAAGGCCTGCCACATGCCGAAGATGTTCGACGAGGCGGACCTGGAGACGATGAGGCTGCTCCGCCGGGCGTTCGACCCGGCGGAAGTCTGCAACCCCGACAAGCTGCTGCCGACCCCCCGGCTCTGCGGGGAGGTGCCGGGGCCCTACCGCGCCCATCCGGCGGAAGCGGCCGGCCTCGCGCAGCGGTTGTAGGAGTCTGCGCCGGCTGCGGTGTCGACTCCCGGACGGTTGGCTGGGCGCCAAGCGGAGCCGGCGGTTGGCGGGCGAGGGGCCTGCGCCGCGGAGCGGCGCGGACTTCCCGAAGGGCAGGTGGGCGAGGCGGCAGCCGTGAAGAGACCGGTCGGTGTCCTTCGCCCATCGGTGTCCAGAGGTGTCATGACCGAAGTCGTGGGGTTGCGCGATGCGCTGATCGGACAGATCGACGCCTGCGCCGGCGGGGCGGTGGCCCGGGCGGGCACCGACGGCGATGCGATCGACGGCGTGGTGCCCGGGGTCGTCGCCGAGCCGGGGACGCCCGAGGCGGCGGCCGCGGTGCTGGGATGGGCCTCGGAGCACGGACGTTCGGTCGTGGTTCGCGGCGGGGGGACCAAGCTGGGTTGGGGCGTCCCCGCGGGTTCGATCGACGTGCTGCTGTCGACCCGCGGCCTCGACGCCGTCGAGGCCCATCGTCACGGCGACCTGACCGCCACCGTGCAGGCCGGCGCGGTGCTGGCGGACGTCAACGCCGCGCTGGCCACGCACCGCCAGTGGCTTCCCCTCGACGCGCCCCGCGCCGAGCGGGCGACCATCGGCGGCATCGTCGCCGCGAACGACAGCGGGCCGCGGCGGCAGCGCCACGGGGCGCCGCGCGACCTCATCATCGGCATGACCCTGGCCCGAGCCGACGGGGTGACCGCGAAGAGCGGCGGCATCGTGGTGAAGAACGTCGCGGGCTACGACCTCGCCCGATTGTTGACGGGGTCGTTCGGCTGTCTCGGGGTCATCCTCACCGCCACCTTCAAGCTGGCCCCGGCGGCCGAGGCGTCGCGCACGGTGCGGGTGACGCTCTCGGAGGCCGGGCAGGTCGATCGCGTGGCGGCCGCGCTGCTCGCCCGCGGGTCGACCCCGACCGCGGTGGAGCTGGCGTGGCCGCCGGCCGCGATGCTCGTCCGATTCGAGTCGACGGCGCCGGTGGCGGCCGAGCAGGCGGAGCAGGCGGCGGCCCTGGCCCGCGACGTCGGCGGCGCCGCGGACGTGCTGGCGGAGGCCGACGAGGCCGAGGCGTGGCGCCGTCACGAGGCCCGGGTGTTCGGGGGCGAGGGGACCGTCGTCAAGCTCGTGGTCCTGCCGAGCGACCTGTCGGCCACCCTGGCGTGGCTCGACGAGGGGTCGCGCGCGCGGTCGCTCGACTGCGCGGTGATCGGGCGGGCGGGTCTCGGCGTGCTGTATCTCCGTCTCGCCGGCCCGGTGCCCGCCCAGGCGTCGCTCGTGCGCGCCCTGCGGGAGCGCATCGACCCCGGCCGCGGCAGCGCGGTCGTCCGGCAGGCCGAGGGGGAGCTGCGAAGCCTCGTCGACGTGTGGGGACCGCTCGGCGACGGCTTCCCCCTGATGCGGCAGGTCAAGCGCCGGTTCGACCCCGCCGGCATCCTCAATCCGGGCCGCGGCCCCGGCGGCCTCTAGCAGCCCGAGGAGCCGCCGGCTCCCGGGGGCCGCTTCTCCGTCGCGGAGGCGAAAACCCGCGAACCGGTGTCCAACTGGTACCCGATTGCGGAAGGCGCGAGGGCCTTGGCCCGGCCGGTACGGCCCCCGCAGAGCTCTTCGGGCTTCACGATGAGAGCCGGCCGGGCCGCTTCCTCCGACGTTCCCCCGCAACCCGACAGGGCGCGGAGAGCGCAGGCCGCCTCGCGGCCCGATCGCCTAGCAGCCCGTGGTGAAACCCCGCGTTGCACCGCGCCCGGAGGGCGCCAACAAGAAGCCGAGGCGCCCGCCTGACAAGGCGTGAGGAGGGCGCATATTGGGCATATGCAACCGACGAACAACGCAGTCAGGCGGGATGCATCGCCGCTCGAATGCAGCGGGGACTTTCGCCACGGGCTGCTAGGACGGCAGCGACGCGCCGCGGATGGAGGCGTCCACGAGCTCGACGAGGTGGTAGGTGGGCGGGCGGTGCCCGGAGGCCTCGAGGCGGTTCGCGATCTGCAACAGGCAGCCGGGATTGCTCGACACCACCGCCTCCGCCCCGGTGCTCCGGATATGTCGAGCCTTGCGGTCACCGAGCTGCCCGGCCGCCTCGGGCTCGACGAGGTTGTAGATGCCGGCGGAGCCGCAGCAGATGCCGGCCTCGGGGATCTCGCACACCGTGAGTTCGGGAATCGCGCCGAGCACGCGCCTCGGCTCCCGGCTCACGCCCTGGGCGTGCTGCAGGTGGCAGGCGTCGTGGTAGGCGACCCTGAGCGGCAGGGGGCGGCGCGGCGCCCGGGGCTCGAGCTCGTCGAGCACCTCGGAGATGTCCTTGCACTTGTCCGCGAGGGCGCGGGCGCGCTCCGCGTAGGCCGGGTCGTCGCGCAGCAGGTGGCCGTACGCCTTCAGCGTCGACCCGCAGCCGGCGGCGTTGATGACGAGGGTGTCGACGTCGGCCGCCTCCGCCTCGAAGGCGTCGATGAAGCGGCGCGCCATGTCCGCCGCGTCTCCGTCGAGGCCGGCGTGGAGCATGAGGGCGCCGCAGCAGCCCTGGGTCCGGGGAACCACGACCTCGCAGCCCTCCGCCGCCAGCACCCGGATGGTGGCCCGGTTGACCTCGTCGAAGAAGACCCGCTGCACGCAGCCGAGGAGCAGGCCGACGCGGCGGCGCGGCGTCCCCTCCGCGGGCACCCGGGCCGGGACGCGCGTCCAGCCGGCGCTCAACGAGACCGGGGGCAGCAGCGCCTCCATCGCGCGCAGGCGGGCCGGCAGCAGGTCGAGCAGGCCGCTCGCGCGGACGAGGCGTTGCAGCCCCGACCGCTGGTACGCCCACAGCTTGCCGATGCCCAGGCGCATGCGCCCGGGGTAGGGGAACAGCGAGAAGATCAGGCGCCTGAACAGCCGGTCGGCCCAGGACCGGGCGACCTTCCGCTCGATCTGCGGGCGCGTGGCCTCGAGCAGCTTGTCGTACTGCACCCCGGAGGGGCAGGCGGTGAGGCACGCCATGCACCCGAGGCAGGTGTCGAAGTGGCGGGCGAAGCGGTCGGTGACGGGGGTCTCGCCCTCGAGGCCTCCCTTGATCAGCACGATGCGGCCCCGCGGCGAGTCGGTCTCCCGGCCCCACAGCATGTAGGTGGGGCAGGTCGGCAGGCAGAACCCGCAGTGCACGCAGTCGGCGACCAGGGCCGGGTCGGGCGGGGCCTGGGCGTCGAAGGCGGATCTCGTGCCGTTCGAGGCGCTGTCGTCGAATGCAGCCGATGCAATGGTCACCAGTTCGCGACTCTCTCCGTGCTGTGGGCCGGCGAGCGCGGCCGACGCGGTACCGTGACCGCATCGTACTCCGACCGGCGCCGCCGAGGCCAGCGCCGGCGCGGCCTGGCGGTCGCGATGGGAGTCGCTGGCGCGAGAATCCGGCGTCCTGCCTTCACCGCGGCGCGGCGGCCCGCCGTTGGCGTCGCGGCCGGCCGCGGATGCCGCACGCGTCCGGAAACGGCCGGACCGCTGTATGATCCCCGAGCCGCGACGCCCTCTCCACGCCGTGTCAGGCACGGGCGCTTCCGGCGCTGTCGCCCCCGCGTACGTCGGCGCCCTCCGGGCCCCGGGTGACGAGGTGTCCGCCACGGCCCGCGAGGGCAGTCGACGCGAACAGCGGAAGCAGGCGGGAGCGGACGCACACGAGAGCACACATGACGAGAGCGATTCGCATTCACGAACACGGCGGTCCCGACGTGCTGCGGTGGGAAGAGACCGACCCCGGTTCTCCGGGGCCCGGTCAGGCCCTCATCCGCCAGACGGCGGCCGGGTTGAACTTCATCGACGTCTATCACCGGACCGGCCTGTACCCGGTGCCGGGATGGCCCGCGATCATCGGCAACGAGGCGGCCGGCGTGGTCGAGGCGGTCGGCGAGGGGGTGACGGGGGTCGCGGCCGGCGACCGCGTCGCGTACTGCATGAGCCTGGGCAGCTACACCGAGCGGCGGGTCATCGACGCCGCGCGCCTCGTCCGGCTGCCCGACGCGATCGGCGACCGTGAGGCGGCGGCGATGATGCTGAAGGGATGCACCGTGCAGTACCTGGTGCGGCGCATCCACCCCGTCGCGCCGGGCGACACCATCCTCCTGCACGCGGCCGCCGGGGGGGTGGGGCTCATCGCGTGCCAGTGGGCGAAGCACCTGGGGGCGACGGTCATCGGCACCGTCGGCAGCGACGCCAAGGCGGAGCTGGCAAGGGCCCACGGCTGCGACCACCCCATCGTGTACACCCGCGAGGACGTGGTCGAGCGGGTCCGGGAGCTGACCGACGGTGCCGGCGTGCCCGTCGTCTTCGACTCGGTGGGGAAGGACACCTTCGCGGCGTCCCTCGACTGCCTGCGGCCGCGGGGGCTGATGGTGAGCTACGGTAACGCGTCGGGGGCAGTGGAGCCGTTCAGCCCGGGGCTGCTGGCCGCCAAGGGGTCGCTGTTCCTGACCCGGCCGACTTTGGCCAGCTACATCGGGACGAGAGCGGAGCTGGAGGCGACCACCCGCGACCTGTTCGAGGTGGTCGGCAGCGGCGCCGTCAAGGTCGACGTGAGCCTCGCCCTGCCGCTCGAGGACGCGGCCGAGGCGCACCGCCGGCTGGAAGCGCGCCAGACGACCGGGTCGACGGTCCTGGTCATGGAGGGAGAGTGATGACGAAAGCAGTGCGCATCTTCGCGGCGGGCCTCGTGGTCGGCGGCTTCCTGGTCGGGGCGTTCGTCACGGTGACGGCCCAGCCCGATGACGGACGGCGGACGGTGAACCTGCCCGGCCGGACGGCGCCGAACCCGCTGTTCAGCGACGCCATCCAGGTCGGCGACACCCTGTACCTGGCCGGCCGCCTCGGCCTCGACCCGGAGACCGGGGCTCCCCCGGCCGATCCCGGGGACGAGGCCCGGATCGTGCTCGACCAGATCGCCGCGGTCCTCGCCGAGGCCGGCATGACCATGGACGACCTGGTCAGCGTGCAGGTGTTCTGCTCGGACGTTGCCCTGTACGACGACTTCAACGCCGTCTACCGCACCTACTTCAGCGCCGACCCGCCGGCGCGGGCGTTCCTCGGCAGCGGCACCCTGCTGCGCGGCGCGCGGTTCGAGGTGATGGGCATCGCGGTGCGAAGCTGAGGGACATGGGGGCCGCCGACCGACGCTCGGAGTTCGGACGCCCGGGGCTCGCTGCGGTCCTGGTCCTCCTGTCCGCGGCCGGGCCGCCGGCGCAGGCCGGGGGGCAGGCCCCGCCCGATCTCGGATGGGTCCGCATTCCCGCCGGCGGCTTCGAGATGGGGTGCGTCGAGTCCGACCCCGACTGCCTCGATATGGAGCGGCCCCGTCACCCCGTCCGCTTTCCCGTCCCGTTCGAGATGATGGCGACCGAGGTGACGGTCGCACAGTACTTCCGGTTCGTGCGCGGCGCCGGGCATCGCGCCCCCGCCGCGCCGGGCTTCGCGCAGACCGGGGACCACCCGGTGGTCCTCGTGAGCTGGGACGACGCGGCCGCCTTCTGCACGTGGGCCGGGGCCCGGCTTCCGACCGAGGCCCAGTGGGAGTACGCGGCGCGGGCGGGCCGGCCGGGGCTGATCTACGGGTGGGATGACGAGATCTCGCGCGACCGCGCCAACTACGGGGCGGACCAGTGTTGCGCGGGCGCCACCGGCGGGGCCGACGCCTGGATGAACACGGCGCCGGTGGCTTCTTTCCCCCCGAACGAGTTCGGCCTCTTCGACATGGCCGGCAACGTCTGGGAGTGGGTGGACGGCTGGCTCGACGACGACTACTACGCGACGTCGCCGCTCGTCGACCCGCCGGGGGCGGCGGACGGCTATGCGCGCATCGCCCGCGGCGGGTCCTGGCTGAACTTCCCGGCCGCCCTCCGCACGTCGGTCCGCCTGCCCTTCGCGCAGACCGGGCAGACCAGCAACGTCGGCTTCCGTTGCGCCCGCTCCGCCGGCGCCGTCGCGGCGGACTAGCCCGCCCATCGTCCGGGAAAGAGCCTTCCCGTCGGCGGCGCCGCTCGTCCCGCCGCCGCCGGTGGGTCTTGCGCCGGGCAGGGCCGGCGTGCGATTCTCTGGGAGTTCTGTCGATCCCCCACCGGGGGGCTGCGGTTCGGGTCGAGCCCGGAGCGGGCCGCTGGCCGATTTTCCGTGGGTCCGCGCCGCGGGGGCCGTGTCGCCGCGCCGGCCGACAGCGCATCGCCGAAACGTAGACTCAACCAGGAGCGAACGATGAAACGTGCTGGCCAGGGAAGCTCGCGGCGGCGGTTCATGAAGCAGGCGGTGCTCGGCGCGGGGGCGGCGACCGTCGGGGGCGGCGCGTCGGTGCTGGCCTCGGCGGCCGAGGAGGACGTGAGCCCGATCGCGGTGCCGGCCGAGTTCGAGGCGGCGAAGCACGCGGCGCTGCCCGAGATCGACTTCCCGATGACCGGCGCCCAGGTGTTCGCCCGGGCCTGCAAGGCGGAAGGCGTGGCGGCGCTGTTCTGCTGCCCCGGCAACTACTCGGTGGTGCACGCGATGTCCGACACCGGCATCCCCACCTACGGGGGCCGGCACGAGGGGTCGATGTGCCACGCCGCCGACGCGTTCACCCGGGTCACCGGGGAGATCGTGGCGACGTCGGGGACCGAGGGCCCCGGGTTCACCGACATGATCTGCGGCATCGCCGCCGCCAACTCGGCGCGGTCGCCCATACTGGTGCTGGCGAGCAACAAGACGATCTTCGCCGAGGACACCGAGCGCGGCATCCAGGACGCCTACCAGCAGCCGACGACCGAGGGCATGCGCAAGTACGGCAAGCGCATGATCACGCCCGCCCGCATCCACGAGTACGCCGGCTACGCGTTCCGGCAGCTCCGCAGCGGCGTGCCCAAGCCGGTCCACCTCGACTTTCCGGCCGAGATCGCCAACGCGCGGTTCCGCGACGCGCTCGAGATCGAGTACTACTTCGACAAGGCGAAGTACCGCACCGAGACCCGGCCGCATCCCGATCCCCGGGCCATCGACCGGGCGGTTGCGATGCTCGGCGAGGCCGAGCGCCCGATCATCGTCTCGAGCAACGGCGTCTTCCACAGCCGCGCGTGGGCGGCGCTGCGGCGGCTGGCCGAGCGGGCCCACATCCCGGTGGTCGAGTCGGGCGCCACGAAGGGGCAGTTCCCCACCGACCACGAGCTCTCCGCCGACACCGCGCCGCTGGCGCTGGCGAGCGCCGACCTCGTCCTCCTCGTCGGCCAGTACTGCATGCCGACGCTGGGCGAGTTCGCGTTCGGGCCGGATACCCGCTACATCCGCATCGACCCCTGCGCCGAGGACATCGGCCGCAACCTGCCCATCGACCTCGGCATCGTCAGCGACGAGCGGGCCGCCCTCGAGGCCCTCGCCGACGGCGTTCCGCGCATGCGGCACGACGCGTGGGTGGCGGAGGTGGCGGAGGCGCGGGCGCGGTTCGAGGCGCAGAACGACGAGTACTACCAGACCGGGCTCGGCTACGACGACGCGGTGCATCCCGCCGTCATCGGCAAGGAGCTCGCCGACTTCGTTCACGGCGGCGCGCTGCCCCCGGACCGCACGACCATCGTGCAGGGGGGCTACGGCATCGCCCGCTACACCCGGCGGTATCTGCGGGCGTTCCGGCCCGGGCAGATCATGAACGGGGCGTACCAGTACGGCGCCATCGGCCCCGACGTCGGCTACACCGTCGGGGTCGCCGCCGCGGTCCGGCAGGGCGCGGGCCCGCAGGCCGACTACCAGGGGCACCCGGTCATCGCCGTCACCGGCGACGCGGGCTTCGGCTACACCGGCATGGAGATGGAGACGCTGTCCAAGTACCGCCTGCCGGCGGTGGTCGTCGTCTACAACAACAACGCCTGGGGCACCTGGCAGGGGCAGCGCAACAACCAGGTGGGGCTGCCGGTGCACCTGTTCCAGGAGAACCTGCGCTACGACAAGATGGGCGAGGCCCTCGGCGCGCACGGCGAGTACGTGACCCGGCCGTCGGAGTTCCGCCCGGCCCTGGAGCGGGCCTACCAGGTCGCCCTCGACGAGAGCCGCCCGTCGGTGGTCAACGTGCAGGCGAAGAAGGAGTTCTGGCTGCGGGATCAGTACGCGCCCGGTTTCCTCGGCAAGATCGAGCCGGGGGTGATGTCCTACTATCACTAGGAATCTGCGCCGTGGAACGGTGCGGACGCCTGGCAGGGTTGGTTGGGCGCGCCCAGCGGAGCCGGAGGCGACGATGGGCGGGCCAGGCGTCCAGGCCGAGCTGGCGAACGGGAATCGTGGGGAGGCAAGCGGGTAGCGGCGCCGGGGCCTCGAAGGCGCGGCCGCGCAGGCCGGCCACGGCGGCGTCGGGCTCGCCGGACGCGGTAGCGGCGGGTGCGCGTCGGGCCGGCGGAACGCCGCGGGTCCGCAGGACGCGCGAACAGTCGCTCGCCCTGGTGCGGCAGCGGCTTCAAGCCTACGCCGACCGGCGGGTCTTCAGCGGGTTCAGCGAGGGCCGGCCCGTGGCAGGACGGCACCGCTTTCGCTTCTCGTGGCTGGGGACGGAGCCGCTCACGCTCGACTACACGCCGTCGAGCGGGACGTTCGTCTTCCGGGGGCTGCTGCCCAACGTGCCGGCCCGGTCGCGGCTGTTCTCGGACCTCGACGCGTTCGTGGCGGGACGGGGGTCGACCCGGCTGCCCGAGCACCGGCGCATCGACCGGCGCCGCGCCCGGGTCCGGTGCGTCGCGGCCCGGGGGGCGGTTTCCCTGGAGCTGGTCGCGACGCGCAACTTTCACGACTACGGGTTGAACCGCGTCGTCAACCTCGTCCACGAGGTCTTCCTGTATCTCCAGGAGCACCGGCCGGAGTACCTCTGGACCAACTTCGCGGCGCCGGAGGAGTGACCATGAGCCCTGCCAACCCGCGGCGGACGTCAGGGCCGCACGGCGGCGGCGCCGGTCGAGCGCGTCGGGCGTCCGTCGCGGCGGCCCGCGTTCCAGGAGAAGCCCATGGCCGGCGCCTGCCGGCGGGAGAATCTGCGATGACCCGATCCCAACGCCGGTGGCCGCTAGCGGCGCTGCTCGCCGGGACCCTCGCCGCGGCTGCCTCCGCGCAGCCGCTCCACCCACCCGAGCCCCAGCAGCAGGCCGAAGGGCAGGTGCTGGAGAATCCGGTGCCGCCGACCGCGGACTCCATCGCCACCGGCCGGCAGCGCTACGTGTTCATGTGCCGGGAGTGTCACGGCAACACCGGCCTCGGCGACGGCGACATGGCCCATGCCGGCGGGGACATTCCGGACTTCACCGACGACGTCTGGTTGCACGGATCGAGAGACGGAGATCTCTTCCGCGTCATCAAGGAAGGGGTGACGGCCGACATGCAGCCCTACGCGGACCGGCTCGACGACGAGGACATCTGGCACGTCGTCAACTACCTGAGGACGCTCGCCGACCCGCGGTGAGTCCCGCGTCTCGGCGGTCGCCCGGAGTTCGGTCCCCCCCGTGTGAGAAGCGATGTCGAGTCCCATCGCCTATCGTCCGATGGAGCCCGCCGACGCCGAGGCGGTGTCGCGGCTGATCGTCGAGTCGTTCACCGAGTTCATCGGGCCGGAGTACACCGAGGAGGGCCGGGCCGAGTTCCTGCGCCACGTGGAGCCGGGCGCGCTCGTCGAGCGGATGCGGTCCAACCACCTACTGCTGGTGGCGATGGCGGGCGAGCGGCCCGCGGGAGTCATCGAGCTGCGCGACAACGACCACGTGTCGCTGCTGTTCGTCGACACCCGTCATCAGCGGCACGGGGTTGCGCGCGGGCTGCTCGAGCGTGCGCTGGCCATCGCCCGTCCCGCCAAACCCGGTCTCGAACGCGTGACCGTCAACTCGTCCCGCTTCGGCGTCCCCGCCTACGAGCGCCTGGGGTTCCGCCAGACCGGACCCGAGCGCACCGTCAACGGCATCGTCTTCATTCCCATGGCCCACCGGCTCGAAGCTGACGAGGAGTCCTGAGACGACGGGGCACGCGCCGCGCGCTCACTGCGCCGGTCGGCATCGGCCGCCCATCGTCGCCTTCGGCTCCGCCTGGCGCCCCACGATCGCGAGCACCGCCGGCCCGATGGCGCGGTAGAACTCGCCCTTGGTGACCATGTGGTCGAGGCGGGTGGAGATCACCCTGAGCTCGGTGTCGACCCTTGCGAGCTTCGTATCGACCCTTGCGAGCTTCGTATCGACCCTTGCGAGCTCGGTATCGAGCCTCGCGTCGATCGCCTGCAAGTCGGCGGACGTCGCAACGGTTTCGTTCATCGCCCGGTACATCGTGGCAACCATTGCATCTGCCTGCGCCTCCGGGACGCCCGCGTCCCGGAGGTCCTTGACGGCGGCGCGCGTATCGAAAGCGGCAACACTCACGACGATCCCTCCTCACTCTACAAGCCGTTCCCGCGTCTAGACAAGAGGATCGGACGCAAGGAGCCTGTCGGCCGCGGTCCCCCGCGCGCGTCGGCCGTGGCCGTCAGGGGCCCGGCCGGTCGGGGTCGGCGGTCCCGGCCGGGGCCCGGCCGGGCAGGGTCCAGGGCGCTCCGGCGGGGGGAACGGACTCCACCCCGAGCCCGTACCGGAACACGAGCCGGCCGCCGTGCATGGCGGTCGCGGCCAGGAGGACGAGCCCTATCAGGGAGAGCGCGCAGGACGACGCGATGGCCCATCGGGCCGTCGTGCGCCAGATGTAGGACATCGCGAGGCGCAGCGAGGCGAAGAAGACGAAGAACCAGGTCGCGCGGTCGGCCCATACGAAGTGGGTCGTGACGGCAAGGCCCGCATCGGGAGTGACGCGGACGGCTCCGGCCGCGCTCAACCCGCTGAAGTACGCGGCCATCGCCGTCAACGCCCCCGCGCAGAAGAGCCACGTGGCGGTGTCGCGCGTCGCCCGGTGCGCCGGCCGCAGAAGGCTCAGCAGATCGACGGCGGCCGCGGCGGCCAGGAGCGCGATCGGAAAGTGGACGAGGAACGGATGCGGGTTGGGCGCCCAGTCCGGCATGGCGGGTGCGACAGTCTCCAAATGATACACCGGCGGCCGCGGTGCCGGTCCGCGCACCGGGAGCTCCGCATCGGCCGCGGCGCCGTTCTCCCGCGTTCGCCGGAGGGCTTCCGACCCTTCCGCGGGTCCCGCGTCGTGGTAAACTCTGCGGCAACGCCTATTGGCGCATTCACGGAGTCTCGCCGATGTCCGGCCATTCCAAGTGGCATTCGATCAAGCACAAGAAGGGCGCGGCCGACGCCAAGCGCGGCAAGCTCTTCACCCGCATCATCAAGGAGCTCACCGTCGCCGCGCGTGACGGCGGCGGCGACCCCGACAGCAACCCGCGCCTGCGGACGGTCATCGCCGACGCCAAGGCCGCCAACATGCCCGCCGACAACATCAAGCGGGCCATCCGGCGGGGGACCGGCGAGGAACCCGGCGTCAGCTACGAGGAGGTGACCTACGAAGGTTACGGCCCGGGCGGCGTGGCCCTGATGGTCGAGGTGCTGACCGACAACAAGAACCGGGCCGTCGGCGAGGTTCGCCACCTGCTGACCAAGCACGGCGGCAATCTCGGCTCGTCCAACAGCGTGGCCTGGCTCTTCGACAAGCGGGGGTACGTGCTGGTGGACCGGGACGCGGTCGACGAAGAGGCGCTGATGAGCGCGGCCATCGACGCCGGCGCCGACGATTTCCGCGACGACGGCAGCCACTGGGAGATCATCAGCGCGCCGGAGTCGTTCGACGCGGTCGCCGCGGCGGTCCGGGCCCTCGGGGTCGAGCCGGCGTCGGCGCAGGTGGCGATGCTTCCGCAGAACTCGGTGGTCCTCGAGGGGAAGCCGGCCCAGCAGATGATGAAGCTGATGGGCGCGCTCGAGGACCTCGACGACACCCGCCACGTCTGGTCGAACTTCGACGTCAGCGAGAAGGAGATCGAGGCCTCATTGGCGTGAGGATCTTCGGGATTGACCCCGGCTCCGAGCGCACCGGATACGGCTGCATCGACTCCGACGGCAGTCGGTGCGAGCTGGTGGCGTGTGGAGCGATCACGGTGCCCTCCGGTTGCCCGTTCCCCGACAGGCTCGCCCGAATCTTCGATGCGCTGGCCGCGATGCTGGCCGAGCACCGGCCGGCCTGCGTCGCCGTCGAGGAGGTGTTCCACGGGCGCAACGCCCGCAGCGCCTTGAAGCTCGGTCAGGTGCGGGGGGTCGCGCTGCTGGCGGCCGCCCGGGCCGGGTTGCCGGTGGCCGAGTACGCGGCGGCGTCGGTCAAGCAGGCGGTGGTCGGCTACGGACGCGCGGAGAAGCGGCAGGTGCAGCGGATGGTGGGGTTGCTGCTCGGCATGGACGAGCCGCCCACCCCGCACGACGCGTCGGACGCGCTCGCCGTCGCCGTCTGTCACGCCTATGCCGGCGCGCCGGCCGCGTCCACCGGATCAGCGGGCGGCGCCAACGCTGGGGTGCAGTCCTGGCGCCGGTTCCGGGTGCCGGGGTGACGCATGATTGCGCGGCTTCGCGGTCGGATCGCCGAAAAGCACCCCCATCGCGTGACCGTGGACGTGCATGGCGTCGGGTACGAGTTGCACATCCCCCTGTCGACCTACTACGGCCTCGGCGAGCCGGGGGCCGATGCGTCGTTCGAGGTCCATACGCACGTCCGCGAAGACACCCTGGCCCTGTTCGGCTTCTCGACGGCCCTCGAGCTGCGGATCTTCGAGCAGCTGATCGGCATCTCGGGCATCGGCCCGAGGCTGGCGCTGGCGGTGCTCTCGGGCATCGAGCCGGCCGAGTTGGTGCAGGCGGTGGGCCGCGGCGACGTGCGGCGGTTGACGGGCATCCCCGGCATCGGCAAGAAGACGGCGGAGCGCATGGGGCTGGAGCTGCGTGATCGACTGCCGCCGGTCGTCGAGGCGGGACCGGCGCCGGAGGCCGGGGACGGGCCGGGGGCGCCCCGAGCCGACCTGGTGTCGGCGCTGGTGAACCTGGGCTACGGCCGCCCGTCGGCGGAACGGGCGGTGGAGGCCACACTGGGCGCCGGGGACGGCTCGTTCGAGCCCGCCCTCAAGCGGGCCCTGAAGGAGATCGTGCGTTGACCGCCGAAGACGCTCCGCCGCGCGTGGTCACCTCGGCCCGGCTGGGCGACGACGACCAGTTCGAGGCGGGCCTGCGCCCGCGCAGCCTCGACACGTACATCGGCCAGGACCGCCTGCGCGAGAACCTCGGGGTTGCCATCGCGGCGGCCCGGCAGCGCGGCGACGCCCTCGACCACGTCCTGCTGTACGGTCCGCCGGGCCTCGGCAAGACGACCCTGGCCCTCGTCGTCGGGCACGAGCTGGGGGTGGCGGTGCGGACGACGGCGGGACCGGTGCTCGAGAAGCCGGGCGACCTGGCCGGCATCCTGACCAACCTCGCGGACCGCGAGGTGCTCTTCATCGACGAGATCCACCGGATGAGCCCCGTCGTCGAGGAGATCCTGTACCCGGCGATGGAGGACTACGAGCTGGACATCGTCATCGGCCAGGGCCCCGGCGCGCGATCCGTGAAGGTGCCGCTGAAGCCCTTCACGCTCATCGGGGCCACGACCCGCGCGGGGTTGCTCACGTCCCCGCTACGGGCGCGGTTCGGCATCGTGCACCGGCTCGATTTCTACCGCGCCGAGGACCTGCAGGAGATAGTCCGCCGGTCGGCCGGCATCTTCGACGTGCCGATCGAGGACGCGGCGGCGGTCGAGATCGCCGGCCGGTCGCGCGGCACCCCGCGGGTCGCCAACCGGCTGCTGCGCCGCGTGCGCGACTTCGCCCAGGTGCGGGCGGACGGGCGGATCACGCGAGACGTCGCCCTCGGCGCGCTGAAAATGCTCGACGTCGACACCAAGGGGTTCGACGAGGCGGATCGCCGGCTCCTGCACGCCATCATCGACAAGTTCGGCGGCGGTCCGGTGGGGCTCAACAGCATCGCGGCCGCCATCAGCGAGGAGAAAGAGGCCATCGAGGACATCTACGAGCCCTTTCTGATTCAGATCGGCTTCCTCGACCGCACGCCCCGCGGGCGCGTGGCGACCGCCCGGGCCTACGACTACTTCGGAGTGCCGGCGCCGAGCCGCGGGGGTCGGTTGTGGTAGACGCGGCACCGGGGACCACCCGCGCGCATCGCCGGGAGCCCGCGCGGGGACCGCACGTCGCCTCGAGGAAAGCGGAGCCCGTGCCGCGGGCTCCCGAACGGGACACCAGATGAGCAACTCCACCGCCAGCCCCCGGCCGGGCGCCCTCCGGCCGGTTCGGATCGCCTCGCTCGGCACCTACGTGCCGCCCCGCGTCATGACCAACCAGGATCTGGAGAAGATCGTCGACACCTCCGACGCGTGGATCCTGAAGCGGACCGGCATCCGCACCCGCCATATCGCCGATCCCGACGCCGCCACGTCCGATCTCGCGGTCGAGGCCGCCAACCGGGCCATCGACGGGGCGGGGCTCACGCCCCGGGACGTCGGGTTCCTGGTGGTCGGCACCACCACCCCGGACATGTTCTTTCCGAGCACCGCCTGTCTCGTCCAGGATCGCATCGGCGCCGCCGGGGCCTGGGGCTTCGACCTCGGAGCGGCCTGCTCGGGCTTCACCTACGCCGTCACCACCGCGGTGCAGATGGTGGCCAGCGGGGTTCACGACCACGCGCTCGCGATCGGGGCCGATGTCATGTCCCGCATCATCGACTACCAGGACCGCGCCACCTGCGTCCTCTTCGGCGACGGCGCGGGGGCGGTGTTGGTGTCGCCCGCGGCGGATCCGGAGCTCCGGGTCATCGACTTCGCTCACGAGGTGGACGGCAGCGGGGCCCCGGCCCTGCGCATGCCGGCCGGGGGGAGCCGGATGCCGGCGACGCGGGAGACGGTCGAGCAGCGGCTGCACTTCGTGCATCAGGACGGCGCCGCCGTCTACAAGTTCGCGGTCCGGAAGACCCGGGACATCAGCCGGCGGGTGCTCGAGCGCAACGGGCTCGGGCCCGGCGACGTCGACCTCTTCGTGTCGCACCAGGCCAACCGCCGCATCATCACGGCCGCGGCCGAGCAGCTCGGCCTGCCGGACGAGAAGGTCATGATCAACATCGACCGGTACGGCAACACCACGGCGGCCACGATTCCCCTCGCCCTCGCGGACGCGATCGCGGAGGGGCGCTTGAAGAAGGGCGACCTCGTGCTGCTCGCGTCGGTGGGCGCCGGGTTCACCGTCGGCGCTGTGCTGCTGCGTTGGGCCTGCTAGCCATTTGCGACGGTCTTCCAACGCGACCGGAGGTCGCGCCTCCGCCATGCGCGTTGCCGACTTCGACTTCGACCTTCCCGCCGACCGGATCGCCCAGACCCCGGCGGCCGAGCGCCAGGCCGCCCGCCTGCTCGTCCTCGACCGCGCCACCGGCCGCCTCGAGCACCACACCGTCGGGGCGCTCCCCGCCCTTCTCGCGCCGGGCGATCTGCTCGTCGTCAACGACACGCGGGTGGTCCCCGCGAGGCTGCTGGGGCGGCGGGTGCCGAGCGGGGGGGCGGTCGAGTGCCTGCTCCTGTCTCCCCGCGGAGACGGGTGCTGGGACGCCCTCATGCACCCCGGGCAGCGGCTTCGCCCCGGCGCGCGCGTCGTCTTCGAGCGCGGCGGGCGACGGCTGTGCGGGGAGGTGCTCGCCCGTCGGTTTCATGGCCGCCGCACGATCCGCCTGTGGACCGAGGACGGCGCCGCCGTCGACGAGGCGATCGACCGCGTGGGACACGTTCCCCTGCCGCCGTACATCCGGCGCGGCGACACCCCCCTCGACGCCGAGCGCTACCAGACGGTGTATGCGAAGGAGCGCGGTTCGGTGGCGGCGCCGACGGCCGGCCTGCATCTGACCGCCGACCTGCTGGAGCGCCTTCGGCAACGGGGCGTCGGGGTGGCTCGGGTCACCCTGCACGTCGGCTACGGCACGTTCGCCCCGATCCGCGTGGACGAGGTCGAGGCGCATCGGGTCGACCCCGAGCCCTACCGCGTCCCGCCCGAAACCGCGGCGGCGGTGCGCCGGGCCCGCGCCGCCGGGCGGCGAGTGGTTGCGGTGGGGACCACCACTACCCGGACCCTCGAGACCGCGGCCCGGGC
Source organism: Vicinamibacterales bacterium (assembly GCA_965207615.1). Classification (GTDB taxonomy): domain Bacteria; phylum Acidobacteriota; class Vicinamibacteria; order Vicinamibacterales; family UBA8438; genus JAJEEA01. The sequence continues at coordinate 5,795,238 of CBDBMZ010000003.1, forward strand.
CGGGGCCGGCGAGCTGCGGGCCGGCGACGGCGTCAGCGATCTCTACCTGTACCCGGGCGCCGCGTTTCACGTCGTCGGGGGGTTGCTGACGAACTTCCATCTGCCCCGGTCCTCGTTGCTGATGCTGGTCAGCGCGTTCGCGGGGTGGGAACGGATCCGGGGGGCGTACGCCGAGGCCCTGCGGGCCGGCTACCGGTTCTACAGCTACGGCGACGCGATGCTCATCCTGTAGCGGACCACGGAAGAGCTCCTGCCGCATCCCGGCGGCGGGGCATCCCGCCCCCGCGGCCGGCGTTCCAGGGCCCGCACGGCTGGCGGGTCTCGGCAACCAGGGGCCTGGAGGCCAGCCGCCACGAGGAGGAGCGCGCTCGTCGGATCCTGTTACAATGATCGACGCCAGTTACGCCGGTGTAGCTCAGTTGGTTAGAGCACGCGGCTCATATCCGCGGCGTCCGGGGTTCAAGTCCCTGCACCGGCACCATTTCTCCCGGCCCTTCGGTCAACGGCACAGGAGCCCGAATCCGACCGTTCAGGGGCCGGCCCCCGGGATCCGCTCGTGTCACTCGCCGACCGCGTAGCCGCGTCGGTACAAGCGCAGGCGTTGATCCCGCGCGGGGGGCGGGTCGTGGCCGCGGTGTCGGGCGGCGGCGACTCCGTCGCGTTGCTCCATCTCCTCGCGGAGCTGGCCGAGCGCTCCCTCGTGACCCTGGCCGGCGTGGCCCATGTCAATCACCGGTTGCGCCGGCCGGCGTCGGACGAGGACGAGCGCTTCTGCCGGGACCTCGCGCGCCGGTTCGGCGTGCCCTGCCTGGTCGAGTCGGTGGCGGTGGCCGAAGTGGCCCGGTTGCGTCGCGTCTCGGTCGAGCGGGCCGGCCACCACGTGCGCCACGCCTTCTTCGCGCGGGCGGCGGCCGAGCTGGGCGCCGGCCGGGTGGCGCTGGGACACACCATCGACGACCAGGCGGAGACCGTGCTGCTCCGCCTCATCCGCGGCGCCGGGGCGGCCGGGCTCTCGGGGATGCGGCCGCGGGCCGGGGTCCTGGTCCGGCCGTTGCTTCGGGTAGGCCGGGCCGAGCTGCGCCGTTATCTCGCGGCCGGCGGCATCCCTTTCCGCGAGGATGCTTCCAACGCCGATCCGCGCGTGCCCCGGAACCGGGTGCGGCACGAGCTGCTGCCGCAACTGCGGACCTACTCGCCGCGCATCGTCGAGGCGCTCGCGCGTCAGGCGGACATCGCGCGGGCCGACGAGGCCTGGTTGAGCCGGCGGGCAAACGAAGCGGCCGCCGATCTCGTCTCACAAGAGGGGGGCCTCGTGGAGCTGGACGCGGCCGGCCTCGCCGCGCTGCCCCCGGCTCTCGCCCGCCGCGTGGCGCGGGACGCCCTCGCCCGGATCGAGCCGAGGCGGCGCGAGATCGGTTTCGACGCCATCGAACGGGTACGGCGGACGGCAGCGGGTGGTCCCGCGCGGACGGACCTGCCGGGTTGCCGGGTGGAACGGGCCGCCGGCAGCGTACGTCTCGTTCCCCGCCAGGGCCGGACCGGTCCGGCGCCGCGCCCGGGCTTCGCCTATCGGCTGGCGGTTCCCGGCGAGATCTCGGTGCCGGAAGCCGGTGTGAGGGTTCGGGCCGAGGTCGTCGAGGTTGCGGGGGGCGCCCGCGACCCGGGCGAGGGCGGGCGGACGGCGCTCGTCGCGTTGCCGGCGGCGGCGCCGCTCGTCGTGAGAAGCTGGCGATTCGGGGACCGGTACCGACCGCTGGGCCTCGGCGGGCGCAGCCGGAAGCTCCAGGACCTGTTCGTGGACCGCAAGGTCCCCCGCGATGAGCGCACACGCATTCCGCTCGTGCTCGATGCCGATGGCCGCGTCATCTGGGTCGTCGGGTTCGGAATCGGTCACGATTTTCGCGTCGGCGGCGAGGGCCGCGAAAGCGTGTTATTCTTAAAGGTCAGCGGTTTGGGGGAGATTCTGTGAACTCGACGACACGCAGCCTGCTGTTCTGGATGCTTCTCGTGGTCGTGGTCCTGGCGATCTGGAATCTGTCGGCCCAGTTCCGGACCGGAGACGACGACGTCGCGTTCAGCGAGTTCCACCGCTGGGTGGAGACCGGCCAGGTCGACCGGGTCGAGTTGTCCGGCAACGAGGTCGTGGGCACCACGTCGAGCGGCGAGCAGTTCCGCACCTATGCGCCGCCGCAGTACGAGGGACTGGTCAACCAGCTCATCGAGCGCGACGTGGTCATCGAGGCGCGGGAGGCGGCGGGGAGCCCGTGGGCGACGCTGCTGTACTCGTGGGCCCCGATCCTGCTCGTCATCGGCTTCTGGGTCTTCTTCATGCGCCAGGTCCAGAGCGGCGGCAACAAGGCGCTGTCTTTCGGCAAGAGCCGGGCGAAGCTGTCGTCGAGCGCGCAGAAGAAGGTCACCTTCAAGGACGTCGCGGGTGTCGACGAGCCCAAGGAAGAGCTGCAGGAGATCATCGAGTTCCTGCGCGAGCCCCAGAAGTTCCAGAAGCTGGGCGGGCGCATCCCCAAGGGCGTTCTCCTGATGGGGCCGCCGGGAACCGGCAAGACCCTCCTCGCGCGGGCCGTGGCCGGCGAGGCCAACGTGCCGTTCTTCTCGATCAGCGGGTCCGACTTCGTCGAGATGTTCGTCGGCGTGGGGGCGTCGCGGGTCCGCGATCTGTTCGAGCAGGGGAAGAAGAACGCGCCCTGCATCGTGTTCATCGACGAGATCGACGCGGTCGGGCGCCACCGTGGGGCGGGGCTCGGCGGCGGGCACGACGAGCGGGAGCAGACGCTGAACCAGCTTCTCGTCGAGATGGACGGCTTCGAGTCGAACGAGGGGGTCATCCTCGTCTCGGCCACCAACCGCCCCGATGTGCTCGACCCCGCCCTGCTGCGGCCGGGCCGTTTCGACCGCCGCATCGTCGTGAACCGTCCCGACGTCAAGGGGCGCGAGGGCATACTCGGCGTGCATACGCGCAAGATTCCCCTCGCCGACGATGTCGACGTGCACGTGCTCGCGCGGGGCACCTCGGGCTTCTGCGGGGCGGATCTCGCCAACCTCGTCAACGAGGCCGCCCTAAACGCCGCCCGCTACAACCAGAAGACGGTGGCGATGCAGGACTTCGAGTTCGCCAAGGACAAGGTGATGATGGGGTCGGAGCGCCGCTCCCTCATCATCAGCGACGAGGAGAAGAAGGTGACGGCGGTGCACGAGGCGGGCCACGCCCTCCTCGGCGTCGAGCTCGAGAACGCCGACCCCGTCCACAAGGTGACCATCATCCCCCGAGGCATGGCCCTCGGGGTGACCCAGCAGTTGCCCCTCGACGACAAGCACAACTACTCGGCGGAGTACCTGCACGACCAGGTCGCGGTGCTTCTGGGGGGGCGGATCGCCGAGGAGATCACCAACACCACGGTGACCACGGGAGCCGGCAACGACCTGGACCGGGTCACGGATCTTGCCCGCCGGATGGTCTGCGAGTGGGGCATGAGCGAGACGGTGGGGCCCCTCACGTTCGGCCGCAAGGACGAGGAGATCTTCCTGGGTCGCGATTTCGCGCAACACAAGGACTACAGCGAGGAGACCGCGATCCGGATCGACCAGGAGATCAAGCGCATCGTCACCGAGAACTACGAGCGGGCGCGGTCGATTCTCGAGAGCAAGAAGAACGAGCTGTTGCGCATCGCCGAAGAGCTGTTGACGCGCGAGGTGCTGTCCGGCGATCAGGTCCAGCGCATCGTCGCCGGCCAGACGCTCGAAGAGCCGGTGGCTCCCGCCGCGCCTTTCGTTTCGGACAAGCCCGCCAGCCCGGAGGCGGCGCGGCCGCCGGTGGTGCCGCCGCTCGGCAAACCGCTACCGCAGGAATAACGGCATCCGGCGTCCCGCCTCGCCATCCGCGGGTCGCCAGCACCCTGCCGCATCGGGCAGGGAGTCCGCTGCTCCGTCCATCGAGACAGGTTTCCGCCGCGACCTCGGGGGGCCTGTCCGCGCCGTCGAGGGGATAGTCCCGCGATGCAGGTACGCCGCCGCTACACGCTGCCGCTCCCCGCCGGCCCGGCGCTCGTTCTCGGAGATCGGACGCTGGTGATGGGCGTGGTCAACGTGACCCCCGACTCGTTCTCGGACGGCGGCCGGTGGCAGGATCCGGAACGCGCGGCCGACCATGCCCTCGCGCTGGAAGCGGCCGGCGCCGACCTGCTGGACGTCGGCGGCGAGTCGACGCGGCCCGGCGCCGATCCGGTGCCGGCGGCGGAGGAGTTGCGCCGCGTCTTGCCGGTGCTGGAGCGGCTGGCCGGACGGGTCCGGACGCCATTGTCCGTCGACACCTCCAGGGCGGCGGTTGCGCGGGCCGCCGTCGACGCCGGCGTGGCGATGGTCAACGACGTGTCGGGCCTGCGGCGCGACCCCGCCCTCGTCGCGGTCGTGGCGGAGACCGGCGCCGCCCTCGTCATCATGCACAGCCGCGGGCGTTCGCGCGACATGTACCGCGACGCGTGCTACGGCGACGTCGGGGACGAGGTGGCCCGCGAGCTGCAGGCGTCGATCGCGGCGGCCGTCGCGGGCGGCGTGGACCGGTCGCGGATACTCGTCGATCCCGGTCTCGGCTTCGCCAAGCGGGCGGGGCAGTCGTACGCCGCCCTGGCCGCGCTCGGCCGGCTCGCGGCGCTCGACCGCCCCATCCTCGTGGGCCCGTCGCGCAAGTCTTTTCTCGCCGGGCGCGCCGACTGCGGGCCGGCGGAGCGCGACTGGGCGACCGCCGCCGCGGTGACCGCGGCGATTCTCGAAGGCGCGCATGTCGTCCGGGTGCATCGGGTCCAGGAGATGCGGCAGGTGGCCGAGGTCGCGGACCGGTGCCGGGGCGCCCTCGAGGCCCGCCGGCGGGTCCTTGCGGCGGGGACGGCGGGGGCGCAGGCCCCCGCGCTCGCCGAAACGGCGAGGTCGGTGTGATCGAGAGCCTCACCAGGTTGTTGCAGCCGAGCCGGATCGGGTGGTGGGATCTGCTGGACATCGCGATCGTGTCCGTGCTGATCTACGAGCTCCTGAAGCTGCTCCGCCGGACTCACGCCGTCCAGATTCTCATCGGCGGCGGGCTCATCGTGCTGCTCTACTACGCCGCCCAGTTCACGCCCCTGCACACCCTCAACTGGCTCATCGGCGACATGTTCGGCTATGCCGTGTTCGCGGTCATCGTCCTGTTTCAGGGCGACATTCGCCGCGCCCTCGCCCGTCTCGGCCGCGCGCCGTTCTTCCGTTACGTGAACCGGCCGGCCGCGATCGACGAGACCATCGACGAGGTGGTGGTCGCCCTGCGCATGCTGGCCGAGCGGAAGATCGGGGCGATCGTGGCCATAGAGAGGGCCGTCGGTTTGCGCAACTACGTCGAGAGCGGGATTCAGATCGACGCCAGGGTCAGCTACGACCTGTTGCTGACGGTGTTCCAGCCCGGTTCGCCGCTGCACGACGGGGCGGTCCTCATCCAGCAGGATCGGATCGCGGCCGCCGCCTGCTTCCTCCCCTTGAGCGTCGATACGCCTGTCGCCCGCAAGTTCGGGACCCGCCACCGGGCCGCCATCGGACTGAGCGAAGAGACGGACGCCATCGTGCTCGTGGTGTCCGAGGAGACCGGGCTGGTGTCGCTGGTGGTCGACGGGCAGATGGAGCCGGACCTGGAGCCGGATCGGCTGCGCTATCGCATCGAAGCCCTCATGCAGCATTGGCCGTTCGGGCACGGGCGCCGGTCGGCGGTCGGAGGGAAATCGTGAGAACCCTCCGAAAGCTGGGGCTCAAGCTCTTCTCCGTGGCCCTCGCGGTGGGGTTGTGGCTCGCCGTCTCGGGCGAGCCGATCGCCGAGCGCGGCATGCGGATTCCGGTGGCCTTCGAGAACCTGCCCGAGTCCATGGAGATTCTCGGCGATCCGCCGGCCAGCGTCGAGGTGCGTCTGCGGGGCCCGTCGGGCACCCTGCGGCGTCTCGACGCGGGCGACATGGCCGCAATCATCGACCTCGAATCGGAGCATGCGGGGACGAGGATGTTCGACATGGCCTCCGATCGAGTGCGGGCCCCCCTGGGGATCGATGTGACCCAAGTCATTCCGTCGACCATCTCGTTGACACTCGACGTGGCGGCGAGCCGCGTGGTGCCGATCGTCCCGGAGGTCCGGGGGGCGCCGGCGCCCGGCTTCGTGGTGGGCGCGGTCGAGGTCGAGCCGGCCAGCGTCGAGGTGGAGGGACCCGAGAGCCGCCTGCACGATCTGGCCGAGGCGATGACCGAGCCGATCGACGTGACCGGCATGTCGGTGCCGCTGCGGCGGATGGTCACGGTCGGCGTCGACGATCCGTACCTGCGGCTGACCACCCCGGGTTCCGCCCGGGTGACGATTCCCATCGTCCGGGCCCCGGGCGGCGCGGGCGCCGGCCGCCGCCCGCCCGGCGCCGCGCGGACCGGGTGGGACGCCCGGGACTGAAACCCTGCATCGATGGCCGGCCGCCTGTTCGGGACCGACGGGGTGCGGGGCACGCCCGGCGAGCCGCCGCTCGACCGGCCGACGCTGATTCGCCTGGGGGCCGCGGTCGCGGCGGCGTGCCGCGCCGGCCCGAGTTCCCGCCGGGTCCTCATCGGCCGCGACACGCGCGAGTCCGGCGGGTGGATGACGGGCGCGCTGGCCGAGGGCGTGGCCGGCGCGGCGGCCCGGCCGGTCGACGCGGGGGTGCTGTCCACGCCCGCCGTGTCGTTCCTGACCCGGGACGGGGGCTACGACGCCGGGCTGGTCGTCTCCGCCTCCCACAATCCCTATCGGGACAACGGCGTCAAGGTGTTCACGGCCGGCGGCGAGAAGGCCGGCGCGGACCTCGAGGCCCGGATCACGGCGTCGGTCGCCGAGCTTCAACCCGTGCCGCCGGCCGCGTCGTCTCCGCCGGTCGAGCGGGTCTCCATCACCGGCGCCTACGTCGATCACACCGCCGGGATTCTCCAGGACGTTCCGGTCCCGGCCGAGTTCCGGATCGCGATCGACTGCGCCAACGGCGCCACGAGCCGTCTCGCGCCCGCCGTCCTCCGCCGCCTCGGGCTCGCCCCCGTGGTCCTGCACGATCGACCGGACGGCCGGAACATCAACCGCGGATGCGGCTCGACCGATCCCGCCTCCCTCGGCCGCGCCGTCGTCGATCGGAAATGCGACCTCGGTGCCGCCTTCGACGGCGACGGCGACCGCGTCGTGCTGGTGGACCACCGGGGGGTGGCGGTGCCGGGCGACGCGGTGCTGCTCGTTGCCGCCCGCTGGCTCGGGGCCCGCGGCCGCCTTCCGCATCGGGGCGTCGTGGCCACGGTGATGAGCAACATCGCCCTCGAGCAGGCCCTTGCCGCCGAGGGCGTCACGCTGCATCGCTGCGCGGTGGGCGACCGGCTCGTGCGGGAGGAGATGCGGCGGCGCGGGCTCGCCCTGGGCGGAGAGCAGTCGGGGCACGTCATCTTCGGCGATCACTTGCCGACGGGAGACGGGCTCGCCACCGCCCTGATGATCGTGCGGGCGATGCTCGACAGCGGGCGGCCGCTCGCCGATCTGGCCGCCGACCTCGCGCTGCGGCCCCAGGTGCTGCTGAACGTGGAGGTGCGCCGCCGCGCGCGTCTCGACGAGCTGCCGGGGGTGTCCGCGCTCGTCGAGGCGGTGGCCCGGGAGCTGGGCCGCGACGGCCGGGTGCTGGTGCGCTACTCGGGCACCGAGCCGCTGCTCAGGATCATGATCGAGGGGCCCGACGAGGCCCGGATCCGCGGCCTCGCGGAGGCGATCGCGGAGCGCGTGCGGGCCGAGATCGGCACCGAGCCGGGCGTCCGCGGCTGATCCGGGGGGCGTGCGGTTTCCCTGCCGGCACGGCGCGGAGCGCGTGCGGGTCGAGATCGGCGTCGAGCCGGTGTCCGCAGGTGGCCCTCCGGGGTGCGGATCTCATGCCGGCACGGCGCCCTGCCGCCGTCCGCCGTCCGCGTGATCCGGTTCGGGTCGCCGGTTCGAGCCCGGTGCGCCGTTCCTCTGGCGGTGGGCGGGCGCCACCTCCGGGCGGCGCCGTTTGTGGACGGCGTCACGGCACGTTGCTATGATCGAGCGATTCCGGCTGTTTGCCCGTCAGGTTCCGATGAATCGAATCGAGCCGCTACCTCTCGCCGTGTCGCTCGTGCTCGCGGTCGGCCTCATGGGCTGGATAGTCTGGAGCCAGCGCCCCGAGCCGCCGGCGGAGGAGGCGCGGGCCGCGCCGGCGCCGGCCCCGGCGGAGGCCCCGCCGGACCCGGACGTGCCGGAACCGCTGCCGATCGACGAGGACCGTGCCGCCGCCCTGCGCGCAACCGCCGACGCGGCGCCCGACGACGTGCAGAGCCGCGTCGACCTCGGCAACCTCTACCACGAGGCGCGACGCTTCGACGACGCGGCCCCATGGTTCGAAGCGGCCCTGGCCCTCAGTCCGGATCTCGTCGAGGTGAGCACCGATCTCGGGGTGGCCTACTACTACTTGGGCTCGGTCGACCGCGCCCTCGCCCAGTTCGATCGCTCGCTGGAGATCGACCCCGCCCACGCCGGGACGCTGCTGAACGTCGGCATCGTGCGGGCCTTCGGCAAGCGGGACCTCGCGGGGGCGATCGAGGTGTGGGAAGAGCTGCAGCGCCTCGCTCCCGACACCCTCGAAGCGTTCGCGGCGGCCGATGCCCTCGAGCGCCTGCGCGCGGCGGCGCACCAGTGACCCGTTCGCGGCCCGGCTTCCGCGCCGCGAAACGGTGAATGCCCCCGGAGCGATTCCTGGCTGGGTGACGACATGGCGCTTGGCTGGCTCATTCGGTTCCTCGTCGCGGCGGTCGTGGTGCGCATGGCCTGGAAGTTCTTCAGCGGGCTGCTGGAGGGCGCGACCGAGCGCCCCCGCGTGGCGCCGAAGCAGGGCGTGATGCTGGTGCGCGACCCCGTCTGCGGCACCTACGTCGACAGGACCCGGGCCGTCAGCGCGCGCGGCGGCGGCGAGGTGCACTACTTCTGCTCGGAGGACTGCCGCGCCGCGTACCGCCAGGCCCGGCGGGGCTCCGCCGCGCGCGCCTGACGGGGGCTGCGGCGCAGGGACGGGATGGGCAACGACGAGCGGCTGCGGGCGGACATCGTCGAGGTCGGCCGCCGGCTGCACGACCGCGGGTTCGTGGCGTCGAACGACGGCAACATCAGCGTCCGGATCGGCGACGACCGCCTGGTGACCACGCCCACCGGCGTGTCCAAGGGGTTCATGACCCCGGACATGATGGTGACGACCGACCTGTCGGGGCGCAAGCTGGCCGGCGACCGCGAGCCGTCGTCCGAGTTGCTGATGCACCTCGCCGTCTACGAGCACCGGCCCGAGATCCGGGCCGTGGTCCATGCGCATCCCCCCACCGCGACCGGTTTCGCGGTCGCCGGCATCGCCCTCGACCGCGCGGTCCTCGCCGAGGTCGTCTGCACCCTCGGCAGCATTCCCATCGCCGACTACGGCACCCCGTCGACGAGCGAGCTGGCCGACGCGGTGCGGCGTCACATCCGGGCCCACGACGGGCTGCTGCTGGCCAACCACGGGGCGCTGACGATCGCTGACGAGCTCTACGCCGCGTACTACAAGATGGAGACGGTGGAGCACTTCGCCCGCATCAGCCTCGTGGCGCGGCAGCTCGGGCGCGAGCACCTGCTGTCCCGCGAAGAGGTGAACCGCCTGCAGGGGCTGCGGGACCGCTACGGCATCGCCGCCCCCGCCCCCCTCTGTCCCCCGGATGGCGCCGACGAGGACTGTCAGGTGCTGGAGGCGCCGTCGAGCCCCGGCCGGAGGCTCGTCGACCCCGAAGCCCCGGCTCCCGTGTCTCCCGACGTTCCGCCCGCGTCCCCCGACGGACGGGGGTCGGGCGGAGGCGGGGTTCCCGGTGACGACGAAGTTCGACTAACATACCGCGAGTTGACGGCGTTGATTGCGGACGCCGTCACGCAGTTGCGTTGAAATCAGCGGGAGGCGTGGCGATGGGTGAGGCGCTCGGCATGGTGGAGACGAAGGGGCTCGTCGCGATGATCGAAGCGTCGGACGCCATGGTGAAGGCCGCCAACGTCACCCTCGTCGGCTGGGAGAAGATCGGTGCCGGCTTCGTGACCGCCATCGTCCGCGGCGACGTGGCGGCGGTGAAGGCGGCGACCGACGCCGGGGCGGCGGCGGCCCGCCGCGTCGGCGAGCTCGTCTCCGTGCACGTCATCCCGCGGCCTCACGCCAACCTCGAGGACGCCCTGCCCATCGGCAAGAGCACCGGCTCGTAGACCAGCGGCTCCGTCGCCATGATTCTCGGGAAGGTGGTGGGGACGGTCGTCGCGACCCGCAAGGACGAGCGCCTCGCTGGCAGCAAGCTGCTGCTCGTGCAGCCGGTGCAGCCGGACGGGTCGGCGCGCGGCGCCCCGCTCGTGGCCGTCGACACCGTCGACGCCGGTGCCGGCGAGCGGGTGCTCGTGGTCAGCGGCAGCTCGGCCCGGATGGCGGAGGGGATGACGGACCGCCCCGTCGACGCCGCCATCGTCGGCATTGTCGACACGGTCGCCACCGATTGAAGCGAGGTTCCAGAGGTGGCGAGGCTCGAGCTGCTCTTCGACCCTGTGAACGAGAGCGGCTTTGCCTACTACGAGCCGGCCGGCTGGCTCCACCGGCGCGGACCGTCCCTGTTCGTCAATCCGACGCTCGTCGCCGGTCACTTTCGAAACGTGACGCCTGAGAGGACGAGCGTTACGCCCGTGGAGACGGTGAGCGGCGGCGTCGGACCCGAGGGTTCGGAGATGACGGCGATCAGGCTGCTCTTGGACCATGTGAACAAGACGGGTTGTGCCTACTACAAGCCGGTGGGCGATGACGGGCGCGGACCGTCCATGCTCATCAACCGGACGCTCGTGTCCAGCTTGTCTCGGGGCTCGCCGGCGAAGAGCCTGACGCTGCTCGTGGAGACGGTGAGCTCTGCCGTCGGGGAGTGATGCAGCTCGCAAGAGTCATCGGCAACGTGGTCGCCACCCGGAAGGACCCCGGGCTGGCCTCGGCGACGCTGCTTCTGCTGCAGCCGTTGTCCCCGGCCCGCGAGCCGGTGGGGGCGCCGCTGGTGGCCGTCGATTCGGTCGGCGCGGGAGTGACCGAGGAGGTGTTCTTCGTGCGGGGGCGGGAAGCGTCGCTGCCGTTCCTCCCGCGGCAAGTTCCGGCCGACGCCTGCGTCGCAGGCATCTGCGATCACTGGAGTGCCGGCGCGGTTTCGCGGCCGGGCGAGATAGCGCCGGGCGCGTCCCGGCAGGAGTAGACGGTGCGGTTGGCGCGCGTGGTCGGTTCCGTGGTCGCGACCCGCAAGCAGCCGGCCCTGATCGGCGCCCGGCTGCTGCTCGCCCAGCCGCTCGACGCCGGCGGCGGCCCCGCCGGGGACACCCAGCTGGCGATCGACGCGGTGGGCGCGGGTCCCGGCGAGATCGTGCTGCTGGTGCTCGAGGGGCGCGCCGCGGGGGCCGCGCTGGGCCGGCCCGGCGCTCCCGTCGATGCCGCCATCGTCGGCATCGTCGATCCGCGTGACCCCATCGGGTCCTGAATCTCCGCCGCCGCCCGACGACCCCCGCGTGGTCGACGACCGATGGACCAGACGACGCCAGCCGTCCTCGTGACGCGCCGCATGCCCTCCTCGGTGCTGGCCCCTCTCGAGGCAGTCTGCGCCGTCGACCGGCACGATTCCACCGAGCCGCTGTCGGGCGAAGAGCTTCGCGAGCGCCTCGCCGGGAAGCTCGGCCTCATCTGCATGTTCGACGACCGCATCGACGCCGCCGTCCTCGCGGCTGGGGACAGGCTGAAGGTGGTGGCCACCGTCGCCGTCGGGCACGACAACATCGACGTCGCGGCGGCCGCGGCCCGGGGCATCGTCGTCACGAACACGCCGGACCTCGTCACCGGGGCGACGGCGGAGCTGACGTGGGCGCTGATTCTCTCGGTCACCCGCCGCCTCGGCGAGGGCGACCGCACCATCCGCGACGGCGGGTGGCGGGGCTGGACGTTCGAGTTCCTGCTCGGCTCCGAGCTGCGCGGCAAGCAGCTCGGCGTCGTGGGGGCGGGGCGCATCGGCCGCGCGGTGGCGGCCATTGCCCCCGCGTTCGGCATGCGACCGGTCTTCGCGGCGCGCTCCGGCCGGGCCCCGACGCCCGCGGAGGGCGACGATGTGCGGGTGCTGTCGCTCGACGAGCTGCTGCTGACGTCCGACGTCGTGTCCCTGCACGTGCCGCTGACGGCTGAAACCAGGCACCTCGTCGACCGCCGGACGCTGGTGCGCATGAAGCGCTCGGCGGTGCTCGTCAACACGTCGCGGGGCGGCGTCGTCGACGACGAAGCTCTGGCCTGGGCCCTCGACGAGCGCCTCATCGCGGGGGCGGGCCTCGACGTCTTCGAGGGCGAGCCCCGCGTGCACCCGGGGTTGGTGGGGCGCGACAACGTCTGCCTGACCCCCCACCTCGGCAGCGCCACCCGGGAGACCCGCACCGCGATGGCCCAGCTCGCGGTGCGCAACGTGATCGAGGTGCTGGGCGGCCGGCCGGCGGTGACCCCGGTCACCCTGTCGTGACCCGTCGGAGCGGCGGTCGCGGTTCACGCACGTGCGTGTCCGGTCCGCGACCGGTTTGGAAGGGGAGCCCCGACCGTCGGCGGTCGAATCTGGCGGGGCCACTCATCACGGGTCCCGGGTGTTGCCCGGACCGGGGAACATGCTGACCGTCAACGAGATCTTCTACTCGATTCAGGGCGAGTCCGACCACGCCGGCCGCCCCTGCGTCTTCGTGCGCCTGACCGCTTGCGACCTGCGCTGCGCCTGGTGCGACACCCCCTACGCGTTCCACGAGGGCCGCAAGCGGGAGGTCGACGACGTCGTGGCCGAGGTCGAGGGCTACGGGTGTCCGCTCGTCGAGATCACCGGTGGCGAGCCCCTGCTGCAGCCCGACGTCTATCCCTTGATGGACCGCCTGCTCGCGGGCGGAGCCACGGTGCTGCTCGAGACCGGCGGGCACGTCAGCCTCGAGCGGGTGCCGTCCGGCGTCGTCAGGATCATGGACGTCAAGTGCCCCGGCAGCGGCGAGTCCCACCGCAACGACTGGGACAACCTCGCCCGGCTCGCCGGCCGCGACCAGGTCAAGTTCGTCATCGCAGACCGCGCCGACTACGAGTACGCCCGCGAGGTCGTACGCCGCCACGACCTCGACGCCCGTCCCGGCGCCGTCCTCTTCTCTCCGGTGCACGGCGTCCTGCCCCCCGAGCGGCTGGCGGAGTGGGTGCTCGCCGACCGGCTGCCGGTGCGCCTGCAGGTGCAGCTCCACAAGTACCTGTGGGGGGCGGAGACGCGCGGGGTGTAGAGTCCTCTCAACCGTGAGTCCCGCCGCGGGACCACTCGGGCCGAAGGGCCGGTGGGCATCATGTCGCCGGACGAACGTGCGGCGGGCGAACCGGCAGTCGCGTCATGACCGATGCACCGCAACGTCCCGCCGTGGTACTGCTCAGCCGCGGCCTCGACAGCACCACTCGGGCCGAAGGGCCGGTGGGCATCATGTCGCCGGGCGAACGTGCGGCGGGCGAACCGGCAATCACATCATGACCGACTCGCCGCAACGTCCCGCCGTGGTACTGCTCAGCGGCGGCCTCGACTCGTACACCGCCGCCGCCATCGCCCGGGCCGACGGGTTCTCGCTGTTCGCGCTGACCGTCCGCTACGGCCAGGTCCACGCCTGCGAGCTCGCGGCGGCCCGCCGGGTCGCGCGTGACCTCGACGTCGCCCGTCACCTCGAGATCGAGGTCGACCTCGCCGCGTTCGGCGGCTCGTCGCTCACCGGCGACGGCGCCGTCGAGCAGGACCGGCCGCCCGAGCGCCCCGGCATCCCCTCGACCTACGTGCCCGCCCGCAACACCGTCCTGCTGTCGCTCGCCCTCGGCTGGGCCGAGGTGCTCGGGGCCGCCGATCTGTTCATCGGGGTCAACGCCCTCGACTACTCCGGCTACCCCGACTGCCGCCCCGAGTACCTCGAGGCCTTCGAGCGCACGGCCCGGCTCGCCACGAGGGCCGGTGTCGAGGGCGCGCGCTTCCGCGTCCACGCGCCCCTGATCGACTGGACCAAGGCGCAGATCATCGCCCGGGGCGCCTCGCTGGGGCTCGACTACGGCCTCACCCACAGTTGCTACGTCCCCGCGCCGGACGGCCGCCCCTGCGGCCGCTGCGACAGTTGCCAGTTGCGCGCCCGCGGCTTCGCCGAGGCCGGCCTGACGGATCCGTTGTCGGTGTGAAATGGCGACGGCCGGCCCGGGCGCGGGCACGCTCCAGACCGACCGCAGGGGTCTCGGGTAAGCCCGACTCAGGCTTCGAGGACGGCGTTCAGCGAGATGGCGGCGTTCATCAGCTTCGAGATCGGGCAGCCGGTCTTCGCGTTGTTGGCCGCGGTGTCGAACGCTTCCCGGCTCGCGCCGGGGACCCGCGCCGTCGTCTCGAGGTGGATCTTCGTCACCGTCGGACCGCTGTCGAGCATCTCCAGGGTCACCGTCGCAGTGGTGGTGACGTGGTCGGGGGTCAGCCCCGCCTCGCCGAGCTGGGCCGAGAGGGCCATCGAGAAGCAGCCGGCGTGGGAGGCCGCAATCAGCTCCTCGGGGTTCGTGCCGGCGCTGCCCTCGAACCGGGTGGCGAACGTGTACGCGGTGTCCGACAGCTCGCCGCTCGCGCTCGAGATTGCGCCGCTGCCGCCCTTCAGGCTGCCCTTCCAGACGGCCGATGCCTTGCTGTCCATTTGTCCTCCTGAGACTCCGGCGCGCGCCCCGCGGGGCGGCGGCACCGGACCGTGTCCATAGGGTTATCGGGCCCCGGCGCGGAGACGCCAAGGCGCACAGACTCTAGATCGTTCGGTCGGAAAGCGCAACCGGATTGGGTGAACGCGGGCGCTGACGCGGGCGGCGAGGTTCGCCGAGCGGCGTCGGACGCATTGGCAGCGGCGGAGGGTTGCGGCCGGCGACGCGGTGGCCAGCGGGCGGGCGGGGCGAAATCGAAGCGAGGCCGCCTCGTCGGGGGGGCGATGACGATGCTCGAGGCGGGCGGTCAGGCCGGAGGCCGCTACCGCAGCAGGACCGGCAGCCTGACGGTGCGGTCGTCGTCGACGGTGACGACGAGCGCGTGCACGCCGGACGGCCAGCTCCCGTCCGGCGAGACGAAGAACACGTCGCCGCGAACGCCGCCGCGCGCCTCCGTCCGGAGGATCCGGTCCGGAATCCTGTCGGACGGGTCCACCCCGAAGTCGAACCGGTGGAAGCCCCTGTCGATTCGGCTGCGGGGAAAGGCGAAGCTCAACGTATCGGGCCAGTAGGCGCGCTCGTCGAGAAACCGGCGCACTTCATCCATGTCGCGCCGGCTCTCGCGCTCGGTCGCGGGCGGTATCCCGATCCCGTCCGGTCGGACCAGCGCGATGGCCTCCCGGCGGATGTTCAGGGGGTCGGATGCGGCGAGGTTGAGGGTGACGACCAGCCACGACGAATCGTGATGACGCTGGGAGTAGCGGTAGGCGGCGCTCGCCATCAGGACGCCGTCGTCGTAGATCACGAGGTGAGGCTCCCCGAAGCGGACGTCGGGGAAGCGGACGTTGGGGAAGTCGTACTGGTCGAGGCGGAAGGGCTGCGCCAGAGCGGGCGCGCCGCACGCCGTTGCCGCGACGGTCATGACGAGGATGCGCCGGGCGAGGTGCGTGGCGCCGCTGGTTCGTCTCGGCATGCTCCCGTCTCCTCGACCTCTCGGCGGCGGCTCGAACCGGCGCGCCTCACGGGGTTTCGTCGGGCAGCCCCTCGACGTCCGGTTCGAGGAGGGCGCCCAGGGTGTTCTGGAACATCGCGAGCTGGGTGTAGTTGCCGACGATCAGCACGACCTCGCGCAACTGCTCCTCCGAGTAGCGTCCCGCGAGCGCGTTCCAGGTGGGGCGCGAGATGAAGCGGCTCGCGTGCAGCTCGTCCGCCGCACGCAGGAGCGCCCGGTCGAACTCCTCCCACCCGTCCGCGTTCGGGCCCTCGGTGACGCGCGCGATCTGCTCCCCGGTCAGTCCCGCTCCCTGCCCGATGAGGTTGTGCCGGCCCCAGATGTAGTCGCCGCGCGACAGCCACGCCGTGCGCAGGATCAGCAGCTCCTTGTCGCGGAGGGGAATTGTGTAGTTGTTGACGAAGTGGATCGTATAGGCCCAGTAGTTGCGGCAGGTGTCGGTGACCTCGGGGCATAGCTGCCGCAGCGGGCTCGCGTCCCCGGGGTCCTCGGGCAGCGCGATCCGCGGGCCGGAGAGGCGCTCGTGAGGCGCAACGCGGGTCACGGAGCGTTCCTGGGCCGCCGCGCCGGTCGCCATGCCTGCGCAGACCGCACACACGAGTATCACGCCGGTCACGAAACTGGTCCTCGGCATAGGGTACCTCCCTGGTTCTCGCGCCGGTGGCCGCCTCCCGTCGGTTCTCCCCACCCTCCCCGCATGGTAACCGCAAGCGAAGCGGTCATCAACGTTCTGCGGTCGCCCCGGCGACCGCCTCTGGACCGTCCCGCCGCGACCCCGTATCATGGCCGGCACGCGCGCAGCGCGGCGCCCCCGCCGCACGCGCCGGGAGCTCGGCGGCCGCCGCTCCGCCGGCGGCCGCGGGTCGACGGGAGGTCAATCATGAAGAACACGGCAGGACTGCTCGCGCTCCTCCTGGGCCTGGGGTCGGGCCCGGGCCTCGCCCAGACCGCGGAAGACCTGGTCAACGACACGCGGACCCCCGAGGACGTGCTCATCCACAGCATGGGCTACGACCGCAAGAGCTACAGCCCCCTCGACCAGATCGACAAGTCGAACATCCACCGGCTCGTGCCCATCTGGAGCACGAGCCTCATGAACCAGTCGGGCGAGCTCGCCGCCCCCGCCATCCACGACGGGGTCCTCTACGCCATCAACGGCAGCTGGACCTTCGCCATCGACCTCGAGACGGGCCGGCAGATCTGGCGCACCCCGGTCGTCCTCGAGGAGGGGGCGCGGCGGCGCAGCAGCTTCAACCGGGGCGGCCCCGTGATCTACGAGGGCCGGCTCTTCCGGGTCACCGTCGACAACCACGTCCTCGCCCTCGACATGGAGACCGGCGAGGAGCTGTGGAACGAGAAGTTCGCCGACGGGGCCGAGGGCTATTACGCGACGGGCGCCCCGATGATCGCGAACGGGGTCCTCATCTCGGGGATGTCCGGCGGCGAGTCGACCACCCGCGGCTTCCTCGACGGCTGGGACCCGGCCACCGGCGAGAAGCTGTGGCGCCGCTACACCATCCCCGGCCCCGGCGAGCCCGGCCACGAGACGTGGCCCGCCGGCACCGACGCGTACCTGTACGGCGGGGCGCCCACGTGGCGCACCGGCTCCTACGACCCCGAGCTCGACCTCGTCTACTGGGGGACCGGCAACGCCGAGCCCTACGACCCCGCGACGCGCGGCGGGCTCGACAGCCTCTACGCGTCGACGGTGCTCGCCATCCGCCCGCGGACGGGCGAGATCCACTGCTACTACCAGTACACGCCCAACGACGTGTACGACGTGGACGGCATCGACGAGCAGGTGCTCGCCGAGCTCGAGGTCGACGGCGAGATGCGCAAGGTGATGATTCAGGCCAACAAGAACGGCTTCCTCTACACCGTCGACCGCACCGACTGCTCGCTCATCGCCGCCCACCCCTACGTCTTCGTCAACTGGGCCACCCACATCGACCTCGAGACGGGCCGGCCGGTGCTGACCGACCTCTACCGCGACTTCCTCGCCGGCGAGGAGGTCTACATCTGGCCGTCGCGGGGCACCAACGCGGTTCCCATCGCCTTCAACCCCGACACCGGCCTCATCTACTCGACGACCTGGCACGTGCCCCGCATCCAGCGGCTCCTCCCCGAGCCGCAGGAGTTCGTCCTCGGCGCGAGCTCCACCGGGGTCACCAACCGCTTCCCAGTGGTCGAGCCAGGCGACCTGCTCGGGCACATCGTGGCCATCGATCCGCTGACCGGCGAGAAGAAGTGGGAGATCCCGATGCACGACTTCCCCAGCTCGGCCGGGGTGCTGGCCACCGGCGGGGGGCTGCTGTTCACCGGGAAGATCACCGGCGAGTTCGTCGCTCTCGACGAGGAGACCGGCGAGACCGTCTGGGAGTTCCAGACCGGGTCGAGCGTCAACGCGACCGCGGTCACCTATACCTTGAACGGCCGGCAGCAGATCACGGTGGCGTCGGGCCTCGGGGGCGGGCTCGCCAACCGCTACGCCCGCGGCCAGGTGCCGGCCGGCGGCTCGATGTGGACGTTCGCGCTGATGCCCGAGGAGGGGGCCGTTCCGTAGAACGGCGCGGGTTGCGGGGTCGGGGCGGCAGCCGCGCGCATGGCGCCCGCGAAGGCCCGGGGCGTCGGTTTCCGGCGACGAAGCCGCGATCCGGAACCGGGGCGGGCTGCCCGGGTCGGCGGACGAACCGCCGGCCGGGTCGCGGCGGCGCACGCCGCGCGGAACCGGCGAGTTACGGCGCCGGGGCGTCGCCCTCCCCGCGAAGGGGGTCGAGGGCCTCGATGGCGTCGTCCCAGCTCCGGGCGTTCACCCGGGCGGCGCCGGGCTCGCCGGCGCTCACCGCGAACACGTCTTCGCCGGTGCGGCCCACGGTCACGCTCTCCTGGTCCCCGTCGTCGAAGGTGACCGCGATCTCGGCCACCGGGGCGTCTAGGCCGGTGCCGTCGCGGGAGGGCTCGAACGACTCGGCGCGCAGGTTGGAGAGCTTGGCGAGCAGGTCGTCCATGTCGGCGCGCTCGACCTCGCCGGCGCCCGGCGCGGTGCGGCGCCAGGCGTCCGTCTCCTCCTCCCCGGCCGCTTCCTCGAGCGCAAACGCCCAGCGTCGGCCCTCGTGCTCGATCTCCAGCGCGGTGGCGTTGAACGGACGGAACGCGAACAGGTTCTTTCGGCGGTACTCGTCCACTCCCTGCTCGAGCTCCGAGGCCAGAGACTCGGCGACGGTGAACACCAGCTCGCGCGCCGCGTCGCGGGCGTAGACGGTCCCCGCCCGGGCGTCGCCGCCGAGCAGCAGGGTCGCGGCCGAGCTGCCGAGGCCCACCGTCACCGTCAGCCGCGGCTCGTCGAGCCCGTAGGGCGCGAGGGCGTCCGCGTCCACCGACTCCGCCTCGATGGCCGACAACTGCCCGGTGCTGAGCCGGCCCACAAGTCCGTCCGTCACGCCGAGGTCGGCGTGGGCCTCGATGGGGCTGACCAGCGACCACTCGCCGTCCGCCTTCCGCAGCCGGACCTCCAGGTCGGGCCCCGCGATCTCGAGCGAGTCCACCTGATTGCGGGTGATGTCCAGGATGGACTTGTCGCGGAGGTCGAACGTGGTCTGGTCGAACGTCGTGTCCAGGAACCCGGAGATGAGGAAGACGCGGTCCGAGCCCGCGACGGTCGCGTAGAGGTCGTTGCCGGCGGGGCTGCGCTCGCCGATGAGGAGCCGGGCGTCGGGGCCGTCGGCGGTCGTGAAGCCGACCTCGATGCCGGGCTCGGCGAGCCCGAACGCCGCCAGCTCGGGGGTGTCCTCGGGCCCGGCGACCACGCGCTGAATCTCGAGGTTGGCGAGGCTCGACGACAGCGAGACGACCTCGGTGACGTCGACGTTGACGGGGAACGGCTCGACAATTCGCCACCGGTCGCCGTCCTTCTCGATGACGGTGCGGTCGCCGTTGCTGGCCGCCACCGACAGCGAGTCGATGTCGTCCGAGTCGACGTCGAACACCGTCTCGAGGGCGTCCGGGGTGCCGGCGGGCGGCCGCCCCGATTCGACGAAGTAGATGTAGGCGCCCAGCGCGAGGGCCGCCACCAGCAGGACCAGCGTCGATCGCACTCCACGCATGTCGTTCGGCCTCGGCAGGTGCTCAGCGCCTGCTCATCCAGGTGTAGACGCCGGCCCCCAGGATGGCGGCGGGCAGCAGCAGCACCGAGAGCCAGAACAGGCGGCTCTGCGCGCTCGCGGTGAGGGTCAACCGCCGGTCCTCCGGCTCGCGGGCGCGGATCGAGATGAGGTTCTCCTGCTGGGCCAGCCAGTTCACGGTGTTCAGGAACATGTCGCGGTTGCCCTGAATGCCGACGACGGCATTGCTCGCGAAGTCCGAGTCGCCGATCACGGCGAGGCGGGTCTCCGGCGTCGCATCCTCCCCGCCGCCGTCCGCGGCGTCGCCGTCCGGCCCGCCCTCGCCCTCGCCGGCGGCCCCGCCCGTCGCATCATCCGCCGCCACCGCGGGGGACGGGGCAGGAGCGGAGACGGCCATGCCGATCGAGACGGGGCCGGGGCGGTCGCCCCCTTCCTCGTTCAGCTCCACCTGCCCGGTGGCGAGGCTGTCGATGTCCATCTCCCGCCAGCTCTGCGGGCCGGTCTCGATGAACGGCTGCGGGATGCGACCGTCGGGAGCGCCGGCCGCGGCCGACACCGACCGGGCCAGGGGATAGGCGGTCAGCAGGTTGAACCGTTCCGTGATCGGATGGAACGGGTAGTTCGCGGCCACCGGCACCGACGCGTCGGCCCCAAAGAGCTGCCCGAAGCCGCTGGCGTCGACCACGACGTCGGCGCCCGCCTCGATGCCCCACTCGCGCACGAGGCCGAGCAGGCCCTCCGGGGCCGGCTCGTCCCCGGTGAGGGGCGGGTCGAGCAGCAGCAGCAGCTTGCCGCCGCGGTCCAGGTACGCGCGGAGCGCGTCGACCTCTCCCGGCAGCAGGTCCGTCTGCGGCCCCGCCGCGACGACCACCGTGGCGTCGTCGGGCACCGTGCCCTGCTGGGCGAGGACCAGCGACGCGACCTCGAAGTTGTCGAGGGCGAGGGCGGCCGAGACGGTGCCGTAGCCGTCCCGGTCGGTCCCGGCGTGGGTCTTCTCGCCGTGGCCCTCCAGGAAGTAGACGGTCTGCTCCGCCCCCTCCACGACCGCGATCAGGGCGTTGGTCAGGTCCTGCTCCGAATCCGACTCCACCCGTTCCACCCGCCCCTCGTACTCGAACACGATGGTGCCGTAGGTCTGCACCTCGTACTGACGGGCCAGCATCGGCTGCCGGTCCGCGTCGACGTAGTCGACGGTGACGCGGCCCGTCTGGTAGGCGTACTCGTCGAGCCGGTCCCGGTACCGGGGAAAGTCCGGCTCGCGCGCGAAGACGATGATCCGCACCGGTCCGGCGAGGGTGTCGAGCACCTGCCGGGTCTGGTCGGACAGCGAGTACTGCCCCCCCGCGGTCAGGTCCCAGCGCAGGTTCTGGCGGGCGAGCACGTAGTTCAGGCCCACGACGATGGCCGTCACCAGGAGGATGCTCGTGCCGGCGAGGGCGCCGTAGCGGGTCTGCCGCCGCCCGAACGACCGGCTGACCTCGCGCCAGTGCGCGGCGCCGTACAGGAGGATGCAGGCGAGGCCGGCGAGGGCCAGCGTCCGGCGCAACGCCTCCAGCTCGGGCGCGACCAGCCACGCGAGCACCGCCGCGAAGACGAGCAGGGAGCCCGCCCAGCCGAGGAAACCGAGGATTCTGTTCAGCATCGGGGTGGGGACAGGTTCAGCCGTTCCAGCGTTCCTGGTCCATCGACTTCGCGGTCAGGAACAGGCCGACCGCGATGAAGCTGAGGTAGTACGTCACGTGCTTCGTGTCGATGACGCCCTTCGAGAAGTCGTCGAAGTGCTCGAGGATCGAGAGGTACGCGAGCACCGCCTGGGACGTGGTGCCCGAGGCGTCGCCGATCCAGTTGATGATCCAGAAGAGCAGCAGCACCGCGAACGTCGCGACCCCCGCCACGATCTGGTTCTTCGTGGTGCTCGAGATGGCGAGGCCGACCGAGATGAACGCGCCGCCCATCAGGAGCAGGCCGAGGTAGCCGCTGGCGACCGGTCCCCATTCCGGCTCGCCGTACCAGAACAGCAGGCCGATGTGCAGCAGCGTGAT
This sequence comes from Vicinamibacterales bacterium, assembly GCA_965207615.1. Taxonomy (GTDB): domain Bacteria; phylum Acidobacteriota; class Vicinamibacteria; order Vicinamibacterales; family UBA8438; genus JAJEEA01. The sequence continues at coordinate 5,817,211 of CBDBMZ010000003.1, forward strand.
GGCCAGCATCAGGCAGTACAGGGCAAGCGCCCCGAGGAACTTGCCCAGGATGATCTGGACGTCGGTCAGCGGCGACGTCAGCAGCAGCTCCATGGTGCCGGAGCGCTTCTCTTCGGCGAACGACCGCATGGTCAGCATCGGTAGCAGGAACAGCAGGATGACCGCGGTGTTGCCGAACAGGGGCCGGATCATGAACTCGTTGATGTTGACGACCTGCGGCCCCATGCCGAACTGGCCCATGCTGAGCTGGACCATGACGTTCACGCTGGCCACGTAGAACCAGCCGAACAGGAGGGCGAAGAACACCAGCAGCACGTAGGCGATGGGGGAGACGAAGTACGCCCGCAGCTCCTTGCCGGCCAGGGCCAGGATGTTAGTCATTCCTCTGCTCCTCCGCCTCGGCCGAGGCGCTCTCGGCCTCATCCGGGGCGTCGGTCGCGCCGCCCTCGGCCGCGCCGCCGCCCTCGGGCGCGCCGCCGATGCCGTTCCCGTCCGGCTCGCCGGCGGCCTCCTCCGTGGTCAGTTGCAGGAAGATGTCCTCCAGGCTCATCTGCTGCGCCCGCAGCTCGAGCAGGCCCCAGCCGTTCGTCACCACGGTGCGCGACACGTCGCGCCGCACGTCGCGCCCCGGGGCGATCTCGATCTGGAACCCCGCTGCGCCGTCCCGCCGGTCGGCCGCCGACACGGCGGCCACGCCGGGAACGTCCCGGAGGGCCGGCAAGGGGTCGTCGCCCCCGCTGTCGATCTGCAGGTACAGGCTCTGCGAGCCCTGCAGCCGCGCCGTGAGATTGTCGGGGCTGTCGACCGCCACCACCCGGCCGCGGTTGATGATGACGACCCGCTGGCACGTCTGGGACACCTCGGGCAGGATGTGGGTGCTCAGGATGACGGTGTGGTCGCCGGCGAGCTCGGTGACGAGCCGCCGCGTCTCGATGATCTGCCTGGGGTCGAGCCCGGCCGTCGGCTCGTCGAGAATCAGCACGTCCGGCTCGTGGAGCAGGGCCTGGGCGAGGCCCACGCGCTGGCGGTATCCCTTGGACAACGTGGCGCAGTAGCGCCCGGCCATGTCCGCGACGCTGGTGCGCTCCATCGCGGCGCCGACCCGCGCGGGCCGGTCGCCGGCCCCGATGCCGTTGATGCGGGCGACGAAGTGCAGGTACTCGGCGACCGTCATCTCCGGATAGAGGGGCGGGGTCTCCGGCAGGTACCCGGTCCGGCGCTTGGCCTCGATGGGCTCCTCGAAGACGTCGAAGCCCGCGACCCGGGCGCTGCCCTCGGTGGCGGGCAGATAGCCGGTCAGGATGCGCATGGTCGTGGTCTTGCCGGCGCCGTTCGGGCCGAGAAAGCCCAGGATCTCGCCCGGCTCGACCTCGAAGCTCAGGTCGTCCACGGCCGTGAACGAGCCGTACCGTTTGGTCACGTGCTGCACTTCGACCACGATGCGCTCTCCCTCGCGAACGGCCCGTACGCCTACCGTACCCCGCCCGCCAGTCGTCGCCTGCGGTTCCGGCTGGCGCCCAACCAACCCTGCCCGGAGTCCACGCTGTTCCACGGCGCGGACTCCGGGCCGAACCGGGCCGGCCGCACCAGAGAATGGTGGTTTAGACGCAGAGCCTGGAAGAAAAGACGTCCAGCCGGCCCAGGGTGCGAGCGTATTCTAGTGCCCGCCCCGCCCGTTCGCAAGCGGCGCCGGCCGTTCGCAGTCAGGCTTCCTCCCCCTCGGCCCGCGGGGTGTCCTCGAGATGCCGGTCGACGTAGTCGTCGACGGCCGCCTGGTCCGCGGGGTCCACGCGCTCGAACTGCAGGCCCATGCCGACGCGCGGGTCGCTCCAAGCCACCCGGCACTGCGCTTCGACGTCGAGGGCCGACCCGGGGAGGCGGAACCGGGTGTGGACCTTGGCGGGGGGGCGCAATGGGTTCATGGTGCGCACCGCGAGTCCGCCGCCGCCGATGTTCAAGGTCACCGCGGTGGCGATGGTCTGGTCGACCCGGTACGAGACGGGGATGGCGAGGACGACGCGGGGGCCGCTGCGCCGGTTGAAGTTGTCCGGGAAGAGATGAGGGGCCAGCGACGGCAGCACGTCCTGCGGATCGCAGTGCTCGTTCACGTAACCGGCGACGCCGAGCGGCGCAAGGGCGCGCACCGCGGCGGCACCGTCCACCGACCCGCTGAACACGACGATCGGGAGCCGGGCCGCGCGCGCGCGCACCCGCCGGAACAGGGCGGCTCCGTCGTCGCCGAGCCGCAGGTCGAGAAGGAGAAGGTCGATCGGCGCTTCCGCGCCGCCGAGGCGGTCCAGCAGGGCCGAGGCGCGGGTCGCCTCGAGGGTTCGGTGCGAGGCGTCGTGCAGGGGTCCCGAGAACCGATCACGGATGCCACCGTCGCCGGTGGCGAGAAGCACGGTGCGCGCGCCGGTCGTCGAGAGGGGCACGGAGGACATCGTAGCACCAGCGCTCGCAGTGCTCTCCGTGACCCGGTTTGACAGATTTCTCGGTTCCTTTGTAAGCTGTGCGCCTCTGGTGTCGTGTATCCGGGCGCCGGGTGCCCGAGGAGGGCAGTTCGGGCCTCGAGCGGGCGTCTCGGGACGCGCGGGATCAGGGGTGACGAGGGAGCATACCGGCCGGCCGGACCGCGGTTCGGGGATCGCCGGGATGCCGCGCCGGGTGGAAAATGCCGAGGCTGCGGTTGTCAGGAGCTGCCAGTCCCCGGGATGCCTGTCCATCGGTGCCGGGGCGCTGAGAACAGGAGACGCCACATATGAAGTCGTCAAATTGGCTAGTCGCTGTCTGCTTGGGCCTCGTGCTCGGGCTGGGCGCCGCGGGATGCGCGGACAATCCGCCGCCCGAGCCGCCGCCGCCTCCGCCTCCGGCACCGCCGCCGCCTCCGCCTCCTCCGCCGCCTCCTCCGCCTCCTCCTCCGCCGCCTCCGCCTCCCCTGACGGAAGAGGAGTTGTTTGCGCGAATGTCGCTGGAGGAGCTCAACGACTCGGCGCCGCTCGCGCCGGTGTTCTTCGAGCTGGATCAGTCGGAGCTGCTGCCGGCGGGCCAGGCCACCCTGCAGCGCAACGCGGAGTGGATGCAGCGGTGGATCTCGACCACGGTGCTCGTCGAAGGCCATTGCGACGAGCGCGGGACGAACGAGTACAACCTCGCCCTCGGCGAGCGCCGCGCCGCCTCCGTCCGCGACTATCTGATGAGCCTCGGCGTGGCCGCGGGCCGCATTCAGACGACGAGCCGCGGCGAGGAGTCGCCGTTCTGCACGGAGTCGACGGAAGGCTGTTGGTCGCAGAACCGTCGCGGCCACTTCAACATCATCGCGAAGTAGGGGAAGCGGGAACGGGTGTGCGCGGGTCCGTCCCGTACACGCCCGTTCCGTGCGTACGCGCCGGCCTCAGCTTTCCCCGGACCGTCGCGAGCCCGGCGCGAACGCCGTGTCGGCCCGCCGGGTCGTCAGGATCTCCACGAGAGCGGCGAGCCCGATGCGGGTGCGGGCGACCTCGACGCCGTCCGCGAGCAGGACCGGAATGTGGTGCCGGTACCGTTGGAGGAGCGTCTCGTCGAGGGAGATGTCCACCTCGGCCAGCTCGCACCCCACCTGCCCCTGAACACGGCGGATCACCGCCTTCATCTCCTCGCAAAGCCGGCACCCGGGACGGGTGTAGAGCGTCAGCTGCATGACGCCTCCGGGGGCTCCGCGCCGCGGGCCGAGAGGTCCAGCGAGCCGACGACCTCCGTCACCGCGGCCAGCCCGTGGCGCTCCAGATAGCCGGTGAGGCCGGCCTTCAGCTTTTTCCAGATGAACGGGTCGACGAAGTTGGCGGTGCCCACCTGGACCGCGGTGGCGCCGGCGATGAGGAACTCGAGGGCGTCGTCGGCGTTCATGACGCCGCCCATGCCGATGAGCGGAAGCGACACCGCCTGGTGACACTCGTGCACCATGCGGACCGCGATGGGGCGGATGGCGGGGCCGCTCAGCCCCCCCATCACGTTCGAGAGCCGCGGGCGTCGGGTCTCGACGTCGATGGCCATGGCCAGGAACGTGTTGACGAGCGAGACGGCGTCGGCCCCGGCGTCGCGCGCCGCCACCGCGAACGAGGCGACGTCGGTCACGTTCGGGGTCAGCTTCGGGATGAGGGGGAGGCGGGTGGCCCTTCGCGCCGCGGCGACGACGGCGCGGGTGCCCTCGAGCGAGGAGCCGAACATCATGCCGCCCTTCCGGATGTTCGGGCACGAGATGTTCAGCTCGATCGCCGCGACCCCCTCGGCGTCGTCGAGTATCCGCGTGACCTCGGCATACTCGTCGATGGTCGAGCCGCAGATGTTGACTATCACCACCGCGCCGCGCTCGCGTAGCGGCGGCAGCTTCTCGGCCACGAAGCGCCGGACCCCGATGCCCTGCAGGCCGATGGCGTTCAGCATCCCGCTCGGGGTCTCGACGATGCGTTCGGGGGGGTGCCCTTCCCTTTCGTCGAGGAACAGGCCCTTGACCGCGACCGCGCCCAGGGTGGAGAGGTCCACGACGTCGGCGTACTCGACGCCGTAGCCGAAGCAGCCGCTGGCCGCGATGAAGGGGTTGGCGAGCCTGAGTCCCCCGATGTCCACCGACAGGTCGACGCTCATTCCCCCAGCCCGTCCCAGACCACCGACCCGCCGTCGAAGACCGGCCCGTCCAGGCAGGAGCGAACGAAGTGGGGGGGCGCGGCCTTGCTCCGCACCGGGACGACGCAACTGTAGCAGCCGCCGAGGCCGCAGCCCATCACCTGTTCCAGCGACACCTCGGTCCGGCGCCCGTGGGCGTGCGCCAGGTCCGTCACGGCGCGCATCATCGGCGTCGGCCCGCACGCGTAGAGCCGCAGCGGCGCCGCGGGGTCGAGCCGGTCGAGGGCCCGTTCCAGGGGCACGGTGACGAGTCCGTGGTCGCCGCGGCTGCCGTCGTCGGTGGCCAGCGCCAGTCGGACCCCGAGCCGCCGGAACACGTCGAGGTGAAAGAGCTCGGCGCCGGAACGGGCGCCGTAGAACAGCGTCGACTCGACGCCGCGGGCGCGGAGCGCGGTCGCCAGGGTGTGAAACGGGGCGAGGCCGACGCCGCCGGCGACCATCCACGCCCGCTCCGGCGGGGCGGCGGGGGTGAACGGCCGGCCGAGGGGGCCGAGGCAGCGGACGATGGCCCCGGGCTCGAGGCCGAAGAGGGTGCGGGTGGTGACCCCGATGCGCTTGTTCAGCAGCGACAGCCCGGTGACGCCCCCCCCGCCGTCCTCGAGCACCTCGAAGACCGAGAACGGCCGCCGGAGCAGCGGATGGTCCCCGAGGCCGGGCTTGACCATCACGAACTGTCCCGGCCCGGCCCGCGCCGCGACGGCCGGCGCGGCCAAGCCGAGGACGTTGTAGTCGGACGACAGGCGGGTATTCGACAGGACGATCGCGTCCTCATCGACGGGCATGTCGCCGAGATCATAGCAGCCCGCGGTGGAACTCCCGCTGCGCTCGAGCGGTGATGCATCCCGCCCGGCCTCGTTGCTCGTCGGCTGCACATGCCCGGTCATGCGCCCTCCTCACGCCTTGTCGGGCGGGTGCCTCGGCGTCCGCGGGCGCCCTGTGCGGGCGCTGTGCAACGCGGGATTCCACCACCGGCCGCCGTCCGAACGCCGCGGGCGCTCCCGCCCCCGCGGGCGGCGCGGTTGCGCGCCGTCGAGGCGGGGCGCTACAATGCGGAGGCTTTCGCGCCGCTGGCGGCAGACCCCGCCGCGGGCGGTGACCGGCTGCGATTCCAGTCCACCGTTGGCTGCGCCGCCCGGAGCCGCGGAGGTCCCGTGCCGGTGGTGATGGCGGCCGAGCAGGTCGCGCGCACGATTACCCGAATCGCCCACGAGGTGGCCGAGCGTCATCGCACCTTCGATGATCTCGGGCTGGTCGGCATCCGCACCGCCGGGGCCCCGATCGCGCGGCGCCTGTCGGGCGAGCTGCACGGCATCACTGGCGTCCGGGTGCCGACCGGGGCCCTCGACATCACCCTCTACCGCGACGACCTCATGCGCAGCCAGGTCGGTCCGCAGCCGATCCTGCGCCGGACCGACATCGACTTCTCCATCGACGAGCGCCGCATCCTCCTCGTCGACGACGTGCTGTACACCGGCCGCACCATCCGGGCGGCCCTCGACGCCCTCATCGACTTCGGGCGTCCCCGCGCCATCGAGCTCGTCGTGCTCGTGGACCGGGGGCACCGCGAGCTGCCGATCAAGGCCGACTACGTGGGCAGGACCGTTCCCACCTCGCCGGACGAGAGCGTCCAGGTCCGCCTCGAGGAGGTCGAGGGCCGCGACGAGGTGGTCATCGAGCGATGACGCCCACCGCCGAGCCGTCCCGCCGCGCCGCCGATCCGCCGTTGCCGCTCGACGTGCCCGCCCGCCTCCGGACGAAGGACCTGCTGAGCGTGGCGGATCTGTCGCCCGACGAGATCCTGCTGGTGCTGGACACCGCGGAGGCGATGAAGGAGGTCGGCACGCGGTCGATCAAGAAGGTGCCGGCCCTGCGCGGCCACACCGTCGTCAACCTCTTCTTCGAGCCGAGCACCCGCACCCGGACCTCGTTCGAGATCGCCGAGAAGCGGCTCAGCGCCGACACCGTGAACATCGCCGCCACCGGCTCGAGCGTCTCGAAGGGCGAGACGCTGGCCGACACCGTCCGCAACCTCGAGGCGATGGCCCCCGACATGATCGTCCTGCGGCATGCCTCGGCGGGGGCGGGGCACCTCGTCGCCCGCCTGTGCGGGGCCCGCGTCATCAACGCCGGCGACGGCATGCACGAGCATCCGACCCAGGCCCTTCTCGACGCCTTCACGATCCGCGAGCACAAGGCCGGGTTCGCCGGGCTCAGGGTCTCCATCATCGGCGACCTGCTGCACAGCCGGGTCTTCCGCTCGAACCTGCTCCTGCTGCGGGCCCTCGGGGCCGACGTCTGCGCGTGCGGGCCGGCCACCCTGATGCTGCCGGACATGGCGCGGCTCGGGGTGCGCGCGACCACGTCGGTGGACGAGGCGGTGGCGGGGGCCGACGTCGTCATGCTGCTCCGCGTGCAGCTCGAGCGCATGCGCGGCCACTTCTTCCCGTCGCTGCGCGAGTACTTCCAGCGCTTCGGCATGACCCGGGACCGGCTGCGCCGCGCCGCGCCCGACGCCATCGTCATGCACCCGGGGCCGATGAACCGCGGGGTCGAGATCGCGTCGGAGGTCGCCGACGGGTCCCGGTCGGTCATTCTCGATCAGGTGGCCAACGGGGTCGCGGTCCGCATGGCGGTGCTGTACCTGCTGGCGGAGAGCCGTCGGGGGGAAGCGGGGGGCGCGGCCGGCGATTCGGCGCCCGACGTGGTGGAGGATCCGGAGCCGCGGAAGGTGCGGGTGCCGGCGCCGGGGGCCGTCTCCGGTGGTGTCGAGCCCGCCGGCGAGAGCGGGCCGGGGTCGAGCCGGTGAGTGAACGGACCACGATTCTGAGGGGGGGACGGGTCGTCGACCCCGCCGCGGGCCTCGACGGCGCCGCCGACGTGTTGATCCGGGGCGCCCGGGTGGCGGGGGTCGGCCCCGGACTCGAGGCGGCGCCGGGGACCGTGGTCATCGACGTCCCGGCCGGCTGCGTGGTGTGTCCGGGCTTCGTCGACATGCGCGTCCACCTGCGCGAGCCGGGGGCCGAGCACCAGGAGACGGTCGCGACGGGGGTCGCGGCCGCCGTGGCCGGGGGGTTCACCGCGGTCGCCTGCCTGCCCGACACCGAGCCCGCGAACGACGAGGCCGGCGTGACCGGCCTCATCCTCGCGAAGGCGGCCGAGGCCGGCCTCGCGCGGGTTCACCCGATCGGGGCGGTGACGAAGGGGCGGGCGGGGCGGCAGCTCGCGGCCATCGGCGAGTTGCGCGACGCCGGATGCGTCGCCGTCTCCGACGCGGGGCGCCCCGTGGCCGATGCGATCCTGATGCGGCGCGCCCTCGAGTACGCCGCGATGTGCGGCATGGCGGTCATCGACCACTGCGAGGACGCCGCGCTCAGCGACGGCGGGGTCGCCCACGAGGGCGCGGCCGCGGCGCTGCTGGGGTTGCGCGGCATGCCGGCGGCGGCCGAGGAGATCGTCGCCGAGCGCGACGTGGCGCTGAGCAGGTTGACGGGGGCGCCGGTCCACCTCGCGCACGTGAGCACCCGCGGTACGCTCAGGGCGGTGCGGTCGGGGAAGGCGCGCGGGGTCCCGGTCACCTGCGACGTCACGCCGCATCACCTGACCCTGACCGACGAGCGGCTGGCCGGCTACGACACCAACTGCAAGACGAACCCGCCGCTGCGCGGCGCCGCCGATGTCGAGGCCCTGCTCGCCGCCCTCGCCGACGGCACCGTCGACTGCGTGGCCACCGACCACGCGCCGCATCACCTAGACGAGAAGCTCGTCGAGTTCGACCGAGCCCCGTTCGGGGTCGTCGGTCTCGAGACCGCGGTTTCGGTCTGCCTCGACCGGCTCGTGCATGCGGGGCACGTGTCGTTGGGCCGCCTCGTCGGGCTGCTCTCCGCCAATCCGGCGCGAATCCTCGGGGTGGAGGGCGGCGCCCTGACCGAGGGGGCGCCGGCCGACGTCACCGTGCTCGCCCCCGATCTGTCCGTCACCGTCGACGCCCGCGCGTTCCGCTCGCTGGCCCGCAACACGCCCTTCGACGGGTGGTCGCTCCGGGGCGGGGTCGCGGCCACGATGGTCGGCGGGCGGACCGTGTACGTCAACGACGCGGTCGCCGGGGCCGGGGCCTTCCTCGCCGCAAGGGGCGGCGGCGACGCCGCGGACGGTGCCGACGCTTCCAGCCGTACCCGCGCCTCCGGCGGGGTTGACGCAGGCGGCGGCGGGAGCGACGCCACCGGCGCCCCGGCCCGCGCCTGATGCCCCGCCGTCGGGTGCCGGCCTCCGTGCTCCGCCGTCTCGCCGCGCCTCTCGATGACCTGTACCGGACGTTCGATCATCCCGAATCGGCCGTCGACCCCGTCCACCTCGTGCGGCGGTACCCCGCGCCCGCGGATCGCGAGGTGGTGGGGTTCTGCGCGGCGGGCCTCGCGTTCGGCCGGGTCGCGTCGGTGCTGGAGTCCATCGAGGCGGTGCTGGCGGTGCTCGGCCCGCGCCCGGCCGCGTTCGTGCGGCGCTTCGACCCGGCGCGGGACCCCGCCGCCCTGCGCCCGTTCGTCCACCGCTGGATCCGCGGCGCTGACGTCGCCGCCCTGCTCTGGATCCTCAGGCACATGCTCGCGGCCTCGGGCTCCATCGAGCGCTTCTTCCTGGAGGGCGACGATCCCTCCGCGCCCGACGTCGGGCCGGGGCTCGACCGGTTCGCGACGCGGGCCCTCGCCGTCGATCTCGAGCCCGTCTACGGCGGCGATGCGCGGCGGCGGGTCGGGTGGTTTTTCCCGCGTCCGTCCGGCGGCAGCGCCTGCAAGCGGCTCAACCTGTTCCTGCGGTGGATGGTCCGCCGCGACGCCGTCGACCTCGGGGTCTGGTCGAGGCTCGCGCCCTCCCGCCTCGTCGTGCCCCTCGACACCCACGTGATCCGGGTGGGGCGGTGCCTGCGGCTCACCCGCTACCGCAGCCCCGGCTGGGCGATGGCCCGCGAGATCACCGATTCGTTGCGGCGGCTCGACCCCCGCGACCCGGTCCGCTACGACTTCGCGCTGTGCCACCTCGGCATGATGGAGGCCTGCGGTTTCGAGCGGCCGCAGCGCGATGACCGCTGCCCGTTGCGGGGGGTGTGCAGGCCCGGGGGCCGCCGCCCCCGCCGGCCCCGGAAGGACCTGGTTCGGGGCTGAGAATGTTGCCGCGTCGCGGCGGCGTGGTCGCGGATGCGGCGGGCCGCCGCGTCGCTTCGGATCGGCCTCGTGCCGGCCCCGGCGCGACAGCGTTCCGGGCCGGCGCGGCCTGTTCGGGCCCCGCGCCGCCGCGGTCGTCACGCCGCGTCGGCGGCTATGGGATCACCCCGCCCAGCGGGATCTCCTGCACCGCTTCGAAGTCCACGAGCGACCGGATGTAATCGAGAATGGCCTGCTGCTCGGTGTTGCGCGCCGTCGCGAGGTCGCGCTGGGCCTGGAACACCAGGAAGTTGGTCGAGAGGCCCACCTCGAACTTGCGCTGCTCGGCCTCGAGGCGGCGCTCCGCCAGCTCCCGCGAGGCCCGGGTGGCCTCCACCCGCTGCAGGTTGGTCCGCACGCTCCGGGCCGCGTCGCGAACCTCGGTGGCGATGCGCAGCTCGAGGCTCCGCCGGCTCGCCTCGCTCCGGGACCGTTCGAGCCTGGAGCGCTCGAGGGCGGCGTCGGCCGCGCTCGTCCCGAAGGGGTAGGAGACGGTCACCCCGACCGTCCAGTTCGGGAACTCGTTCGCCAGGATGTCGCCGAGGGTGCCGCCGAACGACCTCTGCTCCCGGCCCACGACGGTGCCGGGGAACCCGCCGGCCCGGATCAGCCGCTCCCCGCCCTGCCCCGTCAGCCGGTAGTCGACCTGCAGGTCCACCGCGGGCAGTTGCTGGTTGCGGAAGTAGCGGATGTCGGTGTCGGTCATCTCCAGGTTCTTGTCGAGGGTGTCGAGGTCGGTCCGGTTCAGAAGCGCGTTGCGGATGGCGGCGTCCACGTCGATCTCGCGTGCCAGCAGCACCGGGTTGTCGCTGGGCTGGAGGCTGATCGACCAGAAGTCGGGCGTGTCCCGCGGGTCGAACACCCGGGTCCGCAACTGGTCCTCGGCGCGCTCGAGGTCCGCCTCGGCCCGGATCACCGCCTCGATGTTCCGCGCGACCTCGTTCTCGGCCTCGACGATGTCGATGGGGGCCATGGTGCCGACCTCGACCCGGGTGCGGTTGTTGCGCAGCGACTCCTCCGCGAGGGCCAGCGACTGGCGCTGCACCTCGAGGAACGACCGGGCGAACACGAGCTGCCAGTAGGCGTTGCGGACGGTGCGCTCGGTCGCGACGACGGTGCGCCGGAGGTCGATGTCGGAGAGGTCCCGGCTCGCGCGGCTGATCGCGATCTGTTGGCGGAAGCCGTCGATGCCGAAGTCGCGCACGAGCGGCTGGGTGTAGTTCAGGTTCAAGGTCGACTCCAGCAGCGGGTTGAAGCTCGTGAAGACGTTGGTCGTGGTCGAGCGCTGGCCGCTCCATCCCGCCGAGTACTGGCCGCCCTTCCAGGGCACCTGCTGCACGACCCCCACGTCGTCCCGCACGTAGCGGTTCGTCACCACGTCGCCGCCGTCGAAGATGTTGCCGGCGGGGCGGTCCCAGTCGTTGCCGGTGAGCGTCGTCGACAGGGTGGGGGCGTACACCGACCGCGCCTCGGCGACGAACGCGTCCTGAATCAGCGGACTGATGCGCTCGACCCGCAGGTCGAGATTCTGCTCGAGGGCCAGGGTCACCGCCTCCTCGATCGACAGGCGGCGCACCGGACGGGCCGGCTGGAGGGCGGGCTGGGGCAGGATGACGCCGCCCGCGGACGCCGCGCCGGGAGGCGCGGCGGCGGCGGGGAGTCCCGCCGCGGTCTGGGCGTTGCCGCGCGTGGGGTGCAGGCCCGCCAGCGCGAGCGTCATGAGCATCGTGACCACCAGTCTGCGCATCTCCGTCTCCTGACACCGAAGCGTTGTTCCGGCGTTCCCGCCGGTTGGCGATGGCCTGAACGCCGCCTCGTTTGGCGACGGGCCGTCTCTCCTGTATATGACGTTCGCGAAGGGCTCAAGTTCTTGCCGGCTCGTTCCGCGCGGAAGTCCCCGGGGGGGGGACCGGCCCCGTCCGCGTGGCGGCGGCCGCGCCGCCGGCGGTCGCCGGCCCCGCCGCGGCAGGTCCGTGAGCGGCGGGGCGACGCGGGCCGGCGGCGTGACGCGGGCCGGCGGAGCTCCGGGACCGGCGCGGCGGGCAGGCGCTCAGACCTCAGTCAACCGCACGACGCGGGTGATGGCCTGCGACAGCCGCTCCCAGCTCTCCGACTCCTGCCGCAGGTACCGGCGTCCGGGCGGCGTCAGCGCGTAGGTCTTCCCGCGCCGCCGGTTGCTCGTCTCCCGCCATTCGGCCGCGATCCAACCCTGCTGCTCGAGCTTGTGGAGGGCGGGGTAGAGCGAGCCGTCGCTGACCTGCAGCACGTCGTTCGAGACCTGCTTGAGGCGCTGGCTCAGTGCCCACCCGTTCATGGGCTCGAGATCGAGGATCTTCAGGATCAGCAGGTCGAGCGTGCCCTGCACGAGGTTGGACGGCTTGGTCATGTCATGCCTCGGTTACCGAGTATACCATCCGCCGTCGCGCATCCGGGGGACGTTGAAGCGGGAGCTCCCGCGGAGGCGTGGCGCCGGCGCGCGTCCGGACGGCGTTCGGGCGGCACGCGTCCGGCCCGGCCGCCGTCGCGGCAGGGGTATACTCTGGCCAGCCGCGCCCGCGGCGAGCCCTCGCCAGCCCCGGCTCGCGGCCGCCGTGGCCCGCCGAGCGTCGCCTGCGGCTCCGCTCGGCGCCCAACCAACCCTGCAGGAGTCCGCGCTGTTCCATGGCGCAGACTCCTGACGGCGGTCGTGATGCGCACGCTCAAGCTGACCGTCGCCTACGACGGCACGGCGTACGTCGGTTGGCAGCGGCAGGCGGCCGGGGTCTCGATTCAGGGATGCCTCGAGACGGTGCTCCGCGACATCGAGGGGGCGCCGGTCTCCGTCGTCGGCGCGGGACGGACGGACGCCGGCGTCCACGCCCTCGGCCAGGTGGCGGGGGTCCGCCTCGACGCCGGCATCGACCCCGGGGCGCTGGCCCGCGCGTTGAACGCGAGGCTCCCGGCGGACATCCGCGTGGTCGGGAGCGAGGCGGCCCCCGACACCTTCCACGCGCGCTTCGACGCCGTCGCCAAGTCCTACCGCTATCGTCTCGCGCACGGACCGTTCATGAGCCCGTTCCTCCGGCGATATGCCTGGCACGTCCGGGACCGGCTGGACGTGGAGGCCATGGAGGAGGCGGGCCGGACGCTCGTCGGCGAGCACGACTTCGCCGCGTTCCAGGCCGCCGGCAGCAGCGTCGGCACCACCGTGCGCACGTTGTTCGACCTCACCGTCCGCCGCGTCTCCCCCGGCGCCCGGGCCGAGGCGGACGGCGGCGCGGACATGACCGTCATCGAGGTGCGGGGAAGCGGCTTTCTCCGGCACATGGTCCGGACCATCGCGGGGACCCTCGTCGACGTGGGTCGGGGTCGGCGCGGCCCGGGGGAGGTCGACCGGGCGCTGCGGGCCGCGGATCGCGGCGCGGCGGGGCCGACCGCGCCCCCCCGGGGCCTCTTTCTGGTCGGGGTGGAGTACCCGCGGTGACGACGCCCCGGGACGGCGCCGGCCCCGGACCTCGTGCGGGCCCGGCCGGCGCATCGGAGCCCGCGGCGAACACGCCCCTGCTTTCGACCGGCGGTGCGTCCCGCCGGGCTTCTTCCAGCCCGTCGTGGCCCAGCCCGCCCATCGTCGCCTTCGGCTCCGCTGGGCGCCCAGCCAACCCTGCCAGGAATCTGCGCCGTGGAACGGTGCAGATTCCCGGGTCGGCTTGAACGGGGCGCGGGCGGTTCCGTATCATCAAGCGTGGGCGTTGCGGCCCGCGGTCCGGCCGGGCCGCGCGGCGGCCCCCCGAATAGTGCGCGGATGAGTCTCGAAGATCTGCTGACCTGGGCCCCGGCCGGCTCGCGGGAAGCCTCCCTCGCCCGGGAGGTCGACTTCGACCGCCTGCCGATGCACGTCGCCGTCATCATGGACGGCAACGGCCGGTGGGCGGCGCAGCGGCAGCTTCCCCGCGTGGAGGGCCATCGGGCCGGCATCGACTCGGTCCGGGACGTGGTGGAGGCCTCTGCCCGGATGGGGATACGGGTCCTCACCCTCTACGCGTTCTCGGTCGAGAACTGGAAGCGGCCTCCCGCCGAGGTGTCGGTGCTGATGGGGTTGCTCAAGAGGTACCTGTGGCTCGAGCTGCAGACGCTTCTCGACAACGACATCCGCTTTCGGGTCATCGGGTGCCAGGAGAAGCTGCCCGCCGATGTCCGGCGCGAGCTCGACATCGCGCAGGAGCGCACCCGCGGCAACCGCGGCATGCTCTTCAACATCGCCCTGAACTACGGTGGGCGGGCCGAGATCGTCGAGGCGGCGCGGCGGGCCATCGCGAACGCGGTCCGCCCCTCGGACCTCGACGAGCAGCGCTTCGCCGAGTTGCTCTACACGGCCGGGCAGCCCGACCCCGATCTGCTGATCCGCACGAGCGGCGAGATGCGGGTGAGCAACTTCCTGCTGTGGCAGATCGCGTACTCGGAGATCTGGGTCACCGACACCCTCTGGCCCGACTTCCGGGCCCGGCATCTCCTCGAGGCGATCGTCAACTACCAGAAGCGAGATCGGCGCTACGGGGGGATCACCCGGCCGGTGGCGGCCGGAGGCTAGGAGTCTGCGCGGTGGAACGGCGCGGACTCCTGGAGGGTTGGTTGGGCGCCCATCGGAGCCGTAGGCGAGGATGGGCGGGCTAGGAGTCTGCGCGGTGGAACGGCGCGGACTCCTGGAGGGTTGGTTGGGCGCCCATCGGAGCCGTAGGCGAGGATGGGCGGGCTAGGAGTCTGCGCGGTGGAACGGCGCGGACTCCTGGAGGGTTGGTTGGGCGCCCGGCGGAGCCGAAGGCGACGATGGGCGGGCTAGGGATGCCGATGGTCGCCCTCGGGCCAGGCGCAGGGAGCCCGGCAGGGATTACCGCGGGATGAAGCGCGTCCTGAGCGCCCTGACGCTGCTGCCGGTGGTGGTCGCGGTGATCCGCTTCCTGCCCCCGGCGGCCACCGTGGCGCTCGCGTCGGTGGCGGCGCTGGTGGCGCTGCACGAGTACGCAGGGCTCGCCGCCGCTTACGGCGCCCGGGTGTTCCGCGGTGCAGCGGCCGCCGGGGTCGCCGCCACCGTGGCCGGCGTGGCGTACGGCGCGGCGGCGGCCGTGCTGCTGGCCGCGCTGCTCGCGGTCGGCGCAGCGAGCCTGTCGGCGGGGCGCGGCGAACGGGTGCTCGGCGACGCCGCCGCAACGGCGTTTCCGCTGCTGTACATCGGTCTCCCGCTGGGCGCGATCGCGGCCGTGAGCACGTCGGCCGGTCCGTTGGTGGTCCTCCTGCTCCTCGGGTTGATCGTGGCCAGCGACACGGCCCAGTACTACGGGGGGCGGTGGCTGGGGCGCACCCCGCTGGCCGCCGTCATCAGCCCCGGCAAGACGGTCGAGGGGGCCCTGTTCGGGTTGGCCGCGGGGGGTGGGGTGATGGCCGCGGCGGGCTTCTTCGCACACCCTGCGTTGAGTTTCAGGCCGGCGCTGGGCGCGCTCCTCGGCGTGGTCATCGCCGGCCTGGGCATCGCCGGCGACCTCTTCGAGTCGCAGCTCAAGCGCGGGGCGGGCGTCAAGGACGCCTCGGCGCTCATTCCCGGCCACGGCGGGTTGCTCGACCGCATCGACGGCCTCCTGTTCGCCGGGCCGGGCTTCTACCTGATGCTGCAACTCCTGGACCGGGTGTACCGGTGATGCCCGTCCGCGGCGACGGTGCATCCCGGCCGACTGCATGCTTCGGGCGGACGGCATAGCGGTCCGCGGTTGACGTATGCCCAATCCGTGTCCTCCCTGCGTCTCGTCGGGCGCGGTCGCCTTGCGGTCCGCCAGGGCTCCCGCCGCTCGCCGGGTGATGCGCATCTCCGGCGGGGAGAGCCGATCCGGCGGCGCGGCGTGGGGTCGGGATCGCCCCGGCCGACCGCCACGGGAGCAGTTCTCGTGAGACGCATCGCGATTCTCGGGTCGACCGGCTCCATCGGCGTCAGCGCCCTGTCCGTGGCATCGGCGCATCCCGATCGCATCGAGGTCGTCTCCCTCGCGGCCGGCGCCAACGTGACCCGGTTAGCGGAGCAGGTCGAGCGCCATCGGCCTCGTGTCGTCTCGACCGTCGCCGACGAGGGGCTGGCCGCGGTGCGGGCGGCGCTGCCGCCGCCGGTGCGGGCGGGCATCGAGCACGCCGCGAGCGGCGCCGAGGGGCTGCTCGCGGCGGCCACGCACCCCGCCGTCGACCTCGTGCTGTTCGCGACCACCGGGACGACGGCCCTCGACGCGGTGCTCGCCGCCATCGAGGCGGGGAAGACCATCGCCCTCGCCAACAAGGAGGTCCTCGTCATGGCCGGCGGCCTGGTCATGGCGGCGGCGGCCCGGCGCGGGGTCGCGGTGCTGCCGGTGGACAGCGAGCACAACGCCATCCACCAGTGCCTGCACGGACGGCCGCCGGCAGAGGTCCGGCGGCTGCTCCTGACGGCGTCCGGGGGGCCGTTCCGCGGCTGGAGCGCCGAGCGCCTCGAGGGCGTCCGTCCGGCCGACGCCCTCGAGCATCCGACCTGGCGCATGGGCCGCAAGATCACCGTCGACTCCGCCACCCTGATGAACAAGGGGCTCGAGGTCATCGAGGCCCGGTGGCTCTTCGACACGCCGGCCGACCACATCGACGTGGTCGTGCACCCGCAGTCGGTGGTGCACTCGCTCGTCGAGCTGTGCGACGGGTCGGTGATCGCCCAACTGGGGGTCACCGACATGCGCCTGCCCATACAGTACGCGTTCTCGTGGCCCGACCGGTGGGGCAGCGGGCTGCCGCCGCTCGACCTCGCGGCCTGCGACCGGCTCGAGTTCAGCCCCCCCGACCTCGACCGCTTCCCGTGCCTGGGGCTCGCCTACCGGGCGCTCGGCGGCGGGCCGGCCCTGCCGGTGGCCCTCAACGCCGCGAACGAGGTCGCGGTCGAGGCGTTCCTGGCCGGGCGGCTCGCGTTCACCGCGATTCCCCGCGTCATCGCGGGGGCCCTCGACGACGCGGAGCAATCGGTGCCGCCGGACCCCATGACCCTCGACGACGTGCGGGCCGCCCACGCCCGCGCCACCCGCTATTCCCGCCGCCGCACCGGCGAGTTACAATCGAAACGATGACCACCCTCCTCGCCTTCCTGTTCGTCCTCGGCGTGCTGGTGTTCGTGCACGAGTTGGGGCACCTCCTCGTCGCCCGGCACCACGGCGTGCGCGTCCTGACGTTCTCGCTCGGCTTCGGGCCGAAGATCCTGCAGACGAAGCGGGGCGACACGGTGTACTGCGTCAGCGCGATCCCGCTCGGCGGCTACGTGAAGATGGCCGGCGAGACGGTGGAGGACAAGCGCGAGGGTCGGGAGGACGAGTTCCTGTCCAAGACGAAGTGGCAGCGCTTCCAGGTCCTCATCGCCGGGCCCGCGATGAACGTCGTGCTCGCGGTGGCGGTCATGACCGTCGTGCTCCTGCAGGGGGCCCAGGTTCCGCTCTACGAGGAGGGGCCGCCGGTCATCGGGTCGGTGGCCGAGGACTCCGCGGCGGAAGAGGCCGGCATTCTCCCCGGCGATCGCATCCTGACCGTGGCGGGGCGGCCGGTCGACACGTGGGAAGAGCTGATGCTCGCGGTCGTGGAGCGCCCGGACCGCGAGGTCGAGGTGTCGCTGCGGCGCGACGGCGAGGTCCGTGCGCTGCGCGTGACGCCGGTCGGTCAGGGAAGGTACAACCTGGGCGATCTCGGTGTCGGGCCCGAGTTCTCGCCCCAGGTGATCGCGTGGTCGCCGCAGGTCACCGCCGCCCGCGAGGCCGGGATCGAGATCGGCGACGCGATCGTCGCCGTCGATGGCCGGAGCGTTACCCGGCAGTCGTTGATCGAGGTGATCAACGCCGGCGAGGGCGCGCCGTTGACGTTCCAGGTCCGGCGGGAGGGCGTCACGCGGGAGATCACCGTGGCCCCCGAGCGGGTCGGCGATGCCTGGATGATCGGCATCAGCTTCAGCCCCTACGAGGTGCGCATCGTCGAGCCGGGGCTTTTCGAGGCCTTCACGCTCAGCCTCGAGCAGAACCTCGAATGGTCGCAGCTCATCTTCCGGACCCTGTGGGGGCTGCTGACGCGGGAGACCCCGGCGTCGCAGCTCGTGGGGCCGGTGGGCATCGCCCAGCTCTCGGGCGACGCGGCCCGGTTCGGCTGGGTGACGCTGTTCCAGTTGATGGCGATGATCAGCCTCAATCTCGGCATTCTGAACCTCCTGCCGATCCCCATCCTCGACGGCGGCCACATCGCCGTCCTCGCGATGGAGGGCGTGGCCCGCCGCGACTTCAGCGTGCGGCTGAAGGAACGGATGCTCCTCGCGGGCTTCGTGGTCCTCATGACCCTGATGGTGACGGTGATCTACAACGATCTGACGCGCGTCGCGTGGATCGAACGCCTGATGATCTGGCGGTAGCGCCCCTTCGGGTCGCCTCCGGACTTTGCGCTGGCGCGAGGCTCCCGGGGTGCCCCGGCCCTGGGCCGCATCAGGAGTTTCACCGGCGTGAAGCTCCCGCGGCGCCAAGCCCCTGGCTCCCTTGCGGCTCGACTCCTCACCCGGCAAGCCTCCCCTGCAGGCGCTCCGCCGCGAGCTGCCGCCGACGATGCGCCTCGCGGCGCCGATCGTGGGGGCCGAGCTCGGCTGGATCGCGATGGGCATCGTCGACATCGCGATGGTGGGCCGGCTGGGCCCGGCCGAGATCGGGGCGGTGGGCGTGGGCAGCGTCCTCTGCTTCGCGGTGGTGGTGTTCGGCATCGGCATGCTGCTGGGGCTCGATCCCCTGGTCGCGCGCGCCCACGGCCGGGGGCGCCCCGACGAGTGCCGGCGGTGGCTCGTCCAGGGGACCTGCCTCGCGCTGCTGCTGGCGGTGCCGCTGACGTTCGTGGCGGGCGCGGTGGCGGCGAGCCTCGGCGTCTGGGGCATGGACCCCGCCGTCCGGCGGCTCGCCGCGCCGTACTTCTCGATCGTTCTGCTGAGCGTCCTGCCCCTGCTGTGCTACACGGCGTTCCGTCGGTACCTGCAGGCGATCGGGCTCGCCGCCCGGGTGACGGCGGCGCTGGTCAGCGCCAACGTCATCAACGCCGCCGCCAACTGGGTGCTCATCTTCGGCCATCTCGGCGCGCCCGCCCTCGGGGTCGACGGCGCGGCGTGGGCCACCGTCGTCTCGCGCGTCTACCTGGCGCTGTTCCTCGGGGCCGCGATCTGGCGCCACGAGCGCCGCGCCGCCCGCCCGTGGCCGCGCCCGGAGCGGCGCCGCATTCGCCGACTCGCCGCCCTCGGGCTGCCCGCGGCGGGGCAGGTGAGCCTGGAGTTCGGGGTGTTCGCGGTCGTCACCGCCCTCGCGGGGCGGCTGGCGCCGGCCACCCTGGCCGCCCACCAGATCGTCCTCAACGTCGCCAGCGTGACGTTCATGGTGCCGCAGGGTGTCGGCGGGGCCGGGGCGGTCCGCGTGGGGCACGCCGTGGGCCGGCGCGACCCGGCCGGCGCCCGGCGGGCGGGGTGGGCCGCCCTCGCCCTCGGGGCCGCGTTCATGAGCGCCGCCGCCCTCGTCTTCGTGCTCGCGCCGCACCCGATCCTGCGGCTCTTCACGACCGACCCCGCCGTGACCCGCGCCGGCGTCACGCTCCTGCTCGTTGCCGCGTTCTTCCAGCTCTTCGACGGGCTGCAGGCGGTGGCGACGGGGGTGCTCCGGGGGGTAGGCGACACCCGCACGCCGATGGTGTGCAACCTCGCCGGTCACTGGCTCGTCGGCCTGCCCGTCGGCTACTGGCTGTGCTTCGTCGTGGGCTGGGGCATCGTGGGCCTGTGGGTGGGGCTGTCGATCGGCTTGACGCTCGTCGGCGCGGCGCTCGTGACGGCGTGGTGGCGCCGCACCCGGCCGGGGCGCCCCGCGCTCGGCCCGTGAGAGCCCCGCGTCGCTCGAATGCGTCGGGGCCTTTTCGCCACGGGCGGTCAGAGCACGCGATCGCGAATCGCCCGGGCCAGCCCCGCCTCGTCGTGACCGGCCGTCAGCGGCCACCCGCAACGCTTGAGCTCGGCTACCGCGTTGCCCATGACGACGGGGTGCCCGGCCAGCTCGAGCATGTCGAGGTCGTTGAGGTTGTCGCCGACCGCCATGATCCCGTCCCGCGGGACCCGGCGCCGGGCCGCCCAGTCCCCGAGGGCCGCGCCCTTGGAGCAGCCCGCCGCGGTGACGTCGAGGAGGGAGAAGTCGCGTTGCTCGTACTCGGTCAGGGTGATGGTGAGGGTGCGGGCGCACGGCAGCCCGCGCACCCGGCCGGCGAGGACCCGCATGTCGGCGACCCCGCCGGTGAACGCGACCTGGACCGGGTCGGCGTCGAGCGCCGTCTCGAGCGGCTCGACCCTGGTCATGTAGACGCGGTTGCGGTCGTAGTAGCGCTGCCGCTGCGGATGCGACCAGTCGATGCGCTCGTAGGCGTACTGCCGTGCGTCGGACCGGTCGAAGATCAGCGCGGCGCCCTCGCGGAAGGACCGGGTGTCGACGATGAGCCCCCGGGCGAGGTCTCGCGGCACGGGGCGGAGGGCCAGCGTGTCCCCGTCCCGCGTCTTGACGAGGGCGCCGTTGTTGACGATGAGGGTCACGGGGGCGTCCAGCCGCACCGCGACCGGGCGGGCGTGGTGGAAGGCGCGTCCGGTGGCCAGCACGACATCGATGCCGCGCGCCGCCGCGGCCCGGATCGCCTGCCGGTTCTCGTCCGGCAGGCGGCTGGCGCTGTCGAGGAGCGTGCCGTCGATGTCGACGGCGATCAGCCGGATCGGTTCGGGTCCCGGCATCAGCCCGCCGGCTTCTCCGTGTAGCGCCGCGCCACGTAGTCGTCGACGAGCCGTCGGAACGCCTCGGCGAGCTCGTCGTACGAGCCGCGCAGGGTGGTGGCGTGGCGTCCGTCGACGTAGACCGGGCAGGTGGGCTCCTCGCCGGTGCCGGGAAGACTGATGCCGATGTTCGCGGCCTTCGACTCGCCGGGGCCGTTGACGACGCAGCCCATCACCGCGACCCGCATTTCCTCGACCCCCGCGTGGCGGGTCTTCCACACCGGCATCATGTCGCGCACGTACTGCTGGATCCGCTCCGCCAGCTCCTGGAACGTGGTGCTCGTGGTGCGGCCGCAGCCGGGACACGCGGTGATGCTCGGGGCGAACGAGCGCAGCCCCAGCGACTGCAGCAGCTCGCACGCCGCGTAGACCTCCTCGCGTCGGTCGCCGCCCGGCCGCGGGGTCAACGAGACGCGGACGGTGTCGCCGATGCCTGCGGCGAGGAGGACCCCCATCGCCGCCGCCGACCATATCTGGCCCTTCATGCCCATGCCCGCCTCGGTCAGGCCGAGGTGCAGGGGCTGGGTGGTCTCGGCCGCGAGGCGGCGGTAGATGGCGATGAGGTCGGGGGGCGACGACACCTTGCAGGAGATCACGATCCGGTCGGGGCCGAGCCCGGCGTCGATGGCGAGCGCGGTGGACTCCACCGCGGAGATCACCATGCAGTCGTTGATGATCTCCTCCGAGCTGCGGCCGAGCTGCCGGTCGGTGTTCTCCTGCATCCTCGCCATCACCAGGTCCTGGTCGAGCGACCCGCCGTTGACGCCGATGCGCACCGGCTTCCCGTTGTCGCGGGCGATCCGGCAGATCGTGGCGAAGTGGTCGTCCCGCCGCGCCCCGGTGCCGACGTTGCCGGGGTTGATGCGGTACTTGTCGAGGGCCCGGGCGCACGCCGGGTGCCGCGCAAGCAGGAGATGGCCGTTGTAGTGGAAGTCGCCGATGAGGGGCGCGCGGCAGCCGCCGTCGAGCATCCGCTGCCTGATCTCGGGGACCGCCGCCGCCGCCGCCGGGGTGTTCACGGTCACCCGCACCAGCTCCGATCCGGCCTCGGCCAGCTCGATGCACTGCGCCGCCGTCGCCGCCGCGTCGGCGGTGTCGGTGATCGTCATCGACTGCACGGCGATGGGCGCGCCGCCGCCGATCTGCACGTCGCCCACGCGGACGCCGGTGGTGCGGTGCAGCCTGACAGTGCTCATGGGGTCGGGCGATCCGGACGCGGGGACAGGTGCCGCAGGAAGCGTACCACACCGGCCCCGGCCGCGCGCCCCGGCGGTTGCCGGCCGAAAGGTCGAGGGGCGGGCTCCCCGATCAGCGGGCGGCCGCCGTCCGCGGGCGGCGGCGCATTCCGCGGAGGACGGCGCGGGCGGCCGCCACCGCCTCGTCGACGTCGCGGGGAGTGTGGGCGGCCGAGAGGAACCAGCCCTCGAACTGGGACGGGGGCGGATAGACGCCGCGCGCGAGCATGCCGCGGAAGAACCGCGCGTAGACGGCGGTGTCCGCGGCGACGGCGCTCTCGTAGTCGCGCACCGGCGCGGTCGTGAAGAACGGCGTCAGCACCGAGCCGAGTCGGTTGACCTGCAGGTCGATCCGCGCTTCCCGGGCGGCGTCGGCGAGGCCGGCCTCGAGCCGCGCGCCCAGCTTGTCGAGCCGGGCGTAGAGGTCGGGCGTGAGCTTCGACAGGGCCCAGGCGCCCGCGGCCATCGCGAGCGGATTGCCCGACAGGGTGCCGGCCTGGTACACCGGCCCCGCCGGGGCCACCTGCTCCATCAGGTCGCGCCGCCCGCCGTAGGCGCCCACCGGCAGCCCCCCGCCGATGATCTTGCCGAGGCAGGTGAGGTCGGGGCGGACCCCGAACCGCGCCTGGGCCCCGCCACCGGCGGCGCGGAAGCCGGAGATCACCTCGTCGAAGATCAGGATCGCCCCGTGCTCGTCGCACAGCGTCCGCAGCCCCTCCAGGAACCCGTCCTCGGGGAGCACGACGCCCATGTTGCCGGCCACCGGCTCGACGATGAGGGCGGCCACCCGATCCCGATGGCGGCGGAGGATCCGTTCGACGGATCCGAGGTCGTTGTAGCGCGCCACCAGCGTGTCCGCCGCCACCGACCTCGGCACCCCCGGGCTGGTGGGGACGCCGAGGGTGGTGGCCCCGGACCCCGCCTGCACGAGAAAGGCGTCGCCGTGGCCGTGATAGCAGCCGGCGAACTTGACCACGCGGTCCCGGCCCGTCGCGGCCCGTGCGAGCCGCAGCGCGCTCATCGCCGCCTCCGTGCCCGAGTTCACGAACCGCACCCGCTCGAGCGCCGGCATGAGCCGCCGCACCGCGTTCCCCAGTTCCACCTCCGCCGCCGTCGGGGCCCCGAAGCTGGTGCCCTGCTTCGCGGCGGCGGCCAGCACCCGGGCCAGGCCGGCCGGGGCGTGCCCGTGGATGAGGGGCCCCCACGACATGACGAAGTCGACGTAGGAGCGGCCGTCCTCGTCCTCGACGTGGGCCCCGCGCCCCCGGCGGATGAACGGCGGGGTGCCCCCGACGGCGGAGAACGCGCGCACGGGGCTGTCGACGCCGCCGGGGAGAATCCGCTTGGCGCGGGCGAACAACCTTGCTGACCTGTTCCGGGGGGCGCTCTTCATCGGCGGGGAAGATACCACGGCGGCGGCGCGGGTTGATCGGGCCCGAGGCGGAATGCCAGAATGCAGCATACAGAGTCGGCAGATCAGACTGGGCATCGGCGGCTCGACGCCGCTGCTCGCGAAACCAATCCTCGGGGGGTCCGCGCCGGGTTGCGGCGCCGGGTTCTGCAGGGACAGGAGACGACGGATGAACAGGTGGTTGACCGTGGGGTGTCTGGCGGCGGTGTCGGCGTTCGTGTCGGTGGGCGGGGCTGCGGTCGAGACCGCGTCGGGCGTCGGCGCGGCGATGCCGGCGGCGGTGCAGGAGACCACCAGCTCGACCCTCGACGGCGTGTTCACGGCAGCCCAGGCGCGCCGGGGGCGGCGGGTCTACAACCAGAACTGCGCGTCCTGCCACGGGCAGGAGCTGCGGGGCGGCGAGATGGCGCCGAGCGTCGCGGGCGCCGACTTCATCGTCTTCTGGACCGAGCTGCCGGTGGGGGTCCTGTTCGATCGGATCAAGTTGACCATGCCCGAAGACGGGCCGGGACGCCTGTCGGACCAGGAGTACACCGACGTCGTGGCCTACCTGTTCGACCGGAGCGACTACCCGGCGGGAGAGAACGAGCTGTCCACGGACAGGGCGGAGATGGACAAGATCATGATCGTCGCCGCCGAGTGACGGCGCGGCGACCACGTGCGGCGCCGGCCGGCGGCTTCGGCCGGTTCAGCCTTCCGATCCCGCCGGCGCGCGCATCGCTGACCGCGCGGCCGCACGTGCGGCGCCGGCCGGCGGGAAGCCCTGGCGGCTTCGCGGGGCTCCGCCGGTTCAGCCTTCCGCTCCCGTCAGGGCCCGAGCCGCCTCCCGGGCGTAGTAGGTGATGACGATGTCGGCGCCGGCCCGCCGGATGGCGGTCAGGGTTTCGAGCATGACCCGTTCCTCGTCCAGCCAACCGAGCCTCGCCGCCGCCTTCGCCATCGCGTACTCGCCGCTGACCTGGTAGGCGGCGGTCGGCCGCCCGAACCGGGCCTTCACCCGGTGAATCACGTCCAGGTAGGGCATCGCCGGCTTGACCATGACGATGTCCGCCCCCTCCTCGATGTCCAGGTCCACCTCGCGCAGCGCCTCGTCGCTGTTGGCGGGGTCCATCTGGTGGGTCCGCCGGTCGCCGAACGTCGGGGCCGAGTCGGCGGCGTCGCGGAACGGGCCGTAGAAGGCCGAGCAGTACTTCGCCGCGTAGGACATGATGGATACGTCCTCGAAGCCCCGGGCGTCGAGGCCCCGGCGGATGGCGCCGACCCGCCCGTCCATCATGTCGGACGGCGCGACGACGTGGGCGCCGGCCTCGGCGTGCGACACCGCCGCCTCCACGAGACGGTCGACGGTCACGTCGTTGAGGATCGTCTCGCCGTCGAGGACGCCGCAGTGGCCGTGCGACGTGTACTCGCAGAGGCAGACGTCGGTGACGACGGCGACGTCGTCCAGCCGGCCGCGTATCGCGCGGATCGCGGTCTGCACCGGGGCGGCCGGATCGGCGGCGGTGGTGCCAAGCTCGTCCTTGTGGGCGGGCAGCCCGAACAGCAGCACCGCTCGCACCCCGTCCGCCCGCGCCGCCTCGGCCTCGTCGACCGCCGCGTCGACCGAGAGCTGAAAGACCCCCGGCATCGACGGCACCTCCCGCCGCACGCCGGTCCCCTCGCACACGAACAACGGGTAGACGAGGCCGCCGGCCGACAGCCGGGTCTCGCGCACCAGGTCGCGGATGGCGGCGGTGCGGCGCAGCCGGCGGGGGCGGTGCAGGGGGCGGGCGGCGTCTCCGCGCGGCGCGCGGGCGGCCGGTGCGTCGGCGACGCGGGTGTCGATGGCCATCAGGCTTCCTCCTCCGAGCCGCGCGGGGCCTCGCCCCGGTCCCCCAGGTGTTCGACGATCGCCTCGAGCAGCGCCGGCACCGTGGACTCCGCCGGCATGATCGTGGTGGCGATGTTCAGCCGGCTCGCCGCTTCGGCCGTCACCGGGCCGATGCACGCGACGTCGACGTGCCGCAACAGGTCCGCCGCCTGATGCTCGCCAATCGCCCGGGCGAAGTTCCTTACGCTGGACCCGCTCGTGAACGTGACCACGTCCACCCGGCGCCGGCGCAGCATCCCGCGGATGTCCGGGCCTTCGTCGCCGAGCTCGGCCGGCACCGTACGGTAGGCGGTGACCGCGGTCACCTCGGCCCCGGCCCCCCGCAGCTCGATCCGCAGCAGGTCGCGGGCCAGGTCCCCGCGCGGCAGCAGCACCCGGACCCCGGTCAAGTCGCCCTGCCCGCGCAGGGCGCGGATGACGCCCTCGGCCCGGTACTCGTCCGGCACCAGATCGACCCGCAGACGGTGGCCCGCGAGGGCCTCGGCGGTGGCGGTGCCGACCGCGCAGAGGCGCGCGCCCTCGAGACGGCGGATGCCGCCCGGACGGACGGCCAGGCCCTCCGCGACGCGGGCCACCGCGTTGACGCTCGTGAACACGACCCAGTCGAACGTCCCGATGCGGTCGCACGCGGCGTCGAACGGCCCCGGATCCTCGGGGGGCGCGATGGCGATGGTCGGCACCTCGATCGCCTCGGCCCCCAGACTCTCGAGCCGCGCCACCATCTCCGCCGCCTGCGCCTTCGCGCGGGTCACGACGACCCGCACCCCGTCGAGGGGACGCGTCGCGGGGCCCGCCCCGGTTCCCCGCGCGGGCCGCGCCGTCAGGGTCCGGAAGCGCTCGATCTCCAGCGCGTCGTCCAGATCGCGCAGCCGGGTCGGGTCGGGCCCCGGCCGCAGATGCATCGGCTTGGCCGCGGCCGTGAATCGCGGTTTCCCATCGGAGGTGCCGTTGGTCATGAGCGTCGTCGAGGGCCCCGTTCGAAGCCATCGTAGCATCGAAGACAGGGTAGAGTATGGAGAGGATGCGGGCTCGGGCGGGTGGCAGGACGGCCGCCGTCCGACGTCGCAGTCGGCCCACCGGTTCCCTGGATGCACCGACCATGAGCACGATCTCGCTGGCCGCGGTGGCGCGCGCCCTGGACGCGATGCTGGACGGGCAGATGACCGCGCAGGCGCGCATCGCCGCGCATCTCGTCGCGGCCGAAGTGGCGGCCGGACACGACGCGGCGCGTTTCGTCGAGACCCTGGACGCGGTCGCGGCGGACACCGTGCTCGACGAGGTGTGGATCTCCGACGAGCGCGGCGTCGTCCATTTCACCAACGTCCGGAACGAGGCGGGGGCGCCGATGCCGTTCGAGTTCTTTCCCGACCCCGCCATCCAGCCCCAGGCTTCGGCGTTCTACGCCCTGCTGTCGTTCCCGGTCGACGGCGACGGCGTCGTGACCCAGGCCGCGCAGGTGCGGGAGATCGACTACGAGGTCTACAAGTACGTGGGAGTCAGCGGCGTCGATCGGCGTCGCATCGTGCAAATCGGCAACGCGCTGGCCTTCGAGGAGCAGGCGCCGAGCGACGCGTACACCTCGCCGGTCATGACCGCGGTGCTGGCCGCGTTCGGCGAACCCGAGCTGCTGAGCGCCTCGCACACCGATCGGCTCGCCGAGATCCGGGTCGTCTTCGAGGCGATTCTCGGCCGCCAGATGGTCGTGCAGGCCGCGCTCGTGGATGCCCTCGTCACGGGGGCCGAGGCGGCGGGGTGGCCGGCGGAGGAGATCGACGGCCGGCTGCGGCGCATCGTGCGCTCGAGCCCCACCGGCGACATTCACGTCGCGACGCCGGGCGGCGAGACGGTCTATGCGAGCGGCCCGGCGTCCCCCGCCGGCTCCGCGCCCGATGACACGCCAGGGGTGCCGGCGGGCGAGACACGGCGGGTTCTGGAGCATCCCATCGCACCGCGCCCGTCCGACGGTGTCCTCTGCAAGCACGTGACGGTCGCGGGCGCGCGGTCCGACAGGGTGGTTCGGGTGGGGTTGCCGATCGACGACGGCTCGCTGGTTTCTCCCCGGTTCCAGGTGTCCGGCGGGACGGACTGACCGGGGAAGCGATCCTCGCGCGGCCTTCCCTCCGCCACGTTCCCTTTCATCCGGGGGGCTTTGCGCGCCCGGCGGCCGTTGCGCGTTGCGCGGCTTCCAGAATGGGCCCGGCGCCGTCCTCGAGGAGGCCGCGGGCGACGGAGCCGCCCAGGGCCTCGGCCGCGTCGGCGGACATCGCGGCCTCGCGGCGGAGGTGTTGCGCCCCGTCGAGGGACGCCACCATCGCCCGCAGGCGCAGTCGGTCGCCGTCGCCCTCCGCGAGGGCCCCGATCGGCGCGTGGCACCCGCCGCCGAGGGCGGTGACGAGGGCGCGCTCGGCCGTGAACGCGGCGTGGGTCGGCGCGTCGTCGATGGCGGCGAGGGCGGACTCGGTGTCGGCATCGCCGGCACGGGTCTCGACCGCCACGATGCCCTGCCCCGGGGCGGGCAGGCAGGTGTCCGCGTCGATGGGCATGGAGATGCGGTCGGCGAGGCCCAGCCGCTCCAGACCCGCCACCGCCAGCACGAGCAGGTCGTGGTCGCCCGCGTCGAGCTTGCGGAGACGCGTGCCGACGTTGCCGCGCACGAGGCGGAACTCGGCGCGGGGCCATGCCCGGCGCAACTGGGCGACCCGCCGCACGCTTCCGCTGCCGACGCGGGGGGCGGGGGTCCCCTCCGGGCCGTTTCCGACCGCCGACAGGGTGGGCGGGGGGTCGGCCCCGGCCGGCAGCACGACGGCGTCCCGCGGGTCCGCCCGCGGCAGGACGGCGGCGATCGCGAGGCCGTCGGGCAGCTCCGCCGGCATGTCCTTGGCGCTGTGCACGGCGAGGTCGATGTCGCCGCGGACGAGCGCCTGCTCGATCTCCTTGACGAAGACGCGCTTGCCGCCGACCTGCGACAGGTTGGCCTCGCGGAGCCGGTCGCCGGTGGTGGTGATGACCACCAGCTCGCACTCCCGACCGCTCCGGCGGCGGACGCGGGCCGCCACCGCGTTGGCCTGCCAGAGCGCGAGCTCGCTCCCTCGGGTCCCGAGCCTCAGCCGGTTCACGACGCCACCGGGGTCTTCGACGACGAGGATGGTGCCGGCGCCTCGCCGATCCCGGCGGGCCCGTTCTCGCCGGGTCCCGAACCGTTCCCGTCGAGATCGAAGAGCCGGGTCACGGCCTCGGCGTACTGGGTCGCGGTGGCCGCGTCGCCGGCCGACTTCAGGCGCTCGGTCGGGGTCAGCAGCAGCTTCTGGACGAGAAGCCGCGTGATCTCCTCGACCCGGGCCCGCGCCTCGGGGGTGAACCGGCTCAGCTTCGGCTCGAGACGTTCGAGCTCGGCCCGGCGCACCGCCTCGAACCGGCGGCGCAGGGCCACCACGGTGGGGATTGCCCCGCGGGAGCGAAGCCAGGCGAGGAACTCTCCGGCCGCGTCCGAGACCATCGCCTCGGCCCGGGTCGTCTGCTCCTGCCGCCGCGCCAGGTTCTCGCTGACGATGGTGCGGAGGTCGTCGATGTTGTAGAGGAACACCTGCTCCAGCTCGCCGCAGTCGGGGTCGACGTCGCGCGGGAGGCCGATGTCGATGACGAACAGCGGCCGGTTCCGGCGCGCGTGCATGACCTGCTCGAGCCGAGCGCGGGTCAGGACGGGGGTGGCGGCGCCGGTGGCCGTCACCACCACGTCCACCCGCAGCAGCTCGTCGTCGACGGCCGACCAGTCCACCGCGACCCCCTCCACCTTGCCGGCGAGGTCGGCGGCCCGCGCGAGCGTGCGGCTGGCGACGGCGATGCGCCGCACGCGCCGCGACCGCAGATGGGTCGCGGTCAGCTCGGCCATCTCCCCCGCGCCCGCCACGAGTACCGAGAGGCCTTCGAGGTCCCCGAAGATCTTCCGGGCGAGCGAGATCGCGGCGTAGCCGACCGAGACCGCCCCTTCGCCCAGGCCGGTGTCCGCTCGGACCCGCTTGCCTATCGCGAACGACCACGGGAAGAGCTTGTTCAGCAGGGTGCCGGTGCACTGCTCGCTCGCCGCGGTGGCGTAGGCGTCCTTGACCTGGCCGAAGATCTGCGGCTCGCCGACCACGAGAGAGTCGAGGCCGGCCGCGACCCGGAACAAGTGCTGCGCGACCTCGCCGTCGGTGCGCGCGTACAGATGCGGCGCCAACTGGTCCGCGGGAACCTCGTGGAACCGGCTCATGAAGCCGGCGAGGTCGTCGCGCGCGGCTTCGGGGTCCGGGCACGCGACGTAGATCTCGGACCGGTTGCAGGTCGTCAGGACCACCGACTCGGCCGGCGACGGCCGCAGCGCGAGCTCCCGCAGCGCGGTCACGACGCCGCGCTTCGAGAAGTCGACCCGCTCGCGCAGGTCCACCGGGGCCGTGTGGTGGCTCACGCCCAGCAGCAGCAGGTTCATGCCCAAATCAGAAGTTGTGGCTCTCCGTCAGGAAGTACCCCACCGGCACCAGGGTCACGAGGACGATGGAGAATCCCAGGGTGGACAGCCAGGCGGCGCGGCGGCCGGTCCATCCGATGGCCCGGCGGGCGTAGATCTCGAACGAGTAGACGGCCCAGACCAGCACCACCATGAAGATCTTCGGGTCGGAGAGCGACATCGCGAGCACGCGGGGGTCCGACGTGCCGGGCTGGAGCCGCAGCACCCACACCACGCCGACGGCGAGGCCGACGGTCAGGAAGAGCCACCCGATGCTCACCGCGCGGCCGTTCATCGCGTCCACCGCGTGCAGGGACGGCAACCTGGCCGCGAAGAACCCGAGCTGCTTGGACTTCAGCTCGCGGAACAGCAGGACGTAGGTGATGCCCACGACGCACGCGAGCGCGAACGCCGCGTAGGCGAACAGCAGCGAGAGCACGTGGGCCGCGAGCAGGGGGCTGTCGAGGATGGGGGCGGGCTCGCTCACCGTCCCGCTCAGGCTCGAGATGGTCTGCAGCCCCACCAGCAGGGGGGCGATGAACACGCCGAGGGCGCGCTCGTCGGTGGTGACCTCCGTATAGAGGTAGGCGACGGCCAGCATCCACACGAACGCGGAGATCGCCGAGGCGGTGTCCACGAACGGGAGGTGGCCTATCTCGACCGTCCGCATCCCGATGACGAACGTGTGGATGAAGGCGGCGGCGGACAGCGAGGCGGTCGCGAGCCGCCCCGCGCGCGTGCTGCGCCGCACGAAGAACACGGTGTAGACGACGCCCGCGGTGAAGTAGAGCAGGAGCGGGAGAATCGAC
Organism: Vicinamibacterales bacterium; assembly: GCA_965207615.1. Taxonomy (GTDB): domain Bacteria; phylum Acidobacteriota; class Vicinamibacteria; order Vicinamibacterales; family UBA8438; genus JAJEEA01. Next base: position 5,847,707 of record CBDBMZ010000003.1, read on the forward strand.
ATGGGTTCGTGACCGTTCCGCGCGGCCGGGGATCCGGGGCCGCATCCGGGCGCCGCCGGGCGACCGGGCCGTGGTCGCCCGCGGCCGCGCTCGGCTCCCTCCGGGCCCGGAGGCCCCTGCGCGGTTCGGCGGTGCGGGCCGCTAGTTCATCCTCGGCGCGTAGTAGCCCTGCTTCGTCCGGGCCGCGACGCTGGGCTGGTCGATGCGGACGACGAGCCGCCGCCACTGGCCGTCGCGCAACGGGTTCTTCGACGTGTAGCCCAGGGTGTACTGGCTGGACAGCTCGTCGGATATCTGCTGGTAGATGCTCGACAGGTCCTCCACCCGCTGGGGGAAGAAGGCCCGGCCGCCGGTCTCCTGCGCGAGCTGGCGCAGCACGAAGTCGGCCTCGCGGAACCCGCGGCGGGTGCGGATGTCCCGCGACCGCAGCCCGATCGAGTAGATGACCGTGTCCGAACGCTTGGCGAGCTCGAGGACCTCTTCGAAGTCGACGAGGCTGGACGTGTCCTCGCCGTCCGAGAGAACCACGATGGCCTGCCGCCGGATCTCGCCGGTGGCGGCCGCCGCGATCTTGCCGAGCTCCTTGAGCGAGATGTAGATGGCGTTGTAGAGCGAGGTCGAGCCGCCCGCCGACGTGCGGCGGATGGCCGCCGCCAGCTCGTCCACCGAGTTGGTGAACCCCTGGCGGATCTCGACCCGGCTGTCGAAGTCGATGACGCTGGCCAGGTCCTCGTCGCGCAGCCGCTCGGCGAATCCGATGGCGGCCTGCTGGGCGGTCTCCATCCGCTCCGTCATGCTCGCGCTCGTGTCCATCAGCAGCGACAGCGCGATGGGCAACTGCGTGCGCGCGAAGAAGGTGATGTCCTGCAGCGCGCCGTCTTCGTAGACCTGGAACCGTTCGACGTCGATGTCGGTGACGTACCGGCTGTTCCGGTCGGTCACGGTGACGTTCAGCGAGACCAGGTCGACGCCGGCGCGGAAGGAAGGTTCCTGGGACGCCGCTTCCTGGGCGCGTGGCGCGGCCGGCGCGGCCAGGCCGGCGAGGGCCGCCGCGACGACGACGAGGCGGAGGCGCCGCGCGGTCCCGCTCCGGGCCCCCGGCCGCCGCCGGCCGGGGCTCGTGGTTCCGGGGCAGCGGCGGTCGGTTGCGGCGGCCGAGCGGGAGGGGCACGCTACGGGGCGGCGGCGAAGGGAGGCGCCGGTCGACGCTCGCATTTCGGTCGTCATGGGCTGCCGTCTCCTGTCCAGATGTCCGGGGTTCCACGGGCCGTCAAATCCGCCCGCCGCATCCGTACCGACACCGTCTCGGGTGGGATCAGGCCGGGCGGCCGTGAGTACACGACGCGATACTGGTTCGTCATCACGTCCGCGAGGGCTTCCATCGCGTCGGGCACCGCGGTGCTCAGCAGCAGATCGTGACGCTGGCCGCCGGTCGCCTCGGGCAACTGCGCGAGGGCCCGGTCGCGCTGGAGGACGTCGCCCGAGAAGCCGAACGGATCGCCGCGCAGCGCGGTGTTGCTCCGCTCCTGCACCACGACCACGTGCGCCGCGACCCCGGACGCTTGAAGCGCCTCGCGAGTCCGCTGATAGTCGTAGCGGCTGAAGTCGAGGCCCTCCGAGGCCACCACGACCACCGCCGGCCGGGGCGCCTCGCGGCGTTCGAACCCCCGGGCCGTCTCCACCAGCGCGTCGAGGAGGTAGCCGGCGCTCTCGGGGTACGAGAAGACGAGGCCGATGCCGTCGCGCAGGCGGTCGAGGCGGCGGGTCGACTCCACGAGGACGCGCGGCGGACCGCCGTAGCTGATGAGGGCGACGTCGTTCCGTTCCGCGAGGGACGGGATGAACCGTTCCAGGCCGTTGCGCATGTCCCGGATGGCGAACGCCGCCGACGCACTCGTGTCCACGAGCACCGCCACCTGCATCGGGGTCCGGGCCGGCCCGGCCCGCAGGACCTCGCGCTCGATGCCGTCCTCCTCGACCACGAACGCGTCCGGGGCGAGGTCCGGCACCGGCGCCCCCTGCTCGTCGAGCACGCTCACGAACAGGGCCCGCTCGTTGTCCTGTCCGCTGAGCGGGGCCGCGAGAACGCCCAGCAGGCAAGTGGAGGCGGCGAGGGCCGCCGCGAGTCCCGGGCGGCGGAATCGGGGCGTGCGGCGTCGGAGCGCCCGCCTGCCCGTCGGTCGTTGCATTAGCACAATCCTCCAGCCTGACTCCACCCCTCGAAGTATAGCCGCTTTCTCACCGGCGGGGTGCGCCGCGAACGACCGGCCGGCACCGGTCGCGACGGTGGGTTCCCGACCGGCGGAGGCCGCTGGCGGGACGGCGGGTCGGGGCCCGCCGGCCGCTCGCGGGGCGCCCGTCGATTCCTTGACCCCCCGCGCGCGCATGCTATAAGATTTCGGCTTCCGCGACCGACCCCGCCGCATCGAAGCTCTCCGGGCAAATGGCTTGCGCTCGCAGGGGGTGTCGATTCATCCGGTCGCAACGGACTGTACACGGGGTGAGATCCGATGATCGAGGCGTACGTTCCGGTCCTGCTGTTCGTCCTCGTCGCGATCGGCTTCGCCATCTTCACCCTGATCGTGTCGGCGGCGCTCCAGTCGTCGCGCTACAACAAGGTGAAGCTCGAGCCCTACGAGTGCGGCATCGAGCCGGCCACCGACGCCCGCGACCGCTACAGCGTCCGCTACTACCTGATCGCGATGCTGTTCGTGATCTTCGACATCGAGACCGTGTTCATGTTCCCGTGGGCGGTCATCATGGACGAGCTGCTCCTGTTCGGCCTCATCGAGATGCTCGTCTTCCTGTTCATCCTGGTGCTGGGCTACGTCTACGCGTGGCGCAAGGGCGCGCTGGAGTGGGCCTGAGGCGTCCGGTCGCGGCGGGGCGGGGAGCCTGCGCCGCGGGACGGCGCGGGCCGTGCATGACTGGTCGGGCGCCAGGCGGAGCCGAAGGCGGCGACCGGCCGGCCGGCGCTTCCGTTCGGTGACACCGCCCTCGGGCAGCGCGGAGTTTTCCTGGACCATGGCAGACGAACCGAAATCGGGTGAACCGGCGGCCGAGTCGCCCAACGCGCAGCCGCCCGACGCCGGGCTTCCGGCGGAGGGGGACGCCGCCGCGTCGGCACCGGCCGCCGCCGGGGCGAAGCCGGATGAGCCGGCCCCGGCCGAGGGGTCGTCGGGCGCGGCTCCCGCGGAGCCGACCGCCGCTGCGCCGAAAACGGCCAAGGCGGCCCCCGCCAGGAAGCCGGCCGCGCCGAAGCCTGCGGCCGAGAAACCGGCTGCCCGGAAGTCCGCCGCGCCGGCGAAGCCCGCGGCGGCAACGAAACCCGCCGCCGCGAAGCCGGCCGCCGCGGCGAAGCCGAAACCCAAGCCGAAGCCGAAGGTGCCGCCCGAGGCCCCCAAGGGGCCGGCCGATCCGCCGCCGCCCGACGGCCTCGAGAAGCCGACGTTCATCACCGCCCTCGAGGCCGCGCTGCCCGGCCGCATCGAGCAGCTCGCCTGGTGGGTGGGCGACTGGACGGTCATCGTCGCCCCCGAGGCGCTGTCCGAGGTCGCGGCCTTCCTGAAGGATTCCGACGAGGGCTCGTTCGACTACTGCGCCGACCTCACCGCCACCGACTGGCCGCCCCGCGAGAAGCGTTTCGATGTAGTGTATTGCCTGTACTCGACCCGGCGCCGGCAGCGGGTCCGGCTCAAGGTGCGGGCGGCCGACGGCGAGCCCGTCCCGTCGGTCACCGGGTTGTGGCCGGCCGCGAACTGGCTGGAACGCGAGGTCTGGGACATGTTCGGGGTCAACATCACCGGACATCCGGACCGGCGCCGGATCCTCATGCCGCAGGAATGGCAGGGGCATCCGCAGCGCAAGGACTATCCCCTCGAGGGTCCGGGCGAGTTGCTGCTGGAGAGCCCGATGGAGTGGCTGCGGCTGCGCAACGTCGGCGACGAGGCGGAGATCGAGTAATCGAACCATGACTGGCCAGGCAGCGGCGGCGTCCACGGCGGCCCCCATCTTCGACACCGACGAGCTCGTCATCAACATGGGGCCCCAGCACCCCAGCACGCACGGCGTGCTGCGGGTGGTGCTGCGGCTCGACGGGGAGCGGGTGGTCGACGCCGACATCGTCATCGGCTACATCCACCGCGGCATCGAGAAGCTCAGCGAGAACCGCGACTGGACGCAGATCATCCTGCTGACCGACCGCATGGACTACGTGGCGGCGGCCACCAACAACCTCGGCTACTGCGAGACGGTCGAGAAGCTGATGGAGATCGAGGTGCCGCGCCGCGCCCGCTACATCCGCACCGTTCTCGCCGAGCTGCAGCGCATCGCGAGCCACTGCCTCTGGCTGGGCACCCACGCCATGGACATCGGCGCGATGACCGTGCTGCTCTACGCGTTCCGCGAGCGCGAGCTCGTCCTCGACCTCTTCGAGGACTACTGCGGGGCGCGGCTCACCTACAACTCCATGCGAATCGGCGGGCTCCCCCTGGACATTCCCTCCGGCTGGGACACCAAGGTCCGGGCCTTCTGCGACATCATGGAGGCGAAGATCCCCGAGTACGAGGAGCTCCTGACCAACAACCGCATCTGGCTGGAGCGTACGCGCGGCATCGGGGTGATCTCGGCCGAGGACGCCATCGGCCTCGGGCTCTGCGGCCCTCCGCTGCGCGGGTCCGGGGTCTACCGCGACGTGCGGAAGGACGAGCCCTACGCCGCCTACGACGAGTTCGAGTTCGACGTGCCCCTCGGCACGCGGGGCGACACCTACGACCGGTACCTCATTCGGCTCGAGGAGTTCCGGCAGTCGATCGGGATCATCCGGCAGGCCCTCGACGGGCTGCCGGAGGGGCCGGTGATGGGCAAGGTGCCCCGGCTCATCAAGCCGAAGGCCGGCGAGACCTATCACGCCATCGAGTCGCCGAAGGGCGAGCTCGGCTACTTCATCGTGAGCGACGGGCGGGCCACCAACCCCTACCGCTTCCGGGTCCGGCCCCCGTCGTTCTGCAATCTGCAGGGCCTGCGGCCGTTGATTGTCGGCCACCTCGTGGCGGACGTGGTCGCCCTGATCGGCACGATCGACATCGTGCTCGGCGAGGTCGACAGATAGATGCTCGACACCATCGTCATCCCGCTGCTCAAGATCGCCGTGCTGCTGAACGCGGTGCTCGTGTCCGTGACGTTCATGGTCCTGCTCGAGCGCAAGGTCATCGCGTGGGCGCAGTCGCGGCTGGGGCCGATGCGGGTTGGGCCCTACGGCGTGCTGCAGGCCATCGCCGACCCCATCAAGCTGATGATCAAGGAGGACATCCGGCCGGTGCGGGCCGACCCGATGCTCTTCACCCTCGCCCCGATCCTGTCCCTGGTGCCGGCCCTCGTGGTGTTCGCGGTCGTGCCCTTCGGCGGCGACGAGCTGTTCTACGTCACCGACATCAACGTCGGGCTGCTGTTCATCATCTCGGTCACCTCCATCGGCGTCTACGGCATCATCCTCGCGGGCTGGGCGTCGAACAGCAAGTACCCCCTCCTCGCGAGCCTCCGGGCGTCGGCCCAGCTCATCAGCTATGAGATCGCGGTGACGATGACCCTCGTCAGCGTCATCCTGACCGCGGGTACCCTGAGCATGGTCGGCATCGTCGAGGCCCAGCAGGAGTCGGGCCTCTGGTTCGGGTTCGTGCAGCCGGTGGCCTTCGCGCTCGTGTTCATCGGGGGGCTGGCCGAGACCAACCGCGCCCCGTTCGACCTCCCCGAGGCCGAGCAGGAGCTGACCGGCGGCTTCCACACCGAGTACAGCGGCATGCGCTTCGCCCTGTTCTTCCTCGCCGAGTACGCCAACATCATCGTCATCTCGGCGGTGGTGACGATCCTGTTCTGGGGCGGCTGGCTGCGGCCGTTCCCCAACGTCGAGGCGCTCGCGTTCCTCGACCTGATTCCCGGCTGGATCTGGTTCTTCGGGAAGATGTTCGTGTTCCTCTACATCTTCATCTGGATCCGGGCCACGCTGCCGCGCTACCGCTACGACCAGCTCATGCGGCTGGGGTGGAAGGTCCTCATCCCGATCGCCATCGGCAACATCGTGGTGACCGGCGTCGTCAAGGTGCTGCTGTAGAGCCATGGTCGAAGCAATCGCCTTCTACACGCTGGCGGTCCTGATTCTCGGGCTGGGGGTGGCGGTCATCACCACCCCGAAGACCGTCCACAGCGTGGTGTTCCTCGTCCTCAACTTCCTCTGCGTGGCGGTTCTCTACGTCGTGCTCCGGGCCGAGTTCCTGGCCGTCATCCAGGTCTTGGTCTACGCTGGCGGCATCGTCGTGCTCTACCTGTTCGTGGTCATGCTCGTGAACCTGAAGCGGGCCCCGGAGGCGCACGAGGATCCCCGGCGGCTGGCCCGGCTCGGGCTCGCGCTGTCGGGGGCGGTGCTGCTCGAGCTGGCGGGCATCGTCGTCTACAGCTACGGCCGGGTCACCCCCGCGTCCGCCCCCGCCGCTGCCGGCCCGCTCACGGGCGCGGGCAACACCGAGGAGCTGGGCTGGCTGCTCTACACCGACTACCTGATTCCGTTCGAGGTGGCGTCGGTGCTCCTGCTCGTCGCGATGGTCGGGGCCATCGTGCTGGCGAGACGAGAGTCGTAGACGATGGAAATCACTTCGGCGCACTACACGGTCCTCTCCGCCGCGCTGTTCAGCATCGGGGTCATCGGCGTCCTCGTGCGGCGCAACGTCATCATCATCTTCATGGCGATCGAGTTGATGCTCAACGCCGTCAACATCAATCTCGTGGCGCACGCCCGGTACCTGGAGAACCTCGCCGGCCAGGTGTTCGTCGTGTTCGTCATCGCGGTGGCGGCGGCCGAGGCCGCGGTCGGGCTGGGCATCCTCCTGGCCTTTTTCCGGAACAAGGAGACCGTGAACATCGACGAGATGAACATCATGCGCTGGTAGCGGCGGGACGCCTCTTCTCCCCGACATCAATCACGGTAGACGATGGAACTCATCTGGCTCATTCCCGTGCTGCCCGGCATCGGCGCCGCCCTCAACGGGATCCTCGGCGTGCGCTACTTCAGCAAGCAGACGGCGGCGTACATCGCCTGCGGCACGATGGGCGGCGCGTTGCTGCTGTCGCTCTTCGCGTTCGTGCAGCTCCTGGGAATGGAGCACCGCGAGTACGTCTACACCCTCGCGGCCTGGATTCCCCCGATCCCCCTCGAGACCGCGTCGGGCATCGGCGCGTTCGAGGTGCCGTGGGCGTTCCGGCTCGATCCGCTGTCGGGGATGATGAGCCTCATCGTCACCGGCATCGGGTTCCTCATCCACGTCTACTCCGTCGCCTACATGGACCACGAGCCGCGGGGCGGCTACGCGCGGTTCTTCTGTTACCTCAACCTCTTCTGCTTCTTCATGTTGACGCTGGTGCTCGGCAGCACCTTCCTCGTCATGTTCGTGGGGTGGGAGGGGGTCGGGCTCTGCTCGTACCTGCTCATCGGCTTCTGGTACCACAAGAAGAGCGCGGCCGACGCCGGCAAGAAGGCGTTCGTCGTCAACCGCATCGGCGACTTCGGGTTCATCCTCGGCATCTTTCTCGTCTTCTTCACGTTCGGCACCCTCGACTTCCGCGCCGTGGCCGAGGCGGCGGCCGGCATGCCCGTCGAGGAGGGGATGTTCGGGGTCATCTCGCTCATCTGCCTGCTGCTGTTCGTGGGCGCCGTCGGCAAGAGCGCGCAGATTCCGCTCTACGTGTGGCTGCCCGACGCGATGGAGGGCCCCACCCCCGTCTCGGCCCTCATCCACGCCGCGACGATGGTGACGGCCGGCGTGTACATGGTCGCCCGCAACGCGGTGCTCTTCACGCACGCGCCCGAGGTGATGTTCATCGTCGCCGTCATCGGGGTGCTGACGGCGCTGATGGCCGCGACCATCGGCCTCGTCCAGACCGACATCAAGCGGGTGCTGGCCTACTCGACGGTCTCGCAGCTCGGCTACATGTTCCTCGCCACCGGGGTCGGCGCCTTCGCGGCCGGCGCGTTCCACCTCATGACCCACGCCTTCTTCAAGGCCCTGCTCTTCCTCGGCAGCGGCTCGGTCATCCACGCGATGAACGAGGAGCAGGACATGCGGAAGATGGGGGCCATGCGGCTGTACATGCCGGTGACCTTCATGACGATGGGCATCGGCACGCTGGCCATCGCCGGCATCCCCCCGTTCTCGGGCTTCTTCAGCAAGGACGAGATCCTCTACCGGACGTTCCTCGAGAGCCGCTGGCTCTGGGCCCTGGCCGCCGTCACCGCGGGGATGACCGCGTTCTACATGGCGCGCCTGATGTTCATGACGTTCTGGGGCGAGTACCGCGGTCCCGCGTGGGGCGGTGCCTACGGCGGGGCGCAGCACGAGGCGCCCGGCGACGGCGGGCACGAGGCGCATGGCGACGGCGACGCGCACGGCCACGCGTGGCACGGGCCGCACGAGTCGCCGAAGCTCATGACGCTGCCGTTGCAGCTGCTGGCGATCGGCGCCATCGTGGCCGGCTTCGTCGGCGTGCCGGCGGCCCTGGGCGGTTACAACTGGATCGAGCACTTCCTCGAGCCGAGCTTCGTGGCCGGGGCGGCCCACGCGGCGGAGGAGGAGCACCATGCCTACGCCGTCGAGTGGGGGCTCATGGCCCTGTCGGTCCTGCTCGCGGCCGGGGCCATCGCCCTCGCCTACCGCCTCTACGTCCAGCGCCCCGAGGAGTCGGAGCGGCTTGCGTCCGACTTCGCGGGCGCACACCGCGTGCTGACCAACAAGTACTACGTGGACGAGCTGTACGACGCGACGGCGGTGAAGGGCACGATGGGCGGCGCGCGGGGGCTGTGGACGGTCGACCGCAACGTCGTCGACGGGGCCGTGAACGGCACCGGCTGGACCACCCGGGCCTCGGCCTGGGTTTCGCACGTCGTCGACAAGTACGTCGTCGACGGGCTCGTGAACCTGATCGGCAGGATCTGCGCGGACGGCAGCTACGTGTTCCGGCACGCGCAGACCGGCCTGATACAGAACTACGCGCTGGCGACGTTGCTCGGCGTCTTCGCGGTGGTGACCGCGTACATCGCCGTCCGCTACTTCGGGCAATGACGAGCGGGGCCCCGCCGGGCCCGAGACCGCATCGAGAATCGGCTCATGAGCAACTTCCCCTATCTGCTGTCGCTGATCATGTTCACGCCGCTGGCCGGCGCCGTGGTCCTGCTGTTCGTGAACAAGCGCGACGAGGACACCATCCGCTGGATCGCGAACGTGACGGCCGGGGCCGGTTTCCTGGTGTCGCTGCCGCTCTGGTTCTCGTTCGACGCCTCGGGCGCCGAGTACTGGCAGTTCGTCGAGCGGCTGCCGTGGATCCCGTCCATCGGGGCCGAGTACCACCTCGGCGTCGACGGGTTCAGCGCGCTCCTGGTGCTGCTCACGACCCTGATGGGGGTCATCGCGATCCTCTCGTCGTGGACCGCCATCACCGTGCGGGTCAAGGAGTACTACGTCTTCATGCTGGTCCTCCAGACCGGCATGATCGGCGCCTTCGTCGCCCTCGACTTCCTGCTGTTCTTCGTGTTCTGGGAGGTCATGCTGGTGCCGATGTACTTCCTCATCGGCATCTGGGGGAGCGACAACCGGCTCTACTCGGCCATCAAGTTCTTCCTGTTCACCCTCGTCGGCAGCGTCGTCATGCTGCTCGGCATCCTCGCCGTCTACTTCTACAACCACGAGGTCACCGGGGTCTACACGTTCGACATCACGCAGTTCCACGAGTTGAACATGCCGTTCGGCCTGCAGTGGTGGGTCTTCCTCGCCTTCTTCCTCGGGTTCGCGGTGAAGGTGCCGATGTTCCCGTTCCACACCTGGCTGCCGGACGCCCACACCGACGCCCCGACCGCGGGCTCGGTCATCCTGGCCGCGGTGCTCCTGAAGATGGGCACCTACGGGTTCATCCGTTTCTCGCTGCCCATCCTCCCCGAGGCGACGGTGGCGTTCGTGCCGTGGGTGGCGGCGCTTTCGATCATCGGCATCATCTACGGGGCGCTGGTGGCGATGGCCCAGCACGACTGGAAGCGGCTCGTCGCGTACTCGAGCGTCAGCCACATGGGCATGGTCATGCTCGGCATGTTCGCCCTGACCCCCGTCGGCATCACCGGCAGCATCGTGCAGCAGTTGAACCACGGCATCTCCACCGGCGCCCTCTTCCTCATCGTCGGCATCGTCTACGAGCGCCGGCATACGCGCGAGATCGCCGAGTACGGCGGCCTGTCGAAGATCATGCCCGCCTTCGCGGCGGTGTTCCTGATCATGACCATGTCGTCCATCGGGCTGCCGACCCTCAACGGGTTCATCGGCGAGGTGCTGATACTGCAGGGCATCTTCGTCGTCAACATGTGGTGGGCGGCGGCGGCGGCGACGGGCATCGTGCTCGGGGCGGCGTACATGCTGTGGCTCTACCAGCGCACCATGTTCGGCAACATCGACAACCCGAAGAACGAGAACCTGCCGGACCTCAACCTCCGCGAGTGGGCGACCTTCGTGCCCCTCATCATCCTCGCGGTGTGGATCGGGCTCTACCCGAAGCCGTTCATCGACCGCCTCGACACGTCCGTCGACCACGTGATGTCCCGCGTCGACAGCGAGTACGAGCCGGTCAACGCGGATCGCTCCGAGGCGGCGGCCCCGGCCGCGCTCGCCCGGAACGGCGGGTCCGATGACGCCGGCACGCCGGTGCGCGGGGGCGCCCGATAATGCCCGAGGGATTCTCCGCCGCCGACTTCTACTACATCCTGCCGGAGCTGGTGCTCACCGGCGGGGCCCTCGTCGTCCTCCTGCTGTCGGTGGTGACGCCGCGCCGCGACGACGTGCTGCTCGGCGTGTCCCTCGCCACGGTGGCCGCGAGCCTGTACTGGGTGGCGGCGTTCGCCGGCCTCGACGTGACCGCGTCGAAGGGGCTGCTCGCCATCGACGGGTTCGCCGCGTTCTTCAAGGTCGTGGCCCTCGGGTCGGCGGCGGTGACGATGCTGATGTCGTCGCCCTACCTGCGGGTCGAGGGCCTGCGGGCCGGCGAGTACTACTTCCTCATCCTCTGCGCCACCCTCGGCATGATGTTCATGGCGAGCGGGATGGACCTGATCACCCTGTTCATCGGGCTCGAGACGATGGCGGTCTCGTTCTACGTGCTCGCCGGCTATCTCAAGCCCAATCCGCGGTCCAACGAGGCCGCCGTCAAGTACTTCCTGCTCGGCGCGTTCTCGCTCGGGGTCCTGCTCTACGGCATGTCGATCCTCTACGGGGTCACCGGCACGACCAGCCTCGAGGGCACCGCGGCCGCGCTCGCCGACCAGGGGTCGAGCCCCCTGCTGGTGCTCGCGGTGGTCCTCGTGGGCGCCGGCATGGGCTTCAAGATCGCCGCGGTGCCGTTCCACATGTGGGCGCCCGACGTGTACGAGGGCGCGCCGACCCCGGTCACCGCGTTCCTCTCGGTGGGGTCGAAGGCGGCGTCGTTCGCGATGCTCATCCGCATCTTCATGGAGGGGCTCCCGTCCCTCGGCGCGGAGTGGACGGCCCTGTTCTGGGGGCTCGCGGTCGTCACCATGACGGTGGGCAACATCGCCGCCCTGACCCAGAGCAACCTGAAGCGCCTGCTGGCGTACTCGTCCATCGCCCACGCCGGCTATCTGCTCATGGGGGTCGTCGCCGGCACCCAGCGCGGCGTGGCGGCGATGCTCGTCTACGTCGGCGTCTACCTCTTCATGCAGCTCGGGGCCTTCGCGGTGGTCGCCGCCATGCGGCGCAGCGACGTCGTCGGCGACGAGCTGAAGGACCTCACGGGGCTCTCGCGTCGCAGCCCGATGATGGCGTTCGCCATGCTCTTCTTCATGCTGTCGCTGGGGGGCATTCCCCCCACCGCCGGCTTCATGGGGAAGGTGTGGCTCTTCGGCGCCGCCATCGACGCCGGCTTCATCTGGCTCGCCGTCATCGCCGTGGCCAACAGCGCGGTGTCGCTCTACTACTACCTGCGGGTCGTCGTGTTCATGTGGATCAACGACGAGACCGCCCCGGCCGCCTCGCCCCTCGTCCTCGGGCCCGCGATGACCACGGCCCTCGCCGTCGCGGTGGTCGGCACCGTCCTCTTCGGCCTCTATCCCCAGTTCCTCTTCGCGAGCGCCGAGGCGGCGGCCCAGGCCATCGAGGGCCTCGGCACCGGCACGGCGGCGCTGCGCTGACGTTTCCTCGCGCCTCATTCCTCGGACAGCGGTCCCGACCGTGGTCGGCGCGGGTGTTCGTCGCCCACTGCTCCCGGGTTGTGTGGCTGATCGGTTGGGCGAGCCGGCTCCTCGGGGTCGCCGGGTTCGGTCGGCGGGGTCCGACAGTGCGTCCGGATGTCTGACGGCGGGGCGGAACGAGGAGAGCCGGCGGCGAGCGCCGGCCCCGTGCGGATGTGGATGCGTCCTCCGGCGTGTTGTGCCGCCGGTCGGAATGCGGCTGTTGAGCCCGCGGCGATAGCGGGCCGTCAGTGCCGCGCGTCGATCTGGGCGAGCGACTCCCTGATCAGGGCGTCGTTGTCCTCGGGCGTCAGGTTCTTGCGGATGAGCTTCGACGCGATCTGCAGCGACAGGTCGACCGTCTCCCGCCGGATCTCCTGCATCGCCCGCGCCGTCTCCTGCTGAATCTGCCGCTGGGCCGCCGCCACCACCGCCTCGGCCTCGGCCTTGGCATGTTGCCTCGACTCTTCCTTGAAGTTCTCGGCCGCGCTGCGGCTCTCGGCGAGGATGGCCTGGGCCTCGGCCCTGGCGTCGGTGATGACCTTCGTCGCCGTCTCCTGGGCCTGCGCGAGCTCCTTCCGGGCCTGCTCGGCCTCGTCGAGCGACTTGCGTATCGTTTCCTGACGGGCGTCGAGGGCCCGCAGCAGGGGGCCCCAGGCGTACCGGCGCAGGGCCCAGAGCAGGGTCAGGAAGGTGATGATGGTCCAGATGTACAGCCCGATATCCGGCTGGACCAGGGGATTATCCATGAGGCGCTCCCTCCCGCGGCATTACCGTCGCGTTCCGGGGAATGCGGCGGTCACCGCATCAGGACGACCACGAAGACGAAGACCTCGGCGAGAATCGCGACCCCTTCGAGCAGGAAGAGCGGCAACTGCACGGCCCCCGTGATCTGCGCGGCGGCCGAAGGCTGGCGTGCGATGCTCTCGGCCGCGGCCGCCGTGAACCTGCCGATCCCGAGACCCGCACCGATGACGATCAAGCCGAGACCGATCGCAACGCCGGCGATGTACAACAGTTCCATGCAGTCAACCTCCGTGTGGTGTGAGTGTGTCGTTTCGAATGAGTGTGCCGTGGTACGAGGAAGTCACGCCTAGTGATGAACGTGGATGGCCATGCCGACGAAGACCGACGTCAGCAGGGCGAACACGTAGGCCTGGACGAGGACGACGATGATCTCGAGGGCCAGGATCCCGGTCGCCAGGGGCACCCCGACGAAGGCGCCGACCCCCATCGAGAGCAGCGGGCTTCCGAACTGCTGGTTGAAGATGAAGACCAGCGACAGGATCGCGAGTATGGCGATGTGCCCCCCGCTCATGTTGGCGGCGAGCCGCATCGTCAGGGCGAACGGCTTGACGAACATGCCCATCACCTCGATGGGGATGAGCAGGATGTAGATCGGCCACGCCAGCCCGTGCGGCACCAGGTTCTTCCAGTGCGCGATGAAGCCGTGGGCCATGGTGCCGGCCACGATGATCGCGAAGAAGGTGATGGTGGCGAGCGCCGCCGTCACGTTGTAGTTGGCGGTCGCGGTGGCGCCGCCGTGGAGCATGCTGTTCAGCAGCGACTCCTCCGAGGTGTGCAGCAGCGCCTTGTCGACCAGGCCCAGCACCTCGAACATCGGCACCAGGCCGACCGCGTTCGCGGTCAGGATGAACACGAAGAGGGTCAGGATCATCGGCGTCCAGGTGTTGACCCACCTGGCGCCCACGTTCGGCAGCACCATCGAGTCGCGGACGAACTGGACCACCGCCTCGAGCGCGTTCATGAACCCGGTCGGGATCGGACGCTCCTGCGCGAGGAAGCGCCGGGTCGCGAGGGTGATGACGAGAAACAGGAAGCCCGCCACCAGCCACAGCATCATCACGTGCTTGGTGACCGAGAAGTCGATGCCCGCGATGTGCGGCCCGTGCAGGATCGGGTGGTCGAGCGGGCTGTTCGCGATGTGCTCGATGATCACCTCGCCGGCGTCGAACTCGCCGTCGCCGTGGCCGCCCGCGGCGTGGTCGGCGGCGCCGTGCGCGTCCTCGACGTGCGTGTCCTCGGCGTGCTGTGCGGCGTTCATCATGATGTCCGGTGGCGGCGCCGGCGTCAGCGCCCCGCCGACGGGGTTGCGCTGGCGTTCACCAGCAGGGTCCTGAAGTACAGCGCTTCCGCGATCTGGAGCCCGACGAAGTAGAAGGTGAAGCTGAGCGTGAAGGGCACCGGCTCGACCCGGAGCAGACCGATGACGACGGAGACGTATACCGCGTAGAACACCAGCTTCACCGCGAAAGCGGCGGCCATCCGGGCCGTGAGGCGGGTCACGTCGGCGCGCACCGTCCGTTCGACGAGCCGTATCGTCGCCAGCCCCACCACGAGCGGCGCGCCCATGCCGAGAAAGACGGCCGCGGCCGCCTGCGGCGCCAGTGCCGCCGCCGCCCCGCAGGTGAGCACGCACGCCGCCGCCAGTGCCGCCGACAACCTCATGGCTTCCAGACCGTCTTCGCCAGCTCGTAGAACCCGACGACCATCCCCGTCAACAGACCCGCGAGCAGGAACCACGGCTCGGTCGCCGCCCACCGATCAACCAGGTGCCCCAACCCCCCGAGGAGGAGGATGGCGCCGATCAACGTGTACCCGGCGGTGGCGGCCGGCCCTGCTCGACGCACGTTTTCCTGCAAGGCCTCGAGCGATCTCGCGAGAAAATGGTCGTCGGGGTCGGGCATCGTGAAGCCCCGATAGCGAGCGTGCGCGGCTGTGTTCCTCAGTCCGCCATCGCCGTCAGGTCACGGTACATGCCCGTAGGATGGCCGTTCCCACGCCCTCTACAAACGCATAATGATAGCAGGGGGCTCGCTCCGCTGGCAAGATCGGCCACGTCGCCGGCCGGCGTCCGTGGTGCGCGGGGCAACGGAGACCCGGGCGGCCGGCGGCCCCGCCTGCAAGGCCGGACGCCTCGTTGGCGATGCCCTTCGCTCGCGGCAGGGGACCTGAACCCTCGGCCGGCGCGGCCCCGGGGGGGCGGACCGCGGCGTCAGTACGCGACGGCGGCCTCGATCGCCCGCAGAATGTCGTCCGGCTGGGGCAGGATCGCCTCTTCCAGATCGGGGTGGTAGGCGACGGGGCAGTCGAGGGCGCCGACGCGCTTGACGGGGGCGTCGAGATGATCGAAGAGCTCGTCGGCGATACGCGCGGCCAGCTCGGCCCCGAACCCGCACGTCAACTGGTCCTCGTGCGCCACCACCACGCGGCTCGTGGCGGCCACCGCCGCCGCGATCGAGCTCCAGTCGTAGGGGGCCAGGGTCCGCAGGTCGATCACCTGCACGCTGACGTCCTCCCGGGCCGCCCGTTCCGCCGCCAGCAGCGACCGCTGGACCAGCGAGCCCCAGGTGACCACGACGACGTCGGTCCCTTCGCGACGGATGCTCGCCCGCGCGAACGGAACCTGGTGGTCCGGCCCGTGGTAGGCGGCCTTGCTGTAGGTCTGGCGGTAGAGGTGCTTGGGCTCGAGGAACAGCACGGGGTCGTCGCAGCGGATGGCGGTGCGCAACAACCCCGCCGCGTCGGCCGCGTTCGACGGGTAGGCGATGCGCAGCCCCGGGCAGTGCGCGAAGATGCTCTCGCCCGACTGGCTGTGGTACAGCGACCCGCCCCGCAGGTAGCCGCCGATCGGCGCCCGGATGACGAAGGGGCACGAGAACGCGTTGTTCGACCGGTAGCGCAGCATCGTCAGCTCGTCGCGAATCTGCATCATCGCCGGCCAGATGTAGTCGAAGAACTGGATCTCGACGACCGGCTTCAGCCCGCGGATGGCCATCCCGATCGCCCGGCCCACGATGTTGGCCTCGGCCAGCGGCGAGTTGAACACGCGCTCGCGTCCGAACCGCCGCTGCAGCCCGAGGGTCGCCTTGAACACCCCGCCCTTGCCCGGCACCGCGGACAGGGCCTCGGCCCGGCTGCAGTCGGCCACGTCCTCCCCGAACACCACGATCCGGGGGTTGCGGGCCATCTCGTCCTCGAGGGTGCGGTTGATGGCCGCCACCATCGTGATCGGTTCGCCGTCGGGGGCACCGGGCACGTCGAAGCGCGCGGCCGCCGGGTCCACGTCGGGCGAGTACACGTAGCGCAGCGCCGTGGCGGGGTCGGGCGGGGCGGCGGCCAGCGCCTCGTCCGCCGCCGCCCTGATCTCCTCGTCCACGCCCGCCGCCAACCGCGCCAGCTCGGCGTCGTCCGCAATCTGGCGTCCGGTCAGGAACGCGGCGAGCCGGGTGATGGGGTCGCGGGCCCGATCGGCCTCGCGCTCCGCCTCGCTCTTGTACTGGCCGTCGTCGTCCGACTCGGAATGCGAGTGCAGCCGCACCACGCCCGCCTTGACGAGGACCGGGCCGCGGCCGCCGCGCGCGTAGGCCAGGGCCTGCCGCATCGCCGCGACGCTCGCGAGGGCGTCGGTGCCGTCGACGCCGACGACCTCGAGCCCCGGGAAGCCCGACACGAGGCGGGTGACGTCGCCGCCCGGCGTCTGTATCTCGACCGGAACCGAGATGGCGTAGCCGTTGTCCTCGATCAGGTAGATCACCGGGAGCCGGCGCGTGCAGGCGGTGTTCAGCGACTCCCAGAACTCGCCTTCGCTGGTGCCCCCCTCGCCGAGCGAGACGTAGACGACGTCGCCCTCCGCGCAGGCGCCGGCGGCGTCCGCGACTTCCGGGAACCGCAGATGGAACTGGCAGGCCTCGGCGCACCCCACCGCGTGGAGGCACTGGGTCGACACGGCGCTGGAGGGCGAGACCAGGTTCAGGGCCGGCTTGCTCCAGTGGGCGGGCATCTGGCGCCCCCCCGACGACGGATCGGCGGCGGCGCCGACCGCCGCGAGCAGCATCTCGTGGGCCGTCATGCCCAGGGCCAGGGCCAGGGCCCGGTCGCGGTAGTAGGGGAAGAACCAGTCGCGGCCCGCCGTCAGCAGGGTGCCGGCCGCCACCTGGATCGCCTCGTGGCCCGCCCCGCTGATCTGGAAGAAGCTCTTGCTCTGTCGCTTGAGCTGCAGCTCCTTCTCGTCGAGGCGGCGCGCCATGAGCATCGTGCGGTAGAACCGCAGCAGCTCATCCCGCGACAGTCCGCCGTACAGCCGCTGTGAAGTCGCGGCAGGCGCGTTCCCCGAGCCCGTCGAGCGCTCCATGGTGCAATCCTGCGTGCCAAAGGTGGGACCGATGGCTGGCCCGCATTGGCAGTAAATTATAGCATCGCGGCGCTTGCCCCCGCCCCGCGGGCGCCGGGCCGGCCGTTCAGACGATGACGAGCGAATTCGACGGCGTGGTGACGGCGTGGGACGATCTGGCGCTCGAGAAGATCACCGCCCTCATCTCTCGGAAGGCGGTCGCCGGCGACGGCCAGAGGCTGGCGCAGGTCTACCTGAAGCGCGGGGCCCTCGTGCCGCTCCATGCCCACGACGGCGAGGAGCTCATCTACGTCCTCGACGGGAAGCTCAGGCTGCGGCTCGCGGGGGACGACGTCGTCGTACGGGAGGGCGAGGTCGTGCGCGTTCCCGGGCGGGCCCCGCACCAGATCGAGGCCCTCGCGGACACCTTTGCGCTCGCGGCCCGCGGCACGACCCCGCGTCGCACCGAGAACGGGGGCGGCCGGCGGTCGGATGCCGATGCGTCCGGATGCGGCGAGTGACGCGCCGGCTGCGGGCGACAACCGGCGTCCCGGCGGCGGAGGCCGGTCGGGGCGTCAGTGAACCGTGCCGTCCCAGTCGTCGCGACCCGGCAGGACGCGGAACTTTCGGCGCAGCCGGCCCATCTTCCACTGCAGGTACCGGTACTTGATCTCGGCCTTCAGCCCGAACCGGCCGAGCCGCGGCAGGCCGATTCCCGTGCCCCCCTTGAGGTAGAGGTAGCCGACGACGAGCCCGCTGAGGTGGGCGACGTGGGCGACCCCCTCGCCGCGCGGCACCGACAGAAACGCGATGGCCCCGATGATCATCACGAAGTAGCGGGCCGGGATCGGGAAGACGAAGAACACCAGGATCGGCGCGTTCGGATAGTAGACGGCGAACGCCATCAGCAGGCCGTAGATCGCCCCCGAGGCGCCGATGGTCACGCCGTGGTAGGTCGGCTCGCTGAAAGCGAACGGCAGCAGCCCCGCCACGATGGTGGCGATGCCGGCCCCGACGCCGGTCACCAGGTAGAAGCGCAGGAAGTACGCCGGTCCCCACAGGCGCTCGAGCTGCACCCCGAACATCCACAGGATCAGCAGGTTGAAGAAGATGTGCCCGATGCTCCCGTGCAGGAACATGTAGGTGGCGGGCTGCCAGAACCGCAGCCCCGTCACCACCGCCTCGGGGCGCAGCCCGAACACCTCGATGAGGAGGCGGCCGAGGGGCGGGACGAGGGCGCCGGCCACGAAGACGCCGATGTTCGCCCAGAGCAGCATCTTCACGGCCGGGGTCATCGGACCCGGGCCGAACGACATGCCGGACGGACGCTGGTGGTAGTAGTACCCGTGGGGCATCGCCGCCATCGTACCACGGTCGTGGGCGGCTGGCCCGGAGAGCGTCGCCTGCGGCTCCGCTCACCGCCCGAACGCTCAAGGCCACGCTTTGCGCAGCCGCCCCAACGCGCAGGAAGTACGGCAGCCTGTCCGCGCTCACGACGCTGCGCCGTCGAGGCCACAAAGGGCGGCCTCGAGAGCGAGCGTCGCCACGTGGAGCATGAACCGCCGCTCCCTTGAGACCCTCCCGTCGCGTCAGGGTCGCGTGTCTTCACCGCCGTGTACTTTCGCGGCAACCCTCCAGGCGTCCGCGCTAGCGCCCTCCGTCCTGGTCGGACGACGGCCGCCGTGCGAGCAGCCGGCCGAGGATCTGCGCCCGGACCTCGTCGAGCTCGGTGATGCCGAGGAGCCGGCCGGCGGCGGCCAGCACGATCAGGCCGAGCGCGATCTCGCTGCCGAGGACGAGTCCCGCGGTCAGAAGGTCGCCACCCGCCGCGAGGTCCGCGGCAATGCCCTCGGCCGCCCCGACCGCCGCGCCCATGAACGCCGCCGCGAGGCAGGTCCGCGCCAGGCGGTCCGCGAGGCGGCGGGCGTCGATGCCGCCGAGGCGGCGGTGCAGCAGCACGAGCAGGCCGCCGGCGTTGAACCACGACGCGAGGGCCGTGCCCAGCGCGAGTCCGGGATAGCCCATGATCCGCACGAGCGCGAGATTCAGCCCGACGTTCAGGGCGACGGTGGCGACGCTGACGAGGGCCGGGGCCAGGCTGTTCCCGAAGGCGTAGAACACCGGGGCGGTCAGCCGCACCGCCGCGTAGCCGACGATGCCCGGGGCGTAGAACACCAGTGCCCGCGCCGTCGCCGGGGTGTCGGCGGCGGTGAACTCGCCGTGCTCGAAGACGAGCCGCACGACGGGGGTCGCCAGGACCGCGAGGCCCACCGCCGCCGGCACCATCACCGCGAGCATCAGGCGCAGCCCGCGAGACACCGTCTCCCGCACCGCCGCGAGGTCGCCGGCCGCGGCGTGCCGGGACACCGCGGGCAGGGTCACCGTCGCAATCGACACCCCGAGCACCCCCAGCGGCAGGTACATCAGGCGGAACGCGAGGGTCAGCCAGGTGACGGCGCCGGTGCCCTCGCCGGTGGCGAGGTGGGTGTTGACGAGCAGGTTCACCTGCAGCGCGGCCCCCGCCACCGTCGCCGGTCCCATCAACCCCACGACCTCACGCAGGCCCCGGTCGGCCGGGTCCAGTGCCGGCCGCCAGCGGAACCCCTCGCGGCGGAGCGCCCACCACTGCCCCGCGATCTGCCCCGCCCCGCCGACAAGCACCGCGGCCGCGACCGCCGCGACGGGGTCGACGCCGCCCTCGGGGATGAGGGGCACGACGACGAGGGCGCTCGCGATGAGGCAGACGTTGTAGGCGGCGGGCGAGAGCGCGGGGACGAAGAAGCGCCGCAGCGAGTTGAGCATGCCCATGCACGCGGCCGCGATCGCCACCAGGGTGAAGAACGGCAGGACGATGCGCGTCAGCTGCACGGTCAGCTCGAACTTGCCGGGCACTTGCTGGTAGTCGCCGGCGAAAAGGCGGGTCAGGGGCTCGGCGAAGACGATGCCCGCGGCCGTGATGACCCCGGTGACGACCACGAGGGCGTTGATGAGCTGGGCTCCCAGCCGCCACGCCGCCCCGCGGCCCTCGCGGGTCAGGCGCCGCGTGAAGACGGGCACGAAGGCGGCGTTCATCGCCCCTTCCGCGAAGAGCTCGCGCAGCAGGTTGGGAATGCGCAGGGCCACGAAGAAGGCGTCCATCCGGTCGCCGGCCCCGAAGCGGTAGGCGAGGGCCTGCTCACGCACCAGTCCCAGCACCCGGCTGGTCATGGTGGCGAGGCCCGCTATGCCGGCCGAGCGGGTCAGGCCGTCGCCGGTCGGGGTGGAGGGCGTCATCGTCGGGGACGCGTCGAGGCGCCGCGCCCGGCGGGCCGCGGCACAGCGCGCAATCTCGTCAAGGGGCGGCGGTCGCGGCTCACGTGGCGAACCGGAAGTTGATGACGTCGCCGTCGCGGACCACGTAGTCCTTGCCCTCCAGCCGCACCTCTCCATGCTCGCGGCACGCGGCGTGCGAGCCGTCCCGGGCCGTCAGTGCGTCGTAGTGAACCACCTCCGCACGGATGAACCCGCGGGCGATGTCGCTGTGAATCTCGCCCGCCGCTTCCTGCGCCGCCGTCCCCCGCGGGATCGACCAGGCCCGGCACTCGTCCTTCCCCACCGTGAAGAAGGAGATGTAGCCGAGCAGCCGGTAGGCCGCCCGGACGACCCGGTCGAGCCCCGAGTCGGCGAGGCCGAGATCGGCGAGGAAAGCAGCCCGGTCCCCCGGCGGCAGCTCCGCTATCTCCAGCTCGATCTTCGCGCAGACGGGCACCGTCTCGATCCCGCTCCCCGACAGGGCCTCGGCGAGGCCGACCCGCGCGACCGCCTCCTCCGGGTCCGCCACGTCCGCCTCGTCGAGGTTGAGCACGACGAGCAACGGCTTGGCGGACAGGAAGCTGAAGCCCCGCAGCCGCCGGGCGTCGGTCGCGTCGAGGGCGAGAGCGCGCAGGGGCCGGCCGTCCTCCAGGGCCGCCCGGCACTGCTCGATGACCCGCAGCTCCTCGTCCAGCTCGCGGCTCCGGCCTTTCTTCATGTCCTGGCGGATTTTCTCGACCCGCCGCTCGGCGACCCCGAGATCGGCCAGGATCAGCTCGTCTTCCATCCGCCTGGCGTCCCGGGCCGGGTCCAGGCTTCCCGACGCGTGCGGGACCCGCTCGTCCGGGAACATCCGCAGCACGTGGAGCAGGGCGTCGGCGTCGCGGAAGCCCGACACGTCGAGCATCGCGGCGGCCGAGCCGCGGCCGGCGAGCTCGCTCAGCTCGACCGTGGCCGGCACCCGGCGCCGCGGGTCGAAGAGCGCCGTCAGCCGGTCGAGGCGGGGGTCCGGCACCTGCGCCACCCCCACCTGCGCCGCCGCCCGGCGAGTCGCCGCCGCCGGCTCGCCGGACGCCTGCGTCAGCAGGCGGAACAACGTGGTCTTCCCCGTCGACGGCAGCCCCGTCAGTCCGGCCCGCAACATGATTCCCGTCGTCCTCCCTCCGCCGAGCGAAAACGCGAACATAAAGCGTAAGTTCTAGATTTCACGTCACTTGTTGACACTGGCAGTGGTCGTTCTCTATAGTGTGGTGGAGTTTATTGGACCTCAGTGGAGCATAGTGGTGCTTCGGGGCAACTATTCAGTCAAGATCGACGAGAAGGGACGACTGAAGATCCCCGCGGTGTTCCGGTCCGCCATGCAGGACCGGTACGGCAGCCAGGTGTACGTGACCTCCCGCAAGCACGAGGGCGTGGTCGTCAACATCTATCCGATGCCGGTCTGGGAGGAGATGGAGCGCAAGCTGGCGACGCTGCCGCCGTCGCTGCCCGAGCTCGCGCGCTACGTCGACCTCGTGAACTACTACGGCCAGCCCGGCGAGATCGACAAGCAGGGCCGGGTGTCCATCCACCCCCTGCTGCGCGAGTCGGCGGCGATGGCTGGCGACGTGGACGTCCTGGGCCAGCTCGACCATCTCGACGTCTGGAATCACGAGCGATTCGCGACGCGCATGGCGGACGAGCCCTTCACGGACGCCGATGCCCGGAAACTGTCGGAGTTCGGCATCTGATGGCGACGATCCTACACGAGCCGGTCCTGCGGGCGGAGACGGTCGAGCTGCTAGAGCCGGCGGGGCGCGGCCTCGTCGTCGACTGCACGGTGGGGACCGGGGGCCACGCGGCGGCGCTGCTCGAGGCGGGGGCGGATCGGGTCGTCGGGCTCGACCGCGACGCCGAGGTGCTGCCCCTCGCCCGCCGACGCCTCGCCGCCTGGAAGGACCGCGTGGAGCTGGTGCACGCCGACTACCGCGGCCTCGACGACGTGCTGGACCGGCTCGGGGTCGAACGGGTCGACGGGGCGCTGGCCGACCTCGGGTGCTCCTCGGTCCAGCTCGAGGCCGACGGCCGGGGCTTCAGCTTCCGCCGCGACGATCCACTGGACATGCGCATGGACCGGACCGCGGGCCGCACCCTCGCCGACCTTCTCGCCGAGGCGACCCCCGAGGGACTGGCGGACGTCATCTTCGAGTACGGCGAGGAGCGCCGTTCGCGCCCCATCGCCCGTGCCATCGTCGCCGCGGTGGCCGGCGCGGGAATCGGGACGACGGCCGAGCTCGCCGCCGTCGTCCGCCGTGCGGCGCGCTATCGCGGGCGCTCCCGCATCGACCCCGCGACCCGCACGTTCCAGGCCCTGCGCATCTGGGTCAACCGCGAGCTCGACGGGCTCGACGCGTTCCTGCGCGCGGCCGCGAGGCGCCTGAAGGCGGGCGCGCGCCTCGTCGTCATCAGCTTCCACTCGCTCGAGGACCGCATCGTCAAGCGCACGTTCCGCGAGCTCGAGCGCGGCGGCGAGCTCGCGCTGCGCATTCTGACCCGCAAGCCGTTGCGGCCGGCCGAAGACGAGCTGGCCCGCAACCCCCGCGCCCGCTCGGCCCGGCTGCGGGCGGCCTGGAGGG
Organism: Vicinamibacterales bacterium; assembly: GCA_965207615.1. GTDB lineage: Bacteria > Acidobacteriota > Vicinamibacteria > Vicinamibacterales > UBA8438 > JAJEEA01. The sequence goes on from CBDBMZ010000003.1 coordinate 5,871,015, forward strand.
CGGCGTGAATCAGCAGAATCTCGACTTCCGCGTCACCCGCGACATCTGCAACGCGCCGATCGTGCGCGAGATCGACCGTCGGCGGCAACGCGAGCTCTGGCGATCCCTGGCGGTGGGGGTCTGCTTCGTGGCCGTGATCCTGTTCTCGGCCTGGCAGAACTTCGAGCTGATCAGGTACGGCTACGAGATCGAGCAGATGGAGCAGGAGCGCTCCGAGCAGCTCGACCTGAACCGGCATCTGCTCCTCGAGATCGAGACGCTGACCGCGCCGCAGCGGATTGAGCGCATCGCGACGGCCGAGCTGGGGCTGGCGCCACCGGCGGGGAGCGGCGTGCAGGTGGTCGAGCGCCGGGTGGCCTCGCCCCCGCCGGACGTCGCGGTGAGGGCGAATCGGGGCGCGGGGGTGCGCATCGCGCCGCTCGCGGCCCGCTGAAGAACGACGATGACACTCGACCGAGGCCCGGCGGCCGGCCATTGGCGGGAGGTCCTGCACCCGCGGGTGCGGGTCGCCGCCTGGGTCATGGTGCTGTGGGCAATCGCCATCGCGGGGCGGCTCGTCCAGCTTCAGGTCGTCGACCACGACTTCTACGTCCAGCGCGCCGGCGACCAGCAGGAGCGCGCGATCGAGACGCCGGCCCGGCGCGGGGAGCTCCTCGACCGCGGGGGGCGGGTGCTCGCCTGGGACGTGGCCGCCGACACCGTCATCGCCGAGTCGAGGAAGGTGGACGACCCGTCGGGGACGGCCCGGCGGCTCTGCGAGGTGATGGCGTGCACGGCGGAGCGGGAGGCGCGGCTCGCGTCGGTCCTCGCCCGGGGGAGCGCCTTCGCCTACGTCGAGCGGCAGATCTCGCCGCGGGTGGCCGAGCGGATACGCGACCTCGACCTCGACGGCATCGGCTTCCTCAAGGAGAACCGGCGCTACTATCCCAACGGACGCCTCGCCGCGCACGTGCTGGGTCACGCCGGCGTCGACAACCAGGGCCTCCACGGCCTGGAGTCGCGGTACGAGGAGACCCTCGCGGGCGAGCCGGGGAGAATCCTGGTGCAGCGCGACGCCCAGCAGCAGGCGTTCAGCCGCGTCGAGCGGCGGCCGACGGCGGGCGTCTCCCTCGAGCTCTCCATCGACAGCTACGTTCAGCACGTCGCCGAGCGGGAGCTTCGCGCCGCCGTCCGCGAGCACGACGCCGACGGCGCCAGCGTCGTGGTCCTCGACCCGCGCACCGGCGACATCCTCGCGCTCGCCAACGAGCCCACGTTCAACCCCAACGCCTGGCGGGGCGCATCCGCGGCGGCGCGCCGGAACCGGGCGGTGCAGGACGTCTACGAGCCCGGATCGACCTTCAAGATCGTCACCGCCTCGGCCGCCCTCGAGGAGCGGGTGGTCCGGCCCGGCGACCTCATCGACGTGAACCCCGGCGTGATCTACTTCGGGGGGAGGCCGATCCGCGACTTCCGCAACTACGGGACCCTCACCTTCGCCGACGTCATCGTCAGGTCCAGCAATGTCGGGGCCAGCCAGGTCGGCGTGGCCCTGGGCTCGGACCGCCTCAACCGCTACGTCCGGCGCTTCGGCTTCGGTCAGATGAGCGCCCGCGACTTCCCCGGCGAGAGCCGCGGCATCGTGCACGACCTCTCCCGGCTCCGCGAGGGCGAGCTGGCCCGCGTGGCGATGGGCTACACGGTCTCCGTCACGCCGCTGCAGATGGCGGTCGCGATGAACGCCGTCGCCAACCGCGGGGAGCTGCTGGCCCCCCGCCTCGTCCGGGCGGAGCTGCGCGGCGGCGTCCGCGAGGAGATTCCGGTTCGGGTCGTCCGGCGGGTGATTGGGGCGCGGACCGCGGCCACCCTGACCGGCATCATGGAGGACGTCGTCGCCCGTGGGACGGCCCGGGCGGCCCGCATTCCCGGCTACAGCGTCGCCGGCAAGACGGGCACGGCCGAGAAGCTCCTTCCCGGGGGCGGCTACTCGCGGACCGACCACGTCGCCTCCTTCGTGGGGTTCGTGCCGTCCACGCGGCCCGAGCTCACCATTCTCGTCATGGTCGACGGCGTGGCCGGGTTCGGGGGCGCCGTGGCCGCCCCCGTCTTCCAGCGCATCGGCGAGTCGGTTCTCCGGCATCTCGGCGTCGCGCCCAACCTGGACGCGCCGCCGCCGCTGCTCGTGCCCCCCGAGGCCGCCCCGTTCCCGGGCGTGCGGACCGTTCTCGTGCGAGCGGACGAAGGGGCGGACCCGGCCGGCCCCCGCGCGGCGGGGCCCGGCGTGATGCCCGATCTGCAGGGGCTCGGCGCGCGGGCGGCGGTCGCGGCGGCGACGGACCTTGGCCTGTCGGCCCGCCTCAGGGGGCGCGGGGTGGTCGTGAGGCAGGCCCCGAGGGCGGGCGATGCCATCGTCCCGGGGCAGGCGCTGGTGCTGACGCTCGAGCGGCACCGGGCGGGGGCGGGGTCATGACGGTCGGCGACCTGATGCCGCGGCTGTCGGGCCGGGTGGACGCCGGCGACCCCGGCCCGTCGGTGGACGCCGCGGTGCTGACGCGGGACGCGACATCCATCGCCTTCGATTCCCGCCAGGTCGGGCCGGGGGCGGTGTTCGTCGCGATCAAGGGGCTGCACGCCGACGGCGCCGACTTCGCGGACGAGGCGGCGCGGCGCGGTGCGGTGCTCGTGGTGTCGGAGTCGCGCGTGCGGCCCGGCGCGGAGGGGCGGTGGGTGCAGGTGACCGACGCCCGGCTCGCCCTCGCCGAGCTGGCCGCGGCCTTCCACGGCAACCCGAGCCGCGATCTCACGGTGGTGGGGGTCACCGGCACCAACGGCAAGACCACCACCACGTACCTGCTGTCGGCCATCTTCGAGGCGGCGGGCCGGCCGTGCGGCCGCATCGGGACCGTGACGTACCGCATCGGCGCGGCCGAGGCGGAGGCGGTGCACACGACCCCCGAGGCGCCGGACGTCCAGGCTCTCCTGCGCGAGATGGTCGAGCAGCGCGTCGCCGCCTGCGTGATGGAGGTGTCCTCGCACGCGTTGTCGATGCGCCGGGTGGACCGCACCCTGTTCAGCGCCGCCGTCTTCACCAACCTCACGCGCGACCACCTCGATTTCCACGCCGACATGGAGCACTACTTCGAGGCGAAGCACCGCCTCTTCGACATGCTGCCGCTCGGAGCGCCGGCGGTCGTCAACGTGGACGACCCCGCCGGCCGTCGGCTCGCGGGCATGACCGGCCGCCCCGTGACCTACGCGGTGGACAGGGACGCCGAGGTGCGGCCCGAACGGGTGGAGTCGACCCGCGCGGGGACCCGGCTCGATGTCCGGACGTCCCGGGGGCGGCTCGAGCTGAGCTCGCCCCTCCCCGGGAGGGTAAACGCCTACAACGTGCTCGCCGCCGCCGCCGCCGCCCTCGCCCTCGACGTGCCGCTGCCGGCCATCGAGGCGGGCGTCGCGGGGCTCGACGGCGTGCCGGGGCGGTTCGAGGTGGTGTCCTCGCCCGACGACGACCTGTGGGTCCTGCTCGACTTCGCCCACACCGACGACGCCCTGCGCGGGGTGCTCGGCGCGGTGCGCGAGCTGGCCGCCGGCCGTCTCATCAGCGTCTTCGGTTGCGGCGGCGACCGCGACCGCGCCAAGCGCCCGCTGATGGGGGCGGTGGCGGCGAGGCTCAGCGACCTCGTGGTGCTGACCTCCGACAACCCGCGCTCCGAGGATCCGGACCGCATCATCGACCAGATTCGCGGCGGCGTCCTCTCGACGGCGGCCGAGACGGGGTGCCGGCACCTGGCCATCGCCGATCGCCGCGCCGCCATCGAGCGCGCCATCGCCGAGGCCGAGTCGGGAGACGCGGTGGTCATCGCCGGCAAGGGCCACGAGCGCGAGCAGGTCATCGGCGACGAGCGGCTGCCGTTCGAGGACCGTGCAGTGGCCCGGGAGGCGCTCGCGAGCCGGCGGACCCGGGTGCGGGTGTCGTGAGGAGGCCCGCGGGCGTGGAGCGTCTGGAGCCGGGGACGGGGTGGTCGGGGCGGGCCGAAGGAGATGGGCGGATCGTGGTCGATGACGTTGGGCGAGCTGGCCGCGTCGGTGGCGAGCGCACGGATCTCGGGGGCGGGCGGAACCCGCGCCACCGGCGTCTCCATCGATTCCCGCTCGCTCCGCCCCGGCGATCTGTTCGTCGCGATTCGCGGCGCCCGTTTCGACGGTCACCGCTTCGTGGGGGATGCGGTGGCCCGCGGTGCGGCCGCGGTCGTCGTCAGCGACGCCGCGGCCCTGGGCACGCCGCCGGCCCCGGGGATCGTCGTCGATGACACCCTGCACGCGTTGCAGGCGCTGGCCCGCCGGGTCCGGCGGGACTCGGGCGCCCGGGTGGTCGCGGTGACCGGCAGCGTCGGAAAGACCACGACCAAGGAGCTGTCGGCGGCGTTGCTGGAGACGCGGTACCGCGTGTTTCGGAATCGGGGCAACCTGAACAACCACATCGGGTTGCCGTTGTCGTTGCTGGAGTTGCGGACCCGGCCGGAAGTGGCCGTGGTGGAGCTCGGAATGAGCGGCCCCGGAGAGATTCGTCGCCTCGTGGAGATCGCTGAGCCCGACGTGCGGGTGTGGACCAACGTCGGCGAGGCGCACGCCGAGTTCTTCCCCTCGATCGAGGCGATTGCCGACGCCAAGGCGGAGATCCTGACCGGGGCGTCGCGGGACGCGGTGGTCGTCGCCAACGCGGCGGACGACCGGGTCATGCGCCGGGTGGCGGGGTTCCCGGGCCGGGTCGTCACGTTCGGCGTCGACGTGGAGGCGGAGGTGAGCGCGAGCGGCGTCGAGGACCTCGGGCTGGAAGGTGTGCGGGCCCGCCTCCGCACACCCGTCGGGGCGGCGCCGGTGCGCACGCGGCTGCTCGGCCGCGGCAACCTCGCCAACGTCCTCGCCGCCGTCGGCGTCGCGCTGTCCTTCGACGTCCCTCTGGCCGCCGCCGTCGAGCGGGCGGCCGCGGTCGAGGCGCCGCCGCACCGGGGCCGGATACACCGGCTGGCCGGCGGGGTCGCCGTGATCGACGACTCGTACAACTCGAGCCCCCTCGCGTTGGAGACGGCGCTCGCGACCCTGGCGCGCGGCCGGGCCGGACGCCGGGTGGCGGTGCTCGGCGAGATGCTCGAGCTCGGCGCCCGCTCCGAGGACCTGCATCGGGCCGCCGGCCGGGCCGCGGCGGCGGCGGGGGTGGGCCTGCTGCTGACGGTCGGCGGGGAATCCGCGCGGGCCCTCGGCCTCGCCGCCGTCGAAGCCGGCGCGGCCGCGGCCGGCGTCCTCCACTGCGAGACCAGCGAGGAGGCGGCGTCGCGCACGGCGGCGTCGATTCGCGACGGCGACGTCGTCCTCGTCAAGGGCTCGCGGGGGGTTCGTACGGACCGGGTGGTGACGCGGCTCTGCGCCGACCGGGCGGCGGGATCGGAGCGGACGTGATGCTGTACCACCTGCTCTATCCGCCGCTGAACGTCGTCCAGTACATCACCGTGCGGACCGCTGCCGCCGGCATCACCGCGTTCCTGATCAGCCTCGTCGTGGGGCCCTGGCTCATCCGGACCCTCCGCGAGTTCCAGATCGGCCAGGTGGTGCGGGACGACCTCGCCGGGCACCGGTCCAAGGCCGGCACCCCGACCATGGGGGGGCTGCTCATCCTGACCGCGGCGACGGTGCCGACCCTCGCCTGGGGCGACCTCACGAACGCCTACGTGTGGATCGCGATCCTCTCGATGGTGGCGTTCGGGCTCGTCGGCTTCCTCGACGACTACCTGAAGATCGTCCGCCGCGACCACAACGGGCTGCGCCCCCGCTACAAGCTCCTCGGCCAGGCGGTGGTGGCCCTCGCCGTCGGCTTCGCCCTGCTGTGGATGAGCGGCCGCGAAATCTACGACACCGAGCTCGTCCTGCCGTTCTTCAAACAGATCACCCCCGATCTCGGCTGGCTGTACGTCCCGTTCGGCATGCTGGTGATGGTGTTCTTCTCGAACGCCGTCAACCTGACCGACGGGCTCGACGGCCTCGCCATCAGTCTCTTCATCGTCGCCGCGGCGGCGATGACGGCGCTGGCCTACGTCACCGGGCACGCGACCTTCGCCGAGTACCTGCTGCTGACCCACGTGGCGCCGGCGGCGGAGCTCACGGTGTTCTGCGGCGCCCTCGTCGGCGCCGGGCTCGGCTTCCTCTGGTACAACTCGCACCCCGCCGAGATCTTCATGGGCGACGTCGGGTCCCTCGCGCTCGGGGGCGCCCTCGGCACCGTGGCCATCCTCATCAAGCAGGAGCTCCTGCTGCCCATCGTAGGCGCGGTGTTCGTCATCGAGCTCCTGTCGGTCGTCATCCAGGTCGGGTCGTTCAAGCTCACGGGCCAGCGGGTGTTCCGCATGGCCCCGCTCCACCATCACTGCGAGCTGATCGGGTGGAGCGAGCCGAAGGTCATCAGCCGGTTCCTGATCGCCGCGGTGGTGTTCGCCTGTTTCAGCCTCGCGACCCTGAAGCTGCGATGAACGGGTTCTCGGTGCGGGGGGCGACGGTCGTGGTCGTGGGGGCGGCACGCAGCGGCGTGGCGGCGGCGCGGCTCCTGGCCGACCGCGGCGCGCGGGTGGTCCTGACGGAGCGGCGCCGCGAGGTGCCCGAGCCGGTCCGCCGGCTCGGAGACGCCGGCGTCGAGCTGGAGCTCGGCGGTCATCGGCCCGGCACGCTGGCGCGCGCCGACCTCGTGGTGCTGAGCCCGGGGGTGTCTCCCGCGCTGGCGGTGTTCGACGGCGTCCGTCGGCGGGGGGTCCCCCTCATCAGCGAGCTCGAGCTCGCGAGCCGCTGGCTGCGGGGGCGCGTGGTGGCGGTGACCGGGACGAAAGGCAAATCGACGACGGTGGTGCTGGCGGGCCGCATGCTGGAGGCCGGGGGCTGGGACGTGCTGGTGGGAGGGAACGTGGGGACCGCCCTCAGCACCCAGGTGGACGAGTCCACCCCCGAGACCGTCCACGTGGTCGAGGCGTCGAGCTTCCAGCTCGAGCTGACCGACACGTTCCGCCCCGCGATCGCGGTGCTCCTCAACCTGCATCGCGACCATCTCGACCGGCACGGGAGCTATGCCGCCTACGCCGCGGCCAAGGCCCGCATCTTCGCCAACCAGACCGAGGTCGACGCGCTGGTGGTGAACGCGGACGATCCCGAGGTCCTGCGGATGGCGCGCGGGAGCCGCCCCCGGCGGGTGCCCTACGGCCTGTCGGCGCCCATCGACGCGGGCATCGCGGTTGCCGGCGGGGCCATCGTCCGCCGGACCGCGGCCGGCGAGGACCCGCTGGTGCCGCTGTCCGCGGTGCGCCTCATGGGGCGGCACCTGCTGAGCGACGTCCTCGCCGCGAGCGCGGTGGCGAGCCTCGTCGGGGTGTCCGCCGGCGAGATGACCCGGGCCGTCGACGGGTTCGCGGGGCTCGACCACGCCCTGGCCCCGGCCGGCGAGGTGGGCGGAGTGCGCTTCGTCGACGACTCCAAGGCGACCAACGTGGCGGCGGCGCGATGCGCCATCCAGAGCTGCGGCGACCGCCTCGTCGTCATCATGGGCGGACGCTTCAAGGGGGGCGACCTGGAGTCGCTCGTCCCCCTGCTCGAGCGCCGCGCCGACGCGGTGGTCGCCATCGGCGAGATCCGCGGACGGATCCGCGAGACGTTCGAGGCGGCGGTGCGGGTCGTCGAGGCCGCTTCGCTGGACGACGCGGTCCGCGCCGCCTACGGGCTGGCCGCACCCGGGGGAACGGTGTTGCTGGCGCCGGCGTGCGCCAGCCTCGACATGTTCCGGGACTACGCGGAACGGGGCCGCGTGTTCGTGCGGGCGGTGGGCCGCCTGCGGGAGGAGGTCGAAGGGAAGCGTGAGCAGTGAGCAGTCATCAGTCGTGTCGCGGCGGGGGAGAGTCGACCGCTGGGAACGCAGGCTGCCTCGGTCTGCGAGGTCGGTGTCTTCTCCTCGCGCGCGGCTGATGACTGCTGACCGCTCACGCTTCTGGTTCTCGGGTCGAGGCGCTTCGCACTTTAGGGCCGCCCCGGCCGTCCGCCGTCATCAGGGGTTCGCGCCGTGGAACGGAGCGGACCTCCTGGAGGGTTGGTTGGGCGCCAATCGGAGCCGAAGGCGACGATTGGCGGGCCAGCCGCGACGACTACCATGGCGCGAAAGCTGAAATCCGACAAGGTGCTGTTCCTCGCCACCCTGCTGCTGGTGTGCGCCAGCGTGGTGATGGTCTACAGCGCCTCGGCCGTTCTCGCCATGGGCCGCTTCCAGCAGCCACCCTGGTTCTTCCTGCTCAAGCAGGTGGTCTGGGCCGTTCTCGGCATCGGGCTGCTCGCCGCCGCGATGCGGGTGGACTACCGCGTGCTGCGGAGCCCGCTCGTGATCCGCGCCGGCCTGGCGATCTGTGTCGCGACCCTCATCCTCGTCTTTTTCGGCCCCCCGATCAACGGGACCCGCCGGTGGTTCTCGATCGGCGGCGTCGGCATCCAGCCGTCGGAGCTCGCCAAGGTGGCGGTCATCCTGTTCACCGCCGCCACTCTCGAACGGCGCATGGAGAAGATGGACCGGGTAGCGCATGCGCTGGCGCCGGTGGTCCTCGTCACCGGCCTCGTCTGTGGCCTGATCGTGCTCGAGCCCGACTTCGGGACCGCGTTCACCCTGCTCATGATCGTCGGGGTCATGGTGTTCGCGGCAGGGGTGCCGTACCGCTACCTCGCGGGGCTGGCGCTGGTCCTGGGGCCGCTGCTATTCGCGGTCCTCGTCAGCGCCCCCTACCGGGTCCAGCGGCTGCTCGCGTTCCTCGATCCCTGGGCCGACCCGCAAGGCGCCGGTTACCAGGTCATCCAGTCGCAGATCGCGGTGGGCACGGGCGGGCTGCTCGGACAGGGGCTGATGGCCGGCGTGCAGAAGCTGTTCTATCTGCCGCACCCCCACACCGACTTCATCTACGCCGTGATCGCCGAGGAGACGGGGCTGCTCGGGGCCCTGGTGGTGCTGCTCTGCTTCGGCGTCATCCTGTGGCGCGGCCTCGACATCGCGGCGTCGGCGCCGGACCGGTTCGGGGCGTTTCTGGCCGTCGGCATCACCATGATGGTGGCGTTCCAGGCGTTCTTCAACATCAGCGTCGTGCTGGGGCTGCTGCCGACCAAGGGGATTCCGCTGCCGTTCGTCAGCGCGGGCGGCTCCTCGCTGCTCATCAACCTGCTGGCGATGGGCATTCTGCTGAACGTCTCCCAGCACACGTCCGAGGCGCGAAGGATACCGATGGTGCGGTCCCGATGACTGCGGTGACGTCGGGACGGCGGGCCCCCGCCCGGCCGTCCGCCGGGAACCTGCGCCCCGGAGCGGTGCGGGCTCCCGGAGGACGGCGGGGGGCGCGGGAGGCGGAGCGGGCGATGTCCGGACCTTGCGTGCTGATGAGCGGGGGCGGCACCGGTGGGCACCTCTATCCCGGCATCGCGGTGGCGCGGGAGATCCGGCGCCGTCGCCCGGGGGCGCGCATCGTCTTCGCGGGCACCGGCCGCGGGGCCGAGGCCCGGACCGTCGGCGATCAGGGGTTCGAGCACGTGCTGATTCGCAGCGCCGGGTTGAAGGGCACGTCCTGGCCGGCCCGGGTCCGGGGGTTCTCCCTGCTGCCGGTGAGCGCCTGGGACGCCTGGCGGGCGATCGGCCGGGTCGATCCGGACCTCGTCATCGGACTCGGGGGGTACTCGGCCGGCGCGGTCGTCCTGCTCGCGGCCCTGCGGCGCATTCCGACGATGGTGCTGGAGCAGAACGTGAAGCCGGGCATCACCAACCGGCTGCTGGCGCCGGTGGTCAGCGCCGCCGCCGTGTCCCACGACGCGACCCTGCCGCAGTTTCGCGGCAAGGGCTTCGTGGCGGGGAACCCGGTCCGGACGGAGTTCTTCGAGCCCACGGCGTCCGCGACGCCGCCGGCGGCGTCGGCGACGCCGCGCCCGCTGCACCTGCTGGTGCTCGGCGGATCGCAGGGGGCCCACGCCATCAACGTGGCGATGACGGCGGCGGCGCCGGTCCTCGCCGGCTCGGGCGTCTCCTTCGCGGTCACGCACCAGACCGGCCGGCGCGATCAGAGCCTGGTGCAGGAGGCGTACAGCCGTGCCGGGGTGTCGGCGCGGGTCGCCCCGTTCTTCCCGGAGATGGCGGACATCATGCGCCGGGCCGACGTCGTGGTCAGCCGCGCCGGCGCGACCACCCTCGCCGAGCTGGCCGCGTCCGGCCGCCCGTCGCTGCTGGTCCCCCTGCCCGGCGCCGCCGACGGTCACCAGCAGGCGAACGCCGAGGTGCTGGCGGAGCGGGGGGCGGCCGAGGTGCTGCCGGAAGCCGGCCTGAGCGGCGAGCGGCTGGCCGCCCGCGTGCTCGCGCTCGCCGTCGACGACGAGCGGCGCCGGCGGATGGCGGCGGCGGCCCGCACCCTGGCGAGGCCGCGCGCGGTCTCGGTCATCGTCGACCGGGCCGAGGGCCTGATCGGAGCGTCGAGCGGCGCGTGAGCAGGTGGCGGGGCATTCATCCGGGGAGCAGCGGCAGGGCGGGAGACCGATGGCGACCGCCCACGGCCTCCCGCCGGGCGCCCGCCGGGTGCATTTCGTCGGCGTGGGCGGCGTCGGCATGAGCGGTGTGGCGGAAATGATGAACGGTCTCGGCTACGAGGTCAGCGGCTCGGATCTGGCGGCGTCGGCGGCCACGGAGAGGCTGCGGGCGCGCGGGGTCGAGGTCGGGATCGGCCACGACCCCGGCCGGGTCGCCGGGACCGACGCGGTGGTCGTGTCGGCCGCGGTGCCCGACGACGACCCCGAGGTCGCCGAGGCCCGGCGCCGCCGCCTGCCGGTGGTGCCGCGCGGCGTCATGCTGGCGGGGCTCGCGGCAACGCGCGCGACCGTCGCGGTGACCGGCTCGCACGGCAAGAGCACCACGTCGTCGATGGTGGCGGTGATGCTGGCCGAGTGCGGACTGGATCCGGCGGTTCTGGTGGGGGCCCGGATCGATGCCTTCGGGAGCAACGCGAGGCTCGGGAACGGGCCCCACTTCGTGGTCGAGGCGGACGAGAGCGAGCCGTCGCTGCTGGCCCTGCGGCCCCATGTCGCGGTCCTCACGAACCTCGAGCCGGAGCATCTCGACCACTACGGGACATTCGACCGCCTGCGCGACACCCTGGTCCGCTTCGCCAACCGGACCGTCGAATCGGGCGTGGTGGTGGCGTGCGGCGACGACGCCGGGATCGCGGGCCTCCGGGGCCGCATCGAGCGGCGGGTCGTCACCTACGCGCTGGAGGACGGGTCGGCCGACGTCGTTGGCGGGGAAGCGGTCTGCGGCGCCGACGGCTCGCGGTGCCGGGTGCGGCTCAACCGGCGCGGGCGCTCCGAGACGGCGGGGCTGGCGGTCGCGGTGCCGGGAAGGCACAACCTGCTGAACGGGCTCGCGGCCTTCGCGGTGGGGCTCGAGCTGGGGCTCGAGCCGGGTGCGATCGAGGCCGGTCTCCGGCGGTTCACCGGGGTGGGCCGGCGGTTCGAGCATCGCGGCACCGCGGCCGGCGTGCGGGTCGTCGACGACTACGGCCACCATCCGACCGAGATCGAGGCGGTGCTGGCGACGGCCCGCCGGCAGCCGCACCACCGGCTCGTGGTGGTCTTCCAGCCCCACCGGTACTCGCGGACGGCCCGCTTCCTCGACCGGTTCGCGGCGGTGCTGGCGGCCGCCGACGTCGTGGTGCTCGTGGACATCTTCGCGGCGGGGGAGGCCCCGATGCCCGGCATCACGAGCGAGCGGCTCGCCCGCGCCCTGCGCCGCGAGACCGACCGGCCCGTGCACCACGTCCGCGGCCTCGACGAGGTCGCACCACTCGTGGCCGGGCTGGCGCGGCCGGGCGATCTGGTGCTCACGCTGGGGGCCGGGCCCATCGGGGGGGTCGGCGGCCGTCTCCTCGAGGCGATCGGGACGGCGGGCGCGGGGGCGGGGGAGGAATGACCATGGCGTCCCTCGACGTGGTGTCCACCCGGTCGCCCGCCAACGAGCTCGAGCCGCCCCCGCCCCGCCTGCGGCGGCTCGCGGCTGGCGTCAGGCGGCACCGGGTGCGGCTCGCGCGAGGCCTGATCCTGGCCGGCGGCCTGTCCTTCGGCGGATGGATGGCGGCGGCGGAGCTGCCCGGCGCGCCGTTCCTCGCCATCGACGACATCGTGGTGCACGGCAACGTGCAGTTGTCGGCGGGGGAGGTGCTGGCGTTGATGCCGGGCCTGCGCGGCGCGGCCATCCTGTCCGTGGATCTGGATGACCACCGGCGGCTGCTCTCGGCATCGCCGTGGCTCACCGGGGGCACGCTGCGCCGCCGGCTGCCGTCGACGGTCGAGGTGTTCGTGACCGAGCGCCGGCCCGTCGCGCTCGGGCGGTTCGGCGGCCGGCTGTTCCTGCTGGATGCCTCCGGGGCCGTCGTCGACAGTTACGGGCCGCGCTTCGCGCATTTCGATTTCCCGATCGTCGACGGTCTGGAGAAGGAAGGGGGGGAGGGAGCGTCCGTCGTCGATCCGGAGCGCATGGCGCTGGCCGCGAGCCTGCTCTCGGAGCTGGCGGATCGGCCCGACGTGCTCGACGCGGTCTCCCAGATCGACGTCGCCGATCCCGGGAACGCGGTCGTGCTTCTCGATGACGACGTGGTGCTGCTGCATCTGGGCGCGGAGCGCTTTCTCCCGCGTCTGCGGCTCTACGCCGAGCTGGCGCCCTTGCTGCGCGAGGAGGTCCGGGACATCGACGTGGTCGATCTGCGCTTCGACCCGCGGGTGGTTGTCCGGGACCGGGCGCACCGCCGCGGGTCGGCCGGCCGGGAGGAGCCGGCCCGGAACCGGCAGGTCGCCGGGGTCGCCGATACGGCCGCGGCCGGTCGGCCGGGTGGTGCCTTGGCGCTGCGTCGTTGAGGCGTGAACGGGGGGTCCATGGCAAGAAAGGAAAACCATCTCGTCGGCCTCGACGTCGGCACGTCGAAGGTGGCGGCCATCGTGGCGGAGCCCCTCGACGACGGCGGCATCGACGTCATCGGGGTCGGGGTCGTCGAGGCCCAGGGCATCCGGGGCGGTGTCGTCGTCAACGTGGAGGCCGCGGTCGAGTCGATCAAGCGGGCGATCGAGGAGGCCGAGCTCACTGCCGGCGTCGAGATCGACTCGGTCGCCCTCGGCCTCTCCGGGGCCCATCTGCGGGCGTTCAACAGCCGCGGGGTGGTGGCGGTGGCCGATCGGCATCGCGAGATCACCGGCGGCGACGTGCGCCGCGCGATCGACGCCGCGAAGGCGGTGACCCTGCCGAAGGGCCGCGAGATCGTGCATCTCCTCGCCCAGAACTTCGTCGTCGACGGCCAGGACGGCATCAGCGCCCCCATCGGCATGACCGGCTCGCGTCTCGAGGTCAACGTGCACGTGGTCACCGGCAGCATCTCGTCGACCCAGAACATCATCGCCTGCGTGAACCAGGCGGGGGTGGAGGTCGCCGACATGTTCATCGAGCAGCTCGCGGCGAGCGAGTCGGTGTTGACGAACGCCGAACGCGACCTCGGGGTCGCCCTCGCCGACATCGGCGGCGGCACCACCGATCTCGCGATCTTCGAACGCGGCAGCCTGTGGCACACCGCGGTCGTGACCCTGGGCGGCGGCCACTTCACGAACGACGTCGCCGTAGACCTGCGGATGCCGATTCCCGATGCCGAGCGCATCAAGCGCCTGCAGGGATGCGCGCTCGATGCGATGGTCGGCGAGGACGAGCGCATCGACGTGGCGAGCGTCGGGGGGCGGCCGCCGCGGGAGATGTCCCGGCGCGTGCTCTCCCGGGTCCTGCAGCCGCGCGCGGAGCAGTTGTTCCACAAGCTGTGGGACGAGATAAGGCGTGCCGGCTACGAGGATTCCCTGCACTCGGGCATCGTGCTCTGCGGCGGGGGAGCCCTGCTGGAGGGGATGGCGGAGATCGCCGAGCAGATCTTCGACCTGCCGATCCGACGCGGATGCCCGGCCGGCGTGGGCGGACTCACCGATCACGTCAGCAGCCCGGCGTTCGCGACCGCGGTGGGGCTGGTCAAGCACGCGCACCGCCGCCAGATGCAGGAGCAGCCGCACGAGAGCTGGTGGAGCGCCGACCGGAGCCTCACCGGTCGCCTGAGAGGGTTGTTCCGGTTCCTGGGGCGGGCCCGAGGCCGCAGTTGGGCATGACGGGATCGAATGCGCGCCGCGCCGCGGCGGCCGCACGTTGGCGGAAGGACAAGGGGGAGTAGATGGAATCTACTATTGAGCACAGGGATGCACGGGGTGACGAGGCGGCAAGCCGGGAGCCCGCATCCGACCAGAAGAGCCCGCGTCTGACGATCCACGACCCGGTCGACGCGTTGGGCGCGCGCATCAAGGTCATCGGGGTGGGCGGCGGGGGCAGCAACGCCGTCAATCGCATGGTCCGCTCCGGCGTCACCGCGGTCGAGTTCATCGTCGCCAACACCGACGCTCAGGCGTTGAGCCACAGCGAGGCGCCGCTGTGCATCCAGATCGGGGCCAAGCTGACGAAGGGGCTGGGCGCGGGGGCGTCGCCGGCCGTCGGCCGGCAGGCGGCCCTCGAGGACACCGATCAGATCATCGCGGCCCTCGACGGGGCCGACATGGTCTTCGTGACCACCGGTCTCGGGGGCGGCACCGGCACCGGGGCGACGCCGGTCATCGCCAGCCTCGCGAGCGAGCTGGGCGCGCTGACGGTGGCCGTCGTCACCAAGCCGTTCAAGTTCGAGGGGCGGCGGCGGCAGCTGCAGGCGGAGCGCGGCCTCGCGGAGCTGCGCGAGTGCGTCGACACCATGATCACGATCCCCAACGAGCGGTTGCTGGCCACCACCGATCGCTCGACGACGCTGCCCGAGGCGTTCGCCACCGCCGACGACGTGCTGCGGCAGGCCATCCAGGGCATCTCCGACCTCATCCTGAAGCCCGGCCTCATCAACCTCGACTTCGCCGACGTCAAGGCAATCATGTCGGGGGCGGGACTGGCGGTCATGGGCACCGGCGTCGGCCACGGCGAGAGCAAGTCCGTCGACGCGGCGAAGCAGGCCATCTCGAGTCCCCTGCTGGAGGACGCCAGCGTCGAGGGCTCGCGCGGGGTCATCGTCAACATCACCGGCGGCAACGACCTGTCGCTGGCCGAGGTCCACGAGGCGACCTCGATCATCCAGGAGTCCGCGCACGAGGACGCGAACATCATCTTCGGGGTCGTCATCGATCACGACGTCGAGGACGAGGTCAAGCTGACGGTGATCGCGACCGGGGTCGGGGGGGTGGACGCCGCCGCCTCCAAGCACGACCGAGCGGCCGCCGACACCCCCGTGGACCTTCAGCAGTACGCGGACTGGAAGGACGATGCGACCGTCGCCGCGGCGACGGTCGCCGAGTCGCCGTTGCGGCGCCCGCCGGTCATCACCCTGCCTTTGCCGCCGTCCGGGACGAACGGGGACGCGGGAGAAGGATCGGAACCCGAGATCGACGTGCCGCTCTTCCTGCGGCGACGCGCGGAGTAGGCGTTCGCGCCCCGGAAGGGCGGGGACTCCTGGAGGGTTGGATGGGCGGCAATCGGAGCCGCCGGCGCCGATTTCCGGGCGAGGCGTTCGCGCCCTGGAAGGGCGGGGACTCCTGCAGGGTTGATTGGGCGGCAATCGGAGCCGCCGGCGCCGATTTCCGGGCGAGGCGTTCGCGCCCTGGAAGGGCGGGGACTCCTGCAGGGGCCGGTGGGGCGGCAGTCGGCGCCGCAGGCGGTTTCCGGGCGAGGTCAGCGCGCCGGGCTGTCGGCCGGCGGCTCCTCGGGAGACGGATCGGGTGGGCGGTCCGGGTCGTGGTACAGCAGGCGCAGGCAGCTCTCGCAACGGATCAGCTCGGTGTTGAGCAGGATCTGATTGAAGACCTGCGGGCGCAGCCGGACGTTGCACACCGTGCAGTGCCCGTTCCTGGCCTCGACCACGGCCAAGCCCTGGCGCTGGCCGGCTATCGACTCGAAGAGCCGGAGGCTCCCGGCGCCGATGCTCCCGGTGAGCGTCGCCCGCTCTTCCGAGGCGCCGTCCAGCCGCCGCTCCATCGCGGTCCGCTCCTCCTCCAGATCGGCGCGCTCGCGCTCGACGGCCGTCGATTCCTCCCGGTCGGCGCGCTCGGCCGCGTCGACGGCGGCATCGAGCTCGTCGGCTTGCAGCATGTGCTCCAGAATCGTGTCCTCGAGTCTGGCCACCTCCTCCTCGGCGGTGGCGATCTCGTGCTGCATGGCCGTGTACTCCTTGTTGGTCTTGACGGCCATGAGCTGATCCTTGAACCGGGTCAGCCGGCCCTGCACCTCGCCGAGCCGCTTCTCGACCCCCCGCCGGCTCTTCCGTCCTTCCTCCTGCTGCCGACGGGCGTCCTCCGCCCGGGTGCGGCTGGCGTTCAGCCGCGCCTCGAGCCCGGTCATCCGTTCGGGAATGGCGGCGACCGCGCGCCGGGTCTCGACGGTGGCGTTGTCGAGGCGTTGCAGGCGGATCAACCGTTCGAGGTCGGGCAGCATCGGGGGTCAGGCCTCCAGGGTGGCGCCGCGGCTAGCCCGCCCATCGTCGCCTGCGGCTCCGCTGGGCGCCCAACCAACCCTGCCAGGAGCCTGCACCGTTCTACGGCGCAGGCTCCTGGGGGCAAAAAAAACCCGCCGGGAAGGCGGGGCGGGCACGCCGCTCGCGCGCTCGTCGAGCGTGCCGGCGACACACGCAACGAGCTGACGGGCATTGGACGTGTGCTCCTTCAGGTGGTGGGCCCACCAGGATTCGAACCTGGGACAGACCGGTTATGAGCCGGCGGCTCTACCGCTGAGCTATGGGCCCGATCCGGGACGGCGAACCATCCGCCGCCGCAGGGTCGCGCTGGCCCGCGCCTGGCGCCCAACCGACCCTCCAGGAGTCCGCACCGTTCCACGGTGCAGACTCCTACGTGCCCTCGAGGAACGCGCGCAGCCGCCGGCTGCGTGACGGATGCCGCAGCTTCCGCAGCGCCTTGGCTTCTATCTGGCGTATGCGCTCGCGGGTGACCGCGAAGTTCTGGCCCACCTCTTCCAGCGTGTGCTCGCTGCCGTCGCCCACGCCGAAGCGCATCTTGACGACCCGTTCCTCGCGCGGGGTCAGGGTCCGCAGCACGCTCTCCGTCTGCTCCTTGAGGTTGAGGTTGATGACCGCGTCGGCGGGAGAGACCTCCTGCCGGTCCTCGATGAAGTCTCCGAGGTGGCTGTCCTCCTCCTCGCCGATCGGCGTCTCGAGCGAGATGGGCTCCTGGGCGATCTTCAGCACCTTGCGGACCTTGCCGACGGGGATGTCCATGCGCTCGGCGATCTCCTCCGACGTCGGCTCCCGCCCCAGCTCCTGCACCAGCGCCCGCGACGTGCGGATCAGCTTGTTGATCGTCTCGATCATGTGCACGGGGATCCTGATGGTCCGCGCCTGATCGGCGATCGCCCGGGTGATCGCCTGGCGGATCCACCACGTCGCGTAGGTCGAGAACTTGTAGCCGCGGCGGTACTCGAACTTGTCGACGGCCTTCATCAGGCCGATGTTGCCCTCCTGGATGAGGTCGAGGAACTGGAGGCCGCGGTTCGTGTACTTCTTGGCGATGGACACGACCAGCCGCAGGTTGGCTTCGACCAGCTCCTTCTTGGCCATCTCCGCGAGCATCTCCCCCCGGAAGATGGCGCGGTGGGTCTGCTCGATCTCCGGCACCGGCTGCTGGAGCTCCTCCGCCCGGGCGCGCAGCCGCGCGCGCAGCTCCCGCTGCCGCCGGGTCAGCCGCTTCCGGTCCTCGTCCCGCCGGGGCGTCTTGGACTTCAGCTTCCGATCGACGTGCGCCAGCTCGCTCTGGATCGCCTGCACGCCTTCCACCGTTTCCTTCGCGCCGTCGGTCAGGCGCCGCTTGATGCCCTCCGTCAACTCGAGGCTCCGAACGAGCCGGGACAGCGCGACCCGGGCCCGCAACAGGCTCCGGTAGCCGCGCCGGTACTTCTTCTTCTCGCGCTTCGAGATCTCTCCGAGCAGCGTCTCGCGGCGCCGGGCCTCCTTCCGGGCCTTCCGTATCCGCTCGATCCGATCCAGCACCGTGCGGGACAGGCGGCGCAACTTCTCTTCGGTCATCTCGTCGTCCTGGAAGACGACGAGCTCGCGAATGGTGCGTTCGCCGTTCTTCATCTGGTCACCCATGTCGATGACCTGCTGGACGACGACCGGCATTCGCGAGACCGCCTTGATGATCGACAGCTTGCCGCGCTCGATGCGCTTGGCAATCTCGACCTCTCCTTCGCGGGTCAGGAGGGGCACCGTGCCCATCTCGCGCAGGTACATCCGGACCGGGTCGTTGGTCTTGTCGATCGCGCTCGGCGTCAGGTCCAGCTCGATGTCCGAGCCTTCGCTGCGCCGGTCGAGCAGCTTGTCCTCGCGGTACTTCTGCTCCGAGTCGACGACCTCGATGCCGGCGTTGGCGAACGTCGTGAAGAGCTCGTCGAGCTCGTCCGACGTGGTGATGTCCGGCGGAAGCAGCTCGTTCACCTCGTCGTAGAGCAGGTACCCCTTCTCCTTGCCGATCTGGATGAGCTGCCTGACCTCGTCGTACTTTTCTTCTAGCGACAAAGGCATTCCTCCTGGCCCGGAAAGCGTCGCCTGCGGCTCCGCTCACCGCCCAACCACCCCTGCCAGGAGTCTGCACCGTCTTCGACTGCGCACACTCCTCGGGGAGCGCTCGTCATCTCAGCGACTCCAGCTTGGCCGAAAGATCGAGCTTCTTCCGCCAGAGCACGTCGATCTCGGCGAGGGCCGACGGCGTGCCGATCTGCTGGCATCGGTCGATCTCGTCCTGGACGGCGGCACGCTGGCGCTCGCAGGCCCGACGCCTGAGCTCGTGCCCGCAGTCCGCCGCCGCTGCCGGCGGCCGGTCGCCGGCCCCGACCCGCGCCATCCAGGCCGCCTCTTCCTCGCTCAGGCGTTCCCGGAGGGCGTCGTGAACGGCGGCGCCGGGCCAATCGGCCAGCGACCGCGCGGTGGCGAGAATCGGCTCCGTGGCCAGGCCCGCGATGTCGTCGTCGTCCAGCCCGGCGACGGTCTCCATCGCCGCCGCGGTGTCTCGTGCCAGGGCCCAGATCAGCCCCTTCTCGGCCGGCGTCACGCGCCGCCCCGTCGCCACCCGGCGTTCATCGACGGTCGTCCGCCTCGCCACCGCCGCCCGGCGGATCTCCCGGCGGGCGACGTCCTCGAGAATCCCTGCCCGGTGCGCAAGGCTGTCGGCGAACCGGTCGCGCTCGGCCGCGTCCGGGATGCGCGCCGCCACCTCGAGCATGCGGGTCACGAACTCCCGCCGGTGGTCGCCGCGGCGGAGGTCCCGCGCCGCCGCCTCGCGGTCGAGCACGTACTCCAGATACGGCCGCGACGCGCGCAGCGTTTCCCGGTACCCCTCGACCCCGTGCTTCCGGATGCACGTGTCGGGGTCCTCGCCGTCGGGGAGCACCGCCACGTTGACCTGCAGCCCATGGGTCATCAGCAACTCGCCCGAGCGGACCGCCGCTCCCGCGCCGGCCGGGTCGGGATCGAAGCTGACGACCACCTTCGACGCGAAGCGCTTGAGCAACCGGACCTGCTGCTCGCCCAGGGCGGTGCCGCAGCAGGCGACGACGGGGGCGACCCCCGCCTGGACCGCCTGCGCGAGATCGAAGTACCCCTCGACGAGGATCGCGTACCCCACCTCGCGGATGGCGCGTTTCGAGAGGTGGAGTCCGTACAGGGTACGCCCTTTCGAGTAGATGGCGGTCTCCGGCGAGTTCAGGTACTTCGCCGGCTGGTCGGGGTGGAGGGCCCGCGCCCCGAACGCGACGACGGTTCCGCTGTCCCGGGCGATGGGAATGACGAGCCGGTTCCGGAACCGGTCCGCGAGCGCCCCCCCGTCCCGGGAGACGGCCAACCCGCTGCGCACGAGGAGATCGTCCGCGTAGCCCCGTTCGCGCAGGTGCGCGGTCAGGCGGCCGCGGGCCGACGGGGCGAATCCCAGCCCCAGCCGCTCGGCGGTGTCCGGGGTGATGCCGCGGGCCGTGAGGTGGTTCCTGGCTGCCTCGCCCCCCGCCTCCGCCAGGCGCGCCGCGAAGAACTCCGCCGCGGCCTCGTGGATGCCGACGAGGGCCTCGCGCTCGGCCTCCGCCGCGGCGTCGCGATCGGTGGCCGGCTCGGGGACCCGGACGCCGACGCGCTGCGCGAGGTGGCGCACCGCGTCCTGGAACCCCAGCCGCTCCTGGAGCTCGACGAACTTCAGGACGTCGCCGCCCACGCCGCACCCGAAGCAGTGGAAGAAGCCCTTGTCCGGATGCACGTTGAACGAGGGGGTCTTCTCGGCGTGGAAGGGGCAGAGGCCCACGTACCTGGCCCCCGCCCGCCGGAGGGGGACGGTGGACTGCACCACCTGCACGATGTCCGCCTGCGACTTCAGGTCGTCGATGAACGACTGGGGGAACAGGCCCATGTCAGCGGATCATTCCTTCAGCTCGGCGATCGTGACGGCGCCGCCGCCGTCCTCGGGGGGCGCCGCCGACACCCGCCGGACGCAGGGATGGGTGTCGAGAAACCGGGTGATCGAGCGCCGCAACTGGCCGGTGCCGTGCCCGTGGACGAACCGGACGGTGCGGGTCTCGCTCATCAGGGCGTGGTCGAGGTGCTTCTCGACCCGGGACAGGGCCTCCTCGACCCGGCAGCCGATGACGTTCAGCTCCTCCAGCGGGCCCGAGGGCTCCTCGACGTGGATGGCGACCCGGCTGTCCGGCCGCCGCGGCCGCTTGGGGCGTCCGCTCGCCGCCCGCAGCGCGGCGAGGGGCACGCGCAGGCGCTTGCCGTTCACCTCCACGTCGGCGTCGTCGCCGTGCAGCGACCGCACCGCTCCGTCGACCCCGAGCGTCGACACCGTCACCCAAGCCCCGACCTCGACGTCGGGCGACGGCTCGGCGGGAGCGGGGGGCGCCTTCTCGGCCGGAACGTCCATCTTCCGGGCCACCTCTTCCAGCGCCGACTGCGCTTCCGCCCGAAGGGCTCCGCTGTCCCCCGTCGACAGGGCGCGCTCGCGGTTGTCTAGCCGGCCCGCCGCCTCCCGCTCCAGCGCCGCGACCCGCTCGCGCAGGCCGGCCACGATCGCGTCGATCTCGCCGCGGGCGCTCCGGAGCCGCTCGCCGAGCGACTGCTCGAGCCGTTTCCGGCCCGCCGCCTCGCGCTCTTCGAGCTCGCTCTCGCGACGGGCGGCCTCGCCGTCCCGGGCGGCCAGCGACCGGTCCCGTTCCGCGAGCTCCTCGCGCAGCTCGTCGAGCTTGCGCCGGTCGGTGTCGATGCGGGCGAGATGCTCCGCGAGCTGCGCCTCCCGGGCGCTGCGCCGGTCGGCGGCGGCGGCGATGATCTCGGGGGCGAGGCCCAGCCGCCCCGCGATCTCGAGGGCCAGGCTGCGGCCGGCCGACCCGTAGATCAGCCGGTAGGTCGGCGCGAACGTCTCGGGGTCGAAGCCGAACGCGGCGACCGCCGCCCCCGCCGTCGTGGCGCCGTAGGACTTGAGCACGTCGTCGTGGGTCGTCGCGACGACGTGGGCGCCGCGCGCGCGGAAGTGCTCGACCACGGCGCAGCCGAGGGCCCCGCCCTCCACCGGGTCGGTGCCGGCGCCGACCTCGTCGAGCAGGATCAGGCCCGGGAGGGCGAGCCGGCGGTCCATCGCCACGATGTTGCTCAGGTGCCCCGAGAACGTGCTCAGGTTGGCGGCGATCGACTGCTCGTCCCCGATGTCCGCGAACACCGACCGGAAGACCGGCATCACCGAGCCCTCGGCCGCGGGGACGTGCAGGCCCGCCTGGGCCATGAGGACGAGCAGCCCCGCCGTCTTGAGGGCGACGGTCTTGCCGCCGGTGTTCGGCCCGGTGACGATGAGCGCGCGGTCGGGGGGCCGCATCACGATGTCGACGGGGACCGGCTCCTCCGGCGCGTCCGCCCCCGGGGGGCTCTCGAGCCGGCTCGTCGCCGCGCTCATCAGCAGGGGGTGCCGGGCCGCCCGCAGCTCGAACGTCTCGTCGCCCGCGAGCTGCGGCTCCACCGCGCCGATCGCGGCCGCGAACGCGGCGCGCGCCTGCACCATGTCGAGATCCGTCGCCGCCGTCAGGGTCCGACGCAGGTCCGCGGCCCGCCGCCGGAACCCCGAGGACAGCCCCGTCAGCACCCGCCGAACCTCGTCCTCCTCGTGCTGCTCGAGGGCGACGATCTCGTTGTTGAGGTCCACGGTGCTGAGCGGCTCGAGGAACAGGCTGGCCCCGCTCGTCGAGCTGCCGTGCACGATGCCCGGGATGGCGGTGCGGTGCTCCGAGCGGACGATCAGCACGAACCGCCCGTTGCGCTCGGTGACGACCCGTTCCTGCAGGTACTTCGCCGTTTCCCGGCCCCGCAGGAACGACTCGAGATTTCCCCGCAGCCGGTTGCGCTGCTTCCGCAGGCGGCCGCGGATCGTCTTCAGCTCCGGGCTCGCGTCGTCGTTGACCTCGCCGGCGGCGTCGATCTTCCGGGCGACGTCCTCGCACTCCCGCGTCCAGGCGGCGCTGCCGTTCGCAATCGCGGTCAGCGCCGGATAGGGCCCGCCGCCGGCGGTGCGGACGGCCTGGCACGACCGTTCGAGCGATTGCAGGAAG
The DNA here is from genome assembly GCA_965207615.1 of Vicinamibacterales bacterium. Classification (GTDB taxonomy): domain Bacteria; phylum Acidobacteriota; class Vicinamibacteria; order Vicinamibacterales; family UBA8438; genus JAJEEA01. The sequence goes on from CBDBMZ010000003.1 coordinate 5,893,717, forward strand.
TCGGCCAGCTTCCGCAGGTCGATGGCGGCGAGGGGATGCGCCTCGATAGCGAGCCGAGACAGGATCGCGGCGAGGTCGCGCGGGGCCTCGAGGGGAAGGCCGCCTTCGTTGGCAGCGAGAAAGCGCACTCCCTCGGTGGTGTGGGCGAGGGCGGTCTGGACGGCGCGGCGGTCGGTGAGGGGCCGCATCTGCACGAGCGCGTCGGCCCCCAGCGGAGTCAGGGCATGACTGGCGACCACCTCGACCACGCGGTCGAACTCGAGGGTCGTCTGGGTTCCTGCGTGCATCGCGGTAACGGCGCCGGTGCTGTACGGACGCTGACCCGGTCAGGATCCTGCGGGACGCCCGGCCCGCCCATCGTCGCCTGCGGCTCCGCTTGGCGCCCCACCAACCCTCCGGGAGCCCGGGTCGGTCCACGACGCGGCCTCCCGGACTTCCGAGCGGCCGTGGTCACGATGCTCGAGGGGTCGGAAGCGCAAGCTTCGGAACAAGAGAGAATATCATGGGGTCACGACGTGCTCAAGCGCCGGCCCCCCGATCCGATCCGGTTGATGAGACTGGCGATGGCGGCGGCCCCGAAGCCGTTGTCGATGTTGACCACCGCCACCCCCGACGCGCAACTGTTCAACATCGTGAGCAGCGCCGCGATGCCCCCGGCGCCGGCCCCGTAGCCCACGCTCGTGGGCACGGCGATGACGGGGACCGCGACCAGTCCCCCCACCACGCTCGCGAGGGCCCCCTCCATGCCCGCGACCACGACGATGACCCGGGCCCGCTCGAGGCGCGCCCGTTCCGAGAGCAGCCGGTGGAGGCCGGCGACCCCGACGTCGTAGAGCCGGTCCACGTGGTTCCCCATGACCGCCGCGGTGACCGCCGCCTCCTCGGCGACCCGCTGGTCGGCGGTGCCCCCGGAGACCACGAGGACGGCGCCGCGGCCGGCCGCCTCCCCATCCCGGACGCGGCTGATGACGCCCGCCTCGTCGTGGAAGACCGCGTCGGACACGCGTTCCCGCACCGCGTCGAATGCGGCGGCGTCCGTCCGCGTCACCAGCAGGGTCTGGTCCGCCGCGACGATCCGGGCCGCGATCTCGGCCACCTGGCCGGGCGTCTTGCCGGCGCCGAAGACGACCTCGGGGAAGCCCTGGCGGATCGCCCGGTGGTGGTCGACGCGGGCGAACCCGAGGTCCTCGAACGGCGCACGCCGCATCGAGGCGGTCACCTCGGCCTGGGCCGCGTCCACGCCGAGCGCCCCGTTGCGGACCTGTTCCAGGAGTGTGCGAAGCCGCTCCGGTTCCATGCCTCGATCATACAGACGCCCGCGGCGGCGGCGCGGCTGGCGCGCCATGGGCCGGCGCGCCCGTGCCGACCGGGCTGGCGCCGCCTCCGCCACGGCGCCGTCCGCGCCGTCGCCACGGTTGCGGTTCGCGGTCCGGACCACTATTCTTCCGGTCCGATGGCCACACGGTCGACGGCGGGGCTCGACGAGGTCGTCGCGGCCACTTCGCGCATCTGTCATATCGACGGGCAGCGCGGCGTGCTCGCGTACCAGGGGCACGACATCCACGATCTGGCGCGGCACGCCACCTTCGAGGAAGTCTGCCACCTGCTGTGGCGCGGCCGTCTGCCGACCCGGGCCGAGCTCGGCGACCTGCAGACCGGGCTGGCCCGGCACCGCGCCCTCCCCGAGCCCGTCATCCGCCTGCTGCGCTCGCTGCCCCCGGGGAACCTGATGGACGCGGTGCGCACGGGGGTGTCGGCACTGGCCCACCACGATCCGGACGCCGGCGACGACTCCGCCGCCGCGTCGCGGCGCAAGGCGGTGCGATTGACCGCCCAGACCGGCACCCTCGTCGCGACGCTGGGCCGGCTCGCCGCGGGGGGCGCGCCGCTGGCGCCGGACCCGGTGCTGGGGCACGCGGCCAACTTCCTCTACCTGCTGACCGGTGAGCGCCCGGGCGCCCTCGCGGCCCGCGCGTTCGACGTGGGGCTGATACTCCACGCCGACCACGAGCTGAACGCGTCGACGTTCGCGGCGCGGGTGGCGGCGGCGACCCTCACCGACCTCCACTCGACCGTCGTGGCGGGGGTGGCGGCGCTGAAGGGGCCCCTGCACGGCGGTGCCAACGCCGCCGTCATGCGGATGCTGCTGGCCATCGGCGACGACGCGGACGACCGTCGGGTCGAGGACGCGGTCCGCGGCATGCTCGCCGGGAAGCGGCGGGTGCCCGGCTTCGGCCATCGCGTGTACCGCACCGAGGACCCCCGCGCGACCCACCTGCGCCGGATGTCGCGGGACCTCGGCCAGCAGGCGGGGCAGCCCCGCTGGTTCGCGATGTCCCAGGTCATCGAGAAGGTGATGAAGGAGGAGACGGGGATCGACGCCAACGTCGACTTCTACTCCGCGTCGACCTACCACGTGCTCGGCATCCCCGCGGACCTCTTCACGCCCATCTTCGTCGCGAGCCGGGTGGCGGGCTGGACCGCGCACGTCCTCGAGCAGTACGAGAACAACCGGCTCATCCGGCCCCGCGCGGAGTACGTGGGGCCCGAGTACCCGCGGCCGTTCGTGCCGCTGGCCGACCGGCGGGCGCCCGCGTCGTAGGCATCCCGCGCCCGCGGGGTGAGCTGCTGGAGTTCGCGCGAGCGAACCCCGCAACGCACCCGCGGGGTGAGCGCTGGAGTTTCGCGCCAGCGAACTCCCCACTGCGCCCGCGGGTGAGCGCTGGAGTTTTCGCGCCAGCGAGCTCCCCACTGCACCCGCGGGTGAGCGCTGGAGTTTCGCGCCAGCGAAACTCCCAACGCGCCCGCAGGGCGCGCAGCCGCCGTCGGACTATAATGACGATCCGTCCATGGACCAGCGCCGCATCCGCAATTTCTCCATCATTGCGCACATCGATCACGGCAAGTCGACGCTCGCGGACCGGTTCCTCGAGCTCACCGGCGCCCTGCGCCCGCGCGAGATGGAGGCCCAGGTGCTCGACTCGATGGACCTCGAGCGCGAGCGGGGCATCACCATCAAGGCCCACGCGGTCCGGCTGACCTACACCCCCGCGGGGGGCGAGCCGCACGTCCTCAACCTCATCGACACGCCCGGCCACGTCGACTTCTCCTACGAGGTGACGCGCGCCCTCACCGCCTGCGAGGGCGCGGTGCTGCTCGTCGACGCCTCCCAGGGGGTCGAGGCCCAGACCGTCGCCAACGCCTATCTCGCCGTCGACCAGGACCTCGAGATCGTGCCGGTGGTGAACAAGATCGACCTGCCGGGGGCCCAGCCCGAGGAGACGACCCGGCAGATCGAGGACATCGTCGGCCTCGACGCCGCCGACGCCATCCTCGCCAGCGCCAAGGAGGGTGCGGGGGCCCGGGCCGTGCTCGACGCGGTGGTCGCGCGGGTGCCGCCGCCGGCCGGAGACCGGGACGCTCCCCTCAAGGCGCTGATCTTCGATTCCTGGTACGACTCTTACCGCGGGGTCGTCGTGCTCATCCGCGTCGTCGACGGGGTGATCCGGCCCCGGACGAAGGTCCGGCTGATGGCGCCGGGGCAGGACTACGAGGTCGAGCAGGTCGGAATCTTCTCGCCCAAGCCCAAGGAGGTCGCCCAGCTCGGGGCGGGCGAGGTCGGCTTCGTCATCGCCGGCATCAAGACCGTCGGCGACGCGCAGATCGGCGACACCCTCACCGAGGCGGCCCGGCCCGCGGCCGAGCCCTGCGCCGGCTTCACCGAGATGAAGCCGATGGTGTTCGCGGGGCTCTACCCGGTCGAGGGGCACCAGTACGGCGACCTGCGCGAGGCCCTCGAGAAGCTGCGGCTGAACGACGCCTCGTTCTTCTTCGAGCCCGAGACCTCGAACGCGCTCGGCTTCGGGTTCCGTTGCGGCTTCCTCGGCCTGCTGCACCTCGAGATCATCCAGGAGCGGCTCGAGCGCGAGTTCGACATGGACCTGGTCACGACCGCCCCCGGGGTGCTGTACCGGGTCACCACCACCGCCGGCGAGACGTTCGAGGTCGACAGCCCCGCCAAGCTGCCCGACCCCGGGAACATCGCGGCCCTCGAGGAGCCGGTCATCACCGCGATGATCCTGACCCCGTCGGACCACGTCGGCGGCATCCTGCAGCTCTGCCAGGAGAAGCGCGGGGTGCAGAAGGGGCTCGAGTACATCGCCTCGAACCGGGTCATGATCACCTACGAGCTGCCGTTCAACGAGGTCGTCCTCGACTTCTACGACCGGCTCAAGACGCTGTCCCGGGGCTACGCGTCCCTCGACTACCACGTCACCGGCCACTGGACGTCGCCCCTCGTCAAGCTCGATCTCCTGGTGAACGGCGACCCCGTCGACGCCCTCTCGGTCATCGTCCACAAGGAGACGGCGTACACGCGGGGCCGGGCCCTCGCCGTCAAGCTGCGCAAGCTGATTCCCCGGCAGATGTTCGAGGTGGCGATACAGGCCACGGTGGGGGGACGTATCATAGCCCGTGAGTCCGTCAAGGCGCTCCGCAAGAACGTGCTCGCGAAGTGCTACGGCGGCGACATCACCCGCAAGCGCAAGCTCCTCGAGAAGCAGAAGGAGGGCAAGCGCCGCATGAAGCGGGTGGGCCGGGTGGAGATTCCGCAGGAGGCGTTCCTCGCGGTGCTGACGGTGGACACGGAGTAGCAGAGGATGGCTGGAGAGACGTCGTTCCGGAAATCGACGGCGCGGGAGTACTTCGAGTCGATCGTCATCGCGGTCATCCTCGCCCTGTTCGTCCGCACGTGGGTCGTCCAGGCCTTCAAGATCCCGACCGGGTCGATGGAGGAGAACCTGCTGATCGGCGACCACCTGCTGGTGAACAAGTTCGTCTACGGGCCGGCCGCGACCGGGCTCGAGCGGGCGCTCCTGCCCATGGGCGACGTCGAGCGCGGCGACGTCCTCGTCTTCAAGTTCCCCGAGGACCCCGAGCGCGACTTCATCAAGCGGGTCATCGGCCTGCCCGGCGAGACCATCGAGGGGCGGCAGGGGCGGGTGTTCATCGACGGGAACGCCATCGACGAGCCCTATCTCGACCTGATGCGGCCCGACGGCCGGCTCCCCCTCGACATCCGCGGCACGTTCGGGCCGACCGCGATCCCGGAGGGCCATCTCTTCATGATGGGCGACAACCGCGGCGATTCCGAGGACAGCCGCTACTGGGGGCCGCTGCCGGCCGAGTACGTCAAGGGCCGCGCGTTCATGCTGTACTGGTCGTACGAGTCGGAGAGCGACTTCTACGTCGACGTCGGCGTCGGCGCCACCCTGCGCCGCCTCGGCTCCGCCGCCACCCATTTCTTCACCCGCACCCGCTGGGACCGCCTGTTCATGGCGGTGCCGTGAGGGCCGGCGTCGGGGGCAGTTCCGTCGGCGTCGGCGCCCGCCGCGGCACCGCGCCCTCGCGCGGGAAGCATGTCATGAAGCGACTCACGATCCTGGTTCTCCTGTCCGGCGGCCTGCTCCAGGGCTGCGCGGGTACGGCCGCGGCCCAGGCAGGCGGCCTCTACCTCGGCGTGACGGGAATGGCGGAGCGCCCGCGGGTCTTCTACGAGAAGACCGTCGACAACACCGATCCCCGCAACGTCTCACCGAGCCGGGGGCGCCTCTATCGAGCCGACGACACCGCCGTCGGCGCCGCGTACGGGGCCGGCTTCCTCGCCGGCTACCGCCTTCCCCTCGGCGCGGGCGGCGCCTGGCTGAGCCCGGAGGTGGACGTGGCCCTCGGCGGCGGCGCCGTGCAGGGACGTTTCGAGGGCGCCGGCCTCTCCGAGGGCCGCAATCAGCTCGGCGAGAGCTGGCCCGAGGACTGGTCCCTCGAGGCCGGGAGAAGCTACGGCGTGACGGTGCGGCTGGGCGCCGCAATCGGGTCCGGCGTCAGCGCGCACGGCCTCGCCGGTCTCCGCCGCCTCGAGGCGACGTTCCGCGCCGACTACACCGGGTGCTTCAGCCTCACGTCGTGCGCGCCCGGCGAGTTCGTCTCCGTCACCGATGTCCACGACCAGGACTTCACGGGGTGGACGGCCGGCGGCGGCCTGGAGAAACGGTTGGGGAACGTGTCGATTCGGGGCGAGGTGCGCTACACCGACCATGGCGGCTCGAGCAGGATCGTGCCCTACGACGAGCTGGCGATTACCGTCCCGCTTGTGCTCGAAGCCGCCGGGGTCGGCGCGCTGGCAAGCCTGCTCTGGCACTTCTGAGCGACCCTGGTGCCCGGGCCGTCAGGCGCCGGAGGTTTGAACATCGGCAAGAGATCGAGCACGCCTCCGCCCGCCCGCCGCCGCGCGGTGAACGCCCCGACGCGGCCGGCGACCTGTCGCGGAAGATGAGCGCACGCCGGCGGGAATCGCGAGCGGTTCGCGGTGGCGTCCTCACGCGCCGGCGGGACGCTGCCGCCGGCCGAAGATCGCGGTGCCGACCCGGACCAGGGTGGCGCCCTCCTCGATTGCGACCTCGAAGTCGTGGCTCATCCCCATCGAGAGATCGTCGAGGCGGACCGAGGCGGGGGCGCCGGCCTGTAGCTCGTCGCGGAGCGCGCGCAGGCGGCGGAACCAGGGCCGCGCCGCCTCGGGGTCGTCCGACCAGGGCGGCAGGATCATGAGCCCGCGCAGGCGGACGGCCCGACAGCCGGCCGCCGCGTCCACGATGCGCCGCGCCTCGTCCTCCCGCGCGCCGTGCTTGGTCGCCTCGCCGGCGAGGTCGACCTGAACCAGGACTTGCGGCGACCGTCCCTCGTCGGCCGCGGCCGCGTCCAGCCGCGCGAGCAGGGCGGGGCTGTCCACCGAGTGGATCCAGTCGAAGGCGACGGCCCTGCGCGCCTTGTTCGACTGCAGGTGTCCGACGAGGTGCCAGTGGACGGGAAGCGCCGGCGTCGCGGCCTGCTTCTCGAGGGCCTCCTGGACGCGGTTCTCGCCCAGGTCGCGCAGCCCGGCCGCGGCCGCGGCCTCGACGTGGGCGACCCCGAACGTCTTCGATACCGCAACCAGGCGGATCTCGTCGAGGCTGCGCCCTGCCGCCGCCGCCGCGCGACCGAGCCTGACCCGGACGGCGGCAAGATTGGCCGAGATGGCGGCTTCGAGCTCCATGGTCCGTGATTCCGTGGGATGGTCGAGGCCGGCCGGTCGGAACGAAGCGTCGGGAGATGCCTGGCGAGCCGACCCGGACACCGCCGGCTCACGCCCCTGGCGCCGGAGCCCGCGCGTCCCGGCGTGGTCTTCTCAACGCCGCAGGTCGCGCAGCCGCTCCCGGGCCACCGCCGCGTGCTCGCCGCCGGGGGCGGCGCCGACGTAGCGGGCGAACGAGCGCCGCGCGCTCGCCGCGTCGCCGCTCGCCTCGTAGGCGAGCCCCAGCCAGTAGTGGGGGTCGGCCAGCGCGGGGTCGGTCTCGGACGCCTCGCGGAAGAGCCGCAGCGCCTCGCCCACGTCGCCCGAGTCCCACATCGCGATGCCGCGGCCCAGCGTCTCGCGGGCCGCCGCGCGTCCCGCCGCGAGCCGCCGCACCGCGATGCGGTTCGCCTCGCCCCGCGCCGCCGCCGCCTCCTCGGGGCGGTTCTGGCGGGTGAAGATGTCGGCCAGCCCGTAGTGGGCGGGGGCATAGTCCGATCGAATGGCGAGGGCCTGGCGGTAGGCCGCCTCGGCGTCGTCGAAGCGGTTGAGCCGGCTGTGCGACACGCCGATGTTGAAATGGCAGTCGACGCAGGTCGGGGTGACCGACAGCACCGTCTCGAACTGCGCGATGGCGTCGTCGTAGTCGCCCTCCCGGTTGGCCCGGACCCCCGCCGCGAACGCGGCGGCCGCGGTCTGGTCGTCCTGCAGCGCGCGCAGCCACGGGGCCGCGGTCCGCCCCGCCGAGAGGACGAAGCGCACGTCGACGGAGCCGGCGGGATGCACGAGCACGCGGAAGATCTGGTCGCCGAGATCGGCCTTGCCGGCGCTGACGCTGTACTGCCCGGGGGCGAGGTCGACATCCCGGAAGCGGCCGTCGGCGTCGGTGACGGTCTCGACGCTGGCCTCCTGGGACTCCAGAGAGACCACGGTCACCGTGGCGCCGGCCACGGGCTGGCCGTCGGTGGTGGTGACGCGGCCGTGCACCGAGCCCGTCGACTGGGAGCCGGTGGTGAAGCCCTGCGTTGCACCGAGAGCAGCGAGGCGCCCGCCTGACAAGGCGTGAGGAGGGCGCATATTGGGCATATGCAACCGACGAACAACGCAGCCGGCAGTCTGTGCCGGCCACGGCGCAGACTGCCGGTAGGCGTGGCTGGGCGGCAATCGGAGCCGCAGGCGACGGTTGTCGGGCGCAGGCGGGATGCATCGCTGCTCGAATGCAGCAGGGGCCTTCAGCACCGGCTCCCGAGCCCACGCGGCCGGATGCGCCAGGCACAGCGCCGCGCCGAGGACCGCCGCGAGGCGCACGACGGCGCCTCCCTGCGGCCGCGCTTCTCTGCGAGCTAGCACCCTAACCCGAGTTTACACCCTCCGGCCGGGCCATGAACGCCCTGACGCGATCCAGGTCGTGCACGATCGGCGTGGGGGGCAGCGAGGCGAGAAAGCGGCGCCCGTACCCCTTGCTCAGCAGCCGGGGGTCGAGCACCGACAGCACCCCGCGGTCCCGGCGGTGACGGATCAGGCGGCCGAGCCCCTGCAGGAGGCCGAGGACGGCCAGCGGCACCTGGTACTCGTCGAACGGGCTGCCCCCGCTCCGGGCGATCGACTCCATCCGCGCCGCCGTGATGGGGTCGCCGGGTGGCGCGAACGGCAGCTTGTCGATGATGACGCAGCTCAGGGCGTCGCCGGCCACGTCCACCCCCTGCCAGAAGCTCGACGTGGCCAGGAGCACCGCGTTCGGGGTGGCGCGGAAGCTGCGCAGCAGCACCGGGCGGGGCGCGTTCCCCTGGACGAGCAGGGGCCAGGGGCAGGCCGGCGCGATCAGCCGGTGCACCTCGTGCATCATGGCGAAGCTGGTGAAGAGCACGAAGGCGCGTCCCTCGGTGGCGTCGAGGAGGGTCCGGACCTGCCGGGCGGCGTCGCGGGCGAAGGACGGCGACCGGGGCTCGGGCATCTCCCGGGGCAGGTACAGCACGGTCTGGGCCGCGTAGTCGAACTCCGAAGGCAGGCGCAGCTCGACCGCCTCGCCGATCCCGAGGCGCGACCGCTGGTACTCGAAGGAGCCGTCGACGGCGAGGGTCGCCGACGTCAGGATGGTGCCCTGCAGGCGTTCGAGGAGCAGCTCGCGGACGATCGACGACACGTCGATGGGAGACGCCCTCAGGAACGTGCCGCGGCCCCGCCGCTCGAGGAAGTACACCAGGCGGTCGTCGTCGGCGTCGAGCAGCAGGTCGACGTCGTCGGCGAGCTCGCGGGCGCGGCGCCCCAGCGCGCGCAGGTCCTCGGTGGCGTTGGGGAACGACTGCACCGCCGCTTCCAGCGCCCGCGCCGCGCTCGCGAGCTGCCGCCCCGGCTCGGCGGCCGGCTCGAGCACGTCGGCGTCCAGGCGGGTTCGGTCGGCCTGCCCCCGATGCAGCCGGACCGCCGCGAAGAACAGCGCCGCCCGCTGGTCGATCTCGTCCAGCGCCCGGTACAGGGTCTGGGCGGTCTCCGCGTCCTCCTCCAGGTCGCGGCCCGTCCAGCGGCGGCCGTCGCCGACCAGCCGTTCCAGCCGGTAGTTGCTCACGGAGACGCCGAAGTACTGCGTCGCCACGTCCTCGAGCTGGTGCGCCTCGTCGATCACGGCGTAGGCGTACGACGGGATGACCTCGCCGTAGGCCGACTGGCGCACCGCCGCGTCGGCGCACAGCAGGTGGTGGTTCACGATGACGAGGTCCGACTCGGCCGCCCGCTGCCGCATCCGGGTGATGAAGCACTCGGCGTGCTGCGGGCACTCGGCGCCGATGCACGTCTCCGAGGCGGCCGAGATCTCGCTCCAGAACGGCAGGTCCTCCGGCAGGTCCTCGATCTCGGCGCGGTCGCCGGTCGAGGTGCGCGCGGCCCACGCCGCGATGGCGTCCACGTGAAAGCGGTCGGGGGCGAGGCCCAGGGGGTCGCCGTCCCGCAGGGCCTCGAAGCGGTGCAGGCAGAGGTAGTTTCCCCGGCCCTTCATGTAGGTGGCGGTGAACTCGACGCCCAGGGCCTCCCGCAGGGCGGGGAGGTCCTTGTCGAATATCTGGTCCTGGAGCTGCTTCGTGCCGGTGGAGACGAGCACCCGCTGGCCGCTCAGGATCGCCGGCACGAGGTAGGCGAGGGTCTTGCCGGTGCCGGTGCCGGCTTCCGCCAGGAGGACGCCGCCGTCCTCGAAGATACCGGCCGCCGCCGCCGCCATCTCCCGTTGGCCGGCCCGGGGCTCGAACGACGGCAGGGCCGAGGCGAGGGAGCCGTCGCCGGTGAACGCCGCCTCGACGTCGTCGACGAGGGACTTGCGCCGGGGGGCGGCGCGGTCGGGCGCGGGATCGGCGGACCGGGAATCGCCGCCCACGGCCTCTAGCCGCCCGGGTACAGCGGGAACCGCCGGCACAGGGCTTCGACCCGTGTCCGCACGTCGGCCGCCACCGCGCCCGACTCCGGTTCCGCGAGCACGCGGCTGATCCAGCCTGCGATCTCGTCCATCTCCGGCTCCGCCATGCCCCGCGTGGTCACCGCGGGGGTCCCGATGCGGATGCCGCTGGCCACCATCGGCGGGTTCTCGTCGAACGGGATCGCGTTCTTGTTGACGGTGATGCCGGCCCGCTCCAGCGCCGCCTCGGCGACCTTGCCGGTGATGCCGCGCGAGAACACGTCGACGAGCACGAGGTGGTTGTCGGTCCCGCCGCTCACGAGCCGGAAGCCGGCCTCCCGCAGACCGGCGCCGAGCCGGGCGGCGTTCCGGACGATCTGCGCCTGGTACTCGTGGAACGCGGGCTCCGCCGCTTCCTGGAAGCAGACCGCCTTGGCCGCGACGACGTGCATGAGGGGGCCGCCCTGCACGCCCGGGAAGAGGGCCCGGTTCACCGCCTTCGCGTGCTCCTCGCGGCACAGCACGAGGCCCCCGCGGGGGCCTCGCAGGGTCTTGTGGGTGGTCGTGGTGACGATGTCCGAGTGGGGGACGGGGCTGGGGTGCAGCCCCGCCGCCACCAGTCCCGCGATGTGGGCCATGTCGGTGACCACGTACGCCCCGACCTCGTCGGCGACGGCCCGGATGCGGGCGAAGTCGATCACCCGGGGGTAGGCGCTCGCCCCCACCATGATCAGCTTCGGGCGGCGTTCGCGCGCGAGCCGGTCCAGCTCGTCGTGGTCGATGCGCTCGTCGTCGCGCCGCACCCCGTAGGGCACGATGTCGTAGAGCTGGCCCGAGAAGTTCAGGGGATGGCCATGGGTCAGGTGCCCGCCGTGCGCGAGGTTCATCCCCAGCACGGTGTCGCCGGGGTCGATCAGGGCGAAGTACGCGGCCATGTTGGCCTGGGCGCCGGAGTGGGGCTGCACGTTGGCGCGCTCCGCCCCGAACAAGGCCAGGGCCCGCTCGATGGCCAGCGACTCGGCCACGTCCACGTGCTCGCAGCCGCCGTAGTAGCGGCGTCCCGGGTACCCCTCGGCGTACTTGTTGGTGAGTACCGAGCCCGCCGCCTCGAGCACCGCCCGGCTGACGAAGTTCTCCGAGGCGATCAGCTCGAGGCCGCTGTTCTGACGTGCCGTTTCGTCGGCGAGGACCGCCGCGATGGCCGGGTCCGTCTCGCTCAGCGGGCGCCGGCGCGTGGTCGTGGATCGGTCGATGACGGCGTTCATGGAGCCCTTTGGTTCCCGGTGCGGGGCAGAGAGTCGAGCGGCGCCGGGCGCCCCTGGATTGTACTACGCCGGGCCGGCGCCCTCCGGTTCCCGCGCGCTCCTCCAGGGGCGGTTTCGCGTGCTATAGTCGGCCCATGGCGCAGAAGACCACCCTCCCGTCGTCACCCTCCGTCCGGTACGAGGACGCGTTCCCGAGCTCGCGTCAGGTCCTCGTCGATGGAGATCGCGTGCGCGTGCCCATGCGGGAGATCACCCTGTCCGGCGGCGAGCCGCCCCTGCGGGTCTACGACACCAGCGGCCCCCGGGGCGGCGACGTGCGGCGCGGCCTGCCGCCCCTGCGCGAGGCGTGGATCACCGGTCGCGGCGGCGTCGAGGCGCGGCCGGACGCGTCCGGGCCCGCGGCGGCGGGGCTGCCCGGCGCGGGCCGCCGCCCCCGCCGGGGGACGGCCGGGGTCACCCAGCTCCACCACGCGCGCCGGGGTGCGATCACCGAGGAGATGGAGTTCGTGGCCCTGCGCGAGGGCTTCGCCCCCGAGTTCGTCCGCGACGAGGTGGCCCGGGGCCGCGCCATCATCCCCGCCAACATCAACCACCCCGAGCTCCAGCCGATGGCCATCGGCCGGAACTTCCTCGTGAAGATCAACGCCAACATCGGCAACTCGGCGGTGTCGTCGTCCATCGAGGAGGAGGTCGAGAAGCTGCGCTGGGCGACGCTGTGGGGGGCCGACACGGTGATGGACCTGTCGACCGGCCCCGACATCCACGAGACCCGCGAGTGGATCGTCCGCAACTCGCCGGTCCCCATCGGCACCGTGCCGATCTACCAGGCCCTCGAGAAGGTCGGCGGCCGGCCGGAAGACCTGACGTGGGAGATCTACCGCGACACCCTGATCGAGCAGGCCGAGCAGGGGGTGGACTACTTCACGGTCCACGCCGGCGTCCTGCTGCGCTACGTCCCGATGACCGCCCGCCGGGTCACCGGCATCGTGTCCCGCGGCGGGTCGATCATGGCCAAGTGGTGCCTCGCCCACCACGAGGAGAACTTCACCTACACGCGCTTCCGCGAGATCTGCGAGATCATGCGCGCCTACGACGTCTCGTTCTCCCTCGGCGACGGCCTGCGCCCGGGGTCCATCGCCGACGCCAACGACGAGGCGCAGTTCGCCGAGCTGAAGACCCAGGGCGAGCTGACCCGCATCGCCTGGGAGTACGACGTGCAGGTGATGAACGAGGGGCCGGGGCACATTCCCATGCACCTCATCAAGGAGAACATGGAGCACCAGCTCGACTGGTGCGACGAGGCGCCGTTCTACACGCTGGGGCCGCTGACGACGGACGTCGCCCCCGGCTACGACCACATCACGTCGGCCATCGGGGCCGCGATGATCGGCTGGTACGGCACCGCCATGCTCTGCTACGTCACCCCCAAGGAGCACCTCGGGCTGCCCAACCGGGACGACGTCAAGGCGGGGGTCATCGCCTACAAGATCGCCGCCCACGCCGCCGACCTCGCCAAGGGGCATCCGCGGGCGCAGGCCTGGGACGACGCGCTGTCGAAGGCGCGCTTCGAGTTCCGCTGGGAGGACCAGTTCAACCTCGCGCTCGACCCGCAGACGGCCCGCGCGTTCCACGACGAGACCCTCCCCGCGGAGGGGGCCAAGCTCGCCCACTTCTGCTCGATGTGCGGCCCCAAGTTCTGCAGCATGGAGCTGACCCAGCAGGTGCGCGACTACGCGGCCGGCAAGGGCATCGACGCGTCCGACGCGTTCGGCGCCGGCATGAGGGAGAAGTCGGCCGAGTTCCGGCAGGAGCGCGAGGTCTACGTGCGGACCGCCGCCAAGCGGGGATGATGCCGTCCGCGCCGCAGGCTCCTACCGCCGCGATGGCGGGGGGGACGGGACGATCTGTATGATGGTCCGGAAGCGGGCGGGCTCTCCGCCGACGGGATTCAGGTATCCCGCCGAACCGTTCCACGCATAGTCCTTGATGGTCACGCTCGGGGGGAACGCCATCTCCCGCTCGCGAAACCGTCCGACCTCGAAGATGTGGGTCGGCGGCTCGTCGAACACCCGGTTCCCGCGCTCGCGGAGGACGTTGCGGTAGTAGCGCACCATCGCTTCGAACTCGGAGTTGGTGCCGTAGAGGTAATATCGTTGCTGGCGGCCCGCGTCGTACGACGTGATGAACTGCGCGGCGGGATAGACGGGAAGCCCCAGCATCGCCTCGGGGGGCGCCGCCTCCGCCGCGCCGGCAGGGCCGGCCGCGGGCGCGACCGGCGCCTGAGCGGGGCGCGGGTTCTCGGCGCCCGGCCGAGCCTCGTCGCGGGCCGGCTCGGACTGGCCCGGCCTCGGGAACGGCCGGGGTACGGGGCGGCGTTGCGGCTCGCCGGCGGGTGCCGCGTCGAGCGGCGCCGAGGCCGCCAGCAGGGACACGAGACAGCCTCCGACGAAGGGGCGGAAGCGCATGCCGACATTATGCGGCCGGGACGGCGGTCACGCAACCCGCCGGCGGCCCGGCCGCGGTCGCCGCTGCGATCGGGCCTTGCGGCGTCCCGCCTGACCGCGTCACCCGCCGCCGGCCGGCACCCGCGGATCGTCGCCGCGCCGGACCAGGAGTCTGCGCGCTGGGAACGGCGCGGAGCCGGAAGGCGACGATTGGCGGGCTGGGATCGAGTACGCTGGAATACGATGGGCACCGGACTGGACACGTCGAGCGCCGCGGTCGAGCAGGCGCTGCTCGCCTACTGCGAGTCCCGGCGCGAATGGGTCGTCGAGACCACCCTCGCCCTCGCGCGCCTGGAGTCGCCGACGAGCGACAAGGAGGCCGTCGACACCTGCGGGCGCGAGCTGCAGCAGCGCATGGAGGCGATCGGGGGCAACGTCACCCGGGTCTCCCGGGCGGAGGCCGGCGACCATCTGAGGGCCGAGTTCGGGAGCGGGGAGGGCCAGGTGCTCCTGCTCGGCCACTTCGACACCGTCTGGCCGGTCGGGCAGCTCGCGCGCATGCCTCTCGAGTTCCGGGACGGGCGCCTCTTCGGACCCGGGGTCTTCGACATGAAGGCGGGCGTCGCGCTGGGCCTGCTCGCCGCCGCCGCGGTGCTCGATGCGTCGCCCGTGTCCGGGCGCGTCGTCATGCTGTGGACCTCGGACGAGGAGCGCCGCAGCCGCACCTCGCGCGCGCTGATCGAGGAGGAGGCGCGGCGGAGCCTGGCCGCCCTCGTGCTCGAGCCGGGGCTGGCCGCCGGCGGCGTCAAGACCGCCCGCAAGGGATGCGCCGAGTTCCACGTCGCGGTCCACGGCGTCGCCGCCCACGCCGGCGTCGAGCCTCACAAGGGGGCGAGCGCGGTGCACGAGCTCGCTGCCCAGGTCGTCGACCTGCAGCGGGTTCGAAGCCTGGCGCCCGACGTGTCGCTCAACGTCGGGACGATGACCGGCGGAACCCTGCCCAACGTCGTGGCCGAGGAGGCCCACGCGATCGTCGATGCGCGGGTCGCCACCGCCAAGGACATGGACCGGGTGCTCGACTTCGTCCGGAACCGGACCCCCACCGTGCCCGGCACCCGCATCGAGGTGACGGGCGGGTTCGACCGCCCGCCCCTGGAACGAACTGCGGCGGTGGCCCGTCTCTACGAGAGGGCGCGCGGCATCGCCGGCCGGCTGGGCCACGATCTGTCGGAGGGCGCCACCGGCGGCGGCTCGGACGGCAACTTCACGGGCGCCGTCGGCACCCCCACCCTCGACGGCCTGGGGGCGGTCGGCGCGGGGCCGCACGCCCTTCACGAGCACATCGAGGTCGACTCGCTGCCGTGGCGGGCGGCGCTGGTGGCGGCGCTGGCCGTCGACGTCCTCGGCGGCGGCGCGGTCTCCGGCGGCGCGTCGGATTGAAGGAAGAGAGAAGAGGGAGAGCTGCAACCCATGGGCAACTCGGTCAAGACGGTCGTTCTGCTCGGTCTTCTCAGCGGTCTCCTGCTCGTGATCGGCGAGCTCCTGGGGGGGCAGACCGGCCTGATGTTCGCGTTCGTCATCGCGGTCGCCATGAACTTCGGCTCGTACTGGTTCTCCGACCGCATCGTGCTGCGCATGTACCGGGCCGAGCAGGTGGGGCCCGAGCATCCCCTCCACGAGATGACCGCGCATCTCGCGAGCCGGGCGGGCCTGCCGACCCCGAAGGTCTACGTCATTCCCGACGACTCCCCGAACGCCTTCGCGACGGGGCGGAACCCGCGGCACGCGGCGGTGGCGGCGACCCGGGGCATCCTGCGCATGCTCGACCGGGAGGAGCTCGAAGGGGTGATCGCCCACGAGCTCGCCCACGTGAAGCACCGCGACATCCTCATCGGCTCGGTGGCCGCGACCATCGCCGCCACCGTCATGATGGTCGCCCGCATGGCGCAGTTCGCGGCGATCTTCGGGGGGTTCGGTAACCGCGACGACGGGGAGGGCAGCAACCCCCTCGCCCTCATCGCGACCATCATCCTCGCGCCCCTCGCCGCCATCCTCATCCAGTCGGCGATCTCCCGCTCGCGGGAGTTCGCGGCCGACCGCGGCGCCGCCGGCATCGTGGGCAGCCCGCACGGGCTCGTCCGGGCCCTGCGCAAGATCGACGCGGGCTCGCGGCGGGTGCCCATCGACGCCAGCCCCGCCACCGCCCACATGTTCATCGTCAAGCCGTTTTCCCGCGCCGGGGTGATGTCCCTGTTCAGCACCCATCCCCCGACCGAGCAGCGGGTCGAGCGGCTGCTCCAGATGCGCTAGGCGTTCCTCGCCGGCGGCCCCCCGAACCGACCGCCGCTCGCGCCGCGAACCTGCCGAGGGCTCCCGGCCGGACCGAGTTGCCCCGCACCGGTTCGCGCCGGAGCTCCCCGACGCGACCGAAGGCGGCGCGGCTCCCGCCCGATCAGAGCAGCCCGGGTAGACGGGGCGCCGGCTCGGGCGGGGCATCCGCCCGCTTCGGGGGAGCGGCCCGGGCCGGGAGGCGGTGCCGGTGCCGCATCAGCTCCAGCACCCGGTGCACCTGATCGCGGTAGCGCCGGGGGGCGTGCTTGCCGGCGTAGAGCCTGTCGACGCGGGGTGCGAGGTCGGGGAACTCGCGCTCGAGAAAGCGCAGGAAGTGCTCGCGCGTCCCTCCTTCGAGATGGAGGACGACGGCGCCGCAGAACCCGGCCCCGTGATCGGCGATGGCCTTGACGGTCCGCTCGAGCTTCGCGGGGTGGGAGGTCAGCCCCGGCACGATCGGGGCCACCAGCACCCCTGCCCGGATGCCCCGGTCGGCCAGTGCCCGTACCGCCCGCAGCCGCTGCAGGGGGTGGGCGGTGCCCGGCTCGAGGGCCGCCCACGCGTCCTCGTCGACGGTCGGCACGCTCACGTGCACGGTGCACTCGGTCCGTTCCGAGAGGTCCCGCAGGAGGTCGGCGTCGCGCACGACCATCGGTCCCTTGGTGATCACGCCGACCGGCGACGGCCGCTCGACCAGGGCCTCCAGCACCCCCCGACTGAGCCGGTAGCGCCCCTCTATCGGCTGATACGGGTCGGTGGCGGTGCCGAATCCGATCAGCTCGGGATGCCGCCGCGGCCTCGCGAGCTCGCGCCGCAGCACCTCCACGAAGTTCACCTTGACGAGAATCACCGACGCGAACTCGTCGCCCGCGTCCAGCTCCAGGTGCGACTGGTACCGGCGCGCGAAACAGTAGTGACAGCCGTGGGTGCAGCCGCGGTACGGGTTCAGCGTCCATCCGAACGGCATGCCCCGCACCCGGTTCAGGGCCGAGCGGCAGGTCACCTCCTGGTAGCGCGCATCGTCGGCCCGCCGGACGGCGCCGGGCAGGTCGGCGGGCCGGGCGGGGTCGCCGGCGCGGCCCTCGCGGACCCGGTCCGCGACCTCCCGCGTCGTCGGCCGGGGAGGCGACAGGTCGAACAGCGTGGACCCGGCGGGGCCGTGAACGGTATTCGTCTTTTGTTCGCCCACCAGCGCATGTTGCACCGGGCGCGCCCCGCGCGTCAAGGGGCGTACGGAGGGGCCTCGCCCGCGAGCACCCCGCGCCAGTAATCGAGCAGATCGGACAGCGTTTCCGGCAGCGGGCGCCGGGGCTCCCACCCCAGCTCGGCGGTGATTCGCGACCGGTCGCCGAGCAGCACGGGGTTGTCGCTGGGGCGGAGGCGGTCGGGGTCCTGCCGGATCGCGATGGGGACCCTGGCGAGGGCGAGCAGCGCGTCGAGCACGTCGCCGATGCGGTGGGCGGCGCCCGAGCACACGTTGTAGGGCCGGCCCGGCGTCCCGCGGGCCATCAGCTCGCGGTAGGCCCGCACCGTGTCGCGCACGTCCGTCAGGTCGCGGCGCGCCTCCAGGTTGCCGACCGACAGCACCGGGTCGGCGTCCCCCGCCTCGATGCGGGCAATCTGCTCCGCGAAGCTCGAGGCGGCGTAGGCTGGCGCCTGCCCGGGGCCGATGTGGGTGAACGACCGTGTGACGACGACGGCGAGGCCGTTCTCCCGGGCCGCCTCGAGCCCCACCCGCTCCTGCTCGAGCTTGCTCGCGCCGTAGGGGCTGACGGGTCCGATGGGCGCGGTCTCGTCGAGGGCGGCGTTCGAAGGCCGGTACACCAGCGCCGAGCCGGGAATCAGGACCCGGGGAGGGGCGGGCAGGTCGTGGAGCGCCGCCAGCAGGTGCTCGGTGCCCGTCACGTTGCCCCGAAGGGTCGCCTGCCGCTCGGCCCACGACCCCGTCACGTTCGCGATGCCCGCACAGTGATACACCTGGGTCGGCGGCCGCTCCGCCACCGCCCGCCGCACGGCGGGGCCGTCGAGCAGGTCCACATCGCGCCACGCCGCCCGGGCCGGGGCCGGGCGGGGTGGCGCCGCCTCGTCCCGCGCGCCGCCCGCCGGCGGCCGGCGCCACGCCAGCAGCGCGGCATCGGGCGCGGCGCGGTGCAGCAGGGCGAGCAGGTGGCTGCCGACGAAGCCGGCCGCGCCGGTGACGAGGATGGTGTCCGACACGGCGAGGGCCCGTCAGTACTGCCGGTCCCCGGTCCCGGGGCCGAAGGCGCCGAGGAGGTTGGCGAACGTGCCGAGGCCGGCCAGGGTGAACGAGACGTTGAGCCGCCGGTCCTGCGCCGCGCGGGTCCGGAACAACCCGAGGTTGGAGAGATTGTACGTCTGGTACTCGACGCTGAACCCGCAGCACTGCGCGTTGTAGTACGCGAGCATCCGCTGCTGCACCATGCGCCCGAGCTGCACGTCGTAGTTGAACTGGTAGACGCCTCCCCACTTGTTGTCGCGCGCCCGGAAATTGGTGAACGAGTTGAGGGTGTGGTCGAGGAAGTCCTTGTTGTCGAATCCCGACAGCCCCTCGATGAACCGGCGCTGGCTCCACCCCGTGCGCTGGAACAGCCGGTCGCTGAACGCGATGTCGGCGTCGGCCCTGATCGTCCGGAGGGCCATGTAGTGGGTGTCGTACTCGGCCCGCAGCGATCCGTCCATGCCCTCGGTGATGGCGGCGCGCACCGTCAGGGCGAGCGGCGACAGGTTGCTCGGCGCCGTCTGCTGGAAGCTGGTCGTGAACTGCTGGTCGAACTGCGAGGCCCGCGCGTCGGTGTAGTAGGTCTGCTCGACCCCGATCGTCAGGAACTCCTGCGCCCCGCTGTCGCCCCGCCTCGCGTACAGCCGGTTGTCGATGCCGTAGCGGAGCCGGGTCGTGTTGCCGACGATCGAATCGGTGCTGTCGATTCTGACGATCTGCTCGAAGTTGTCGACGGCGGTGGTCCGCTCCACCGAGACCCACGGCTCGATGAGGTGCTTCATCCGTTCGGAGTAGCCCGTGTTGGGTGTGTCCCAGATCTTGACGAACACCGGGCCGGTGATCTCGGTCGCCATCTCGAACATCGCCCGCGAGATGGGGGCGTCGACCTGCTCCGAGGTCGCGAGGTCGATGCTCTCCCGCCAGTGGGTCCGGCGGTATCCCGCCGACGTGTTGAACGTCAGGAAGGGCCAGCGGGTGAACGGCACGCGGACCAGCGGGTTGACGTCGAAGCGGGTCAGCCCCGAGTCGGTCACCGTCTCGCCGAAGCCCTGTCTCTGGAGCAGGTTGGCGTACTCGCTGTTGAACCCGTAGTAGATCGGCAGGGTGCCTATCTGCCTTTCCGACTGGTTGAACGAGACGCGCGGTCCCGCCCCGTGGAGCGACGAGTCGTTGAGTCCGAAGAAGGTCTCGCGGAAGTCGGCGGTCCCGTTCAGGGTGTACGCTCCCCACGAACCGGTCACGTTGCCGCCGTACGAGCGCGAGCTGTTCGTCGCCTGGAAGATGTCCCGCTGATACGTCTGCTGCACCTCGATGTCCGAGAAGTAGTCGACCTGGCCCCGCGCCTGGATGGCGTCCGTGAACGTGTGCTGGAGGTCGCCGCGCATCCGGAAGCTGCGGCGGGCCGGCAGGAGCTCGTCGCCGCCGCGGAAGGGGTCGGGGGCCGCGTTCTCGTTCAGCAGGTACGTCTCCGCGTTGCCGCGGCCCTCCCCGAGCACGTAGCGGTACTCGCCTCCCGTGCCCTGGCCGGTGGTCGTGAGCCAGTCGTGGAAGACCGTCGCGTCGTGGCTGCGGTTGATCGCCCAGAAGAACGCGTTGCTGATCGACTGCCCCTGCACGGTCGAGGCGCCGTAGGTCGGCATCAGGAAGCCGGTGGCGCGGTCCTCCTCCTGGACCGGGTAGTACATGTACGGCAGATACAAGAGGGGGACGCCCTTCACCAGCAGCAGCATGTTGCGCAGCCGGGCGTACTGGTCCAGGTCGATGTGGACCGAGGAGGCCCGCACCTCCCAGCGCGGGGTCGGCTGGATGCACGAGGTGAAGCCCCCGTTGGTCAGCCGGTAGCTGCGCGTGCCGGTCTTCTCGATGAGCTCTCCCCAGAACCGCATCTCCGGCTCCTGGGTGCCGAACATGCTCGGCTCGATGTCCTCGACCAGCTCGGTGGAGCCCGACGCGCTGAAGAACATGCCGGTCCCCGTCTCGTAGTCGAACTCCGCCCGGTCCGCCGCGAGCCGGGCGTTCTCGCTCGCGAACACGACGTTGCCGGTGGCCACGAGCAGCGACTCGTCCGTGTAGATGTTGGCGTCGTCGGCATGGAAGCGCCAGCTCTCGTTCTCGCCGTCGATCTCGACCTCGCCGCTCAGCCACAACTGGTTGGGCGCGACCCGCTCCCAGTGGAACTGCCTCGATCCGCCGATGGCGGCGGGGAGATCCTGGGCGCGGACCGGGGCGGCGGCGGCGAGGGCGGCCGAGAGCCCGAGAGCCCCGAGGAGGAGGCCCGGCCGCGCACGAGCGGCGCCACGCGCGGTGTCGCCACGGCTTTCCGGGCGGACAAGGCGGTTCATGGAGGGGAAGGGCGCGGCCGGCGCCGGCACTCCGAATGTTCCGAGAATACCACGGCTCCGCGCGAGGCGGCGCCGTTCTAGGGCGCGGACTCCTGGCGAAGCGCCGCGAGCAGTTCCCCCACCAGAAAGATGGAACCGGTCGCGCACACCGTCTCCGCGGCGCGCCAGGCCGTCTCCAGGGCACGGCGGGGGTCGTCCTCGGCGGTCACGGGAAGTCCCGCCGCGCGTGCCCGCACGCGATTCGCGAGGGCGCGGGCCGGGATCGCCCGCGGGTTGCGCGGCGCGGTGCAGACGATGCGGCTCGCGCGGGGGGCGAGGCGGTCGACGATGCCGTCGGCGTCCTTGTCGCGCATGACCGCGCAGACGATGGGCAGCCGCCCGGGAAACGCGTCCCGAAGGTGCCGGGCCAGGGCCTCCGCCGCCGGGGGGTTGTGGGCGGCGTCGAGCAGGACCGCCCCGCGCCCGGGTACGCGGACGAGGTCGAGGCGCCCCGGCCACGCCACTTCGGAGAGCCCGCGGACGATGGCCTCGGGCGCGACGGGCAGCCCGGCGCCGGCCAGCGTCTCCAGCAGCCGGATCGCGCCGGCCGCGTTCGACCGTTGATGCGCGCCGGCGAGGCCCAGGCGGAAGGGGGGGTAGCGGCGCCGGGGGGTTGTGACCTCGATCCGGGGGGGGCGGGGACCCTCCCCCCTCAGCGCGATCGCGGTGTCCTCCGCGGCCCGAACGAGCCGGGCGCCGCGCCGCCGGCACGCGTCGTCGATGACCGCGACGGCCGGCGGTGCGGTCTCGGTGGTGACCACCACCATGCCCGGCTTGACGATTCCCGCCTTTTCGGCCGCGACGGCTTCGAGGGTGTCGCCGAGGTGCTCCCGATGGTCGAGTCCGATCGACGTGATGACCCCCGCCGCCGGCGTCAGCACGTTGGTGGCGTCGAGCCGTCCCCCCAGTCCGACCTCGACCACCGCGACGTCGACCGCCGCGCGCCGGAACCACGACAGCGCGATCGCGGTCGCCGCCTCGAAGAACGTCGGAGGATGGGCCAGCCCGCCCCTGCGCAGGAGCGCGTCGGCCTGCCGCAGCACCGCGGCCGCTTCCTCGCGCAGCGCCCCTTCGCCGATCTCGGCCCCGCCGGCGGTGAACCGTTCCGTGAACGACGTCAGGTGGGGCGAGGTGTAGCGGCCCGCCCGGTACCCGGCCGCGCGCAGGGCGCTGTCGATCATCGCGGCCACCGAACCCTTGCCGTTCGTGCCCGCCACGATGATCGACGGGTAGGCCGCCTGGGGGTCTCCGAGGGCCGCCATCAGGCGGCGGATGGCATCGAGCCCCGGCCGGATGCCGAAGCGCTCGAGGCCGAGCAGGCGATCCAGGGGGTCACGGGAGCGACGGGACGATGGGAAGCGGTCGGGAACCACATGATATGGTATACGCGCCCCGGCCGCGCCGCAGCCGATGTCACCATCTCTCTTCCTTCCACGTCGCCTCTCCCGGTTCGTCGCCGCCGCGTACATTGCCGCCGCCGTCGCCGGCTGCGCGACCTCGCCGTCCACCGTCGAGGCGCCGGCCCCCGCGGCCCGCGACGAGAAGCTGGCCTGGATTCTGTGGCTCGAGGATCAGCGGCTGCTGCGCGATCCCTCGTTGCCGCTCGTCGACCTGCCGGCTTCCGTCGGCGGAGGCCCGGGTGCCGCGCCCCGCTTCGCCCCGGCGACGGCTCCCGACCTTCTCGGGCTCGCCCGGGACCCCGACGGCCCCGTCCGCTATCGGGCCGTGCAGGCCGTGGGCCGGGTCGGACTGGCGGCGGGCGTGCCGGTGCTGGCGGGGGCCCTGTCCGATCCCGAGCCGGACGTCCGGGCCGTCGCCGCCTTCGGGCTGGGGCTGCTCGGCGGGCCGTCCGCCGCCGGGCCCCTGATCGCCGCCTTGGAGGACCCGTCGCCCCTCGTGCAGGCGCGGGCCGCGCACGCCCTCGGCCGGCTGCCGGCGCGGGAGGCGGCCGGAGCCATTCAGGCGATGGCCGCGGCCCACGTCACGGTGGCCTACGACGTCGATCCCGACGAGATGGGCTATCCGTTGGGCTCCCGGGTCGAAGCGTTCCGGTCGGGGGTCGGCGCGCTGGCCGCGCTGGGCGACTTCGACGCGCTCGCCGCGGTCGTCCTCGCCGAGTCCGGCGATCCCCTTCTCTGGTGGTGGCCGGTCGCCGACGCGCTGGGGCGGGTCGGCGACCCCCGGGCGGCCGGTCCCCTCCGCACCCTGGCCGGCGTCGGCGGCACCGCCGGGGTCGCGATGGCCGCCCGCGGACTGGGGGTGCTCGGCGACGCGTCGGCGGTCCCCGTCCTCGTCGAGCTCCTCGATCGGGACCGGCGGGACCCGCGGGTCGTCCTGTCCGCGGTCCGGGCGTTGGGCGCCATCGGCGACGCGGGGGCGGCCCCGGCGTTGCGCGATCTGCTGCGGACCCGCGACCTCGCCCCGGGCCTGCTCGTCGCCCTCCTCGACGCCCTCGGTGCGGTCGGCGCCCCGGAGACGGTCGAGATCGCGATCGAGCTGCTCGCGCACGGCGCGCCGGCGGTGCGGGGGGCGGCCATGACCGCCCTCGCGGAGCTCGATCCCGAGTCGTTCCTGCTGCTCCTGTCGGGCCTGCCGCCCGACCCCCACTGGCAGGTCCGCGCCGATCTCGCCCGCGCGCTGGCCCTCGCGGACCCCGACGCGGCCGCCTTTCGGCTCTCCCTGCTCCTCGAGGACGAGGACCGGCGGGTGGTGCCCGCCGTCCTGCGGGCCCTCGCCGCGGTCCGCGCCCCCGGCCTCGACGCGGTGCTGGTGAACCATCTCTCGGACGGGAACGCGGCCGTCCGCGAGGCCGCGGCCCGGCTGCTCGGCGACGTGGGCGGCCGCCGGGCCGTCGAGTTCCTCGCCGGTGCGTACCGCGACGAGGTGAACTCGGCGTCGCCGGCGGCGCGGGAGGCGGCGGTCGAGGCACTGGCCCGCATCGGCGGCGGTCCCGCCCTCGAGGCGTTGCGGGATGCGCTCGACGACCCCGACTGGGCGGTCCGGGTCGGGGCCGCGGCGCGTCTCGCCGGTCCCGGCGGGCCGGACGATCCCGCCCGCGAGATCCGGTCGACGCCCCTGCCGCAGCCTCTCGGGGCGTACGAGTCGCCCGAGCTCGTGCGGCCCTCGGTCTCGCCGCACGTGTACCTCGACACCGACCGCGGGACCATTCAGATCGAGCTTGCCGTCAACGAGACCCCGCTGGCGAGCGGCCACTTCATGCGCCTGGCCCGGTCCGGCTACTACGACGGGGTGCTCGTGGACGAGGTGGCGGCGGGCGGGTTGGTGCGCGCCGGCGACCCCCGCGCCCGCGCCGGCGGCGGGCCCGGGTACCGCGTTCGCGACGAGCTCGGCCCGCGGCCCTATCTGCGGGGGACGGTCGGCCTCGCCCTCGACGGCGCCGACACCGGCAGCAGCGGTTTCTTCATCACCGCGTCCCCCCGGCCCCGGCTCGACGGCCGGTTCCCGGTGCTCGGCGTCGTGATCGGGGGCATGGACGTCGTCGACCGCCTGCAGCGGGGCGACGTCATCCACTCGGTCCGCGTGTGGGACGGCCGCAATCCCTTCGAGTAGCCGCGCGCTCGCGAGGCCCTCGGTCGCGCAGGCATCTCACGCCGGCCGGCGCACGAGTTTCGCGCCGGCGAAGCTCCCGACCTGACCAGGAGTCGGCGTGCGCCCCGGAGTTTCGCGCCAGCGAAACTCCCAACGCGCCCGCAGGGCGCGCGGGCGCGCGGTCAGGGGCCGCCGATGCGGGACTCCCGCCGTTCCGCGTGACGCTCCATGGCGAGCTCGATCAGCCGGTCGAGCAGGGCCGGGTAGCCGACGCCGCTGGCCTCCCAGAGCTTGGCGAACATGCTGATGGTGGTGAACCCGGGGTGCGTGTTGATCTCGTTCAGGAAGATGCCGCCGGCGGGTTCGAGGAGGAAGTCGACCCTGGCCATGCCCGCGCAGTCGATGGCCCGAAACGCCGCGATCGCAAGCGCGCGGACCCGCTCCGCCTCGTGGGGAGCGAGGTTCGCGGGGATGATGGTCCGGGACCGGTCGTCCAGGTACTTCGCCTCGTAGTCGTAGAAGTCGCCCGCGGGGACGATCTCTCCCGGCACCGACGCCTCGGGCTCGTCGTTGCCGAGCACCGCGCACTCGATCTCGCGGCAGGGGGACACCCCTTCCTCGACGATGATCTTCCGGTCGAAGGCCGCCGCCTCGTCGATGCCGGCCGACAGCGACGACTGGTCGGCGGCGCGCGAGATGCCCAGGCTGGACCCGAGGTTCGCGGGCTTGACGAACAGGGGGTAGTCGAGGCTCGCGGTCAGGTCGGCGAGAATCTTCCCGCGGCCCTTCCGCCAGGCGCGGCGCAGCACCGTCTCGTGCTTCACGATGGGCAGGCCGGCGGCGGCGAACAGCGCCTTCATCACCGCCTTGTCCATCCCCGTCGCCGCACCGACGACGCCCGCCCCCACGTAGGGGAGGTCCGCCAGCTCCAGCAGGCCCTGCAGCGTGCCGTCCTCGCCGTAGGGTCCGTGCACGATGGGGAAGATGACGTCCAGGGTCATGGTGCCGGCCAGCGTGTGCCCGTCGTCCTTCACGGGGGCGGGCGGGCCCGCGGCGCGGCCGACGATCATCAGGGTCTCGTCGCCGGGGCGGGCGATGGGGTGCACCTCTCGGCCGTCGCGCATGGCCCGCCGCGCCTTCCGGGCCTGCCCGATGGTCTTCGCCGCCGACTCGTCGGCGGGGGGGCGGTCGGCCACCGACCAGCCGCCGTCTCGCGAGATGCGGATGGGGACGGGGTCGTAGCGCTCCCGGTCGAGGTTGGCGAAGATGGCGGCGGCCGAGGCCAGCGACACCTCGTGCTCGCCCGAGCGGCCCCCGTACACGACACCGATGCGAAGCCGTCTCAATGTGCTGTCCCTGCCCGTTGGAGCGCAGCCCCGCGGCTCGGCGTGGCGCCCGACCGCGGGTTGAGGGAGCCCGCGCGCCGATTCCCGGCCCGTCCGTCGTCGCCTCGGGCTCCGCTTGGCGCCCAACCAACCCTCCAGGCGCCCGCGCCGTTCCACGGCGCCGACTCCTAGACCCACATGGGCTCGTCGAACCCGCGTAGTATACGGCAGGCGCCGGGAGCCGTGGGGTGATGCCGCAGTCCGATTCCTGTTTCTCGTTCCGGGTGACCCACCGCGACGGGGAGGCGCGGGCGGGGGAGATCGGCACCCCGCACGGGGTCGTCCGCACGCCGGCGTTCGCGCCGGTGGGCACGCGGGGGGCCGTCAAGGGGTTGACGCACCGCGACGTCGTCGGCCTCGGGGCCGAGCTCGTGCTCGCCAACACCTATCACCTGCATCTGCGGCCGGGCGCCCGCCTCGTGGCCCGGTCCGGCGGCCTCCACCGCTTCATCGGTTGGGACCGGCCGATCCTCACCGACAGCGGGGGCTACCAGGTGTTCAGCCTCGGCGATCGCCGCACGATCGACGAGGACGGCGTCTCGTTCCGGTCGCACCTCGACGGTAGCCGGCAGCGGCTGACGCCCGAGAGCGCGACCGACATCCAGGCCCGGCTCGGTTCGGACGTCGCCATGGCGTTCGACGAGTGCACGAGCTATCCCGTGTCCGAGGCCGAGGCCGAGGCCTCGATGCACCGGACGCTGCGCTGGGCGCGCCGGTGCCGCACGCGGTTTCTCGACCTTCGCGGCGATCCCGGCCGCCTGCACGGCGAGGTGACCAACCCCGGCCAGGCCCAGTTCGGCATCGTGCAGGGCAGCGTCTACGACCGCCTGCGGGCATCGAGCGCGCGCGAGACGGTGGCGCTGGGATTCGAGGGATACGCCATCGGCGGCCTGAGCGTGGGCGAGCCGGTGGACGTGATGTACCGCGTGGTGGCGGGCACCGCGGCCCTGCTCCCGGACGACCGCGTGCGGTACCTGATGGGGACGGGGATGCCCGACGACCTCGTCGAGTGCGTGGCCGCCGGCATCGACCTGTTCGACTGCGTGCTGCCGACCCGCAACGCCCGCAACGGCCAGCTCCTGACCCGCGAGGGGCCGCTGTCCATCAAGCGGGCGGAGTTCGCCGACGATGCGCGCCCCCCCGATCCCGGGTGCCCGTGCTACACGTGCCGGCGGTACTCCCGCGCCTACCTGCGGTATCTGCACGTGGCCGGCGAGATGACCGGAAGGACCCTCAATACACTGCATAACCTGCACTTCTACCTTGACACGATGCGCCGCATGAGGGAGGCTATCTTGTTCGGCACGTTCGAGTCGTTCCGGCAACGCTTTCACGAGACGTTCTCCCGCCGGCCCCGTCCCTGACCGCCTCGGGCGGCGCCGCCCGCGCGCGCGGCCGTCGGCGAGGGGCTCGCTGGCGATTGAAGATCACCGATGCCTGATTCCGGCCTCCCGACGTTCTTCGCCCAGGCCGCGCAGGGCAGCCCGCCGCTGTGGGCGCAGTTCCTGCCGTTCGCGCTGATCCTCGCCATCTTCTACTTCATCATTCTGCTGCCGATGCGGCGGCGCCAGAAGAAGGTGCAGGAGTTCCGGGACGCCCTCAAGGTGGGCGACAAGGTGATCACGACGAGCGGTATCTACGGGGCCATCACGAAGCTGAACGACCGGTCGGTCCAGCTCCAGGTGGCCGACAAGGTGCGCATCGAGGTGTCGCGGTCGGCCGTCGGCGGCTATCAGGGGCAGGAGCCGGTGGCCCAGGATTCCACGTCGATGTAACCGCCCGGCCGGGGGTGCCTCGGGCCGGGCGGACGACGGGACGGATCGAGTCATGGTGAAGAAGAACTTGCGCTGGAAGCTGTTGACCATCCTCGCGGTGGCGGCCGCGGCCGCTTTCGCCATCTATCCGCCCGAGGACCAGGTGCGCCTCGGCCTCGACCTCCGGGGCGGCGTCCATCTCGTGCTCCGGGTGCAGACCGACGACGCGCTGCGGGTGGAGACCGAGACCAACGCCGAGCTGTTGAGGGAGCAGGCGAGCCTCGTCGGCATCGAGCTGCTCTCGGCCGGCGCCGCGACCCCGACGGAGATCCGGGTCGAGGGCGTCCCCGCCGAGCGCGACCAGGAGTTCCGGGGGATCGCCGACGACCTGTTCCCCCAGGGCATCGGCGTCGGTGTCGCAGGGGGGAGCTATGATCGCCGGTCCGCCGGCCCCGGCGCGTACACCTTCGAGATGCGGCCGGGCATCGAGCGCCAGTTGCGCGAGGAGTCGGTGCGGCAGGCCCTGCAGACCATCGAGCGGCGCGTCAACGAGCTCGGCGTCGCCGAGCCCATCGTCGCCCCCCACGGCGTGGCCGGCGACCAGATTCTCGTGCAGCTCCCGGGCGTGGAGGACGTGCAGGGGGCGAAGGAGATCATCCGCTCGACCGGCCTCCTCGAGCTGAAGCTGGTCGAGGACGGCCCCGCTCTCACGCGCGAGCTGCTGCTGCAGGCGCGGAACGGCATCGTGCCCCCGGACATGGAGGTCGTCTCGGGGGCCGACGAGTCGCTCGGCGCCGCCCCCGGCTCGACCGTCTTCTACCTCGTGCGGCGGGTGGCCCCGGTGACGGGGCGCGACCTGCGCAACGCCCGGCCCACCATCGACGAGTTCAACCAGCCCGCCATCAGCTTCTCGTTCAACCGCGAGGGGGCCCGCAAGTTCGGCAACTTCACGGGGAGCAACGTCGGGCGCAACCTCGCCATCATCCTCGACAACCGGGTCTACTCGGCTCCCGTCATCCAGGAGCGCATCGCCGACGAGGGCCGCATCACCGGCACGTTCACGAGCGGGGAAGCGACCGATCTCGCGCTGATCCTGCGTTCGGGGGCCCTGCCCGCCTCCCTCACCTATCTCGAGGAGCGGACGGTGGGGCCGAGCCTGGGAGCCGACTCCATCCGCGCCGGAGTCATCGCGTCGGCCTCCGGGCTCATCGCCGTCGCCCTGTTCATGCTTCTCTACTACCGCTTGTCGGGCATCAACGCGGTCGTCGCCGTGGGCATGAACCTGCTGATCCTGCTCGGGTGCATGGCCTACGTGGGGGCCGTGCTCACCCTGCCGGGCATCGCCGGGTTCATCCTCACCATCGGCATGGGGGTCGACTCCAACGTGCTGATCTTCGAGCGCATCAAGGAGGAGCTGGGCACCGCCAAGGGGGTCCGGGCGGCCGTCGCGGCCGGGTTCGACCGCGTGTTCCTGACCATTCTCGACACCCACATCGCGTCGCTCATCGCCGCCGCCTTCCTGTTCCAGTTCGGCTCCGGGCCGATCAAGGGCTTCGCGACCACGCTGTTCTTCGGCCTCGTGTCGAACGTGTTCACCGCGGTCTTCGTGTCGCGTACCATCTTCGAGACGGTGCTCACGCGCCGCCGGGAAGCCTCGTTGAGCATCTGAGCCGCCTGAGCCCGCTTGCCTGATCCGATTGCACCGCCGCCGGCCGGCGCGCCCGCGGCCTGACCATCCGGGACACCGACGCGCGTATGCCCATCTTCAAGAACCCGAACTTCGACTTCCTCAAGTGGCGCTGGCCCGCCGTCGGCCTCTCGTGCCTCGTCATCGCCGCCGGCGCGGTCATGGTGACCCTGCAGGGGGGGCTGGCCCTCGGCATCGACTTCTCGGGCGGCACCATCGTCATCGTGCAGTTCGACGAGCCCGTCACCGAGGACCAGGTGCGCGGCGCCGTGGGGGACGCGGCCGGCGAGAGCGTCGTCCAGCAGTACGGCGACGCCGACTCGAACGAGATCCTGATCCGGTTGCCGCAGAGCGACGACCCCGAGGTGGGCACGAGCCTCGAGGCGGGCGCGAACGCGGTCGTCGCCGCCCTCGAGCAGAGCACCATCGGCGGCTTCACGGTCATCGGGCAGGAGCTCGTGGGGCCGGTCATCGGCGAGGAGCTGCAGCGCCGCGGGGTCAACGCCTTCGTCTTCGCGATGCTCGGCATCCTCGTCTACGTCGCCTTCCGCTTCCGGTTCAGCTTCGCGGTGGGGGCGATCATCGCCGTCGTCCACGACATCCTCGTGACCCTGTCGATGCTGACCTTCTTCGGCTTCGACCTGTCGCTGGCCGTGGTCGCGGCCATGCTGACCATCACCGGCTACTCGGTGAACGACTCCATCGTCGTGTTCGACCGGGTGCGCGAGAACCTGCGGCGCATGCGGCGCGACGCGTTCGACAAGCTCGTCAACGCCAGCATCAACCAGACCCTGAGCCGCACCATCATCACCTCGGGCACCACCGCCTTCGCGGTCCTCGCCCTGTTCCTGTTCGGGGGCGAGGTGCTGCGGGGCTTCGCGTTCACGATGCTCGTCGGGGTGCTCAGCGGCACCTACTCCACCATCTTCATCGCGGCCGCCGCCGCCATCGTCATCAGCGAGCGGCGGGCCGCGCGGCGGCTGCAGGCGGCGCCGGCGGCCTCGGCCTCCGGCGGGTCGAAGCCCAAGCGGCGCCGCAAGCCGAGGGGCCGCGCCTGAGGAGCCCGCCGGTGAGAGTCCCGCGGCGTTCGACCGGCGCGACGCGGGGCTTCGCCGCGGGGGGCTGAAAGGGCCCGCCGTCCCCGCCGCCGCATGTCCCTCGCTCAGGCCGCGTGGCTCGGCGTCGTGCAGGGGCTGACCGAGTTCCTCCCCATCTCGAGCTCCGCCCATCTCATCCTCGTCCGCGAGCTGTTCGGCTGGGACGCCGGCGCGGCGGAGGTCGCGTTCGACGTGGCCTGCCACCTCGGCACCCTGCTCGCGGTGCTCGTCTACTTCCGCCGCGACGTCCTCGAGCTGGCCGCCGCCGCCCCCGGCGCCCTCGCGGGCCGCGGCGGCGACGCCGCCCGCACGGGACGGCTCATCCTGCTCGCCACCGCCCCCGTGGTGCCCCTGGGCCTGCTGCTCTCCGGGCAGATCGACCGGCTGCGCGGGCCGGCGGTGGTGGCGGCGGCGCTGGCGGCCGGGGCCGCCGCCATGCTCTGGGCGGACCGGGGCGGGTCGGGCCCCCGCCGGGCCGCGTCGCTCTCGGCCGTCGAGGCCCTCGCCCTCGGCTGCGCGCAGGCGGCGGCCCTGGTGCCGGGGGTCTCGCGGTCGGGCGCCATCATCACCGTGGCCCTGCTGTTGGGCCTGTCCCGGCCCGAGGCCGCGCGCTTCGCGTTCCTCCTCGGCATTCCCGCCATCGCCGGGGGCGGGCTGCAGGCGGCGCGGATGCTCGGGGGGGACGGGCTTGCCGAGCACGGGCCGGTGCTGCTCGCGGGGCTCGTCGCATCGGGCCTCGTCGGCTACCTGGCGGTGGCGGGATTGCTCCGGTACCTCGCCCGGCACTCCCTCGCCGTCTTCGCCTGGTACCGGCTCGCGGTGGCGGCGGCCCTGGCCCTCGGACTGGCCCTGGGACGCTGAAGCCGGCCCGAGCGCCGGGACGCGGGAGCCGGCGCTCGGCGCCGCGCGAGTTCGCACCCGCCGCCACCGCCGCGTCCGCGGCCTGTAGCGCCGGAGTTTCGCGCCAGCGAAACTCCCAACGCGACCCGCAGGGTCGCGCAGCCGTCCGCAGCGCCGGAGTTTCGCGCCAGCGAAACTCCCAACGCGACCCGCAGGGTCGCGCAGCCGTCCGCAGCGCCGGAGTTTCGCGCCAGCGAAACTCCCAACGCGACCCGCAGGGTCGCGCAGCCGTCCGCAGCGCCGGAGTTTCGCGCCAGCGAAACTCCCAACGCGACCCGTAGGGTCGCGCAGCCGTCCGCAGCGCCGGAGTTTCGCGCCAGCGAAACTCCCAACGCGACCCGCAGGGTCGCGCAGCCGTCCGCAGCGCCGGAGTTTCGCGCCAGCGAAACTCCCAACGCGACCCGCAGGGTCGCGCAGCCGTTCGCAGCGCCGGAGTTTCGCGCCAGCGAAACTCCCAACGCGACCCGCAGGGTCGCGCAGCCGGCTTGACAGCGCCACGGCCGGCTGCTAGGTTTGCGCGTCTTTGGACGAGCAGCCCGTGGCCCGCGGCGGGGTCTTCCGCCGGGGGCCGGCAACCGCTCCAGCGGCAGCAGGGGCTCTCGGGCGATCTCCCGCGGTGTCGGGCGGGGGTGCGCCCCGCGTCGGATTCCCAGGCACGGCGGAACGTACGAAAAACTCCAAGGTCGAGAATGGACAACTCACTCTACGTGCTCCTCGGGGTCGGCGCGCCGGTCGCCGCCGCCCTCTTCGCGCTCTCCCTGATTCGCACCATCAACGCCTGCGACCCCGGCTCCGAGCGCATGCAGCAGATCGCGGCCCTCATCCGCCGCGGCGCGATGGCCTTCCTGCGGACCGAGTACAGCGTCCTGGCGGTGTTCGTCGTCGTCATGTTCGGGGTCCTCGTGCTGTTCCTGCCGGGCGACTCGCTCCTCGTCGGCGTGAGCTTCCTCGTCGGGGCGTTCCTGTCCGCGACGGCGGGCTGGGTGGGCATGCGCACCGCCACCGGGGCCGCCGTCCGGACCACCGCGGCGGCCCAGACGAGCCTCGCCGGCGCCCTGCGGGTGGCGTTCTCGAGCGGCGCGGTCATGGGCCTGACCGTCGTCGCCCTCGGCACCCTGGGCATCGCCCTGCTCTACTGGCTGTACGGGGGCCTCGACGGCCGCGGGCCGTCCGCCGTCGGGTCGCTGCTCGGGCTCTCCCTGGGGGCGTCGTCCATCGCCCTGTTCGCGCGGGTCGGGGGCGGCATCTTCACCAAGGCGGCCGACGTCGCCGGCGACCTGTCCGGCAAGGTCGAGGCGGGCATTCCCGAGGACGACCCCCGCAACCCAGCGACCATCGCCGACAGCGTCGGCGACAACGTCGGGGACGTGGCGGGCATGGGGGCCGACCTCTTCGAGTCCTACGTCGGCAGCATCATCTCGTCGGTCGCCCTCGCCTGGGCCCTCACCGCGGCCACCGCGTCCGACCTGTGGGGGGTGGGGGAGAGCGGCTTCCTCGCCCTCCAGGCCGACCTCGCGGCGTTCCCGGTGCTGCTCGCCGGCGTCGGCATCGTCGCCTCCATCCTGGGGACGTTCACGGTGCGGACCGACGACGAGAGCAAGGTGCAGGGGGCGCTGCTGCGGGGGCTGATCGTGGCGTCGGTCATCGTCATCGGCGGCGCCGCCGCCCTCATCTCGGCCACCTCCGTCCCCTGGCCGGTCATGGGCTGCGTGGTGTTCGGGGTCGTGGCCGGGGTCGTCATCGGCAAGCTCACCGAGTACTACACCGGCAAGGACATGCCGCCGGCCAGCCACATCGCCGAGCAGTCGGAGACCGGCCCCGCCACCAACATCATCGCCGGCCTCGGGGTCGGCATGATGTCGTGCGGCTACCCGGTGCTGGTGGTCTGCTTCGCCATCTTCTTCAGCTACCAGCTCGGCGAGCTCTACGGCATCGCCATCGCCGCCGTCGGCATGCTGTCGACGCTCGGCATCAGCCTCGGCGTCGACGCCTACGGGCCGGTCGCCGACAACGCCGGGGGCATCGCCGAGATGAGCCGGTGCGAGCCGTTCGTGCGCGACCGCACCGACGCCCTCGACGCGGTCGGCAACACCACCGCGGCGATGGGCAAGGGCTTCGCCATCGGGTCGGCCGCCCTCACCGCCCTCGCCCTGTTCTCGACGTTCCAGGCGACCGCCGCCGAACGAGTGGCCGAGGCCGGCGGAGCCGGCGCCTTCGATCCGCGGCAGCTCGGCCTCGAGCTGACGAACCCGAACGTGCTCATCGGCATGTTCGTCGGCGGCATGCTGCCGTTCATCTTCTCGGCCCTGACCATGAACGCGGTGGGCCGGTCCGCGAACCAGATGATCGAGGAGGTCCGCCGGCAGTTCCGCAGCATCCCGGGGCTGCTCGAGGGCACGGCCGAGCCCGACTCGGCGCGGTGCGTGGCCATCTCCACGCAGTCCGCCATCAAGGAGATGATCCTCCCCGGCCTCCTCGCGGTGATCGCGCCGGTGCTGACCGGCTTCGTGCTGGGCGTGGCCGGCCTCGGGGGGCTGCTCGCGGGCGCGCTCGTGACCGGCGTCCTCATGGCCCTGATGATGGCCAACGCGGGCGGCGTCTGGGACAACGCGAAGAAGCTGATCGAGGAGGGCCACCACGGCGGAAAGGGCTCGGAGCCGCACAAGGCGGCGGTCATCGGCGACACCGTCGGCGACCCGTTCAAGGACACGGCGGGGCCGAGCCTCAACATCCTCATCAAGCTGATGACCATCGTCGCGGTCATCTTCGTGCCGCTGGTCGTGGCCTGGATGCGCTAGCGGCCCGTGGTGGCACGGCGCCGACTCCCGGCGGGTCGGTTGGGCGCCCGGCGGAGCCGGCAGGCGACGACGGGCGGGCGAGGAGTCTGCGCCGTGGAACGGTGCGCCGGGCGGGAGCCGTCGGACGACGATTGGCGGGCTCGCGGCGGCGCCGGGAGCGCTTGCGCGGGACTTCGGCGGGGCGGGGCTTTTCGCGTCGGGACTTGCGTTGACACCGGTTTGGTGTCTGCATATAATTCGTCCCTCTCATCGTGGAGCGATTCATCCCCTAGCGGGGCGCAGGAGGTTGCCTGTGGCAGGTCAGATGTTCGGTGAAATCGCGAATCCGTCGATCAAGATCGGCGCGCAGAAGTGGTACACGGTGCCGGTCTCCATGCTCGCGCACGTGGTGGCCATCGCCGCCGTCCTCATCGTGCCGCTGCTGGCGGCCGAGGCGCTGCCGCAGGTGCCGTCGATGATGGCGTTCGTGGCCGCGCCGCCGCCGCCGCCTCCGCCGCCGCCTCCGCCGCCGCCTCCGGCCGCGCAGGCGGTCGAGGCGCCGGTCGTCGACATCAATCCCAACGCCGCCCCCATCGAGGCCCCGGCCCAGATTGCGCCGGAGACAGGCTTCGACCTGTCGAGCGTCTCGGGCGTCGCGGGCGGCATCGCCGGGGGTGTCGTGGGCGGCATCGTCGGCGGGTTGCTCGAGGCCCCGCCCCCGCCTCCGCCCCCGCCCGAGCCGGTCCGCGTCGGCGGCAACATCCAGGCCCCGACCAAGGTGACCAACGTCGATCCGCGGTATCCCCCGGTCGCGCAGGCGGCGCGCGTCCAGGGCGTCGTGATTCTCGAGGCGGTCATCGGTCCCGACGGCCGGGTCACCGACGTGAAGGTGCTGCGCTCGGTGCCGCTGCTCGACGAGGCGGCCATCGAGGCGGTGCGGCAGTGGACGTATACGCCGACGCTGCTGAACGGCGTCGCGGTTCCCGTCATCATGACCGTGACGGTGAACTTCCAGTTGCGGTAGCGGGCGGGCGCGCGAACGGCGCGCGAACGGAATGGTTACGTGTTGTGGGCGGCGGAACGCCGGTCGTCCGGCGCGCCGCCGCTCGATGATGTGAATCGCAGGTAGGAGGCACAATGGATCTTCTGGAACTCTGGGAACAGATGGGTATTCCCGTCAAGGCCCTCATGATCTTGTTGGGGCTGATGTCGATGTGGTCGATGGGCGTCTTCTTCGAGCGGCTCTTCACCTTCACGCAGGCCGGAAAACAGTCGAAGGCCTTCGCACCCCAGGTCGCCAAGCACCTGAAGGACGGTCACCTGAAGGACGCGATCGCCGTCTCGCAGTCGAAGAACTACAAGTACAGCCACCTCGGAAAGGTCGTTCTGGCCGGGCTCCAGGAGTACCAGTTCCAGAAGGACGCCGGGGTCGAGTTGAGCCGTGACGACGTGATCGACAGCGTGCGCCGGGCCATCCAGCGCGCCTCCGCCCTCACCGCGGCCGACCTCAAGAAGGGCATGGGGTCGCTGGCCACCATCGGGGCCACCGCCGTGTTCGTCGGCCTCCTCGCCACCACCCTGGGCGTCATCAACGCGTTCCAGGGCATCGCGGCCACCGGGTCGGGCGGCCTCGGCGCGGTGTCGGCCGGTATCGCGGAAGCGCTCGTCGGGACCGCCATCGGGCTGTTCGTGGCGATTCCCGCGGTGTGGTTCTACAACGGCCTGACCACGCGCATCGAGTTCTTCAACGTCGAGATGGACAACTCGTCGTCCGAGCTCGTCGACTACTTCATCAAGAAGGCCGACTAGGGAAGGCGGCCACGCTTGCCGGGGGCCGGGCCCCGACCGCGCACCGCGCTGTCGGAGCCCCGGCTCCCTCTGAATGACCCGGAGCGGACCGAGGAGACACACCCATGGGTATGCAAGTAGGCGAAAAGTCAGGTGCGATGAATTCGGAGATCAACATCACGCCGCTGGCCGACGTGATGCTGGTTCTGCTGATCATCGTCATGCTGATCGCGCCCCTGTTGCAGAAGGGCGTCGACGTCACCCTGCCCGAAGCCTCGAACACCACCGACAAGCCCGAGAACGACACGCAGACCGTCCTCGCGGTGACCGCGGACGGCCGCTTCTACGTCGACAGCACCCAGACCACCGAGCAGGAGCTGCTGACGACGGTGCAGACCACGCTCGAGCGCAAGTTCGAGAAGATCGTGCTGATCAAGGCCGACCAGGACTCGCAGTATGCCGACGTCATGGCCGTGCTCGACCGCCTGCAGCGTGCGGGCATCGAGGACATCGGCCTCATTACCGAGCGCAAGGTCGGCAGCGGCGGGATTTCCGCCGGAGGAGAGTAGTCGATGGCCAAGAAGCACCATGGGGCGGACGCCGTCGTCTCCGCCGAGAGGCCGCAGTCGACCGCGGAGATCAACATCACGCCGTTCATCGACGTGCTGCTGGTGCTGATCGTCATCTTCCTGGCCGCGCTGCCCCTGTCCCAGCGGGGACTCGACATCAACCTGCCGCTCGAGACGCGGGGCTCGACGCAGTCGGCGGTCGACTCCAGCCAGATCGTGCTGCAGTACACGGCTGACCGCGTGATCACGGTGAACCAGCAGCCGGTGCCGATTCAGCGGCTCCAGTCCGAGTTGCGCGGCATCTTCGAGCAGCGTCGCGAGAAGACGATGTTCGTGGCCGGCGCCGGCAGCCTGCGCTACGGCGAGATCATCGAGGTGATCGACGCCGCCAAGGGCGCCGGGGTCACCAAGGTGGGCATCGTCACCGAGGCGATGCGCCGGGCCGGCGGGGCCGACGCGCTGTAGGACCCCGGACGGTTCGTCGGTTCGGAACACGGAAGGCGCGGCATGCCATCGGGCATGCCGCGCTTTTTTTTGTGTGGCCGGAAACGGTTCCCGCCGGCGGGAGGGGGGCGCTGCCGCGCGGACGTCTCCTTGAACGACGGGGAAGGGGGGGCTGCCGCGCGAGTGTTTCGCTGGACGGCCAACCCGCTCGGGGGCATGTTCCCGCCGCCCCACTGGCTTCCCGCCGCCCCACTGGCTTCCCGCCGCCCCACTGGCGGCTCACGCCGGGAGAGGAGAGGCGGCTCGTTCTTGGGTCGATCAGCCGAGCAGCCGGAGGATGGCCAGGAGGCCGCCGAGGATCGCGAGCGTCTGGACGAGCATCATCACCCGGCAGATTCGAGCTTCCGCCGTCGAAACGGCCACGGCGGCGTGTTCGCGAAGGTTGTCGATCCGTGGTGTCGAAGCGCGCCTTGGTCGGATGGTCGTCCTCATCGGCCACGGCGCGCATGGGCGCGCAGCGGGGCGGGCGGTAGGACCCCGAAGGTTCGCCGTACAACAAAACCGGGTGCGGTCCCCGGAAGGAACCTGCACCCGGCCTGAAGGAAGGGACGACGGGAGGCAGCCCGCCGACGGGTATCTAGCCGGCGCCGGCGCCGCTCCGGAGCTGCTGCAGCTCCTCGGCCCGGTCACGCAGCTCGTCCGCCTGGTCGATCAGGTCCTCGCGCTCGCGGACGTTGTCGGTCAGGTTGGCCTGCATCCGCAGCAGGATGTTCTTGTAGGTCAGGGCCTCGACGTAGTCGGCGTTGAGCTCGAGGGCCTTGTCGGTCTCGGCGAGGCCGAGCATGACGTACTCCATCTCCTGATCCTCGTCCAGGGTGAAGTCGCGGAACGCCTTCTCCCAGTAGTAGGTCGAGATGGTGTAGTAGGCCTCCGGATTGTCCGGCTCGAGCTCGGCGCGACGGCGAAGGGCCGCGATCGTCTCGTCGAACTGCTCGTTGCGGTTGTAGTACCCCGCCAGCTGCAGCTGTGCGGCCGGGTCGTCGGGCCGCGACGCCGTGATGTCCAGCAGCACTTCCTCGGCCTGGCCGTAGAGCCCCGAGTCCTCGTAGAGCCGGGCGAGGCGGTAGTAGTTGTCCGGGTTCTCGGGATCGGTGTCGATCATCGTCTGCAGCACGACCTCGGAAGACGCCGGGTCGTTCGCCTTGTCGGGGCCGTAGGCCTCCACCAGCCACTGCAGCGACAGGGTCTGCAGCTCCAGGTAGGTCTGGCGCTCGGCCGACGTGATGTAGTTCTCGATGGCCCTGTCGAGCATCTCGTCGTTCTCCGGCTCGCCCCGCAGGGCCGGCCGGAACTGCTGGTCGTAGCTGTTGGCCAGGTAGAAGTAGGCCTCGACCAGGTCCGGATCGTTCTCCAGGACCTCCTCGTACAGCTCGGCCGCCAGCACGTAGTCGCTGCGCTGGTACTGGGTGTGCGCGTCCTTGATGACGCGCAGCGCCCGGAGCTGGTCGAACATGTAGCAGGATGACGTCGACAGGGCCACGAGGGCTACGAGAACGAGTCTGATAGCGAGCGATCGGATTTGCATAACGGTCCCCTTCATCACCGTCGGTCGTGACTTCTCCCTGCGCCAAACGGATGCCGCCGTCGATGTCTTGGACACCGATGGCGGGGTTTCGGCCCGCTTCCGAGAACGAATATCGCTTCTCGGGCGTTCCTGTCCGTTCCCCGACGGGGCGCACGCTACCGAAGACGGCACTCCGTACCAGCCGCGGCCCACGAAAGGCAGATCAGTATAGTGAAGCGAAAAACGTCAAGTCAAGGGACACGCTCGCGGCCCGGCGGGTATACTCTCTTGCGGTTGCGCCCGGGGCCGGCGCGGCCCTTTCCCGGACCGGACGACCCGCGATATCCTGCTCGACATCGTCGTCGGTAGTTCCCCGATGATCAGCTTCGATACCCTGATCGACAAGGCCCGGGCCTCCAACCCGCACGCCGACACCGGCCTCCTCCGTCGTGCCTACGACTTTTCCGCGGCGGAGCACGCCGGCCAGACGCGGCGCTCGGGCGAGCCCTACCTCGTCCATCCCCTCGAGGTCGCGTCCCTCGTCGCCGACATGCGGCTCGACGACGTGGCCATCGCGGCGGGGCTGCTCCACGATGTCGTCGAGGACACCCTGACCACCATCGAGCGCGTGCGCGAGCTGTTCGGGGCGGACGTCGCCCATGTCGTGGAAGGGGTCACCAAGATCAGCTCCATCTCGTTCTCGACGAGCGAGGAGCGGCAGGCGGAGAACTTCCGCAAGATGCTGCTCGCGATGGTCGACGACATCCGCGTCATCCTCGTGAAGCTCGCCGACCGGCTGCACAACATGCGGACTCTCGACCACCTGGTCGAGGCGCGGCGCCTGATCATCGCCCAGGAGACCCTCGACATCTACGCGCCCATCGCGCACCGGCTGGGCATGAGAAAGGTCAAGGACGAGCTCGAGGACCTCGCCTTCAAGCACCTCGACCCGAAGAGCTACGAGACCACGCGGGCGTGGGTCGAGCGGCGCCGCAAGGCCACCCGGAAGGCGGTCCAGGGGTTGCGCGAGACCCTCGAGCGGACCCTCGCCGAGGCCCGCATCCCGTTCGCCCGCATCGAGTCGCGCATCAAGCGGCTCTACGGCATTCACCAGAAGATCAAGCGGCAGCGCATTCCCCTCGAGCAGGTCTACGACCTCGTCGCGCTCCGGGTCATCACCACGTCGGTCCACGACTGCTACGCCGCGCTCGGGGTCATCCACCAGACGTGGTCGCCGGTGCCGGGCCGGTTCAAGGACTTCATCGCGATGCCCCAGGCCAACCGCTACCAGTCGCTCCACACCTCCGTGGTCAGCGACGGCGGGGTGCCGTTCGAGGTGCAGATCCGGACCGAGGAGATGCACGAGGTGGCCGAGAACGGCATCGCCGCCCACTGGAAGTACAAGGAGGGGCGGGTCGGTGTCGACCCCGACGAGGCGCACTTCGCCTGGCTGCGGCAGCTCCTCGAGTTCCAGCAGGAGATGCGCGACCCCGGCGAGTTCATCCACGACCTCAAGGTGAACCTCTACCCCGACGAGGTCTACACGTTCACCCCCCGGGGCGAGGTCAAGGCCCTTCCCCGCGGGGCCACCCCCATCGACTTCGCGTACAGCATCCATACCGACATCGGTCACCAGTGCGTGGGGGCGCGGGTGAACGGCCGCATGGTGCCGGTGCGCACCCGGCTCGCGAGCGGCGACATCGTCGAGGTGGTGACCGCCCCCGGCCACACCCCGAGCCGCGACTGGCTCAACTTCGTCGTGACCTCCCGCGCGCGCAACAAGATCAAGCACTTCATCCACGCCGAGGAGAAGCTGCGCGCGGTCGAGCTGGGGCGGAAGCTCATCGACAAGGAGCTGCGGCGGTTCAACCTCAGCGCCAGGTCGGTGCTCGCGCCGGAGTCGGTCGGCCGGGTGGTCGAGGAGTTCGGGGTGACGCGCGGTGACGACCTGTTCGCGGCCATCGGCTACGGCAAGGTGCAGGCGCGGTCGGTGCTCGACAAGCTGGCCCCCCGCGCCCTCGAGGAGCAGCCCGAGGCCCGGTCCATCGGCACCGTGGTGCGGCGCGTGCTGCGCCCGAGCGAGAACAAGGTCAAGGTGCGCGGGTTCGACGACCTGATGGTCTTCCGGGCCCGGTGCTGCAGCCCGATTCGGGGAGAGAAGATCGTCGGCTACGTGACCCGGGGGAAGGGCGTCTCGGTGCACGCGGCCCGGTGTCCCAACGTCCTCAACCTCCTCTACGACCCCGAGCGCCGGATCGACGTCGTGTGGGACAAGCCGGTCGACGAGGACGGCTTCGTGGTCCAGCTCGGCATTCAGGTCGAGGACCGGCAAGGGATCCTGGCCGACGTGACCTCGAAGATCGCGGGGCTCAGGACCAACGTCCTCAAGATCGAGGCGACCAGCAGCGACCACCACGGGCGCATCAGCGTCACCATCCAGATCGCCGACCTGAAGCACCTTCAGCGCATCGTCAAGGTGGTCCGCGCCGTCGCGGGGGTGATCGAGGTCGAACGTGTGATGAGCGCGGGGTAGCGGTCGGCGCCGTGGAACGGCGCGGAGTGTCGGAGGGTTGGTTGAGCGCCCGGCGAAGGCCGCAGCGCGACCTTGCGGTCGCGTTCGGCGACGATGGGCGGGCGTCGGCGCCGCGGAACGGCGCGGGCGGCATCAGGCGTAGCGGGCCGGGGGCGCTCCCAGGTCCGCGACGGCGTCTATCTCGACCTCGACGCCCTTGGGCAGCGCCGCGACCTCGACCGTCGCGCGGGCCGGCGCCGGATCGTCGAAGTAGCCGCCGTAGACCTCGTTCACCTCGGAGAAGGCGCGCAGATCCGTCAGGTAGATGGTGGTGCGGACGACGTGGCCGAAGCCCGCCCCGGCTGCTTCGAGAATGGCCCCGAGGCTCTGCATGACCCGGTGGGTCTGGGCGGCGACGTCGCCCTCGACGACCTCGCCGGTGGCGGGGTCGAGAGGAATCTGGCCCGAGACGAACAGCAGCGACCCCGCCCGCACCGCCTGCGAGTAGGGGCCGATGGCGGCCGGCGCGCCGTCGGTCTCGATGGCCTGCCGCGGCATGGGGCTGCCGGCTACGCCGCCTTGACGATCCGGTTGGAGCGGATGCAGCGGGTGCAGACGCGGATGCGCCTGACGCCGCCGCCGTCGGTCACCACCTTCACGCGCTGGATGTTGGCCTCGAACCGCCGCCGCGTGACGTTGTGCGCGTGGCTGACGTTTCGCCCGACGGCCGGGCCCCTCCCGCAGATGTCGCAACGCTTTGCCATGATGTCGATTCCGATTTCACCAAATCCGAACCTGAAAGTATACCAGAGGCGCCGGTCCCGGAGGGGCCGCCGTCAGGGAACGATGATGCGGGGCTCGTCGGCGGCTTCGTCGCGGCGGCCCGGCTCCGGCCCGCCGGCCGCCGGCTTCGCCAACCGGCCCGCCAGCTCGAGATAGGCGCGGCCGCCGCCCTCGAGGGCCGCCTCGGCCCCCGCCGCGGCCTGCTCGACGCACCGCAGCACCGACGCCACATCGCGCTCGCCGGCCTTGGGGCCGCCCGCGGCCGGGGGGTCGTCGAGCAGGGGCTTGAGCTCCTGCGACAGGCGCTCGGCCGGCGGCGACGACGCCTGATGCTCGTAGATGATGCCCTTGCTCGCGGTCTCGTAGGTCTTCGCCAAGGCCTCGGCGCTCTCGCGGACGGTGCGGTCGTCGATGGGCAGCCGGCCGGCGCGGGCGATGCCGTGCAGCACCTGCTGCACGAAGAAGAACAGCTCGTACTGCCGCGGCTGCAGGCCGGCCACGATGGGCAGGAGAAAGCGGGCGTCGCGCTCCTTCCGGCGCTGCACCACCGCGGGGGGGTGGCTCTGCGCCGCCGCGAGATAGCGGCAGTCGGCGGGGCAGCGTATCTCCGTCAACCGCTTCGTGGCGCAGCAGACGGTGCAGATCTCCCGCTCCAGCGCGGGACACGTGCGCCGCGCCCGGCGCCGCCGGCACAGGGGACAGACAGGTGCGCTCATGCGTGGTCGGGGGCGCGGCCGGCGCCGCCGGGCGGCCCCGGTCGTTCCGCCGCGCCGGTCCGCACGGGGTTGCGGGGTCCGGCGCCGCCGTTCCTCGTTCCCGTCGCGTTCCCCCTTCCGGGGGGAGCCAGTCCGGCGCATTCTACATCCCCGCGACTCCCGGCGCACGCCGGGTGGCCGGCCGGGGCGCGGCCGCCGGTCCGGTCTCCCGTCGCCGGCGCGCGGGTCCCCGCGGCGTCCCACCGCGTCCTCTCCCGATGACAGTCGGCTCGGCGCGTTGAAACCGTACGGGGCGAATCGTCGTCTAAGCATTACGAGCGGAGCTTCCATGGCGCCAGCGGAGCGCCGGAATCGGTGAGCGCAACTCGGCGGAGCGGGTAATCCGCTCCTTTCGCGGTACGGATTCCAGCTCGAGTTCCTTCGTTTCAGCGGGTGAGTCGGGTCGTGTACCGGTTGCGAGGACTTGGCATCTAGTTTGCTAGAAAAACACCGGGGCTCGCGGCCGGACGACGGCGCGGGCCGCTCTGGAGGCGTCGAAGGCTGGGAACGATTCGTGCAACTCCAGCGAGGCTTGGGAGGGGCCACAAAATGAACACACATGCACGCGGCATGACGGAAGCACGGTTCGACGAGCTGCGCCGCATGCTCGAAGAGCGCCGCGACGAGCTCGCGGGCGCGGTGAAGGACAAGATTCGCGACGTGCGCGCCGATGCGACGCGGTCGGGGGGGCACCGGCTGACCGACGTGAACGGAATGCCGGAAGCGGACATCCACGAGGACATCGAGTTCGCGCTGCTCCAGATGAAGACCGAGACGCTGACCAAGATCAACGCCGCCCTCGAGCGTCTGGAAGAGGGTACCTACGGGTACTGCTACGAGTGCGGCGAGGAGATAGCCGGCCAGCGGCTGCG
The DNA here is from genome assembly GCA_965207615.1 of Vicinamibacterales bacterium. Taxonomy (GTDB): domain Bacteria; phylum Acidobacteriota; class Vicinamibacteria; order Vicinamibacterales; family UBA8438; genus JAJEEA01. The sequence goes on from CBDBMZ010000003.1 coordinate 5,937,300, forward strand.
GGCGCTGCCGTTCGCGGCGCGTTGCCGGGACTGCGAGGAAATGCACGAGATCGAGCTGAACCGGGAGCGGATGATCGAAATGCGCGGCAAGGCGGTGTCGCTCTTCGGCGCGCCGTCGAGCTGATCCACTCGCCTGGATCCGGCGGCGGCGGGCGCGGCCGCCGCCGCCGGATCTCGTGCGGGTCCGCGCGCTCTCGCACGAGGGCTGCTAAACTCTCCTCCGGGACCCTGGGAACGGGCGCGCCCGACGGCCGAGGCCCGGCGGGGCCGGGAGAGAATCACACGATGAGCGACGAGCCCGAGCTGCTCGAGGACGGTTCCGGCGGCCCCGACCGGGTGTCGACACCGCCCGAGCTGCCGGTGTTGCCCCTGCGCGACACGGTCCTCTTTCCGAACTCCTTCATGCCCCTCGCGGTGGCCCGGGAGAGCTCGGTCCAGCTGATCGAGGAGGCCATCGCCGAAAGCAGCCTCGTCGGCGTCTTCACCCAGCTCGAGCCGGGCACCGAGGAGCCCACGCAGGAGGAGCTGTACTCCGTCGGCACCCTGACCCACATCCACAAGATGTTCAAGCTGCCCGACGGCACCCTGCGCCTCATCGTGCAGGGGCAGTCGCGCCTGCACCTGGAAGAGGTGCTGGCGACGAAGCCGTACATCCGGGCCCGCGTTCGGGTGGCCGAAGAGGTCCTGCGCGACTCCGATCACCTTGCCATCGACGCCCTGCAGCGCAACGTCAAGGGCAACTTCCAGCAGGTCGTCTCCCTGTCGCCGCTGCTCTCCGACGACCTCCAGGCGCTGGCCGGCAACATCACCGACCCCGGCAAGCTCGCCGACTTCATCGCTTCGAGCCTGACCACCATCCAGACCTCGATCCGCCAGGAGGTGCTCGGCACCCTCGACGTCCGCCAGCGGATGGAACAGTTGAACCGCATGCTCATCAAGGAGCTCGAGGTCCTCGAGCTGGGCTCCAAGATCCAGTCCGAGGTGCAGTCCGAGGTCGGCAAGAGCCAGCGCGAGTACCTGCTGCGCGAGCAGATGAAGGCGATCCAGAAGGAGCTGGGGGAGGGCGACGAGCACGCCAAGGAGATCGAGGAGATCCGGGAGAAGATTGCGGCGGCGGGCATGCCCGAGGCGGTGCAGAAGGAGGCGCTGCGCGAGCTCGACCGGCTCTCCCGCATGCCGGTGGCGGCGGCCGAGTACACCGTGTCGCGGACCTATCTCGACTGGCTCGTGGTCCTGCCCTGGAATGCGCGGACGGACGAGGTCATCGATCTCCCGCGCACCCGGCAGGTGCTCGACGACGACCACAGCGGGCTCGACAAGCCGAAGGACCGCATTCTCGAGTACCTCGCGGTGCGCAAGCTGAATCCCGAGATGAAGGGGCCCATCCTCTGCTTCGTCGGTCCGCCGGGGGTCGGCAAGACCTCGCTCGCGAAGTCGATCGCGCGCTCGCTCGACCGCAAGTTCGTCCGCGTCTCGCTCGGCGGCATGCGCGACGAGGCGGAGATCCGCGGGCACCGGCGCACCTACATCGGGGCCCTGCCGGGGCAGGTCATCCAGGGGCTGCGCCGCGCCGAGTCGAAGAACCCCGTCTTCATCCTCGACGAGATCGACAAGCTGGGGGCGGACTTCCGCGGCGACCCCTCGTCGGCGCTCCTCGAGGTGCTCGATCCCGAGCAGAACAACACGTTCCGCGACCACTATCTCGACGTTCCGTTCGACCTCTCCGAGGTGCTGTTCATCACCACCGCCAACGTGCTCGACCCCATCGCCCCGCCGTTGCGCGACCGCATGGAGGTGCTCGAGCTGCCCGGCTACACCGAGGACGAGAAGCTGGAGATCGCGAGGGAGCACCTCGTGGGGCGGCAGGTCGAGAACCACGGCCTGACGGCGGAGAAGATCGCATTCTCCGACGAGGCCCTGCGAGCGGTCGTCCACGGCTACACCCGCGAGGCGGGGGTGCGCAACCTCGAACGGGAGATCGGCGCATTGTGCCGCAAGGTGGCGCGCCGGCACGCCGAGGGGAACGAAGAGCCGGTCGAGATCACGCCCGACATCGTCGGCGACATGCTCGGGGCGCCGCGCTTCGAGGACGAGGAGGTGGCCGAGCGGACCCGCGACCCCGGCGTGGCCCTCGGGCTGGCGTGGACGCCGGCCGGCGGCGACGTGCTGTTCGTCGAGGCGACCCGCATGCCCGGCAAGGGGACCCTGACCCTGACCGGCCACCTCGGTGACGTGATGAAGGAGTCGGCCCGCGCCGCCCTCTCGTGGTTTCGCGGTCAGACCGCCGCCTACGGCGTCGACGCTTCCTTCTACCAGGACGCCGAGATCCACCTCCACGTCCCGTCGGGCGCGATTCCCAAGGACGGGCCCTCGGCGGGGGTGACGATGGCGGCGGCGGTCGCGTCCGAGCTGACGGGGCGGCCGGTGCGCGGCGACGTCGCGATGACCGGGGAGATCACCCTGTCGGGCCGCGTCCTGCCGGTGGGCGGCATCAAGGAGAAGGTGCTCGCGGCCCGCCGTCACGGCGTGACCGAGGTGCTCCTGCCCAGGCGCAACGAAAAGAACGTCAACGAGGACCTCAGCGAGGATCTCCGCCGCGACATGACCATCCACCTCGTCTCGACCATCGACGAGGTGCTCGATCGGGTCCTGCAGCCCCCGGCCGCCGCGCCCACGGTGACGGAGGCCGGCGCGGACGCGGCCGGCGTCCACGGCACCGTTCAGTAGTCTTCAACCATCGCTCTCGTGCCGTCGCCGCCGGCGCAGGTCGTCGACCACCGCCTGCAGGTCGGCGGCCAGCGGCGTCTCGAACTCCACCTGCCGGCCGTCGCGCGGGTGCCTGAACGCGAGGCGCCACGCGTGGAGGAACGGCCGCTCGAGCGAGGCCAGCGTCCGGTGGTCGGCCGCGAGGTGGCGGCGCACCCCGCCGTAGGGGGCGTCGCCCGCGATGGGGTGGCCGATGCTCGCGAGGTGCACGCGTATCTGGTGAGTGCGGCCGGTGGAGATGGCGATGGTGGCGAGGGTCAGGCCCCGCAGCCGCTCGGCCCCGGTGATGCGGGTGACGGCGGTGCGGGCGCGGCGGGCCCGCGTCGAGATCTTCTTCCGGTCGACGGGGTCGCGGCCGAGGGGGGCGTCGATGCGCCGGCCCGCGTTCAGCAGGCCCCACGCCAGTCCCAGGTACTGTTTCTCCACCTCGCGGTCCGCGAACTGCCGCGAGAGCTCCGTGTGGGCGGCGTCGTGCTTGGCGACGACCATCACCCCCGAGGTGCCGCGGTCGAGGCGGTGCACGATGCCCGGCCGCTCCTCGCCGCCGATGCCGCTGAGCCCGGCGACGTGGTGCAGCAGGGCGTTCACCAGGGTCCCCCGGTCGTGCCCGGCCGCGGGGTGGACGACCATGCCGGCCGGCTTGTCGACCACCACGAGGTCGGGGTCGTCGTGGAGCACCGCCAGCGGCAGCGCCTCGGCCTCCGGGGCCGCCGGGGCCGCTGGCGGGACTTCCAGATCCACCGCGTCGCCCGCGTGCACGGCGTGGCTCGCCCTGACCGTCCGCCCGTTCAGGAGCACGTGGCCTTCCCGGATGAGCCGCTGGACCCGCGCCCGCGACAACTCGGGCACGACCGCGGTGACGAAGTGGTCCAGGCGTGCCCCATGGTGATCGCGGGTGACCTCCAGACGCTCCGTCTCCGCGGGGGGCATCGGCTGGTGGAGAGGCTACCCGCGGTCCGAGGCGGAAGGCCCCGCACCCTCGGCGATCTGCCGGCGCCCTCCGGGCGTGGTCCGACGCGGAGTCTCGACCACGAGCGCTGCTACCTTCCTCGCCCCATCGCCCTCGGCGCCGGGGCCCCGGCCGCCGCGCCGCGCCGTCCGAGGCGGACGAGCATGACGATGCTCGCGGGGATGAGCAGGGCCGAGACGAACTGCGAGGTCGGCAGCGCGTCGAAGACCATGCCGCGGGGGTCGCCGCGGTAGAGCTCGAGAAGGAGCCGGGCCACCCCGTAGAGCAGCACGTAGGTCCAGAAGGTCCGGCCGGGGAACGGCCGCCACCGGCGCTCGCCGGCGAGCAGCACGCCCAGGATCAGGAGGACCGCGACCGACTCGTAGATCTGGGTGGGGTGCAGGGCGACGCCCAGGGGGGTCCCGCTGTTGGCGGCGGCCAGCGTGCTGGTGAAGGTGATGCCCCACGGCGCCTCCGTCGGCTGCCCGTAGCAGCAGCCGGCGAGGAGGCAGCCCATCCGCCCCACGCCCTGCGCCAGCGCGATGCCCGGCGCGAACAGGTCGCAGGTGGTCCACAGGGGCAGCCGGTGCCGGCGGATGTACCACCAGCACATCGGCACCGCCACCAGCAGCCCGCCGTAGAAGACCCCTCCCGCGGACAACAGCGTCATCAACTGGGCGGGGTCGCCGGCGTACCGGCCGAAATCCACCACCACCAGCATGGCCTTGGCGCCGAGGACGGCGCTCACGATGCCGACCAGGCCCAGGTCCATGATGCGCTGCTCGTTCAGACCGGCGCGGCGGGCCCGCCGCAGGGCGTACCAGAAGGCCACGAGGTACGCCCCGCCGAGGATGACGCCGTAGCTGTAGATGTTGACGGGTCCGAGCTCAAACAGCAGTGGATACATCGTCGGGGCTCCGGATCAGGTCCAGGATCAGCAGGCCGGCCCCGACCGTGATCGCCGAGTCGGCCACGTTGAACGCCCAGAAGTGCACGCTTCCCCAGTAGACGTCGACGAAGTCGACGACGTGGCCGACCAGCGCCCGGTCGATGAGGTTGCCGACGGCCCCGCCGACGATCAGCGCGAGGCCGGCCCGCGCGAGCGTCGCCCGCGGCCCGACCTGCGACGCGAACCACCCGACGGCGGCGAGGGCGGCCAGCGCCAGGCCCGTCATCAGCACGCGCTTGTAGGGCAGGTCGGCGAGGTTCAGGAAGCCGAAGGCGGCCCCCGTGTTGCGCACGTGCACCAGGTTGAGGAAGCCCGGGATCACCTCGACCGAATCGTACAGCGCGATGCCCGTGCGCACCATCTGCTTCGTGACCTGGTCGAGCACGACGATGGCCACGCTGGCCGCGGCCAGCACGTTCCGGCTCGGGAAGCCGGGGGCGGCCTCGTGGCCGTCGGCGGTCGCCGGGAATGCCGGCTTGTCGGTGGTCATCGGCCAATCCAGCCCACGAATCGTCGCCGCGCGACCTTGCCGCGGCGTTGGAAGTCTCGCTGCCGCGAAGCCTCCGAGCTGCCCGGCACCCGGCCAACTCTCCGGGAACCGGCCCGCTCCTGCGGCGCAGGAACCTCGTCCGGGCATCGGTTGCCTCGCGGCTCCGCTGCCCGCCGAACCCATCCGACGCGATTCCGCCCCGTTGTCACGGAGCGGGGTCTACGCGACGGTCGCGGCCATGTCCGCCAGCGCGTTCGTGCACCGTTCGCAGACCGCCGACTCCGTCGGGTCCGGGGCGGCGCCGCGGGGCATCACCCAGCGCCAGCACCGCGGGCACTTGGCGCCGCCGGCCCGGCCGACCTCGATGCGGGCGCAACCGTCCGCGTCGCGATGAAGCGCGCCGCCGCTCGCATCGTCGGGCGAGCCCGTGCGCAGCGTCACCGCCGACGTGATGAACAGCGTCGCGAGGTCGTCGCGGTGCGCCTCGAGCAGGTCGGCGAGCCCGCCGTCCGCGGTCAGGGTCACCGCCGCCTCCAGCGACGTCCCCACCACCTTGTCCTGCCGCAGCTTCTCCAGCTCGCCGTTCACCGCGTCGCGCAGGGCGAGCAGGCGGTCCCACCGCGCGATGAGGTCCCGGTCGACGAGCGACTCCGGGTCGGCGGGAAAGTCCGCGAGGTGCACGCTGTCGGCGTCGGTCCCCGGCAGGTGGCGCCACAGCTCGTCGCACGTGACCGGCAGTATCGGCGCGAGCAGCCGGGTGACGCCCTCGGCGATGGCGTGCAGCACGGTCTGGGCCGACCGGCGGCCGTGGGCCCGGGGGCCCAGGGTATAGAGCCGGTCCTTGGAGATGTCCACGTAGAACGCGCTGATGTCCACCGTGAGGTAGTTGTTGACGGTGTGCACCACCGTCTGCAGCTCGTAGCGCTCGTACGCGCGCAGCACCCGCGACTCGACCTCCCCGTAGCGCGCCAGCGCGTAGCGGTCGACGTCGAGCAGCTCGCCGTGCGGCACCGCGTCCGCCGCGGGGTCGAAGTCGTAGAGGTTGCCGGCGAGAATCCGCAGCGTGTTGCGTATCTTGCGGTACGCCTCGACGATGCGGTCGAGGATGTGAGGGCCTATCCGCACCTCCTCGCGGTAGTCCACCATCGCCACCCACAGCCGCAGAATCTCCGCCCCGCTCTGCCGGATGATGGTCTGCGGCTCGACCGTGTTGCCGATCGACTTCGACATCTTGCGGCCCGTCTCGTCGACGACGAAGCCGTGAGTGACCACCTGGCGGTACGGGGCCTCGCCGCGGGTGCCGAGGGCCACGAGCAGCGAGCTGTGGAACCAGCCCCGGTACTGGTCGCTGCCCTCGAGGTAGACGGTGTACGGCCACCCCAGCTCGGGATGGTCCGAGAGCACCGCCTCGTGGCTCGACCCCGAGTCGAACCACACGTCGAGGATGTCGCGCTCGCGCTCGAACCCGGCCCCTCCGCACTTGGGGCACCGCAGGTCGGGGGGCACGAACTCGGCGATGTCGCGCTCGTACCAGGCGTCGGCCCCGTGCTCGGCGAAGACCGCGGCGGCGCGGTCCGTGAGGTCCGTCGTCAGCACCGCCTCTCGGCACGCCGTGCAGTAGACCGCGGGAATCGGCACCCCCCACGACCGCTGGCGCGAGATGCACCAGTCGGGCCGGTTCGCCAGCATGCCGTGGATGCGCTCCTCGCCCCATCCCGGGAACCACTCCACCCGCCCGACGGCGTCGAGGGCCCGCTTCCGCAGCTCCCCGGCGTCCATGGCGATGAACCACTGCCAGGTGGCGAGGAAGATGACCGGGTGGTGGCAGCGCCAGCAGTGCGGGTAGGTGTGGTCCACCGTGTCGCGGTGCCAGAGCCGGCCCGCCTCCTCGAGGGCCGCCTCCACCTTGGGGTTGGCGTCGAAGACCTTCTCGCCGCCCACCACCCCGACGTCGTCGTCGAAGCGGCCCGACGGCCCGATGGGGGCGTAGATGTCCAACCCGTAGCGGACCCCGGTGGCGTAGTCGTCGGCGCCGTGCCCCGGCGCGGTGTGGACGGCCCCGGTGCCCTGCTCCAGGGTCACGTAGTCGGCGAGCACTCCCACGGAGTCGCGGTCGTAGAGGGGGTGGCCGAAGACCGCCCCCTCGAGGTCGCGCCCCTTCAGGGTGGCCACGCGCGGGCCGAAGTCGCGGCCGATGGCGGCGGCGGTGGCGTCCCGGAGCTCCTCGGCGATGATGACGACGCCGCCACGTTCATCGCTCTCGCCGCTGCCGTCGGCGCCGGCGGCCTCGTAGACCCCGTAGTCGAGGCCGGGATGGAAGGCCACCGCCAGGTTCGACGGAATGGTCCACGGCGTCGTGGTCCAGATGAGCACCGACACCGGGCGCCCCGCCAGGGCCGGGACCCTCTCGCCCAGCGCCGCCGCCGACGCCGCCCGCATCGGGAACTCGACGTAGATCGACGGCGACCGGTGGTCTTCGTACTCCACCTCCGCCTCGGCCAGCGCGGTGCGGCAGTGCAGGCACCAGTGCACCGGCTTCTTGCCCTTGTACACCACTCCCTGCTCGACGAAGGCGCCGAGGGCGCGCACGATCGCCGCCTGGTAGTCCGGGGTCATCGTCCGGTACGGCCGCGCCCAGTCGCCCGACACCCCGAGGCGCTGGAAGTCGGCCGACTGCCGCTCGACGAACTTCTGGGCGTAGCGGCGGCAGGCGCGCCGGAAGTCGGCCACGCTCATGTGGCGCTTCTTCCCGCCGAGCTCCTGGTCCACCTTCAGCTCGATGGGCAGCCCGTGGCAGTCCCAGCCCGGCACATACGGCGCGTCGAAGCCGGCCATGGTCCGCGACCGCACGACGACGTCCTTCAGCACCTTGTTCAGCACGTGCCCGATGTGGATCTTCCCGTTCGCGTAGGGCGGACCGTCGTGCAGCACGAACCGAGGCGCCCCCGCGCGGCGCTCGCGGATGTGCTCGTACAGCCCCGTCTCGTTCCAGCGCGCGATGACCGCCGGCTCCGTCTTCTGGAGGTTGGCGCGCATCGGAAACTCGGTCCGAGGCAGGTTGAGGGTGTGCTTCCAGTCGGCCATCGGTAATCCGGCCATTGTAGTGCATGCGTCTCGGTTCGACCGGGTGGACCGCCTTCCGGTAGTGCCTTGTTTCAAACTACGGCGCTACCCGCTTTCCGGGCGCTACCCGCGGCCGCGCCGCCGCTTGCGTTCGTGTTCCGTGTATGACAGCATCGCGGGGTGCCCGGCAGCGACGCGAAGTGGATCATCGGCACCCTGGGGGGACTGCTGGTCGTGATTGGCGGCCTGCTCCTTGCCCAGAATTCCAGCATTCGCGCCGACATGGCGGAGCTTCGCACGGACGTTCGTCGTCTCGACGATCGTGTCCGCGGCGTCGAAGCGCGACTCGGCACCGTCGAAGAGCGTGTCCGTGCCCTGGAAGAGCGTATTCGCAGCCTTGAAGTCGCCTTCGGCGGGTTCGCTCGACGCCTGCAGGCGCTCGAACGGGTCCTTCCTCCCGCTCCCGGGCCGGCCGACTGAACCGCCCCTCGACCCGCGGCGCACGATCCAGGGCGCAGACTCGGCGCCCGCCCATCGTCGCCTTCGGCTCCGCTGGGCGCCCAACCAACCCTCCAGAAGTCCGTGCCGTTCCACGGCGCAGACTTCTAGCCCTACCCCGGCGGCCAGTCCATGCTGCGGCCCGCGAGCAGGTGCAGGTGGATGTGGAACACCGTCTGGCCCGCCCCGCGGTTGCAGTTGAACACCGTGCGGTAGCCGTCGGCGGCGTGGCCGTGCTCTTCGGCGAGCCGGACCGCGCAAAGGACCATGCGGCCGAGGAGGCCGTCGTCGCCGGCCTCGGCGTCGTTCAGGGTCGAGATGTGCCGGCAGGGGATGACCAGCACGTGGAACGGCGCCTGGGGATTGATGTCCTCGAACGCCAACACCTCGTCGTCCCGGTAGAGGATCTTCGCGGGGATCTCCCCGAGCACGATCTTGCAGAAGAGGCAGTCGTCGACCATGTCGTCGGCTCCCGGTGATGCCGGTCGGTTCCGGCCGCCGCGGCGACCGCGCCTTCCATTGTACGGGCCCGGAGCGCGTCACGCCGGGTCGGGTCGTTCCGCGGGCCGAGTCGCTCCGACGTCGCCGCGCGTTCCGTGCACGGCGGGCGGTGAGGCGGTCGGGCCGCGGGGGTCGTCCCGACGCGAACTCCCGCCGCCGCCATCATCCGACCGTGGCGCCGCGTTCTCCGTCGGGCCGCATCACCACCGCCCGGGGAATGCCCTGCAGGTCGGGACGAATGGCGACCACCTGCAGCCCCGCCCGCTGTGCGATGGCGGCTGCGTCCCCGCTCTGGCCGGCCCCGACCTCCGTCACCAGCCACCCCCCCGCCCGCAGGCGCTCCGCCGCCGCGGCGACCAGCCGCCGCACCGTGTCGAGGCCGTCCGGGCCGCCGCGCAACGCTGACGCCGGCTCGTGGCGGCTGACCTCGGGGGCCAGGGTGCCGATGACCGCGTCGGGTACGTAGGGCGGGTTCGAGACGATGAGGTCGAACGGACCCCGAAGGCCGTCGAGCAGGTCCGTGCGGTGGAACGTCACCCGGTCCGCCGCGCGGTGCCGCGCCGCGTTTCGCCGCGCCACCGCCAGCGCGTCCGGGCAGACATCGGTCGCGGCCACCCGGGCGCGGGGCAACTCGCGGGCCAGCGCGATCGCCAGGCAACCCGATCCGGTGCCGACGTCGGCCAGCTCCCAACGCGTGGTCCGGTCGCCGAGCCGGGCCAGCGCCGTCTCGACGAGCAGCTCCGACTCGGGCCGGGGGACGAGCACGGCCGGTGTGATCTCGAGGTCGAGCCCCCAGAACTCGCGCCGGCCGGTGATGCGGGCCACCGGCTCGCGCCGGCGCCGCCGGGCGACGAGCGGCCCGAACCGGTCCTCGAAGCCGGCCGGCGACGGCTCCCGCCGCCGCGCCAGGTACGCCGCCCGGTCCCAGCCGAGCGCGTGGCGGGCGAGCACCTCGGCGTCGAACGCGGCCTCCCGCGCGTCGATGCCTGCGTCGACCAGCCGCCGGCTCGCCTCGGTTACCCGTTCCACGAGGGTCATGTCGGTCCGAGATGACTTGACCGGCCCTCCGGTCGCGCTATGATGAACCGATGGCCGTGGGGCACCTGTTCGACTCACGAGGCACCTGGATCGCTTTTCGGAAGGGGAAGTACGTCTACGACAGTGACGGAAACTGGATTGGCTGGCTTCCCTGGAACGACGATGACGTCGTGGACCGGACCGGCGATTACTTGGGCACCATCGTCAAGAGGAAGCGCCTGTACCGTCTCGCCGCTCGTCCATACCGTGGCTATCCCGGCCGCCCCGGTGACCCCGGCTATCCCGGCTACCCCGGCTACCCCGGCGACCCCGGCAACGATCTGCCTCCGCTCGGAGCCGAAGACGTCAGTCTGCCCGGAAACCGAGGTTCGTGAGCAGATTCCCGCACTACCCGAGCCTGCCGGCTGCGGATGCCGTTCGGAGCGCCTTCGCGATCTTGTGCAGCGCTCACGACGCGGCCTCCTCGTTTCTCGACATCTTCGAGTCAACAAGGGGAACGCGCAAGGCGAAGGGGGCTCCGACAGATGAAGAACAGGATCTGCTTCGAGCGATGCTGGTGTTCGCCGGCGCCGGCCTCGACTCGATGATCAAGCAGCTCGTTCGCGACGCCCTGTCACTCACGATCGATCGTTCGAAAGGAGCCGAGGAGAAGTTCAAGGGGTTCATTTCGAGACGGCTCGCTCGGCGAGACACGCTCGATCCCGGCTTTCTCTCTTCTGTTCTCGCGAGCCGCGACCCCAGGGAGGAGCTCGTGAGCACGCTTGTTGCCGACCTGATTTCACAGAGCCTGCAGTCCAAGGACCAGGTATTCCGGGTAGCGTCGAACTTCGACATCCCGTCGACCGCGCTCGCGACCGACCCGAAGCTGCTGGATCGCATTTTCCGCGCGCGCAACGAAATCGTGCACGAGATGGATGTCGACTTCGACCAGACGAACCGGAACCGCCGTCCTCGTCGCAAGGCAATGATGATCGACTACACAACCGAGATCCTGCGGCTGGCGAACGCCTTCTTGATCGAGGTGGACCGCGGCCTCGGTCAAGCGGCGGTGGCGTCGACTATCCGCAGGAGCTGAAATCCGGTGGCTACTCCGGCAGCGCGAACACCCACATCACGCCGCTGCCCTGGGGCAGGGTGGTGCCGGTGAACCGCGCGTACGAGGTGGTCTGGCCGATGCGGCCGCCCGCCCCCACCGCGAGGTACTGGCGCCCGTCGACGGTGAAGGTGACCGGGGCCCCCGAGATGTCCCCGTTCAGCCGCGTCTCCCACAGGTGCTCGCCGGTCTCGGCGTCGAGGGCGAAGAGGCGTCGGTCGGCGGTGCCCCCAAAGACGACGCCGCCGGCGGTGGCCAGTGCCGAGGCGGTCATCGCCGCGCCGTTCTCCGTGCGGTACTCCCAGGCCCGCTCGCCGGTCACCGGGTTGAACGCCACGAACTCGCCGATGTAGTCGTACCCCGGCACCATCTTGGTGCGGCTGCCCATGCCCCGGTAGACGCGCCCCGGCACGTACTCCTCCGAGACGAACGTCACGTCCATGCAACTGTTGTTGATGCCGCTGTAGTACAGGCCCGTCTCGGGGCTGAAGCTCGGCGAGTTCAGGTTGCGGGTGCCGTGGAAGTGGGGGCACACCTCGAACACCTTGTCCGAGTCGACGTCGTCCAGGGTCGGGATCTGGGCCGGGTTGTAGATGGGGCTGCCGGTGTCCGTCCACCCCTCGATGATGTTGTCGTAGCCGGTGCGGAACGCGTTGATGAACCGCCCCGTCTCGCGGTCGAGCACCACCCCCCAGCCGATCTTGCTCGTCTCGATCAGGGCCTTGCGCTCGACCCCGTTGATCACCAGGTCGACGAGCATGCTCTCGTGGGTCGCGTCGAGGTCCCAGTTGTCGGCCGGCACCACCTGGAAGTACCACTCGATCTCGCCGGTGTCGATGTCGAGGGCGAGGATCGAGTTGGTGTAGAGGGCGTCGCCGGGGCCGCGCAGGGTCGACGCCCACGGCGTCGGCTGCCCGGTGCCCAGGTAGGCGAGACCCAGCTCGGGGTCGTAGCTGATGGTGTTCCAGGTCAGGCCCCCCAGGGGCGGGACCTCGCGCTCGGTCCACGTGTCGTAGCCGGGCTCGCCCGGCCGCGGCACCGTGTAGGTGGTCCACAGGTGCTCGCCGGTCTCGGCGTCGTGCGCCACCACCTGCCCGCGCCCGCTCCGGTCGCCGCCCGCGAACCCCAGCACGACCTTGCCGTCCGCGATCAGCGCGGGGTGGCTGTGCCCGAGCCCGGTCGAGTAGTCGCCGGTCGTCACCTCCCAGCGCTGCTCGCCGGTCCGCGCGTCGAGGGCGACGAGGGCCGCGTCGGCCGTCCCCCAGTAGACGGTGTCGCCCAGCACCGACACCCCCCGGTGCCGGCCCAGGGCCTGCGACTGCTCGATGTCCTCGGGGTAGCTGCGGGTGTGGACCCACGCCACGTCGCCCGACTTCACGTCGAACGCGGTCACCCGGCCGCTGCCCTCCGACACGTACATCAGCCCGTTGGCGACGATCGGCGTCGGCACCCAGCGGCTGTTGTCGCGCATCGACCACGCCCACACGAGGCGCAGGTCGGCGACGTTGTCGCGGTCGATCTGGTCCAGCGGGCTGAACCCCGTCACGTCGTAGGTCCGCCGGTAGCTCAGCCAGTCGCCGTCCTCGGGGTTCAGCAGCCGCTCCTCGGTGATCGGCTCCCACTCACGCTCCGCCGGCTGCCCGAACGCGAGTCCGGCCAGCAGCAGGCTCGCACCGGCCAGGCCCGCCAGCGCCAATCGCCAGCCACAGCACATTCGCATCGCCCTGTCTCCTTCGTCCCTTACCGCCGCCGCGGCAGCCGACGCCCCGTCGGCATGCTGCGAATCATCCCCCATGCCCGCCGACGGCGCAACCGCGCGCTCATCCCTTCACGCACACCACCTGCTTCAGGGTGTGCACCACGTCCACGAGGTCGGACGAGTTGGCGATGACGGCGTCGATGTCCTTGTAGGCGCCGGGTATCTCGTCGATGACGCCGCGGTCCTTGCGGCACTCCACCCCGGCCGTCTGGCGCTCGAGGTCGGCCACCGTGTAGGCGGCCTTCGCCTGCGACCGGCTCATCCGCCGCCCCGCCCCGTGGGCGCACGAGTCGAGCGCCTCCTTCGACCCCTTCCCGCGCACGATGTACGAGCGCGCCCCCATGCTGCCGGGGATGATGCCCAACTCGCCCCGCCCCGCGCGTATCGCGCCCTTGCGGGTCACGTACACCGCCTCCCCGAAGTGCTCCTCCTCGGCCACGTAGTTGTGGTGGCACTCGACCGCGGTCCCGTCGACCCGGAAGGGCGGCAGCCGCGTACCGAGCGCCGCGAGGATGCGCGCCATCATCAGGCGCCGGTTCTCCAGCGCGTAGCGCTGCGCCCACCGCACCGCGCCGGCGTAGTCGTCGAAGTGGGCCGACCCCTCCTCGAGGTACGCGAGGTCCTTCGCGGGCAGCCGCGCGAGGTGCCGCTCCATGTCGCGCTTCGCGAGCCCGATGAAGTAGCGGCCGAGCGCGTTGCCGGTCCCCCGGCTGCCCGAGTGCAGCATCACCCACACCCGGTCCGCCTCGTCCAGGCACACCTCGATGAAGTGGTTGCCGCCGCCGAGGGTGCCGAGCTGCCGCGGCCACTTCCTGCGCACGTCCCGCACCAGCGAGCCCGCCTTGGGGTGGCGCTCGACGATGCGCTCGAGGCCCGGGCGCAGCCCGTTCAGCACGCCGGGGTCCGCCACCGGCTCGTCGTGGGCCGCGAAGCCCACCGGCACCGCGTCCTCTATCGCCTCGCGCACCCCCCGCAGCGAGTCGGGCAGCCGCGCCGCGTCCAGGGTCAGCCGCGCCGCGGCCATCCCGCAGCCGATGTCCACCCCCACCGCGGCCGGAATCAGCGCGCGCCGGGTGGGGATGACCGACCCGATGGTCGCCCCGATGCCCACGTGCACGTCGGGCATCGCCGCAACGTGCCCCACCACGACGGGCAGTCGCGACACCGCCGCGAGCTGCTCGATCGATCCGCGGTCGACGTCGTCGGTGAAGATCCGGACGGGCACTCCGCCCCGGTCGATCACCTGCCGCACCGGCATTGTCTCGCCTTCCTGACAGCCCGCCCACAACCGCCTTCGTCTCCGCCGGGCGCCCTACCGACCCTCCGGGAGTCCGTGCCGTTGCGGCACGGAAAACTCCTGCCTGGCGGGGGGCGGGCGATTCCCCGTGGATTGACCGCATGCCATCATATCAGCTAGCATGCCATCATGGTTCGCACTCAGATTCAACTGACGGAGGCGCAGGCTCGGGCGCTCCGGGCGCAGGCGCGAGCGCAGGAGCGCTCGATGGCCGATCTCGTGCGCGAGAGCGTCTCCGAGTATCTCGCCCGCCGTCCTGTCGCAGATCGTGACGAGCTCGCCCGCCGCGCGCTGGCGGTGGCCGGCCGGTACCGGTCCGGGTGCCGCGATCTGGCCGAGGAACACGACAGGCATCTCGACGAGGCCTTCGATTCGTGAGGCTCTTCGTCGACACGTCCGCCCTGCTGGCTTTTCTCGACTCCGACCAGCCGCGCCACGCGGAAGTGGTGGAGGCTTGGCGCCGGGCGATGCAGAGCCGCGACATCCTCCTCACCTCGAACTACGTGCTGGTCGAGACCTTCGCTCTGGTTCAGCGGCGGCTCGGGCTGGACGCGCTTCGCGTCCTTGCCGGCGACCTCGTCCCGGTCCTGCGGCCGCTCTGGGTCGACGAGGAGCTGCACGCCGCGGCCGCCGCCGCGCTCTTCACCGTCGGGCGCCGGAAGCTGTCGCTGGTCGACTGCACGAGCTTCGAGCTCATGCGACGCCATGGCATCACCGATGCGCTTTCCCTGGACGCCGATTTCGCGCACCAGGGCTTCCGGCTGCTTCCGCCCGCGGGGGCGGCCACGTAGCCACTCCGCCCGCCCATCGTCGCCTTCGGCTCCGCCGGGCGCCCAACCAACCTTCAGGCGTCCGCGCCGTTCCACGTCGCGACTCCCGGCCCCCCATCGTCGCCTACCCCCCCGACGCCCACCCGTAGTTGAGCCGCAGGTAGTAGAACGCGCCGTTGTAGCCGAACGGCGTGTGGGCGCTGAAGCGGTTGCCCTTCTGGCGGGCGATGGGGTTCGCCTCGGGGTCGTTGCCGAAGACGTTGCGGCCGCCGACGGTCAGGGTGGTGGACGGGCCGACGGGGTACGAGGCCTCGAGGTCGACGACGGCGTCGCCGTGGTACAGGTGGAGGTCGCGCGCGTCGAACCACTCGTCGTACCAGCTCACCCGCCCCAGCAGGCTCCAGCCGCCGACCGCCTGGCGGACGGTGGCGTTCCACCGCGTGCCCGGCACCGCCTCCTGGAGCTGCCGGATGCGCGTGTCGTCGAGCACCGCGGGGTCGAAGCGGGCCACGGCGGTGGCGGTGCGGTTGAAGAGCAGCCCGAACCGGGTCCGGCCCCCGAGGCGCGCCGGCGCCCAGCTCGCGACGAGGTCGAGGCCCTGCGTGACGGTCTCGAAGTGGTTGGTGAAGAAGCGGAAGTTCTGCAGGTTGGCGGCGCTCGTCACCCCCTCGGCGACCAGGGTCTCGACCTCGGCGGGGTCCAGCTCGAAGAGCTGGGTCAGGGCCAGCCGGTCCGACAGGCGGATGCGGAAGTAGTCGGCGGTGAGGCTGAACGTCCCCGCGTCGATGACCATGCCGGCCGTGAAGTTGACCGAGCGCTCGGGCTCGAGCGGCTCGCCGCCCCGCAGCCGGGCCACGCGCGACGTCGACGGGATGGTCCCGTTGTTCACGAGGTCCATCAGGGTGTGGTCGTACTGGGTGGTGACGTTGAACGCGTTCTGCTGGCCCGGCGTCGGGGCCCGGAACCCGGTGCTCGCGCTCGCCCGCAGGGCGGCGGCGGGGGCGAGCCGCACGCGGCCCGAGAGCTTCCCGTTGGTCGCGGTCCCGAAGTCCTCGAAGTCCTCCCGCCGCAGGGCGCTCCCCACCGTCCACGCGTCGTCCCCGCCCCGCACCTCCAGGTCGCCATAGACGGCGGCGTTGGCGCGGCTCCAGGTGCCCGCCGCGATGGGGCTGAAGCCGGGGAAGCCGTTCGACCCCGCGCTGAAGCCCTGCGCCGCGTAGGGCCCGATGCGCCACGACGCCTCGTCGCCGAGGCCTATCTCGAACCGCTCGTTCCGCCACTCCGCCCCGCCCGCCAGGTTCACCCGGTCGTTCACGGGGTAGCTGAGGTCGAGGTTCACGCCCACGTCGTCCTGCCGGTAGGCGCCGGGGTCGAACACGGTGGGGCTCTCCGGCCCCAGCGAGGCGTTGACGGTGTCGTAGATGTGGAAGTCGGCGGTGCTCGATCCGACGCCGGCGCTCGCGTCCCAGAGCAGGCCGCCCGGGAGCTCGCCGCGCACGCCCGCGACGGCCGACGCGTCGAGCACGTCGCCCCCGAACTGCGGCGTGAACCCGCCGGGGAAGCGCTCCTGGAACGAGAAGCAGTTCGGGTCGTCGAACACCCGGGCGATGGCCGCGGGGTCGGGCCGGGCCGCCGTCACCGGCACCGCGGGGCAGCCGGCCGAGCCGTCGGCCACCCCGTCGGCCGCGTCGAGCACGTCGCCGACGAGCAGGCTCCGCCCCCCGTCGGCGCTGAAGACGGCCGACCGCGTGTTGGGGTTGCGGAAGAAGAACCCGCTCTCCACCGTCCGCCGCGTGTAGTTGGCGTAGCCGTAGGCCTGCACGCCGCCCGCGAACAGGTGGCCGAAGTTGCCCCAAAGCTTGAGGTTGTCGTCGACGCTGGGCGACCCCCAGATCTGGGCGGGGTCCCTCACGTGGGTGTTGCCGGCGGCGATGAGGGCGGCCGCGTCGTCGCGCTGCACGCTGCGGCTGGTGGCGCCGGTCTCGCCGTACTCCAGGCTCAGGTTCGCGAAGCCGTTCTCGCCCAGCGGCAGCCCCGTGTTCCCGGCCACCGTCCAGGTGCCCCCGTCCCCGGCCGCGTGGCCGCCGGTGTGCAGCTCCAGGCTCCCCCCCGACCGGTCGTCCTTCAGCAGGAAGTTCAGCACCCCGGCGATGGCGTCCGACCCGTACTGCGCCGCCGCCCCGTCTCGCAGCACCTCGACCTGTCGCAGCGCGATCGACGGGATGCTCGAGATGTCCGGCCCCTGCGCCCCGTCGGCGACGCCGTTCCCGATCCAGGTGATGACCGCGCCGCGGTGCCGCCGCTTCCCGTTGACGAGCACCAGCGTGTGGTCGGGGGCGAGGCCGCGCAGGGTCGCGGGGCGGATGAGCCGCGCCCCGTCGCCGACCTGCGTGGGGCTGACGTTGTAGGACGGCACCAGGGTCCGCAACTGGTCGCCGACGTCGGTGTCGCCCTGGGCAACGAAGTCCTCGAACGGGATGGCGTCGATGGGCACCGCCGACTCGGTCACCGACCGCGGGCGGGCGCGGCTGCCCACCACCACCACCCGGTCCTCGAGGCCGACCCCCATCTCGACCGCGAGCGTCGCGACGGCCCCGGCCTCGGCCGCCACCCCGTTGCGCACGACGGTGCGGAAGCCGGGCAGGGTGAACGTGACGTCGTAGAGGCCCGCCGGCAGGGCCGCCATCGTGAACCGGCCGTCGGTTGCCGTGACCGCGGTCCGCGCCTCGGCGCCCCCCGCCGTGCGCGCCTCCACCGTCACCCCCGGCAGCGCGAGCCCCGTGGCGTCGCGCACCGCCCCCTCGATGGCCGCGGTCTGGGCGCCGGCCGCGCCCGCCGCGAGGGCGACGACCGTGGCCGCCGTGCTGACGCGCACACTCTTCATGCCCGCGTATGGTAGCCGGTCCAGCCTGGGTAGGAGTCTGCGCCGCAGAACGGCGCGGGCTCCTGGAGGGTTGGTTGGGCGCCAAGCGGAGGCCGCGGCGCGACCTTGCGGTCACGTTCGGCGACGATTGGCGGGCCAGGCGATCGGGGCGGCGAGGCGGGCTCGGCTGCCGCCGCGGGTCACTCCGCGGCGGGCGACCCGTCGCCGACCGCGTCGACGACGATGGCGCGGAGCTCGCGGATATCCCGGTCCAACCCGTCGATGCGGGCGTTCACGGCGGCGATCTGCGCGGTGACGTCCGCCCGCAGGTCGTCGATGCGGGCGTTCAGGGCGGCGATCTGCGCGGTGACGTCCGCCCGCAGATCATCGATGCGGGCGTTGAGGCTCGCGTCCACCGCCTCGATGCGGGCGCTCAGGTTCGCGCTCAGGTCGCTGATGCGGGCGTTGGTCGAGCACGAGGTGCCGATGATGGTGAGGCATAGAGCCGCCACCGAGAGCAGGATCGTGATGCGGTCGGCACGCCCCATGTCGCCAATGTAACACCGAAGCGGGTTGCCGGCAAGTGGCGCGGTCGCGGACCGGTCAGTCCGCGGCGGGCAGCCCGTCGCTGACCGCGTCGACGACGATGGCGCGGAGGTCGCGGATGTCTCGGTCCAATCCGTCGATGCGGGCGTTCACGGCGGCGATCTGGGCGGTTACCTCCGCCCGCAGGTCGTCGATTCGGGCGTTCAAGCTCGTGCGCAGATCGTCGATTCGGGCGCCGAGGCTCGCATCGCCGGTGTCGATGCGGGCGGTCAGGCTCGCGTTCATCTCGCCGATGCGGGCGGTCAGGCTCGCGTTCATCTCGCTGACGCGGGCGCTGAGGTCGTCGATGCGCGCGTTCGTCGAGCACGACGTGCCGATGATGGTCACGCTGAGGGCCGCCACCGAGAGCAGAATCGTGATACGGTCAGCACGGCCCATGTCGAAAGTGTAGCACGGCAGGG
Organism: Vicinamibacterales bacterium; assembly: GCA_965207615.1. Classification (GTDB taxonomy): domain Bacteria; phylum Acidobacteriota; class Vicinamibacteria; order Vicinamibacterales; family UBA8438; genus JAJEEA01. Next base: position 5,956,343 of record CBDBMZ010000003.1, read on the forward strand.
ATCGAGGCCGGCAAGGGCGCCGGGGCGCACCGCGCCGGTCGTGGCATAGCTGTTCGTTTTGCCGCGCGCGAAGAGCGAACCGGGTGCAACGCTCTGTAGTCGGACGGGGAGTACGCGGCCGGAGACGGTGCTCCGGGCGGCGGCGAGGCGACGAACGTCGAAGGAGCGAAGAGGAGCATGAGGATGACGAGAGTGACGGGAGAACGTCCCGAGGCGGCCGCCGCGGCGCGGCTCGCGGCGTTGCTGGCGGTGCTGTCCCTGGCCGGATGGCTGCCCGCCGCGGCCGCGGCGCAGGACGCCGCCGGGGACGGCCGGCAGGCGCAGGTCGAAGAGCTCGCCCGGGTGCTCGGCATGAGCGCGGCCGAGATCGAGGCGCTCGGCCTGAGCGACGACGAGGTCCGGGTCCTGCTCGAGGGCTACACCGAGGAGACGGTGGTCGTCGGCACCCGCGCGCAGCCCCGCACGGTGGCCGAGTCGCCGGTGCCCGTCGACGTGCTCTCCGCCTCGGACCTCGTCAGTCAGGGCGCCGTCAACCTGCAGGACCAGCTGCGCACCATCGTTCCCTCGTTCGCCGTCAACACCCAGCCCATCAGCGACGCCTCGACGGTGGTCCGGCCCGCCATGCTGCGCAATCTCGCCCCCGACCACACCCTGGTCCTGATAAACGGCAAGCGCCGCCACCGCTCGTCCATCATCGACTGGCACGGCGGCAACGGCGTCGCCTTCGGGTCGCAGGGGCCCGACATCTCCGCCATCCCGTCCATCGCCCTGCGCCAGGTCGAGGTGCTGCGCGACGGCGCGGCCGCCCAGTACGGCTCCGACGCCATCGCCGGGGTCATGAACTTCCAGCTCAAGGACGCCCCCTCGGGCGGCTCCGTCGAGCTGAACACCGGCACCTTCGGGGCCGGCGACGGCGAGGCGTTCAACGTCGCCGCCAACGCCGGGCTGCCCCTCGGGGCCACCGGCTTCGCCAACCTCAGCCTCGAGTACGGCGGGTCGAACCCCACCAACCGCAGCGCGCCCCGCAGCGACGCCATCGCCCTCCTCGCGGCCGGGAACACCGACGTCGCCTCCGACACCCCCCAGGTGTGGGGCTCGCCGCGGGTCGAGGACGACCTGAAGCTCTTCGGCAACTTCGGCTACACCGCCGCGGGCGGCGTCGAGCTCTACAGCCACACCAACTACGCCAGCAAGACGGTCACCGGCGGCTTCTTCTTCCGCAACCCCAACACCCGGGGCGGCGTCTACAGCATCGACGGCGGGCAGACCCTGCTCGTCGGCGACGCCCTCGTCGCCGCCGGCACCGGCACCGCCAACTGCCCGGTGGTCGCCGTCACCGACAACGTCGCCGACCCCGCCGCGCTGCAGCAGGTGTTCGACGACCCCGACTGCTTCTCGTTCCGCGAGCTGTTCCCCGGCGGCTTCACCCCCAACTTCGGCGGCGAGGCGCGCGACGTGTCGCTGGTCGGCGGCGTCCGCGGCTCCACCGCCGGCGGCCTCGCCTGGGACGTGAGCGGCACCGTCGGCGCCCACGAGACGAACCTGTTCATCACCGATACCGTCAACGCGTCGCTCGGCCCCGAGTCGCCCACCGCGTTCGACCTCGGCAGCAACCGGCAGCAGGAGGTCGGCGTCAACTTCGACGTGTCGTACGCGGCCACCGACATGGTGAACGTCGCGGCCGGGGCGGAGTGGCGCGACGAGCAGTACCGGACCGTCGAGGGCCACCCGACGTCGTGGACGGTCGGCCCCTACGGCCGCGGGCAGGGCTTCTCGGCCGGCTCGAACGGTTTCTTCGGCTACGGGCCCCTCGCCGCCGGCACGTGGAACCGCCGCAACGTCGCGGTCTACGGCGACCTCGAGGTGAACGACCCCGACGGCGCCTGGACCCTCGGCTCCGCCGTCCGGGTCGAGAACTTCGACGACTTCGGCACCACCACCAACGGCAAGGTCTCGGCCCGCGTCGGCTTCTTCCGGGCCGGCGTCAGCACCGGGTTCCGGGCCCCGACCCCCGGCCAGCAGAACGGGTTCAACATCTCGACCATCTTCGACCCCGCCCTCGGCGACCTGGTGAACAACGGCACCATCCCGTCGAACTCGCCGGTGGCGGCCCTGCGCGGCGGCGTGCCCCTGCGCCCCGAAACCTCGGTCAACTACACGGCGGGGGTGGTCTTCGACACCGGGCCGTTCAACTTCACCGCCGACTACTTCCGCATCGACGTCTCCGACCGCATCGGCATCACCAGCAACTTCACCCTCGAGGAGCCCGAGATCCAGGCGCTCCTCGGCCAGGGGGTCGACGCCGCCCGCGACCTCCGGCGGTTCCGGTTCTTCACCAACGCGTTCGCGACGAGCTCGCAGGGCATCGACCTCGTGTCGACGTTCACGCCCATCGCCCTGCGCGGCAACACGGTGTTCAGCGCCGTCTTCAACTACACCGACACCGAGGTCACCGACAACGGCCAGGGGCTGCTCAACGACCGGCGGCTCGCCGAGTTCGCGTGGGCGCTGCCGCGCACCCGCTGGAACCTCGGCGTCACCCAGCGCATGGGGCGGGCGAGCCTCCTCGGCCGGGTCAACTACTTCGGCGGCTGGTACGACTACGTGAGCCGCAGGATTCCCGCAAATGCTGCGTGAAAAGGACTTACTGGCACCCTAACGGCCCTGATTCCCCTGTCGTTTACCACTTTTTGCACGGGAATCCAGAGCACTATCCGAGGCGTTCGCGGACGCCGCGGACCCGCGGACCCGCGGACCCGCGGCTCAGACCGCACCCACCGAAGCCGGGTCGCGGTCGCCGACGACGGAGTCCCCTGCTCGACTGTCGCTCGCCCATTCAGCCGCGGATGCGTACGTCAAGGCGGGTATACAGGTCGAACTCACAATCTGCGAACTTGTCCTGCAACGACTTCACGACCTTGCTCAACCGCCTGAAGTGTCTCCCGTCGCTCAGGTCGATGTCTCGATTCTCGATGGAGCTGAACAGCAACAACTCCAGCGCCGCCGCAGGCGCCCACAGCGTATCCGTCCAGCCGGTGGCCGCCGCGTAACCGGAGACGCCCATTGCTCCTGTCTTGTCCAGGAACGTCTTGATTCTCCGATTGGTGGCGTGCTCATCGCCGGCCAGAACGTCGCAGCCGCCGAAGTGAACGAGACAGTCTTCACATTGTCCTGAGTCGAGCAACTCCCCGAGGGTGTCGAGTCCGAGGCGCTCGTCATCGGACAACTTGATCGCGCCCTGATCGCCGTGGGTGGCCAAGTAGAGAATGGATCCGTTCTTGCACCTTCTGCTCCATTCCTCGGAGAGATAGTGCTTCAGCTCGGCGGTCGTGGCACAGTCTCGTCTCGCGTATTCCCACAAACCCTGTCTGCGCAGCATCTCGAGCAGCGGCTCTACCGACGGCTCGACCTCCCGGTCGCCCCAGTCCCACACGCCTTCAACGCAGTAGATTCGCCGTTCCAGCTTCATCGACACCTCTCGGACGGCGCCCATGATAGCGCAGCCTTCGCCGGCATCGTCGGGCCACACCCACACAGCGTGAGCCAGTGCTCACCGGCGTCAAGGGGCTCAGCGCACCCGGCAGGTCGCGCGCATCGGCAACAACCTGAACCAGCTCGCCCTCATCTTCAGCGGGATTCCACTGGCCCTTGCAGGCCCGTTGCGAACGATTCCGGCACGACGCCCGATGGTCTCCAGGCCCGTCTCGCCAAGCTCGAGCCCGCCGCCCAAGCGCCGGTGCACATGGTGCAGCGCGTTTTCCCCACCGCCCTGGATGGGGCGCCCGCGGCCACCGACAGGCTGCACGGGCTTCTTCGTCCCGATCTCGATCAACCGGCCGGAACGAGTCTATCGCGGCTCCGCCGCGCTGAGAAGTCCGACGTGTCGCGGTCGACCCTCTCGGCCACGATCTCCGCGGCCAGGGCCTCGCCGCCGACGAGGGGGCCATATGGGGCCTCGCTGCGGGAACCCCGCCGGCGCACCGTTACGTAACGGCGTCACAAATGGGAGTCGCATGGCCCCTCACCCCCGCTGAACGGCAACGCTGCTTCCGCGAGTTCCGCGCCGCCGGCGTCCCCGTTCAGGCGCAACGTCCGGCCCGGCCGAAGTCCCGGACGCGTCTTGCAGGGCGAGCGGGCGGGGGCTCCTGCGGGGGCTCCCGCCCCCGAACCCCCTGGCTGAGGCCGCCGGCGTGCTGCTGCGGCAGACCATGGCGCGGACGCGCACCTGGACCGCGGCGGCGGTCGAGGTCGAGCGCAAGCGCCGCGCTGCCGGCCGGTTCGCGAGCCAACCAGCCGCTGTGCACCAAACTCCGGCGGCGTGCCGGCGGAGGGCCGTCCCCGGGCATCCGAACCGCCTGGCGTAGAATCGCTGGCAGAATGCGCGGTGACCGAGCGCAGGGTTGATCGTGGCTGACGGCGGCATGGGCGCTTACGCGACGAACGCGGACGTGTCCGCCATGCTCTTGGGCGGGCGCGGAGGCTGCAAGGGGCGTGGATGACGGCACGCCGCTGGACGGAGGAAAAGGTGGATGGACGAACTCAAGATATGGGCGCTTGAGGACGCGTTCTCGGTCGTGGAGTTGGAGTCTCAACGGCAGATGGAAGCGGAGTCCCTTCTCGAGGACACGCTCGTCGCGAACCCCGACTTGCTGATGCCGGGCCTCAAGCTGGTCGGCAGGCAGACGTCGACCGCTAGCGGGCCGCTCGACCTGCTGGGAGTGGACAGGTACGGCAGGCTCTCGCTGTTTGAATTGAAGCGTGGCACCCTTACCCGCGAGGCGGTAGCGCAGGTGATCGACTACGCGGCCGACCTCGAAGCCATGGACCTGGTCGAGCTGGCCGGTCTGCTGGCCAAGGAGTCGGGCGAGCGCGGCATCGACGAGATCGAGGACTTCGAGGAGTGGTACGGACAGCGGTTCGGCGAACAGGAGTTGACGTCGTTGAGACCGCTACGGATGTTCCTGGTCGGCCTGGGCGCCGACGAGAGAGCAGAGCGTATGGTGGACTTCCTCGCCAACAACAGCGGCATGGACATCTCGCTCATCACCTTCCACGGTTTCGCATTCGAGGGGAGGACGCTCTTCGCTAGGCAGGTGCATGTGGAAGGAGTAGCAGACTCGGAGTCGCACTCGGGGAGACGGAACCTGAGCGTGGCAGAGAGGAGAGCACGGCTGGACGAGCGCGCGGAGGACCATGGCGTCTCGGAACTGTTCGGCGCCGTGCGAGACATGTTCCGAGCGACTTGGCCAGACTCCAGGATGAACCCGGGAGCCGTTGGACTCCGCATCAGGCTGCGGAAGCGGTCCTACGCGCGCATTGATCTCTGGAAGGCGGGAGAAGTCCAGATTGCCTTTCAACCTTGTGCCAAAGCTCTGTGCCTGAGCGAGTTCGAGCAGCCGCTCGCGGCGATCCCACATGCCACGTGGCCGCATAATCGCGACCCGTTAGCAGACGCGGACGCTGCGGTCCTTCTGAGGTTGACCGCGGAGACGTGGGGAACTCATGAGGAGATGTTGACGAGGCTCGCTCGCGCTGTCTACGAGGCCTATCAAGCGCATGCGGCCAAGTAGAGGGACTCGATGACGAGGGCGGCGGCCGGCGTGTTCCGCGATGTTGCTGACCGGCTCGATCGGACCGACGCGGTGGTCCAGCAGCGGCCGTTGCGACTTCGCGCGCTCCAGTTCGAGGACGATAGCGTGTGACGACGTAACGTCGCTGGTTGGCAACGCCCGCGTCCTGTGACCTTTGCCCAGCGTCCTTCTCGCGACCCACGGACCCCATGGCTGACGGCCTCCTGACGAAGGCGTTGCTCGTCGAGGCGGTGGCCGATGTCGCCGGCCTCACGAAGAAGCGCGCCCAGATCGTCGTCGACACCGTGTTCGGCAGCATCGTGAAGACGCTGCACCGAGGAGAGAAGGTGGAACTCCGCGGCTTCGGCAGCTTCCGCCTCCGGCGCCGCGAGCCGTACCGGGGCCGCAACCCCAGGACCGGCGACCGGGTGGAGGTGCCGTCGAAGCAGGTCGCCTACTTCACGCCGGGCAAGGAGTTGAAGGCGCTGAACAACAGGGGCTTGGCGCAGTCCGTTCCGCCGCCGTTGTCCGAGTAGGCCGGCGTCGAGCCGTGGTCCCCGCCGTTCGCGGCGGCGTCCGCGGAGGACGAGCCGCTGGGACCCAGCTCCGGGTTCCGGTCGGCTGGACGAACAGGTACAAGCCGTTTCCGTACGCTGCCGCCCGCGGTCGTCGCCGGTCTGGTAGATCGGGAACAGCTCCCATGAGGGTTCAGGTTGAGGTCGACGAACGAACGCGGCTGATGACACTGCTGGAGGACAGCGGACGGTGACCGGCCCGGCCGGGCGCCTGCCGGTCGTCACGGCGGCCTGCGCCGTGATGGGACTCGCCGCCGTGGTGGCGGCGTGGCGGAACGCGGCCGCCGACGGCTTCAGGGTGCTGACTACCGCTGCTGCGGGCTGGCCGGGACGTCGTGCCGCCAGCGCTCCATGAGCTCCTCGACCTGGCGCCGGTCGTCCGCCGTCCAGGCGGTGCGGTGTCGGTGGCCGCCTCGGGACTGGGCCCCGGGCCGTTGTCGGGGCATTACCACATTCCCCTCTTCCGCGGAGCGGACAAGTCCAGCCTGAGCGACCCCGCGGTGCTGACCCAGGAGTGACACCTTGGTTTCATGCTCCGGGTCAGAAACTAGATTCCTTGAACAAGCGTGATCTTTACAGTTGAGTCAAGTTCGGGGCGGCCTCCATTTCGACAGCTTGGTTTTCTCGGTGATCGACGGTTTACGCGGCGAGGGCCTGTCCGTGCCAGGCGCGGTGGACCTCGCGATCGTAGATGGCCAGGGCTTCATGTAGCCGCGTGGTCGATTCCCCGTCGAGGGTCGCCGACAGGACGGGGCCCAGGACCCTCGCCTGCGTACGGTGGTAGGCGAGGGCGACGCACAGCCCTTTGGCGGTGAGCCGATAGCGCTGGGTGCGGGGGACCCGTTCGATGATGCCCCGCAGCCGGAGCCGGCGCAGGTCGTAGGTCATGCGGCCCGCGCCGTAGTCGTCGGGTGAGAGCCCGCAGAGCCCCGCCACCGTCTCGCGCAACTCCCGGTTGCGGAAGCCCTGCGGCAGCAGGTCGAAGCGCAGCAGGGCCGCGAAGAGGCTCTGCACCCGCGGGTCGCCGAAGCGGAGCGCCGAGGCGCGTTGGCCGTCGATGCACATCGGACGGTGCAGCTCGTCGAGCACGTCGGCCCCGAGGGTGCAGTCGTGGCTGAGGCGTTGGACGCCGAGCAGGCGTCGGTTGGCGGCGAAGCCGATCTTCTTCAGATCATCGAGGTTCCTCAGCCGGCGACCGACATCGAAGTCGTACGTGTCGTTGATGACCGTCTCGGTGCGCAGCGCGCGCCCTTCCTTGTGGTACTGCTTGATCCGCGAGTGCTTGTAGTCGACGTGCAGCGACGGGATGACCCCGTCGGTGATGACGCGGGTGCGATACCGCGAGGGGGTGCGCCGGCTGACGCGCCGGTCGAAGATCAACTGCACGTGGTCGGGTCGACCCATGTCGAGGTTCTCGCGCACCACCTCCTCGAAGAAGACCCGCCCCTGCGCGGGCCGGTCGAAGACCTGGGTCAGAGCGAACTCGGCCTGGAGAATCGAGATGTCGTAGCGGATGCCCTGCTGGCGGTCGGAGACCGTGAAGGGGTGGGGCAGGCGGGCCAGCCACTTGCGCAGCAGCGCGTCGACCTTCTTCGCCGTCAACCCGTCGGCCAGCCGCTGCAGGCGTTCGGGGTCCGAGCAGCGCAGGATTCCGTTGTCGAGCGACTGGTACGCGATGCCCCGCTTCGTCAGCTGCCGCTTCAGGTACTCGTGCCCGTTGATGCACAGCTTGGCGTTGTAGGGGAAGTACGAGCAGAACTTCAGGAAGAACGGACCGAAGTCGTCGTCCACGGCGTAGAAGTAGAACTGGTTGACCATCGCCGTCGAGGTGGCCAGCCACGGGTAGGTGTCGCCGGTGGCGGGGTCGTGGCGGCGCTCGGTGCGCACCACCCGAGCCTTCTCCTGGGCCTTGCCGATGTAGAGGACGCCTTCGACGCCCGGCCAATCGCGGAGGTACTGCCGGGTCCGGTCGTCCTTGCGCTCGCCGCGGCGGAACGTCACGATCTCGATCCCGTTGCGGGCAGCGAAGCTCTTGATGGCGTCGACGAAGCGCTGGGTCATCGGGGCCATCAGGGCCGAGGACGGCACGGCTGCACCCCGCATCTTGCGGAAGAAGTACGCCGCACCGGCGGCCCTCTGGAGCAGGGGCACGTAGACGTTGAGGTACATCCGGTCGATGCACTCCAGGGTCAGCGTCGTGTGCTCTGCCAACACCTCGGCGACGGAACGTGCTACCTTCATGGCCGGACTCCGGTCGATGGGCTCCTCACCGGCCAGTCTACGGCCACCATCGCCCTTGTGCGACCATGAACGCGGCTTTCGGGCCGCAGCTGGAGCAGCGGCCGGGGTCCATCTTCACCGTCGGAAGCTGCCCAGCCCTACATGCTCGTCGGTCTGAGGCGGAGCCTCGCTAGTAGTACGTAGCGGGGTCGCTCAGGCGTTGTCTGCCATCCGGGTCGTAACCCAAACTGTTGGGTCATCGTGGCTTAAATGCCTGTTTTTCAGTAACTTGAAATTTTGGGTCATGAAATCAGGGCCGCGCTGGACGTGGTATCTGGGTCAAGTCGATGATTACCACGGATTGGGTCAGTGACCAGTGACATTAAGTAGATGCCCAACGTAGTCATTCTACCCATACGATTCGTGTTCTCAGGAGACACCATGAGGGGAGCCCGTGCGCTCGCGGTTCGCCTTCGTCCGCGTCGCCGGAACGGCCCACACGTAGGCCAACGTGTCCATTCGTACAACGCGTGCCTCGCCCTGCCGAGCCACCATCAGGACGCCAGCTTCACGACCTCGGCCGCGCTCTACGGCCGCACCGTCGCAAGTCGCCGCCGCCTCGTCCGCGGTGCGGCAGGCCGTCCGTATGACCGGCATCGACTTGCTCAAGGTTCCTCGCACGCGGTGGAACTCGGCGACGAATTGCTCGTCATCGTAGCGCCTGGTGGTCGTTCGTCCGCCTCCCGGCACGACGAGCTCGCGGTCCGTTCGAGATCGAGGTTGGTGATCGCGACGTCGTGCGGACGGTGCTGCGGAGTGGCGTCGTTCGGCGGAGCCTGCGCTCCTCGGGGAACGGCCACGCCGCGCCAAGCGTCCTTCGTCGCGGGGGGTGCCTGTGCCCTTGCCAGACTGGGCTCCTCGTCTTCGTTGCCGCGCTCGGCGCGGCAACGGTTCAGCGCGCACAGCGCGCCGCCGCCCCCCGATGGGCAGGGGGAGGCGGGCTACCACATCAGCCGGCCCCCCTGTGCCCTTCCGGAGGTCGTTCAGCGGGGTCGAGGGCCTGACGCGAGATAGGCCGCCCACTCGTCCATCAGCCGCCGGCGGCGTTCGAACAGGTCCGACCTCGCGTAGGCGGCCTCGACCTTGTTCTGGACCACGTGCGCCAGCGCGGCCTCGATCACCTCGCGCGGGTGGTCCGTCTCCTCGGCCGCCCAGTCGCGAAACGACGAGCGGAAGCCATGTGGAACGGCCGCGACGCGATGCCGTTGCAGCAGCCGGCGGAACCGTCTGTCGTCGAGCGGCTTCCCGCCCCCGGTGGGGAACACCAGCGGACTGCCGCCGTCGCCGAGCGTCCGCGCCGCGTCGAGGATCTCACCGGCTCGGGCGCACAGCGGAACCCGGTGCTCGCGCTTCGCCTTCATCCGCGTGGCCGGGACGGTCCACACGTGGTGCGTCGTGTCGATCTCGGTCCATCGCGCCTCACGTACCTCGCCGGACCGCGCCGCGGTCAAGACCAGAAACTCGAACGCCAAGCTGACCACGGGCGTCGCCCCCGATGCCCGCACGGCCGCGACCGCCGCCGCGACCTCCCGGTGCGGCAACGCCCGCATGTGTTGCACGATGTCCCCTTGAGCGCCGAGCACCGGCAGCACTCGATCGCACGGGTTGTCCACACGGTAGTCCATCGCCACGGCCCACTCCAGCACCGCGTGGACCCGTTGATGCACGCACCGGGCGGTCGGCGCCTTCACGTGCCAGATAGGGCTGAGGATCTCCAGCACGTCGGCGCGGGTCACCTCGGCGACCGGCTGCCCGCCGATGCGTGGGAACGCGTACCGCTCCAGACTGCTCAACCACTGCTGCGGGTGTCGAGGGCTGCGCCAGCCGGCCCGCTTCTGTTCGACGACGTGCACGGCGGCGTCGGCGAAGGTCGGCATGCCTTGGCTGCGGCGCTTCTCGGCGAGCGGGTCGCCGCCCTGGCGGGCGAGCTTGCGGTTGGCGAGGGCCTGCTCGCGAGCCTCGGCGAGGGGAACGAGGGCCGTGCTGCCGAGTCCGAGTTCGCGTTTCCGTCCCCGGATGACGAGCCGCTGGACCCAGCTTCGGGTGCCGGTGGGCTGGACGACGAGGTACAGGCCCTGGCCGTCGCAGTGCCGTCCGGGCGGAGCGGAGCGGATGAAGGCGGCCGACAGGGCCTTGTCGGGATGGCGGCCTTTGGGCTTGGTTTTCCGGGGTGCGTTCGCGGCTGCGTATCCGCTTTCCATTCCCCTATTATATACAGGATGCCAGCGGATTCGACAAGACCTTCCGATTCCGTACCGCTTGCCGAGAGAGGCATTAAACGCCATCTTATCAGCTATTTATGGACTGCCATGGCCAACCGTGAACAGCAACGGACCATGTATGGCTGTTAAGACTACGACAGCGGGTTCGCCATGATCTTCGACCCCGCGGGCGGCATCGAGAACGGGTTCTTCGCGGGCCGGCCCATCGTCGACCTCGAGCTCGCCATCGATGCCGGCGGCGGCACGACGGTCGCCATCGGCGCGCAGAACGTGCTCGACACCTACCCCGACGAGAGCGCGCGCGCGATGTCGGTGGGCGAGAAGTACAGCGAGTACACGCCGTGGGGCTTCAACGGCGCCTACTACTACGTGCGGCTGGGTTACGGCTGGGGCGGCTAGGAGTCCGCGTCGTAGAACGGTGCAGACTCCCAGCAGGGTTGGTTGGGCGCCCAGCGGAGCCGAAGGCGACGATGGGCGGGCTAGCGCCAGCCGAGGAGGACGGGCGTCGGGGTCGGTCAGTCCACGACGCCGAGGGACTGCGCGATGCGTACGGCCTCGTGCCGCTCGTTGACGCCCGTCTTGCGGTAGATGTTGCCGAGATGGAAACGCACCCCGGGCTGCGAGATGCCGATGCGGCCGGCAATTTCCCGGTTCCGCAGGCCGTCCCGCACCGCCGCCAGCACCTCCAGCTCGCGCCCTGAGAAGATCGGGGCGTTCGGCTTCCGCCCGGCGAGCTGTTCCAGCACCGACTCGGCGGCGTCGCGCGTGTCGGGGTCGGGCGCCGTGTCGATCAGGCGGCGCAGCAGGGCCAGGCTGACCTCGGGGTTCCGCGTCAGGGGCCTCACGTACTCGGCCGGCCGCGCCAGCCGCAGGAACTCCGCCAGCCGCGCCAACGCCCGGTCGGTCTCCCCCGTCCCCTCGGCCGCGAGCATGGACAGGGCCAGCCCTCGCAGCCGCGTCCGCAGCAGGCCGTGCTCGGCGGCGGTGGCGCACAGCCTGGCGGCCAGCGCTTCCGCCGCGGCGGCCTCGCCCCGCTCGGTCAGCAGGCGGATGCGGGCGCAAGCCAGCGACTCCATCGTCCGCCACGGCTGGCCGTCGAGGTCCAGCAGCTCCGCCGTCTCCTCCGGCAGCCCCTGGTCGCGCCACACGCGGACCGCCTGGTCGGGGCGTCCGAACTCCGCGAGGTAGAAGACCAGGAGCCCCGAGACGAACCGCGACAGCGACGCCGAGCGCTTCGGCCGCACGCGGTCGAGGGTCTTCGTCAGCCGCCGGATGACCTCGCGGTCGTCGTGCAGCTCGCACGTCAGCTCGGCGACGACGGCCGCCGCCGCCGCGTCGACGTCCGTCCAGATCGCGCGCAGCTCGGCCAGCGCGTCCAGCGTCCGCTGCTCGATGGCCTTCTCGCGGTTGCGTTCCAGGTCGAGCTCCAGCGTCACCGCGTCGACGCACGCGGCCAGGCACGGGTCGGTGGAGAAGTCGCTCCGCGTGCTCCGCCGGGCGCGGGCGTAGCATTCGGCCGCTTCCTGGACATGTCCCCGGGCCATCGCGGCCATCCCGCGGTAGACCTCGAGGACGATGGCGATATAGCGCCGCTCCCCGCCGAAATACGTGCGGGCCAGCGCCGCGTGCCGCCGGCACTCCTCGAAACGGGCGCGTTCGTAGCACGAGCCGCAGAGCACCAGGTGCCGGGCGCCGAGCCGGAACCGCCCCCGCTCGTCGCCGTCCGAGTCCTCGGCCACCGGCAGGAGCGTGTCCGCCTCGTGGTGCAGGGCGACGTAGGAACCGCCCGCCAGGGTGACGCGCGCAAAGACCCCGTCGATGGCCAGCGCGTCGGCGTCGCCGCCGTTCCGGTCCCGGGTGAAGCCGTTCGTCTTCCGCGACACCGATTCGTAGAGCGCGCCCGCCTCGTCCACCTGCAGCGACAGGCCGAGCACGATGCTCTGCAGCAGCTCGAGCCGGGGACGTGACGCGGCGGTCTCCGGCGTCAGGAACCCGGCCGCCGAGATCAGCGTCGTCACCCCGTGCCGAAGCCACATCTCGAACACCCCGGCGGCCTCGACGAGCTCGCCGACCAGCGCCTGGTCGGCCGCCGACCGGGCGTGCCGCCACGCCGAGATGAGCTGCCCCCGGCGGGCCAGCGACCGGGCGATGCCCGCGTGAAGCGACCGGGCGCGGGCCCGGTCCTCCATCGCCAGCAGCTCCGCGCAGCAGTCCCGAACGAGCGGGTGCAGGCGCCGCACCGCGTCCTCCCGCCCCATCGACATCAGCAGGCCGTCGAGCGCCGACACCGCGGCGATGCGCACCCCCGCGTCGGTCGACCCGAGGACCTCGTCCACCAGGTCCGGGTCGATCCAGTCGAAGACGGCCAGCTCGCAGACGAACCGGCGCTCCTCGGCCGACAGGCCCCGCAGCAAGCGCACCCGCACGAACTCCGCCGTCAGCTTGGCCGCGTCCGTTCCCCGCCGTTCCCCGCCGCCGGCCCGGGCATTCCGGCAGACCCTCAGCGCGACGGGCCACCCCCCGGTCTGCTCCTCGATCTCGGTCAGCTCGCGGCGCGACAGCGCGCCCTCGAAGAAGCGGGCGGTCTCGGACCGCGAGAACTGGAGCGCCTCGGCGTCGACGACGAGGCCCGAGCCGTCGAAGACCCGAGCGGTCAGGTCGAGTCCCGGATTGGCCCGGAACGCCAGAGCCAGGTGGAGGTTGTCGGGGCCGTGGTCCACCAGCCGCTGGATCAACTCGACGGTTCCCCGAGGCAGGCGGTCGACCTCGTCGAGCACGAGCAGGCAGGGGGCCGCGTGGAGGTCGATGGCGCGGACCAGCATCCCGAGCTGGTACGCCGCCGGAGACGACAGCCAGGGGTCGAGGTCGTTGAGCGAGGACAGATCCAGTCCCGCGCACTCGAACGCGTAGGCGAGGTAGCTCCCGAACAGGCTCGGCGTGTCGTCCTCGTCGACCGAGATCCAGCCGACCAGCAGTCCCCGCTCCCGCTTCCTGCGGCTGAAGTCGGCGAGCAGGGTGGTCTTGCCGAAGCCGGCCGGCGCCTGCAAGGCGGCGAACCGGCACTCGAGAACCGCGTCGAGGCGTTCGAGCAGCGCGTCCCGGGGCACGTAGCCGGCCCCGAGCCGGGGCGCGCTCACCTTCGCCTTCAGGAGCCAGGACGGGACGACGCTCGATGTCGGGCCGGACACGCTCTCCCTCCCCGGCCGGCATCAGCCGCGCCGCCCGCAACGGTTCTCGATGCTGCTGAAGCCCGGATCGGCTCACTGCAGCCGGGCAGAACGGGAAGATCGGGCGACGTGCGCTCGCTCCGTCGCGGGGCGACCATGGGCTGGCTCGAGCATTCTACCCCGAAGGGCTCCAATTGCGACGCGGCCCGCTTCCGGGCTCGCGGGGGGGGACGGCGACCTCGACGCGGGAGTGCGCCCGGGTGGCTCGACATCGCGCAGCCGCTCCCATGACCGGGCTCGACCCGCCGATCATGGTCATGACAGTTTCCGTGCACATTCCGCCGGCAGTGAACTGTCATGCCTCGGCTTGACAGGCCATGTCAGGTTTCCATAACTTCTCCTAGACCTATACAAGTAGCAACCTGCAAACACCAGACCTCGGTACCGTTTCCACCCGTTCGGGGGACGAGGGCACGCGAGGAACCTGACGGGCGACGGCTGAACATCGGGGGGGAACACGGGAGGTAACTGCCTGCAGGATGATGGCTCGGGCGCTCTTCAGACACCGCGGGCGCCACCGGGAACGGGCTCTTCACGGGCCGGCCCATCGTCGACCTCGAGCTCGCCATCGATGTCGGCGGCGGCACGATTGTCGCCAGGGGTGTTTCCGACACGGGCCCGTGGTTGCTAGAATGTCACCACTGTCCTTTGGGCACTTGCGGTCCCCCGGCCGCCGCGGCTCGACCATCGTGTGCGGCCATGAGGAGAATGCCGATGACGAGCAGGCGGAAGCCCACCCGAATCCCTCTTCTTTCACTGGTCCTCGCCGCCGCGGTCGCGTTCGTGCCCGGCGCCGCGCACGGCCAGGATGTCTCCATCAGCGGCATCGTCACCGACACGACCGGCGGCGTGCTGCCCGGCGTGACGGTTGACGCGCGCGACCAGGCCAGCGGCGAGGTCACGACGGCCTTCACGGACGGCACGGGCCGGTTCGCGTTCGACGCGCTCCCCCCCGGGTCGTACGACGTGACGTTCGTCCTGCCCGGGTTCAGCACCGCCGTCCGCGCCGGCGTGATGGTCGAGGCCGGCCTCTCCGTCACCCTCGACGTCGAGCTGGGCGTGCTGCTCCAGGAAACGGTAGCCGTCGTCGGGACGCGGGCGGAACCGCGGTCGGTCACCGCCTCCCCGGTGCCGGTCGACGTCATCCGGGCCGAGGACTTCACGAGCCAGGGCGACGTCGACCTCACCAACCAGTTGCGGACGGTCGTCCCGTCGTTCAACGTCAACACCCAGCCCATCAGCGACGCGGCCACCATCGTGCGGCCGGCCAACCTGCGCAACATGGCGCCCGACCATACCCTGATCCTGGTCAACGGCAAGCGCCGCCATCGCGCGGCCGTCATCGCCTGGCTGGGCAACGGCGTCGCCGACGGCGCGCAGGGACCCGACCTGTCGGCCATCCCGTCGATCGCCCTGCGGCAGGTCGAGGTGCTGCGCGACGGCGCGGCGGCCCAGTACGGCTCCGACGCCATCGCCGGGGTCATGAACTTCGAGCTCAAGAACGCGCGCTCGGGCGGCAGCATGGAGCTCCGCACCGGCCGGTACTTCGACGGGAACGACGGCGACCCGGCGACGTGCGGCGCCGTCGGCCGCTCGTGCAACGGCATCGGCGGCAACGCGCCGGGCTTCACGTTCGCCGGCAACACCGGTCTGCCGCTGGGTCCGGAAGGGTTCCTGAACCTCAGCCTGGAGTACGGCGGCACCCAGCCGACCAACCGCGCGGTGAACGACGGCGGCACGCAGGCGGTCATCGACGGCGGCAACACGTTCGTGCGCGACACGTCGCGCGTCTGGGGCTCGCCGCTGATCGAGGACGACCTGAAGCTGTTCGCCAACTTCGGCACCGGGGGCGACCGGGCCGAGTTCTACGGCCACGCCAACTACGCCAGCAAGAAGGTGACTGGCGGCTTCTACTTCCGGAACCCCAACAACCGCGGCAACGTGTACTCGGTCGACGGCGGCGAGACGCTGCTGGTAGGCGACGTGCTCGCCGCGCAGGGCATGGGCTCGGCCAACTGCCCGACCGTCGCCATCACCAACGGCACGCCCGACCCGGCGGCTTTCTCCCAGGTCCGCAACAACCCGAACTGCTTCACCTTCCACCAGCCCTTCCTCGGCGCGCCCGACGGCCTGCCGGGCGGATTCACGCCGCAGTTCGGCGGCGACGTCTACGACTACTCGCTGGTCTCCGGCGTGCGCGGGACCACGATGACCGGGCTCAACTGGGACATCAGCGGCAGCACCGGCCGCAACCACGTGCAGACCTTCATCTACGACACCGTCAACGCCTCGCTCGGCCCCGACAGCCCCACCAGCTTCGAGCCGAACCTGCTGCAGCAGACCGAGACCAGCCTCAACGCCGACATGTCGTACGCCGCCAGCGACATGATCAACGTCGCCGGGGGCCTCGAGTGGCGGAACGAGCAGTACCACCTCGGCGCGGGCGACCCGGCGTCGTGGGCCATCGGGCCGTACGGCGCACAGGGCTTCAGCTCCGCCTCCAACGGCTACAACGGCACCCGGCCCGAGAACGCTGGCACCTGGGATCGCGCCAACGTCGCGGGGTACGGCGACATCGAGATTCACGGCGTCGACAACGAGTGGAACCTCGGCGCCGCCGTCCGCATCGAGGACTTCTACGACAGCTTCGGCACCACGATGAACAGCAAGCTGTCGGGGCGGTACGGCTTCACCGACATCTTCGCCATGCGCGCCGCCGTGAGCAGCGGGTTCCGCGCCCCGACCCCCGGCCAGCAGAACGTGCTGAACGTGACGACCGAGTTCGACTACGAGATCCAGGATCTGGTCAACAACGGCACGATTCCGTCCACCTCCCCGGTCGCGGCGCTTCGGGGCGGGGTGCCCCTGCAGCCGGAACAGTCGATCAACTACTCGCTCGGGTCGGTCGTCGACACCGGGCCGTTCACCTTCACCGCCGACTTCTTCCGCATCAACGTGTCCGACCGGCTCACCATCAGCAGGAACTACACGCTCTCGCCGGTCGAGGTCGACACGCTGCTCGCCGAGGGATTTGCGGAAGCGGGCAACCTGGCCGTGTTCCGCTTCTTCGTGAACGACTTCTCGACCCGGACGCAGGGGCTCGACCTGGTCGCCACCTGGACCCCGCCCGCGATCGGGGGACGGACGACGTTCAGCGGCATCTTCAACTTCACCGACACCGAGGTCACTGCCTTCAACCCCGAGAATATCGACGCCGACCGGATCGCGGCGCTGACCCTGGGGCTGCCGAGGTCGCGCTGGAACATCGGGGTCAACCACGCCGCCGACCGCTGGGCCCTGATGGCCCGCCTGCACTACTACGGCTCCTACTGGGACCGCGAAGATGCGCGCAACCATCTGGGGGCGGCCAATTCGTTCCTGTATCCGCTGTATCCCGGCAAGCCGCTGGTCGACCTCGAGATCAGCTTCCCGTTCAACAACGCCACGCTCGCGATCGGCGCCCAGAACGTCCTCAACACGTACCCGGACGAGAATCCGTACGCCATCGACGGTGTCGGCAACCGCTACGGCCAGTTCGGGCCGTTCGGCTTCAACGGCGGCTACTACTACACCCGCATCGGCTTCGGCTGGGGCTCGTAAGGCTCGACGCGAACGCGAAGAGGGGCCGCGGGACTTTCCGCGGCCCCCGCACCGCGGGTCGGATGGCGTTCGGCCCGGATAACCCGGGGGGAGGCGGAGTCGGCGCAGCCGCGCGGACGCCGACTCCCGCCTGCGACACTACCGGCGTCCCGGCGCCTTCCTTCACTGTCATTCATGCGCTCACGCGCTCGCAGCCCGGCCGGGCGCGGCGGCACACGAGCGAGAATGCCGGGCATCGTCGACCGGGGGCAATGCCGTCAGGCGGGTCGGTCGCAGCCCGAAGGCAGCGGCGACTTCCCTGCACGCGTGGTCTGCCCCGGAAGGGAGCAAATGCCGATGGAGCAGACTCGACGCGCGCTCGCCGTCCTACTCCTGTCGCTCGCCGGGGCGGCACTGGCCCCGGGGGCGGCCCTCGCCCAGGACGGGGCCGTCTCCGGCACCGTCACCGACACCACCGGGCTCGTGCTGCCCGGCGTCACCGTCGAGGCGCGCGGCGCTCCCGGCGACCCGGTCCTGACCGCCGCCACCGACGGCACCGGCGCCTTCACCATCGGGGGCCTCGAGGCCGGCACCTACGAGCTCACGTTCACCCTCCCGGGCTTCCAGACCGTCGTCCGCTCGGCGGCGGTGGGGGAGGGGGTCACGGCGACGGTCGACGTCGAGATGGCGGTCGAGCTCGCCGAGCGGGTGGTGGTCCTCGGCACCCGCGCGCAGCCGCGGTCGGTCACCGAGTCGCAGGTGCCCATCGACGCCATCCCCTTCGAGGACGTCATGAGCCAGGGGGCCACCACCCTCGACTACCAGCTCCGCAACCTGATCCCCTCGTTCAACGTGGCGACGCATCCCATCAGCGACGCCGCGACCCTCGTGCGCCCGGCCAGCCTGCGCAACCTCTCGCACGACCACACCCTCATCCTCGTGAACGGCAAGCGGCGCCACCGCTCGTCGGTCATCGCGTGGTTCGGCGGGGTGACCGACGGGGCGCAGGGGCCGGACATCTCGACCATCCCGTCGATCGCCCTGCGGCAGGTCGAGGTGCTGCGCGACGGCGCCTCCGCGCAGTACGGCTCGGACGCCATCGCCGGCGTCATCAACTTCCTGCTCAAGGACGACCCCTCCGGGGGCAGCCTCGAGCTGAACACCGGCACCTACCGGCCCGGCGACGGCGACTCGTACAGCCTCGCCGGCAACGTCGGCCTGCCCCTCGGCGAGACCGGGTTCGCCAACCTCAGCCTCGAGTACGGCAACGCCAACCCGACCGACCGCAGCGTGCAGCGCCTCGACGCGGCCGCCCTCGTCGCCGCCGGCAACACCCACGTGCGCGACCCCGCCCAGGTCTGGGGCAACCCCCGCATCGAGGACGACCTGAAGCTCTTCGGCAACTTCGGCCACCTGTTCGCCAACCGCGTGCAGCTCTACGGCTACGCCAACTACGCCGACAAGAAGGTCACCGAGGGCTTCTTCTTCCGCAACCCCAACTCGCGGCAGAGCATCTACAGCCTCGACGGCGGCCAGACCCTGCTCATCGGCGACGTGCTCCAGGCCCGCGGCCTGGGCTCGGCCAACTGCCCCGTGGTGCGGGTCAGCGACAACGTGCCCGACCCGACGGCCCTCGCGCAGGTCTTCGCCGACCCCGACTGCTTCTCGTTCCAGGAGATCGCGCCGGGCGGGTTCACCCCGCAGTTCGGCGGCTTCGTCACCGACGCCTCGGTGATGGCGGGGGTGAGGCGCATCGCCGACAGCGGCTTGACGTGGGACGCCAGCGCCAGCTACGGCGCCCACGAGTCCGACTTCTTCTTCCGCAACACCGTCAACGCGTCGCTCGGCCCCGACACCCCGCGCGACTTCGACCCCGGCCTCTACCGGCAGGAGGACGTCAACCTCAACTTCGACGTCTCCTACCCCGTCTCCGACCGGGTAAACGTCGCGGCCGGCGCCGAGTGGCGCGACGAGAGCTTCGAGACCGGCGCGGGCGGGCGGCCCTCGTGGGAGGTCGGCCCCTACGCGGCCCAGGGCTTCATCCCCGCCTCGAACGGCTTCCCCGGCTTCCCCGACTACACCGCCGGGGTCTGGACCCGCAACAACGTCGCCGCCTACGGCGACCTCGAGCTGCAGGGGCTCGACGGCCGGTGGAGCGCCGGCGCCGCCGTCCGGGTCGAGCACTTCGACGTCTTCGGCAACACCACCAACGGCAAGCTGTCGTTCCGCTACGCGCTCGACGACGCGGTCTCGGTGCGCGGCGGCGTCAGCACCGGGTTCCGGGCCCCGACGCCGGGCCAGCAGAACGCCCTCAACGTGCAGACGACCATCGACCCCGACACCCTCGAGCTCGTCGACAGCGCCACCGTGCCGTCGACCTTCCGGACGGCGGGGCTGCGGGGCGGCAAGCCCCTCGAGCCCGAGAAGTCGTTCAACACCACCGCCGGCCTCGTCGTCGACACCGGCCCGTTCACGCTGACCGCCGACTACTTCCGGGTCGACATCGACGACCGGCTCTCGCTGTCGAGCATCCTGACCCTGACCGCGGAAGAACGCGCGCTCCTCCTCTCCGAGGGCATCACCTCGGCCGGCAACCTGTCGTTCTTCCGGTTCTTCGTCAACGACTTCTCCACCCGGACCCAGGGCATCGACGTCGTCTCGACGTGGACGCCGCCCGCGATGGCCGGCGACACCGTGTTCAGCCTCACCCTGAACTACACCGCCACCAGGGTGACGCACGAGACCGAGTTCCTGAGCGGGGCCGACATCCTCGCCATCGAGCGCGGCGTCCCCCGGTTCCGCTGGAACGCCGCCCTCAACCAGCGCGTCGGGCCCGTCGGCCTCCTCGGCCGCCTCAGCTACTACGGCCCGTGGACCGACTACTACTACACGCGGCTCTGGGTCGACGCGGCGGCGCCGGTCCAGGACGCCGCGACCATCGTCGACCTCGAGGCCACCGTGCCCCTCGCGGCCGGCGTGAGCCTCTCGGTGGGCGGCCAGAACGTGTTCGACGTCCTCGCCGACGCGCCGCAGCCCCTCGTCGACGTCCTCGGCTCGCGGTTCAGCCCGGTGACGCCATGGGGCCTCAGCGGCGGCTACTACTACGCGCGGATCAACTACCGGTGGGGCCGGTAGCCGGGGGAATCCGGGGCCGGCAGGTGGTCTCGCGGCGGCCGGGCCGTCCCCGACAAGGGTGATAGAGTGGCCCAGGTGCCGCTCCGCCGCCGTCGCTCCGGCCTCGGCGACTTCATCCGCAGGAGGCGGCGCGGCTTGTCGCCCCTCGTCGTCGCGGCCGCCGTCACGGCCGGGTTCGCCCCCGGGGCGCTGGCGCAGGGGAGCGCCGAGACCGACCGCGCGGCCCTCGAGGCGCTGTACGACGCGGCCGGCGGCCCGAGTTGGACGCACGACACGAACTGGAAGACCTCGGCCCCGCTGGACCGGTGGCACGGGGTGACGACCGACGCGGCCGGCCGCGTCGTGCGGCTGTCCCTCCGGAACAACGGCCTCGCCGGCCCGCTCCCGGCCCGGTTGGGAGATCTGGCCCGTCTCGAGGTCGCGAACTTCCGCGACAACGCCCTGACCGGCCCGCTTCCCGCGAGCCTCGGCAACCTGACCCGCCTCCGGTGGGCGTCGCTCCGCGAGAACGACCTCTCGGGTCCGGTCCCGGCCACCCTGGGCCGCCTGTCGAGCCTCGAGTCGCTGGACCTCGGTGAGAACGTCCTCGCCGGCCCGCTCCCCGCCGCGCTCGGCGGGTTGACCCGCCTCGAGTGGCTGTCCTTCTGGGGAAACTCCCTGACCGGCCCGGTCCCGGACGCGCTGGGCGGCCTGCCGACGCTCGGGACGCTGCACCTGGCGTGGAACCCCCTGGCCGGCCCGCTCCCCGAGAGCATGGCGGGGCTGTCGCGGCTCACGCGGCTGAGCCTCCAGGGCACGGCGGCGTGCGCGCCCCACGACGACGCGTTCCAGGAGTGGCTGGCCGCCGTCGACTTCACCGGCGACACGTGCAACCGCGCCCCCGCGCCCCTGGGCGCCGTCCCGCCCCATACCCTGCTCGAGTCGGCATGGGCGGTGGGCGTGTCCCTGGAGACCTGGTTCAGCGACCCCGACGAAGACGAGCTGACCTACGCGGCCGCGTCCAGCCACGCCGGCTCGGTCACCGCCCTCGTTTCCGACGACACCGTCTGGCTCGTGCCCGGGGCGGCGGGGGCGGCGACGGTGACGGTGACCGCGAGCGATCCGGACGGCCTGAGCGCCGACCAGGAGATCGCGGTGACGACGCTCGCGTCGGACGGCCCGGGGAGCGACCGCGAGGTGCTCGTGTCGCTCTACGACGCGGCGACCGGCGGGGGCTGGACGCACGCCGCGGGCTGGAGGACGCCGGCGCCGCTCGGCGAGTGGTACGGGGTGACGACCGACGCCGCGGGCCGGGTCACGGGGTTGGGCCTCGACGACAACGGTCTCGCCGGCGGCATCCCGCCGGCGCTGGGCCGTCTGGCGGAGCTCGAGACGCTGGACCTCGGCGGGAACGAGCTGGGCGGTCCGATCCCCCGCGAGCTCGGAGGCCTGGCGAACCTCAGGCGGCTGTCCCTCTCGGAGAACCGGTTGACCGGCCCGATCCCGGGTGAGCTGGGCCGCCTGGCGAGCCTGGAGTACCTCGACCTGAGCGAGAACGGGTTCACCGGCCCCGTCCCGGCCGGGTTGGCGAGCCTGGCCCGCCTCCGGCGGCTGTGGCTGTGGAAGAACGACCTGGGCGGCCCGATTCCGGGTGGGCTCCGGCGCCTGGCCAACCTGGAGGAGCTGTCCCTGGGGGGGAACGGGTTGACGGGCCCGGTCCCGGGGTGGCTGGGGGGCCTGGCCCGGCTGCGCTGGCTGTCGCTGTGGGGGAACGACCTGAGCGGTGCGATCCCGGCCGACCTGGGCCGCCTCGCCAACCTGGAGGCGCTGTACCTGGGCGGGAACCGGTTGACGGGTCCCCTCCCGGCCTGGCTCGGCAACCTCGGCCGCCTCCGGCGGTTGTCTCTCTGGGGCAACGACCTGAGGGGCACGGTCCCCGACGCGCTGGGCCGCCTCGCGAACCTCGAGCGGCTGGATCTCTCCAACCTCTGGGACCTGTCGGGGCCGCTGCCGACCGGCCTCGAGCGGTCGCGCCTCGAGCTGCTGGACGTCTTCGTCACCCGGACGTGCGCGCCGGCCGCGTGGGGTGACTGGCTGGCGACCATCGTGTTCTACGGGTCACCTTGCGAGCCCGCGCCCGGCGCCACCGTCGACGTGGCCGTCGTCCATACCGCGAACGCGCGCCGGGCGGCGGGCGGGGCCGCCGAGATCGCGGCGGCCATCGACCTGATGATCGCCGAGGCCAACCAGGCCTTCGAGGCGAGCGGGGTCGACCTTCGCCTCGCCCTCGTCGGGAGGTCCGAGGTGGCCTACGCCGAGACGGGCGACGCCCTGGTCGACGTGCGCCGTCTCGTGCATCCGTCCGACGGTCACCTGGACGAGGCGCACGCCCTGCGCGAGCGCGCCGGGGCCGACCTCGTGCACCTGATCCTCGACGACGTCTACGAGACCTGCGGCATCGCCCAGCTCCCCGGGGCCTTCGGCCTCACCGTCCACGGCTGCGGGGGCCGGGTCTTCGCGCATGAGCTGGGGCACAACATGGGGCTCTGGCACGATCGCTACCAGGTGCACCACAACGAGGGCGGGGCGCGGCCGCATCCGGCCCACGGCTACGCGAACCCGCGGGGGTCCGAGGCCGGCGCCCTGCGGTCCAACCGCTGGCGCACGATCATGGCCTACAACACCCGGTGCGCCGACGTCTACGCCTTGTGCGGGAGGCTGCTCCGCTTCTCGAACCCGCGCCAGGCCTGGAACCGCGAGCCCCTCGGCGCCGCCTACCGGGCCGGCGAATGGGAGGTGGCCGGCGGCGCCGACGCGGCGGCGGTCCTCGCCGTCACCGGCCCCGGGGTGGCGGCGTGGCGCGAGCGGTTCACCGGCGCCAACCGGCGGCCCGTCGCGGTGGGGGTCCTGCCCGACCGGCGGCTGGCCCTCCGGGGCGCGCTCGACGTGGACGCGTCTCGGGCGTTCGCCGACCCCGACGGCGACCCGCTCGCCTACACGGTGTCGTCGTCGGCGCCCGCGGTGGCGACGGTGCGCGCGGCGGGCCCCCGCGTGAGCCTGACGGCGGCGGGCGAGGGCGCGGCCGCCATCCGCGTCACCGCGACCGACCCCGGCGGCCTCAGCGCCGTCCAGTCGTTCAGGGTGACCGTGACCGCGACCGCCCCCGCCCCGTTCACCGACGACCCCCTCGTGCCGGGGGCGACGCCGGTCCGGACCGTCCACTTCACGGAGCTGCGGGCGCGCATCGACGCGGTGCGGCGGGGGCGGGGGCTGGCGCCGTACCTCTGGACCAACCCCGTCCTCCGGGCGGGGACGACGCCCATCCGGCTCCTCCACCTCCTGGAGCTGCGAGAGGCCCTCGCCGCCGCGCACGCCGCCTCGGGGCGGGCGGCGCCGCGCTGGAACGACCCGTTGCCGGTGGTGGGGCGGACCCCCATCCGGGCCGTGCACCTGACCGAGCTGCGCGCCGCGGTGGTGGCGCTGGAGTGAGGCCGGGCCGGCCGGTTGCGGTTTCGGCCGGTCTCGCGGGCGGCCCCGTCTGCACTGGCTGACGCCGGACCCGGGGCTCGAGCGGGAGCTCGACCGGCCCTCCTGCCTGCCGGCAGGGCGCGCGGCCTGCGGTTCATCGGCGGGATGCGCCGGAACGTCGCCGACCGCCGATGCCGTGATACGCTTGCCCCGTGGACGGCATCACGGGAGGGTGAAGCGGTGTCCCCGGCCGCCGGGCCGGCGCGTCCGCCGCTTCCTGGGCGGCCGTGGTCGTTCTCGCCGGCCGCGGGCGGCGCGCTCGTGGCAGGCTTCGTTCTCGGCCTCCTGGGGTGCGTCCCCGCCGGCGCCGGCCGGCATCCGGCCCTCGCCGCGTCCCTCCTCGCCGCCGCCGCCCTCCTCGCGACATGGAGCGCCGGGCTCTGCCTGTGGGCGGGCCTCCGGGGCCGCCGCCTCGCCGTCGAGATCGACCCGCGGCCCCAGCACTACGTTCAGGCCTGCGCCCAGGCGTCGGTCTTCCTCTACTGGGGCTGGCACTGGCCCCCCGTCCGCGAGGCGGCGGTCCTCATCGCCGCCCAGGTCCTCTTCGCCTACGCCTTCGACCTCCTCCTCGCGTGGTCGCGGGGCGAGACCGGCCGGCTCGGCTTCGGTCCCGTCCCCGTCGTCTTCAGCATCAATCTGTTCCTGTGGTTCGCCGACGACCGGTTCCACCTCCAGCTCCTGCTCGTCGCGTTCGCCTTCGCGGCCAAGGCCCTCATCCGGTGGGAGCGCGACGGGCGCCGGACCCACGTCTTCAACCCCGCCGCGTTCGCCCTCGCCGTCTTCGCGTTCGCCCTCCTCGCCACCGGGACGAGCGATCTGACCCGGGGGCAGGACATCGCCGTCTCCCAGTTCTTCCCCCCCCACATGTACCTGTGGATCTTCCTCGTCGCCCTGCCCGGCCAGTACCTCTTCGGGGTCACGTCGATGACCCTCGCCGCGGTGGCCGCGACGTGGCTCTTCGGCCTCGCCTGGTTCACGGCGACCGGCGTCTACTACTTCTACGACGCCTACGTCCCCATCGCCGTCTTCCTCGGCATGCACCTCCTGTTCACGGATCCGTCCACCGCCCCCCGCACCGCGGCGGGGCGCCTGCTCTTCGGCGCCCTCTACGGGGCGGGGGTCGTGGCCGGCTACGCCCTGCTCGCCGGCGCCGGCCTCCCGACCTTCTACGACAAGCTGTTGCCGGTGCCCCTGCTGAACCTGTCGGTCGGGTTGCTCGACCGCGCGGCGCGGTCGGGCGTCCTCCGCCGCCTCGGTCCGGCCCGTCGCGGGGGCCGCGCGTCGGACGGGCGCCGCCCCGCGGACGGATGGGCGGGGCGGCGGGCGGAGCCCCGGGGGGCGGACCCGGGGCCGGGCGCCGGGGCAGGGGCCGCGGCGGGCGCCCGTCGCGGCCTGCTCGGCCGCGTTCCCGCGCCGCGGCGCCGCCACCTGGCGTACATGGCGGCGTGGGCCGCCGTCTTCGCGGTCATGAGCGCCACCGGCGGCGCGGGCGACCGCCACCCCGGCCAGTGGCTGCCGTTCTGGCAGGCGGCCTGCGCCGCCGACCGTCCCGGCGCGTGCGGCTACCTCGCGGCCCGCCTGTCGGGCCACTGCGCGGCCGGCTCGGGCTGGGCCTGCAACGAGATCGGCGTCCTCCTCCGGACCCGGCCCGAGGCGGCGGAAGCGGCCGGCGAGGCGGACCCCCGGGCCGCGTCCGCCGCCTGGTTCGACGAGGGTTGCGCCCTCGGCTTCGGGCCGGCCTGCGGGAACCTCGGCCCCACCGCCCACGAGACCGGTCCCTTCGAGCGCGGCCCGCCGACCCTCGCCGACTGGCCCGTGGTCCTCCGGGGCAGCAAGGGGCCGGTCGCCGACCGAACGCCCGGCGCCCTCCGCGCGCTCGCCTGCCGCCAGGGCTGGCCGGACACGTGCGGGCCGGCCGACTGACCCGCTCCCGCCGGGCGGCCGCCGCGGGGCGTGCTACTATCGGTGTGTGAAAGATCGCATCACCGTGTTGCTGGGCGTCGGGGCCATCGTCGTGGCCATCGTCGGGGGGACTTGCTCGACGAATGCCCGCATCAGCGATCTCGGCGCCCGCATCGATCGCATCGACGCCAGGTTGGCCGGCCGTGTGGATGGTCTGGATGCCCGTCTGCGCGTGGCCGAGGTCGCCCTCGCGAAGCTCGACGAGGGGTTCACGGCGCTCGAGGAGCGGTTCACGGCGCTCGAGGAGCGGTTCACGGCGCTCGAGCAGGGGTTCGCGGCGCTCGAGGAGCGGTTCACGGCGCTCGAGCAACTGCTTCTGCCGACACGCGCCGCCGGCGACCAGGAGTCTGGGTCGTAGAACGGTTCAGACTTCCCACAGGCTTGGTTGGGCGCCCAGCGGAGCCGCAGGCGACGACTGGTGTGGGTCGTGGAACGGTTCAGACTCCCGACAGGCTTGGTCGGGCGCCAAGCGGAGCCGCCGGCGACGACTGGTGTGGGTCGTAGGACGGTTCAGACTCCTGACAGGCTTGGTTGGGCGCCAAGCGGAGCCGCCGGCGACGACTGGTGTGGGTCGTGGAACGGTTCAGACTCCCGACAGGCTTGGTCGGGCGCCAAGCGGAGCCGCAGGCGACGACTGGTGTGGGTCGTAGAACGGTTCAGACTCCTGACAGGCTTGGTTGGGCGCCAAGCGGAGCCGCAGGCGACGACTGGCGGGCCAGCCTGCCGCCGCCCAGGAGCGCCTGAAGTACCGGTTCCGGTCTTCAGGCCATGTCGCCTATCAGCGACCCCATGAAGGCGAGGCCGCCGAAGACGAAGGCCAGGAACAACAGGAAGGCCAGCGGCAGCAGCCAGGCGATGACCCACGTCAGAATGGCCACGCCGACCGGCAGCCGGGCCACGCTGTGGATGGCGGCGACGCTGGTGGCGATGCAGTACACCATCGCGATGAACGAGCCGACGAGGGGGACGATTCCCAGCGACAGCGGCGCCTGAGCGAAGGCCAGCGCCCGGAACCAGGCCGCGAAGCCCGGCGACTCCTTGTTGAAGAGCCTCGCCGAGAGGGTGACGAGGCCGGCGGAGAGCGCGGTTGCCGCCAGGGCCAGCGGCACGGTGATGAAGAAGACGAACAGGCTCCAGAAGCTGCCGAAGAACAGCGTGGCCAGGGCGACGACCACGATCGCCTCCAGGGTCGCCTGCGCGTTGCCCGCGACCTCGGGGTAGACGCCGATCTCGAAGTTGAAGACGCGCTTCACCCGGCTGAAGAAGCTCGATTCCGCTCCCGGCTGCGCCCCGGCGCCGTCGGCCGGCACGGGGGCGGCGGGCGCGGGCGCGGCGGGAACCGGGGGAGGGCCCGGCGCGGCGGTTTCCGCCGGGGGCGCGCTCGCGGCCGGGGCCGGCGCGGGCGCGGCGGGAACCGGGGGAGGGCCCGGTGCCGCGGCTTCCGCCGCCGGCGCGCTCGCGGTCGTGGTCGGCTCGGCCGGGGGGACGGGGGAAGGGCCCGCCGTGGCGGCTTCCGCTGGCGGTGCGCCCGCGGTCGGGGCCGGCTCGGCCGGCGGGACCGTGGGAGGGCCCGGTGCCGCGGCTTCCGCCGCCGGCGCGCTCGCGGTCGTGGTCGGCTCGGCCGGGGGGACGGGGGAAGGGCCCGCCGTGGCGGCTTCCGCCGGGGGTGCGCCCGCGGTCGGGGCCGGTTCGGCGGCCGGTGCCGCGGGCGGGTCCGGCGCGCGCCTGTCGGCCGGGGTGGATGAAGCGGGGTCGGGACGTTCGGGCGTGTCGCTCATGCGCAACTCTCCTTCGTCGTGGCGCACGACCGGGCTCCGGAATCCCGGTCGGGCGGGCGCGCCGGACCGCCGGATTCGGAACACTATCACAGCCCTCGCCGCGCGAGGGACGCGTCCGACCGCCCGATCGGGCCATGTCGGCGGCGCCGCCGACGGCCGGGACCGGCGGGCGTTTGACAAGCTCCTTGACATGAGGGCGAGACTAGGGTGTAACTGAACGGGCGCGGTGGCGGGCGTTGTCCAGCGGGCCGCGCCCGACCGGGCAACGGGACCCTCCCGCGCGGCCGCCACGGGGCGGGCGTCGGTGCGGAGACGACTTCTGCCGGCCACCGGGACGGGCCGCCACGGCGGCGCCATCGACGATCCCCCGGGACGCCGAGTCGGCGACGAGAGCTGCGGATGACGGCGTTTCGGGCGTTACGGGTCGAAAAGACCGGCGAGCGGAAGTTCGAGCGGCGGGTCGTGGACCGCGACACCGCCGATCTCCCCGCCGGCGATCTCCTCATCGACGTCGAGTACTCGTCGCTCAACTACAAGGACGCCCTGTCGGCCATCGGCAACCCCGGCGTCACCCGCCGGTATCCCCATACGCCGGGCATCGACGCGGCGGGTACGGTCGTCGAGTCGTCGTCCAACCAGTTCGCTCCCGGCGACGCCGCCATCGTCATCGGCTTCGACCTCGGCATGAACACGCCGGGCGGCTTCGGCCAGCGCATCCGGGTGCCGGCCGGCTGGGCGGTCTCCATGCCCGACGGCCTCGACGCGCGGTCGGCCATGATCCTGGGCACGGCGGGGTTCACCGCCGCGCTCGCCGTCGACCGCCTCCAGGCGGCCGGCATGGAGCCCGACGGCGGCCCGGTCCTGGTGACGGGGGCGACCGGCGGGGTGGGCTCGGTGGCCGTGGCCCTGCTCGCCAGCCTCGGCTACGAGGTGCACGCCGCCACCGGCAAGGTGTCGTCCTTCCAGTACCTGGTCGACCTCGGCGCCCGCGACGTCATCTGGCGCCAGGACCTGATGAAGGGGTCGAAGCGGGCCCTGCTCAAGGCGCGGTGGGGGGGCGTCGTCGACACCGTCGGCGGCCCCATCCTCTTCAACGCGGTCAAGGCCCTCCGCTACGGGGCGAGCCTCGCCGCCTGCGGCCTCGTCGCCTCGCCCGACATTCCCGCCACCGTCTTCCCGTTCATCCTGCGCGGGGTCAACCTGCTCGGCATCGACTCGGTCGAGCTGCCCCTGATGCGCAAGGCCGAGATCTGGCAAAAGCTGGCCGGCCCGTGGAAGCTCGACCGGCTCGAGACCGTCGCCTTCCCCCTGACCCTCGACAACCTCTCGGTCGCCATCGACCGCATCCTCGCGGGCGAGACCGTCGGCCGCGGCCTCCTCGACCTCCGCGCCTGACGCCGGCGCGCGCGGCGACGCGCCGCTCCCGCGCGCAAGGCTGCGCCTCCACGCCGGCAACGGCCACCGCGCCCCGTCCCCTACGAGCGGTTCGGCGGCCGGTTCTCGTCGTGGTCGGGCGCCTACGTCTTCAACGGCGATCGCCGGCTCGAGCCCGAGCGCGCGGTCTCCGTCGGCGGCGGGCGTCGACCAGTGGCTCTTCGGCGAGAGACTGCACCGCCATGCCGACCCTCGCGGTCAAGACTGGTCGGCCGGCTGCCGCTGGCAGGTCGCCTCCGCCGGCAGGCGCGGACGCCACAACTGGTGGATCACCCAATCCAGGTCCAGACGCTCGCCGCGCCAGTCGGGCGTGAGGGTGTCGGGATCAGTCTCCATGCCCTCCCGTTCGAGCCGCGCCCTTACCGGCGCCAGTGCCCGACCCGTCCAGTCCGGCGGCGCCGGCGCTGCCGGCAGCGGACGGCCGTCCGGCCGCAAGAACTCCACGTTTCCGGCCGCATCCAGCGTGACCCGGAACCCCTCCTCGTGAACCGCCCGGTGGTGCCGCCGGCACAGGAGGACCAGATTGTCGAGCGCCGTCGCCCCGCCGTGGGCCCAATGCCTGATGTGATGAGCATCGACCCGGACGTTCCGGCACCCCGGAAACCGGCACTGGCGGTCGCGGGCGTTCAGCGCCCGGCGCAGGGCCGGCGAGATGGTTCGCGTCCGGCGGCCGACGGCGAGGATCTCGCCACCGGGGCCGTGCCGCATCCCGACCGTCGCCGCGTCGCAGGCCAGCCGCCGCGCCGTCTCCGCCGAGATGTGGATGCCCCCCGCCTCGTCCAGCACCGTCTGGCCGCGGCCGGCCGGGGTGGACGCGGCCAGATTCGGTCCGGGACAAGCGGTCTGGGACGGGCGCGCCGGTGCACCGCGGTCCCGCATGTCCGCCTGACCCATGAACGGCCCCGCCTCTCGTCGAAGTGCCGCTGCGCGTGCTTCCTGGCCGGCGCCGCGCCGCACGGGCACGAGCGATGCCGCCGCCGACGTTCCCGCGGGAACGCCGGAAGGGCCGCCGTGTCCTTGCGATTCGGCCGCTGCCGCAAGGGTTCCCTTGGAAGCGTGCGGACGGCCGTCGCTGGGCTGCGATGCGGGCGCTGCCCCCGGCGAGCCCTCGGAAGTGTGTCCGTCGTCACGCGACGCTGGTCCCGACCCGGTCGTCCCCCACGTTCCCGCGGGAACGTCGGGCGCTTCGGCGACGCCGGGCGCTTCGGTCAGGGCCTCCTCGTCCACGTGCACCACCACCTGATACCGGTCGCCCGCCGTCCCGCGGTCGAGCCCGCCCGACAACGCGCACTCCGCAATCACCCCCACCGCATCCGCCTGCCGTTGCGCCAGCGCCGGCGCCTCCGTCTCTGCGCCGGGGACGGCCTCTCCGTCCGCGACCGCCGCCGTCGCGTCGCCGCTGCGGGCCTGATCGCACGCCGCCTCCAGCGCCCGCCGCACGACCGCGCCCACCTCGGGCAACAGACGGCCCCGCAGCACCACCATCCCGTTCTCGTCCACCCACGTCCGCAGCGACCGCGCCTCGTGCCGCCGCCGGTCCTCCGCCTCCTCCGCCAGGCGGTCCACCCGCCGCCAGGCCCGCACGATCTTCTCGACGTGGGCGGCGGTGCCCGACAGCGCCACGTTCAGCAGGTCGTCCTCGTTCTCCGGCGTCGCCACCCGCGTGACCGCGCGCATCTTCGAGTAGGAGACCCGGCCGCGCCGCATCGCGTCGCTCAGCTTCGGCAGGTCGGCGAGGGCGCGCGCCACCCGCACGTGCTCGCGGGCCGCGCCCGGCGCGAGCCCGGTGCGCCAGCCCAACCACTCGGCGCACGACGTGCAGCCGGCCCAGCCGTTTCTCTCGTCGAACTGTCGGATCAGGCTCAGCAACTCCCAGGTGGCGGCGTGAATGCGGGCGGAGAGCTCGGCGATGCGGTCGCCGAGCGCGACGACCTCGGCCTGGGGACCGTCGGGGCACCAGGGCCGCGGTGCGGGTGCGTCGCTCTCGGGCACGATGAAGTCCGCGGGATGCAGCGGGGGCGCAGGGGCGTCGGGTGTGATTTCAGGGTGCATGCCCCATCGTAACTCATTGATTTTGGGCGGCTTGTACTCGCGTGAGCGGCCCGAACGGCCCGTGGGACGGCAGATTTCGGCCTCGCGGTCGGTGTCGTGCAGCCTGCGGCGGCTGAGGGCGTTCAGAGGGCATTCCTGGTCGCGTTCCGGAAATCACGCGCACTGGCCGCGAGAAGTTGTCAAGCAAAAAACGCAAGGGCGAGGCGCTCTTCGAGTGCGCGGAGGGCCGAAGAGGTCGACGGCACGGTGTTCGCTTTATCGACCTTCCGACTTCGCCGGGTCGCACCGGCACGCCGGTACCGTCCCGCCCCAGGGTTACATCGTCGGCCTGGGCGCCGGCGCGGTCTGCTCGGACTTGGCGGTCGATCGCCTCGGCACTGCGCGAACGCTCGTCTCGCAAAGATGTCGTGCGCCCGGGGGGGCGGCGCCACTTGAATCCGAGCGGGTTAGGATCACGTCATGGGGCTGAACGCACGCGTCCAGGGTCGAGCTCGGGTCGAAGGGCTCGCCTCGGCTGGCGCTGCCGTCGTCGGTTTGGGCGGGCCGGAGCCGTGATCACGCGAATCGAGATCGACGGGTTCAAGACCTTCGACAAGTTCGCGCTCGACCTGCGCCCGTTCACGGCGGTGGTGGGGCCGAACGCATCCGGCAAGTCGAACCTGTTCGATGCCATCAGGTTCGTCTCGCGCCTGGCGCAGACCGACATCCGCGAGGCGATGCAGGAGCTGCGGGGACGACCGGACGAGCTGTTCCGCCGCACGTCTGTTGGGCGCGCCGACCGAATGGCTTTCGCGGTGGAGGTGCTGCTCGAACCCTGCGGCGTGGATCCGTTCGGGAAGTCCTTCGACCTGCGGACGCAACGGGTTCGCTACGAGCTGGAGATTGCCGTGCGGACCGGTGCCGGTCGGCGCCTGGAAGGCGTGTACGTGCAGCGGGAGCAGTGCTCGCCGATCCGGCGGGCGGAGGAGCGCGGTCCGACGGCCTGGAAGTCCGGATCGGTGGAGTACGGTCGGCTATCCAATCCGTTCATGACTACGCGTTCCGGGTCCGGCAGGGAGTCGGGCGTCATCGAGATTCGCCAGGACGGACCCGGCAAGAGGGGACGTCCCCTCGCGTTGTCCGCCAAGGATGCCTCCCGCACGGGGTTGTCCACGGTGACGACGGCCGAGTTCCCGCACCTTTATGCGCTGCGGACGCTGTTGTCCTCCGTGCAGTTCCTGCAGATCGATCCGCAGGCCTCCCGGCGTGCGACGGACCGGCTGGCCCCACGCCGGTTGCTGCCCGACGCCTCGAATCTCGCCACCGTGCTCGCCAAGCTCATGGAGGAGACGAGGACCGACAGGCGGCCCAAGGGGTTCCTGTCGGATGTCGTCGCGGACCTGTCATCGCTCATTCCGTCGGTCGCCGACCTGGACGTTCGCGACGACCCCGACGACTCGGAGTACTCGTTCGCGCTCAGGCTGCGCGACTCCCAGTCGTTCAGCTCCCGCGTCATCTCGGACGGCACGCTTCGCCTCCTCGCCCTGGTGACCATCCTGAACGACCCCCGGCACGGGGGCGTTCTCTGCTGGGAGGAACCCGAGAACGGCGTTCACGAGGCGCGGATCCCGGCGCTGATGGAGCTCATCCGGCACGCGGCTGGCTGCGCCGACTCGCGGACAGCGCAAGCCTCCTTTCAAATCCTGGTGAACACGCACTCTCCGGTCGTCATGTCCGCGCTGGAGAACCATGAGGTCGTCGCTTCGGACGTCATATCGACGCTGACCCCGGAGACCCAATCGCGAACATCCCGAACGCGGATGAGAACCGGGATATCCACCGACCCGGAGAACGGGCTCACCCGTTCCGAGGTCGAGGCCCTCCTGCGCCGGCACGTCGAGACCGCGTGACATGTATCTGGCGTACGCCTTGTTCTGCGAGGGGTCCTCCGACTACTCGTACTTCGAAGTTCTTCTTCCACGTGTCATCGAGTCGACTGTGCTGAGGAGCGGCAGGGTGACCGTGGACGTCCCCGAGCGGCCCGCCGTGAGTCTCGGCCGGAGCGGGCGCACGGTGGATGAAGTCGCAGCGGAAGCGTGTGACCGCCGGGAGGCATTTCACATCGTGTTTGTGCACGCGGACACGGGCGGGAGAGGGCAGCGCGCGACAGTCGGCTATCGCAGCAGCGCCTACTGCAGGAAGATGCATGAACTGTGCGAGTGGAGCTCGGAGCGCTGCGTGCTTCGCGTTCGCTTTCGGGCGTGCGAGCAGGTCAGGCAGGCTTCTCTACCTGAGTTGTAGTCGAGGATTCGCCTTGAATGCGAACTTACCCGAATAGTCGTCCGCGAAGATTGTTCCCCGTTTGCGAAGCTCGCGAATGAGCTTCGTCAGGTGGGTCGATAGCCACAATTCCTGGCGAATGGCCGCTTCCAGATCAGTCCACCTGTGAGGCCCCCGGCGCAAGCGGTCCAGCAGCCACTCTCGCGACGGCGCCACGTCAGGTTCGGGTGTTATCAACAGCGACTGCCTCGGATCAGTGGAGCGGCGGACGCTGAATCCACCGTCCGGAACGACCTTCCAGATGCAGTCCTTCATCAGGTCGCGGCCTTGATCGTGGTTGGTCAGGTGAAGCAGAAGGTATCGAGTGGCGTCTCCGCCGCCGGTCATGTGGACCCGGGTCCACCGCCCCTCACCCCTCCTCCCGGAACGGCCGGTAGGCGGCCAGCTCGCGCTTGACGATCGGCGCCATCACGTAGAGCCCCAGCAGATTGGGCAGCGCGACCACGAACACCAGGGCGTCCGACAGGTCGACGAGGGCGCCGAGGTCGAGGCTGGCCCCGACCACGACGAAGAGGCAGAAGAACACCTTGAAGCCGATGTCCTGCTTCCGCCCGTCGCCGGCGAGGTAGGTGAACGCCTTGAGGCCGTAGTAGGCCCAGGCGATCATCGTCGAGTAGGCGAAGAGCATCGCGGCCACCGCGAGCGGCGCCGGCGACCACGGCAGCACCGAGGCGAAGGCGCGGGTGGTCAGCTCGATGCCGTTGACGCCGGCGTCGGCGAGGGCGGGGTCGTAGACGGTGGTGATGATGACCAGCGCGGTCATCGTGCAGATGACCACGGTGTCGATGAACGGCTCGAGCAGGCCCACGAAGCCCTCGCTGACGGGGCGCGGGGTGCGGGCGGTGGCGTGGGCGATGGCGGCGCTGCCGAGGCCCGCCTCGTTCGAGAAGGCGGCGCGGCGGAACCCGATGACGAGCGCCCCGAGCATGCCCCCGGCGACCCCCTCGGGCGCGAACGCGCCTTGCCAGATCGCGGCCACCGCGCCCGGCAGGCGGTCGGCCTGCAGCAGGAGGACGAGCAGGGCGAGGGCCACGTAGAGCAGGGCCATCCCCGGCACCAGCCGCACCGTGGTGTTGGCGATCGAGCGGATGCCGCCGATGATGACCACCGCCACCAGCCCCGCCAGGGCGAGGCCCACGAGCCAGGTCGCCCCAGCGAAGGGGCTCGCCTCGCCGCCGGTCAGGTCGACGAACATCGCCGTCGCCTGGTTCGACTGGAACATGTTGCCGATGCCGAGGCAGCCCACCACCATCGTGCACGCGTAGAAGATGCCGAGGCCGCGGCCCAGCCCGGGCAGCCCCCGCTCGGCGAGCCCCCGCTCGAGGTAGTGCATGGGGCCGCCCGACACGGAGCCGTCCGGCGACCTCCGCCGGTAGAGCACGCCGAGCGTGCACTCCGCGAATTTCGTCGACATGCCGAGCACGCCGGCCGCCACGAGCCAGAACGTGGCGCCGGGGCCCCCGGTCGAGATGGCCACCGCCACCCCCGCGATGTTCCCGATGCCGACCGTGCCCGACACCGCGGTGGTCAGGGCCTGGAACTGCGATATCTCGCCGGGGTCGTCGGGGTCGGCGAGCCGCCCGGTGATGACGCGCACCGCGTGGCGGAAGCCCCGGACGTTGATGAACCCGAGGTAGACGGTGAAGAAGAGCCCCCCGCCGACGAGCCACGCCACGATCAGCGGGAAGTCGGCGCCCATCAGCGGCACCGTGAAGAAGATGAACCCCGCCACCGCCTCGGCCAGCGGCTGCAGCGCCCCGTTGATGACGTCGTCGATGCCCACGGTCTCGTCCGTTCCCGCCGCGCCCGCGCGCGCGCTTCAGCTCAGCTCCCGGAGCAGGGTTCGGCCCGCGCGGGCCAACCGATCGTCGAAGGTCGAGAAGTGCGCGTCGCGCACCCCGACGCGGCGGACGACCTCGGCGAACGACGCCAGGTGAACGCCGTCGAACCCCCGCAGCCGAAGCCGCTCCGCCAGATCGCCCGCCTCGCGGCAGAGCGAAGCCGTCACCGCGACCGCGACGTACCCCGCCCAGTCCGCGTCGAAGGTCCGCCTGGCCGTCGCGAACCCGTCGGCGCTCAGCGCACGTTCCCGCCGCCGGCGCGCCAGGGCGGCGCGGGTCTCCGGGTAGGCGATCTGCGACGTGGTGACGACCGCGGCGCCGTCCACGAGGCGGCGCACCGCGTCCGCATCCGGCTCGGCCACGTACAGCTTCACCAGGCTGCTGCTGTCGAGGTAGAGGGTCACCGACGATCTTCTATGACCGCGGCCGAGACGGTCCTGTCGGGCGCGACCTCGACGGGGCGCGCGCAGCCCGCCGGCTTGCCGCCTCCCCACCGCGCCCCGCCCTCCGCGACGAGCTGCCAGGCCCAGGCGTGCTCGGGCTCGACCTCGGGCTCGGCCGGGGCGATGGTAGCGATCGGCCGCCCTCGGCGCGTGACGACGAGTCGGGCGCCCGCCTGCACGCGCTCGAGATGACGGCTCAGGTGCGCCTTGAGCTCTCGAATCCCGATTCGGTCCGGCGCCGGGTTGCCCATGATGAGTACACATTGTGACCGACGATGTGACCACTCCGCAAGGGACCGGCTACGCCAGCCGGGCCAGGATGTCGTCCACCGTCCGGCACGAGACGGCCAGCATCGTCAGGGTCGGGTTCTGGGTGCCCACGCTCGGCATCGAGCCGCAGCCGGCGAGGTACAGGTTGGGGTGGTCCCACGTCCGCTGCCGGTCGTTCACCACCGAGCGGCCGGGAGCCGACCCCATGACGTGGGTGCCGCACAGGTGCCCGCCGCCCTGGTAGTTGTAGCTCCGGCCGTTGTAGCGGAAGGCGTTCGGCGCCCCCTCGCGCGTCACAGTGTGCTCGGCCGCTTCCAGGCGGGCCCAGACGCGGGTGGCCGCTTCGCGCGCCGACGCGAAGCCCGCCCGCACGTAGTCGGACATTCCGTAGGTGATGCGCGGCCGGGGAATGCCGAGGTTGTCGGTCCACGTGTCCGACAGCTCGACCCGGTTCGACGGGTCCGCCTCCTGCTCGACGAGGAACGCGATGCGCGTCTGGCGGGTCAGCAGGTCGTTGACGGCGCGGGCGTAGGGCCGGCCCCCGAGCACCCGGCGGCCGGGGTTGGCCCCGCTCGCGTCGCTCCCGTAGACGAAGTCGGCGCCCGTCACCCAGGGGTCGCCGATGGGCCAGTTCCAGCCGGTGTTGCCCAGCTCCATGCGCCAGGCCGCCCGGCGGCGCCGGAACGGGCCGTCCCGCAGGGTCTCGACGCCCGACGTCGACAGCGGCCCGCGGTAGGGGTAGACCGGCGTCCCCGCCGGCATCAGGCCCCACGCGAGGTA
The DNA here is from genome assembly GCA_965207615.1 of Vicinamibacterales bacterium. GTDB lineage: Bacteria > Acidobacteriota > Vicinamibacteria > Vicinamibacterales > UBA8438 > JAJEEA01. The sequence goes on from CBDBMZ010000003.1 coordinate 5,993,317, forward strand.
CACCGGGTGGTCCATCAGGTGCCGTCCCACCAGCCCCGACGAGTTGGCCGCCGCGCGCCCCGTCACCCGCTCGGTGTTCAGCAGGATGCGGGCGTTCTCGACGGCATGGGCGGCGAGCACGTACATGTCGGCGGTGACGGTCCCCTCGCCGGTCCGCCCGGTCGCGGCGGGGACCCCGTCGTCCTCGTAGCGCAGGTAGTGGAGGCCGGTCACCCGCCCGCCTTCGTCGATCTGCACGTGGTCGACGACGCTGCGGGCCATCAGCTCGACCCGTCCCGTGGCCATCGCCTCGCGCAGCGCCGCCCGCGGGTCGTACTTCGCCCGGACCGGGCAGATGGGCACGCAGCTCGTGCTGCCGCGGCACGGGCCGCGGTTCTGGTACGGCGCCGAGTTGCGGCCGGCCGGCGTCGACGTCAGCCGCGCCGGGGCGGGAGCGTCGTCGGCGAGGGCGGCCCCGTCGAGCCGCGCCGCGACCACGCGGTCGCCCCAGGACGGCGGCACCGGCCCCATCGGGTAGGCGTAGCCCGCCCCGTAGGCGACGCCGTTCACGGCTTCCTGCTCGGCCCGGTCGCCGGCGACCCCGACGAGGTGCTCGGCCTGCCCGTAGTACGGCTCGAGGTCGTCGTAGCCCAGGGGCCAGTCGAGGCCGTGGCCGTAGGCCGACCGCAGGCGGAAGTCGGCGCCGTCCATGCGGATGGCGGTGCCCATCCAGTGGTTGCCGGTGCCCCCGGCGAGCCGCTCGTAGGTGCTGGAGAAGGGCAGCGACCCCGGCGCGTGCTCGAAGTACGAGCGCGAGGGGTCGTCCCACGCCGCCACCAGCGCCTCGATGGTCGGCCGCGGCGCGTTGGTGCGGCTGGGGTCCAGGGCGCCCGCGTCGGGCGGGTAGGGCGCCGACGGCGACTTGAACGTGGCGAGCACGTAGCGCTCGACGTGGTCGCCGTGCAGGGCGTCGAGCCCCGGCCCCGCCTCGAGGACGAGCACCCGTCGTCCGGCCCGGGCCAGCAGCAGGGCCATGGCGGCGCCGGCGAACCCCGAGCCCGCGATGGCCACGTCGAAGCGCGGCGTCCGCGTTTCCTGCATGGGAATCGTGCGCCGGGAGCCGTCCGCCCTCACGCCCCGTCGAGGACCTCGTCGAGGCCCGGCGGCGCCTCCGCCCACGCCCCGGGGGCGCCCGCCACCCCCATCGGCCGCGCCTGGGCGAAGCGCCAGATCCAGCCGTTCCGGTAGGCGCGCACCGACACCACGAGGTCGGTGCGGTGGCCGGGACCGATGACCGCGGCCGAGGCGGGCATCCGGGCCGTCTCGGTCTCGCCGTACCACGCGCCGTAGAGCCACATCAGCATCGTCAGCCGGGCCATCGCGCCGACCCCGTCCTCCCGCGGCCGCCCGTCCTCGGCCAGCAATCGCCCGGCCGCCGTCGCTTCGCCGCGCGGCGCCGCTTCGCGCCAGGCGGCGAGGAGCGCCGCCGTCGCCGTGGGGGCGGCCTCGTGGCACAACCCATGGAAGGTGTCCGCCAAGGGGATGTCGCCGGCGCGGGCCTCAGGCTCCAGCCGCGCCGCGTCGACCCCGAGCAGGGCCCCCGACAGTCGCACGTAGTCGGGTGGGGCCGGCTCGCCCGGCGGCTGCCCGGCCCGCGCCCACAGCGGCAGATCTCCGGCCAGCAACAGCGAGCCGACCGCGCCCCGGATGACCGAGCGTCGTGTGAGCGGCATGTTTCAGGGCATGAGCCGGACGAGGGCCGCGAACGCGCCGAGGGCAAGCACGATGCGCCACGTCAACGTGGCCTTCAGCTCGGAGATCATGCCTCCCCCGCCTCCGCCGTCCGTCTCCGTTGACACGTGCCTGATCGCATACTAGCATGCGCCCTCTGGGGGGTGGAGTGCGCCCGCCCGGCTGACGGGCGGCTCTCCCGCCCCCCTGCGACATCATGGCGAAGATCCTTGCCGCGTCGTTCGTCCTGGTCACGCTGGCCCTCGGCGTTCCCACCGCGGAGATGCGGGCCGAGCCGGCGGGGCAGGCGGCCAGCGCCCCGACCGCCGCGGGCGCTTCGACCGCGTCCGGTGCGGGGCAGGCCGCGAGCGGGCCGACGCCTTCGCCCGGCGCCGAGGCTCCGGCGCCGGCCGAGGCCGCCGCCCACCGCGCCCTGCTCGACCGCTACTGCGTCACCTGCCACAACGAGCGCACGGTCAACGGCGAAGGGCGGCCCGCGTCGCCGCTCGTCGGGCAGCTCCGCGCGGTGGGGCTGACCCTCGACACCCTCGACCTCGCCGACGTCGGCGGCCACGCGGCCGAGTGGGAGCGGGTCGTCCGCAAGCTGCGGGGCGGCGTCATGCCCCCGGCCGGGCGGCCCCGGCCCGCGCCCGCCGCCCTCGACGGCTTCCTCGACTGGCTCGAGGGCGAGCTCGACGCCAACTGGGCGGCCACCCGCGACCCCGGTCGGTCCGCGACGTTCCACCGCCTGAACCGCACCGAGTACCGCAACGCCGTCCGCGACCTGCTCGCGGTCGAGCTCGACGCCGACGACTTCCTCCCCGCCGACGACTCGAGCTTCGGCTTCGACAACATCGGCGGCATCCTCCGGATGTCGCAGGCGCTCATGGAGCGCTACCTCGCCGCCGCGCGCACCATCAGCCGGCTCGCGGTGGGCAGCCCGCCCCCGGCCCTGTCCGCCGACACCTACCAGGCGGCCCAGGACCTGTCGCAGCACGCCCGGGTCGAGGCGCTGCCCTTCGGCACCCGCGGCGGCCTGTACATCGAGCACCTGTTTCCGCAGGACGCGGGCTACGACTTCCGCATCCAGCTCACCGGCACCCGGCGGCTGCGCGAGGCCCACGACCTCGAGGTCACCGTCGACGGCGAGCCCGTCGAGGCGTTCACCCTCGGCCCGCCCCCCGACGGGGCGTCCGACAACCCCTACGCGCAGGCGTCCACCATCGACTTCCGGCTCGCGGTGGCGGCCGGCCCCCGCGAGGTCGGGGTGACCTTCTACAAGCAGCCGTCGGCCCTCGTCGAGCAGGTCCGCGAGCCGTTCCCCAACCCGCGGGTGGCCGGCAACGCGGGCGGCCTCGCCGGCGCGCAGCCCTTCGTGCAGAGCGTCACCATCACCGGGCCGTACGACGCGGCCGGGGCCGCCGACACCCCGTCGCGCGAGCGCATCTTCTCGTGCCGCCCCGTTGCCGCCGCCGAAGAGGTCGCCCCCGGGACGGCCGGCGACTCCGCTGCCGCGGCGGCCGACGACCTCGCCGCCGGGGCGGCCGCCGGCCCCGCCGCCGGGACGGCCGACGAGGCCGCGTGCGCGCGCGAGATCCTGTCGCGGCTCGCCCGCCGCGCCTACCGCCGCCCCGTCTCGGACGACGAGCTCGGGGTGCTGCTCGACTTCTACCGGCAGGGCCGGGCCGCCGGCGGCTTCGACGACGGCGTCGAGCTCGCCATCCGGCGCCTCCTCGTCAGCCCCGAGTTCCTCTACCGCATCGAGGCCGACCCCCAGGACGCCGCCCCCGGCGCGCCGTACCCGGTGGCCGACCTCGATCTCGCGTCGCGGCTCTCGTTCTTCATCTGGAGCAGCATCCCCGACGACGAGCTCCTCGCCGCGGCCGAGGCGGGCCGCCTGCGCGACCCCGGCGAGCTCGAGCGGCAGGTACGGCGCCTCGTCGCCGACCCGCGGTCGGAGACCCTCACCACCAACTTCGCGGCGCAGTGGCTGCAGCTCCGCAACCTCGAGACCACGGTGCGCCCCGGCGACCCCTTCTCGGTCGCCTTCGACGAGTCGCTGCGCCAGAGCATGCTGCGCGAGACGCGGCTCTTCGTCGACAGCATCGTGCGCGACGACCGCAGCGTCGTCGACCTCCTCACCGCCGGCTACACGTTCCTCGACGAGCGGCTGGCCGAGCACTACGGCATCGCCGGGGTCACCGGCAGCCGCTTCCGGCGGGTCGAGCTGCCCGCCGAGAGCCCCCGGCGCGGCATCCTCGGCCACGGCAGCGTGCTGACCCTGACCTCGCACGCCATCCGCACGTCGCCGGTGCTCAGGGGCAAGTGGATTCTCGACAACCTGCTCGGCACGCCGCCGCCCGACCCGCCGCCCAACATCCCGGCCCTGAACGACCAGCGGACGCAGGCCAAGCGGCCCACGGTGCGGGCGCGGCTCGAGGCCCACCGCGCCAACCCCGCGTGCTCGGCGTGCCACGCCATGATCGACCCCACCGGCTTCGCCCTCGAGAACTTCGACGCCATCGGCCGGTGGCGCGTCGTCGACGAGTCGTTCAACCCCATCGACCCGTCGGGGGTGCTGCCCGACGGCCGCGCCTTCGACGGCGTCGCCGAGATGCGCGACGCGCTGGCCCGCGACCCCCGGCAGTTCGTGACCACCGTGACCGAGAAGCTCATGACCTATGCCCTCGGCCGCGGCCTCGAGCACTACGACATGCCGACCCTGCGCCGCATCGTGCGCGAGGCGGCGGCCGACGACTACCGCTTCCAGAGCGTGGTGCTCGGCATCGTCACCAGTGATCCGTTCCTGATGAGGAGATCGCAGTCATGATCGTCACCCAGAAGTCGCTGTCCCGGCGTACCGTGCTGCGCGGCCTCGGGGCCACCGTCGCCCTGCCCCTGCTCGACGCCATGGTGCCCGCGCTCTCGGCCGCGGCCCGACAGGTGACGGCGCCGGTGCCGAGGCTGGCGTTCTTCTACGTGCCGAACGGCATCCTCCCCCGCAGCTTCCACCCCGAGGGCGCGGGCGGGACGGGCTTCGACCTGACCCCCGTGCTGCAGCCCCTCGCGCAGTACCGCGACCGCATGACCGTCGTCACCGGGCTCAGCAACTCGGGCGTCGTCAGCCCCAACGAGGGCGGCGGGGTGCACACCCGCGCCCACGGCGGCTGGCTGAACGGCATCCTGCCGAAGCGCACCGAGGGGGCCGACATCCGCGCCGGCAAGACCATCGACCAGTACGCCGCCGACGAGCTCGGGGCCGAAACCGCCCTGCGCTCGCTCGAGCTCACCACCGAGTCGAACTACCAGGTGGGCAACTGCGAGAACGGCTACAGTTGCGCCTACCGCAACTCGACCTCGTGGCTCACCCCCACGACCCCGCTGCCCCACGAGCGCGACCCCCGGGTCGTCTTCCAGCGCCTCTTCGGCGACGGCGGCAGCGTCGAGGCCCGGCTGGCCCAGATGCGCACCGACCGCAGCATCCTCGACTCGGTCGGCGAGAGCATCCACCGGCTGGAGAAGCGCGTCGGCGCCCAGGACCGCGCCACCGTCGGCGAGTACCTGCAGTCCATCCGCGAGATCGAGCGGCGCATCCAGCGCACCGAGGCCAACCAGGCCTCGACCCCGCTGCCCGCCGTCGACCAGCCCGCCGGCGTCCCCGACGACTACGAGGAGCACGTCGGCCTGCTGCACGACATGCTCGTCCTCGCGTTCCAGGCCGACGTCACCCGCGTGAGCTGCATGCAGATGGCCCGCGAGACGAGCGGCCGGACGTATCCCAACATCGGCGTCCCCGAGGCGCACCACACCGTCTCGCACCACCAGCAGGACCCGCACAACATCACGCAGTACACGAAGATCAGCCAGTACCAGATGCAGCTCTTCGCCCGGCTCGTCGAGAAGATGGCCAACGCCCCCGACGGCGACGGCACCCTGCTCGACCACGCCATCCTCCTGCACGGCGCCGGCATGGGCGACGGCGACCAGCACACGCCCTACAACCTGCCCATCACCCTCATGGGCGGCGGCTGCGGCCGGCTCGCCGGCGACCGCCACCTCGTCTACGAGATGCACACCCCGTTCATGAACCTCGGGCTCACCCTGCTCGAGAAGGTGGGGGTGAAGGTGGACCGCATCTCGGACAGCACGGGGCCGCTGACGGGGGTGTAGGGGGGCGGTTTCTGGCGAGGTCGACCGTGACGGCTGTCAATACGAAGTTCGCTGGTGATCCAGTCTCGATCGATCCGTGGGGCGATTCTGAGGTCCGCCTTCGAATCGGTGGACCAGGACAGGGCGAAGGTCGCTACGCAGTTCTGTCGGCGACACAGGTCAGGCTTATCGCCTACGCTCTTCTCTTCCAGGCCGAGCAGGCCGGGGCCAGCGCCGCCGAACAGGACTGAACCATTGCTCGTGCGTGCTCTCCGGGGCAGGCCCCTCTCGGCTTGACCAGCCACGGCGGCAGGGTCAGACTAACAGTTATGGAGGCGGCCACCGGCGCGACGAGGAACGCCGTCTGGCAGGAGATGCTGGATGTCGCGCGTCTCGTTCGCTACTACGACCGGATGGCCAGGGGGCAGCAACAACGACACCTGGGCATTCGCATCGTGCTCTTCGCGTCGGCGACCGCCGGCGTGGCGTCGGCCATCGCCGCGTTGCCCGAGGCTGTCCGCATTGCCTCCGGCGCGCTGATCGCCCTCCTGGTGGCGTGGGACTTCCTCGCCGACTACGCGAACAAAGCGGCGATACTGGGCGTCATCCGCGGTGAGTGCAGCGAGGTGGGGGACGACCTCGCCGAGCTGTGGGGCAGGGTCCAGTCCGACGCGGTCACCGACGCCGATGCCCGCAGGGCGCTTGCGGGCGCGAAGCGCCGCGTGACGCGCGTGACCGCCCGCGCCGGGGCGGCGAACATCTCGACCAACGAACGGCTGAACGTCAGGTGCGAAGAGGACGCGTTCAAGGCCTTGAGCGAGCGCTATGCCGAGGGATGAGCCCGAGGCGAGGGAAGCACCTGGACGTGACAGTGGGGCGGCGTGGGGCGGTGCTGGGGAACGATCACCATCGCTATCCGGACCCCGGCTCCGACGACGTGTCCTACTATGGTGTGGTCAAGAACCGGTTCGGGCTGGACCGGCACGGCAAGCCGTACCACGAGGGCGAAGACGTTGGGTATCGCGCACGAACGCCCTTGTGGATATGGGATGACATTCCCGACGACGTTGACGAGTGGATCCAGAGCTCCTGGTTCTTCGCGGTGCCGCTCGTGGCGATCGACTGCTACGAAGCCCTGCGGGAGCAGGTCACCGAGCTGCTGCGCGAGCTGCTGATCGAGAACCGGGTGCCGGAGGAGGTCTTCCGGGGCAAGCTCGTCGTTCCCGCCGTTCCCGCCAAGGGCCGGTGATTCTTGTGGCGTCCGTCAGGCGTTTCTTGGGGCTCGCACTGCACTTTTTGCTTGACAGCTCCTGCGAGGTGACGCGGAGCGAGTCCCGCGCGCTGCCAGGATTGCCCTTCTGACGTTTTCTCCGGCCGCAGGCCGCACGTTCTCCTGCCGAGACGCAATTCACGTCGATTCGACTGTCGATCAGCCGGTCACGGGCACTGTAAGCTGTTGAAAAAACAGTGAGTTACAATGGCTCATGGTCGTTGATGACATCCCCGGGCCGCCCACGTCTCCCGCGCATCCTTCACCTTCCGCCGAGCCTTCCGGCGTGTCGCCGCGCCGCGATCCGTCATGGACCGCGCCCGAACCGTCGAGTACGCCGGGCAACCGCGGCGAGCGACTCGCGCGCCTGGGCGACCGTATCGCCGAGCTGTCCGCCCGCATCCAGGCCGCCACCTACGAGCTGCTCGTGCTCATCCGCGAGTTCGACGAACGGGGGGGCTGGGACGGCTGCGTGTCGTGCGCGCAGTGGCTGAGCTGGCGGGCCGGGCTCGCGCCGGGCGCCGCTCGCGAGCACATACGGGTGGCGCGCGCCCTGGCGGAACGCCGGGACGTTCCCGCGGGAACGCCGGGAGCAAGGCGGCGCCGCATATCCGGCCGCTGTCCGGGGGCGCTGCCGGCGCCGGCCGCATCCGACGCGGCCGCATGCGGGTCCACCCTCGCGCCAACCGACCCCGTTTCTTCCGCCGCTTGCGCCCGGGGGTCCGGTTTCGCGCGGGCGCAGCGGCCGGTGACATCCGGGCCCGTTCCCTCTGCGTTGCCGGTCGCCGCCCGCCAAACGGTGCTGGACGAAGCGGGCGGCATCCACGTCTCGGGGGAGACGGCCCGGCGCCTGGCCTGCGACGCGGCCACCGTCACCATGCACCACGGTCCCGGCGGCGAGATCCTCGACGTGGGTCCCCCGCGGAATGAGCTGCTCGAGTTGCACGTTGAAACGAGGCGGCTCGTTTACGTAATTGTGCTATTGTGGATCGCCGATGGCATTCGACCCGCGACCCGCCCGGCTCAGTATCGACGTGACCCGCGAGACGCGGCGGCGCATTCGGCTCGCCGCCGCCCTGCGGGACCAGTCCATTCGGCAGTACGTGTCGGAAGCCGTCGAGGCGCGCCTGCGGGACGACCTGGCCGGGGAGACGTCGGCTGACGGCCTTGCCCTGAGAGCATCGGCCGATCCGGTCCTGGCCGAATTGTGGGACAACCCCGCCGATGCCGCGTACGACGAGCTCTGATCGCGGCTCGATCGTCCTCGTGAGGTTCGTCTTCGCCGACGAGAAGGGGGCGAAGCGACGGCCGGCCCTGGTCCTCAGCACCGAGCCGTACCACGCGGGCCGCCGAGAGGTCCTCGTGGCCGCAATCACGAGCAACACCGGGCGCCTGCTCGTCGGTGACCACCGCATCGAGGCCTGGCGGCAGGCCGGCCTCCCGCTGCCGTCCGTCGTGACCGGCATCCTCAGGACCATCAAGCGCGACATGATCGAGACCACCGTGGGGGTGCTGCAGGCCCCCGATCTGCTGGCCGTCGAGCGCGACCTGAGAGTGTCGCTGGGACTCTGAGCGTTTCCGGCTGGTGCTTCAGGCACCCAGGGAAGCTGGGGGCGCCGGCCGAGCTGTGGGGCGAGGCTTGCCGTGTTGATATCGATGAGACATCGTATTGAATCATCGATCTCATTCCAGAGTAGACATGGTCCGAGTGGAACGGGTGCGGGGATACGACTTCGGAGAGGGAGCCCGATTCACCCCTCGAAGGCCGCATCGTCGTGCGCGAGGCGTCCGGGGGGCCGGCGCCCCTGGCGGACCGGGTGGCGCTTCAGCAACAGAAGCTGTTGAAGGTCAACTCGACATGGGCGTCGCTGTCCTTCAGGTGCCGTACTCCGGGGGTCGACGGCAGCGAGGTGAAGGAGGGCCCCGCGCCGGCCGGCGACGACAATCGTATTCGAGCAGGCTGCGCCGCCGTCCGCGGAGATTGCCTCGTGCTACGATCCGGTTCCGCGTTCCCGGGGCATCGCCTAGCGGTCAGGAACAGAGGTGGTCGTCATGCATGTCATCAACAGCGGAAGGTCGTTCGCATCGGCGTCGCCGGCCATGGTCGCCGGGCTCGCCCTGGCCGCCCTGTTCGCGGCCGGCCTGGCCGCCGCCCCCGCGACCGCCGAGGCCGGCGCCCGGCGCGACGCGCCGCTCGTCGAGGCGGTGAAGGCGGCCGACGCCGACCGGGTGCGGGCGCTCGCGGCCGACCCCGCCGTCGACGTGAACGCGGCGGGGCCCGACGGGGCGACGGCGCTGCACTGGGCGGTGCACGAGGACGACGCGGCCCTCGTCGGCCTGCTGCTCGAGGCGGGCGCCGACGTCTCGGCCGCCAACCGCTACGGCGTCGAGCCCCTCTCGCTCGCGGCCGAGAACGGCAACGCCGCCGTGGTCCGGATGCTGCTCGAGGCCGGCGCCGACCCCAACGCGACCCTGCGCGGGGGCGAGACGGCGCTGATGACGGCGGCCCGCGCCGGCGACGCGGCCACGGTGCGGGCGCTCCTCGCGCGCGGGGCCGACCCCAACGCCCGCGACGACTTCCGCGGCCAGACCGCCCTCATGTGGGCGGCGGCCCGCAACAACGCGGCGGCGGTGCACGCCCTCGCCGAGCTTGGGGGCGACGTTCACGCCCGCACCGAGTCGGCCGAGCGGCCCGCCGGCGGCAACCGGCTCTTCTACGCGCCGCCCCCCACCGGCTTCACCGCCCTGACGTTCGCGGCCCGGGGCGGCCACCTCGACGCCCTGCGGGTGCTGCTCGAGGCCGGGGCCGACGTCAACGACACCCTGTCGGACGGCCAGAGCGCCCTGGTGGTGGCGGTGGCCAACGCCAACTGGGCCCTCGCCGACTACATGCTCGACCGCGGGGCCGACCCCAACCTCGCCGGCGCGGGGTGGAACGCCCTCCACCAGCTCGTGCGCACCCGGCGCATGAACACCGGCTTCGGGTTCCCGGGGCCCATCCCCAGCGGCGCCGTCGACAGCATCGACGTGCTGCGCAAGATGATCGCGCTGGGCGGCGACGTCGACGCCCGCATGACCGCCAACGGCATGAAGGACGGCCAGCGCAACCGGCTCAACCGGCTCGGGGCCACCCCCTTCTTCCTCGCCGCCAAGGTCACCGACGTCGAGGCCATGCGGGTGCTCGTCGAGGCAGGGGCCGACGCCACCGTCCCCAGCGCCGACGGCACCACCCCGCTGATGGTGGCGGCCGGCGTCGCCATCTGGAACCCCGGCGAGGACGGCGGCTCGCTGCCCGGGCAGGAGGACGAGGTGCTCGAGGCGGTGAGGATGTGCGTCGAGCTCGGCAACCCCGTCAACGCCGCCAACTACCGCGGCATGACCGCCCTGCACGGGGCCGCGTTCCGCGGCGCCAACAACGTCGCCGAGTACCTCGTCGAGCAGGGGGCCGACATGGACGCCCGCACCGACCTCGGCTACTCGCCCCTGGCCATCGCCGACGGCTTCAGCTACTCCGACTTCTACAAGGCGCAGAAGCACACCGCGGCCCTCCTGCGCGGCCTCATGGAGGCCCGCGGCATCCCCGCCGACGGCGAGGGTCACGCCATCCCCGGCACCCTCTGCTTCGACTGCCTCCAGACCCGCGGCGACCAGATTGCCGAGCGCGTGCGCTGGGAGGCCGAGCTCGAGGCCGAGTTCAACGCGGGGCAGCAGCCGTAGAGGCGGCGCCGGGGGGTACGACCCACGTCACCCCGGCAGCATCGCGAGGAACTCGTCGAGCGGAAACGTCGACGCGAGGGCGCGGGCGAGCAGGCGTTCGTGCATGCGGGTAAAATTACCGCTACTTTACCCGTGAACGGCATGCAGCGCCACGACCGTCAGCCCCCCGCCATTTCCTCCGCCAGCGCCCCCAGCCCGGCCACGCGGATGCGCTCGGTCAGGGGCCAGGTGCCGTCGCCGGGGCAGACCACGGTCAGCCGGTCGAGGTCGAGAGCGTCGAGGGCCGCGTGCATCGAGCGGGTCGCCTTCGGCGTCGACGAGTACTTGAACTCGAACGCGGTCCGCCGGTCGCCGCGCACGATCAGCAGGTCGAGCTCGGCGCCGCCGTGCGTGGCCCAGAAGTGGCACTCGGCGGCGTCGGCGCGGCAGAGCTGGATGACCTGCTCCAGCGCGAACCCCTCCCACGAGGCCCCCACCGCGGGATGCCCGCGCAGCGCGGCCGGGTCGGGCAGGTTCAGCAGCGCGTGCAGGATGCCCGGGTCGCGGAAGTAGACCTTCGGCGCCTTGACCTGCCGCTTGCCGACGTTGGCGAACCACGGTTGCAGGGCGCGCACCATGAACGTGCCGTCGAGGACGTCGAGGTACCGCCTGACGGTGGGGGCCGAGACGTCGAGCGAGCGCGCCAGCTCGGACGCGTTGAAGACCCCCGCGTGCCGGTGGGCCAGCATCATCCAGAACCGGCGCAGGGTGTTGGCGGCGAGGTCGATGCCGAGGGCGGGCACGTCCCGCTCCAGGAAGGTCGTCACGTAGGCCTTGCGCCAGACGAGGCTGTCGCCGTCCGACGGCGCGAGATAGGCGGGCGGGAAGCCTCCCCGCAGCCACAGGCGCGCGCGGTCCCCGGCCTCGAAGGCCGTGAACGGGGGCAGCTCGAGGTACGCGATGCGGCCGGCGAGCGATTCCGACGACTGCCGGATCAACTCTCGCGACGCGCTGCCGAGAATCAGGTAGCGCTGGTGGCGCGGGCGCCGGTCTACCAGCACCCGCAGCAGCGGAAACAGCTCGGGGACGCGTTGCACCTCGTCGATGACCACCAGGCCCTCGAGCGGATCGAGCGCGAGCTTGGGGTCGGCCAGCCGGGTCAGATGCTCGGGGTCCTCCAGGTCGAAGTAGTGCACCCGTGGCTCGGGCCGCGCGGCCAGGAAGTCGCGCGCCAGGGTGGTCTTGCCGCACTGGCGCGGGCCGAGGATGCCGACCATCGGGTGGCTGCGGAACAACGTCGCGATGTGCTGCAGGAAGGTGGGCCTGTTCAAGGTCGTTGTATCCATGAAAATTGAAAACGACATTTTCAATTTTCACATTCCGGCCGAGGCTGTCAAGGGACGGTCGGGAGCCGGCAGGGCGGACGTAGCGGCCGTCGGCACTCGATCGGCGGCGGGTCAGCCGTGCAGGCGCAGCAGGGCGACGGTGCCGGCGATGATGGCGGCGGTCTGCGCCGGCATCGCACACGCGAACCGCCGGGTCAGGCGGGTCTCGAGGCCGGCGAGTGCGGCGTCGAGGCGCTCGGGTGTCACTCTTCCAGTCTACTCCGCTTGCACCGGCGGCCCCAGCACGTTCAGGTCGCGGTCGAGGTGCACGGTGGCGCCGCCGAGGCCCGCGCCGGCGCGGCGGCTGTAGCGCATGTCCGAGATGGTGACCACCCAGCCGTCGGCGGTCTCGGTGACGGTGTAGGCGGGGAAGCGCCTCCACACCGCCATGCCCCACACGTGGGGTGCGGTCAGGGCGGCCTCGACGACAGGGCCCTCGGGGCCGCGGGGCACCGGGTGGGCGGTCTGCCGCAGGGGCGGCGCGGCGAGCCAGTCGAGCTCGTAGAAGCGGTAGGTGTCGGGGTAGACGGCGACGATGCCGCGGCGGAAGACGTTGCCGGGCACGGGGATGGCGAGCACGTCGACGGGGGCGGCGCCGTTCTGCAGGCCCAGCAGGGCCGCCGTGAAGCGCTCGGCCGACCGCGACGCCAGGGCCATCCCCCCCGCGTAGATGGCCACCGCGGCGAGGCACGCGGCCGCCACCCGCGGCAGCCGGCCCCGGCCCCGCCCCGTCACCCGCAGCCACACGATGGCGGCGAGGCCCGCCCCCCACGCCACCGCGGTGGGCGGGGGGGTATGGGCGAAGCGGCCGAACCCGATGACGATCCCCGTCACCGCGGTCGCGGCGGTGGCGAGCAGCGCCCAGCCCGCCGCGCTCGCCCACGTCGCCGACGAGGCCAGCACCACCGTCAGGCCCGCCATCAGCCACACCCACGGGTCGATGATGAAGAGGGCGTCGCCATAGAACCAGGTGCCGTCGAACGGCATCAGGAAGCGGACGCCGTACGTGTTCAGCCAGTCGAGCAGCGGGTGGCTCCACACCCCCGCCGCCGTCAGCCGCAGCAGCGGCCCCGCCCGGGCCGTCGGCTCGCGCCCCCGCCACCGCGCCAGCGCCCGGTCGAGCACGAGCAGGGTCGCCGTCAGCACCAGCGGCAGCACCACCATCGCCAGCACCCCGTGCGTCCAGCCCCGGCGGAAGCCGAGCGACAGGTCGCGGCTGACGAACATGGTGACGGCGTCCACGTCGGGGGCGTTGGCCGCGAGCACGCCGGCCGCCAGGGCCATCGCGCCGGTGCCGTCGCGCAGGCGGGTCTGGGCCAGGGTGGCGCCGACCAGGGTGTGGGCAAGGGGGTCCATGGCGTGTCGTACAGGCAATAAAGCGGCGCAGAGTCCCTGGCCGGCGGCGGCGGTGGTGCCGGGCTACCCGGGAGACTGCTGCTGGCCGAGCAGGTGGCCGTATCGTCGTCCGTTCCTTCGCGGCCGGCGTCGGCTGAAGGAGCGCCCCGGCCGGCAACGCCGCCCCTCAAGGATACCCCGCCCGCCGCCTGCCTCGATGTCCCGCGGCGCCGCCCGCCGCCGTCCCGCCGGCGCTCTCGGCCCGTCCCGAAGCGGCTTCCCCCTCGGCGCCGGCGGAGCGGCCCCGTCGCGGAGGGCGGCAGGCGCAAAAAAACGGGCGGGGCCGCGTTTCCGCCTTGCACCGGCTCGTTGGGGCGTGTTACGCTCTCGCACCGGGGCCGGGTTCTTGGCGTCCCGGCTCGGACCGCGCATCGTCTGGTCCGGTTCGGCCGGCCGTGGCGTCGCCGCTTTCGGGGTTGCGCCGCCCGGCAGTGCATGTTACGCTTGCGCGTTTTCGCTCGAGCGTGGGAGGGCTAAAGACCATATGCGGAGCGGACGATAAGGGTGGTCGACACGGGGGGGCCGGGGGCGGACTGATCCGATGCCCCCGATGCCCATGCGAGAGGACGGATTTCGGTTGCGAGTTGTTGGCCTGAAGAGCCCTGACGGTGGAGTTGGCATGGCCGTCATCCAGGCCGTGCCCAATTCGCCGCGAGGACGCAGGAGGCCCGAGGCAGATGCGGAGCGGTAGTCGACATCGGGGGGAGGCAGGGGGCGGATGGTCTGTTTCCCCCCGCTGCTGGCGACGGACGGTCGGATTCACAAGGGAGAAGGTCGTTTCGGCGCGTAAATTGCTGACTGGCAACGGCTTATGGTGACATCCCGCGGGGCCGTCACCCAGTCCGTGTGCAATTCACTCGCGAGGAGGCGTAGACGCAAGATGCGTATCGGTGGCAGACACGAGCGGGAGACAGGGGGCGGATGGTCTGGTTTTCCGCCGCTGCCGGCGACGACAGGACGGACAAAGAGGGGAGATTGCGACATGAGGAGCGGAGCGATTTTCGCGAGAGGCAGTTGCAGGGCGTTGATGTGGGTGCTGGCGCTGGGGGTGGCGGCGGTGCTGTCCGCCGGAGAGGCGGCCGCGCAGACACCCAAGCTTTCCACGACCAATCTGACCTTGATTGAGGGGGGAAGCGCCAAACAACTTACGCTGACCGTCACTCTCCCTGAGGGAGATACAAGCACCACCCAGACGGTTACCGTGGCCGCGGCCGCCAACAGCGTTGTGGACGGTAGCTTCACCGTGAGTGATCCCAGTGGCTCAACCACCTTCACCGAGGCGGCCGCCGGCGGAACCAGGGATATTACGGTCGCCACCGGCGCGTCGGTGCTGCTTACCGTGACCGCGAACGAGGACAACGATGGAGACGACGGCCGGGCCGTCGTGACGTTCACGATCGGTACCGAGACCGCCTCGCTGATCCTCATCTCGAACGACGACGACACCAGCGGAGTGGTCGTGAACAATGGTCGCCCGCTTACCATGACAGTGAATGAGGGGGCTGCCGCATCTGCCGCAAAGAGCTACACGGTCAAGTTGGGTACGGAGCCGACGTCTGAAGTGACGGTCGCGGTGGCGGCGACGAAACAGGTCAACGCGCGCATCAGGGTCCAGACGGTCCTCGCGGACGACGGCGATGATGCGACGACGACCGATTCCCCGCTAACCAGCCAGTCGTTGACGTTCACCACTGCCAACTGGAGCACCGCGCAAACCGTGTACGTGTCGGCCTTGAGCGACGCGAACACCCGCAACGGAACGGCGGAAATCACGCACACGGCCACCAGCCTCGACGGCACCTACAGCGGTGCCAAGGGCCGCGTCGTGAAGGTCGTGGAGCACGACAGCGTGAGGACGATCACGCTGAGTGCGTCCGCCGACATGGTGGATGAAGGCGAGGAGATCACGCTTACGGCGACCTTGGGAAGTTCCAGTCCCAACGACAGCGGCGCGGCGACCCTGCCGATGGACGTGACGGTCACGTTGAGCAAGAAGGGCACGACGCCGCCGGGCGGTGATTACACTATCGACGACGGTACCAGGAAAAACGCAATTGTGATCGCAGCGAACGCTACCGCCGGTTCCACCAAGCTGATGGCCGAACACGACGCCGACGAGAGCGACGAGACGCTCACGCTGATCGCGTCGGTCAACGATGACGGGGACAACGGCATCTTCACCGAGATCGTCGGATCTCCGGTCACCGTGACGCTCATGGACGACGACGAGTACATGCTGACGCCAAGCAGTACCGAGGTCAACGAAGGCGAGGAAGTGACGTTGACGGTTGAGGTCGACCCCGCGGCGGACGTGGAAGCGAAGGTCATGATCGAGCTGTACAGGGCCTCCGGGGCCACGGTGAAGGTGGCAGAGGGTCAGACCAAGGATCCGGCCGACGAAGACGGCATGACAGCGATCATCAGCGAAGGCGAGACGAGCGCCAAGTTCACGCTGATGACCGCCAAGGACGCCGACGACCGCGACGAGGTCGTCGAGGTGCAGGCCATGGTCGGCAAGGCTGTCATCGGGAAGCGGGTTACGATCAACGTGATCGATGGCCAGAACTACACGCTCAGCGTCGAACCGGATGCGATCGGGGAGGCCGACGGCGAAGCGACCATCATGGCGAAAGTCGAGACCAGCAAGGCTGTCTCCGCCGACACGACTCTGAAGCTGGCCGTCGACCCCGCCGGCACCAGCACGGCCATGGACCCCGACGACTACAGCATCATGCTCGCCGACATCATGATCGCCGAGGGCGAGAAGATGGGCATGGCCGAGCTGATGGTCACGCCGGTCGCCGACGCGATGGACGAAGCCAACGAGACCATCGTCCTGAACGCCTGGTTGGACGACGAGCAGGCCGGCAACAACGCCACCCTGACGATCATTGACGGCGACTCGACGACCTTCACGCTGTCCGGTCCCACGGACCCGAACCTCGTCGAGGGCTTCGAGTACGACCTCAAGGTGACGGCCAGCACCGCGGTCATGAAGGACACCGAGGTCATGATCATGATGGGCGAGGGCAGCACCGCCACCGCCGACGACTACATGGTCGAGAACATCATGATCATGGCCGGCGAGACCATGGGCATGACCAAGCTGATGGTCAAGAGCGACGACATGCCGGACGGCGGCACCGACGGCGGCATGGCCGAGAAGCTGATGCTGTACGGCATGGTCGGCAACATGAGGACCAACGACGTGTCGTTCTACATCTGGGATCTCGCGGTCCCGGCCCTGCCGGTCATCGCGCAGCTCCTGCTGGCGGCCCTGATGGCCATCGGCGGCTACCGCCGGTATCGTCGGCGGTAGCGTTCGGCGACGGCGTTTCGTAGTCTCCCAACCGCCCTCTCTCCCCCAACGCCCCGGGGGGGAGGGGGCCTTTCCTTTTGATGGGGCGCATCGTTCCTCGGGCTCGCCGGGCGTCAGGCCGGCGTTTCGATCCCGACCTGTGGCGGCGGTTGCCATCTTGAGCGCCCGAAGATGCTGCGGGCGTCGCACCGATGCCAGCTGAACTGGGACCTGGGCCTGCCGCTCCCGCGGCCCTGGCGGGCCGTCGGCTCCGAGAGGGTCCGCTACCTAGAGCGCGTCGGGGCTGCGCCGATGACGAGCAAGGCGAGGCGGAGGAAGCTCCGGCGCGGGGCCGGGGCGCCGTCAGGTTCGCGCCCCGCTTCGCCCGGCCTGTCTGCCGCGGGCGGTGCGACGCCGCAGGGGAGGGCGCCGCTTCCGCCCGGCCGGCCCGACGCCGCCGCGCTGGCCGCGGCGGTCCTCGGCCCCCTGGCTCTTTACGTCGCCACCCTGCCGCGCACGGTGGTGCTGGAAGACGACGGCCTGTTCCTGATGGCCGGCGTGCACCTCGGCGTCGCCCATCCGCCGGGCTACCCCATCTACACGCTCATCGTCCACCTGTTCACTCGGCTGCCGTTCGGCGAGCCGGCGTTCCTCGGGCACCTGTCGAGCGCGGTGCTCGGCGCGCTCGCCTGCGGCGCCGTCTTCGCGTGCGCGCGCCTGCTGGCCGCGTCGCTCGTGCCGGCCCTGACCGCGGCGTGGCTCTACGCCGTCTCGGAGCAGTTCTGGTCGCAGGCCATCATCACCGAGGTCTACACGCTGAACGCGCTGCTGTTCTTCGCGACCTGGGCGCTGGTGCTGCTGGGAGCCCGCGACCCGGGGCGTCGATGGGTCCTCTCCTGCGCCGCCGTCACCTGGGGGATGGGCCTCGCCAACCACTGGCCGCTGACGGTGCTGGCGACGCCGGGGCTGGCGCTGGCCCTCCTGCCGGCGTGGCGCGAGGTCCTGTCGCGGCTGCCGCGGCTGCTCGGGGCGGCCTTCGTGACCGCCGCCCTGCCGTATGCGTGGATGGTGTGGCTGTCGCAGCAGGCGCCGGCCATCAGCTTCTACGGCCCCATCGACTCCTTGAGCGAGTTGTGGTTCTACGTTAGCCGGCAGGGCTACAGTGGGGTCGACGTCAGCCCCAGCGCCGGCTGGACTGACCGCGCGGCGTTCGTGGGGTGGTTCGCGGCCGACCTCGCGCGGCAGACGACCCTGCCGGGCTGCGCCCTGGCGCTGCTGGGCCTCGGCGCGCTCGCGCGCGCGGGCGGCCTCGAGACGGCGGCCGGGGCCGGTTCGGGCCTGCTCGCCCTAGCGGGCAGCAGCGTCGTGCTGATCGCGCTGCTCGGATTCGACTTCGAGCCTTTCCGGCTAGCCGTGTTCCGGCCCTACCCGCTGATCGGCTACGGCGTCGTAGCCCTGTGGGCGGCGGTCGGTCTGCAGTGGCTGATCGACCGGTTACCGGGATGGACGGCGGCCCGGTGGCCGGCGCGGGTGCCGGGGGCCTATCACGCGCGCCGGGCGGCGGGGGCGCCGGCGGCAATGCTGATCGGCGCGACGATGGTGGCCGGGTCGGCGTCGGCGGGCTGGCCGGCCAACGACCGTTCGGACGGCGACTTCGCGGAGCGGTACGCCGAGGCGGTGTTCGATCTGCTGCCGCCCGACGCCGTGCTATTCGCGTTCGGCGACGCCATCGGCCCGCTCGGCTACTACCGCTTCGTCGAGGAGCGCCGGCCCGACGTCGCCCTCTACAGCCTGCAGGGCCTCGTGCTGGGCAACCGGCTGTTCGATCCTCTCCTGCCGGAGGAGGACCGGGCGGCGGCGCTGGGCCGGTTCGTCGACGCCACCGACCGAGCTGTGTTCCTGCTGCCCGACATCCTACCCGACGACCGCGGCTTCGGGCACCGCGGTTTCGTGCTGGAGCTGCTGGGCGAGGACACGGCGGGCTCCATCAATCTGGGTCGCGACCCGCGCGGAGAGCGCTACTTCCTCGAGCTGCTCGACCGTCAGCCCTCCGACACCTGGGAACGGCAGCAGCGCGCCAACCTGCTGTACCACTATGGGAACTACCTCGGGCTGCTCGTCGCGGTTGACGCGCCCTTGCTGGCGCCCATGGCCGAGCTGCTGGAGCGGGCCGAGGCCTGCTATCCCTGCCTGCTCGGCATGGCCGGCCCGCTGCTGGACAACGATGTCGCCGGCCGGGCCGACCTCATCGACGCATGGCTGGCGCGGGCCGGGGCGCTGCACGACCGCGCGCTGACCAAGGAACAGTCGGCCAAGCTGTTCTTCGAGCAGGGCCGCCTGGCGGAGCTGACGGGCGACGCCGTCACCGCCGCCGCGCGCTATCGACAGGCCTACGCCCTCTTCCCGCACCCCGACCGCGACGCCGGCCCCGCCCTCCGCCGCCTGGGGCTCGTGCCCTGACGGCGGTGGACGGTCTCTTGCGCCACGGCTTTTGGGCCGGCCGGTCAGCCGATGAAGCGGAGAATGGCGCCGATGGCGGTCATGGCACCGACGAGGCGCCACGTCAGCCGCGACTCCATCGCGGCCATCTCCGCGCGGAGGGCCTGAAGATCGGCGCGGGTTGCGTGGTCGCCGTGTTCAGCGGCGCTGGCGATGGCGGCGGTGATGGCGTCCGCCTGCTCCGTTGTGAGATTTGCGTTCGTCAGACTGCGGGCGATCGCGTGGGTGTCGAACATCTTCGAAGCTCGGGGCGATCCAGGATTCGCTACGCCCTTCAATCTCGATTCTACTACGCCTTGCCGCAGTCGGGGCTCGGCTGGGTCGTGGGCTGAGATGATGCACGACCGAGGTGCTGAACCACCACGAGTCCGCGAGGGTTCGTTCGACCAGGGCCGTGTGGCCGAGTCGAGCGACTACGGAGCCAGTCGACGGGGTCGAGCGGTCCGACCGTGCTCTTTGTGCAGATCGGTGGTGGGGAGCACCACGCGCTCGACGGTCCGTAGACGCTCATCTATTTCCCGAAATCTGCTGTCGGCCCCGCCGGCTACGCGTCGGGCCGCTCCGATCCACCACCGGACGAAGAAATGGCAAATGCTGGCGAAAGAAGCCGAGGGCCACGAAGCCAGGGAGCAAGCACCCCAGGACCTCAACCGACGCCGCGCCCCGTGCTAAGCTCCACCCGTCGTGTCGACCGCACGACAGGCGGCTGCTTCCCTGACCGACAATCACCCGGCGGTGACGATCGTCGTGCCGACGCTGAGAGAGGCCCCCAACCTCGGGCCGCTGGCCGAGCGCGTGGCCGGGGCCCTGGCCGGCCGCGGCATCGCGTGGGAGCTGCTGCTCATCGACGACGACTCGGACGACGACACGCTCGATGTCGCGGGGCGGCTCGCCCGGCGGCTGCCGCTGCGCATCGAGGTGCGCCGCGGGATGCGGCCCGACCT
Organism: Vicinamibacterales bacterium; assembly: GCA_965207615.1. Lineage (GTDB taxonomy): Bacteria > Acidobacteriota > Vicinamibacteria > Vicinamibacterales > UBA8438 > JAJEEA01. Next base: position 6,013,663 of record CBDBMZ010000003.1, read on the forward strand.
GTCGCAGGCGGTGCTGCAGGGCATTGCGCACGCCCGCTACGACCGCGTCGTGGTGATGGACGCCGACCTGTCGCATCCGCCCGAGCGCATCCCCGATCTGCTCGCGGGGCTCGACGCCGGTTGCGACATGGTGGTGGGCACCCGCTACGTCGCGGGCGCGTCGACGGCGGGAGACTGGGGCTGGTCCCGCGTGCTCAACTCGCGCCTCGCCACCCTCCTGGCGGTGCCGCTGACGGCCTGTTCCGACCCGATGTCGGGCTTCTTCGCCGTCGACCGCCGGACCCTGCCCGACCGGGCGGCCCTGCGGCCCCTCGGCTACAAGATCGGCCTCGAGCTGATGGTGCGGGGCCGGCTGCGCGTGGGCGAGGTGCCGATAGCGTTCGACGACCGCCGCCGCGGCAAGAGCAAGCTGGGCTGGCGGCAGCGCATCGACTACCTGCGCCACCTGGGCCGGCTGTACCTGCACGTGATCGCCGGCAGGTCGACGCGCCGGTTCGGGCCGCGGCGATGACGGCCGCCGGCCGTAATTTACGTTTATCGCCGTATTTCGTAAAATTGCACTCGTGTTCACGCCGCGGCCGTTCTGGGTCGACCGCATCGAGGCGCTCTGGCGGTCGCGCAGCATCGTCTGGCTCGCGGGCGCGCGGCGGCTGGGCAAGACCGTCCTGGGCCGCCAGATTCCCGAGGCGCGGGTCTTCAACTGCGACCTGCCCTCGGTGCGGGAGCGGCTCGCGGACCCGGAGCTGTTCTACGGGAGTCTCGCGGCCGACTGCCGGATCGTCCTCGACGAGGTGCATCGCGCCGACGATCCGTCGGGCCTGCTCAAGATCGGCGCCGACGAGCACCCCGGGGTCCGCATCCTCGCCACCGGCTCCTCGACCCTGCACGCCAGCGCGCGCTTCCGCGACTCGCTGGTCGGCCGCAAGTGGCCCGTGCGGCTCGCGCCGGTGCTGTGGCGCGAGTGCCGGGACTGGCTCGGCGCCGCCGACCTCGACCGGCGGCTGCTGCACGGCGGGTTCCCCGAGCAACTGCTGGCCGCCGCGCCCGACCCCCAATGGTTCGAGGAGTGGGCCGAGAGCTTCTTCGCCCGAGACGTCCACGCGCTCTTCGGCGCCCGCAACCGCACCGGCTTCCTGCGCGCGGTGTCGCAGACCTTCGCCCGGAACGGCGAGCTGCTCGACGTCACGTCGCTCGCCCGCGACGCTGGCGTGAGCCGCCCCACCGCGGTCAACTACCTCGATCTCCTCGACGCCTGTCAGGTCGCCGTCCGACTGCCGCCGTTCCACGGGGGCGGCCGGCGCGAGATGGTCCGCCGGCCGCGGCTCTACGCGCTCGACACGGGGCTGGTCTGCCACTTCCGGGGCTGGACCGGCCTGCGGCCGACCGACCGCGGGCCGCTCTGGGAGAACCTCGTCCTCGACGAGCTGCTGACCGCCGTTCCCCGCAGCGCCCTCCACTACTGGCGCAACGCCGCCGGGCACGAGGTGGACTTCGCGGTCGCGACCGGGCGCGACCGGGTGGCGGCGGTCGAGGCGAAGGTGTCGCCCCAGGCCTTCGACGCCAGGTCGCTGCGGGCGTTCCGGGCGGCCTATCCGCGGGGACCCAACCTGCTCTGCTGCCCGCTCGTGGCCGAGCCCTACCCGAAACGCTTCGCCGGGCTCACGGTGACGGTCTGCGCCCCGTTCCACGCCGGGGCGCTGATGGAAGGCTGACTCGGGGCCGTTGCGTGCCGGCAACGCCGGTCGTGGTGCATTGTGCTACCGCCGGAAGCGGCGGTAGCCGCCGACGGCCAGAACAGCCACCAGCAGGAGCTGGGCGACCAACGGCAGCATTGGAACCGACGCGTCCCAGAGGGTGAACGCCAGCGACCCGACGTTGTTCCCGCCCGGTGCGGTGACCACGAGCACCAGCGCCTCGGACCGTTCGTCCACGCCGTCGTCCGCGACCGTCAGCGTGGCCGTACCTTCGGTTGCGCCGGCGCTGATCACGATCGACGCCGGCGCAAGGGTGAAATCGTCGTCGTCGGCATCGCTGGCCGCGCGGTCGCGCCGGATGGTGAACGTGGTGTCCGTCGACGCCGTGGCGTCGGCCGTCACCTTCAGCTCGTACGATTGCCCCTCGACGAGGTTCGTGTCCGTGGGCCCGGACAGCGCGTAGCCGCTCGTGTCGTTGTCGACGAGCTCGATCTCCACGGTGCCGATGAGCACCTTGTCGGGGCCCGTCGCCGTCAACGTCAGGAGCTCGGTGTCCTCCATCTCGTCGTCGTCGGTCGCCCGCAACACCGCGGTCCCGCCGGTGCCCCCGGCCGCCAGGGTGATCGCCGGGGGCTCGAGGGTGAAGTCGCCGGCCAGGCTCCGCGGGGACGCAGTCAGGCTCACCACCGTCTCCCCCGCCACGGCCGGCCGGGCGGTCACCACCAACTGTATCTCGCCGCCCTCGGTCACCCGGTCGGCCGTCGCCGTGAACGTGTAGGTATAGATGGTCGCGACGTCGTTCTCGGTCACCACCACGTCCAGCCGCGTCGGGTCCGTCGCGAGGCTCCCGCCGGTGGCCACCACCGTCACGTCGCCCAGGTCCTTGACCTCGTCGTCGTCCATCACCGTCAACTCGGCCGACGCGCTCGTCGCCCCCACCGCAATCGTCACCGACGCCGGCGCCGGCTCGACGACCGGGCCGACCAGAGTCAACCGCACTGTCGCGTCCTCGCCCGCGAGCACCGCCCGGTTCGCACTCGCCGTCAGGGTGATGACGCCGCCTTCCTCCACCGCCGCCGGCGGGTCCGCGGTCAGGGCAACTTGCAACGGCAGGTCGGTGACGGTGACGGTGTGCTCGACCGCGGCCTCGTCTCCGCGCGTCTGGGGGACGGCGGAAGAGGCGCCGGTCACCCGCGCGATGACACGGACGGCCGCGCTCCCGCCGGAGACCGCGGTCACCGTCACCGTTGTGCTCGACGCCGACACCTCCACCGACGGGTCGGACGAAATGGCCGAGTAGATGACGGTGCTGCCCGGGGCTATTCCCTCGAACAGCTCGCTCACCGCCACGCTGAACGACTCGCCCGGGTTCAGCCCGTCCGCCCCCGCGGCCGCCGCGCTCGCGGCGTCGAACGCCTCCTTCACCGCCGAGTCCGGCCTCGGCGCGATCTGCTTCACCGTCGTGTCCCCGACCTCTATCTCGAAGCTGCTGTCGACCGAGCCCGCCCCGTAGGCCGCCTCGCCGGTGGTCGCCAGGTTCAGCGTCAGCCGGTCGTCGTTGACGAACTCGTCGGCCAGCGCCTCGAGCCGGACGATGGTCGTCGCCGACTGCTTCCCGTCGGGCGGCATGACCGCCGGCAGGTCGACGCGGGCCGGCGTGAGCCGGTAGGTCGACGCCTGGGCGGGGTCGCCCGGGGCGAGGGACAGGGCCACGGAGAGCGCCTCGCCCGTCGACGCGGTGCCGCCCCGCCCCCGGTCCACCGAGACCGTCAGCTCGACGGCGTCGCCCTCGGGCACCGACGTCACCATTTGGCCCGCCGCGTCCCTCGCCTCGACGGTGATGGCGGCCGGCGCGGGCAGCGCGTGGGCGTCGGCCACCGTGAAGCTCGCCGAGGCCTCCTCGGTGGCGTTGCCCACGGTTCCCGAGTACGCCGTCACCGTCACCGTGTCTGCCGTCCGGTTCCCGTCATTGGCAGGGGGCGTGACCTCCGCCGTGAACGACGGCGTGGCGCCGTCCAGCGTGCCCGCTATCTGGTCGCCGGCGGTGGTGTCGTCCGTGTCCAGCGTATAGCTGGTGTCGTCGAGCTGCAGCGTCAACGTCTGGCTGCCGTCCACGTGGGCGGGATCTGCGCGGACGGTCACCTCGAACGGCGCGCCCTCCCGGGGCGCCGCGCCGGAGGCAAGGACCAGATCGTACGACTGCGTTTCGTCGTCATCGAGGGCGACGGTCCGTCTGGGCTCGTCGCCGGACCCGCTGCCGGCGGCGATGGAGATCCCGCCGCCCGAGGCGCCTATCGCCAGCACGACGGTCTCGTCCTCGGCGTCGGGGTCGTGGTTCGTCTGCAGAAGGACGGTCTCGCCGACCTCGTGGGTGACCGGGCTGCCCGTCGTGTTCGCCGGGAAGGAGAGCGTCGCGGTGCCGGGGTTCAGGCTGACGTCGGCACTCTCGCTGGTGGCGCCTTCGGACCCGTGCGGCTCCGCGTCGACGGTGACGGTCACGAGGGTTGCCGACGCCGTGCCGGCGGCGACGCTCGCCTTGAGGGTCACGGCTATCGTGATGTTCGCGCCCTCGGTCACCCGCGCCGCCACGTCCACCCGCAGGCCGTTGCCGCTGAACGTGCTGTCGGCGGTGAGTTGCGCCGCTGCTTCGCCGGTCCCCAGCGCGAAGACGACGGCAAGCCCCGTCGCCCACCTCGAAACACGCCAGCCCCGTCTCGCCCGTCGCGCTCCCGTCCACCTCGGCATCGATGCTTCCCTCCACCGCTGAGTTTACTGCGCCTCCAACTCCAGGCGGCGACAACTCGACCGACAGCGCCGCCGCGGCCGGCTCTACGCGCACGTCCTGACGAGCTCGCGCCGGGTGCCGAGATAGTCGCCCCAGTCGTCCATCAGCCGGCGGCGGCGCTCGAACAGGTCGGACCGCGCGTAGGCGGCCTCCACCCGGTTCCGCACCGCGTGGGCGAGGGCCGCCTCGACGACCTCGCGCGGGTGGTTCGTCTCCTCGGCCGCCCAGTCTCGGAAGCTCGAGCGGAAGCCGTGCGGCACCGCCGGCAGGCCCAGGTCCTTGAGCGGCCTCGACAGGGCCTCGTCCTTCAGCCGCCCGCCCCGTGCCGTCGGGAACACGAGGGGGCCGCGGCCGGCGCGGGCGCGGGCCTCGCCCAGCACTTCGACGGCGCGCCCGCACAGCGGCACCCGGTGCTCGCGGTTCCCCTTCATGCGCGCGTCGGGCACCGTCCACACCCGCCCGGCCAGGTCCATCTCGGCCCACCGCGCCCCGCGCACCTCGCCCGACCGCGCCGCCGTCAGCACCAGGAACTCGAACGCCAGCTTCACGACCGGCCTCACCCGCGCCGCCCGCACCGCCGCGACCGCCGCCGCCACCTCGCGGTGGGGCAGGGCCGGCATGTGCCGCACGACGTCCTGCTGCCGGCCCAGCGCCGGCCCGATGCGGTCGCACGGGTTGTCGGCCCGGTACTCCATGGCCATCGCCCACTGCATCACCGTGCCGATGCGCTGCCGCACCCGCCGCGCCGTGGCCGGCCGGGCGTGCCAGATGGGCTCGAGGGTCTCGACGACGTCGGCGCCCGTCACCTCGGCCACCGGTATCGGGCCCAGGCGGGGGAAGGCATGGCGGGCGAGGCCCTGCATCCAGTCGCGGCCGTACTTCCGGTTGCGCCAGCCCGGCCGCACCTGTCTCCACACCCGCCCCGCCGCCGCCTCGAAGGTCGGCGCGTTCCGGGCGCGGCGCTTCTCGGCGAGGGGGTCGCCGCCGGCGCGGGCGAGCTTGCGGTTGGCGAAGGCCTCGGCGCGGGCCTCGTCGAGCGACACGAGGGGAAAGCCCCCGAGGCCGAGCTCGCGCCGGCGGCCGCGGATGGCGATGCGCTGCACCCAGCTCCGGCTGCCGGAGGGCCGTACGTCGAGGTACAGGCCGTGGCCGTCGCAGTAGCGGCCGGCCCGGGCGACGTCGCGCACGAACTTCGTCGAGAGGGCATTCTCGGGATGTCTTCCGCGGGGTTTCATGCTGCGCTCTGATCGAGTTTCTCGTGCGTTGGCGGGCGCGGGGGCGGGCGGCGGCCACCGACAGGACGGCCGTCCTGTCGCGACGGGTTCATTCCCGGGCTGTCCGACGGTCCGCGCCACTCCGTGCCCCGATCCGGCGAAACCGGGTCAGGACTGACACGGTGAGCGAATAATCTTTCATTGTACATAACGACGGAGAGTCGCGTTTCGCAGGGGCGTCGAGCCGTCGTGGAATGCCCTCTGCCTTTCCACGTCCCTACACGGACATGGGCCTTGTGCCGATATCGGTAAGGGAAGCCGTGGCCTGGACGATTCGGAAGGACCGTTACGTCATGACACCAGAATGGCGCCTACAGGAGGCGGCGACCATCGCCGCAAGAGTCAATTCGTTGCAGCGCACCGCGATCAAGCTGACCGAGAGCATCCAGAGCGTCGATCTTCTGGACGCGCCGGTGGTCGTCGACGAGATCGTGGCGCAGCTCAGACCGGTCGACGTGGGGCGAATGGCAAAGGAGCTGGAGCTCGCGACCGAGCGCATCCAGAAAGTCGTGGAGGCACATACGCCGCCGGGCTGACTCGGTGCGCGTAGTGCGAGTACCGGCGGACTTACTATCCAACGTTCCACGGCGGCCGCCGTTACGGCACGAGACCGAGGCGGCGGAGGGCGGGGCCGGCGTCGACGTCGGGGTGGGGATAGATGGCATAGGCCTCTCGATAGCGGGCGGTCGCGGTGGAGGCGTCGCCCGTCAGCTCGGCCAGGCGGCCCTGCTCGAAGCGCAGCCTGGCCGACTCCTGCTTGCTCAGGGCGCGGTCGTGCAGCGCCTCGGCCCGCGCCAGCCAGGCGGCGACGCGATCGACAAGGACGGCGGCCTCGTTGTCGAGCACGACGTCCGCCATGCCGAGCAGGCAGGGGTAGCAGTCTTCGGCCCGCTCGATCGCCTCGGCCATCGGTTCCAGCAGCAGCGGCGAGCCCGCCATGACGACCAGCCCGAGGTAGTTCCCGTAGTGGAATAGCAAGCCGTTGCGACTCAGCCTCTCCCAGATGTCGACAGGCCGCCGGTCGATGAGCTCGAGAAGGTAACGCTCGGCCCGCGGATCGCGGATCAGATCGACGGTGCCGCTGGTGCCCTTCGCCAGCAACTCCAGCACGAAGCCGTGGTGCCCGACGCCGCGGTCCGCAGGATAGATGTCGTAGTCGGGAAGCAGGAACACCGGCCGGCCGGCGGAGTCGACGAACCGGTCCAGCGCCCTCGCTCTCTCTTCCTGCGGCAGGAAGGGATCGAACAGGCGGTTGCCCAGCACGAGGCCCTGCAGGCTGTACAGGGCGACATCGGGCCGACGCTCCTCGACGTAGCGGTAGTAGCCGAGGGGGCCGATGGCGTCGCCGTACACGAACAGCGCCGCGTCCTCCGGCAGCAGCTCGAACACCACCTCGGCGTGCCGTTCGGCAAAGTCGCTGCTCGAGCGGTCGTTGGCCCGCCAGCTCGCCGACGCCGACATCGCCACCATCGCCGCGCCGACCATCACCGCCGCCGCGGCTGGCGACCACGCGGCCCGGAGCACGCGACAGAGCCCCGGCGTTCCCGCCGGCCAGGGGGCCGCCACCCGCCGCGGCACATGTTCTATCAGCCACTGCATGCCGGCCGCCGCCCACAGGGCAGCCACGCCATAGCAGATCAGTGGGTAGGCTCGGAACACGGCCAGCCGGAACGGGTCGAAGTCGAACCCCAGGAGCGCTATCAGCACCACGCTGTTGCCGAGCAGGGCCACGACACCCGATCCGGCAAGGGCCGTCGCGACCAGGCGGCCGCCCCGTGCAAGCACTCCGAGGCCGAGCATGGCGAGGGCGAATCCCGGCAGGGTCGTCTGGCGCACGAGGTCTGCCGCCAACCAACCCAGGAACGACGCGCGGTCGTTCCAGCCGGCGGTGGGGCTGACGTCGACCTCGCTGTAGCCCTGCCGACTGACGTAGAACCAGAAGTCGCCCCACGATTCGATGGGGCCGTAGAAGTTGACGGCCGGCGCCTGCTGCGACTGCCACACCATCCACGCGTACGGCAGGCCGGCGGCCAGCAGGGCCGCCCCTAGCAGCCGCGGCCGGACCTCGCGCCACGCCGGCAGCAGGGCCAGGGCTAGCCCCGGCGTCGCCAGCACCATGAGCGGCCAGTGGTTGGCGAGGCCCGCCCCCCAGGCGACGGCGGCGCCCCGCAGGGGCCATTTCCGGCGAGGGTCGCGGGCGCCCAGCAGCACGAGGGCGTAGGCGCCGAAGAAGAGCAGCGCGTTGAGGGTGTAGACCTCGGTGATGATGGCCTGCGACCAGAACTGCTCCGAAACGCCGAAGAGCCACGCGGCGGTTAGGGCCGGCGCGGGCGACGGGCCCAGCAGTCGCGCGCACGCGTAGACGGCGCCGCAGGCCAGCGCCCCGAGCACCGCGCTCGACAGGTGCCCGAGGACGGCGGGGTCGCCCAACGGCAGTTGCGTGAACAGGTGGACGATGAGCGTGTAGAGCGGGTAGCCCGGCGGGTGGGCGACACCGAGGTGGACGCCGGCCATCAGGAACAGGCCGTCGTCCTCGAGCACGACCGTGCGCGGCAGGGTGGCGGCGTAGAGCGCGAGGGGGCCGAGGACCGCCGCGGCCAGCGCGGCGAGGTCGAGCCGGCCGGCTGGAAGCGGCGCCGAAACCTGCGCCGCCGCGCCCACCGCACCGCGAGTAGCGGCGCGCGCACCCGACGGTGCGCCGGCGAAACGCCGGGGCTTTCTCCGCCTCACCTTGGCCGTCATGCGCCCGGCCCGTAGCGTGCGGGGGCCGGCTCGGTCCCCAACTCAGCCGGCATCCGCGCGCCTCCCGCCAGAGCTACCGCGGTCGTGGAACCCGCTGCCGGACTGTTTCGGGATTGGGCTCGGGCCGACGTCGTCAAACCCGTTGAAACGATTCGCCTCGTCGGAAAAGGAAGGCCCCCCTCCCCCCCGGGCGGCGGGGGAGAGGGGGCGGTGGGAGATTACGAACGCCGCCGCCGTCGAACGTCGTTACCGCCGACGGTACCGGCGGTAGCCGCCGACGGCCATCAGGGCCGCCAGCAGGAGCTGCGCGATGACCGGCAGGGCCGGAACCGCGAGATCCCAGAGGTAGAACGACACGTCGTTGGTCCTCATGTTGCCGACCATGCCGTAGAGCACCAGCTTCTCGGCCATGCCGCCGTCGGTGCCGCCGTCCGGCATGTCGTCGCTCTTGACCATCAGCTTGGTCCTGCCCATGGTCTCGCCGGCCATGATCATGATGTCCTCGATCATGTAGTCGTCTTCGGTGGCGGTGCTGGCGTCGCCGGCCATGATCATGACCGTGGTGTCCGCCATGACCGGGGTGCTGGCCGTCACCTCGATGTCGTACTCGAAGCCCTCGACGAGGTTCATGTCCGAGGGACCGGACAGCGTGAAGGTCCTGGAGTCGCCGTCGATGATCGTCAGGGTGGCGGCGTTGCCGACCTGCGCGTCATCCATCCAGGCGGTCAGGACGATGGTCTCGTTGGCTTCGTCCATGGCGTCGGCGACCGGGGTGACCATCAGCGTGGTCATGCCCATCGTCTCGCCCTTGGCGACCATGACCATCATCATGTCAGCCGACATGATGCTGTAGTCGTCGGGATCCATGGCCGTGCTCATATCGTCTACGGCCAGCGTCAGGGTCGTGTCGGCCGAGACCGCCTTGTTGGTCATGACCTTCACCATCACGCTCGCTTCGCCGTCCGCCTCACCGATGGCGTCGGGGTCGACGCTCAGCGTGTACTCCGGCGAGGCCTGGGTGTCGAGGACGTTGATGGTGACTGGCTCGCCAATGACGGAGCTCCCGATCTTCGCCCTTGCGACGACGACCTCGTCGTTGGTGTCGTTGGCGTCCTTGGCGGTCGTCAAGGTGAACTCGGCGCTGTCCTCGCCGATGTCGATGATCGCCTTCCCGTCTTCGTCCGCGTCCTGGCCCTCTGCCGGCTCCACCGTGGCCCCGGAGGCCCTGTAGAGCTCGATCTCGACCTTCGTTTCCACATCCGCCGCGGGATCGACCTCCACTGTCAACGTCACCTTGTCGCCTTCGTTGACCTCGGACTTGTCGGCCTCGAGCGTGTAGGTGTCGTCGTCCATGAGCGTGATGCTGAACTCTTCGTTGACGATCTCGGAGAAGATGCCGTCAGCGCCATCATCGTCGACGGACGCGATCAGCGTGAGCTTCTCGTCGTCCGCGTCGGCGTCGTGCTCAGCCATCAGCTCGGCGGAACCGGAAGTACTGTTCGCCCCGATAACGAGTTCGCTCAAGCTGTAGTCGCCACCCGGAGGCGTCTTCCCCTTCTTGGTCAACTTGACCGTCACTGCGACCGGCAGAGTCGACGGGGTATCGCCGGCAGCACTCAGGGTCGCGGTGATGGTGACCTTGTCGTCGCCTTCGAGCGCTGTATCGGAGGAAGTCGACATCGTGATCGTCCTCACGTTGTCGTACTCCGTGATTGCCACGCTGCGACCGGAGACGCCGCTGTAGTTGCCATCGATACTGCTGGCCTTGTTCGTGATGGTCGCCGACCCGTTGCGGGTGTTCGCGTCTCCCTCGGCCCTCACGGCCACGGTCTGGGCGACGTTCCAAGGGGTAGCTCCGGCGCTGTTTGTGAACGTGAACGCCCGGCTGGTTCCGAACTCGGAATCGTCATTGTCATCATCCGGGGTGGCGTCGTCTACCGTGCGTACCCTGATGCGCGCGTTGACCTGCCTCGTCACCGCTGCCGTAACCGTCACGTTCGCCGACGGCTCTGTACCCAGCTTGATCGTGTAGGTCTCGACTTCGCCCCCTTCATGCAGGGTCAGCGACCTCGCGGACACGATCACGCCGCTCGTGTCGTCATCGGTTGCCCTGAGGATCAGCGTTGCGACCTCGGTACCGATCGTGAATGTCACGACAGCCCGGGCGTCGTCAGAGTCATTGTCGTCGTTCGCGGTAATGGTGAGCAAGGACGACCCGTTCGCGGCGACGTTAATCGTCCCGGTGGAGCTGGTGTCCGCGATGGCGATTGCGGTGCCGCCACTGCTCATGTCGAAGGTGCCGCCTTCGATCGATGCCACAGCAACGGACACTGCCTGCGCGGTTCCATCGTCAACGCTCAGCCTGACGGTTCCAGACTCTCCCTCATCCAAGGTCAGAGTGCCCGAAGAAAGCTCGGGCTCCTGTGCGACCGCCTCGCCGGCAGACAGCACTACCGCCACCCCCAGCGCCAGCACCCACGCCAGCGCCCTGCAACTACCTCTCGCGAAAATCGCTCCTGTCCGCATGTCGCAATCTCCCTTGTGAAACCGTCCGTCTGTCGCCAGCAGCGGGGGGAAACCTGTCCATCCGCCCCCTGCCTCCCCCCGATGTCGACTGCCGCTCCGCATCTGCTCGCTCTCCAGGCCCTCGACGAATGGGGCATGAGATGGGTGGCGGCCAATTCGGGCGCTGCCACAAGACCGCGACCCCCAACTCTTTACGGGGATCTGCCGTCCTATCGCATGGCAACGGGGGAATTGGATCAGTCCGCCATGTCTGAAAATGGACATCAATTCAAATCCATCCAGAATCGTCCATAAACTGTTGATTAAATTGCATGTTATGTGAAGGTTAGACGCCCGCACAAGATCCGTGCCCGTCCGGCCGAATACTGTGGCTTCCACCACTAAACGGTGGAAAAAACGGCGGGGTCAAACGGGGGCATCACAAAACGGTCGGCACCCAAAGAAAAGACGAAGGCAAGAGGTCCGGCAAGACCATCGACCGACCGACGCGCCCCCTGGATCAGTCAGTGGCTCGGCACGCTGACGTCACCGGTCACGCACCCGGGTACGCCGCCGTCGAGCTCGGACATGAAGGCGGCTCGGGCGCTCGAGGCCGGCCCCATCGGCACGACCGCTGGCCACGCCTGAGGACAGTTGCCCGCACGCCGACCCCCGGCGACCGGCGGTGTCGAGCAGCGCGAACGCCTTGCCGGCGGCGATCGGGAGTTGCGGCCCATCCGGCTGCGGCGGCGCTGGCAGCCCCGCTTCGGCTTCCGCCTCGACCTCGACCAGCACCAGCGTCGCGTCGAAGTGGCCCGCCCGCGGTCAGCCGCAGCACCGACGCCCGCAGCTGCGGGCATCAGCCCGATCTGCGTTCAGCAGCGTCGTCACCAGCGTGCTCGGCACCGTCATCCGTGCCGATCTCGCGGTCAGCACGCGAGGTACTGCGCCAAGTCCGAGCGCGGCACATGGACCGCGGGGAGCACCGGAACCGGCGGGCACGAGCCGGAGGAAGGCCTTGCGGCACCCGATCTGCCGCAGCTGAGCGTTGAGGGGTTCAGGACCGTCGGCGGACCGGTACCGTCCACCATGTCAATGGAACGAAGAGATCGACGTGAGGCTCATAAATGACTCTAAAAACGTGAGTTAATTGACGAATTGACAGATTATACGCTCGCAGACTATATTGGTTTTTCCGCCAAAGGGAACAAGGCCACGGCGAGATCGATTGCCGTACCGTAGCGAGACGTCGATGTCGAAACCTCGCAGGAGACACCCCATGAACGCACTCTCGAGCGCGTTCGTGCGCACCGTCGCCGAAACGGGCCGGTATTGCGACGGGCATGGGCTGTACCTGGACGTGCAACCGTCGGGCAGCAGGAGCTGGGTTCAGAGAATCACCATCGGCGGTCGGCGCCGGGAGTTGGGCCTCGGCGGCTATCCCATCGTTTCGCTCAAGGACGCCCGCGCCCAGGCTTTCGCCAATCGTCAGCTTGCCCGCGCCGGCGGCGACCCGCTGGCCGAGAAGCGCCGCAGCAGGAACCTGCCCACGTTCGCCGCCGCCGCCGAGCAGGTGTGGGAGCAGCTGAAGCCCGGCTGGCGCAACGAGAAGTACGGCAGGGACTGGATGCTGGGCCTCAAGCGCGTCGCCTTCCCCGGGCTCGGCGAGAAGTCGGTGGCCGAGGTGACGAGCCCCGACGTCATCGACGTGCTCCGGCCCATCTGGCACTCGTCGCCGACGACGGCGCGGCGGATCCGCCAGCGCATCAACGCGGTGATGGAATGGGCGGTGGCGATGGAGTATCGGGCGGACAACCCGTGCCAGCGCATCGGGCCGGTGCTCGGCCGCCAGCAGGAGAACGTTCAGCACATGCGGGCGCTGCCCCATCGCGGGGTCGCGGCGGCGCTCGAAGCGACTCGCCGCTCGGCGGCGAGGCGGGTCGTGAAGTTGGCGTTCGAGTTTCTGGTGTTGACGGCGGCGCGCTCGGGCGAGGTGCGCGGCGCCCGGTGGTCCGAAATCGACCTGGCGGAACGCTTGTGGACGATTCCCGCCCAGCGCATGAAGACCAACCGTGAGCACCGGGTCCCGCTGTGCGGGTGGGCGGTGGAGACTCTCGACCGGGCGCGGGCACTGAGCAACGGCAGCCCGCTGGTGTTCCCGACGGCGCGGGGCAAGCCGCTCAAGGACATGGCGTTGTCGGGGTTGCTCAAGGCCCTCGACATCGCCGCGGTGCCGCACGGGTTCCGCTCGAGCTTCAGGGACTGGGCGTCCGAGGAGACGGAACATCCCCGAGAGGTGGTCGAGGCGGCGCTGGCGCACGTGATTCGGAACAAGGTCGAGGCGGCCTATGCGCGCTCGGACCTGTTCGAGCGCCGCCGGCGGTTGATGGACGACTGGGCCGACTACCTGAGCGGTCGGGGCACGCACGGGTGAGCGGGGCTGCCGGGGAGCTCGTGGCGGTGCGTCGTGACAGGCGCGTCAAGCACGCGCACCGCGTGCCGCTGTGCGGCCGGGGCGGTCGATTATCCTGCGAGAGGTGGAGCGGTTTCGGGGGGGCCGAAACGGGTCGGACGACGAGGGGTTGGTGTTCCCGAGCGTCCGGGGCAAGGCGCTCGGCGCGGCGATGCTCTCGAACGCGGCCTACGCGCGCGGTCGGACCTGTTCGAACGCCAACGGACGTTGATGGACGACTGGGGGCGTACCTCCCGAGAAGCGCGGTCAGGCGGTGCGCCTGCGACGCGGGTGAGGTTCGGAGCGGGTCCAGCCTGTCGCCCTGCTCGCAAACCGCATCCACTCCGGCACGCTGACAGCGGGTGGGCCATCGATGGAAGATGGCTGCGGCTCCCGGGCTGCCGGACTGAGCGGAGGAGCGGTGAACACCTACACGGTTCGGTTCAAGGGCGGCGACCGCGTCAAGATCGAGGCGGACTACCTCTACTGCGATGGCAGCTCCTACCGCTTCATGGTGGACCCCACCTCCTCCAGGGCCGCCACCACCGTTGCCGAAGTCCCGAAGGAGATCGTCAGCCACGTCAGCCACAACGGCCTCTACCTCCACGTCGCTCCATCCGGAGCCCGCCGCCGGGTCTAGCGCCTCGTCATTCCACGGCCGGTCCCGCGACCTTGGCCTCGACAGCTACGCGCTGGTCTCGCTCGCCGAAGCCGCGGTAAGGCTCCCGCCAACCGCAAGCTCGCCCGCTGAGGCGGCGACCCCTCCGCACCCTCCCCGGAACACCGCATCCGACCAGTTCGCGATCGTCACGGATCCGCGCCCTGCACCTGCCCCGCCGGTGACGGCGCGATTCGCCCCGACGGTGCTGTCGCCGGCCGGCGGCGCACTCTGGAGGGCGGCGAGCGGAGACGCTGCCCCGGGCGGCCCACACGCGCTATGATGGGCTCGCGACGATCGAGGAACCGGGAGAACACCGACGTGGCCAGCACGCAACCCGTCGTCAAGTTCACATACGAGGACTACCGCACCACGCCGGCGGACGAGCGCTACGAGCTCCTGGACGGTGATCTGATCATGGTTCCCGCCCCGAATCTGAAGCACCAGCGCGTGCAGGCCCTCCTGGGCCAAGCGCTGCACCGATTCATCCTCCACCACGAGCTTGGGGAGTTCTTCTACGCGCCGTGCGACGTGGTCCTCTCCGACACCGACATCGTGCAGCCGGACCTCCTGTTCGTCTCCCGAGAACGGGCGCATCTGCTGCGCAACGGCGAGAACGTGCAGGGTGCGCCCGACCTCGTGATCGAGATTCTGTCGCCGTCGACCGCCGACAAGGACCGGGAGATCAAGCGCGAGCTCTACAGCCGACACGGCGTGAAGGAGTACTGGCTCGTCGACCCGATGGCCGAGACCGTCTCCATCTACCGCCAGCAGGCGGGCCGGTTGGCGGTCACCCGCACCTTCGGGCGGCGAGACACGCTCCGGTCGCCGCTGCTCGCCGGGCTCGAGCTCCGCCTGGACGACGTGTTCCCGTCTTGAGGGCGAGACAGTGCCACGGGGCGTGGGCATCCCGGCCCGCCAGGTGGTAACGGCAACATGAAAAAGGACCTCGTGGCCACTTGAAAAGGGACCACCTGAGCACCCAGGAATCAGCGATTCCCTGGCGATGATCGACGCGGCGAGACAGGTCGTCTCGTCGACTGAGCCAGGAGGACGTGGAGGTGATCAGGATGACGCTGTGGGCCGAGGTTCGCCACCTGCATCTGGTGGAGGATGTGCCGAAGAGGGAGATCGCCCGGCGGTTGAAGCTGGACGTCAAGACGGTGCGACGCGCCATCAGCCAGCCGACCCCGCCGGCGCGGGTGTCGCCGCGGCGGCCGAGCAGCCTGGCTCCGTGGCGGGAGCGGATCATCCAGTGGCTGCGCGAGGAGCCCAAGGTGACCGCGAAGCGGATTCACCGGCTGCTGCTGCCGTTGACCGGGCCGGTCCCCGCGCGCACGGTGCGGCGTTACGTCGCGGAGCTGCGGGCGGCCGTGGCGCCGAAGGAGGCCTTCGTGCACCGCAGCGTGCGCCCCGGGACGACGATGGAGGTCGACTTCGGCGAGTCGTGGGTCGACATCGCCGGCGTGCCGCGCAAGGTGAAGTACCTGGTGGCGACGCTGCCGTTCTCCAACGCGTACTTCGCCAAGGCGTACGCGGTCGAGCGGCTCGAGTCGCTGCTCGACGGCATCGAGTCGGCGTTCCGCTACTACGGCGGCGTGGTGGATCGCGTCGTCCTCGATAACACCTCCCTGGCGGTCAAGGACGTGTTGGCGGGCCGGAACCGGGTCGAGACCGAAGCGTTCGAGGCGTTCCGGGGCGGGTATCCGTTCCGGGCCGAGTTCTGCGCGCCGGCGAAGGGCTGGGAGAAGGGTTCTGTCGAGACGGGTGTGAAATACGTCCGGAACCTCGTGTTCCGACCGCGGCTGGCGGTGGAGAGCTGGGCGGCGCTGAACGCGGCGATCATCACGGAGCTGGAGGCGGACCTGCCGACGCGTCACCTCGACGACGGGGGCTCGGTCGAGGAGGCGCTGACGCTGGAGCGCCAGCATCTGCGGGCGATGCCCGCCCACCTGCCCGCGACCTGCCGCGTCGTCCCGCGGGTGGCCAACAAGTTCGGGCACGTGCGGGTTGACACAGTCACCTACTCCGTGCCGATCCGGCACGCCTACCGGCCGGTGTGGGTGAAGCTGTACCACGACCGGGTGGCGGTCGCGGTCGGCGCCGAGGTGGTCGCCGAGCATCCCCGGGCGTTCCGCCGGTACGCGAAGGTCCTCGATGCGCTTCACGTGCTGTCGCTGCTGGAGCGGAAGCACCGGGCCGTGGCTGAGGCGACGGCGCTTCTCGACTGGCGGCTGGCCCCGGTGTGGCATCAGGCGCGGGCCGAGCTCGCCAAGCACACGCGCAAGCCCGACCAGGAATGGGTCCGGATGCTGCGGCTGATGGAGTCGCACCCGGCTGCGGCCGTCGAGCGCGCGGTGAGGGCCGCCCTCGAGCGTCATTCCCCGCGCCTGGAAACGGTGCGGCTCATCCTCCGGCAGCAGGAGACCGGCCCGACGCCGGTGTGCCCGCCGGTCACGGGCGTGCGTCCGGAACTGGCGCGGATCGCGGTGCCGGCCCCGACGCTGTCGGCGTATGACGCGCTGGTGGAGGGCGCTCGCTGATGGCCGCCACGATTGCCGAGCCCCCGCACCTGGCCGCCGACCTGAAGGCGTTGCGTCTGTCGACGGTCGCGGCGCATTGGCAGGCCCTGGCCGAGCAGGCCGTCCGCCAGGGTCAGACGCCGGCCGACTACCTGGCTCAACTGGTGCACCTGGAGGTGACCGCACGCCGGGAGCGCCGCATCCAGCGCCGCATCGAGGACGCCCGCTTCCCGATGCTGAAGACCCTGGACGCCTTCTCGTTCGAGGCGCAGCCGGACCTCGACCGCGACGGCGTCCTGCAGGTCTTCGACTGCCGCTTCGTCGCCGAGGGCGCCAACGTCGTGTTCGTCGGCGGGGTCGGTACGGGGAAGACGCATCTGTCGATCGCCTTGGGGATGGCCTGCTGCCAGCACGACTATCGGGTGCGGTTCGTGACCGCGGCCGAGCTGGTCACCATGCTCGTCGAGGCGCAGCAGCAGGGCCGGCTGGCCCGCAAGCTCGCCCAGCTTGCCCGCTACGACGTCGTCCACGTCGACTAATGTGGAGTCATCGGTAATGTGCAGTGATCGCCGCGCGCCTCGACGACGGCGATGGTACACCCTCCAGGACTCCACATTACGTACGTAGCATCGGGACCGTGCCGATTCCGGCACCGCCTTCCCGGGAGGTCCCGATGGTGGTCGAGCTGTACCCCAGGATGCACCGGCGGTACACGTCGTTGGCGATTCTCGGTCCAGTCTTGGACGGATACGGCACGTGGCTCTTGGAGCAGGGCTACTCCGCCGAACGCGTCCGCGAGCATTTCTGTGCGGCGCGACGCCTTGTTCACCGTCTACAGCAACGCGACGTGGAGACCCTGGCGAGCCTGACGCGGGCGCGGTTGCGGGCCTGTGCTCCCGCGGATTCTCAGGAGGACCCCAATCTCGCGGTCCTGGTGCGGCAACTGGAGCGGTATTGCGAGTCCGAGCTGGCGCTGTATCCGCCGCCCGCGTTGACCCGCATCGAGCAGCGAGTGGCCGCCTACAGGACCTACCTGGAGCAAGTCCGAGGGTTCACGCCGTCGACCGTGGCGCACCACGGCCGCACGGTGAGCGAGTTCCTGGCCCACATCGGCTACGAGACTCGCCCGACTCGGCTCGCCGCACTCGAACACCAGGATCTCGACGCCTTCCTGTGCGCCGTCAACCCCCGCCAGTCGCGCGCGTCCCTCCAGCATGTGGTGGGCCACCTCCGAGCCTTCCTCCGGTCCCTGGCCGCTGACGGCGAGATCCCGACCGGGCTCGACACGCAGATCGACACGCCCCGCGTGTATCGAGGCGAGCAGCTCCCGCGGGCGCTGCCCTGGGACACGGTTCGGGCGCTCCTCGACTCGATCGATCGCGCGACCCCGATGGGGCGTCGCGACTACGCGATCTTCGTCCTCATGGCGACCTACGGCCTGCGCGCGTGCGAGGTCGTGACGCTCACGCTCGACGACATGGAGTGGCGGGCGGGGCGGCTGCGCATCCCGCAGCGCAAGACACGCGGCTCGCTCTGGCTGCCGCTCACCGACGAAGTCGGGACCGCACTGCTCGACTACCTCCGCCACGGACGTCACGCGCTGAACGTGCGCAGGCAGCGCGTCCCGTTCCGAGGCGGGCCGCCGCGCAGCTATCGGGAGCTGTTTCTCCGCTGCCGCACCCCGACCGGCGTCCTCAAGCCGACCGCGGTCACCGAGGCCTTCCAGGCGTGGTCGAAGCGAAGCGGCCTCGCCATTCCGTTTCAGGGACCCCACTGCGTACGGCACTCGTACGCGGTGCACCTCTTGCGGTCCGGCCTGTCGGTCAAGACCATCGGCGACCTCCTGGGCCATCGCACCCTGGAAAGCACGTGCGTGTACCTCCGCTTGGCGGTTGACGACCTCCGCGACGTCGCCCTGCCTCTACCGTCCGAGGTCGACCCCAGTGCGCCGGGGGTGGCGTCATGACGTCGTTGAAGTCCGTCTTGTCCGCCACCATCAGGAGCTACCTGTCGCTCAAGCGAGCGCTGGGCCGCCAGTGTGCAGCGGAAGAATGGGTGCTGGGGCACCTGGATCGGTTCCTCGCCGCCCGCGGCGTCGATCTCGTCGCCGAGACGTTCGCCAGCTGGTGTCTCACCCTTCAGCATCTGGCCTCCGGCACGCGTCGAACCCGCATGTGGACCGTGCGAAACCTGTGTCTGTATCGTCGACGCGGTGAGCCCGACTGCTTCGTCCCGGACGAGCGGCTGTTTCCGCGGTTCCACCAAGCCATCCGGCCGCACATCTTCACCGACAACGAGATCGTCCAGTTGTTGGCCGCCGCGCGCACGCTGGCCCGCACCTCCAATTCGCCACTCTGTCCCGAGAACAGGCGCCTCGCGATCGTGCTGCTGTCCACCACCGGGCTGCGACGCGGAGAGCTGACGCGCCTGACCGTCGGAGACTACGACCCGCCGCAGCGCACGCTGACGATCCGGGAGTCCAAGTTCCACAAGTCGCGCCTCGTCCCCGTGTCGGCGGATACCGCCCGCGAGATCGAGCAGCTGATGGAGACTCGCGACCAGCGGCGACTACCGACCGAGGCGGAGAGCCCGCTCCTCTGGCATCGCAGCCCGAACACGGGCGGCTACAACCGAGACGCCCTCAGTTACGCCATGCACACCCTCTTCCGGCTGGCCGGCGTCAGGACTGCGACGGGTCATCTCCCACGTACGCATGACTTCCGTCACGGATTCGCCGTGAACGCGCTCCTCCGGTGGTACCACGCCGGACTCGACGTACAGGCGAAGCTGCCCTTCCTGGCCACCTACATGGGGCACGTCTCGATCGTCTCGACCGCCTACTACCTCCAGTTCGTCGAACCCCTCGCGGTCGCCGCCAGCGCGCGATTCGCCGACCACTGCGGCGACCTCGTCACCGGCCCCACCGGCGCGGGAGGTGCGCGATGACCGCCGCCACTCCGAACGACCTCGCGCGAGCTCTCCGGGCGTTCTTCGCCGACCACCTGCCCCGGGTGCGAGGGACGAGTCCCCACACCATCCGCAGCTATCGGGACAGCCTCGTGCTCCTGCTGCGCTTCGTCGCGACCCGGACCCAGCGGTCCGTCATCCGGCTCGACCTGGACGACCTCGGCCCCCAGCCGGTCTTCGCGTTTCTCCAGCACCTGGAGCTCGAACGCCACAACAGCGTCGCCACCCGCAACGTGCGCCTCGCCGCGGTCCACGCGTTCTTCCGGTACTGCGCCATGGAGTACCCCGCACGGCTCGCCCACTGTCAACGCGTCCTCGCGGTCCCGTTCAAGCGGACCGGCAGCCGCCCGGTGGAGTACCTCGAGCACGAGGAGATCGAGGCCGTCCTGGGCGTCGTCGATCGCCGCACTGTCGATGGCCGCCGCGACTACGCGCTCCTCGCCACGATGTTCAACACCGGCGCCCGGGTCCAGGAAACCGTCGCCCTGTGCGTCGCCGACCTGCGGCTGGACGCACCCGCACAGGTCCGCCTCCACGGCAAGGGGCGGAAGGAACGCGTCTGCCCGCTGTGGCCCCAGACCGCCGACCTGCTGCGCGCCCTGCTGGCGGAGCGCGGACGCGAGCTGCAGCCCGACGAGCCGGTCTTCCGCAATCACCGCGGGATGCGGCTGACCCGATTCGGCGTCCGCTACCTGCTACGGAAGTACTGCGCCCGGGCCCAGGCCAGCGTGCCGGCCCTGCGCACCAAGCGTCTCCATCCCCACAGCATGCGGCACAGCACGGCCGTCCACCTGCTCCGCGCCGGCGTCGACATCGTCACCATCAGCCAGTGGCTCGGCCACGCCAGCGTCACGACCACGCACCGCTACGCCACCGTCGACCTCGACATGAAGCGGCAGGCTCTCGCGAAGGCCCGCCCCACCGCCCGCGCCGCGACAGGGGCGGCCCCGTGGCGCACCGACGCGTCGGTGCTGGAATGGCTTGAGGCGCTCTGAGGACCGATCGGTAATGTGGAGTCCGGCGACCCTCTCGCGCTTGGGCCGAGCGCTGCTCTCGGCGCCGACTCCACATTACCAATGACTCAACATTAGACGTCTACAACGAGCTCGCGCCCGTGTCCGGGACGACCGGCCGCGTCTCGACAGCTGTCAGCGTGTCCTGTCCAAGGGCGATGTGCTCGTCGTCCTGAAGATCGACCGCCTTGGCCGGAACCTCGCCCGCCTGGTCGACACAGTGCAGGACCTGTCGGCCCGCGGCGTGGGCCCGCTCGCCGGCGACGAGGGCGCAGCTCGACACCACGACCGCGGGCGGCCGCATCGGATCTCGCCGTCGCGCGGAGCTCCCGGTCGACCGCGTCCACGGCCGCCAGCGCCGTTCTCCCGATCTGGCACTTCATGACCTTCAGGGGCATCGGTGTCGGCTTCGCGGGCGGCGCCACTGGTTCGCCTCGGGGTCTTCGACGGCGGCCTTCGTGCCCGGCTCGGCCTCTGCGGCGCACTCCCGACGGCGCCGAGGTCGCTCCTCCGGCGCGGGCGGGCAGGGGTATATGATCGTGATCGGACGATCCCACCGGGGGGTGGCGGCGGGAGGTCACGGCGAGGGCGCACACGATGCACGATCCCGCGTACAAGCAGTTCTTCACCCGTCCGCGCATGGTCCGCGACCTGCTCGACGGGTTCGCGGCGCGCGGGTGGAGCGACACGCTGGACTTCGAGACGCTGACCCCGATGCCCGCGAGCTATGTCGGCCGCGACCTGCGGCAGCGGCACGGCGACCTGGTGTGGCGCATCCGCTTCCGGGACGAGGGCTGGCTCTACGTGTTGCTGCTGCTGGAGTTCCAGGCCACGGTGGACGCGGCGATGTCGGTGCGGATGCTGTCGTACACGGCGCTGCTGTACGAGCGGTTGGTCGCCGACGGCGTGCTTCGAGTTCACAAGTCGCTGCCGCCGGTGCTGCCGGTGGTGATCTACAACGGCCGGGCGGCGTGGACGGCGGCGGTGGAGATGAGGGATCTGGTGGAGTCGGGCGGGAAGGCGCTGTCTCGGTACCAGCCTTCGCAGCGGTACTATCTTCTGGACGAAGCCCGGCTGTCGGACGCGGAGCTGCCGTCGAGGAATCTGGTCTCGTCGCTGATCGGCCTGGAGAAGACGCGCGGCCGGTCGGGCCTTGGCGAGCGGTTGGAGGGTCTGATCGAGCTTCTGCAGGGCCAGGACGACGAGGAGCTGACGCGGGTGTTCGCGACGTGGCTGACGGCGGTGCTGCGGATGCCGTCGCGGCTTCGCTCGGTCGAGCAGGACCCGCTGGCTCAGTTGAAGGAGGCGCACACGATGCTGGAGGAGACCGTCCAGGAATGGACCCGTGAATGGGTCGAGCAGGGCGTCGAGCAGGGTCGCGCCGAGGGCGTCGAGCAGGGTCGCGCCGAGGGCGTCGAGCAGGGTCGCCACGAAGAGCGCACGCGGCTGTGCCGCCTGGCGGCGCGCAAGTTCGATGCCGCCTCGGGCGAGGGGCTGGCCGCGGCGCTGGCCGGCGTCACCGACCCGGACCGCTTCGCGCAGGTCGGCGACTGGATCATCGAATGCGAGACGGCGTCCGACCTGCTCGCCCGCGTACGCGGCGACAGCCGGTCGGACGGCTGAAGGGAACCGGCGATATCGGCCCCGGGAAGGACGAAACGGGTGCCGGACGTTACCGCCGCAGGTGGCGGCGGTAACCGCGCCGGCCGGGAACGCTGCCAGCGGGAAGCCACGCGACGGGCGGGGCGAAGTCACGGACCGCCTCACCGCGGTCCCCCGTGTTCCAGCCGTCGGCCCCGGTCGCCGCCGCGCCGGCGTCGCCGAACGCCTCCTTCACCGCCACGTCCGGGTTCGGCGCGATCTGCTTCACCGTCGTGTCCCGAACCTTGATGGCGAAGCTGCCGTCGACCGTGCCCGCGCCGTAGGCGGCTTCCCCAAGTCCAGCGTCAGCCGGTCGTCGTTGTAGGTCGACGCCTGGATGGGGGGTCGCCCGGCGTCCGGGCCGAACTTCCCGAGGTTCTTCCAGTCGAGGCGCGTGCGCTGCGGCCCCTCGGGCATGAGCTCCTCGATGTCCTGGTCGAGGGTGCCGTCGCTGCCCTGCCAGACCACCTCGGCCTCGGCCACCGCGCCGGCGGCGGTGTCCCGCACCGGGATGAGCTGGGGCTTGAGCCCGCCGCAGACGACCGACACGCCGGTGACGTGCCCGGCGCCGGTCCGCCAGCTGACGTCGGTCAGCGCGGACTGGACGTCGGTCCTCCGCGACCAAGGGCGCCTCGATGGAGGCCACCGGGGCGTCGTCCCGCGTACCGCCGAGCGGGTTGCCGTACGCGTTGCCCGAGGGCCTGTCGGTGCCTTCGCCCACCGCGAGCCGGCGCGTCCGGGTCACGCCGAGCTTGAACCTCAGCCCGGGCTCGCCGGCGCTGCGGTCCTCGCTCTTGGGCCGGCCGTGGATCGGGCGGCCCCGGGCCTGGCCCCTCGAAGTCGGCGCCCAGCAGCAGCTCGGCGCGCGTCGGCGCCTGCTGCGGGTCGAGTCCTACCTCGTTCATCGCGCTCTCCTTTCCCTTGGGGGATGTTGGCGGCCTCTTGCCGGCCGGGGTCTTCGTTCTTGCCCCGCACAGCGGGGCAAATCCAGGCGCGCATAGCGCAAAATTCTCCCCGTCCCGGTCGCCTGTCTTCGACAGGCGGCCGGGTGGACAGGGGGCGAGGGGCAAGGGGCAAGGGGCAAGGGGTCGGGTCACATGAGGGGGCGATCGTATCTCTGACGCCGCCCCTCCTGTGCCTGACGCGCCGTATTCCGGGAGGTCGGGGTGTGGCCCCGCCGGCGCCGCCCGAACGGAACCACTGCTCCCGCCGCCAGCGCCACCCTGTCGTTCACCCGCTCCGAGAACACCACGTGAAGGTGCGGGTTGCCCGCCACCCCCGGCTCCTTCGAGAGCCCGGCGTGCGCCGCCAGCGTGTACGGCGACTCGCCCGCCGTCCCGTGCGCCGCGAAGCTCCGCGCCAGATCCGGCCGACCGGCAGAGTCGAGCGAGTTGGGGAGGGCTGCCGTCAGCGATCCGGAAAGGCGGCCGTTGCTCCGCCCGTGGCTGTCGGCCGCCGCCCAGTACAGGCCGCGTCCAACGACGCGAACGCCGGCATGCAACCCGACTCGAGGTGCACCGCCTCGTCCTGCCAATCCACCTCGTACTTGCCGCCGCGGCTGATGTGGTCGTGCTTCGCCGCCGCCGACTGGCCGGGCGCGCGCGTGCCGGTCTTCACGTCGACGTGGCCATCCATGGCGTCGTGCTCTTCGAGCCGGTTTCTCTCGTCGCGCGTCGGTTTCTCGAAGAGAAACCGGTAAGTGCCCCTGCGGGTTTCGGGGGCCTTTCAGTCGGTGCTGTGGAGCCGCGGGCTCTCGTGGCTGATCTCGTACGACATGCCCTCCACGAGGTTCATGTCGTACGGACCGTCCAGCTGTCCGTTTCCGCGTTGACCCCCAAACGAGACGCCGACTCGACAGGCTCGTCCAGCAAGAACTCGACCACAGTACCCAGACGACGTCGCCGAGGAACCGGAACCCGAGTCGCCCGCGACTCCGCTCCCGAAGCCCGACCCCGCCAGGGCGGCCATCGAGGGCTGGAAGCCCCGCCGACTCCAAGGCGGCGAGTGGGGCGCCGACCGGCGAGCCCAGCACGTGGACCAACCCCGGCTACCTCCCGTACTGGGACAGAAGCTCGTTGCGCCGCACCTGCTCCCAGCGGTCGTCGGGTCGCCGGTCCAGCAGCTCGAGGAAATACCGCTCGCCGCCCGGATGCCGCGCCAGCCTCGAACGTGGTCGCCGTGCCCTCATCGAGCACCCCGAGCAGGAAGCCGTAGTGCCCGACGCCGCGGTCCTCGGGGTAGATCTCGGGACGGATGTCGTCGCCGGGCTCCACGAACACCGGGCGGTCCGTCGCGTCAACGAAGCGGCCCAGCGCCCGCTGCTTCTCTTCCCGCGGCGTCAGCGGATCGGAGAGACGGTTGTCGAACACCAAGCCTTGCAGGTTGTAGAGGGCGGTGTCGGGCCGGCGCCCCTCCACGTAGCGGTAGTACCCGAGGGGAGCGGTAGTGTCGCCGAACGCGAACAGGACCGCACCTTGTGGTAGCAGTTCGAACAGCGCGTCCGCGTGCCGCTCCGCGAAGTCGCTGCTGGAACGGTCGTTGGCCGGCCACCCCGCGAAGCCCGCCGCGACGACCATCGCCGCCCCGGCCACGGTCGCCGCCGCAGTCGTCCTGCGCGCCAGGGCTGGCCACGGCACCGCGGCCCAGTCCGGCAGCCGTTCCATCAGCCACTGGAGGCCGGCGCCCACCCACAGGGCGGCGATGCCGTAGCAAATCAGCGGATAGGCTCGGAACACCGCCACCCGGAACGGGTCGAAGTCGAACCCGAGCAGCACGATCAGCACGAGGCTGTTGCCGAGCAGCGCGACCACGCCGGAGCCCGCGGCGGCGGCCGTAGCGAGGCCGCCGCCGCGGGCCAGCGCCGCGAGGCCGGCGAGCGCGAGCAGGGAACCCGGCAGGGTCGTCTGGCGCACGAGGTCGGCGGCGAGCCACCCCGCGAACGACCAACGGTCGCTCCAGCCGGCGCTGGGACTGACGTCGACCTCACCGTAACCCTGCCGACTGAAGAAGAACCAGAACTCGCTCCAGGTCTCGAGGGGGCCGTAGAAGCTGATGAACGGCGCCTGGTGAGACAACCAGACCATCCACGCGTAGGGCAGGGCCGCGCTGGCGAAGGCCACGCCGATCAGCCGCGGCAGCCGGGGGAGCACGTTCCGCTAGGCGGGCAGCAGGATCAGGGCCAGGCCGGGCGTGGCCAGCACCATCAACGGCCACTGGTTGGCCAGCCCCGCCCCCAGGCGACAGCGGCGCACAGGAGAGGCCACCGGCGTCCCGCATGCCGCGTCCCGTGCAGCAGGAGCGCGTAGACGGTGAAGAACAGCAGCGCGTTGAGGGTGTAGACCTCCGTGACGATGGCCTGCGACCAGAACTGCTCGGAGACGCCGAACAGCCACGCCGCGGTCAGGGTCGGCAGGGGCGATGCCCTCAGCAGCCGCGCGCAGGCGTACAGGGCGCAGCAGGCGAGGGCGCCCAGCACCGCGCTGGACAGGTGTCCGAGGAACGCGGGGTCGCCGAACGGCAGCCGCGTGAACAGGTGGACGATCAGCGTGTATAGCGGATAGCCCGGGGGGTGAGCGACGCCGAGGTACGCGCCGGCCATCAGGAACAGGCCGTCGTCTTCCAGCACGACCGTGCGCGGCAGGGTGGCGACGTAGAGGGCGAGGGGGCCGAGGACGGCCGCGGCCAGCCCCACGCGGTTGGACCGGCCGACGGGGAGCGCCGCCGTTCCCCGCCCCGCCGTACCGGTGGCACCGCGGGGCACGCCCGGCGGCGCGGCGCCGGCGCCACGCCGCGACTTCCTGCTGGGGCGCCCCCAGTTTTCTTGGACACGGATTAGGGGGAGAATCCGATGTCACCAGGAGGTGGGGGTATGGTTCGGTCGAGGCGGGTGAAGGGAGCTGGGTCGGTGCCGACGGAGGGAGCCCGGAGGGCGACCGGAGTCGGCACCGACGCGGCGGCGATGGGGTCGGGGGGCTTGGCTCCCGGCCAGCGGTGGAGCGCGAGCCGGAAACGGGACGTGGTGTTGCGGCTGCTTTGCGGCGAGCCGCTCGACGCGGTTTCGCGTGAAGTCGGGGTGGAGGTCTATCGGCTGGAGCGGTGGAAGGCGCGGGCGCTGGCCGGTCTCGAGCTGGGTCTGAAGGAGCAGGCCGGTGAGCCGCTGGCCGCCGAGCTGGATGCGGCCAAGCGACACATCGGGGAGCTGTCGATGGAGAACGAGCTGTTGCGGTCGCGTGCCCGCGCAGCGGAGCGCCGCGTCCCTTTGGCGACGCGGAGGTCGCGACGATGAGCCAAACGACCTCCGCGACGACGGGACGGCGCTACGGGCTCGAGCGGGTGTGCCGAACGTGGGAGCGGTCACGCTCGGCGTTCTACGCGCGGCGGGCTCGCGTGCAGTGTTCAGCGTCGGCTGACAGTCCGCGCCGCCGCGGGCCGACGCCCGCGCTGTCGGATGCGCAGCTGCTGGCGGCCATTCACAGCGACTTGGCCCGCTCTCCGTTCCAGGGCGAGGGCCATCGCA
This sequence comes from Vicinamibacterales bacterium, assembly GCA_965207615.1. Taxonomy (GTDB): domain Bacteria; phylum Acidobacteriota; class Vicinamibacteria; order Vicinamibacterales; family UBA8438; genus JAJEEA01. The sequence continues at coordinate 6,040,432 of CBDBMZ010000003.1, forward strand.
AGGTCCACGCGCGGCTGCGGATCCTCGACGGGATCCGGGTCTCGCGGACACGGGTGTTGCGCGTGATGCGCGCGCAGGGCCTGCTCTCGCCGCATCGCGGGCGGCAGGGTGAGCCGCAGCGGCACGACGGCACGATTGTCACCTCGGCGCCCGACGTCATGTGGGGTACCGACGGCGTGCGGGTGTTGACCGTCGACGACGGCTGGGTCTGGACCTTCGCGGCCGTCGACCACTGGAACGCCGAGTGCGTGGGCTGGCACGTGTGCAAGGTGGGCAGCCGTTTCGCGGCCCTCGAGCCGGTCGCGCAAGGGCTCCGGCGACGCTGCGGCTCGGTCGAGGCCGACGTGGCCCGCGGGCTGGCGCTGCGGATGGATCACGGCAGCCAGTATCTGTCGGACCACTTCCTCAACCAGGTCCGCTACTGGGGCATCCGCCCCAGCTTCGGCTTCGTCGAAGAGCCGGAGACCAACGGCGTCGTCGAGCGCTGGAACCGCACGCTCAAGGAGCAAGCCGTCTACGGCCGGGTGTTTCGAAATCTCGCCGACGTGCACGCCGCCGTCGCCGAATTCGTCGAGCGCTACAACCGGTGCTGGCGCCTCGAGAAGCTGGCTTATCGCACGCCCCTCGAGGCACGAGAGGAGTACGAGCTACGCCAAGCCGCGTAGCCCAAACTTGTGTCCAAGAAACCGGGTGCGGTACACCGCGACTTCCTGCGCTTCGCCCTGCTTGGCACGCTATCTCTCTTCGGCGTCTTCGTCGACAAAGCGGATCCCCGAGTTCGGCGGCGGAGCGGGCGCGTCGGGGTAGAGCCGGCGCATCAGATCGGTGTAGACACCGCCCGTGATTGTCGGAGCGTACTCCTCCCACAGGCGAACGGGACTCTCCCGCGCGTCCCGGCGCAGAACCCGGATCGGGCCGAACGTCCTCTCCACGGAGTAGCCGGGTATGGACGTCGCCGGATCCGCCGACACGATGTGACTGACCGAGGCCGAAATCGACTCCAGCTCGAACTGGCCGTCGTCCGAGAAGCTGAGCTGTCCCGTATTGGCGTCGTAGAAGGGGACCGCGCGGTGCAGATGATAGTAGCCGGGAAGATCGAAATAGGCGCGGTCTACCTGCCAGACGCCGGTGACCCCGGGCGCGTCGGCCAAGTAGCGGTAGGCAGGGAAAACGGGATCCTGATTGCGGAGAAAGGCGACGTGGCCCGACGGCCCTATCCGCCACTGGTACACGGCAGTCTGGAACGGCAACGCGTTCAGGATGCCACCCACGGTAATCGCGGTGAACGCGGATGCCAGCATCAAGGCAGCCGCGCCGACGAGGCGGCGCCGCCCGCTCGACGCGCGGGACAGGAGCCGCGCCAGGATGTCCGCTCCCACCATCAGGTAGAGCGGAATCACCGCGAAGACGAAACGGTACAGCTTGTTCGACTGCGGCGCGTGGACGAGCAGGACGACCGCGACGAGCAGCAGGAGAAGGGCATATCGCCGCGGGTCCCTCAGAGCCGGAAGGATGCACACGGCCGCCAATCCCGTGCTGGCCGTCAGGAGCCAGTACAAGTGCTCCCAGGCGGGACTCCCATCGGTGAGCAACTCCTCGAGGGCGAGGTTGATGCGGATGTTGGTCACGTAGGAGTGAAACGGCCCGCCCCCCCACGTCAACGCGTCCAGTGCGCCGACGGCGAGGAGGACCGCGGCGGCGGTCAGCGCGAGCTGCGTCTTCTTCCGCGTGCGCAGGAAGACGAGACCGAGAACCACCAGGGCCAGCGGCGCGTACTGCAGCCGTACGGCCGGCGCCAGCACGGCCAGGACCGCCGCCGTGAGGACGACCCGCGGGCTGTCGGGCGCGGGCCGCACGGCGAGCGCCAGCAGGGGCACGATCAGGGCGGTGGCGACGAACTCGGTCATCGGCTTGTGGGCGAATCCGACGAGCTCGTACCAGAAGGCGCCCATGACCAGCGCGATGCGCGCCGCCGGTTCGCCGAAATGCCAGCGGGCGAAGAAGTACATGCCGGCCGGGATCAGCAGGGAAACGGCGCAGAACGCGAGCTCGACGCCGCCGACGTACCAGGCGGGTTGGCCGAGCCCCAGGGCGTCGAACAGCTTCAGAATGCCGGCGACGAACCCCGGGACCAGCCACGAGCGGGCGCCGTAGAAGTACTCCCAGTAGGTCACGCCGTTGCCGAAGACCAGCCGGTGAGCGGGCTCCAGGTACTGCATGATCTCGTCCGGGTGCAGGACGAAGTCGCCCGACAGGGCGACCGCCGCGCGTGCGGCGAACGCCAGGGCAAGCACAGGCAGCAGGAGCTTCCAGGGTCGCTCGCCGGGAGGCGACGGATGCAGCAGCAGGTCGGGTGTGGCGGCAAGCGCGGAACGCGAGCGCAGGGTCCAGGGCTCGTGGCGGACTTGGCGGACCCTTGCGCTCGGGCGACGCGATCGGGACCGACTGCGCTTGGTCAAGCACTACCTCATCCGACCGCGACCGGCGTCACGGCGCGAGACCGAGGCGGCGGAGGGCGGGGCCGGCGTGGATGTCGGGGTGCGGAAAGATGGCGTAGGCCTCGCGGTAGCGGGCGGCGGCGGTCGCCGCGTCGCCGGTCAGCTCGGCCAGGCGGCCCTGCTCGAAAGGCAGCCGGGCCGACTCTTCCTTGCTCATCGCGCGGTCGTGCAGGGTCTCGGCCCGCACCAGCCAGGTGGCGATGCGATCGGCGTGGTCTACCGCGTCGTTGTCGAGCACCGCGGCTGCCATGCCGAGCAGGCAGGGGTAGCAGTCCTCGGCCCGCTCCAGCAACTCGGCCATCGGCTCGAGGTGCGGCGAGCCCACCACGACGAGCAGCCCGAGGTAGTTGCCGTAGTGGGTCAGCAGGTTGCTGCGCCGCGACCGTTCCCAGATGTCGGCCGGCTGCCCGTCCAGCAACTCGAGGAAGTAGCGCTCTGCGCGAGGGTGGCGGTCCAGATTGGCGGTACCCCCGCTGCCCTCCGCCAGCACCTCCAGCACGAAACCGCGATGCCCGAAGCCGCGGTCCTCGGGATAGATGTCGTAGTTGGGAAGCAGGAACACCGGCCGCCCGACAGAGTCGACGAAGCGGTCCAACGCCCTCGCTTTTCCTTCCTGCGACAGCAAGGGACCGAACAGGCGGTTGCCGAACACGAGGCCCTGCAGGCTGTACATCGTGACACCGGGCCGGCGGTCCTCGACGAAGCGGTAGTAGCCGAGCGGGCCGATGGCGTCGCCGTACACGAACAGCACCGCGTCCGGCGGCAGCAGCTCGAACACCACCTCGGCATGCCGTTCAGCGAAGTCGTTGTCCGAGCGGTCGTTGGCCGGCCAGCTCGCCGACGCCGACACCGCCACCATCGCCGCGCCGAGCAGCGCCGCCGTCGCGGCCGGTAGCCGCGGGACCCGGAGCACCCGGGAGGGTCCCGGCATTCCTGCCGGCCAGCGGGCCGCCGCCCATTCCGGCAGACGGTCCATCAGCCACTGCAGGCCGACTGCCGCCCACAGGGCGGCCACGCCGTAGCAGATCAGCGGGTAGGGCCGGAACACGGCCAGCCAGAACGGGTCGAAGTCGAACCCCAGGAGCGCGATCAGCACCACGCTGTTGCCGAGCAGGGCGACGACGCCCGAGCCGGCGAGGACCGTCGCGGTGAGGCCGCCGCCCCGTGCCAGCGCCCCGAGGCCGAGCACGGCGAGGACGAATCCCGGCAGGGTCGTTTGCCGCACGAGGTCTGCCCCCAACCAACCCAGGAATGCCGCGCGGTCGCTCCAGCCGGCGGAGGGGCTCGCGTCGACCTCGCTGTAGCCCTGCCGGCTGACGTAGAACCAGAAGTCGCCCCAGGAGTCGATAGGGCCGTAGAAGCTGATGGTCGGCGCCTGCTGCGACAGCCACACCATCCAGGCGTACGGCAGGCAGGCGGTCAAGAAGGCCGCCCCGAGCAGCCGCGGCAGCCGCGGCAGGACCTCGCGCCATGCCGGCAGCAGGGCCAGAGCCAACCCCGGCGTCGCCAGCACCGTCAGCGGCCAGTGGTTGGCGAGGCCCGCCCCCCAGGCGACGGCGGCGCACGAGAGGGCCCATCGACGCCCCGGGTCGCGGGCACCCAGCAGCACCAGCGCGTAGGTCGCGAAGAACAGCAGCGCGTTCAGCGTGTAGACCTCGGTGACGATGGCCTGCGACCAGAACTGCTCCGAGACGCCGAAGAGCCACGCCGCGGTCAGGGCCGGCAGGAGCGACGCGCCCAGAAGGCGCGCGCAGGCGTAGACGGCGCCGCAGGCCAGCGCGCCGAGCACCGCGCTCGAGAGGTGCCCGAGGAACGCCGGCTCGCCGAACGGCAGCCAGGTGAACAGGTGGACGATGAGCGTATGGATGGGGTAGCCCGGCGGGTGGGCGACGCCGAGGTGCACGCCGGCCATGAGGAAGAGGCCGTCGTCTTCCAGCACCACCGTGCGCGGCATGGTGGCGACGTAGAGCGCGAGGGGGCCGAAGACCGCCGCGGCCAGCGCCGCGCCGTCGGGCCGGCCGACTCGAAATGGCGTCCTACCCTGCGGCGCCCCTCTGCCTGCGGCCGACGGGCCGGGCGAAGCGGGCCTCGCACCCGACGGCGCGCCGGCCGCGCGCCGGAGCTTCCTCCGCCTCGCCCTGCTCGTCATCGGCCGCAGTCCCGACGTGCGTAGCGGGCCGCCTTCGAGGCCGACGGCCCGCGGGGCTACGGGGTCGGCAGCCCGGTCTCCAACTCAGCCAGCATCGGTGCGGAGCCCGCCGCATCTTCAGCACTCGGGATGCCGCAACCGGCAGAGGTTCGGGATTCGGAACGCCGGCCCAACGCCGGCGAGCCTGCGGAACGATTGGCCCCGGCAGAAGGGAAAGGCCCCCTCCCCCCCCGGGGCGTCGGGGGAGAGGGGGCGGTGGGAGATTACGAACGCCGCCGCCGAAACGTTACCGCCGACGGTACCGGCGGTAGCCGCCGACGGCCATCAGGGCCGCTAGCAGGAGCTGCGCGATGACCGGCAGGGCCGGGACCGCGAGATCCCAGATGTAGAAGGACAACTCGTTGGTCCTCATGTTGCCGACCATGCCGTAGAGCACCAGCTTCTCGGCCATGCCGCCGTCGGTGCCGCCGTCCGGCATGTCGTCCCTCTTGACCATCAGCTTGGTCCTGCCCATGGTCTCGCCGGCCATGATCATGATGTCCTCGATCATGTAGTCGTCTTCGGCGGTGGCGGTGCTGCCCTCGCCTGCCATGATCATGACCGTGGTGTCCGCCCTGACCGCAGTGCTGGCCATCACCTCGATGTCGTACTCGAGGCCCTCGACGAGGTTCATGTCCGAGGGGCCGGACAGCGTGAAGGTCGTGGAGTCGCCGTCGATGATCGTCAGGGTCGCGGCGTTGCCGACCTGCGCGTCGTCCTTCCAGGCGGTCAGGACGATGGTCTCGTTGGGCTCGTCCATCCCGTCGGCGACCGGCGTGACCATCAGCGTGGCCATGCCCATCTTCTCGCCCTTGGCGATCGTGACCATCATCTCGGCGGGCATGATGCTGTAGTCGTCCATGGCCGTGGCCGTGCTGGCCGGGTCCACGGCCAGCGTCAGCATCGTGTCCTTGGTCGCACTGATGACCTTGTTGGTCTCGATTTTCACCATGACGCTCGCTTCGCCGTCGGCCTCCCCGATGGAGGCCGGTTCGACGCTGAACTCGTAGTCCTGGCCATCGAGCACGTCGATCCTGACCCGGCTCCCGACCATAGCCATTGTGCCGGCAGCTGTCTCGACCTTGGCTTGCACCTCAATGATCTCGTCGCGGTCGTCGGCGTCCTTGAGGGTCTTCAACGTGAACTTGGCACTCTTCTCGCCTTCGTCGATGATCGCCATCTTGTTGTCGGTCGGGTCATGGTCCTGACCGTCTGCCGCCTCCACCGTGGCCCCGGAAGCTCTGTACAGGTCGATCATGACCTTCGTTTCCTCCAGTGCCGCCGCCGGGTCGACCATAACCGTCAACATCACTTCATCGCCTTCGTTGGCCTCGGTCTTGTCCGCCTCCAGCGTGTAGGTGTCGTCGTCCATGATCGTCAGGCTGACTTCCTGCTGCGGATCGACGAAGAGGCCCGAGTCCGCGGTGACCGTAGCGGAGATCGTGAGCATTTCGTCGTCCGCGTCGGCGTCGTGCAGAGCTTCCAGGGTAGCCGAGCCGTGCGTGGAGCCCGAGGAGATCGCAAGCGTCCCCACCTTCCAGTCCCTGTTCTTGCCCTCGGCCGTCGAGCCCTTCTTCTGGGACAAGATGACCGTCACGGGAACCGGCAAGGTCGATACGCTCTCGTCGCTGGGATCATTGCTCGCCAGCCTAGCGGTGATGGTGACCTCCTCGCCCTCTTCCACAGAATCGCTGGAAATCTCCAGCATTACCTTCCTGACGCTGTCGTGCTCCGTGATCGCCACGGCGCGACCCTTCTCGCCGATGTACTCGTCAGCGCCACCCGTAACATTGTTCGTGATGCTCGCACTTCCATCGACGATGTTGGTATCGGCCCTAGCAACCACTCTCACCGGTTGCACGACGTTCCAAGCGGTTGCGCCAGTAGTTGTCCCGTCTGCGTCGAAGATCAAATCCAAGCCAGTGACGTAGGTTGGGTCGTCGCGGGTGCCGTCGCCGTCGGTGTCTGGATTCACGATCCTGACGATTGCGTTGACCGGTCTGGTCACTGCTGCCCGGACGGTCACGGGGGCGCTCGGCCGTGTAGCCAACTTAACAGTGTAGGTCCTGCCACCCTCGCTGCCCGCTACGAGACTGTCGTCGCCTTCACGCACGGACAGGGCCCGCTCGGACACAATCACGCTTACCTCGGTCTGGTCGTCTTCTCTGACGTTCAGATCTGTCTCGTCATCTCCGTTAGCAAACGTCACCCTGGCTCGGCCATCGGTGGCGTTTGAGTCGCCGAACGCCTGCAAGGTAAGCGGGACTTCGTCGCCCGGGTTAACAACGATCGTCGTACCAGTGGTATCCGCTGCGTTGAGCCGCAGTGAGCCACCTGACCAACTCATGAGCATGTCGCCATTCCCATTCGCCGACGGAACGGTGACGCTAACGCTCACTACCCCATCTGCCGTGGGAACACTGAGCATGACGCGCTTGCTAGGTCCACCCTCAACCAATGTCACCGAGCCAGGCGAAACCCCGGGCTTCTGCGCGAGCGCATCACCGGCAGACAGCGCCACCGCCGCCCCCAACGCGAGCACCCACATCAACGCCCTACAACTGCCTCTCGCGAAAATCGCTCCTGTCATGTCGCAATCTCCCTTGTGAATCCGTCCGTCTGTCGCCAGCAGCGGGGGGAAACCGAACCATCCGCCCCCTGCCTCCCCCCGATGTCGACTACCGCTCCGCATCTTCGTTCGGCCTCCCGCTACGAACCCTTGTGGTGCCCCCCGTCGGTCCAGATTCGTTCGCGCGGGGCTTCACGCGTCCACCGCCAACCAGCTCGTTTTGGTGGATATAACGGCGGACAAACCCATGCCGACACCCACCATGCCATTTACAGACAATGACTTGCGGGAACTCTTGGAGTCGGATCAGTCCACTTCCCGCAGCCTCGCGTGTCCCTTCCGGCCGTGGGCGTCGCGTTCCACAAGTCCATGAACGCAAGGAGGTTGCACGTTCGCCGGCGCGCCGCCGACCCGGTTCGAGGCGTGCCGGGGCGGCGCAGCCGCTTCCACCGGCAATGAGGGGAAAGGTGGGTGGCCGATTGCCGTACCGGGCCGGGGAGGCCGAGGCCGCCGGTCGCCATTGGCGCCTGGACCCTTGGCCGCGCAATGTAAACGTGATAGGGTCTCGCTATCAGCCGTGCGATAGAGAACACATCCGCGCGGCCCGCGGAGCGCCGATGCCCACCAACGAGGAACGCCTGGTCCGGATCGAGGCCACCCTGGAGCACATGGCCACCAAGGAGGACGTGCAGGGGCTGCGCGCGGAGCTGATCGAGTGGATGGTCGGCACGGGCATCGGCGTGGCCGGGGTCGCGGCAACGCTGGTCGCCGTGCTCATGCGGTTCCTGGCGGAATAGCCTGCGGAGGACGGCGCGAGATGGCCGAGCGACCCATCGTCATCCTGCACGGCTGGAGCGACACGTCCCGGACCTTCGAGCCGCTGGCCCGGCTGCTGCGCGCCCGGCTGGGGCGTGAAGTCTCCATCGTCTCGCTGGCCGACTACGTCAGCATGGAGGACGAGGTGCGCTTCGACGACGTCGCCGAGGCAATGGACGTCGCGTGGCGCCGGCACCGGCTGCCGCGGCGGAAGGGGGCCGTCGACGTCGTCGTCCACAGCACCGGCGGCCTCGTCGTCCGCGACTGGCTGCAGCGGCACTACACGCCGGCCCGGGCGCCCGTGAAGCACCTCGTCATGCTGGCCCCCGCCAACTTCGGCTCGCACCTCGCCCACAAGGGCCGTTCGTTCATCGGCCGGGTCTACAAGGGCTTCGTCGCCAAGAAGCCCGAGGGGCGGGCGTTCGAGACCGGCACCCATATCCTGCGGGGGCTCGAGCTCGCCAGTCCCTACACGTGGCGGCTGGCCGAGCGCGACCGCTTCGGCCGCGGCGGCACCATGTACCAGCCCGGCAACGTGCTGTGCACGGTGCTCGTCGGCAACCGCGGCTTCCGCGGCATCTCGTCGATCGCCAACGAGGACGGGTCCGACGGGACGGTCCGCGCCTCCACCGCCAACATGGCGTGCGTGCGCATCGGGGCGGTGTTCCCGGCGCGGCCCGACAACGGCCGCGGCGTCGAGTACACGCTCGAGGCGTCGTCGGGGGCGACGGCGTTCGGCCTGCTCGAAGACCACAACCACGGCACCATCACGCTGTCGCACCGGCGGCGCCCCGTCCGCGAGGAGGCGCGGGACACGCCCGACGGTGGCCTGCTCGACAAGATCGTCCGCGGGCTGACCGTCGACGACGACGGGTTCGAGGCGTGGCGGCGGGAGCTGGACGAGGCCAACCGCGCGCTGCCGCCGGCGGCCCCGCGGCGCGACGCCCGCAACCACGGCTTCCAGAACACCGTGGTGCACGTGCGCGACCAGTACGGGGTGGGCGTCGACGACCACCTGCTGGAGTTCTACGAGGACGACCACGACCGCGGCGACCTCGTGGCGAGGCTCTTCCACGAGTCGGCCATCCGCAAGGTGCACAAGTACTCGGGCGACGCCTCGTACCGCAGCGTCTACGTCGACTGCACCCGCCTCGCCCGCACCATCGACAAGGTGCACGAGGCCCTGAGCCTCAGCATCACCGCCTACCCCGAGCTCGACGAGCGCACCCCGGTGGGGTTCACCACCCTCGGCAGCGGCGGCCGGGGCGGCGTGCGCATTCCCCGCGACGCCATCGGCCGCTTCTTCGCCCCCCACCGCACCGCGCTGGTCACCCTGCAGCTCACCCGCCAGCAGTCGGAGGCGACGTTCCGCTTCCGGGAGCATCGGGGGTGAGGGCGATGGGCGGGCTTTGCGCGTCCGCGAGCACCGACCGGGCTGCCTGCGCCCGGCGGTTCGACACCGTGGCGGGAGCCGGCCGGGTGGTATGATGGCGAATGGCTTCGCGCCCCGCCGCGGCGGGTTCCGCCGCCGCGGCACGTGCCGCCGGGACCCCGCCGGAGCCCCCCCGCCCCGATCTCGCCGAACACGCTCCGGAGTTCCCCGGCTGCCGTCCCGTGCGGGTCACCCGCGCCGCCATCGACGACTACGAGGGCCGCTTCGAGTACTGGGACGCGGCGACCGAGACGGCGTGGGTGGTGCGCGAGCCCACCAGCGTCTACCACGAAGGCCCCGGCCAGCAGCTTGCGGCCCTGCTGAGGTGCATCGCGGCGGTCCGGGGGGCGCCCATCCGCACGTTCGGCACGGCCGACCTGGTGCTGCGGGACGCGCGGGGCGAGCGGCAGCGCAGCGTGCAGGCCGACCAACTGGTCTACCTCGACCCGGTCGCGACGCGGCCGCGGGGCGAGTACGTCGAGGTGGGGTCGGACCACCTGCCCGACGTGGTGCTCGAGGTGGACTATTCGACCGACGTGCGCCGCGGCAAGCTGGGCCTGTACGAGGCGTGGGGCTTTCCCGAGGTGTGGGTCGAGGTGCCGGAGGGTGGCTCGCCCCGGCGCCGGCCGGGGCTGACAATTCACCGCCGGACGCCGGACGGCTATCGACCGGCGGCGGCGAGCGTCGCGCTGGCGGGCTGGACGGCGGCGGAGGTTCACGCGGCGCTGAACGAGGCGGCGCTGTCCGAGTCGACGCGCGTCGTGCTCGATCGCGTCGGCCGCGCGCTGGGCGCCGTTGCGGGCACCGGCCCCGACGACGATCCGTGGCTCGGGGCGCAGCGCCGCGAGGTGCGCGCGGAAGGCCGTGCCGAAGGACGCGCGGAGATTGTCCGCTCGATTCTCCGGAGCCGCGGCCTGACCGTCTCCGAGCGCCTGGCTGCCGGCATTGCGGGAGAAGACCCCGCCGTGCTCGCCGCCGAGGCGCTGTCCTGCCGCGACGAGGCCGACCTGCTGGCCCGCCTGGAAGCGCGGCGGCGCGCCGGCCGTCGCCGCGAGGGTGAGGGTGAGCGTGAGCCGGACACGGCGTGAGCGAAGACCTGCTCGCGAGGCTCGACGCCGATGCGACATGGTGGCGGGCATCCCCGGCCGGCGCCGCGCCCGTGACGGCGAGGGCGGGCCTCCTTCTCGCACGGTTCAGCGCAGTCTGTGACAGCATGGCGCGCCGTTGTATACCGACGACGTCGTCGTCCACAGCACCGGCGGCCTCGTCGTCCGCGACTGGCCGCAGCGCCCCTACACGCCGGCCCGGGCGCCCGTGAAGCACCTCGTCATGCTGGCCCCCGCCAACTTCGGTCGGCGGCCGCGGGGTCGAGTACACGCTCGAGGAGTCGTCGGGGGCGACCGCGTTCGGCCTGCTCGAAGACCACAACCACGGACGGCAGGCGGCGGAACGGTTCAATCCCTTGCCAACCTCATTGCGTATCGATAGCATATAAACACACAAGCAGATATATGCTTGATGTCCGGCCCCGAGGCCGACGGTCAGATGAGCATCAGATGGAGTCTCGTCGTTTCTGAAGAAACCGACCGCAGCCTGCGCAGCTACCTCGCCAGAACCGGAGGCCGAAAGGGAGACCTGTCCCGGTTCGTCGACCGGGCGGTCCGGCAGGCAATCTTCTGGGAGACGCTCGAAGCGGTCTGGGAACGCAACAAGCACCTGTCGCCCGAGGCGGCCCAGGCCCTCGCGGATCGAGCAGTGGCGGACGCCCGTGCGGATCGTGCTTGACACCAACGTCCTGGTCAGTGCGCTGATAGCGGGGAGCGGTCCGCCGGGCCGCGTGCTGATGGCGATCAGGCGCGAGCGTCTGACCCTGGTGACCTCCGAGGCGCAGCTCGCCGAGCTGAGGACCGTCCTGACCCGCGACCGCCTCCGACCCTACCTGCGGTCGGAAGACGCGGAAGACCTGATGCGCAACCTGGAGGTGATCGGCGAAGTCGCGGCCGACCTGCCCGAGGTCGACGCCTCGCCCGACCCGGACGACAATCCCATCCTGGCCACCGCAATCGCCGGACGGGCCGACCTGATTGTCTCTGGCGACAAGAAGCACATGCTGGCCCTCGGCCACATCCGTGACATCCCCATCGTCACCGCGGTCGCGGCGTTGGAGCTCGTTGCCCGACGTGACCTCCCGACCAGGGACGAACCGTGACCGGAGTCCGTCGAGCGGTGCATCGGGGTAGAGCTGGCGCATCAGATCGGTGAGGACACCGCCGGCGATTGTCGGAGCGTACCGGGGGTAGACGGCCCCCGGCGTCCGCAAGATCGGCGGATTCGCGGTCCGACATCCCAGGACGACAGTCGTCACGGCGCCAGACCAAATCGGCGGAGGGCGGGGCCGGCGTCGACGTCGGGGTGCGGATAGATGGCATAGGCCTGCCGGTAGCGGGCGGCCGCGGTGTCGGCGTCGCCCGTCAGCTCGGCCAGCCGGCCCTGCTCGAGGCGCAGCCGGGCCGATTCCTGCCTGGTTATCGCACGGTCGTGCAGCGCCTCGGCCCGGGCGAGCCACGCGGCGACGCGAGCGGCATGGCTGGCGGCGTCGTTGTCGAGCACCGCGTCCGCCATGCCGAGCAGGCAGGGATAGCAGTCGTCGGCCCGCTCCAGCGGCTCGGCCAGGGGCTCCTGCAACGGCGAGTCCACCAGGACGATCAGCCCGAGGTAGTTGCCGTAGTGGGTCAGCAGGCCGCTGCGCCGCTGCCTTTCCCAGACGTCGGTAGGCCGCCTGTCCAGCAGCTCGAGGAAGTAGCGCTCTGCGCGCGGGGCGCGGGGAAGATTGGCGGTGCCCCCGCTGCCCTCCCCCAGCACCTCCAGCACGAAACCGCGATGCCCGAAGCCGCGGTCCTGGGGATAGATGTCGTAGTCGGGAAGCAGGAACACGGGCCTCCCGGTGGCGTCGACGAACTCGTCCAGCGCCCTCGCTCTCTCTTCCTGCGGCAGGAAGGAATCGAACAGGCGGTTGCCGAACACGAGGCCCTGCAGGCCGTAGAGGTCGACGTCGGGCCGCCGCTCCTGGACGAAGCGGTAGTAGCCGAGGGGCCCGATGGCGTCGCCGAACGCGAATAGCACTGCCTCCCGCGGCAGCAGATCGAACACCGCCTCGGCATACCGCTCCGCGAAGTCGCTGTCCGAGCGGTCGTTGGCCGACCAGCTTGCGGATGCCGACACCGCCACCATCGCCGCGCCGACCACCACCACCGCCGCCGCGGCCGCCGACCGCCTGGCCCAGGCCGCGCGGGAGGTTCCCGGCCCCCGCGCAGGCCAGCGAGCCGCCACCCACTCCGGCAGATGGTCCATCAGCCACTGCAGGCCGACGGCCGCCCACAGGGCGGCGACGCCATAGCAGATCAGCGGGTAGGGCCGGAACACGGCCAGCCAGAACGGGTCGAAGTCGAACCCCAGGAGCGCTATCAGCACCACGCTGTTGCCGAGCAGGGCGACAAGGCCCGAGCCGGCCAGGGCCGTCGCGGCGAGGCCGCCGCCCTTGGCCAGCACCCCGAGACCGAGAACGGCCAGAACGAATCCCGGCAGGGTCGTCTGGCGCACGAGGTCGGCCGCGAACCAACCCAGGAACGCCGCGCGGTCGCTCCAGCCGGCGGCGGGACTGGCGTCGACGCCGCTGTACCCCTGCCGGCTGACGTAGAACCAGAAGTCGCCCCAGGAATCGATGGGGCCGTAGAAGCTGATGGCCGGCGCCTGCTGCGACAGCCACACCATCCACGCATACGGCAGGGCGGCAGTCAGGAGGGCCGCCCCGAGCAGCCGGGGCAGCCGCGGCAGGACCTCGCGCCACGCCGGCAGGAGGGCCAGCGCCAGCCCCGGCGTCGCCAGCACCGTCAGCGGCCAGTGGTTGGCGAGGCCCGCCCCCCAGGCGACGGCGGCGCACCAAAGGGCCCATCGACGCCCCGGGTCGCGGGCCTCCAGCAGCACCAACGCGTAAGTCGCGAAGAATAGCAGCGCGTTCAGCGTGTAGACCTCGGTGACGATGGCCTGCGACCAGAACTGCTCGGAGACGCCGAAGAGCCACGCCGCGGTCAGGGCCGGCAGGGGCGACGCGCCCAGCAGCCGCGCGCAGGCGTAGACGGCGCCGCAGGCCAGCGCCCCGAGCACCGCGCTCGAGAGGTGCCCGAGGAACGCCGCCTCGCCGAACGGCAGCCGGGTGAACAGGTGGACGATGAGCGTGTGGATGGGGTAGCCCGGCGGGTGGGCGACGCCGAGGTGCGCGCCGGCCATGAGGAACAGGCCGTCGTCTTCCAGCACCACCGTGCGCGGCAGGGAGGCGAGGTAGAGCGCGAGGGGGCCGAGGACCGCCGCGGCCAGCGCGGCGACGTCGGGCCGGCCGACCCGAAATGGCGTCCTACCCTGCGGCGCCCCACTGCCCGCGGCAGACGGGCTGGGCGAAGCGGACCGCACACCTGACGGCGAGCCGGCCGCGCGCTGCAGCTTCCTCCGCCTCGCCCTGCTCGTCATCGGCGCAGCCCCGACGTACTCTGGCGGGTCTTCGTGGAGCCGACGGACCGCAGGGCTGCGGCGTCGCCAGGCCCGGTCGCCAGTTCAGCCGGCTCGGTGCGACGCCCGCGCCATCTTCAGCACTCGCGATACCCACCGCCGGTAGAGGTCGGGATCGGAACGTCGGCCTGACGCCGGCCGACCCTGTGGGAACGATTAGCCTCCGGCAGAACCGAAAGGCCCCCTCACCCCCGGGCGGCGGGGGAGAGGGGGCGGTGGGAGATTACGAACTACGCCGCCGTCGAACGTCGTTACCGCCGACGGTACCGGCGGTAGCCGCCGACGGCCATCAGGGCCGCCAGCAGGAGCTGCGCGATGACCGGCAGGGCCGGGACCGCGAGATCCCAGAGGTAGAACGACAGATCGTTGGTCCTCATGTTGCCGACCATGCCGTAGATCACCAGCTTCTCGGCCATGCCGCCGTCGGTGCCGCCGTCCGGCATGTCGTCGCTCTTGACCATCAGCTTGGTCCTGCCCATGGTCTCGCCGGCCATGATCATGATGTCCTCGATCATGTAGTCATCGGCGGAGGCGGTGCTGGCGTCGCTGTGCATGATCATGACCATGGTGTCCGCCATGACCGGGGTGCTGGCCATCACCTCGATGTCGTACTCGAAGCCCTCGACGAGGTTCATGTCCGAGGGGCCGGACAGCGTGAAGGTCGTGGAGTCGCCGTCGATGATCGTCAGGGTGACGTTGTTGCCGACCTGCGCGTCGTCCAACCAGGCGTTCAGGACGATGGTCTCGTTGGCTTCGTCCATCGCGTCGGCGACGGGGGTGACCGTCAGCATGGCCATGCCCATCATCTCGCCTTCGTCGATCATGACGTCGGCGAGCATGATGCTGTAGTCGTCGGGGTCCATGGCCGTGCTAGTGCCGGCGGGGTCAACGGCCATCTTCAGGGTGGTGTCGGCCGAGACCGCCTTGTTGGTCATGACCTTCAGCATCACGCTCGCCTCCCCGTCAGCCTCACCGATGGCGTCGGGGTCGAGGCTCAGGGTGTACTCCGGCGCGGCCTCGTCATCGAGAACCATGATCATGACCCGGTTGCCGACGACCTTGCCGCCCGCCATGGCCCTCACAATGATGGTTTCGTCGTCGCTGTCAGCGTCCGAGCCGGCCGTCAAGGTGAACTTCGCGGTGCTCCCGCCTTCGTCGATGATCACGTTGCCGTCATCGTCGGCGTCCTCGCCCTTCGCCGGCTTCACCTTGGCCCCGGAGGCCTGGTACAGGTCGATACCGACTTTCGTTTCCAGCGCTGCCGCGGGGTCGACCTTGACTGTCAACATCACCTCCTTGCCTTCGGCGACCTCCATCTTGTCGGCCTCCAGCGTGTAGGTGTCGTCGTCGATGAGCTGTACCGTGACCTCTTCGGTCGCCAAGTCGATGATGCCGGGCGCGGAAGAGATGGATGCGACCAGCGTGAGCGTCTCGTCGGACTCGTCTTGATCGTGCTTGGCCATCAGCGTGGTAGAGCCGGCGGTGGAGTTCATCGCGATCGTGATCTTGTTGCCCTCCACGCTATAGTCCGACGACGGTGGTGAAATCGGCGGTGTCTTGTCCTTGTTCGACAACCCGATCACCACGTCCTCCGACAAGACCACGGGCGAATCGGGAACGGAACTCGACAAGGTCGCCGTGATGGTGATCGCCTTGCCTTCATCCACCATATCGGCAGACGTGGTTAGCGTCACCGTCCTCACGCCGTCGATCTCCACGATCGACACCTTGGGGGCTGCGCTTGCAGCGATATTGTAGTCGGGATCGTTACTGGAAGCCTTGTGCGTGATGGTCGCTGACCCGTTGATGGTGTTCGAGTCGGTGGTCGCGCTCACGGTCACGGTCTGCGGTCGGTTCCAGGGGGTCGTCCCGGCGCTGTTCGTGAACGTCAGCGACGTGGGATCGCGAGTGATCGTCGCGTTGACCACGGATGTCAGCCCCACCGTGACGGTCACGTCGTCCGACGGCTCTGAGCCCAAGCTGACCGTGTACGTCTTGCTGGCGCCTCCCTCTAGCAGCGTGAGCTCCCTCTCCGAGACGATCACCCCTTTTTCGTCGTTGTCGACCTCCTTGATGGTCACCCTTCCGGCAGTCGAGAACGAAGCCTCGTTAGTGCCGTCTCCGTCTGGATCATAATCAGTGTAACCGCTCGGCGTGAAGATCACGGTATTCTTCCTCGGCAGACACGGTAAGACGGGGATTCGAGTCAGGCTCGATGGTCCCGGCCTCCCCATCGACATCGATAGTGAACGTCCATGTCAGGCCAGTCAGCTCCGTCGCGGGGGGGCCGCCGGTTCCTGCAACATTGTCAAGCAGGAAGTCGGCGTTGTCGACACCGGCGCCCCTGGCAAGCGTGGCAGTGACCGTGACCGAGGTACCAGGGTCTGTCGCGGTGGCCAGTACTTCGACCTCCTTCGTGGTCAACTCCAACTTGATGGACTTGGCGTCTCCCCCCTCGTCGACCGTCACGCCGCTGGCTGGCGTGAACTTGAACGCGGACGGCACGATCACCGTCTTCATCTCCTGGGCGACAGCCTGACCGGCAGACAGCACCGTCACCACCCCCAGCGCCAGCACCCACGCCAGCGCCCTGCAACTACCTCTCGCGAAAATCGCTCCTGTCCGCATGTCGCAATCTCCCTTGGAAGTTGACTTTTGCTGTCCAGCCCCGTCCGCCTTCGTCCGCAGAAATCCAGCCGGATAACTGTATATTGTGCAGTGTTTAGCCGATTCGCCGTCTTGACGCGTCCCGGTACTTTCGCTAGAATCCAAAAATAAATTGGTGACGGGATGAGACATCGAGCGATGCTGAAAGAAAGGGCGAAAGCGCCATGGAAACGCCGCTCCCCAAGAAACCGACGGCCACCAAGCGCCGGGGCCGACACCCCGACAAGGCCCTCTCGGCCGCCTTCTGCCGCAGCGTCGCCCAGGCCGGCAGATACGCCGACGGCAACGGCCTGTACCTCCACGTCGACCCCTCGGGGGCCCGCCGATGGGTCCAGCGGCTCGTCATCCGCGGCCGGTCCCGCTCCCTCGGCCTCGGCAGCTACGCGCTGGTCCCGCTCGCCGAAGCCCGGGAGAAGGCCCTCGACAACCGCAAGCTCGCACGCGCGGGCGCCGACCCGCGGGCCCGCAGACGGCGCGACGAGCGCATCCCGACGGTCGAAGAGGCCGCCGCCGAGGTGGTCGCCCTCTACGCCGGGTCCTGGAAGGGGGGAGACAAGACCGCGGACCAGTGGCTGGCGGGCATGCACAGCCACGTGTTCCCGTACCTCGGCGAGATGAGCGTCGACGAGGTGACGTCGGCCGACATCATGACCACGCTGCGGCCCCTCTGGACGCGCAAGCACGCCACGGCGCGGAAAGTGCGGCAGCGCATCTCGACGGTCATGCGGTGGGCGATCGCCCAGGGCTACCGGAACGACAATCCGGCCGGCGACGCGGTCACCGCGGCGCTGCCGAAACGCCCCGCGCCGGTCGAGCATCGGCGTGCGATTCCGCACGGCGAGGTCGCCGCCGCGCTGGCCACGGTCCGCAGCTCCGGTGCGTGGGCCGGGCTGAAGCTGGCGTTCGAGTTCCTGGTGCTGACGGCCATGCGGTCGACCGAGGTCCGGCTGTCCACGTGGGGCGAGATCGACCTTGCGGCGCGGACGTGGACGGTTCCGGCGGCGCGGATGAAGGCGAAGCGCGCGCACCGGGTGCCGCTGTGCGCCCGGGCGGTCGAGGTCCTTCGGGAGGCGAAGCAGCTTCGCGCAGTCTCGAGTCCGGCCGGGAAGGGCGAGTTGGTGTTCCGGAGCTTCCGCGGCAAGGCGATCGACGCCGCGGTCATCTCGAAGCTCGTCAGCGATCTGGGCATCGCGGCGGTGCCCCACGGGTTCCGGTCGTCGTTCCGGGACTGGGCGTCGGAGCGTACGAACCACCCTCGGGAGGTCATGGAGGCGGCGCTGGCGCACGCCGTGAAGGACCAGACCGAGGCAGCCTACGCGCGGTCGGACCTGTTCGAGCGGCGACGGCAGCTGATGGACGAGTGGGGAGCCTACCTCGCCGAGGAGCGGGGGCGGGCCGTCTCCCTGGGTCGGTGATCCGATGCCTCGTGAGTCCGCTCCCCGGTTTCACGAACGCGGTCCGGCCGCCGGGCACGGCGGCCGCGTCACGCCGGACCAGTTCACGGCCGGCCTCGCCGAGTTGCGGGACGAAAATCTTCCGCCCTGGACACGCTGGTTCCGGGGGACGCAGTGGCCACCGAGGCCGGCCAGGACGGTGCCCGAAGACCGGTGCGGGGTTCCTCGCGTAGCGGGTTCCCCCCCGCGGGGGCGTGTGCTAGGCTGAGATAGCATGCTGGACACCCAGGCTGTCGCCCAGTCGTTGACGGCGGTCGAGTTCACGCCCGCCCAGGCGAACGCCGTCACGGCCGCTCTGCGCTCGGTCGTCGAGCAGGGCGGCCACGTCACGTCCGACCAGTTCAAGGCTGGCCTCGCCGAGATGCGGGCTGAGCAGCGTGGCGAGATTGCCGAGGTTCGGACCGAGATTGCGAACCTCGACACGCGGCTCTCGACCCACATCGCTGAGTTGCGCACTGAACAACGCACCCAGGCCGCTGAGGTTCGGGCCGAGATTGCGAACCTCGACACGCGGCTCTCGACCCAGATCGCTGAGCTGCGCACTGAACAACGCACTCAGACCGCCGAGGTTCGGACCGAGATCGCCTCTCTGGAGACCCGGCTCATCCGTTGGATGGTCGGCACCGTCCTTGCCACCGGTGCACTGACCCTGGGGATCCTTCGACTGTTCGGCGGCTAGACCACCGTGGCGCGATGACTCTTGCAGCGCGCCGCGGTTGTCGCACGCGGGCACGGCCATGCTCGCTGTCATCGCGGTTTCCGCTTGTGACGAAGCGGTAGGCTAGGGGTCTGCGCCGTGGAACGGAGCGGACTCATGGTGGGTGGTCGGGCGCCGAGCGGAGCCGCAGCTTCTCCGACGGCGTGGCGCGGGTGGTCACCGGCGGACGCGCCAGCGGCAAGGGGGGGGAGTCATGGACATGAAGCGCATCAGCGGCGCGGTCCTGGTGGTGATGGCGCTGGTGGTGGCCGTCCACACCGTCGTCGAGCCGCTCTACCACACGTCCACGGAGGACAGCCCCTACAGCCCCGCCTGGGGCATCATCGGCTGGCTGATGTTCGTGCCGCTGACCCTGGGCGTGGCGTTCGGCTACGCCCGCAAGAAGGCGGCCGAGAGCGGCGGGAGCGACGGCCCGGTCACGCGCGAGCTCCTCGCTGCCAACGTGCATTTCTACGGCGGCCTGTTCCTCGGCATCATGTTCCTCCTGAACTGGTTCGCCCAGATCACCCCCACGTTCACGGCAATAGGCGGCGACACCATCTCGCTCGCGTGGATGATCCTCGACGCCGGGCTGCCGCTGCTGTGGGGCTCGATGGGCGTATGTCTGCTGCGCGGCGGCGGGGGATAGGCCGAGCTGCTGTCCGCGCGCCCCTGTCGGTTGTTTGAGGCTCCCCCCTGGGCGTGTCGTCAACCGGGTGGGGATGGGTCGAAAGCGCCGCCGCCCGCGGGGTCGACGCAGATCCGCCGACGGTGGTCGCGGGCTACCGGCCCCGCTGAACCGGCCCCGGAAGCGGCCGAGACGGCCGACTCCGCCAAGGGCCGGCTGGTGAGGTCGAACGGCGAAACCGCGCCAATTGGCGCCTTTTTCTCGGGACGGTGCGGCGAGGTGGTCCACGCCGCAATACCGAGGGCCTTGAAGCTGAGGCCGGCGTCGCGGAGCTCGAAGATGCGCGCGACGGTGTCGACCGGGAGCGGCGGGCGCAGATAGCCGCGCCGGCTGGACACCTGGCCCGGGCGTCCCAGCGTTGCCCGGTCCGCCGGCAACGGCGCCGCGCGCGGGGTCGTCCACGTCCGGGCGAACTTCCCGAGGTTCCAGTCGAGGCGCGTGCGCTACGACCCCTCGGGCATGAGCTGCTCGAGGTCCTGGTCGAGGGTGCCGTCGCTGCCATGCCAGACCACCTCGGCCACTGCGGCGGTGGCGGTGTTCCGCACCGAGACGAGCTGGGGCTTGGGCCCGCTGTAGACGACCGAGACGCCGGCGGTGTGCCCGGCGCCGGTCCGCAACTGACGTCGGTCAGCGCGGACTGGACGTCGGGCCTCGCGAGCGCCGCTACCAACTGGTGACCGGCCGGCCGCCAACTGGTGACCGGCCGGCCGCGTCCCGCCGCCTCGACGGTGACGGCGGCGGCCGGGGGCAGTGCGTGGGCGTCGGCTACGAGGAATGGGCTGCTACAGTTCCGGCATCTCGCCGCCGGTCTTTTCGGTCCGGTTCTGCTGTTGCTGGAACTCCTCGGGAACTTGTCCCCGGAGCGCGTTTTCGATGTGTCGCCGGACCCAGGCGGAGACGTTGATGTCTTCCCCGTCTCGGTGTCTATCGAGGAGGCCGCGCATCTTCGGCGTGACTCGGAAACGGATGGCGGTCTCGGACTGCATGTGCCACACAGTACCGTCTAGGAACATTGGCTCACAAAGGACCGTCGACAAGACCGCGGCCCCCAACACCCCGAGCTCAAGGCGCCCAACACGGTCTCGATATCGCGCCCCGCTGACCCAAACCATGGTAACCATCGGCTTGACCCAAATTTCACGTCCAGTGCGACCCTGATTTCACGTCCCCTGCATCTCAAACTACTGACAGATAGTCACTTAACCCAAGCTGACCCAGAGGTTTGGGTCACGACCCGTACGAGGATCCACACCTGAGCGACCCCGCTACGTACTACTCTTTCTGACCCAGAGCGTGAAACCAAGGTGTCACTTCTGGGTCAGTACCGCGGGGTCGCTCAGGCTGGACTTGTCCGCTCCGCGGAAGAGGAAGATGCCCCAACGACGGCCCGGGGGCGCAGTCTGGAGGCGGCCATCGGCACCGCGCCGCCTGGATGGCGGACGACCGGCGCCAAGTCGAGAACCCCCGAGGGCGAACAGCGCCCCCTCGATGTCGAGGTGGCCCATCCCCTGCCCCGTCGTCGAGGTCGTGGTGAGGCACGTTCGGGTCGTGGGGCGACGGGATCACGACGAGCCGAACAAGATCCTGGCGGGCGGCGGGGTCGGCCGGCTGTCGGTGATGCGGCAGTGCGGGCCGCGCGGCGGCGTCGACGTTCGGCGTGTCGACCTGGATGGATTGCAGTGCGCCTTGCCGGCGGCATCGGCGGTCGTGATCTTCTCTCGTCAGCGGTCTCCCTCCTCGAAGCTGCGGACGTAGCGCGAGGCGGTCCACGCCGCGATGCCGAGGGCCTTGCCGATCTTCTTGAAGCTGAGGTCCTCGCCGCGGAGCTCTGAGATGCGCGCGACGGTGTCGACCGGGAGCGGCGGGCGCAGATAGCCGCGCCGGCTCGACACCCGGCCCGGGCGTCTCAGCGTCGCCCGGTCCGCCGGTAACGGCGCCGCGCGCGGGTCGTCCACGTCCGCATCGAACTTCCCGACGTTCTTTCAGTCGAGGCGCGTGCGCTGCGGCCCCTCGGGCATGAGCTCCTCGAGGTCCTGGTCGAGGGCGCCGTCGCTGCCCTGTCAGACCACCTCGGCCTCGGCCACCGCGCCGGTGGCGGTGTCGCGCACCGGGATGAGGTGGGGCTCGATCCCGCCGTAGGCGACCGATACGCCGGTGACGTGTCCGACGCCGGTGCGCCAGCTGACGTCGGTCAGCGCGGACTCGACGTCGGGCCTCGCGAGCGCGGCGGCGAGGGCCGAGCCCTGCAGCCGCAGCTTGGACGTGACGGTCAACGCCCGCATCGTGCAGCCGGCGTTGTCGATGGAGCGGACGACGACCTTGGCGCCGACCCGCTGAACGGTTCGTTCGGACATGTGGTTTTCCCTCTCTCCTCTCCGGGCAATGTGCGGCGGACGGGACCGACCCGCCGGCCGCGCCGAGTGCCGGGCGGTGTTCCTACGGGCGTCGAGATGGGTGGTCGGGGTCGACGGATCGACGGCGATCACGCGGGCTGGTGGCGAGGCGCGCCAGGCTCGGCACAGGAGGGGGCGGCGGTGGCGCGGGCTATGGAGATGCGGCCGGCGCTGAAGGCGACGGTGATGCGGTGGATGTCGTGGGCGGTCGTCAGGATGGTCGCGACGGCGGGGTCGTGCGCCGCGTGCTGGTGCACGGCGTCGGCGCCGGACCACGCCGCCCTTCGGCCGGCGTGGTCGTCGTCAGGCGGGCCGGCCCGCTGGAACGCGGCACCGGTGGCCGACCACGGGCAACGGTCGGGATCGACTGCGGGGCGTCGCGGTTCCCGGTGAGGCGCGTCATGCGCGGTCGCCTTTCCGGGCGAGGGCTCGACGCCACCGCCGCCGTGCCGCCCGCGACCGGGGCTTCGGTGGGGCGCTCGGTCGCTCGGTCTCCTGGGCGGCAAGCCACCGCATGATCGCTTCCTCGCTCACGTGGCCGGGCTGCCTCTCGACGGCGAGGTGCAGCGCCGCCGCGGGGTTCGTCGCCGCGGCCGCCCGCAGCTCGGCGAGCGCCAGCTCCGCGTTGGCCGGGTCGTGCTCGATCCACCGGTCGTAGATGACGGCCCCGTTCGGCGCACCCGGTAGACGCGCCACCCGTGGGCGTCGGGGACGTCGGTCCTCACGATCACGGGCGCGCCGATGGGGACCACCGGGGCGTCGTCCCGCGTGCCGCCGAGCGGGTTCCCGTAGACGCTGCCCGAGGGCCTGTCGGTGCCTTCGCTCACCGCGAGCCGCCGCGTCCGGACCGCGCCGAGCTTCAGCCTCGGCCCGGGCTCGGCGGCGCCGCCGTCCTCGCTCTCGGGCCGGCCGTGGATCGGGCGGCCCCGGGCCTCCCGCCCGAAGTCGGCGGCCAGCAGCAGCTCGGGGCGCGCCGGCACCTGCCGCAGGTCGAGTCGCACCTCGGTCATGCGCGTTCTCCTTTCCCCGGGGGTTCTTGGCGGCCTCTTGCCGGTCGGGGTCTTCGTCCCTGGCCCCGCACAGCGGGGCAGAATCCAGGCGCGCATAGCGCGCGGATTTTTACCGTCCCGGCCGCCTGCCTTCGACAGGCGGCCGGGTGGACGGGGGGCGAGGGGCAAGGGGTCGGGTCACATGAGGGGTCGATCGTACCTCTGACGCCGCCCCCACCTGTGCCGCCTCCCGCGCCGTATTCCGGGAGGTCGGGATGGCCGCCCCGCCGGCGCTCGTTCGCCGTCTGCCTGCTCGAACGGCTCGCCCACTGGGCGCGTACGGCAACTCGCCCGCCGTCACGTGTGCCGCGAAGCTCCGCGCCAGATCCGGCCGTTCGGCAGAGTCCAGCGAGTTGGGGAGGGACCGCCGTCAGCGATCGAAAAGGCAGCAGTTGCTCCGCCCGTGGCTGTCGGCCGCCGCCCAGTACAGGCCGCGTCCGACGACGCAAACGCCGCCATGCCACCCGACTCGAGGTGCACCACCTCGTCCTGCCAGTCTGCCTCGTACTTGCCGCCGCGGCTGATACAATCGTGCTTCGCCGCCGCCGACTGGCCGGTGCCGCGCGTGCAGGTCTTCACGTTGACGTGGCCACACATGGCGTCGTGCTCTTCGGGCCGATTTCTCGCGTCGCACGTCGGTTTCTCGCAGAGAAACCGGTAAGTGCGCGCGCCCTGCGCCCTGCGCCCTGCGCCCTGCGCCCTGCGCCCTGCGCCCTGCGCCCTGCGCCCTGCGCCCTGCGCCCTGCGCCCTGCGCCCTGCGCCCTGCGCCCTGCGCCCTGCGCCCTGCGCCCTGCGCCCTGCGCCCTGCGCCCTGCGCCCTGCGCCCTGCGCCCTGCGCCCTGCGCCCTGCGCCCTGCGCCCTGCGCCCTGCGCCCTGCGCCCTGCGCCCTGCGCCCTGCGCCCTGCGCCCTGCGCCCTGCGCCCTGCGCCCTGCGCCCTGCGCCCTGCGGGTTTCGGGGGCCTTTCAGTCGGTGCTGTGGAGCCGCGGGCTCTCGTGGCTGATCTCGTACGACATGCCCTCCACGAGGTTCATGTCGTACGGACCGTCCAGCTGTCCGTTTCCGCGTTGACCCCCAAACGAGACGCCGACTCGACAGGCTCGTCCAGCAAGAACTCGACCACAGTACCCAGACGACGTCGCCGAGGAACCGGAACCCGAGTCGCCCGCGACTCCGCTCCCGAAGCCCGACCCCGCCAGGGCGGCCATCGAGGGCTGGAAGCCCCGCCGACTCCAAGGCGGCGAGTGGGGCGCCGACCGGCGAGCCCAGCACGTGGACCAACCCCGGCTACCTCCCGTACTGGGACAGAAGCTCGTTGCGCCGCACCTGCTCCCAGCGGTCGTCGGGTCGCCGGTCCAGCAGCTCGAGGAAATACCGCTCGCCGCCCGGATGCCGCGCCAGCCTCGAACGTGGTCGCCGTGCCCTCATCGAGCACCCCGAGCAGGAAGCCGTAGTGCCCGACGCCGCGGTCCTCGGGGTAGATCTCGGGACGGATGTCGTCGCCGGGCTCCACGAACACCGGGCGGTCCGTCGCGTCAACGAAGCGGCCCAGCGCCCGCTGCTTCTCTTCCCGCGGCGTCAGCGGATCGGAGAGACGGTTGTCGAACACCAAGCCTTGCAGGTTGTAGAGGGCGGTGTCGGGCCGGCGCCCCTCCACGTAGCGGTAGTACCCGAGGGGAGCGGTAGTGTCGCCGAACGCGAACAGGACCGCACCTTGTGGTAGCAGTTCGAACAGCGCGTCCGCGTGCCGCTCCGCGAAGTCGCTGCTGGAACGGTCGTTGGCCGGCCACCCCGCGAAGCCCGCCGCGACGACCATCGTCGCCCCGGCCACGGTCGCCGCCGCAGTCGTCCTGCGCGCCAGGGCTGGCCACGGCACCGCGGCCCAGTCCGGCAGCCGTTCCATCAGCCACTGGAGGCCGGCGCCCACCCACAGGGCGGTGATGCCGTAGCAAATCAGCGGATAGGCTCGGAACACCGCCACCCGGAACGGGTCGAAGTCGAACCCGAGCAGCACGATCAGCACGAGGCTGTTGCCGAGCAGCGCGACCACGCCGGAGCCCGCGGCGGCGGCCGTAGCGAGGCCGCCGCCGCGGGCCAGCGCCGCGAGGCCGGCGAGCGCGAGCAGGGAACCCGGCAGGGTCGTCTGGCGCACGAGGTCGGCGGCGAGCCACCCCGCGAACGACCAACGGTCGCTCCAGCCGGCGCTGGGACTGACGTCGACCTCACCGTAACCCTGCCGACTGAAGAAGAACCAGAACTCGCTCCAGGTCTCGAGGGGGCCGTAGAAGCTGATGAACGGCGCCTGGTGAGACAACCAGACCATCCACGCGTAGGGCAGGGCCGCGCTGGCGAAGGCCACGCCGATCAGCCGCGGCAGCCGGGGGAGCACGTTCCGCTAGGCGGGCAGCAGGATCAGGGCCAGGCCGGGCGTGGCCAGCACCATCAACGGCCACTGGTTGGCCAGCCCCGCCCCCAGGCGACAGCGGCGCACAGGAGAGGCCACCGGCGTCCCGCATGCCGCGTCCCGTGCAGCAGGAGCGCGTAGACAGCAGCGCGTTGAGGGTGTAGACCTCCGTGACGATGGCCTGCGACCAGAACTGCTCCGACACCCCGAAGAGCCAGGCCGCGGCGAGGGCGGGGACCGGCGCTGCGCGCAGCAGCCGGGCGCAGCAGTACACGGCGCCGCAGGCCAGCGTGCCGAGCACGGCGCTGGACAGGTGCCCGAGGAACGCGGGCTCGCCGAACGGCAGCCGCGTGAACAGGTGGAGGATGAGCGTGTACAGCGGATAGCCCGGCGGGTGGGCGACGCCGAGGTACGCGCCGGCCATCAGGAACAGGCCGTCGTCTTCCAGCGCGACCGTGCGCGGCAGGGTGACGACGTAGAGGGCGAGGGGGCCGAGGACGGCCGCGGCCAGCCCCGCGTGGTCGGGCCGGGCGACGGGAAGCGCCGCCGTTCCGCGCCTCGCCGCGCCGGTGGCCGGAGCCGGGCCGGTGGCACCGGGGGGAGCGCCCGGCGGCGCGTTGCCGGCGCCGCGCCGTGACTTCCTGCGCTTCGCCCTGCTTGGCACGCTATCGCCCTTCGGCGCCTTCGTCGACAAAGCGGATCCCCGAGTTCGGCGGCGGAGCGGGTGCGTCAGGGTAGAGCTGGCGCATCAGATCGGTGAAGACACCCCCGGTGATTGTAGGCGCGTACTCCTCCCATGGGCGAATGCGAGTCTCCCGCCCGTCACGGCGCAGAACCCGGATCGGGCCGAACGTCCTCTCCACGGAGTAACCGGGTATGGACGTCGCCGGATCCGCCGACACGATGTGACTGACCGAGGCCATAATCGTCTCCAGATCGAGCCGTCCGTCGTCCGAGAAGCTGCGATAGCCCGTATTGGCGTCGTAGAAGGGGATCGCGCGGTGCAGATGGTAGTAGCCGGGAAGATCGAAATAGGCGCGGTCCACCTGCCAGACGCCGGTGACCCCGGGCGTACCGGCCAGGTAGCGGTAGACGTGGAAAACGGGATCCTGATTGCGGAGAAAGGCGACCTGGCCCGACGGCCCTATCCGCCACTGGTACACGGCCGTCTGGGACGGCAACGCGTTCAGGATGCCGCCCACGGTAATCGCGGTGAACGCGGATGCCAGGGTCAAGGCAGCCGCGCCAACGAGGCGGCGCCGACCGGTCTGCGCGCGGGACACAAGCCGCGCCAGGATGTCCGCTCCCACCATCAAGTAGAGCGGAATCACCGCGAAGACGAAACGGTACTGCTTGTTCGACTGCGGTGCATGGAGGAGCAGGACGACCGTGACGAGCAGCAACAGGAGAGCATATCGCCGGGGTTCCCTCGGGGCCGGAAGGATGCACACGGCCGCTAATCCCGTGCTGGCGGTCAAGAGCCAGTACAGGTGCTGCCAGGCGGGACCCCCATCGGTGATCAACTCGTCGAGAGCGAGGTTGACGCGGATGTTGGTCACGTAGGAGTGAAACGGCCCGCCCCCCCACGTCATCGCGTCCAGTGCGCCGACGGCGAGGAGGACCGCGGCGGCGGTCAGCGCGAGCTGCGTCTTCTTCCGGGTTCGCAGGAAGACGAGGCCGAGAACCAGCAGGGCCAGCGGCGCGTACTGCAGCCGTACGGCGGGCGCCAGCACCGCCAGGACCGCCGCCGTGAAGACGACCCGCGGGCTGTCGGGCGCGGGCCGCACGGCGAGCGCCAGCAGGGGCACGATCAGGGCGGTGGCGACGAACTCGGTCATCGGCTTGTGGGCGAATCCGACGAGTTCGTACCAGAAGGCGCCCATCAGCAACGCGATGCGCGCCGCGGGTTCGCCGAAGTGCCAGCGGGCGAAGAAGTACATGCCCGCCGGAATCAACAGGGAAACGGCGCAGAACGCGAGCTCGACGCCGCCGACGTACCAGGCGGGCTGGCCGAGCCCCAGGGCGTCGAACAGCTTCAGGACGCCGGCGACGAACCCCGGGACCAGCCACGAGCGGGCGCCGTAGAAGTACTCCCAGTAGGTCACGCCGTTGCCGAAGACCAGCCGGTGGGCCGGCTCCAGGTACTGCATGATCTCGTCCGGGTGCAGGACGAAGTCGCCCGACAGGGCGACCGCAGCGCGTGCGGCGAACGCCAGGGCAAGCACGGGCAGCAGGAGCTTCCAGGGTCGCTCGCCGGGAGGCGAGGGATGCAACAGCAGATCGGGTATGGCGGCGAGCGCGGAACCAAGGCGCAGGATCCAGGGCTTGCGGCGGTCCTGGCCGGCCGTTGCGCTCGGGCGACGCGACCGGAACCTACTTCGCTTGGCCAAGTACTACCTCATGCGACGGCGACCACCGTCACGGCGCGAGACCGAGGCGGCGGAGGGCGGGGCCGGCGTCGCGGTCGGGGTGCGGGAAGATGGCATAGGCCTGCCGATAGCGCGTGGCGGCAGTGGCGGTGTCGCCGGTCAGCTCGGCGAGGCGGCCCTGCTCGAAGCGCAGCTTGGCCGACTCCTGCTTGGTCAGGGCGCGGTCGTGTAGCGCCTCGGCCCGCGCGAGCCAGACGGCGATACGATCGACATGGCCGGCGGCCTCGTTGTCGAGCACCGCGTCCGCCATGCCGAGCAGGCAGGGGTAGCAGTCCTCGGCCCGCTCCAGCAACTCGGCCATCGGCTCGAGGTGCGGCGAGCCCACCACGACGAGCAGCCCGAGGTAGTTGCCGTAGTGGGTCAGCAGGTTGCTGCGCCGCGACCGTTCCCAGATGTCGGCCGGCTGCCCGTCCAGCAACTCGAGGAAGTAGCGCTCTGCGCGAGGGTGGCGGTCCAGATTGGCGGTACCCCCGCTGCCCTCCGCCAGCACCTCCAGCACGAAACCGCGATGCCCGAAGCCGCGGTCCTCGGGATAGATGTCGTAGTTGGGAAGCAGGAACACCGGCCTCCCGACAGAGTCGACGAAGCGGCCCAGCGCCCTCGCTTTTCCTTCCTGCGACAGCAAGGGACCGAACAGGCGGTTGCCGAACACGAGGCCCTGCAGGCTGTACATCGTGACACCGGGCCGGCGGTCCTCGACGAAGCGGTAGTAGCCGAGCGGGCCGATGGCGTCGCCGTACACGAACAGCACCGCGTCCGGCGGCAGCAGCTCGAACACCACCTCGGCATGCCGTTCAGCGAAGTCGTTGTCCGAGCGGTCGTTGGCCGGCCAGCTCGCCGACGCCGACACCGCCACCATCGCCGCGCCGAGCAGCGCCGCCGTCGCGGCCGGTAGCCGCGGGACCCGGAGCACCCGGGAGGGTCCCGGCATTCCTGCCGGCCAGCGGGCCGCCGCCCATTCCGGCAGACGGTCCATCAGCCACTGCAGGCCGACTGCCGCCCACAGGGCGGCCACGCCGTAGCAGATCAGCGGGTAGGGCCGGAACACGGCCAGCCAGAACGGGTCGAAGTCGAACCCCAGGAGCGCGATCAGCACCACGCTGTTGCCGAGCAGGGCGACGACGCCCGAGCCGGCGAGGACCGTCGCGGTGAGGCCGCCGCCCCGTGCCAGCGCCCCGAGGCCGAGCACGGCGAGGACGAATCCCGGCAGGGTCGTTTGCCGCACGAGGTCTGCCCCCAACCAACCCAGGAATGCCGCGCGGTCGCTCCAGCCGGCGGAGGGGCTCGCGTCGACCTCGCTGTAGCCCTGCCGGCTGACGTAGAACCAGAAGTCGCCCCAGGAGTCGATAGGGCCGTAGAAGCTGATGGTCGGCGCCTGCTGCGACAGCCACACCATCCAGGCGTACGGCAGGCAGGCGGTCAAGAAGGCCGCCCCGAGCAGCCGCGGCAGCCGCGGCAGGACCTCGCGCCATGCCGGCAGCAGGGCCAGAGCCAACCCCGGCGTCGCCAGCACCGTCAGCGGCCAGTGGTTGGCGAGGCCCGCCCCCCAGGCGACGGCGGCGCACGAGAGGGCCCATCGACGCCCCGGGTCGCGGGCACCCAGCAGCACCAGCGCGTAGGTCGCGAAGAACAGCAGCGCGTTCAGCGTGTAGACCTCGGTGACGATGGCCTGCGACCAGAACTGCTCCGAGACGCCGAAGAGCCACGCCGCGGTCAGGGCCGGCAGGAGCGACGCGCCCAGAAGGCGCGCGCAGGCGTAGACGGCGCCGCAGGCCAGCGCGCCGAGCACCGCGCTCGAGAGGTGCCCGAGGAACGCCGGCTCGCCGAACGGCAGCCAGGTGAACAGGTGGACGATGAGCGTATGGATGGGGTAGCCCGGCGGGTGGGCGACGCCGAGGTGCACGCCGGCCATGAGGAAGAGGCCGTCGTCTTCCAGCACCACCGTGCGCGGCATGGTGGCGACGTAGAGCGCGAGGGGGCCGAAGACCGCCGCGGCCAGCGCCGCGCCGTCGGGCCGGCCGACTCGAAATGGCGTCCTACCCTGCGGCGCCCCTCTGCCTGCGGCCGACGGGCCGGGCGAAGCGGGCCTCGCACCCGACGGCGCGCCGGCCGCGCGCCGGAGCTTCCTCCGCCTCGCCCTGCTCGTCATCGGCCGCAGTCCCGACGTGCGTAGCGGGCCGCCTTCGAGGCCGACGGCCCGCGGGGCTACGGGGTCGGCAGCCCGGTCTCCAACTCAGCCAGCATCGGTGCGGAGCCCGCCGCATCTTCAGCACTCGGGATGCCGCAACCGGCAGAGGTTCGGGATTCGGAACGCCGGCCCAACGCCGGCGAGCCTGCGGAACGATTGGCCCCGGCAGAAGGGAAAGGCCCCCTCCCCCCCCGGGGCGTCGGGGGAGAGGGGGCGGTGGGAGATTACGAACGCCGCCGCCGAAACGTTACCGCCGACGGTACCGGCGGTAGCCGCCGACGGCCATCAGGGCCGCTAGCAGGAGCTGCGCGATGACCGGCAGGGCCGGGACCGCGAGATCCCAGATGTAGAAGGACAACTCGTTGGTCCTCATGTTGCCGACCATGCCGTAGAGCACCAGCTTCTCGGCCATGCCGCCGTCGGTGCCGCCGTCCGGCATGTCGTCCCTCTTGACCATCAGCTTGGTCCTGCCCATGGTCTCGCCGGCCATGATCATGATGTCCTCGATCATGTAGTCGTCTTCGGCGGTGGCGGTGCTGCCCTCGCCTGCCATGATCATGACCGTGGTGTCCGCCCTGACCGCAGTGCTGGCCATCACCTCGATGTCGTACTCGAGGCCCTCGACGAGGTTCATGTCCGAGGGGCCGGACAGCGTGAAGGTCGTGGAGTCGCCGTCGATGATCGTCAGGGTCGCGGCGTTGCCGACCTGCGCGTCGTCCTTCCAGGCGGTCAGGACGATGGTCTCGTTGGGCTCGTCCATCCCGTCGGCGACCGGCGTGACCATCAGCGTGGCCATGCCCATCTTCTCGCCCTTGGCGATCGTGACCATCATCTCGGCGGGCATGATGCTGTAGTCGTCCATGGCCGTGGCCGTGCTGGCCGGGTCCACGGCCAGCGTCAGCATCGTGTCCTTGGTCGCACTGATGACCTTGTTGGTCTCGATTTTCACCATGACGCTCGCTTCGCCGTCGGCCTCCCCGATGGAGGCCGGTTCGACGCTGAACTCGTAGTCCTGGCCATCGAGCACGTCGATCCTGACCCGGCTCCCGACCATAGCCATTGTGCCGGCAGCTGTCTCGACCTTGGCTTGCACCTCAATGATCTCGTCGCGGTCGTCGGCGTCCTTGAGGGTCTTCAACGTGAACTTGGCACTCTTCTCGCCTTCGTCGATGATCGCCATCTTGTTGTCGGTCGGGTCATGGTCCTGACCGTCTGCCGCCTCCACCGTGGCCCCGGAAGCTCTGTACAGGTCGATCATGACCTTCGTTTCCTCCAGTGCCGCCGCCGGGTCGACCATAACCGTCAACATCACTTCATCGCCTTCGTTGGCCTCGGTCTTGTCCGCCTCCAGCGTGTAGGTGTCGTCGTCCATGATCGTCAGGCTGACTTCCTGCTGCGGATCGACGAAGAGGCCCGAGTCCGCGGTGACCGTAGCGGAGATCGTGAGCATTTCGTCGTCCGCGTCGGCGTCGTGCAGAGCTTCCAGGGTAGCCGAGCCGTGCGTGGAGCCCGAGGAGATCGCAAGCGTCCCCACCTTCCAGTCCCTGTTCTTGCCCTCGGCCGTCGAGCCCTTCTTCTGGGACAAGATGACCGTCACGGGAACCGGCAAGGTCGATACGCTCTCGTCGCTGGGATCATTGCTCGCCAGCCTAGCGGTGATGGTGACCTCCTCGCCCTCTTCCACAGAATCGCTGGAAATCTCCAGCATTACCTTCCTGACGCTGTCGTGCTCCGTGATCGCCACGGCGCGACCCTTCTCGCCGATGTACTCGTCAGCGCCACCCGTAACATTGTTCGTGATGCTCGCACTTCCATCGACGATGTTGGTATCGGCCCTAGCAACCACTCTCACCGGTTGCACGACGTTCCAAGCGGTTGCGCCAGTAGTTGTCCCGTCTGCGTCGAAGATCAAATCCAAGCCAGTGACGTAGGTTGGGTCGTCGCGGGTGCCGTCGCCGTCTGGATTCACGATCCTGACGATTGCGTTGACCGGTCTGGTCACTGCTGCCCGGACGGTCACGGGGGCGCTCGGCCGTGTAGCCAACTTAACAGTGTAGGTCCTGCCACCCTCGCTGCCCGCTACGAGACTGTCGTCGCCTTCACGCACGGACAGGGCCCGCTCGGACACAATCACGCTTACCTCGGTCTG
The DNA here is from genome assembly GCA_965207615.1 of Vicinamibacterales bacterium. Taxonomy (GTDB): domain Bacteria; phylum Acidobacteriota; class Vicinamibacteria; order Vicinamibacterales; family UBA8438; genus JAJEEA01. The sequence continues at coordinate 6,072,616 of CBDBMZ010000003.1, forward strand.
GTCGTCTTCTCTGACGTTCAGATCTGTCTCGTCATCTCCGTTAGCAAACGTCACCCTGGCTCGGCCATCGGTGGCGTTTGAGTCGCCGAACGCCTGCAAGGTAAGCGGGACTTCGTCGCCCGGGTTAACAACGATCGTCGTACCAGTGGTATCCGCTGCGTTGAGCCGCAGTGAGCCACCTGACCAACTCATGAGCATGTCGCCATTCCCATTCGCCGACGGAACGGTGACGCTAACGCTCACTACCCCATCTGCCGTGGGAACACTGAGCATGACGCGCTTGCTAGGTCCACCCTCAACCAATGTCACCGAGCCAGGCGAAACCCCGGGCTTCTGCGCGAGCGCATCACCGGCAGACAGCGCCACCGCCGCCCCCAACGCGAGCACCCACATCAACGCCCTGCAACTGCCTCTCGCGAAAATCGCTCCTGTCCGCATGTCGCAATCTCCCCTCTTTGCCAGTCCTCTCGTAGCCGGCAGCGGCGGACAACCCAACCATCCGCCCCCTGTCGTCCGCTCATGTCGACCATCGATCCGCATCTGCCTATCGCCTCCCGCACCCCGCGAGCGAATTGCACACGGACTGTGCTACGCTCCCGTGTGGTGATGCCGTAAACCGCTACAAATCAGCAACTTACGCGCCAAAACGATCTTCTCCCTTGTGAATCCGTCCGTCTGTCGCCAGCAGCGGGGGGAAACCACTCCATCCGCCCCCTGCCTCCCCCCGATGTCGACTACCGCTCCGCATCTGTCTTCAGGCCTCCTGCGCTCCCGCCGCGAACTGCGCACGGGCGACGGCCATGTCGGCGCACGCCCCGTCGCCACGAACTTGCGGTCTCTCCAATGGTGAAATAATATTCACGGGAGTAATCGGATCAGTCCACCCCCAAGAGGGCCGTTTCCGTGATTTTGGCGACAGGGGTGTCGTCACAGAAGCGATTTGTTTTCAGTATTTTAGCGGCTAGATCGTGTCTGTGTGATAAATATGTCACTTAAGTGTTAATTTACCGCCAATTCTTGCCGGCGGACGAGGGGAAGGACGGTGGGCAGGTGTCGGACGCGGACAGACAGCGACGGCCGGGAGCTCGCGGGCGGCACCCGCGGAACGCGCTCTCGGCCACCTTCGTGCGCACGGTGGCCGAGGCCGGCCGGTACTGCGACGGCCACGGCCTCTACCTCGACGTGCGGCCGTCGGGCACCCGGAGCTGGGTGCAGCGCCTCAGCATTCGCGGCCGGCGGCGCGAGCTGGGACTGGGCAGCTTCCCCCTCGTCTCGCTCGACGACGCCCGCGCCCGGGCCTTCGACAACCGCCGGCTCGCCCGCGCTGGCGGCGACCCCCTGGCCGAGAAACGGCGGGCCCGGGGCGTGCCGACCTTCGCCGAGGCGGCCGAGCAGGTGTGGGCGCAGATACGGCCCGGATGGCGCAACCGGAAGTACGGCCGCGACTGGCTGTCGGGCCTGGCGCGGTTCGCCTTTCCGCGCCTGGGCGGGACCCGGGTGTCGGAGGTGACCCGCGCCGACGTCGTCGAGACCCTGGCCCCGGTGTGGCACCGGTCGCCGACGACGGCGCGGCGGCTGCGCCAGCGCCTGCACGCGGTGATGGAGTGGGCGGTGGCTATGGAGTATCGGGACGACAACCCGTGCGAACGCGTCGAGCAGGTGCTGGGCCGCCAGCGCGAGCGCGTCGAGCACATGCCGGCCCTGCCTCACCGCGAGGTCGCGGCGGCGGTGGCGGCGCTCCGGCGGGCGGGGGTGCGGCCCATCGTGAAGCTGGCGTTCGAGTTCCTGGTGCTGACGGCAGCGCGGTCGGGCGAGGTGCGCGGGGCGCGCTGGACCGAGGTGGACCCGGCCGGCCGGGTGTGGACGGTGCCGGCGGGGCGCATGAAGGCGAACCGTGAGCACCGGGTGCCGCTGTGCAGGCGCGCGGTCGAGCTGCTGGGCGCGGCGCGGGGCCTCGGCGACGGCGGCCCCCTGGTGTTCCCCGGGGCCCGCGGGCGGCCGCTCAAGGACGAGGCGCTGTCGAGGCCCCTGAAGGACCTGGCCATCGCCGCCGTCCCCCACGGCTTCCGGTCGAGCTTCCGCGACTGGGCGGCCGAGGAGACCGACCACCCGCGCGAGGTCGTCGAGGCGGCCCTCGCCCACGTGGTGCGGAACCGGGTCGAGGCGGCCTACGCGCGCTCCGACCTGTTCGAGCGCCGGCGGCGCCTGATGGACGAGTGGGCCGCGTACCTCGCCCGCGAGCCGGAAACGGAGAGCCGCGACGCGGCCGGTCAGCTCAGCCTGACCTTCGATGCGCCGTGAGCGCCGCGCCGGCCGCGGTCCCGCTCGTGGAGGTCAGCGCCGCGGGCGGTCCCGCGTCGCGGGCCCCCGCCGGTCTTGCCGCTCCCGGCCCCCATGCTGCCGCCTCGCGCCTCGGGCAGGCCGCCGATGAGGTCGCCCAGGCGGCCGGCCTGCTCGTCGATGATGCGGAACAGTTGCAGCATCCCGCCCCGGTCGAGCGCGGCCGGGGCGTCGAGCGCGGCGGCCGTCGAGCCCTTGATGGAGGTCCACGGGGTGAGGAGCCGGCGGCTCGCGGCGACCGGGTGCTCGGCCCGCGACCGCCCGTGGCCGCGCGCGCCTGCCGCGTCCAGGCTCGCGCCGATCCGCCGGACGGCGGCGTCCAGCCTGGCCGCGCGGCGCCGGAGCGCCTCGTTCTCTCGCCGCGGCCCGTCGGCGCCGCCCGGGGGCGCGTCTCGCCGTCGGGCGGGCGGGGGAACCCGGTCGCGCGGCGGCGGGGCGGCTCGGGTGTCGGTCATTTGGCTGATGCCGGGCCGTCGACCGGGCACTCGGCAACTGGTAACCCTAGGGCAACACGCACGTCGTGTCGCCCCCAAGATGGGGGGGTTCGGAGCCGGGGAGAGGACGTCGATGGCGAGGCCGGCGGCTAGGAAGAGGGGTCGCCGGGCGCGGCCATGCGGTAGCCGACCCCGCGCTCGGTGAAGATGTAGGCGGGGCGGGCCGCATCGTCGCCCAGCTTGTGGCGGAGCCGCTTGACGAAGGCGCGCAGCAGCTTGGGGTCGCCGGCCCGGCGCCCGCCCCACACCTGCCGCAGCAGCGCGTCGACCGTCGACACCCGCCCCGCGCCGGTCGAGAGCGCCCGCAGCAGCTCGTACTCGATGGCCGTCAGGTCGACCCGGCGGCCGGCCACCGTCACCCGGCGCCGCTCGTAGTCGATGGCGAGGTCGCCCACCCGGTAGGGGACCCGCTCGGCGAGCCGGCGCAGGGCCGCCTGCACCCTCGCGGTCAGCTCGGTCGGCGAGAAGGGCTTGACGATGTAGTCGGCGGCCCCCAGCTCGAGGGCCTCCGCGATGGCCTCGTCGCGGCCGTAGCCCGAGATGAAGATGACGGGAATGTCGGCCAGCTCGCGGACGTGCTGCATCGGCTCGATGCCGTCGGTCGCGGGCCCCGCGGGGTCGAGCAGGACGAGCCGGGGCTTCCTCGTCCTGACGAGCTCGGGCAGCTCGCGCGGGTCGCCCGAGGCGAGCGGCGCGTAGCCCGCCGACGACAGGGCGTCGCACACGTAGCGCCGGGTCTGGGGGTCGTCGTCGACCACGAGGACGGGCGTGTCGTGCGCTCCCTCGCCGGGCTCGGCCGGCCCGCCTCGCGGGCCGCCGCCGGCCTCGCGGCGAAGCTCGTCGGCCGCCGGCGGCGTGACGGCGGCCGGGGCGAGCAGGTCGGCGACGAGGCCGCGCATGAGGTCGGCCTGCTCGTCGATGATGCGGAAGAACTGCAGCATCTCGGCCCGGTCGAGGGCGGGCTCGGCGCCCAGCACCGTGGCCGCCGAGCCCTTGATGGCAATCAGGGGGGCGCGCAGCTCGTGCGCCGCCGTGCCCAGGAGCTCGGCCCGCCGCCGCTCGGCCTTCTCCATGGGCCCCAGGTCCTGCAGGGTGACGACGACCGACTCGACCTCGCCGCCGTCGCCGCGGATGGGCACGGCGTTCACCAGGGTCCGCACCTCGCGGCCGTCGGGGACCGAGAGCACGATCTCCTCGGCGCGCAGCGCCGCGACGCCCGCCGGCTCGGGCCGCGGCAGCCGGGCGAGGGCCAGCTCGCGCCCGTCGGCGAACCGGCACGTCATGCTCTCGATCACCCGCTCGGGGGGCTGGCCGGGCCGGCCCAGGGCTGCGACGATGCGCGCCGCCTCGCGGTTGAACGACACGGGGCGGCCGGTGCGGGCGTCGAAGATCGCCACCCCCGCCGGCGAGGCCTCGATGAGGGTCTCGAGGTCGGCCCGGGTCCGGGCGATGCGCCGCCTGAGCGCCTCGTTCTCTCGCCTCAGCTCCTCGGCACTCTGCAAGGGTCCACCTCGTCGGCCCGGCGCGGCTCGATTCTACCCGGTCTTCCGCGCCAGGGTCGGCGCCCACCGCCTCGGCCCTCCCACGCCGACCGCGAGGGCCGGGACCGTTCGTTTCGCGCCCGGCCGGCGTTTCCCCTAGTGGATGGGAGATCGCATGTCGCGGCTGAGCGCGGCCGTCCTGCGCGTCGGCGCGAGCCTCGATCCGGACACCGTCGTTCGCGAGGCGGCCGAGTGCGTTCGCGCCCTGACGGGCGCCCCGCGCGCCGTGGTCGTCACCGGCGGCGGCGCCGGCCCGGCGGCCGGCTTCGCGGGGTCGGGCTTCACGCCGGACGAGCACCGGCGGCTGGCCGCCTGGCCCGACGGGCCGCGGCTCTTCGATCACCTGCTGAGCCTGCCCGGGGTGACGAGGCTGCCCGATCTGCGGGCCCAGCTCCGTTCGCTGGGCATTTCTCTCGACGCGCCGTGGCCGGTTTCCGGCCTCGCCGCGCCCCTGCTCCACCGCGGCGCGCCCGTCGGTGCGGTCCTCGTCGGTGTCGCGGAGGGAGGAGACGAGCCCTCGAGCGAGGACGACGAGGTCCTCGAGGCGTTCGCGGCGCACGCGGCGACGGCCATCGCCAACGCCCGCATCCACCGGGACGAGCGGCGGGTCCGGGCCGAGTTCCTGAGCGTGGCGAGCCACGAGCTGCGGGCCCCGCTGGCCTCCATCAAGGGTTCGTGCGCGGCGGTGCTCGACGCCTCGCCCGACCCCGACCCGGCGGAGATGCTGCAGTTCTTCCGCATCGTCGACGAGCAGGCCGACCACATGCGCCGCCTCGTCGGCGACCTGCTCGCGGCGGCGCGCTTCGAGACGGGGGTGCCGCCCGTCGTCCCCGAGCCGGTGGCCGTGGCCGCGCTCGTGGAGCCGGCCAGGCAGACGTTCCTGAGCGGCGGCGGCAGGCACGCCGTCCGCGTCGAGCTGCCGCCCCACCTGCCCCGCGTGTCGGCCGACCCGCAGCGCATCGCGCAGGTCCTGAGCAACCTCCTGTCCAACGCGGCGCAGAACTCTCCCGCGTCGTCTCCCCTCCGCGTCACGGCGGCGCGGGACGGCGACCGCGTGGCCATCTCGGTGTCCGACGAGGGCCCGGGCGTGCCGCCGGAGCGGCTGCCCCACCTGTTTCGGAAGCGTGCATCCGCCGCCGGCGGCGACCGCGCGCACGGCGACGCCGGACTGGGCCTGCCCATATGCAGGGGCCTGGTGGAGGCGCACGGCGGGCGCATCTGGGCCGAGAGCGGCGCCGACGGCCGGGGAACGCGCGTCGTCTTCACGATTCCCGTGGCGGGAGAGGCCGGCGGGAGCAGCGCGGTCGGCGACGGCACGAGCCGTGACCGCCGGCCGGGAGAGAGGCGCGGCGAGAAGCGCATCCTCGTCGTCGACGACGACCCGCTGGCCCTGCGGTCGGCCCGCGAGGCCCTGACCGCGGCCGGCTACGCCACGGTGGTGACGAGCGACCCGCGCGAGGTGTCGCGCCTCATCAGGACGAACCGGCCCGACTTGATAGTGCTCGACCTGGTGCTGCCGGGCATCGACGGCATCGAGCTGATGGAGCGCATCCGCGAGACGGCCGAGCCGCCGGTCGTGTTCGTCTCCGCGTACGGGGGGGACGAGACGATTGCCAAGGCCCTGGAGAGCGGCGCCGCCGACTATGTCGTCAAGCCCTTCTCGCCGACGGAGCTGACCGCGAGGGTCCGGGCGGTCCTGCGCCGGCAGGCCGAGCCCGAGCTCTTCGTGCTGAACGACCTGGCCATCCGCCACGCACGCCGGGAGGTGACGGTGGCCGGCCGGCCCGTGGAGCTGACGGCCACCGAGTACGAGCTGCTGAGGGTGCTCTCGCTCGGCGCGGGCCGCGTGCTGACCTACGACGTCCTGCTGCGCCGGGTCTGGCCGGGCCGGGACTCGGCCGACGTGAGCGTGGTGCGCGCCTTCGTCAAGGTGCTGCGCCGCAAGCTCGGAGACAACGCGAGGCGCCCGGCCTACATCGCGACCGAGCGCGGGGTCGGATACCGCATGGTCCGGCCGGGCCGGGAATCCGAGCCGTAGAGCGGCGCCGACTCCCCGGATCGCGATTTGTTTCGAGGATTTCATGAGAACGACTCATCGGACCGCCCCGGCTTCATGTCAGTTTCACAGTCGCCGTGTAACGTCCCGGGGGCGAGCGAAGCGAAAAGCGTGTCCGGGGGCGATCGCCGCCTCCGGGCGCCCAGGGTCAGGAGGATGGGGGTGGTTCACCGAATGTCCAGGAGATCGACAGGCAGCCCTCGCTCGGCGTTCGTCGTGGCGGCCCTCTGCATCATGACGCTCGCAGCCTGCTGGTCGAACCCGCCCGCGGTCGTGCCGACCGCGGGGCCGTCGGCGCCGGGCGTGCGGTTGGCGCCGGGCGTCCTGTTCATACCGGCGGTGCAGCCGTTCGCCGTCAGCCTGGTTCCGGCGGTCCCCGTGCCCATCCGGCTCGGCGACCAGCTCGGCTTCAGCGTGTCCTCGGGCACCGCCGGCTACTACAGCCTCTACCTCATCGATCCGGCGTCCGAGGTCTGGGTGCTGGGCGAGAACATGCCGCTGGGCGCAGGCAGCGTGACCTACCCGTCGCCGCCGGCCCAGAACTTCACCCTCACCGCGGCCGAACCGCTGGGCCGCAACCGCGTGATCGTGCTGATCACGCGGGACCCCGTCAGCGGTTTCTCCGGCGACAACACGTTGACCTCGGCGGTGAGTCTGGCCATCCGGGGCAACACGTTCGTCGAGCGGCTGAACCGCACGACCCGCTCTCTGCCGCCGTCGGACTGGGCCATCGACGAGATCACGGTCTCGGTCGTCGCTTGACGGACGGCGGCGACCCTGCGGGGAGGACTCCGATGACAGAAGCAAGGAAGTTGACGCGCGGGCGCCCGGGCGCCCGCGCGATGGTGACGATGCTGCTGGCGCTGTCGGTCCTGGGCTACCGGGCCGGCGCGGGGGCGCCGGTGTCGGCGCAGTCGGCGGTCATCGAGAACCCGTGGGCGGAGTTCTCGATCAGCCTGGTGCCGGCGGTTCCCGTGCCGATCCGGATCGGCGCCAACCTCGGGTTCAACGTGTCGTCGAGCACCGCCGGCTACTACAGCCTCTATCTGATCGATCCGGTCGGCGAGGTCTGGGTGCTGGCCGAGAACATGCCGCTGCCCGCGGGCAGCATCACCTACCCGTCGCCGCCGGCCCAGAACTTCACGCTCGCGGCGGCCGAGCCGCTCGGGAACAACCGCGTGATCCTGCTGGTGACGCGCGATGTGTTCGCCGGCTTCTCGGGCAACCAGACCCTGACCCGGGCGGTGAGCCTGGCCGTCCGCGGCGGCGCCTTCGTGGCGCAGTTGAACGACGCGGTGGTCGGCCTGCCCACGTCGGACTGGGCCACGGACGAGATAACGGTGCGCGTCGTCGCGTGATCGCCGGCGCCGGAACCGCCATGAGGCTACACACAGGAGGACGAGCCATGAAGTACGGAACTCTCGGCGCGGCGGCGGCATCGGTCGTGGTGTTGTCCGGCGGCTTCGCCGGGGCCCAGGAGGCCGGGAACAGCCCGCTCTCGCGGTCGTTGTCGGTCCAGCAGACGGCCATCTACGAGGTGCAGCCGCAGTCCCGGCAGGGCGGCCTCGACGTCGTGGCCTGGGTCGATCGGTCCGACTACACCTACGCCGAAGGCGAGGACGTGAAGCTCTTCGTCGAGACCAGCGACGACGCGTACGTCACCATCCTGAACGTCGATCCGGCCGGCCAGACCACGATTCTGTTTCCCAACGAGTATCAGCCCGACAACCTGGTCCGGGCCAACCGCGTGGTCGAGGTGCCGGACGCCGCCTCGCTGTCGCGCATCGTGGTGACGGGCACCACCGGCACCGAGCTCATCAAGGTGATTGCGTCGACCGAGCCCATCGAGCCCTTCGAGGCGCGGCAGCTCGCCGCGGCCGGCCCGTACCAGGTGGTGAGCACGCGGGGGCAGGGCGTGGCGCGCAGCCTCGCCGTCACCATGCTGGGCGACGCGCCCGGGGCGGCCGGGCGGCCGCAGGTCACGGCGCCGTCGGTCAGGCCGGCGACCTCGGCGGAGTGGGCGGTGTGCCACCAGACCATCTCGACCATTCCCGTCCTGTCGGCCTCGCTCACCCGCAGCCTGTCGGTGGTCACGCGGACATCCGAGAGCGGCGGCTCGGTCACCTGCGAGGAGTCGGCGCGGTGAGCGGCCGGGCGGTGGCGGCGGCGGTGGCGGCGCTGGTCGCGGCCGGCGCCGCCACCGACGCGGCGGCGCAAACGCGGGTGCGCCGGTCCGTCGACGGGCCGGTGACCCGCGAGTCGATCGTCCGGTCGCTGGCCGTCGTGCCGGACGCCGGCGCCCGCGACGCGCCGGCCGAGGTCAGCGTCATGCTGAGCATCGGCTTCGACTTCGACTCGGCGCGGCTGACGGCCGCCTCGATGGGCGACCTCGACCGCGTGGCCGAAGCGCTCGCCGACGGCCGGATGGCGGGGGTGCCGGTGACCCTCGAGGGCCATACCGACGCCACCGGCGACTCCCGCTACAACCTGGCGCTGTCCCAGCGCCGCGCCGACGCGGTGGTCGACTACCTCGTGGGGCGCGGCATCGCGCGCGGGCGGCTGCGGCCGGTCGGGTACGGCGAGAACCGGCTGCTGCCCGCCCACGCGCCGGACGACGACCGGCAGCGCCGCGTGGAGATCGTCCGCACGTTCTGAGCCGCCCGGCGGCCTCCCGGGGCCGGGTCGCGGCTCGACCGGGAGCGGGCGGGGAGGGGGCGAGTCATGCATGAGAGAGGTGCCCCGGCGCGCGCCGGGCGGTTCCGTCTCGCGCTGGCGGCCGCGGTGCTGCTGGCGTCGGCCGGCGCCGTCGCGGGCCAGCCCGGCGCGGGGGGCGACCGGCTGGCGCTGGTGATGGGCAACAGCGCCTACACGGCGGTCAGCCCCCTGCCCAATCCGCAGAACGACGCCGCCGACGTGGGCGCGGCGCTCGGGCGGCTGGGGTTCGACGTGACGACGCTGCTCGACGGCGACCGGGCGGGGATGAACGAGGCGCTGCGCGCCTTCGCGCGGCGGAGCGTCGGGGCGGCCGCGGCGCTGATCTTCTATGCCGGCCACGGCATGGAGGTGGACGGCGTGAACTACCTGTTGCCGGTGGACGCGCGCCTGCAGAGCGACACCGACGTGGAGTACGAGACCGTCGATCTCGATCGGGTGCTGCGGGCGACCGAGGGGGCCGGGCTGCGGATGGTGATTCTCGACGCCTGCCGCGACAATCCGCTGGCGCAGACCATGCGGCGGGTGCGCGCCACGCGCAGCATCAGCCGCGGCAGCTTCGCCGATCTCGACGAGCTGCAGTTGCTGGACGAGACGCTGGTCGCCTACGCGGCGGCGGCGGGGACCACGGCGGCGGACGGGCTGGGGCGCAACAGCCCCTACACCGAGGCCCTGCTGGCCTACCTGGAGCAGCCGCTGGAGGTCAGCGCCCTGTTCCGGCGGGTGCGCGCGCGGGTCCTCGAGACCACCGGGGGGCGGCAGCGGCCGCACGAGTACCAGTCGCTGCTGGGCGACCACTACCTGGGCGTTCGGAGCGCGGGCGCGCCCGGCGCCGCGGACCTCTTCTACGCCGACGCGCGGCCGGGGGCCGGTGCGTCGGCGCCGCGGGTCCCCAACGCCGGGCTCAAGTATCGCGTCCTCCTCCGCAACCCGTCCGGCCAGCCCGTCGAGGTCGACCCGGACACCGCCTTCCGGAGCGGCGAGAGGATACGGCTCGTGTTCGAGCCGAACATCGACGGGTTCCTGTACGTGATCCAGGAGGGGAGCACCGGGCGGTGGTCGATGCTCTACCCGCATCCGCAGATGCAGGGCGGCCGGAACGACGTTGCGCGCTTCCGGGAGGTGGCGATCCCGCCGGCGGGGTGGTTCCGGTTCGACGAGACGCCGGGCATCGAGCGCATCCTCGTCTACCTGAGCCGGGAGAAGGCGACCGCGCTGCCGGGCGCCGACGGCGCCGTCGTGAGGGTCGAGTCGGTGGCCCAGCGCACGGTGGCCGACCTGACCCGCACCATCCGCCCGCGGGACCTGGTGTACGAGGCGGAGGAGCCCGCGTTCGCGGCGCCGGGCGGCGCCGCGGCCGCGCCGGGCGGTGTCGCGGCCGCGCCGGGCGCAACCGTCGAGGCCGTCTACGTCGTGAACCAGGGCGCGGTCGCCGACGTCGTGTGGGAGACCATCGAGCTTCGGCATCGATGAGGCGGGGCCGGCGCGCCGCCGGGTCCGACGCCGAAGCGGAGGCGGCCCGACGGCGGCGGGGCGTCCGCCGGGCCGGGAGGTGGACAGATGACTTGCGTATCAGCGCTGAGGGCGGGGGTCGCCGGGGTGGGCGCGGCCGCGCTCGCGGCGGCGTTGGCGGCGCCGGTCGGCGCGGCCGCGCAGGCGCCGCAACAGGACCAGCCACGCGGCCGCGATCTGGTGTTCGACGCGCCCGACGCCGCCGCCGGGGCCGTGCCGCTGGCGATGCCCCGCGGCTACGCGCTCGTGGTCGGCGTGGGCGAGTACCGCAACCTGGACGAGTCCCGGCAGTTGCTGTACTCGGAGAGCGACGCCGAGGCGATGTACCGCGTGCTCATCAGCCCCGCGGGCGGCCAGTTCCCGCCCGAGAACGTGCGGCTGCTGACGGGGGCCCAGGCCACGCTCGCCAACGTCCGGCAGGCCCTCGAGGAGTGGCTGCCGTCGGTGGCGGCGCCGGCCGACCGGGTGGTCGTCTACTTCGCCGGCCATGGCCTCGTCGAGGGCGGCCGGGGCTACCTGGCCCCATGGGACTTCGAGCCGGGCCGGGTGGCCGAGACCTCGTACCCGATGGCCCGGCTCGGCGAGGTGATGTCGGAGCGCATCGCGGCGCAATGGAAGGTGCTGCTGACCGACGCGTGCCACTCGGGCCGCATCGACTTCAACGCCGAGACCACCAACGAGGCGCTCGACCAGCAGCTCGGCAACCTGCCGCGCAACTTCCTCACCCTGACCGCGACCCGGGAGCGCGAGCAGAGCTACGAGGATCCGGACCTGTCGACCGGCTTCGGCTTCTTCACCTACTTCGTGACCCAGGCCATGAGCGGGCACGCCGACGTCGACCCCTGCGACGGGCGGATCACGGCCGACGAGGTCATCGAGTACGTCCGGAGCAACGTGCGGCGCCACGCCCGGTCGCGGAGCCTCTCGCAGACGCCGACGGCGCGCGGCGACTACGACCCCGCGATGCTCCTCGGCGTCGGCACCGCCTGCCTCGGCACCGCCGATGATGCGGAGGCCCCCTCGCTGCTCGGGACCGCGATCGTCGAGGTGAACCTGGACGACGTGGACCTCTACGTCGACGGCGAGCTGGTCGGTTCGCTGTCGCGGGGCCGGCCGCTCAGGATTCCGGGGCTGTCGTCGGGCATGCACGAGTTCATGGGGGTGCGGGAGGGCTACGAGCCGTACACCCGGCAGGTGATGATCGCCCCGAACCAGGAGGTCACCGTCCGGCTGCGCATCCGCTACGTGCGCCGGGTCCGCCAGTCGGCGCTCGACCTGAACGGCCGGGGCGAGCGCCTCCTGTTCACCGAACGCTCGTCGATGAACCCCCTGAACATGCTGCCGGTGGAGCGCTCGCAGAGCCGCGAGGATCTCGAGGAGGCCCGCGACCTCTTCCTGGCCGCGCTCGACGAGGACGACGGCTACAGCCTCGCCGCCTATCACCTGGGGCAGACCTACCAGTTGCTGGGCGACGAGCGGAAGAGCATGGACGCGTACCGCTCGGCCCTCCGCATCGACCCCAGCTACGTCGACGCCCGGGTGCACCTGGCGGCGGTGCTGCTCGAGTCGGGCGACCCCGACGCCGCCATCCGCGAGCTGACCGACGCGGCGCGCCTCGAGCCGACCGACGAGCTCTTCGCGATGCTGGCGCGGGCGTACTGGGACACGGGGGCGTGGGAGCAGTCGGCGGAGGTGGCGCGGCAGGCGCTGCTGCTGAACGAGTCGAACGCGCAGGCCCACCTGTGGCGGGCCGACTCGCTGCGGCAGCTCGCGGCCGGGGACGCCGCGGTGACCGACCGGCAGGGCCTGTACCGCGATGCCCGCGAGGGCTACCGGCGGTTCCTCGCCCTGACGAACTTCGAGTCGTCGTTCGCCGAGAGGCTGGGCTTCATCTTCGGCGTCGCGCGCCGCCGCCACGCCGACCGCGAGGACCCCTGGCGGAGGCTGCGCACCGCCGGCTACCTGGGGCTGTGCATCACCGAGAACAAGACCTACAACCCGTTGCGCGCGCGCGAGTACTGCACGCGCGCCCTGGACTACGGCGAGGACGATCCGATCGCGCACTTCCTGCTCGGCAACATCAATCGGGACCTGTTCAACCTCCAGCCGAGCTGCGACTACCTCGTCGCGGCGGCGCGCAGCTACGACCGCATGCTGTCGCTGAACGAGTTCCTCGCGGAGTCGGGCAACGCCCGCAACTATCTGGAGCAGATTACCGGCATCCTTCCGCGGCTCGGTTGTTGAGTGGCCGCATCTTCCTTGAGCGCCAACGACGCCACCCGAGTGGCGAGAAGGGGAACATCCATGTATCGGACGCACGGAACGACATGCCGCGGCCTGAAGATCGCCGGTCCCGTCTTCGCCGCGCTGCTGGTGGCCGGACTGACGGCCGGCGACGCGCGGGCGCAGGACCAGGGCCTGCGCATCGTCGTGCTCGACGGCGAAGACAGCGTCAACATCATCGCGCAGGGCACCGCGGTGCCGACCCTCGTCGAGGTGCGCGACCGCAACGACCTCCCGGTGGCGGGGGCGTCGGTGCTGTTCCTGCTGCAGAACGCCAACGCCACCCTCAACGCGGGGCTCTCGCAGGTGGCGCTGACCACGAACGCGCTGGGTCAGGCGGCGGTGGCCGTGAACCCGATCGCGGCGGGGGCGGTCGAGCTGTCGGTGACCGCGACGTTCGCGGGCGAGACGGCGACGGCGGCGGTCGTGCAGACGAACTTCGCCACCGCCGCGCAGGCGGCGGCGGCCGGGGCCGGGACCGGTGCGGGTGGCGGCGGCGGCGGGACCGGCGGGACCGCGGCGGGCGGCGGCGGCGCCGGCGGCGGCGGACTGGGCGCCGGCGCCATTGCCGGTATCGCCGGCGCGGCGGTGGGGGGCGTTCTGGCGGTCCGGGAGCTCACCGGCGCCGAGCCGTGCATCTTCCACGTGTCGCCGACGTCGTTCGACGTGCCCGGGAACGGAGGCAGGGTGTTCGTGGACGTCTCCGCCGAGCCGCCGGACTGCAGCCCGGCCGAGTGGACCGCGAGCAGCGACTCCGCGTTCATCTCCGTCAGCCCGACCAGTGGCACGGGAAGCGGGTCGGTGACGTTGACGGTGGGCCAGAACGGCGCCGCCACGCGGACCGGCAGCGTAACCGTCGCGGGGCAGGTGGTCAGCGTCTCGCAGGAGCCCTCCGCCGCACCCTGCGACGAGCAGGTCGTTCCCGGCGGCGACGTCCCCGAGACTCATCGCATCGGCCTCGGCCGGTTCAGCGGCAGGTTCGACTTCTGGTACAACACCTTTTCCCTGGAAGACCGCATGATCGTCCGGTACGAGGGAAGCACGCTCTTCGACACCGGCTGCGTCGGCGCGAGCGACACGCGGACGCTACGGTTCTCCGGCCGGAGCTCGATCGTCGAGGTGGAGGTCATCCCCAACTGTGCCGGCGGGTTCGGCACCGCGTGGCAATTCCAGGTGAGCTGCGCGAGGCCCTAGTGCCGCGTCTGATGAGCGAACGGACATGGGTGCCGTGATCGTCACGATTTGCGCGGCATGAACCCATGTCCGTGTCCGAAGATTGGGACGTGACGCGCCGCCAGGAGCCGGTGGTGAGACCCCGCGTCGCGCCGTGCCCGGAGGGCGCCGGCAGGCCGGCGAGGCGACGAGCGGCCGTGGGGATCGCTGCGGCCGCGGCGCTGCTGCTGGCCGCGGCCGCAGCCCGCGCCCAGGACGACGCGCCCCTGCTGACGCTGCGCGAGGCGGTCCTCGCCGCTCTGGCGGGCAACGACCGGGTGCTGGCGTCCCGAGAGAGCGTCGAGCAGGCGCGGCTCGGGCGAACGGTCGCCGACGCCGCGTTCGCCACCCGCATCACGCCGAACCTGCTCGGGTCGCTCGGGCAGTCGGACGTCCGCAACCAGACCTACGGGGTGGCGGCGTCGAGGCGGTTCCCGACCGGGACCGAGGTGCGGATGGACGTCGGGGCGTCGACGTTCCGCAACCAGATCGGCAGCTTCTACGCGGCCGACACGACCCTGCTCGTGAGCCAGCCGCTGCTCCGCGGCTTCGGGCCGGCGGCGGGCCGCCGGCAGATCGAGCGGGCCGACTACATGATCGCGGGGGCCGAGCGCCAGCACTTCCTGACCGAGCAGCAGTTGGCCATCGACGTCGCCGGCGCGTACTACCGGCTGATCGCCCAGCAGGAGCTCACGGTCGCCGCCCGCGCCACCGTGGACAACGCCCGGGGCCTGCTCGCCGCGTCGGAGGCGAAGCTGCGGGCGAACCTGGTGTCGCAGCTCGACGTGTTCCGGGCGAGGCAGCTCGTGGCCGAGGCCGAGGGGCAGATCTTCGACGTCGAGAGCGCGGTCGAGGACCTGAAGGACCAGTTGCGCTTCCTGATGGCGCGCGACGGCGACTACGAGTTCCGCGTCGCGGCCGAGATGGACGGGAGGGTCGCGCCGATCGCGCCGGCGGCGGCGGTGGAGCTGGCGCTCGAGCACCGCAGCGAGTTGCGCGATGCCGAGGCGGCGGTCGAGGAGGCCGAGCGCGACGTGCGGTTCGCGCGGCACCAGTTGCTGCCGCAGCTCGACGTGAGCCTGGCCCTGACGCGGCGCGAGACGGCCGATACCCTCCGGCACGCGTTCGGCCTGGACCGGTTCGAGCCGGTCACGTTCTTCTCGGCGTCGACGCCGCTCGACCGCACCGCCGAGGCGGCGCGGGTGCAGACCGCGGCGATCGAGCGCAACCGGCGGGCCCGGGCCCGCGACACCCTGAGGCGCCGCATCGCCGAGGAGGCGCGGCGCGCCGTCCGGCTGCAGCAGCGGCTGGAGAACCGGCTGAGGAGCACCGAGGTCAGCGTGGAGTTCGCGGAGCGCGAGGTCGAGCTGGCCGCGCTCCGCTTCCAGCGCGGCCTCTCGAACAACCTCGACGTGGTCAACGCGCAGGCGGGGCTGCTGAACGCGACCACCCGCCGGCTGGCGGTGCTCGCGGACCTCGCGGTGGCCCGCCTCGCCCTCCTCGCCACCGTGGGGACCCTCGACGTGCGGCGCGACGTCTGGTAGGAGGCGGTCATGCCGAGGACCTGGCGGTGGGGGCTGGCGGCGGTCGTCGGCCTCGCGGTCTGCGCCGCGGGCGTGGCCGTGGTGGGGGGGCCGCGCGGCGACGCCCCCGAGCTGGCGTGGACCGTGGACCGCGGGAACCTCGTCGTCGAGCTGATCGCCCCGGGGACCCTTCGCGCCGCGGGCTCCGTCACCTACCGGTCGCCGGTGAACGGCCGCGAGCTGGAGATCGTGGAGCTGGTACCGGAGGGCACGCGCGTCGAGGCCGGCGACCTGGTCGCGCGCCTCGAGACCCGCGACCTAGAGGGGGACCTGCGCCAGGCCCGGGACAGCGTGAGCGACGTCGCGTTCGCGCGGCAGGTGGCGGACCTCGAGTTGCTCGAGGCGACGGCCGAGCACGATTCGATGGTCGACGGCGAGGGCGCCCTGACCCTGGAGGAGAGCCGGACGAGCCTGACCCTCACCGAGAAGAAGGTCGCGCGGCTGCGGCGCGAGGTCGCGAACCTGGAGCCGCTGCTGGAGCAGGGCTTCATCACCCGGGACGAGCTCGATCGCTCGGCGGCCGAGCTGGAGACGGCCGAGGCCGACCTCTCGATGGCGCGCCGGCGGGCCGACGTGCTGCTCGAGCAGACCCACCCCCTCAACCACCGCCGGGCCGAGCTGCTGCTGGCCCAGAAGCGCACCCAGCGGGACGGGGCCAACCGGCGGCTGTCGGCGGCGAGGCGGCGGGTGGCCGAGATCGCCGCGCTGATAGAACGCTGCGCCATTCACGCCGAGAGCTCCGGGCTGGTGGTGTACGAGGAGTTCATGGCGTCGTCGCCGCGCCGCAAGATCAGGCTGGGCGACCGGGTGACGCCGAGCCAGGCGATCGCGCGGGTGGTCGAGGTGAACCGCATGCTCGTCGACACCTCGGTGCCGGAGCGGGCCGTGCACCGGGTGCGCCCGGGCCAGCCGGTCGCCGTGCGCCTGGAAGCCTTCCCGGACCTGCGGCTGTCGGGCCGGGTCCTCGCCATCGGCGTCCTCGCGCGCACCGCGCGGGACGGTATGGCGGAGAGCAAGCGGTTCGACGTCACCGTCGAGCTCGATCCGGCCGGCGCCGAGCTGCGGCCGGAGATGACGGCCCGCGTCGACATCCGGGTCGGCGAGCGGCGCGACGTGGTGCGCCTGCCGGTCAGCGCCCTCTTCGAGCGCGACGGCCTCACGCTGGTCAACGTGCGCCGCGGCGGCCGGGTCGAGGCGAGGCAGGTCGAGCTCGGCGAGCAGAACCCGCGGTTCGCCGAGGTGCTGGCCGGCGTCTCGGAGGGCGAGAGCGTGATGCTCGTCGGCGAGCCGGGCGGCGGCGGCGAGCCGCCGCGGGGGGAGGTCGAGGCGCTGGTGCGGCGGGGCGGCGGGTTCTCGCCGCCGGCGAGATGAGCGCCCCCTCCGGAGGGCGGGGGCGCGCCGACGGCCTCGCCATCCGCCGCGTCGACAGCCTCGCCATCAGCCTGGAGGCGCTGGGCCGCTACCGGCTCCGGACCGCGCTCAGCACGCTGGGCATCGTGCTCGGCATCGCCGCGGTCATCGCGATGCTGTCGGTCGGCGAGGGCGCCCGCGAGGACGTGCTGCAGCAGGTGGAGCAGCTCGGCCTCGACAACGTCATCGTGCGCAACCGGGGCTTCGGCGACGACCGGCTCCGCTGGGAGGACGCCGGCCTGCTGCGGGACCTCCTGCCCGGGGTGAGCGCGGTGAGCCCCCTGGTGGACCGCGTCGTCACGGTGTCCGGGCCGCTGGCCGGCCGGCGCGCCTCGCTGTTGGGGGTCGAGCCGGCGTACGGGGTGGTGCTCGACCTGACGGTCGAGCGGGGCCGCTTCCTGACCGCGCTCGACCGGCGTGCCCTGGCCCCGACCTGCGTGCTGGGCGGCCGGCTGCCCCGGATGCTGTTCGGCTATCGCGACCCGGTCGGCCAGCACGTGCGAATCGACGGCGGTTGGTGCGAGGTGGTCGGGGTGCTGGCCGCCCGATCGACGGGGGGCCGCGCCGGGCGCACCGCGGCGGCCCGCGACCTCGATGTCGTCGTGATAGGCTCGCTCGCCGGCCTGCTGCCCACGAGCGGCCCGATCGCGCCCGGCCAGCGCGTGGACGAGGTCTGGATTCGAGTCGCCGACGGTGGCGACGTGGGGGCCGTCGCCGGGGCCGTCGAGCGGACGCTGACCCGCGCGCACGGGGTCGCGCCCGCGATCGACGTCGTCGTGCCGCGCGACCTGCTGAACCAGCGCATGCGGACCCAGCGGACCTTCAACGTGGTGGTGGGCAGCGTCGCGGTGCTGTCGCTGCTGGTCGGCGGCATCGGCATCATGAACATCATGCTGACGTCGGTGCTGGAGCGGACGAGGGAGATCGGCCTGCGGCGCGTCGTGGGGGCGACGCAGCGCGGCATCCTGGCGCAGTTTCTGACCGAGAGCCTGGTCGTGACCCTGTCGGGAGGGGGTATCGGCATCCTCGTCGGCGTCGCCACCGCGTTCGGCATCACCGCCTACGCCGACTGGAGCACGAGCGTTTCGTTGCTCGCCGTCGCGCTGGCCTTCGGCGTTTCGGCGGTCGTCGGCGTCGTCTTCGGCATCTATCCCGCCCTGCAGGCGGCCAGGCTGCAGCCGGTCGACGCGGTTCGCTACGAATAGTCTCTCGGCCGGGCGGTCTTCCGCGTCCCGCGGGGATGGTGACCACGCGCCGGCGCCGCGGCGCGCGCAACGCTTCGGCGGCGAGACGGTCGCGCATGGGTCGTGGTGGGGCGGATGACGGACTACGAGCGTGACGATCTCGTCGTCGACGTGGCGGACGCGCTCACGCGGGGCCAGCCGGTGTCGTGGAACCGGTGCGAGAGGCTCGCCACCCCCGCCAACCGCTGGGTGCTCGGGAACCTGCGGGCGTTCCGTCGCATCTTCGCGGGCGGCCGCTCCGGGGCCGGCGACAGGTGGCGGGTCGGGGCGGGCCCGGAGCCCGCGCTCCACGGCGGCCGTCTCGTGCGCGCCGGCGTCTACGCCCTCGTCACGTATGCCGCGGTGCAGACGGCGGCGACGCTGGGGCTGTTCTGGTGGGGATGGGACGACCTCTACCGGGCGGGCGGCGATCTTCACGTCTTCGTGTCGATCCTGCTCGTGGGGCACGCGGCGACCGCGTGCCTGATCTTCGTCGGAGGCCGCCGCGACCGGCGGACGCGGCTGCTCGGGACGTACTTCCTGCTGAAGGCCACGCTGGTGACGCCGCTCCCCACCCTGGGCGTCCTCAGGGGCCTGCCACCCGTCGAGCCGTTCGGCTATCCCAACTTCGGGGAGCCCTACGTATTCCCGTTCATGTTCGCGCCCGCGTTCCTGTGGGCATTCGCCAGGGAGTGTCCCCGGCTGCGCCGCCGGACCCGGCTCGACGACCTCGCGCGCCGGATGGTGGGGGTCAGCGTGGCGGTCGGCTTCGTCTCGTGGGCCTGGGCCGTGGGCTGGTTGGCCCTGGCGCGGGCGGGCTACGTGGATGCGACGGCCTACTGGCTCAGCTTCGACGGCGGCATCGCCTTCCTCGACCTCCTGGCGGTGGCCGCGGTGGTGGTGGTCGTGCTGCGCGCGCACGGCGCGCGGGCCGACGAGGCGCGGCGCGTCGCCATGTTCGGCTGCGGGTTCCTGCTGGCCCTGGGGCTGGGGGCGGTGCACGACGCCGCGCGGGTGGCCCTGCCGGGGGGCTGGCTGACCGACTTCCGCTGGACGCCGGCCGTCGTCGCGGTCAATCTGCTGCGGTTTCCCGGCATCGTCCTGCTCTGGTACTCGGTGCTCGCGGCGCGGGTGCCGCACGCGCGCGAGGCGATCCGGGCGACCGCCCGGCGGCTGCTGTTGCGCGGCCGCCCGCTCGCGGCGATGGCGGCGGCGTTGACGATGGTGCTGGGGTGGCTGGTCGCGAGCCGCCCCGAGCGAGCGGTCGGCGCGGCCCTGGGCGACCCCCTGCTGCAGTCGCTGGCGGCGGCGGTCGGGGGCCTGGCTCTGGCCATTACCGTCCGCGAGCGGATCCTGGCCGGCCTCGACGCGTGGCTCTTCCCCGAGGCGGGCGACCAGCGGCGGGCGGTGGCGAACGCGGCGGCGGCGCTGGCCGGGGCCGAAGAGACGACCGCGGTGAGGCGAACCGTGAGCCGGTCGGCGCGGCGCGGCTGCGGCTCTCCCGCCGTCCTGCTGGTGGCGGCCGACGGCGGGCCGGCGGCCGGCCACTTCGTCGCGCCGGACGACGAGACGGCGCCCCTGGCCCGGGCCTCAGCCATCGTCCATGTGCTGGAGATGTCGGGAGGGTCGCTCCGCGTCCATCCGGACGACGAGGCGTCGCTGTTCCCGCTGCTGCCGCCGGCCGACGCGGCGTGGGTGGTCGAGACGGGGGCCGATGCGGTGGTGGCGGTGCCCGGTCCCGGGGCCGAGCTGCTCGGCGTTCTCGTGGTGGGCCGGCGGCTCGACGGCCGCGTCGTGCGCGGGGTCGACGTCCCGTTCCTGGAGGCGCTCGGGGCGGCGGCGGGGCTGGCGGTCGCGCGCCTGCGCCTGATGCGCGCGCCGGGGGCGCGGCTCGGGGAGGCGCCGCCGGCGTGGGAGTGCCCCGCCTGCCTTTGCGTGATCGAGGCCGGCGAGCCCCCGGGGTGCGGCTGCGGACCGGACTACGTCGAGGCCGAGGCGCCGAAGCTCCTGGCCGGCAAGTACCGGCTGACGCGCGCTCTGGGCCGTGGGGGGGTGGGGGTGGTCTATCTGGCCCGCGACCTGCGGCTCGAGCGGGACGTGGCGGTGAAGACCCTGAAGGGGATGTCGGTCGAGGGGCTGATGGGGCTGAAGCCGGAAGCGTGGGCGATGGCCACGGTGACGCATCCGGCGGTGGCCCAGATTCACGGCGTGGAGTCGTGGCGGGGCCGTCCGTTCCTGGTGGTGGAGTACCTGGCCGCGGGCACCGTCGCGGACCGGCTCGCGCACGGGCCGTTGCCGGCCGTGCGGGCGGCCTCGGTGGCCGCGGTCCTGGCCGACGCGCTCGCCGCGCTGCACGAGACGGGGTACCTGCACGGCGACGTCAAGCCCAGCAACGTGGGGCTGACCGCGGACGGATCGCCGAAGCTGCTCGACTTCGGTCTCGCGCGCACCGCGCACGACGATGGCGCGCGGGGCGGCACCCTGCGCTATCTGTCACCCGAGGCGTTGTCGGGCCGCGCGGCGGAGGCGGCCGACGACGTGTGGTCGCTGTGCGTGGTCCTGTACGAGATGGCGACGGGCGAGCACCCGTTCGCGGGCGGCGGCGTGAAGGAGGTGGCCGACCGCATCCGGCGCCGTCGCCTCGCGGCGCCCGGGCGCCCGCGGGCCGGGGCGGGGTCGCGGTCGGCGTCGGTGCTCGCGTTCGCGGCGTCGGTGCTGACGGCGCCCCGGTCCGCGCGCCCGGCGACCGCGCGCGCATTCGCGGACGCGGTTCGCGGCCTGCTGCCGGCCGCGGGGCCGGGTGCGCCCCGAGAGCGGGGGTGACGGCCCGGCTGCCGCCGTCACGCCGGGGGCGCCCCGTGGCCCGGAGTTGCGTTTCCCAGGTCATCTAGCGGAGAATGATCGGCCTTACACGCCTATTGCACTGCAAGCACTGGTTGGTGCCCGAGCCGTGGTGACGTCTCCTCCCGGAAAGCTCGCCGGGGAACCTCGTGCCATCGACTCCAGCGCGGAGCGGCTCCTGGAGAGCATCCACCACGGCAGCCGCACCACCCTCGACGCGCTGTTCGGGCGCTACCGGTCGTGGCTCCGGGGGTGGGCGCGGGGCCGCCTGCCGATGTGGGTCCGCGGCGCCATCGACACCAGCGACCTGGTGCAGGACGCGCTGCACCGCACGTTCGAGCGGATAGAGCGGTTCAAGCCGAAGCACGCCAACGCCCTGCGCGTCTACCTGCGCCGGGCCGTCGAGAACCAGATTCGCGACGAGCTGCGACGCGCCGTGCGCCGGCGGGCCAGCATCGCGCCCGACGAGGCCGTCCGGTTCTCGGACGACGCCGCCCCGCAGTACGGGCAGTTCGTCGACGACGAGACGTGGCGCCGCTACCTCGACGGCCTCAAGCGCCTGACCCCGCGCGATCGGCGGCTGATCGTGGGCCATGCCGAGCTCGAGTACAGCTACGAGCAGCTCGCCCTGATCGAGGACATGCCCAGCCCCGACGCGGCCCGCATGGCGCTGCGGCGGGCGATGATCCGGCTGAGCAGCCTCGTGCGGGATCCGTGACCGCAGCCGTCCCCGCTGCCTGCCGCGGCCAGGCTGCGTGGGCGGGATGTGCGGGCGACGCCCGCGCCAGCGAACGGCCGGAAGTGGTAAACTATCGGCTTTGCCGCGCCCGCCGATAATCCGGCCGTGGCGCCGGCCCGGCGGCGGGGCATGCGTCCCGGCGGCAGCGGGTCGACGGTGAGGAACTGCGCGTGACTGCACACCACTTCGTGGGCGAGGGCGGCTACTCCGAGCGGCTGCGGCTCTCCGCGGGCGACGCCGAGGGGCTGCTGGCGCAGGTCTCGGCCGAGGTCGACGCGGCCGGCCTGCGGGTGATGGCCGAGCAGGCGGTGCCGTTCCCGGGCGGCGGCGCCACCCTGGTCTGGGTGCTCGCCGAGTCGCACCTCGTGCTGCACCTGTGGCCCGAGGAGGACCACGCCACCCTCGACCTCCACATCTGCGACTACCGCTCCGAGAACGAGGCGCGGGCGCGCCGGTTGCGCGACGCCCTCGACCGGTTCTGCTTCGCGCCGGGGTCGTCGAGCTGGCGCGAGCTCGCGGTCGGCGGCCGTCGGTTGGTCGGTGCCTGAACCCCCGGTCGTCGCCCCGCCGCCCGGATTGGCGCCCGACCCGCCCGCCGCGAGTCCGAGCGGTTCCGCGGCGCAGGTGCGCGATGCGCCGGCCCCCGGCTCCCCGACCGCCCGCGAAGCCGAGGCGCGGGACGAAGCGGCCGCGACCGCCGACGCCGACGCCGAGCAGTCGCGCTACAAAGGCTTCTGGGCCGACGTCGGCGAGAACTTCCCCGACCTCGGGCGCGCCCGGTCCACCGCCCAGTACCGCTACGACGAGCGCTGGCTGCTGCGCAACTACCTGCCCGCCCTCGCCGGGCAGCGCCTCTTCAAGACCGATCTCTGGGACGAGGCCAAGAACACCCGCATCCTGCGCTGGGCCGCCGGCGAGGGGGCGCGGGCGTTCGGCGTCGACATCTCGCCGGCCGTCGTCGCCGACGCCCGCCGGGGCTTCGCCGACGACGGCCTCGTGCTGAACGGCGTGCAGGGAGACGTGCGCACCCTGCCCTTCCGCGACGGCAGCTTCGACGCCATCTACTCGATGGGCACCGTCGAGCACTTCGACGACACCGACGGCGCCCTCCGCGAGATCTTCCGGGTGCTGCGCCCCGGCGGCATCGCCATCATCGGCGTGCCCAACCGCCGCGACCCTTTCCTGCGGCCCCTGCTCGTCGCCCTGCTCTACCGCATCGGCCTCTACGGCTACGGCTTCGAGAAGTCGTACTCGCGCCCCGTCTTCCGCCGGATGCTCCAGCGGGCCGGGTTCACGGTGACGGGCGAGACCGGCATCCTGTTCATCCCCGGCTGGCTGCGCATGGCCGACCTCTTCTGCCACACGTCGAGGCTCGCCCCCCTGCGCTGGTGCGCCCGGCTCACCGGCCTGCTCTGCGCCCCCTTCGACCACGCCTCGCGCCGCTGGCCCCGCCTGCGCCGCCACGGCTACCTGCTCGCCACCGTCGCGGTGCGCCCTGAGGGGAACGGCGCCGCGCCGTCCCTGAAGGGCTGAGCGGCGCCCGACCGCCGGTTCCCGCGATGTGACGCGGCGGTCGCCTATCTCGACCCCGCTAACGCCACGAACACCATCTCGTCGAGCAATGGCTCCAGCACGCGCGCGGCTTATATCGAAGGGGGCTCTGCGCAGCACGGTCCGGATCGCGTCGGGTCTTCTCGACTCGACGAGTCGCCCGCGGCCGACCGGCCCGGCCGTGGGGCATGGGTGGTACAGTTGGCCTGCGGCCGGCGGGGAGCGTGGCATGCGCGGGGGAGGGCTGACACATGCTCGGGAGCATCGTTCGCACCGTGGCAGGGGCAGCGCTGGCGTGCGCCGGGCCGGCCCTCGCGCAGCCGCCGGCGCTCGAGGACTTTCCCGGCACCCGCTTCCGCGAGCGCGCCGTCGCGGAGTACGACGACGGCGCCCTGCAGGTGGTCGCGGCCTACGCGCATGCGCAGGCGCGGCACGAGTCGCGGTGGCTGTTCATCCAGGTGGGCTTCGGGGCGGCCGAGTCGATGTCGGTCCGGTCCGACGACGTGGTGCTGATCCGGCCGGACGGGGTGGAGGTGCCGGTGGCGTCCCCGCGCGATCACCGGCGGGACGTCGGCGGGGTGCGGCAGCTCCGGAACGAGGTGAACAACTTCCATCACCGGGTCGTCGACTACATCAGGCAGCCGGCGGGCTTCCGGTTCTTCTTCGGGGTGCACCCCGGCGGCGGGGTGCCCGACCGCATCGCCCGCATCGGCCGGCAGCGGCACGCCTGGGGCGACCTGTACTTCGTCTCGCCGGACGGGACGTGGGCCGACGGCGTCCACGCGCTCGTCGTCCGCGACGGGGACGACGTCATCGCCCGGCTGCCGGTCGTGCTCGAGTAGCGCCGGGAACGTCGCCGGGGCCCGCGAGTCGGCGTCGCGAGCGCGCCGGTGCTCGGGGCCAGTCCTGGTCTTGACGGCGTTCCGGCTTGCAGGACGCCTCCGGCAGCACGGCTTCCCGACACAGCCGGTCGGGCGGCGTTCATGGCCGCCATTCTCGTCCATGTGTACCGGTGCTTGGCGGTTCCATCCATGAAGCCGACGGAATCGTGAGCGCGCACACGCGGTATACTGAGCGCCAGGAAGGACACCGACCCATGGAAGCTCCCCCGCCCCCCGCCGACGACCGCGAACCGGCCGCCGACCCCGCCGCCCGATCCGGCGACGACGGGGGCGGGCTGCGGTTCGCGCTGACCATCGGCGCGTGGTTCGTCGGCCTGTTCGGGTTGATGCGCCTCGGGTGGGTCGAGAGCAACCTGCTGACCCCGTTCGCGCAGCTCCAGCAGCGGGTGGCGGAGCAGCTCATGGGGGTGAAGTCGGGCCTGCTCTACGCCGACGCGAGCTGCAGCGGCGGCGACCCCATGGCCCTGTGCATGGGGGCCATCTTCGCGTACCCCGCCGCGTGGGGGTCGCGGCTGCAGGGGGCCGCGGTGGGGCTGGCCGCCATCACCGCGCTCAACGTGGTGCGGCTCGGCTCGCTGTCGATGGTGGCCGAGAACCGGACCCTCCTCGACACGCTGCACCTCTACGTGTGGCCGGGCATCCTGATAATCGTCGCCGCCGCCTACGTCTACCGGTGGATGGACCGCCAGGGGAGCCGCCCCGGCGGCCCGGGCGGTCCCTCCGCCGCCGGCGCGGCCCCGGCCGGCGTGCTCGGCACGGTGCCCGTGCTCGGCGGCGCGACCCGCCGCTTCCTGGTCCTGACCGCGGCCCTCGTCGCCGCCTACTTCGCGGCCGCGCCCTTCTTCTACGGCAGCGACCTCGTCCGCGTGCTCGCCGGCTGGGTCGCGCTGACCGGCGGGGCCATCCTCACCGCCGGGGGCACCGAGACCACCGTCATGGGCGCCGGCCTCTTCACGCCGCACGGCGGGTTCCTCGTCACCCAGGAGTGCGTCTTCACGCCGCTCATCCCCGTCTACCTGGCCGGCGTGCTGGCCGCGCCGCTCACGCCGTGGCGCCGCGCCGCCGCCCTCGCCGCGACCCCGGTCATCTTCTTCGTCGTCGGCGTCTCCCGCGTCCTCGTGCTCGCGGTGCCCGTCAACGTCGTCGGCAACTACGAGGTGGCCATCCACGGCTTCTCGCAGACCCTGGTGTCCGTCCTCCTCGTCATCGCCGCCGCCGTGTGGACCGCCGGCAACGGCCGGCCGGGCGCCACGCGCGCCCTCGTGGCGGTGGGCGCGGGCGTCGCCGCCGGCTTCGCCGCCGCCCCCGTGATGGGCCTCCTGCTCGGCGGCGGGGCGGCGGGGCTGCAGGCCCTCATCGGCCTCGGCCACCCGTTCGTCGACGAGCAGGGCGCCGCCGCGGTGATGCCCGCCTTCCAGTTCGGCCTCTTCGCCGCCCTGTGGGCCGCCGTCGCCGGCCGCGCCGAGTGGCGCCGCGCCCTCGCCGGCGCGGGCGTCCTCGCCGCCAGCCAGCTCGTCGTCGCCTTCCTCGTCGGCGAGATGGCGCACCACGGCGGCTTCAACCCCCACGTCGCCCTCATCCGCGCCTGGACCGTCGTCGTCCCCCTCGTCCTCGTGTGGGTCCTCGCCCGCCCCGAGGGCGCCCCCGTCTGGCGCGGCTCGGCCGCCCCGGCCCCGGCCGCGGGGTGACGGCCCGCGGCGGCTTCCTGGTCGGGGGAAGCGGCTCGAAGGCCGGCTCCGCCGATGCCTTCGTCGGCGATGTTCCCCGAGCCTGCGGGGACTGGCGAGCCTCGAGAGGCCGGGGGCGGTCAGGTGGCGGGGGATGCCAGGAGCGCTGTGATGTCGCAGGCCGGAACCCGATTCAGGGTTCGGCTCGGGTCCGTTCCTGTTGCTCCGTCAACGGTATTTTGCCCGGATCCCTGGGGCGTCGTCACGACACGGGGTCCAGTTTGCCCTGCTCCTCAAGCCGTTTCAGGTATTGCCCCTTCGACATTTGGCATCGAGCAAGTTGCTGCGCCTCCGAAGCGGATAGCCCAAGCGCGTGGGGGATATGGCCCTGCAAGGACTTGCTGCCGCGGCGTATACCGAAACTGGTCACGAGTTGGCCACGCAATCGGACCCGTACCCTGTCGTGCCCGCTCGAACTGGTGTCGATGGATTGCCCCAACTTGGAGACGATGTTCTGCGCGTCCCGCTTCTTCAACTCCGTCATGAACGTACTCGCGCAGCACACGAAGCTGTTGCCTGGGTCCGGGGCCGAGATTGGCCTCCTCTGTGGAGTAGTCCTCGAACGCGTCGAAGATCTCAACCATCAGACCGTCGATGGCGTCCTCGACACTGTCGCCGGACATGGCGATGCCGGCCTGTTCGAATACGGCGACGACCTCACCACGGTTGGGGTATTCGCACCGCACCCAGATCGGCCTCTGCAGGCGGCCGTGATTCACCAACCGCGTGTCTGCGGTGACCGGCGCCCCACCTGACCGCGGTTCGACGCGCCCCACGACCGTGCTCCCGCCCACAGGGGGGAAATCGTTGATGTCCAGACCGAGGGGCCTGGACGGCGGAACGGTATCGAGCGCGACGTTCATGACCCTTCCATCTTGACTTCGAGCTGCTCGGCCAGCACCCGGAGCAACTGAGTCGCCACCGAGGCCGTGAGGACGACTCGTGTGACGGACTTGAGGACAAGCCCTGTCGCCTGAAGCTCGGCTACCTGCTCGCGTTGCTCCTCCTGCGACCCCACTACAATCGGCGCGATCTGACCGAAGGAAAACCTGACCTCGTCTCCCACCCGATGAACGAAGAACTGGTTGGCGAACGTGGTAGGCGGCAGATCGACGTCAGCTGGCCACCGAACCGGTACGGTCGCTCGGTCTGCCTGGGCTCCATCCGTCTTGCCGTTCTCTTTTTCCGCCATGTGAGGATTCTGATCTCCTTGACCCGGAAGGCGCGCTGAGCCTTCCGCACGCTCCGAAGCCGGTTCTCGGGGGGGCGCGCAACGGTCACCACCCTC
Organism: Vicinamibacterales bacterium; assembly: GCA_965207615.1. GTDB lineage: Bacteria > Acidobacteriota > Vicinamibacteria > Vicinamibacterales > UBA8438 > JAJEEA01. Next base: position 6,100,030 of record CBDBMZ010000003.1, read on the forward strand.
GCCAGCTCAATCATCCCCCACCGACGGCGGCCCTGTCCATGCCACCTGCTTGTTGGGGTACGGACGGCCACCGACACGCTGGTGAGGCGGCTCGGCCGCGAGTCGGACCGGTCTTGGAGAACCTCACCGGGCTCCGGGACCACTGACGCGCCCGCGCGTCGACAGCACCCGCGACGGCTTCACATTCCCCCGCCTCGGTCGTGCGGCGTTCCGACTTCCACGAACGCGGACACGAGGCGCACGAGCATCCGTGCGCGCCCTTCGCCGTCCATGGCCCGGTATTCCTCGCGCAACGGCTCGATCGCGCGTTCGAACCAGTCGCGGTCGCGGTCGACGGGGTCGCGGGAGCGCCGCCGTTCGTGGTGGGTGGAGTCGGGAGACCGGTCTCGCGTCCGGTTCCCCCTCCCGTAGACGGGCGCCGACTCCCTGACGGCCGACGCGCCGCCGGGGCGGGCGCGGGGTCTCCCGACGTAGAGCTCGAGCCCCAGCGCGTCGCAGATCTCCGCCAGCCGGCTGATTCGCGAGTCGCGGCCTTCGAGCAGGTGGCGGATGGCGTTGCCCGGCAGGCCGGCGTCCCGCGCGGCCCGGAACGCCGTCGTGTTTCGCGTCCGGATGGCCCGGCGGACCACAACTGCGATTTCCTCGGGGGTCACGTCGCCGATCGTAGCGAGGAAACGGTCCGGACGTTGATTTTCGCCATATGTGGCGTTATCGTTGCCATATGTTGATGAGCCGCCCCGGCCCCCCAGCGTCGCGCCGGCGGCCGGCGTCGCTTTCGCTCGGCGTTGCGCGGTCCATTTCGTCGGAGGAGCCATGGCCGTCAAGCTGACTCGGCGAGCACCCGCGTTCCGAATCGATGACGCCGTCCTCGAGCAGCTCTGGCGCGCCCTCGGAGCGAAGTGCGCCGAGGCCGGACCGCCCGACGGCACGCTCACGGTTCGAGAGACGCTCCGGACCGCCGGGCGCCGGACGCCGGAGAAGCACGAACACACGTATCGGAGCATCGACGACCTGCGCCGGGCGTCGAACGGTCCCCGCCTGCTTCGCGACTACACGCTCCACGTCTCGTCGCCGTGGGGCGACGACCACCGGTCGGTGAGCATCTACGCGTTCCGCGCGGGCGGGGCGGCGTCGGTCGAGGTGAGCGCGCCCGAAGCTCCCTGGTGCCACGACGTGATGGACGCCGTCCTCGACCTGCTCCGGCCCCACCGGACCTGGTACGCCGCCGTCCACCTGGGGGGACCTTGGACGCCATTGCTGGCGATGGGCGTTCTGGTCATCGCGGCGGTCGTCCGCAACCTCCTTCTGGAGCCGCCGCCGGGTCTCGCCGATTTCACGATCTACTTCGCATGCCTGGCCCTGATCCTGCTGCGCGACTGGATCTTCCCCGCCGCGGACATCCGCGTCGAGCCGGGCCGCCCGCAGGTCGCCGCGCCCGGCGGCTGGCCGCCGGCCGGCGGTACCGACGCACGGTCGGACATCCAGTTGGTGAACGACCGCGGCTAGCGATTGCGGCCGCGAGTCTTCCCGGCCAGCCGGGCCGAAGGAATGGTGAGTGCGCCGTCCCCCGTGGACGCTGATGGGCGGGTGTGGCCGGGGTCCCCTGGTTCGAAGCGCAACCGGCGCCGCGACGACGCCGGGTGGCATCGTCGCGGCCGGTCGGTTGGGTGCCGGCGCCTGGTGCGCCGGGCCGACTGGGTTCCGCCGTTCCGTCAGGCGAGAATGCCGTTCACGATCTCGCCGTGCACGTCGGTCAGGCGGAAGTCGCGGCCCTGGAACTGGTAGGTGAGCCGCGTGTGGTCGATGCCCGCGAGGTGCAGCATCGTCGCGTGCAGGTCGTGGATGTGCACCGGGTCCTTGACGATGTTGAACGCGAAGTCGTCGGTCTCGCCGTAGACGGTGCCGGGCTTGACGCCGCCGCCGGCCATCCAGATGGTGAACGACCGCGGATGGTGGTCGCGCCCGTAGGTCTCCTCGGTCAGCCGCCCCTGGCAGAAGATGGTGCGGCCGAACTCGCCGCCCCAGATGACCAGGGTGTCGTCGAGCATGCCGCGCTCCTTCAGCTCGGACACGAGCGCCGCCTGCGGCTGGTCGACGTCCCTGGCCTGGGTCTGGATGCGCGTCGGCAACTGGGTGTGGTGGTCCCAGCCGCGGTGGAAGAGCTGCACGAAGCGGACGTCGCGCTCGGCGAGCCGCCGCGCGAGGAGGCAGTTGGCGGCGAAGGTGCCCGGCGTGCGCGAGTCGGGCCCGTAGCGCTCGAAGACGCTGTCGGGCTCGCTCGACAGGTCGGTCAGCTCGGGCACCGAGGCCTGCATGCGGTAGGCCATCTCGTACTGCGAGATGCGCGTCGTGGTCTCCGGGTCGCCGAACGCCTCGCCGTCCAGCCGGTTCAGCTTGCCGAGGTCGTCGAGGAAGCGGCGCCTCATGCCGCGGTCGACGCCCGGCGGGTTCGACAGGTAGAGGACGGGGTCGCCGGTCGAGAGGAACTTGACGCCCTGGTACTCGGACGGCAGGAACCCGCTGCCCCACAGCCGGTCGTAGATGGGGTTGCCGCCGCGGTTGGTGACCATGGCGACGAAGGTCGGCATGTCCTGGTTCATGCTGCCGAGCCCGTACGAGAGCCACGCCCCCACGCTGGGCCGCCCCGCGAGCTGGGCCCCGGTCTGGAAGAACGTCACCCCGGGGTCGTGGTTGATCGCCTCGGTGTGCATGGTCTTGATGAAGCACAGCTCGTCGGCGATCTTGGCGGTGTGGGGCATCAGCTCGCTGATCCACGCCCCCGACTGCCCGTGCTGCTTGAACTCGAACGTCGACGGCACGACCGGGAAGCCGGCCTGGCTCGCGGTCATCGGCGTGAGGCGCTGCCCCTGCCGGACCGAGTCGGGCAGATCGGTGCCGCGCAGGTTGGCGAGCTGCGGCTTGTACTCCCACAGGTCGTGCTGCGACGGGGCGCCCCCCTGGAACAGGTAGATGATGCGCTTGGCCTTGGGGGCGAAGTGGGGCAGGCCGGGGAGCCCGCCGGCGTCGACGGGGGCCTGGGCGATCAGGTCCTCGCTGAACAGGGTCGCCAGGGCCGCCGAACCGATGCCGGAGCCCGCGAGCTCGAGAAACCGCCGCCGGGTCTGCAACTTCTGCAGTTCGGATAGGGGTGCCATGGTCAGTCCTTGGTGATGGTGCGGTCGAGGTTCATGATCATGCTGGCGACCATCGTGTACGAGGCCAGCTCGGCGATGTCGAGGGTCTCGTCGCGCGGGGTGTCGCCCACGTTGACGAGCTCGAGGGCGGCCTGGCGGTCGGCCCGGTAGCGGTCGAGATAGTCGTTGAAGCTGCCGGTCAGCACCGCCTCGTGGTCGGACGGCGGGCGGTGCTGGGTGGCGAGCCGGTAGGCGTAGGCTATCTTGTCCTCAGGCGCCTCGCCCCCCTCGAGGATCATGCGCTGGGCGAGGTGCCGCGCCGCCTCGACGTAGGTCACGTCGTTCATCAGGTTGAGGGCCTGGAGCGGCGTGTTCGTACGGTCGGTCCGCACGATGCACGTCTCGCGCGTCGGCGAGTCGAACGCGAGCATCGACGGCGGGGCGAGGGTGCGCTTCCAGTAGGTGTAGAGGCTGCGCCGGAAGAGGTCGTCGCCCTCCGACTGGATGTAGGTCTGGCTGGCCCCCGCCTCCCACAGGCCCTCGGGCTGGTAGGGCTTGACCGACGGCCCGCCGATGCCGGGGACGAGGAGGCCGGACACGGCCAGGGCCTGGTCGCGGATGAACTGCGCCGGCAGCCGCATGCGCGGCCCCCGGGCCAGCCGCCGGTTCTCGGGGTCGGCCTCGAACGCCCCGGGGGCGATGGTCGAGTCCTGCCGGTAGGTGGCGCTGGTGACGATGGTCCGCATGAGCTCCTTCACGTCCCAGCCCGAGTCGACGAACTCGGTGGCGAGCCAGTCGAGCAGCTCGGGGTGGCTGGGGAAGTCGCCCTGCAGGCCGAAGTTCTCGCTCGTCTTGACGATGCCGGTGCCGAAGAGCATCTGCCAGAACCGGTTGACGGTGACCCGGGCCGTCAGCGGGTGATCGGGCTGGACGAGCCACTCGGCGAAGCCGAGCCGGTTGGCCCCGGCCCCCTCGGGGAGCGGCGGCAGGATCGCCGGCACGTTCGGCGTCACCCGCTCGCCGGGCACGTCGTAGGCGCCGCGGATGAGCTGGAACGTCTCGCGCGGCGGGTCCATCTCGTCCATGACCATGACGGTGGGGAAGCTCTCCCACATGGCCGCCCGCTGGTCCTCGAGGTCGTTGAGGTGGCGCCACGCGTCCTGTACCTCGGCGTCGGCGTACCGGTCGAGGTAGGCGAGGCGGATCTTCCCGGCCTGCCCCGCCGTCCGGTCGGCCGGCGCGATGCGGGCGATCTCGGGCAGCGTCTCGGCCGTCGCCACCACCGCCGCCTCGTCGGCGGTCAGGGCCTCGGTGTAGATGCGGACGTCGTCGAGCCAGCCCCGGAACCGCGGCCGCGAGGTGGTGCCGCCGGAGCCCTCGGGCGGCGGGCCGCTCGCCCCGATGCGCAGCGGCTCCTCGCGCGCCCGCATGGGGTTGTTGATGCCGTCGAGCAGGGCCACGGTCTCCTGCTCCACGCCGTCGACGTAGATGCGGAAGCTGTCGGGGACCCGCTTGCCGGTGTAGGTCACGAGCACGTGCTTCCACTCGTTCAGGGGCAGGTCGTCGACCGTCTCGACCCGCACCCCGTCGTCGGCCCAGCGCTGCGACAGGTTCATCCGCACCTTGCCGTCGAGGAGGTACAGCCCCCAGCCCCGCTCGCCCTGGTCGCCGGCCAGCGCGCGAGAGACGATGACCCCGTCGGGGGCGGTGGAGTGGACCCACGCCGACAGCGTGAACGGGTCGTCGTAGGTGAAGTTGGCGATGTCGCCGGCGTCGATGTACCGCTCGCCGTCGAAGCCGTGCGCCTCGCCGATGCGGCCCGGCACGAAGCGCGGGGCGCCGTCGACGAGCCTGATGTTCACCGGGAACTCGACGAGCTCGGGCTCGGCGTTGCCGCGCAGCCCCGCCGTCACGTTCGGCGAGACGTAGACCGGCTCGGACGTGTAGATGCCGTTGAAGTCGCCGTCGAGCGGGTAGTGCACGAGCAGCTTGTCGCGCAGCACCCAGTCGACGCGGCCCGCGTCGGCGAGGGTGGCCTCCCACGCGCGCTGGGCGTCGGCCGCCCCGTCCTCGAGCTCGGCGAAGGTCTCGCGCGCTTCGTCGACCTCGAGATCGAGCCACCCGAGCTCGTTGAACTGGTCGTCGGTGGGCGCCGTGATCATCGGCGGCGAGTTGCCGTACTTGAACGCCTTGCCCCGCTCGGGCACGTTGTTGAAGTAGGCGAAGATCTCGTAGAACTCCCTCTGCGAGACGGGGTCGAACTTGTGGTCGTGGCAGCGCGCGCACCCCAGGGTCAGCCCCATCCACACCGTGCCCGTCGTCGACACCCGGTCGACCACGTTCTCGACGAGGAACTCCTCGGGGATGATGCCGCCCTCGCCGTTCTGGCTGTGGTTGCGGTTGAAGGCGGTGGCGATGCGCTGGTCGAGGGTCGCCTCGGGCATCAGGTCGCCCGCCAGTTGGTCGATGGTGAACTGGTCGAACGGCATGTTCGCGTTGAACGCGTCGATGACCCAGTCGCGGTAGCGCCACATCGACCGCTCGGCGTCGGTCTGGTAGCCGCTCGAGTCGGCGTAGCGGGCCGCGTTGAGCCACTCGACGGCCATCCGCTCGCCGTAGCCGGTCGACCCCAGCAGCCGGTCGACGGCGTTCTCGTAGGCGTCGGGCGAGTCGTCGTTGAGGAACGCGGCGACGTCGGACTCCAGCGGCGGCAGCCCCGTGATGTCGAGGCTCGCCCGGCGCAGCAGCGTCACCCGGTCGGCCTCGTCGGCCGGCCCCAGCCCGTCGGCCTCGAGGCCCGCGAGCACGAAGTTGTCGATGGGGTTGCGCACCCACTCGGCGTCGGCCACCGGCGGCACCGCGGGCCGCTCGGGCGGGTTGAACGCCCAGTGCGACGCCCACTCCGCCCCCTGGTCGATCCAGAGCCGCAGGGTGTCGATCTCGTCGGCGCTCAGCGCGTCCTCGTCGGTGCCGGGCATGACCGGGGTGTTCAGGCCCAGCCGGTAGGGCATGCGCACCCGCGCGTCGTCGGCGCCGACCCGGTGGATGAGCAGGCTCTCGTCGGCGTTGCCGCGCACGATGACGGGGCCGCCGAACTGACCGCGGTCGACGAACGGCCCGTCCTCGACGTCGAGCCGCAGCCCCCGCTGGCGACCCTCCTCGTCGGGCCCGTGGCACGTGAAGCAGTTCTGCGACAGGATGGGCCGCACCTCGCGGGCGAAGTCGACGATGCGCTCGGGCAGGGCCGGCGCATCCTCGGCGAGCTCGCCGTACGCGGCGCCGCCGTCGATCCACCGGCGCACGAGGTCGATCTGCTCGTCGGTGAGCGACCGGCCGGACGCGACCGGCGGCATCTTCGTCACCTGGTCGCCGGTGGTCAGCCGCTGGAACAGCGGGCTCGCCTCGGCGTCGCCGGGCACGACGAGCCGGTCGAGGAACGCGTCGGTGTCGAGCCGCAGGTCGGCCTGCTGCAGCCGCTCGCCGTGGCACATGAGGCACGTCTGGGCCAACACCGGCTGCAGCACGTCGCGGTTGTACTCGAGCTCGTGCGCGGGCTCCTGGGCGGCCGCCCGAGACGCGCCGAACGCCACCGCGACGACGGCCAACGGAATCAGAAGGCGAGGTACGGTCATCTTCATGGGCATCCTCTCAGAGACGCATGGTAGGGCGACGGCCGGCCAGTTGCAAGCCTTTATTGGGGTCCTTCAGCGGGTGTCTCCGGTACCATCGTGGCGGATGAGGGCTGCGCCGGGCTCCGGAACCGATCGTGTGGTCGGATGAGGCGAAGCCGACCACTTCTGCGCCGGATTCTCGGCGGTCGGTCCGACGCGAATCTGCGCTTCGACGACCTGCGTGATCTGCGCCGGGCTCTCGGATTCGTCGAACGTGTTCGGGGAAGCCATCATGTGTTCAGGCGGGAGGGCGTCGCCGAGAGAATCAACCTGCAGCGCGACGATGGCCACGCCAAGCCCTACCAGGTTCGACAAGTGCGTCGGGTGATCCTGCGGTACGGCCTGGAGGTGAGCGAGTGACGTACAAGTACGAGATCATCCTCTACTGGAGCGAGGCCGACGGGGTCTTCGTCGCGGAAGTGCCCGAGCTTCCCGGGTGCATGGCCCACGGCGACACCCAGCAGGCGGCCCTCGACCACGTCAATCAGGCGATGGCGCTCTGGATCGACACGGCCAGGGAGTTCGGCGACCCCGTACCGGAGCCCAAGGGCGAGCGTCTGATGCTGGCGTAGGGGGTGCCGCAGCAGTCTCACTTGGCCGAGCAGGCGGGCACGCGAACCCGGAGCGTACGCTCCGCTGCCGCCGGCAAGCGACGTGTCATCGGCGAGTTCCGCTATCAGCCGCCAACCGTACACCCGAGCGAATCAGATTCCGTCCGACGTTGTAGCAGTAGAGACTGGTCGGTCTGGCACGCAGCGACCCGGGCCCAGGCCAGTGCGGCAGCGATCGTGCCACGGTCCTTGTGGTGATTCCCACCTTGGCCTTCGGATGCCGACTCGCGAAGGCGGCAAGGCTCCTCAGCTCTTCCGGGTTCCGCCCGGGTCGATCCGACCACTTGACGTCGATGCACCAGAGCGGCGTCAGCATCCCGCCGAGGTGGACGATATCCACTTCACCGTTCGCCCAGCGCGCGTAGTGGAGATCGACATCGGAGTGGAACCACTGGGCGAAGACCGCCGTCTCGGCCAGGGCGCCCATGGCCGGGTCGTCCGCCGTCACCAGACCGAACAGCGCAGCGCGTAGGGCCGGCGTGGTGACGTACACCTTGAAGCGGCTGGCGCGCTTGAAGCGGCGGGCGTTCCGGTCGATCCGGTGGACCACCTTGATCAGGAACGCCGCCTCCAGGTATTCGAGGTAGCGCTTGAGAGTGGGCTTGGTCACGCCCGAGTTCTGCGCCAGCGCTTCCAGCGAAACCTCACCGGCCGTGTTGAACGCGAGGGTCGTGAACAGGTCGTTCAGCTCCTGGACGTCCTGGATGCCGTACAGGCTGGGGAGGTCCCGCAGCAGGACCTTCTCGATGATGTCCGCGCCGATGTAGCGCTGCGGATCGTCGCGCACCGTGTCCGACAGCGCCGCTTCCGGATAGCCACCGAAGTTGATGTAGTCCAAGAAGTGCCGGTTCAGTGTCGTGATGCGGCTGCGCGCGATCCTGTCGCCCCCGCCGGGCGCCTCCTCGACGAGATCGGTCTCGTTCAGGAGGTCGAGGTACTCGTAGAACGTCAGTGGCGGCAACAGGAAGTCCGTGAACCGCCCGGCCCCGGATTCGATGCTCTTGAGCCGGAGCGCGGCGGCAGCCGAGCCAGACGCCACGCAGCGCACATCGGGATGACCGTCGACGAAAACCTTGAGATGGCGTTCCCAGTCGCGGAGGTACTGGATCTCGTCCAGGAACAGCACCCTGGGGGTTCGGGTGCCTCCGCTCGCCCCGTGGAGCTCCTGGGCCAGCTCTTCGATCGACAGACGCGTGTAGAGCGGCTGGTCGAGCGACACGTAGGCGATGTCGAGGGGCTCGTACCGGCCGTCGAGCAGATGCGCGATGACGTGGTGCAGCAGCACCGTCTTGCCCACGCGCCGCGGACCCATGAGGACCACCGCGCGGCGGACGTCGGTCTGCTCCACGAGACGCCGGAAGCGCTCGAAGTACGCACGCCGCTTCATGCCCGCGTAGTCGCCGCGGATGCCGCCGCCGTGCCACCATGGGTTGTCGGCGCGCATCCGGCTGCGGACCTGCTCCTCGGGAATCGGGCGCATGCTTCAAGGCTAGCAGGGCGAGCCGAGGAGGTCAACTAGAGAAAGTCAACTTTTCTTAAGTATGTCCGTCGAGACAACCCAAACGGATACAGTGGGTTAGGGCGACTCGGATGCATCACCGACCGGGCCGCATCGACGAGATGACGGTCACGACTCCGTCACGGCGTGAAGCGTCGGGACCGGCTGCGGCATTTGGCGCGACATGGGTGCACCGTGCCGCGCTAGGGTGAACGGACGCAGCATCACCAGCAAAGGGCCTGGTCAGCGTCGTAGCCGCCGTGCCTGTACGCGGCGCCGAACCGGCGGACGGTCGTGGTCAAGGCCGGTCGGGCGCCTCTTCCTCGCAGGTGGCGTCCACCTGCTGCCGCGGGCGCCACAGGACGTGGATCGCCCAGTCCAGGTCCAGCCGTTCGCCGCGCCAGTCCGGCGTTGCGGTGTCCGGGTCGATCGAGATGCCTTCGTGTTGGAGCCGCGCGGTCACTGGTGCCAGCGGCGGGCCCGTCCACTCCGGCGCCGGCGGCGCCTCCGGCAGCGGCCGGCCGTCGGGGCCAAGGAACTTAACGTCTCCGGCGGCATCGAAGGTGACGCGGAACCCTTCCTCGTGCACCGCCCGGTGATGCCGGCGGCAGAGCAACACCATCCCTCGATCCACCCACGTCCACCCGCGCCCGTATGTGTCTCTAAGTGACTGAGTATTTGGGGTATTAGTGTTCGTCTCGTCGGATCGAGCGAGTCGTCGCGTCGCATCAAGTCCGCCCGCATCGCGTATATGATTAGGGAATGGATCATGTGAAGCTGCAGCCCCCGAAACCGCGTCGAACCAAGCCCAGGGGCCGACACCCCCACAACCGGCTCGCCGCCGCCTTCGTCCGCTCCGCCCCCGTCGGCCGCCACGCGGACGGCAACGGACTCTACCTCTACGTCCAGCGCACGGGCACCCGCAGCTGGGTCCAACGCCTCGTCATCCGTGGCCGCAAACGCGAACTCGGACTCGGCAGCGTCCACCTGGTGTCGCTCGCCGAAGCCCGCGAGCAGGCCCGCGCCAACCGCAAGCTCGCCCGCGCCGGCGGCGACCCCCTGGTCGAGAAGCGCCGCCTGGAGGCCGTGCCCACCTTCGCCGAGGCCGCCGTCACCGTGGTCGAGCAGAAGCGGGCCGGCTGGCGCAGCCCCAGAGCGGCGGCCGACTGGCTCCACAGCCTCGAGCGCTACGTCTTCCCGCGCATCGGAAGCCGGCCCGTCTCCGAGGTGTCGAGCGCCGACCTGCTGGCGGTCCTCACGCCGATCTGGCACGTGAAGTCGGACACGGCCCGGCGCCTGCGCCAGCGCATCGGCGCGGTGTTGGAATGGAGCATCGCCATGGAGCACCGGACCGACAACCCCTGTGACCGCATCGGGGCGGTGCTCGGCCCGCAACGCGACATCGTGCGCCACATGCGGGCCTTGCCCCACCAGGACGTGGCGGCGGCGCTCGAGACGGTCCGGGCGTCGAGGGCGACGCGGGCGGTCAAGCTCGCGTTCGAGTTCCTGGTCGTGACCGCCGCGCGGTCGGGGGAGGTGCGGCTGGCGACGTGGGACGAGATGAACGCGGCGGGCCGTCTGTGGACCATCCCGGCCGAGCGCATGAAGGTGAACCGCGAGCACCGGGTCCCGCTCAGCTTGCGGGCTCTGGAGGTCGTCGACGCGGCGCGATCGCTCGCCGACGGCAATCCGCTCGTGTTCCCGAACCGCTGGGGCAACGCCATCAAGGACACGTTCCTCTCGCAGCTGCTCAAGGACCTGGGCATCGCGGCCGTGCCGCACGGCTTCCGCTCGTCGTTCCGGGACTGGGCGGCGGAGGAGACGGACCACCCGCGGGAGGTCGTCGAGGCGGCGCTGGCGCACGTGGTCCGCAACCAAGTTGAGGCAGCCTACGCGCGGTCGGACCTGTTCGAGCGGCGGCGGCGGCTGATGGACGAGTGGGCCGCCTATCTCGCCACGACCCGTCGTCCACGCTGAACGACCTCCGGAGAACGGCCGGGCCAGCACAGGGGGGATGTGGTGGGCCCCTCCTGTGCTGCGGGGCGGCGGGAGAAAATCGCGCGCGCTGTGCGCGCCAGGACGTTGCCGCGCTGTGCGCGGCAACGGATTCGAGGAGCCCAGGCTGGCAAGGGCACCACACCACGACCGCGAGGACGGACGCTGGGGGCGCGTGGCCGGCGCTGGGCGCGCTGGGGCGTCGCTCGAGGATCACGAGAACCGCGCCGGCGCGAACGTCGCCGCCATCACCGGTCGCGAGCTCGAACGTCGCCGCGGGTCACACGCCGTCCTTCTCCAGACGCCGAGACGGTGCTCCGCGCCAGGCGGCCGGACAAGCCACGCTGACGGCCTCGAGCCGGCGGTCCCTGCAGGACCTGCTGCGGGCCGCGCCCAGCGCCCCCGTGACGGCGCCATCGCCCAAGCGCTCCTGCACGAACTCGGCGTCGCGGCAATGCGCGAAACGACCGGGATCCTTGGTGCCCGACGACCTGGGGGCCAACCCCGGGGGCCAACCCCGGGACAGGAACACCCCGAAAATCGAGACCCGCCGGATCTCGGACCTCGAGACCCTCGGGAGCCACGAGCCGTAACTGTCACTCGAACAAGCACTTCCCGCTGATCTCGAGAATCTCGGGGGCCAACCCCGAGAAGGGTCTGAGTTACCCTGAGCGACCCCCGCCCGGGTCGTAAGACTCCCGGCCCCCAGTGCACTGGGCGCCGCGCGTCTCACTCCCGAGCCGGCCGGGGTCGCTCAGGGTCCATTCTTCCTTGCAGGAAGGCTCAACGCGCCGCGCGGCGCCCCCGCGGCCGGCATCTCGTCGCCGGCACGATCCGCGCGTGCTATCGTGTCATGTCATGCGACGTACAGACGTCTTCCAGATCCGCATCGAGCCCGAACTCCGCGACCGCCTCGCGCGGCTTCGGGAGGAACAGCATGTCAACGTCAGCGCCTGGGCGCGTGACGTCATCGCGGCAGCACTCGACCGGGAACTGCCGGCCGACCTCGAGCCGCCGAAGGAACAACCGCTCGCCGGCTGGAAACCCTGCAAGCTCGGGGACGGCTGGGGCGCCGTGCTCGACGGACCCGGTGTCGCCGCGCTCGCGGCCGACCCGCGCGGCATTCCGATCAGCATCACCGACAGCCGGGGCGACTGCTGGACGGCCACGATCACCGAGGTCGTCTCCCGCAACCGGCAGCGCATCGTCGTCCGCGACTCCGGCCGGCCCTAGGAGATCGGCGACCGGATGGAACGTCAACTACCAGGACGAACCCGACATGAGCAAGATGCTCGAGCTCAGACCGGGCTTCGGAGCAGATGAAGCGCGTATTCAACCTGCACCTCCAGCAACTCCATCCACGGCTCCAAGAGGGCATCTCAGAGCCCTCGGCCGACTGACGACTTGAGCTGCAGGATGCACCGGCCGGGAGCACCGGGAACGCGGATGCAAGGGCGGTTGGCATGCGAATCCGGGTGGTGAGCTGGAACGTCGGCAAGCGCTCGGAGCCGTGGCGCGAACTGGAGCGGATGGCCCGCGCCGGCGAGGCGGATCTGGCGTTGCTGCAGGAGGCGGGACGGCCGCCCGAAGAGGTGGTGGACCGCGTTGATTGCGAGGACCGGGTGTTCTGGAGCAGGCACTTGTACGACCGTTGGCCGCTGGTCGTGAAACTGTCCGATCGCATCGACGTTGAACCGTACCGGCAGGTCCCGCCCAGCAGCGACCTCGCGGAGGATCAGATCGGAGTCAGCGGCATCGGGACCATCGCCGCGGGACGCGTGATTCCGCGCGACAGCGAGGCAGGGGCTTTCGTCGCGGTGTCGGTGTACGCGACCTGGTTGACCCTTCATCCGTCCGCCAAGGGCAGTTGGGCGTACGCAGATGCGTCGGCACACCGGATCCTGTCGGACTTGTCGGCGTTCATTGGCCACAGCCCCTCGGAGCACCGGATCCTGGCGGCGGGCGACCTGAACATGTTCTACGGGGCGACGGGCTCGAGGCTGTCGATGCCGGAACGCGAGCGCACGGTGTGGGGTCGGATGGAGGTGCTCGGGCTTGAGTTCCTGGGGCCGCAGGCCCCACACGGCCGGTCCGCGGAGAGTGCGCCGGACGATGTGCCACGGGACACGAAGAACGTGCCGACCTTCTACCGCTCAGGCGGGCCTGAGGCTGCGGTGAACCAGTTGGACTACGCGTTCGCGTCGCGCGGCTTCCACAAGAACGTGTCGGTGCGAGCGATGAACGACGCCGCGGAGTGGGGGCCTAGCGATCATTGCCGCCTGATGATCGAGGTGGACACCAAGGGCAGCCAGAGCTGACTGGGCGTTCGGCGGCGCGGCTTGGATTGCGGCGCCGTCCGTGCCGCCTGCGGGCTGGAGGCGCGTCGGCGTGGGCGGACTTGTTCGAGCGCCGTCGGCTCCTGATAACGACGGGGCGACGTACTCGGCCGGAGCTGACGGGCCGCATCGTGAACGCCTGGCCCTCCGGGTGCCGGTCGGACCCGAGGCCGGCCGGCTTCCGGCCGGCCGTCCACGCTCGCCCCGCTCGCCAAGGCCCGCGAGCAGGCCCTCGCCAACCGATCTCCTCACGTGCACCGACGCGCCGCTGCGTCGCCGGCTCTGCACTCCTGATCGGGCACTTGACGATGTCTCGTACGCAGACTACTCTATGCGACAGACCAACTTGGAAGGGAGCGCCGCATGGACAAGTCCGCCGCACACGACGATCTGGCCTTGGTCGACAGGATTCTCTGGACGGCCGACAAGACCCTTCACCTCCCGCCGCTCATCCTCATCACCTGGGGCATTGTCGCAGCGACCATCAACGGAGTCCATCAGGCCCGCATACTCGGATTCTCCGTGCCCTTCGACCAGCTGTTTCCGCTTCCGTTGATCGCGCTCGGCCTAGGCATCACGTGGTGGGTCTCCCACCAGGACGACACGCCGCGCGAGACTCTACTGGACAGCTTCACGGGAACCACGTTCGGGGTCACCTTCGCCGTCCTGTTCATCCTCAACGTGATTGCGCAGCCCAGGGTGATCCCGGTGGACGCGATGGCACTGTTCTGGCCAACGGGATTCAGCATCGCGTTGCTGACTGTGGGCCTGCATTCGAGCCGACTGCTGGTCGGCGCCGGCATCGCCATGCTTGCGGCGACCGCGATCGCGCCGTTCGCGTCAACGTGGTTCTACGGAGTGATTGCAGCTGGCTGGTTGGCAGGCTTCGTGGCTCCCGGCATCCTCCTGTGGAGTCGCAGAGCCAATGGATGACCTTCTCCTGTCCAAGGTGCGCTTGGCGGTGATCGCGGAGTTGGTCACGGCAGAGTGGGTCACGTTCACCGACCTGCAGCGGTCGGTCAAGGCCACCAACGGCAACTTGGGCGCGCATCTGGCCAAGCTGGTCCGCGGCGGCTACGTCGCGGAGCAAAAGCAGTTCGTGCGCCGACGCCCGCAATCCCGCTACCGTTTGACCGAGGCGGGTCGCAAGGCGTTGCTCGGCCACGTGGCCAGCCTGCAGGCGTTGGTCGAATCGCAGTCGTGAGCGGCGATCCCGCCCTGCGCGCCCGCTTAGGTGGGATTCAGGGCCGGCTTCTGGCCGTACGGCCACCGCCCGGCCCGGATCATCCTCTCGATCTCCCTGGCATCGGTACAAGGGCAGAACCGGAAACTCAGATGGTCGCGGATATACTCCCGATTCAGCGCATCGAGTCGCAGCGTTCCGTCGGCAATCTGCGCGATCTGCTGCGGCGTAAGCGTACGCAGCACGAGCCGGTCCGACACGTAGACATTGAACTTGTCGCCACTGCGCCGGCCGGTCGCATGTGATCCAAGGCGCTTAGAAAGCCCGCCGGACTTTGCGATCCCCACGTACAGAAACCGTGCATCATGCCAGATGGTGTACGCGCCGGGGATTTTCGGAACGGTCGTGATGAGCCAATCCCTGAACCGATGCAGTCGGCCGTGCTCCAGTTCGTGCATGGAGTCGGTCATCACTCGCGGTCCAAGGGTTCGGCCTCGGCGGCGTGGGCTTCCCAATCATCCGGGTCCCAATCGCTCGCTTCTATCGAGAATTCCCAACTGCCGTCTGGGCGAGTCACCTCGCCGGCATGGCGTAGTGCGTCGGATGATGTTGGGGCCGGCATTGCGTACAGACCGCCCGGGCCCCGGGATCGACGTCGCATCTCTGCTATGGCGTCGGCGTTGGCGGTTCCTTCCCGCAGGCGCCTCGCCGACGGTCGTGTACTGACCGCTGTTGGCGGCGCTCGACGGGCGGGCTCCTTGATCAGCCGCGGCCGTTCGCCGCCCTCGTCCGAGTGCATGCGGCCCGGACGTCCTGCGTTGGACCGCTGGCGCCCTAGGGCGTTCGCTGAGGAACCGCGCGATCGGTTGCTGAACGACGGGCCGGGCGACGTCGCCTAGCCTCGACTCCACCAGTACCAGATGGCCCCGGCGGCTGCGATGCCAGCCGACGTAGCGGCGGCGACGAGGATCGGAACCGGCATGGTCACGCGCCGCTCATCATCCTACTACTCTCGCGTGGCCCGCAGAAGGCTTCGATGGTCCAGTCGATTCCAGTTCAGGATGAGGGATAGGACAGGGGAATGCGAGGATGGCATGGACACGTAACATATTGAATACGAGCTACTTACATGGAAGCCTTGGCGGCCGGCAGAGCAGCACCAGGTTGCCGAGCGCGGTCCGGCCGCCGTCGGCCCAGTGCTCGATATGGTGAGCGTCGACGCGCCGGTGCCGGCACCCCGGAAACCGGCATCGACGGTCGCGCGCCTGAAGCGCCCGGCGCAGTGCAGGCGAGATGGTCCGGGTCCGGCGGCCGACGTCGAGGATCTCGCCGGCGGGGCCGTGTCGCATGCTGACCGTGGCCGCGTCGCAGGCCAGCCGCCTGGCCGTCTCCGCCGAGACGTGGATGCCGCCCGCCTCGTCCAGCACCGTTTGCCGGCGGACGGCGGGAGCGGTTGCCGCAGAGCCCGCCCTGGGACAAGGGTGCGCCGACCTGCGCGTCCGCCCGGCACCGGCGGCGTGTCGGGTCACGCCCGCGCGCGTTTCTGGGCCCGCATCCGGCGGGTCGATGCCAGGGCGCACCACCGGCGTTCCCGCGGGAACGTGCGGGCCGCTGCCGAGCGGCTCCGTTTCCCGCGCGACTGTCGTCGGCGTTCCCGTGGAAACGTCCGGGCGGCCGCCGTGCCGCCGCGATCCGGACGCAGAGGCTGCCGACGTTCCCGCGGGAACGTCCGGCGCTTCCGACAGGGCGTCCGCGTCCACGTGCACCACCACCTGATACCGGTCGCCGGCCGTCCCCCGATCGAGCCCGCCCGCCAGGGCGCACTCGGCGATGACTCCCAGGGCATCGGCCTGCCGCTGCGCCAGTGACGGCTCGGACGTCTCCACCGGTTCGCGGGGGGCGGCGTCCCCGCCCGCGGCGCCATCCGCATGCGCGTGCCGTTCCGCGCCCGGCGCGTCCTCGCCGCGTGCTTGGTCGCACGCCGCCTCGAGCGCCCGGCGTACGACCGCCCCCACCTCCGGCGACAGCCGGCCCCGCACCACCACCATCCCGCTCTCGTCCACCCATGTCCGCAGCGACCGCGTTTCGTGCCGACGCCGGTCCTCGGCCTGCTCCGCCAAGCGGTCGACCCGCCGCCAGGCCCGCACGATCTTCTCCACGTGGGCCGCCGTGCCCGACAACGCCACGTTCAGCAGGTCGTCCTCGGTCTCGGGCGTCGCCACCCGCGTGATGGCTCGGACCTTCGAGTAGGAGACCTTGCCGCGCCTCATCGCGTCGCTCAGCCTCGGCAGCTCCGCGAGGGCGCGGGCCACCCGAACGTGCTCGCGGGCCGCGCCCGGGGCGAGCCCGGTGCGCCAACCCAGCCACTCGGCGCACGAAACGCATCCGGCCCAGCCGTTGCGCTCGTCGAACCGGCGGATCAGCTCGAGGAGCTCCCAGGTCGCCGCGTGAATGCGGGCGGAGAGCTCGGCGATGCGGTCGCCGAGCGCAACGACCTCGGCCTGGGGACCGTCGGGGCACCATGGCCGAGGCGGGGGCGGGTCGCCCGAGGGCACGAAGGAGTCCGCGGGATGCGCCGGGGCCAAGGGGACAACGCGTGTCTCAGGGTTCATACCCCATCGTAACCCACTGATTTTGAGTGGCTTGTACGGGCCGTTGACGCGACGAACGGCCGTGGAGCCGCGGGTCTCGATCTCTGGGGCCGCGGTCGTGCAATCTCGGCGCCTCAGCGCGTGTGAGGGGCATTCCTGTCGGCGTTCCGCAACGGAACCCACCGGCCTCGAAAAAGCTGTCAAGTGGAAAATGCACCAGGGTCGCGCCCTGTTCCTGACACTTGCCCGCGCCGGCGGTGGGTCCGCCATGAGATCATCGGCGGACGATCCGTCTCCCAAGGCCGGCTTCCATTTCCCGGTGCGGTGGAACGCTCTCCCGCGCCCCCGCCCTCGAGCGCCATTTCCTTCGCGGACACGGGCAGTCGGCATGTCGAGTTCGAACCGGGACGAGACGCAGGAACACGACTGGTTCGCCGCGCTGGCCGAGTCGAGCGTGCTCGGCCCGGATGCTGCGTCGGCGTTGCGGGAACGCGGCTTCGCGGTGCTTCCCGGCGCGGTCTCGTCCAGGCGGTTGGAACTACTGGCGGCCGCCTACGCCAAGGCGGAAGCCTCGGCCGCGAGCCAGGACATCGCGATCGGAAGCACGTCGACGAGAGTGACCGACTTCGTCAACCGCGGCCCCGAGTTCGACGGGCTGTACGTGCTCCCGTCCCTGCTCGAGGCCTGCTGCCGCGTCATCGGGCGGCCGTTCAAGCTCAGCACGCTGCACTCGCGGACGCTGGCGCCGGGCGCCTCCGCCCAGGCCCTGCACGTCGACGTCGGCCGGGGCTCGGCGGAGTGGCCGCTGCTGGCCTTCATCCTGATGGTCGACGATTTCCGGCCCGACAACGGCGCGACGCGCTTCGTGCCGGGCTCGCACCGGCGGCCCGACGCGCCCTGGGACTCGATGACGGACCCCGTGGCCGAACACCCAGACCAAGTGCTGGCCTCCGGTGCCGCCGGTTCGCTGCTGGTGTTCCACGGCTCGACGTGGCACGGGCATGCGGCGAACACGTCGGCGGCGCCGCGGCGGTCCCTCCAGGGCGCGTTCGTCCCGCGGGCCGGCCGCGCCGCGACCGACTTCGCGGCTCGCATGCGGCCGGAGACCCGCCGGCGGCTCGGCCCCCTCGCGCGCTACGTGCTGGCGCTCTGACCAGCGGCCGCTCGCGCCGGCGCCGCGGCGGGCCGTCCGGCGACCCGGGGGCTGCCAGGGCTCTGCGGCGCCGCGGGGAGTCTGCGCCGCGGAACGGCGCCGACCTGGAGGGTTGGTCGGGCGCCCGGCAGAGGCCGCAGGGCGATTCTGCGGTCGCGTTCGGCGACGATGGGCGGGCTACCCGCCGGCTGCCTCGTCTCGGATGCGGGCTTCCTGCTCGGCGACATCCGGCGTCATCGCGTCGCCGAAGTCGGGCGCCTGACGATGCCGGCCACCTTCTCCTGAGCTTCCCTGCTGATCACGTCGAGTCTCCGTGCACTCCCGCCCTCTCGCATTGTATATCGCCCCTGGGGCGTGCTCCCCCCGCGAGACGCGGCCCGTGTCCGCGCTATTCCAGCAGCCCCGCCAGGGCCGACGCGGCCTCGAGGCCGGCGTCCGACTCCGACAGTTGACGGCGCTGCCCGCTCGTGAGCCACCCGGCGCGGCTGCCGGTGGCGCCGCGGGTCACCGCGAGGACGTGGTCGATCTGCTCGGCCACGGCGCGGACGTGGGAGATGACGCCGACCATGCGGCCGCCGGCGGCGACGGCGCCGAGGGCCTGGACGGCGGCGTCGAGGTTGCTGCGGTCGAGCGAGCCGAAGCCCTCGTCGAGGAAGAGCGACTCGAGGCGGCCGCCGCTGCGCGCCATCATCTCGACCATGCCGAGGGCGAGGGAGAGCGAGGCGATGAACTGCTCGCCCCCGGAGAGGCTGGCGGGGGAGCGCGGGCGGCCGGAGTCGGCGTCGAGGACCTGCCACTGCTCCTCGGTCTCGCCGGGGTCGACGAACGCGTACTTGCCGCCGCTCATCTCGCCGAGCATGCGCGAGGCGTGGACGAGGAGACGGCGGGACCGCCGGAGGGTGAGCCACTTCAGGAACGCGCCCGGCTTGAGGGCGTCCTCGAGGTCGGCGAGGGCGAGGGCGCGCTCGTCGACCTCCTGGAGGAGCCCGCGGAGGCCCTCGACGTCGTCGGCGACGGCCGCGAAGCGGTCGGCGGCCTCGCCGGCGCGGCGCGCCTCGAAGCGGGCGTCCTCGGCCCTTGCGCGCGCGGCTTCGAGGACGGCCTCGAGGTCCCGGAGGTCCATTTCCGGATCCACGTGCGTTCCGGTGGGGGCGAGGTCCGTATCCGGATCGAGCCGCGCCCGGATGGCGGCGAGCTCGGCGCGCGCCGCGTCGGCGCGCCCGGCGGCGGCGCGCGCGTGCTCGGCGGCGGCCCGCGACAGCTCGGCCGCCTTCATCCGCAGCGCGGCGACGTGCGACTCGAGGACGCGGACCTCCCGGTTGGAGACGGCGTCGGGGACGTCGACGTCGAGCGCGAGCCGGCGGACCGACTCGACGAGGACGTCGCGGCACGCATGGAGCTCGCGGACGAGCGCCTCGAGGGGGGCATCGACCTTGTCCGCGCGGCGGCGCGCCAGGGCGGCGCGGGCCTGGCGCGTGTCCTCGATCGCGCTTCGGAGGCGGCGCTGCTCGGCCTCGCGCGCCTCGAGGACCCTTGCTCGCGCCTGGGTCGACTCCGTCTGCTCGCCGACGGGCCGGAGGTCGACCTCGTGCAGCTCCGCCGCGTCGGCGGGCAGATCGAGGCTCGGCCGGAACGGTTCCGGGACGACGCCGATCGCGGCCTCGAGGCGCTCGACGGCCTGGGCGGCGTGCCGGCGCGACCGGTCAGCGGCAGCGCCGGCGTTGGCCGCGGCCTCCCCGGCGACGCCGGCCGCCGTGTCCTCGGCGGCCGCGGCGGCCCGCAGCTCCTCGGCCCGGCGATCGTGCCCGACGAGCATCGCCGCCGTCTCCGTGCAAGCGGCCTCGAGGGGGGCGAGCAGGGCGCCCCGCTCGGGGAGCGGCGCTTCCACGTCCGGCACGTCCGGCTGGGCGACCGTCGGACCCGCGGGTTCCGGCCGCGCCGCGTCCGGCCGGCGCGGTTGGGCGGCCGTCGGCGCCGCGGGCGGCGCTGCGCCGGTCGGGCCGGCCTCGCGCGTCGGCTCCCGCCGTGCCGTCGCGTCCGGCAGGCCCGGAGCGGCGGTCGGCGTCGCGGTCAGCGCTGCGCCGGTCAGGCCGGCCTCGCGCGCCAGCTCCTGTCGCGCCGTGTCGAGAGCCGCCTGCAGATCCGCGAGCCGTGCCTCGGCGTCGGCCGCCTGGCGCGTGAGGGCCTTGCCCTCGGTCTGGAGCGCGGTGACGGCTGCGTCGGCCTCCCGCGCCGCTTGGTGCGATGCCCTGGTCACGGCCTCGGCGTCCGCGAGCCCGGCCGCGTCGGGCGCCTCCCAGCCGCCGGGCAGGTCGCGGCGGCAGATCGGGCAGGCGTCGCCCGCGTGGAGACCGCGGGCGGCGACCGCCGCCGATTCGAACCGTCGGGCCGCCGCCAGGTGCTCGTCGGCGCCGGCCGCGTCGCGGGCCGCGCGAAGCGCCGCGTCCCGCGCCGGCCCGAGGCGCCCGGCGCAGGCCGCCTCCTCTGCCCGGAGGGCTTGGAGACGCTGGCGGGCCGTGTCGCGCTCGGCCCCGCGCTCGACGCACCGGGCGTGCTTCTGCCCGACCGCGTCCCGTCGCCGCCGCGCTGCCGCGGCCGCCTCGTCGAGGGGAGCGCGCTTTGTGGCGTGGGCCGCGGCCCGCTTCCGGGCGGCCTCGGCACTCTCCGCCCGGCGTTGCGCCTCGGTCTGCTTGCGCGAGACGTCGCTCGCGGTGGCGCGCAGGTCGGCGGCCGCTTCCTCGGCGGCCTTCGCGAGGTCAACGAGGCTCGACAGCCTCATCGAGGCCGCCGCGACCACGTCGCGCGTCGGTCCGTCGTCGGCGGGGACGCGCGCGAGCTCGTCCTCGAGGCCGGCCCGCCGCTGCTCGTGGGCCGCTTCCTCCTCGGCGATCCGCCGTTCGGCGTCGGCGATGGGCGCCAGCAGACCGGCAACCCGGTCGACGTCGAGGGCGCGCAGCCGCTCGGCGACGCCTGACGCGTCCCGCCGGGCGGCCG
Organism: Vicinamibacterales bacterium; assembly: GCA_965207615.1. Classification (GTDB taxonomy): domain Bacteria; phylum Acidobacteriota; class Vicinamibacteria; order Vicinamibacterales; family UBA8438; genus JAJEEA01. Next base: position 6,121,196 of record CBDBMZ010000003.1, read on the forward strand.
CGGCCGAGAGCAGCGCCTCGTGGGCGGCGGACGCCGTCCGCTCGTCCCCGGCCGCCGCCGCCGCGGCCCGGCTCGCCTGCTCGCCCGCCGCCCGCAGCTCCGCGAGGTGCGCGGCGGGGTCGTCGGGATGGGCCGAGGCCGCCTGCGCCAGTCGCTCGCGCAGCTTCTCGGCCTCGTGGCGGGCCGCGCCGGCCAGCGCGCCCGCCGCCTCGAGCTCGTCGGTGCGCCACACCTGGCGCAGGATGCGGCCGCGGTCGGTCGGCCGGTCCTCCACGAGCAGCCGGGCGAAACGGCCCTGGGGCAGGACGACGGTGCGCAGGAACGCGTCGCTGTCGAGCCCGAGGAGGGCCTTGACGCCGTCGTTGACGGGCTTCACCTGCTCGACCTGCTCGACCGCTTCGCCGTCGGCCCCGAGCCGGCGAAGCTGCGCGCCCGGCGACCCGACCCTGCCCTGCCCGTCGCGGCGCAGCGTCCGGGTCACCTCCCACGTCTCGCCCGCCACCCGGAACCGGAGCACGACCCGCAGGTGCAGGGACGTGTCGTTCATGAGCTCCTGGTTCGCCTGCGCGGTGAACGTCGTCTGGCCGTAGAGGGCGTAGGTGACGGCCTCGAGGATGGACGACTTGCCGGCCCCGGTGTCGCCGACGATGGCGACGTGGTCGCGGCCGGCGAAGTCGATGGAGACGGGCGCCCGGAACGACCGCAGCCCTTCGATGGTCAGGTGCAGGGGGCGCACGTCAGCTCCCCTCGCTGCCGGTCGGCGGGCGGCTGCACGGCTCCATCGGAGCGAGCAGGCGGATCGACCCGAACGCGGGGACGACAGGAAGGGAGATCGGAAGAACCATCATCCTTCGTTCTCCGCTTTCGCGGCGAGCCGATCGAGCGTCTCCTGCGCGCGCAGGGCGAGCGGCGTCAGGCCGAAGTCGGCCGCGGCCGCCTGCCCGGCGCTGCCCAGGGCCTGCGCGAAGAGGGCGCCGACCGCGGCGTGGGGCGCCTTGACGCCGCGCGCCGCGGTCGAGCGCCACTCCCGGAAGAGGTCGTCGAGGGCCGGCTCGGCGTCGTCCTCGCGACCGGGGTCGATGGCCTTCGCGGGCTGGTTCGCGATGGCGTTGACGAGCTCGAACACGTCGCACCGGGGCGACCATTCGGCCAGTCGGTCGGCGAGGTCGGGGATCGGATCGTCGGACACGATCCGCGCCTTCAGGATGCAGCCGTCGAGCCCGCCGTCCGCGGCCCGGCTTTCGAGGTCGCCCAGGGTCCCCGCGACCTCGGTGAGGGGGCGGCCCCCCGGCAGCTCGTGCGTCTCGGCCTCGACGCCGTCTCCGATCGTCACCAGCACCGCCTGCTTGGCCTGTTGGCGCTCGCCGAAGTCGAGCGGTATGAGGGAGCCGGCGTAGCGCCCGCGCGCCGCGCCGCCGGGCAGGAGCTGGGGGTCGTGGATGTGGCCGAAGGCGCAGTACAGCGCGCGCTGGAGCCCCTCGACGTGGGTGGCGTAGTCTTCGCCGACGGTGATGCGCCGCTCGGACCGGCTCGGCCGCGCGCCCTGGACGTGGAGGTGGGCCGCGTAGAGGACGATGCCGCGCGCGCCCGACGCCGCGTGCGCCTCGTCGAGCAGCCGCCGGTTCAGGGTCGCGACCCCGTCGGCGTAGTCGCCCTCGAACCGCGCCGGATCGTCGGTCGCGTACTGCGCGATGGCCCCCGGGGGGATGAACGGCACGCACGCCACCGCGACGGGGGCGTCCGCGATGTCCGGGAACGTCAGGACCCGGGGCGCGGTGACCAGCCACAGGCGCCGCGGGGTGGCGGCGCCGGCCATCTCGTCGATGACCCGCAGCAGCATCGACGAGTCGTGGTTGCCGGCGATGACCACGGTCGGGGCGATCTTCGCGAGGCGCCCCAGCGCGCGTACGCCGAGCTGCAGCGCCTCGTAGGGCGGGCGCGAGGCGTCGAAGAGGTCGCCGGTGTGCAGGACGAGGTCGGGGCGGGCCGACTCGGCGACCTCCAGCAGCCCGCGGAGGGCCGCGAGCTGGTCGGGGGTGCGGTCGTGCCGGCCGAGCTTCGCCCCGAGGTGCCAGTCCGAGGTGTGGAGCAGCTTCACGGGTCGACCTCGGGGCGGGTCGGCCCGGGCGTTGCCGGGAACGCCCGCGGCGTCGCCGCACCACGCCGCTTCACGGGTTCACCTCGGGGCGGTCGGCGGAGTGGCGGCGGGGAAGGCGTGCGGAGAGCCGCGCCGGGCCGCGTCACAGGTCCACCTCGGCGGCGGGCCGGGGCCTGGCGCGCAAGGCGTACGGCGTCGCCGCGTGGGGCCCCGTCACAGGTCCACCTCGGGGCCGGTCAGCGCGCCCAGGTTGCTGAGGATGCGGTCGGTCTTCCGCCTGTCCGCCTTCTCGTTGGCCGCCGCCTCGTCCGGGTTGGTCGCGAACGGCGGGAACGGGAAGCGGACGGGGATGGGCTCGGGCACGATGGGCTGCGAGACCACCATGGTGCCGGGCATGAAGCGCGTCGCGCGCTCGCGCAGGGCCGGGGTCAGGAAACGGTAGGCGTCGGACTCGCTGGCGTCGAGCCGCCCCGCGACCTTGAGCGACGCGTTGCGCGGCAGCGCCTGCGCCACCGCCGAGGCCGCCTGCTGCGCGCCGACGAGGAGCACCCCGAGCGAGCGGCCGCGCTCGGCGATGTCCACGAGCAGGTCGCGGAGGGGCGAGAAGCCGTGGGCGGGGGCGTACTTGTTCAGCTCGTCGAGCACCACGAAGCGCAGGGGAGTGCGGCCCGTGCCCTGCTTCTCGCGCCACACGCGGTCGAGCAGCGCGCCGACCACGAAGCGTTGCGCGTCGTCGTGCAGGGTCGAGATGTCGACCACGTGGAGCTTCGCGTTCTCGGACGAGACGGGCTCGAGGCGGCAGCCGATGAGGGGGGCGATGTGGCGGCGCAGCTTCAGCAGCCGCCGCAGGAAGGCCTGGCGCGTGCCGGCCTGCGCGCGGCCGAACCACTCGTTCATGAGGCCCTCGTCGTCGGTGGCGACGACGCCCTCGAGGAGGTCGATGAGGTCGCCGAAGTCGCGCATCACGTGGCCCGCCCCCGCCGGCGCCTCGTCCGGGTCGCGCTCGGCCAGCCGGTCGGGGTTGAAGCCGGTCTTCGGGGGCACCGCCTCGACGATGACCACCGCGCCCGTGGGGTCGCCCTCGAGCCGCCGCAGCCGCCGCAGGAGCTGGATGCGCACCTGCTGCTCGACGAAGCCGACCTGCGTCGAGCGCTCGTCGTCGGCGGTGAAGCAGAACTGCAGGAGCTGCTCGCGGACGAACTGCTCCGGCGTCCAGCCGTAGGCGCCGACGTCGGCGGTGTCGCGGGTCCTGACGTTGGCGACGATGGTCTGCGACGCGCCGGACTGCCGCGGCGCGTAGAGGCGGACGGAGCGGAACGGCCCCGGCTCGTCGACGCCGAGGGTGCGCCACTTGTCGATCTCCTCGGGCCGGCCCGCGAACTCGGCGTTGGGGCGGTCGACGTGCAGCAGGTCCTCGCCCTTGGTGTTGAAGACCAGCGCCCGCACGCTCTCGCGCCCGGCCCGGCCGCCGAGCAGGTCCATGCCCTGCTCGGTCTCGAGGAGCTGGTAGAGGAGGAACAGGGCGTAGGACGTCTTGGTGGCGACGCCGGAGATGCCGGAGATGGAGACGTGGCCGCCGGAGCGGCCGTCGACGAAGCGCATGTCCGCGTAGACCGGGTCGCCGCCGAGGTCGAGGCCGACCGGCAGCTTGCCCCGGGTCATCTCGTCCTCGAAGAGGGCGATCGCGCGGTGCGGGCCGGCCGCGCGGGCGGCGGGGGCGCCGGCGTGGGGGGCGACGAACAGCTCGGGGACCACCCGCAGGACGCGGACCTCGGCCCGCCGCACGTGCTCGGCCGGCAGGGTCGAGTCGACCACCCGGCCGGTGTCCGAGGGCAGGTCGGCCCCCTCGAAACGCGACCGCAGCTCGGTCACGATGCCGTAGTGGGTGACCTGCCGGCCGTCGGGCAGGTCGGTGGTCACCGCGAGCAGCTCGTCGAGCTGAATCACCACGTCGGGGTCGAGCACCACGTGGAAGGTGCGCGAGTCGCTCTCCACCGACCCGTCGACGAGCCCGATGCGCGCGCCGTCGTCGCTCATGCCGTCTCTTCCTGGCGGCGCGCTCGGGCGTTACGCCCGTCGTCTTCGTTCATGCCGTCCTCTCGTCGCGGGCGTTGCGGGTCATGCGCTCGCCGTTGTCGCTCCTGCCGTCCGCTCCTCGCGGTTGCGTTCGAGCACCGCTTCGCGCACCGCGCGCAAGGCCAGCCGCGCGTCGCCCTGAAGCCGGTGCAGGTGCCGCTCGAGGCCCGCGATCGGCGTCAGGTTCACCGGCGCCCGCGCGTCCCGGTGCAGGGCCGACGCGAAGCCCGGCAGCCAGCCCGCGGCCCGGTCCGCCGCCTCGACCGCGGCGTCGCGGCCGATGCCCGACGGCATCTCGACACGGGCGATGCCCGCCCAGGGGCCCGCCCACGGCCCGGGGTCGCCCACCCGCAGGTAGCAGCCGTAGAGCGCGTCCTCCATCGCGAAGAGGCCCGACCGTTCCCCGGCCGCCAGCTCCGGCACCCGCGCCCAGTGCTCGCGGGCGAGCATGCGGCGGTGATGCGTCTTCACGTAGCCGACGACGGGCAGGCCCCGGCGGTGCCGGATGCCATGCAGCGGCCCGTCGAGGACGGTCAGCCACCCCTCGTTCGCCAGCGTCTCGGCGATGTCCGCCTCGGCGTCGCGCATCAGGCGCCGGAGCTGCTGGCGCGCCGCCTCGACGTCCTCCCCGTCGACCGCGTGCGGCGCCCAGCGCCAGCCGTCCCGGTGGTCGGGCAGGGGGACGGGCCGGCCGCCGGTGAAGATGGCCGCGCGCCCCGTCGCCACCCGGTCGAAGCGGGCCGGCGCGTCGCCGTCGACGAGCACCGCTCCCGCCGCCCAGCTTCCCGCCAGGCCCAGGCTCATCTCGCCGTCGGGGCCGGTCCGGGTCAGCCGTGCCTCGGTGCGCATCGTGCCGTCCACGAACGCCACGCGGCGGGGGCGGTCTCCGCCTGACGGCCGGTGCGCGGCGAACGCCCCGCCGTCCTCGACCAGCTCGCACTCGACCGCGTGCGGCGAGTCGTCCGCCGCCTGGAAGCCGGCCCCGTAGGCGGCGTCGAAGGCCTCGACGCCGATCGTGCCGGTTCGATCCGCCGCCTCGTTGGGGTTCTGCATCCGCCTCGGGGCCACGCGTCCGGTGTCGACGTCAGCGAGCGTGCGACGACGCCGTGACAGATCATGACACTTGCGGGGGCCGATCGGGGTCTCGGGCGTGCGGACCTTGAAGCAGGAGACGAGTATGGCCATACTGTAAGGTCATGGCTTCCACCACCATCAAGTCGACGTATTCGCTCGACGTCGAGTCCGTGCGGGCGCTCGAGGATCTCGCCCGTCGCTGGCGGGTGTCGAAATCGGAAGCGTTGCGCCGGGCCATCCGGAGCGAAGCCGGTCGGCAACCGGACAGGAGCCGGGATGCGCTGGCGGCGCTCGACGAGCTTCAGGCGTCGCTGCGCTCGCGCAACGTCGACCTCGAGGAGTGGGCGCGCGAGGTCGAGGCAGGACGTCGGGCGGCCGGCCTGCGACTCGGCGGCGAACGGTGATGATTCACCTGGACACGAGCTTCCTGATTCGGGCCCTGAAACCGGGGACGCCGGAAGAGGCGAAGCTGCGGAGGCTGGCGGGGCGGCGAGAGGTGCTGATCATGAGCTCGGTCGCGTGGGCGGAGTTCCTGTGCGGCCCGGTCACCAGCGCCGAACGAGCGTCGGCCGAACGCCTCGTCCGACCGCTGCGGGACTTCACGCCAGACCAGGCGGAGGTCGCCGCGCGCCTGTTCAACGAGTCGGGGCGGCGTCGCCCGATGATCGTCGATTGCATGATCGGGGCGGCCGCTCTCGCGGACGGCGCGACCATCGCGACATCGAACCGCGCCCACTTCAGACGGTTCGCCACCGCCGGTCTGAAGCTGGCATAGGAACGACGAATCGACCACCATCAGCGGAAGCCCCCGCGCTCGTCGTAGCCGACTATCTCGTCGGACGATCGCGTGTCGAGGTCGGGCAGCGCCGCGCATCGCTCGGAGATCTCGAGGATGGCGTCCCGTATCGACGGTGCGGTCTTTCGACCGCGTGTGCGCCGGAGCGCGTCCTCGAGGGCGGCGATGACCGCGACGAGCGCGTGACGGATCATGGTGACGAGCGTGTTGCGGCCTGGCGGGGCCGGACCGGCGGCGAGGGCCGACGTGTCGACGAAGCGTGTCCGGGGTCGAATGCTCCATCGAGGTGAGCGTCGTGGTGCTCGGCCAGATCGCGGTATCCGGACCGGTATCGTCCGGTGAGGGTCATTGCGCAGCGGACGAGCTCGCCGCGGTCCCCAACGCGACGGCGGGCGAGATACTCGGAGACGCTCTCGCGCTCCAGGTGGGGCATCGACCGTTCCTCCCGGGGCACCCCGGGGTCCCAGACGGTTGGCGCGAGCGGCGCCTCAGCCGAAGAGCCGCAACGCGGCCATGAGCAGGCCGAGCGCGGCCAGCCCCCACGTGATCATGGTGCGGAGGGTGTCGATCTTGGACTCCAGCTTGGACTCCAGGGCATCGAGGCGGGCGTGCACGTCGCGGCCGGTCATGTTGCGGAGCCCTTCCAGCGCGTTGTAGGCGTCCTCGGAGCCGAGTCCTTCCCTCGACAGAGCGTGAAGGACGGCGAGACCATCGGGATCGGTCGGCGGGGCGGATGTCGGCATCGTTGTCGGCGACGGCGCGCCGTCGCCGGATGCATCCAAGCCAACGATCGTCCGGGCGATCCGCGCTGAGGGTCATTGTACCGCGCGGCCGCTCCCGCCGGGTGACATAATCGGGCGGAACCCGAACCCACAGGAGGCGTCATGCCCGCATCCGACTGTCCGTCACGCCCCTTCCGTACTTCGTTGGTCGCGTGGGCCGTCTTCGCCGCCGCCCTGGCCGCGGTCGCCGCGCCCCCGGCCGCCGCCCAGCCCGACCGCATCCGGCCCGTCACCGACGCCGAGCTCGAGAACCCGAGCCCCGACGAGTGGCTCATGTGGCGCCGCACCCTGAACGGCTGGGGCTACAGCCCGCTGGACCAGATCGACCGCGACAACGTCGGCGACCTCCGCATGGTGTGGAGCCGGGCGCTGGCGAGCGACGGGCGGCAGCAGGGGACGCCGCTGGTGCGCGGCGGCGTGATGTTCATGCCCAACCCGCGGGACGTCATCCAGGCCATCGACGCGGTGACCGGCGACCTCGTCTGGGAGTACCGCCGCGACCGTCCCGACGACCTCGGCGACTACATGATCGGCAGCCTCATCGACACCAACCGCAACATCGCCATCCACGGCGAGCTCATCATCGACACCACCATGGACGACTACATCATCGCCCTCCACGCGGAGACCGGCGAGGTGGTGTGGGAGACCGAGGTCCTCGACTACACGGTGAACCCCGCCAACCAGACGTCGGGGCCGATCACGGCGGGCGGCAAGGCGTTCTCGGGGCGGAGCTGCGACCCCCGCGGCGGGCCGAACACGTGCGTCATCACCGCCCACGACGCCGCCACCGGCGAGGAGCTGTGGCGGCGCCGGCTCATCCCGGGGCCGGGCGAGCCCGGCGACGAGACGTGGGGCGCGGTGCCGTTCGAGGAGCGCGGCCACGTCGGCTCGTGGATGGTGCCGAGCTACGACCCCGAGCTGAACCTCGTCTACGTCGGTACGTCGGTCACCTCGCCGGCCCCGAAGTTCATGCTGGGGGGCGCCGACCTGACCCACCTCTACCACAACTCGACGCTGGCCCTCGACGGCAACACCGGCGAGATCGTCTGGTACTACCAGCACATGAACGACCACTGGGACCTCGACCACCCCTTCGAGCGCCTGCTCGTCGACACCGCGGTGCGGCCCGACCCCTCGGCCGTGGCGTGGATCAACCCGCGCATCCAGCCCGGCGAGGAGCGCCGCGTGCTGACCGGCATCCCCGGCAAGACGGGCATCGTCTACACCCTCGACCGCGAGACCGGCGAGTTCCTGTGGGCGACGCCGACCATCACCCAGAACGTGGTGAGCGACATCGACGGAGCGACGGGCGCGGTGACCGAGAACGCCGAGCTCATCTTCACCGCCGTCGGCCAGCAGGTGCTCGCCTGCCCCCACGCGAGCGGCGGCAAGGACTGGGAGGCGGGGGCCTACTCGCCGCTGACCAACACCATGTACATGCCCCTGCGGAACGTCTGCGCCCGGATGATGGCCGAGGACCCCGACACCCGCACCAACCGGCTCTACGCCATCGCGTGGCGCTCCGAGCTGGCCCCCGGCTACGACGACGTGGGCAGCGTGCAGGCCATCTCGGCCGAGACCGGCGAGGTGGTGTGGAACCACCAGCAGCGGGCCGCGACCATGGCCCTGGCCGCGACCGGCGGCGGACTGGTGTTCGGCGGCGACGTCAACGGCCGCTTCCGCGCCTTCGACGACCGCACGGGGGAGATCCTGTGGGAGATCAACCTCGGCTCGCCGGTGTCGGGCTTCCCGATCACCTACGCGGTCGACGGCCGCCAGTACGTGGCCGTCAGCACCGGCTACGGCCGCTTCCTCGACCTGACCCCGGAGCTGCGCCCGAGCAGCGGCAACAACCTGTTCGTCTTTGGTCTGCCGGAGTGAAGCCGCTGCGAGGCAATTCGATGACCAGTCGATTCTCTTCGGCGTGGCGCCGGGGGACGGTGGGGGTGCTGGCCGCGCTGTTCGCCGTCCCGGCCGCGGAGCACCGGACCCGGACGGGACGTTGCCGCGGACGCCGGACGGCCGGCCCGATCTGCAGGACGTGTGGACCCGGGCGCGCGGCCTCCTCGATGGCGCGCGTCAGCCGCACGGGCGACTCGGCGCGGACCTCGAAGGCGCAGGGAGATCGGGGCGGGCGCCTGCCCGATGAGCTCGACCAGTTTGGCCCAGCGGATGTCGTCCTCGGTTCGGGTCGCACTCACCCGGCGGCGGGGGCGGGGCCGGGCTGCCCGCCGGGCGCGGGCGCGCCGAGCAGGTGGCGGTAGAGGTCGTCGAAGCGGCCGTTCAGGGCGCAGACGGCCGCGTGGGTCGCCTGGCTCTGCCTCTCGACCGTCTCGAACCGCTCGGTCCACCGGGCGTCCATCGCTTCGAAGCGCTCGCGGCTTGCCTTTTCCGCCATCTCGAAACGCTCGCGGCTTGCCTTTTCCGCCATCTCGAAGCGCTCGCGGCTTGCCTTTTCCGCCATCTCGAAGCGCTCGGTCCACCGCTTGTCGACCGCCTCGAACTGCCTGTCGACCGCCTCGAACCGCTTGTCGAGGTGCCGCTCCAGCGTGTCGAAGCGGTTCCCCTGCACCCGCCACAGCGCCGCGAACAGTGTCACGCCGGTCGCGATGGCCGTCAGGCCCGTCCCGAACACCGCCAGCATCGTCGCGTCCATCGTCGTCCGTCCCTTCCGGCCGGCGGCAGCGCCAAGGCCGCCCGGGCCGGCAACACTGCAAGCAATCGGCGTGCCGGCCGCCCCGTCGCGGGGCTCCCTTCCCGGGTGTTGCGCCACGGGTCGAGCCCGCGGGCGCGGCCCGCGGCCGTCGCCCGCGGCCGTAGCCCGAACCCGCACGTCAGTAGATGGCGACCGGCACGACCGTCGAGCCGGTGGCGCCCTCTAGCTTCAGCGGCTGGACGACGAAGGCGAACTCGTGGACGCCGGCCGCGGCCAGCTCGTCGAGCCGCATCCGCTCGACGAGGTGGATGCCGTGGACCACCAGCATGATCTGGTGGATGGGCAGCGACACCGCCGGGTCGGGGTTGGGCGAGACCTCGACGGGCTGGTTGTCGGCGCCGAGCAGCATCGGGTCGTGCTCGACGAGCCACTCGGCGGCGGCGACGCCGATGCCGGGGTTGGTGGCCATGAAGCGATCGGGGTCGCTGTCCCAGAGCACGCCCCAGCCGGTGTGGATGAGCACCGCGTCGCCCGGCTCGAGGGCCACCCCCTGCCGGTCGAGGGCCTGCTCGAGGTCGTCGACGGTGATCTCGTAGGTGTCGGGCAGCATGTCGACGCCCTTGAGGGCGGCCACGTCGATGAGCACACCCCGGGTCATCAGGGTGCCGACGTTCTCGACGCCGAGCCGCGTGAACCCGTCCCGGGTCATGACCTCGTTCATGTCGACGCAGTTGTAGAGGCTGTCGCCGATGGTCTGGTGGGTGAAGCCGTCGAACTGCGTGCCCACCTGGCCCATCTCGGCGACGACGAGCTCCTCGTTCGAGCCGCGCCGGTTCGACCCCGCGAACGGGCCGGTCGGCTTCACGTAGAGGTCGAAGTGGCGGGCGCCGAGGGGCATCGAGGGCCGCAGCACCTGCCCGAGCTCGATGACCCGGCCGGTCCGGATCAGGCCCGCCGCCTTGAGCACCGTCTCCGGGCCCATGTGGTTGGCCGCGCCCCGCTCGTCGTCGGCGCCCCACTTGCTCGGGCAGCGCTCGTCGGGCGGCGGCGGGGTCCACGACTGGGCGGCGGCGGGGCCGGCGGCGCCCGCGAGCAGGACGGCGAACGCGGCAAGGGCGACGGCGGCGACGCTGGCGAATCGCATGAATCTCCTCCGTGGACGGTGTCTTCGGCCGCCGCTGATTCTACCGAAACACGACGGGCCATTGCCGTGAATCGCCCTGCAAGACCGATCGGTCTTGCCGTACACTTGGGGAATGGTCGTGCGGTCGGTTCGTCACCGCGGGCTGCGTCGCCTGCTGGAGGATGACACCGTCAGGTTTCTTCGGCCGGCACTGGCGGGCCGGGTGCGCAGGATCCTGACGGTCCTGCTGCTGGCGGAAGACATGGACGACTTCATCGCCGGCGCGCCGGGCGGGTGGCGGGTGCATCGGCTTCGGGGGACCGCCGGCGTGTAATGGAGCGTGTCGGTTTCGGGCAAAGCCCGCCAATCGTCGCCTTCGGCTCCGCTTGGCGCCCAACCAACCCTCCAGGAGTCCGCGCCGTTCCACGGCGCAGACCCCTGGCGAATCACGTTCGAGGAACGGGGCGGCTGCGTCGAACGCCTGCACTTGGAGGACTACCACTGATGGCTGTCCAGGGTATCCGGGTGAACATGACCCCCTCTCATCCAGGCGATTTCATTCGCGCCGAGGTCGTCGAGGAGTTGGGTCTCAACGTGACCAGGGCCGCTGACATTCTGGGCGTCCGCAGGGCGACGCTCTCCGCGCTGCTGAACGGCAACGCCTCGCTTTCCCCGGAGATGGCCCTCCGCATCGAGAAGGCCTTCGGCGTGAGCATGGACATGCTGCTCCGGATGCAGGCGTGGCACGACGCCATGAACATGCGCGCCCGGGCAGACGAGATCACCGTCGAGCGGTACGAGCCGGCCTGACCGAATCGTCGGGATAGGCGGCTTGATTGTTGCCCGTGGAGCGGGCGATAATCGCCCACACCGTGGTCGATGCGTCGTACCTGCCCCGCCACGCCGCCGGACTGCTGAAGCGCGCCCTCGCCGCCGCTCCCGTCGTCGTGCTGATGGGAGCGCGCCAGACGGGCAAGAGCACCCTCGCGGAGGCCGAGCCCTTTCTCGCCGACCGCCTCTACCTCACCCTGGACGATCCGGCGACCCACGAGAGGGCGCGACTGGCGCCCAACGACCTGGTGCGGAGCGCGGCGCGGCTGACCGTGGACGAAGTGCAGCGCGAGCCCGACCTGCTGCTCGCGGTGAAGCGCGCGGTGGACGGCGACCGGCCGCGCCGCAACGGCCGCTTCCTGCTCACCGGCTCCGCGAACCTGCTGCTCATGCGGCGCGTGTCCGAGACGCTCGCCGGCCGGGCCACGTACGTGCACCTGTGGCCGCTCACGCGCCGGGAGCGCCTGGGGCGGGGCGCGCCGGGCATCTGGTCCGATCTGCTCGCGGCCTCCGCCGCCGAGTGGTACGACCTCGTGGAGTCGCGCGACGAGGCGCCCGCCGACTGGCGGACCGAGGCTCGCGCCGGCGGATACCCCACGCCGGCGGTGGCGCTCGACGGCGACGAAGCCCGTTCGCTCTGGTTCGACGGCTACGTCCGCACCTACCTGGAGCGCGATCTGCAGTCCCTGACGGCGGTGGGCAACCTGGTCGATTTCCGGCGGCTCATGCGCGCGGCGAGCCACCGCCTGGGCGGCCTCATCAACCAGGCCGACATCGGACGCGACCTCCAGGTGCCGCGCACCACGGTGCAGCGGCATCTGCATCTGCTGGAGACGTCATTCCAGGTGGTGAGGCTGCCGCCGTACTCGGTGAACCGCGGCAAGCGCCTGGTCAAGAGCCCGAAGCTCTACTGGAGCGACCCCGCCCTCGCCCTTTGGCTCAGCGGCGCCGCCGCGGCGTCCGGCGAGCACCTGGAGAACCTCGTCCTGGCCGATCTGCTGGTGTGGCGCGACGGCCAGGCGCCGGCGCCGGAGGTGCTGTTCTGGCGGACGACCACGGATCGCGAGGTCGACTTCGTCATCGAGGCCGGCGGTCGCCTGCTGGCCGTCGAGGTGAAGGCGGGGGCGAGTCCCGGGTTGGGCGACATCCGCGGCCTGCGCCTGTTTCAGCAGGACTACCGGGACCGGTTCGCCGGCGGCCTGCTGCTGCACGGCGGCCGCGATACCCAGTGGATGGCGGAGGGCGTCCTCGCGGCGCCGTGGTGGCGGGTGCTGTAGCGCCGGTGGTGATGACGGGCTCCTCGCGAGCCGTCCGGCTTCGGGGCTCCTCGATGCCCGGCGCCATCGGTGCATGCCGGCTCCAGCGCGTGCGGAGGCTATCATTCGGGCTCGACCTGCCGTGGGGGACGACATGCGCCAGCGAGTGATCGAGTCGATCCGGGCTCCGGGCCGCCGACCGCCGGGAACCCGTTCCGAAGCCCCGCGTCGTACCGAGACCGGCCGGGGTGCCGGCGGGCCAAAGAGCGCCCGAAGCTCGCGAGAGGGGCTCGGGGGGGCGGCGGTTCGCGGCGCCGCGGCGCTCGCGCTCGGGCTGGCCCTGGTCGCGGTCCCGGCGGCGCAGGAGCCCCCGCCGTTGACGACGGCGGAAGGCGAGTGGCCGAGCTACGGCGGCGACGCCGGGCACACGCGGTACTCGCCCCTCGACCAGGTCGACGCGGAGAACTTCGGCGAGCTGGAGATCGCCTGGCGCTTCCGCACCGACAACCTGGGCCCGGGGCCGGAGTTCAAGCTCTCGGGCACGCCGCTCGTGGCGGGGGGGCGCCTCTACGCCACCGCCGGCACCCGGCGCGCGGTGGTGGCGCTCGACCCCGTGACCGGCGAGCTGCTGTGGATGCACGCCGAGCACGAGGGGGCGCGGGGCGCGGCCGCGCCCCGCCGCCTGTCCGGACGCGGGCTCGCCTACTGGACCGACGGGACGGACGAGCGGGTCCTCTACGTCACCCTCGGCTTCCGCCTCGTCGCCCTCGACGCGGCGACGGGCCGCCCCGTCCCCGGCTTCGGCGACGGCGGGCGGATCGACCTGAAGGCGGCCGCGGTGGTGGGCGAGGGCCGGCCCATCGACCTCGTGACGGGCGAGATCGGCCTGCACGCGACCCCCACGGTGGCGCGCGACGTGGTCGTCGTGGGCGGCACCTTCGCCGACGCCCCCGCCCCCCGCACCTACAACAACACCAAGGGGCTGGTGCAGGCGTTCGACGTGCGGACGGGCCGGCGCCTGTGGACCTTCGATACCGTCCCCGGCCCCGGCGAGCCCGGGGTCGAGACGTGGCTGAACGACTCGTGGGGCGTCAACGGCAACAACGGCGTGTGGACCCAGATATCCGCCGACCCCGAGCTGGGCATCGCCTACCTGCCGGTGGAGACGCCGTCGGGCGACTACTACGGCGGCCACCGGCCGGGCGACAACCTGTTCGGCGAGAGCCTCGTGGCCGTCGACCTGCTGACCGGCGAGCGGCTCTGGCACTTCCAGCTCGTGCACCACCCCCTCTGGGGCTTCGACATGGCGAGCCCGCCGATTCTCGCCGACATCACCGTGGACGGGCGCCCGGTCGAGGCGGTGGCCCAGCCCGGCAAGCAGGCGTTCCTCTACGTCTTCGACCGGGTGACGGGCGAGCCGGTGTGGCCCATCGAGGAGCGGGCGGTGCCCGCCGGCGACGTGCCCGGCGAGTGGTACTCGCCGACCCAGCCGTTCCCTACCAAGCCGCCGCCCTACGACCGGCAGGGGGCGTCGGTCGACGACCTCATCGACTTCACGCCCGAGCTCCGGGCCGAGGCGGTGGAGCTGGTGTCGCGCTACCGGCTCGGGCCCATCTTCACCCCGCCCGTGGTCAGCCGCCCCGAGGGCCCCGTCGCCACCCTCGGCCTCGGCGCCGGCAGCGGCGGCACCAACTGGCCCGGCGGGGGCTACGACCCCGAGACGCACGTGCTCTACGTGCCGTCGCGCACCGCGTTCTACTCGTGGGAGCTGATTCCGACCCCCGACCCGTCGGTGTCGGACATGCGCTACGTCAAGGGGACGGAGAAGTACGGCGTCGGCCACGGCGGCCTGCGCGACCTCCACGTGCGCGGCCTGCCCCTGGCGAAGCCGCCGTGGGGCCGCGTGTCGGCCATCGACCTCGACCGGGGCGAGATACGCTGGCAGGTCCCGCACGGGGAGACGCCCGAGCGGGTGCGGAACCACCCCGCCCTCGCCGGCCTCGACATCCCGCCGACCGGCGAGGCGTGCATCCACCTCATCGGTCCCCTCGTGACGAAGACCCTGCTGGTGATGGGCGAGTGCGGCTACCACCCCGTGCCCGGGGGGCGCGGGGCGCGCCTGCGGGCCTACGACAAGGCGACGGGCCGCGAGGTCGGCGCCGTGGTCATGCCCGCCCCCCAGTCGGGGTCGCCGATGACCTACCTCGCCGGCGGCCGGCAGCACATCGCCCTCGCCGTGAGCGGCCGCACCCACCCCGGCGAGTACATCGCCTTCCGCCTGCCGGAGTGAGCCGGGGCGTGACCGGGCGCGCGCGCACGTCGATCGTTACAGCCGGCCCGCCGCGTACTTGTGAAGCACGCTGGCGATGAGGGTCTGGTACGGCAGCCCTTCTTCGAGCGCCCGCTTTTGAATGGCGTCGAGGTCCCGGGTCGAGATGCGAATGTTGATCCGCCGGTCTCTCCGGAACGTCGCGGCGGCGTCGCGGGCGTAGACGGACCGCTCCTGCTCGAGGTTTCGGGTCGAGCGCCACTCACCCTTCTCGACGGACTCCAGGATCGCCTGCTCGTCGGCGTCAAGTGTCATGGGTCGGGCTCCTTCCGAGGTAGTCGCGAGTCGCCTTCCGGCTCGGAATGATGGTCTTCAAGGTCACGGACCGCTCGTCCTCGACGAACGGGACGACGAAGGCATAGCTCTCACGTTGCACCACGAAGATGCGCTGTCCGGCGTAACGAGCCTGGTTCGGGTGATCGAGAACGTCGAGCAAGTCGCCGTTTCCGATGTGGAACACAATCTCCTCGAAGCTGATGCGGCGTTCGCGCTTCAGCTTCTCGTTCTTGGCTTCGTCCCACGTGAAATACCGCACGAGGCACATAGATTAGCACAACCGTGTGCCCGACAGGCACACGATAGGCCGTGACGGGCGCATGCTCCTCACCCCGCGGCCGGCCGCTGCAGGGCGTCGATGCGCCGCAGCACCGGCGGGTGCGAGTAGTGCAGGAAGACGTCGAGGGGGTGGGGCGTCAGGTTGCTGAGGTTGTCGGCCGAGAGCTTCTTCAGGGCGCTCACCAGCGGCGCCCCGCTGCCGGTGGTGTCGGCCGCGAAGCGGTCGGCCTCGAACTCGTGCCGGCGCGAGAAGACGTGCATGAGGACCGACAGGACCATCTCGACCGGGGTGAAGAGCAGGCTGAAGAAGAGCAGCCCCGCGTAGACAGAGGGCTCCGCGACGTAGAACGCCGCGAACAGCCCCTCCTGCCCGAGGAAGAGCGACAGCACCCAGAGCATCGCCCCGAGGTGGCCGATGGACAGGGCCATCTGCAGCCACACGTGCCGCTTCTTGTAGTGGCCGATCTCGTGGGCGACGACCGCGACGAGCTCGGGGACGGTGTACTTGTCGACGAGGGTGTCGAAGAGCCCGATGCGCTTGTGCCGGCCGAAGCCGGTGAAGAAGGCGTTGGCCTTCGACGAGCGCCGCGAGCCGTCGACCACGAAGATGCCCCCGAGCGGGAACTTCGCGGAGCGGGCATAGCCGAGGATGGCGTCGTGCAGCTCGCCGCCGTCGAGGGGGGTGAAGGTGTTGAAGAGCGGCATGATCCAGGTGGGGGCGATGAACTGCACCGCGAGGATGAACGCGGTGGCCGCCATCCAGCACCAGAGCCACGCCAGCGGCCCCGCCCACTCGAAGAACGCGAGGATGACGGCCAGCAGCGCCCCCCCGAGCACGATGGTGAGGGCGGTGCCCTTGAGCAGGTCGGCGACGAACGTCCCCGCGGTGGTGCGGTTGAACCCGTAGCGGGCCTCGATGACGAAGGTCGACCACGCCCGGAACGGGAGCCCGAGGACCGTCGACGCCAGCGCGAGCACGCCGATGAACGCGAGCCCGGTGACCACCGGGCCCTGGCCGAGCCCGCGGGCCCACGCGTCGAGCCACGCGAACCCGCCCGCGAACCAGAACGCGAGCACCACCGCGAGGTCGAACGCCCCGCGCACGAGGCCGAAGCGGGTGCGGGTCGCGGTGTAGCGCCGCGCCCTGGCGTACTTCTCGTCGTCGAAGACGCCGGCGAACTCGGCCGGCACCGCGGGGCTGAACGAGCGGGCGCTGAGCAGCCCGGTGACCGCGCCGAGGAGGTACTCGCCGACGAGGGCGACGAGGATGACGATGGCGAAAGTGTTCATGGCTGCAGGGGAATCTCCGCGAGGGCGCCCCTTCATTATCGCCCAGGAGTCCGGGCCGCAACGGTGCGGACTCCCGGACGGCTGGTTGAGCGCCGGGCGGTGCCGTGGGCGGCGACCTCAACGCGAGGTTCGTCCACCACCCCCTCACCGCCGAAGCGGCGGGCGACGCGGCGTCACGAGGACGCGGACTTCTCGACGTTCTTCATGAAGTCGGCGTCGATGGCGAGGCGGTCGTCGGCGAGGTCCCACAGCTCCTCGGCGTACGTGAGCTGGGGGCCGTGCACCAGCCACACGAGCACGCCCTCGTGCTGCGCCGCCTCGACCGCGGGCATCAGGTCGCCGTCGCCGGAGATGACCGCGGCGTGGTTGATCTGCCGCTTGGCGGCGAGGCTGGCGATGTCGAGGCCGACCATCAGGTCGACCCGCTTCTGCTGGAAGATGGGCTTGCCCTGGGCGTCGATGCCGCGGTGCATGAGGCGGCCTTCGCGCACCTTGTAGCGCGGGAGGCGCTGCAGCGCGTAGAAGAAGCGCTTCTTGCTGCTGAACCGGCGCTCCTCGTCCTCGGTGGGGGTGCTGCTCTGATAGGGCAGGCAGTCGTAGAAGTACGTGCGCAGCAGGTCGAGCGGCTCCGCGGTGCGCTCGCAGATGGTGCTCCTGACCTGGTTGCTCAGCTTCCCGAAGTCGACCCAGGTGCGGAAGTGGTGCTCGGCGAGGTAGGAGAGGTAGCCGCCGTCCACGAATATCGCCAGCTTGGCCAATTCAGCGTCCCTAATTCTGGCGTCGGATTCCTACCTGCGCTGGACGGAGACGCCCCGAAGCCGGCGCGGTCCGCCGCGACGGCCCGCCCGCCCCGCTTCGAACGCATCAGTGAATACTGCGGAGTCGCGGTTATCGCTTACTTACTATTCCCTGAACGCCGCACCTGCTCATTTCGAACACGCGCCGCCCTTCGGAGCGCGGCCGTGGCGGCCGCTCGTGTGCGGCGGGCCTGGCGGCGGCCACTCGTCCCCGCCGCCGTTCGGGCGGCTGCCGGAGATCAGCCCTTCGGAGCGCGGCCGTGGCGGCCGCTCGTGTGCGGCGGGCCTGGCGGCGGCCCGCTCGTCCCCGGCGCCGTTCGGGCGGCCGCCGGAGATCAGCTCCCGGCCCGTTCGATCAGCCAGTGGGTGAACCAGCTCCGGATGCGCTCGAGCCGGTCGACGAGCAGCCACGGCTCGCCGGTCCGCGAGAGGCCGTGGCTCGACCGGGGATAGCGGATCAACTCGGTGGGGACGCCCCGCTTCCTCAGGGCCATGAACCACTTCTCGCCGTCGCCGATCGGGGTGCGGTAGTCGTTCTCGCCGTGGATGACGAGCGTGGGGGCCCGGACCCGCTCGACGTAGGTGATCGGCGACAGGCGGTCGTACCGCTCGCGCTCTTCCCACGGGGCGCCGCCGAACCCGAACTCGAGGAGGGCCTGGGCGTCGGACGAGCCGTAGAGGCTGGTCCAGTCGGCGATCGACCGGCTGGTGACGGCGGCCGCGAACCGGTCGGTGGTGGCGGTGAGCCAGTTGGTCATGAACCCGCCGTAGCTGCCTCCCGACACCCCGATGCGCCGGCGGTCGATGTCGGGGTACGCCTCGAGGGCGGCGTCGACCCCGGCCAGCAGGTCCCCCGCCTCGATCTCGCCCCAGCCCCCGGTGATCGAGTAGGTGAAGTCGTGCCCGTAGCCGGTGGACCCGCGCGGGTTGGCGTACAGCACGAAGAGGCCCGCGTTCGAGAGGATGTGGAAGGTCCGGAAGAAGTTGTTGCCGTAGGCGCCGTGCGGCCCGCCGTGGATCTTCAGGACCATCGGGTACGGGCGCCCCGGCTCGTACCCGACCGGCTCGATGACCCAGCCCTCGATCTCGGTGCCGTCGTCGGCCCGCCAGCGCAGCGGCTCCGCCGGCTGCAGGCTGAGGGGGGCGAGCCACGCGTCGTTGAACGAGGTCACCCGGCGCTGGCGGCTGCCGTCGCCGGTGTTGACGAAGACCTCGGCGGGGGCGGTGGGATCGGTCACCGTATAGGCGATGACGAGGCCGTCGCGGGTCGTCGAGACCGACCCCACCTGCCGGTCGCCGCTCGTCACCTGCCGGATGAGGTCGCCGGTCTCCGTCACCTCGAAGAGATGGCGGTTGCCGCGGATGCCGGCGAGGAACCGCACCGCGTCGCCGCGCGGGGTCCAGGCGGGGGCGCCGGGCCGCATGTCCCAGTCGCGGGTGAGGTTGCGGGGGATGCCGCGCAGGGTCCCGTCGGCGGCGACGTCGACCACCCGGATGTCCGTCGGCTCGCCCCGCCCGCGGTTGTGGAGGAACGCGAGCCGCCGTCCGTCGGGCGAGACGGCGGGAGCGGTCTCGCTGCCGGGGTCGGTGGTGACTTTCCGGGGCTCGCCGTCGTCGCGCCCGACCACGTAGATGTCGCTCGCGGGATCGGTGGCGGTCTCGTCGTCCTGCCCCTCGTCGGCGGAGAAGTAGATGCGCTCGCCGTCGGCCGACCACACCGGCTCGCGCACGTCGAATCCCAGGTCTGTCCGCTGCGCCGCGTCGCCGCCCGCCGCCGGCACGACGAAGAGCTGGCGCCGGGGCCGGGCCGACGGATGGGGCAGCAGGGTCAGGGTGCCGTCGCGCTTGTAGCGCGCGGTGGTGATGACCCGGCCGTCGAAGCGGTTGGGGTCGAGGGTGCGGGTGACCGCGTCGGGCGCGACCCAGCCCGCGCGTTCCCGCGGTTCGTTCTCCTCCCGCCCGGGGGGTGCGGCGTAGGCGATCCACGCGCCGTCGGGCGACCACGCCGGGGCGCCGCGGACGCCCTCGATGCGGTACGCCTCGCCCCCGGGGAACGCGACCCGCGCGAACCAGGTGTCGCCGGCGTCGCCCTCGTCGCCCCGGGGCGACTGGAAGCTCAGCACCCTGCCGTCGGGCGACCAGCGCGGCGCGCTCGCCTCGCGCGTCGGGTCGGTGAACCGGAACGGCTCGCCCTCGGGACGGCCGCCGCGGAGCTGCTGCATCCAGATCTCGCGGTGGCGGCGGTTCGCCTCCTCGACGACGGTGGTGACGGTGAACGCGACGAGACCGCCGTCGGGGGAGATGGCCACCTCGCCGACGCCGATCTCCGCGTAGTAGTCGGCGGGCAGCAGGCCCCGCGTCTGGGCCGCGGCCGGGGCGCCGCCGAGGAGGCCGACGGCCCAGCCGATGGCGCAGAAGGCGGCGAGTCGTGGCAGGGGGATCCGGACGACAGGCCGATGATGCATGGTGTCCTCCAGGGGGAAGCCAGTGTAGCACCGCGCCGGGCGGCGCGGAGATTCTTCGCATGGGCGGGCCGCCGTGTGTCCCGTTTCACATGGACCGGGCCGGTCGGGTCCGGCAAGATACGGACGTGGACGCTACCGCCTGGACGGTCGTCGGGGCGGCCATCGCGCTCCTGGTCGCGATCGGCACGTCGTTCCGGAGCCTGCGTGGCGAAATGCGCGACCAGAGAAAGGGCTTGGCCGACCTGCGCGAGCGCATCGACGCCCAGGGCGCCGACCTGCGGGAGCGCATCGATGCCCAGGGCGCCGACCTGCGGGAGCGCATCAACGCCCAAGGCGCCGACCTGCGCAAGCGCATCGACGCCCAGGGCGAGCAGATGGGCCTGCTCCGCGAAAGGATGGCCCACCTCGAGGGTTTGCTCGACGGCCTCCGCGAGGCCATCACCGGGCGCGTCGCGTGAGCCGAGGGCCTGAGCCCTACTGCCCCCCGCCGGCGGCCTCCTCGGCCCGCGATCCCGCCATCATGTTCATCATCCCGTAGTTGCCCTCGTGGCACGCGAACTCGAACATCGGGCCGTCGGCCCGCGCGTAGGGGAGGGCCCCCGACCACGGCCGGGTCCACGTCTCGGGGTCGTCGACGGTGAACTCGTAGTGGAGGGTGTCGGGGCCGGTGCGCGTGAAGCGCTCCGTCACCCGCGCCGCCTCGCTGAGGTCGCCGCGCGAGAGCGAGTGCTCGGGCCGGGCCCAGCGCCGGATGAACGGCTGGCGCAGGTTCGTGGTCTCGACCACCAGGGTGTCGCCGTCCCAGCGGCCCCGCGAGCTGCCCGCGAACTGCCGGACGCCGTCCGGAAGGTGCGGCCGGCCGTCGAGGAAGATGACCCGCAGGTCGTGGATGTGCTCTTGCAGGATGGTGATCCGGTCGGGCGTCTGCAGGAAGTGGTAGTTGTTGTTGTAGCCGGTCGGGAGCGTCGGGATGCCGCGGTACCAGAGGCAGCGCTCGCTCAGGCCCATCTGCTCCGGCCCGTCGGCGGGGACCCGGCCCTGGCGGATGTCGGCGATGCGCACCGACTCGGGCGAGGTGATGCGGGCCAGCGCCTCGGGGGTCAGTGGCGGCAGGCGGCCGTTCTCGGGGTCGGTGATGAGGGACGTGCGCGCCGTCCCCACCACCGAGGTGCTCTGCTCGGTCCAGAAGCTGTTGTAGGCGCCGACGTTGCCGCCGACGGGGAGCGGCTCGGTCCTCACCTCGCTCGGCGCGTTCTGCTGGTCGACGCGCTCCTGAGCCTGCTGTTCCAGCGCCGCCACCTCCTCGGCGCTCAGGAACGCCTGGTCCGCCTGGTCGGCGGGACGCTCGAGCGGGGTGATGGTGGCGTTGTTCCAGATGGCCTGCAGGTCGGGGTCGCCCCACGGCGTCCGCGGCATCTCGTAGTCCGCCGCCGGGGTCTGCGCCGAGGCCGGCGGCGCCGACGCGAACGGCGCGGCCATCAGCGCGGCCGCGAGCACCACCGCCGGCAGCGTGAAGAGTCGTCGGCTCATCTCGGAAACCTCCTTGCCGCCCGATTCCCCCGGACGGACGCAACCAGAATACACCCCGGCCCGCCAACCGCGAACGCCGATTCGGCGCTAGGAGTCTGCGCCGTAGAACGGTGCAGACTCCTGGCAGGGTTGGTTGGGCGCCCAGCGGCGCCGAAGGCGACGATGGGCGGGCTAGGGTTCGCAGCGCCGCGGTCTCGTGCCAGCGAGACTCCCAACGCGACCGCAGGTCGCGCGGTCGCGCCGCTTGCTCTCGGCCCGCGTCGCCTGCCATGATGGACGGATGCCGAACGCGATGCGCCGCCGGATCGCCGGGGCGGGGCTCGTCCTCGCCGCCTGGCTGGGGCTGGCCCCGGCTCTCGGCGGCAGCACCCAGCCGATACGGGCCCGGGAGGCGATGGTCGTTTCGCAGGACGCCATCGCCTCGGCGGTCGGGGCCGAGGTGATGCGCGAGGGCGGGAACGCCGTCGACGCCGCCGTCGCCACCGCCTTCGCCCTCGCCGTGACATACCCCACCGCCGGCAACATCGGCGGAGGCGGCTTCCTCGTCTACCGCCCGGCCGAGGGCGGGCCCGCCGCCTACGACTTCCGCGAGACCGCGCCGGCGGGGTCGTCGCCCACGATGTTCCTGCGGGACGGCGAGTACGACCCGGTGGCGCACCACAACTCCCATCTCGCGGTGGGGGTGCCGGGCACCGTGGCGGGGCTGCACCTCGCCTGGACGGAGCACGGGAGCCTGCCGTGGCCGAGGCTGGTGGGGCCGGCGGCACGGCTCGCCCGCGAGGGCTTCGCGGTGTCCGACGCCCTCGCCCGGTCGCTGGCCGGGGTGCTGCCGCGGATGGCCCCGTACCCGGCCTCGGTCGCCCAGTTCTCGAAGGACGGCGAGCCCTACGAGGCGGGCGAGGTGCTGCGCCAGCCGGACCTCGCGCGGACCCTGGAGCGCATTGCGGCGGAGGGCCCCGACGGTTTCTACCGGGGCGAGACGGCGGCCCTCGTCGAGCGCGAGATGGCCGCGAACGGCGGCATCATGACCCGCGCCGACCTCGCCGCCTACCGCGCAGTCCGCCGCGCCCCCATCCGGGGCGCGTACCGCGGCCACGAGGTGCTCTCCATGCCCCCCATCAGCTCGGGGGGGACCGCCATCGTCCAGATGCTCAACATCCTGGAGCACGACGACCTCGCGGCGTCGGGGTTCGGGTCGGCCGCGACCGTCCACCTGATGATCGAGGCGATGCGGCGGGCCTACGCCGACCGCGCGCGTCACCTCGGCGACCCCGCGTTCAACCCCGCGATGCCCGTCGAGCGCCTGACCTCGAAGGCCTACGCGGCCGAGCTGCGCCGGACCATCGACGCCGAGCGGGCCTCGGCGTCCTCGCCCGACTCCTTCGAGTGGCCGCGGGAAGGCGGAGAGACGACGCACCTGTCGGTGGTCGACGGCGCCCGCAACGCGGTGTCGCTGACCTACACCCTGGAGCAGGGCTACGGGTCGAAGATCACGGTGCCGGGGGCCGGGTTCCTGCTGAACAACGAGATGGGCGACTTCAACGCGGGCCCCGGCATCACCACCGACTTCGGGCTCATCGGCACCGACCCCAACCTCGCCGGGCCCGGCAAGCGCATGCTGTCGAGCATGTCGCCGACCATCGTGACCCGGGACGGGCGCCTCGTGCTGGTCACGGGGAGCCCGGGGGGGCGGACCATCATCAACACCGTCCTGCAGACGATTCTCAACGTCGTCGACCACGGCATGAACGTGCAGGAGGCGGTGGACGCGCCCCGCATCCACCACCAGTGGCTGCCCGACGTGACGCGCTACGAGCGGTGGGGGCTGTCGCCCGACACCCTCGCCCTGCTCGCGGCGCGGGGCCACGCGATGGTCGAGACGCGGGTGCAGGGGGCGGTGTCGGCCATCTACTACGACGCGGAGGAAGACGTGCTGGAGGGCGCCGAGGACCGCCGCCGCACCAGCGCCGCCGTCGGCTTCTGAGGGGCGGCGGGCGGCAATCGGCGTCGGCGGGACGGCGCGGCATCGTAAAGGACTGACCCGGGAGTCCGCGCGGTAGAAACGGCACTGGCGGGAAACGGAGCCGCCCCGCGACGGGCTCCGGCCAGCGGAACAGGAGACGGGAATGGCGATTGCGGAGGCGTTGCTGCCGGAGTTCGACCAGGAGGCGGCGGGGGTGCGGAGGACGCTGGAGCGGGTGCCCGCCGACAAGTTCGAATGGCGGCCCCACGAGAAGTCGGGGACCATGATCTGGCTCGCGGGTCACCTGGCGAACCTGCCGCAGTGGGCCAAGCTGACCATGGAGGCCGACGAGCTCGACATGGCTCCCGGGGGCGAGCAGATGCCGCCGCCCCCGACGCCGGCCTCGGTCGACGAGCTGGTGGCCACCTTCGACCGGCACGCGGCCGCGGCGCGGGCCGCCATCGCCGCGGCGAGCGACGCCGACTTCATGAAGCCGTGGTCGCTGCTGAGCAACGGCAAGGTGCTGATGACCCTGCCCAAGGCCGCCGTCATCCGCAGCTTCGTGATGAACCACCTGATTCACCACCGCGCCCAGCTCGGCGTCTACCTGCGGATGAACGACGTGCCGGTGCCGTCGATCTACGGGCCGTCGGCCGACGAGGCCCCGCCGGGGTTCTGATCGGGGCGGGTCACGGTCCGGGCGACGATCCCGGGCCGGCGACGGTCAACGGGCGGCCGCGCCGCGCGACCGACGGCGCTCGGGTTGTGGAGTACATCTACCATCCCCGGATTCTCGAGGAGCTGGCCGGTTTCGGCCTGCGCCCGCGCCCGTCGACGCCGCCGTCGCTCGCCAAGGAGTTCGTGAACGACCTCTACCGCCACGAGCTGCGGCGCCTGCGCCGGCGGCTCCGCTCGCGGGAGATCCCCAAGGAGGGCTACGCCGACCGGGTCGTGGCCCTTCGAAAGAAGTACTTCCTGCTTTCAATCCGGCTCGATCTCTGGGCGCGCGCCCACCCCCGTCCGGACGCGGTCGCCCGAAGACCGTGATCGGCCTCGACTCTCCGCACACGGAACGCCCGCTCGCCTCGGCGCCAGGGCGGCCGAATGATCGTCGCCCCGGACGCCGGCGGTTTGAGGGCAGGCCGGCGGGCCGGCTCAGGCGATGGTGATCTCGGGGGCCAGGTAGACGTCCTGGATGGCGTTCAGGAGGGCGACGCCCTCCGCCATCGGGCGCTGGAAGGCCTTGCGGCCCGAGATGAGCCCGGTTCCCCCGGCCCGCTTGTTGACGACCGCGGTCTTCACCGCCTCCTTCAGGTCGCTGTCGCCCGACGAGGCGCCGCCCGAGTTGATGAGCCCGGCCCGGCCGAGGTAGCAGTTGGCGACCTGGTAGCGGGTGAGGTCGATGGGGTGGTCCGTGGTCAGCGTGTCGTAGACGCGCGCGTGGGTCTTGCCGAACCCGAGGGCGGGGTAGCCGCCGTTGGTCTCGGGCAGCTTCTGCTTGATGACGTCGGCCTCGATGGTCACCCCGAGGTGGTTGGCCTGCCCGGTGAGGTCCGCCGCGGTGTGGTAGTCGGCCTCGGCGGTCTTGAACGCGGGGTTGCGGAGATAGCACCACAGCACCGTGAACATGCCCAGCTCGTGGGCCTGGTGGAAGAGCTCGGAGACCTCCTGGAGCTGCCGCCTCGACTCCCCGGACCCGAAGTAGATGGTGGCTCCGACCCCCATCGCCCCCATGTCGAACGCCTGCTCGACGCTCGCGAAGCGGATCTGGTCGTAGGCGTTGGGGTAGGAGACGAACTCGTTGTGGTTGAACTTGAGGATGAACGGGATCTTGTGGGCGTAGCGCCGCGACAGCGCGCCGAGCACCCCCAGGGTCGACGCCACCGCGTTGCAGCCGCCCTCGATGCCGAGGCGGACGATGTTCTCGGGGTCGAAGTAGGCGGGATTCGGCGCGAAGGACGCGCCCGCGGAGTGCTCGATGCCCTGGTCGACGGGCAGGATCGAGACGTATCCGGTGCCCGCGAGCCTTCCCGCCCCGAACATCGCCTGCAGGCTCGTCAGCACCCGGGCCGGCCGGTCCGACAGGGCGCAGCAGCGGTCGACGAAGTCCGGACCCGGCAGGTGCAGGTCGGAGGCCGGAATCGTCCGGCAGCGATGCTCGAGCAGGGCCGCGTCGTCGCCGAGCAGCTCGACGACAGCGTCCAGCCCCGAGGTTCCGCGTTCGAGTGTTCCGGTAGTCACGGGGGTTATTCTCCGTTGCCCGGCAGGAGATTACAAGGCGGGGCGGGCGGCCGGGGCGTTGCTCCCGAGCACCGCCGGGCCTGCGCGTCGTCCGGCCGTTGCATGGCGGGGCGGCCGGCCGGGGCGTCGCCCCGGGGCCTTGGTCGGCAGTCGGTGCGGGGACCGTCGCGCCGCGCTCGCGCAGCCCCACGCCGGGGGGCCGCATCGACCCGATCGCGCCTGCCGGCGCCTTTGCCACGGGCGGCCCGCGCCGGGTATGCTGAGGGGTTGATTGCCGTCCGAACGTTCACCCCCGCAGGAGCATCCGATGCGCGAGCACCTTCTCTTCACCTACAAGTTCAACCTCGGTCACCTGGAGTCGCTGGTCAAGGATCTCAGCGCCGAACAGATGGTCGCGCAGCCGCACGGGGTGGTGAACCACCCGGCCTGGACCCTGTGCCACCTCGCCTCGGCGTCGAACCACACCGGGGTCGCCCTCGGCCTCGAGTCGACCTTCCCCGCGGAGTGGGAGGAGGCGGGCAAGACCGGCGGCGTGCCCAGCGGCGACGCGTCGAAGTATCCCTCCCGGGACGCCCTGCTCGCCGAGCTCAAGAAGCAGCACGAGCGCGTGACCGAGGCGGTGGCCGCCGCCGACCCCGCGGACTTCGCGAAGGAGTACCCCGACGAGGGCACCCGCAAGTACTTCCCCACCGTCGGGGACTTCGTCGACTACCTGCTGTCGGCCCACGAGGCCAACCACATCGGCCAGATCGCGGCGTGGCGCCGCGCCATGGGCCTGGCGTCGGACGCGGGCTGATGACGACGACGGAGACCACGTTGCCACCGGCCTGCGCGCAGAGCCGCCGAACGCGGGCCGCCTCGCGGCTCCGGTAGAATGATCGCCGGCTCTTGTCGAGGAGCTATGTCATGACCGAGAAGACGGCTGCGCCCCCGGCGCCCGCGTCCCCGGCGGGCCGCCCGCCCGCGATGGCTCCCTTCGTGCCCGACCTTCTGGAGCACGGCGCGCCGGTGCGCGGCGTTCCGCAGACGCTGGACAAGCGGCTGTTCGTGCAGCTTCAAGCATTCACGGGCTGCGCCGACACCGGCCCCTTCGTCGACCTCGTGCGGGACAGCGGCCTGGAGGCGGCGGTCTACGCCAACCTGAACGATCCGCGGGGCGTGGGCGTGGTCCTGATGTCCGAGGACCCGGCCCTCTTCGCGGAGGCGGCGCGGGGCCTGCTGTCCGGGCCGTACTTCCAGACCCTGACCCCGCTGCCGGACTTCACGATGCTCGGCCGCACCTACGCGAGCGGCCGCGAGGCGGACCTCGAGGACTTCCTGCTGCACCGGGTCCGGCGCGGCATCCTGAACCCCGCCCATCCGTGGGGCGTCTGGTACCCGCTGCGGCGCATCGGCGCGTTCAACCGCCTGCCGCGCGGCGACCAGGGCCGCATCCTGATGGAACACGGGAGGGTCGGGCGCGGCTACGGCGAGCTGGGGCTGGCCGTCGACGTGCGCCTCGAGTGCCACGGCCTCGACCGCGACGACAACGAGTTCGTGATCGGCCTCATCGGCCCCGAGCTGTACCCCCTTTCGAAGCTCGTCAAGGACATGCGGCCCACCGTCCAGACCTCGGAGTACATTCGCGACATGGGCCCGTTCTTCGTCGGCCGCGCCGTCTACCAGTCGCCGGTGCCGGAGTCGGCCCGGGCCGAGGGCGGCGGCTACTGACGCAGCCTGTGCGATAATGCACGGTCACCGTCGAGGACTGTCGATGCCGGCGCGGCCCGCGGGTCGACCGCCAGGAGGACTGACGTGAGAACCACCACACTCGTCGCCGCGTTCGTGTTGGGCTCGGCCGTGCTGGCGTTGCCGGGCGGCGCCGCCGCCCAGGGCACCGAGGCCCCGACGTTCGCCAACGACGTCGCGCCGATTCTCTACCGGTCGTGCGTGAACTGCCACCGCCCCGGCGAGATCGCGCCGATGTCGCTGATCAGCTACCGGGACGTGCGGCCGTGGGCGCGGTCGATCCGCGAGAAGGTCGAGACCCGCGCCATGCCCCCCTGGCACATCGACCGGCGCCTGGGCATCCAGAGCTTCAAGAACGACCCGTCGCTGACCGACGAGGAGATCGGCACCATCCTCGCCTGGGTCGACGCCGGGGCGCCGCAGGGCAACCCCGCCGACACCCCCGTGCCGCCGGAGTTCGCGCCGGCCGACTCGTGGCAGATCGGCGATCCCGACGTCGTCGTGCGGTTCCCCACCTACGAGGTGCCGGCGGCCGGCCCCGACCTGTTCGGGAACCTGTTCGCCGAGATTGGGCTGGAAGAGGACCGCTACATCACCGCCATCCAGACCCGCCCCGTGGGCGACAAGGCCCGCCAGGTGGTGCACCACGCGCTGTCCTATGCGGTCGAGCCGAGCGCGGACGAGGCGGACATGAGCGGCGGGCTCTTCCTCGTCGAGTACGCCTCCGGGAAGCTGGCCGAGATCTACCCGCCCGACTCGGGGCTGCTGCTGCCGGGGGGGAGCCAGGCGCGGCTCAGCTACCACCTGCACTCGGTCGGCGAGCCCATCGACGCCGACGTCGAGCTCGGCATCAACTTCCTGCCGGCCGGCGAGACGCCGAAGTTCATCCGCTACTCGCGGCAGCTCGGGGGCTCGCAGAACGTGACCACCGGCATCCTCGACATCCCCGCCGGCGAGGTCTCGCGCTCGGACGGCTACGCCCGCTTCAACAACGCGGCGCGCATCACCATGTTCCAGCCCCACATGCACATGCTGGGCATCTACCAGTGCATCGAGTTCATCTACCCGACCCAGCCGGTGCGGGCCGAGACGGTGAACTGCGCGGGCTTCGACTACAACTGGCACATGAACTACAACTACGCCGACGACGTCGCGCCGCTGATTCCGGCCGGCACCATTCTGCACGTGTCGAGCTGGTTCGACAACTCGGCCGCCAACCGGGGCAACGTCGACCCGAGCAACTGGGTGGGCAACGGCGGGCGCACCATCGACGAGATGGGCTTCGCCTGGATCGGGTGGCACGACCTGACCGACGAGGAGTACGAAGCGGCGGTGGCCGAGCGGCAGTCGGCGCGGGAACGCACCGACGACGAGTGATTCGCGCGGTCGGCGGCATCCGTTGGCCGGCGTCCCCCGCCGCCGTGCGGGAAGGCGTCCGTGGAGTCCGTGGAGAAGAAGCTGGCGCGGGGCGGGGAGAGACCTCCCGCCCCGCGCCGGCCTGTTCGAGACAGCCATGCTGAACCGGTCGAGACGATTCACGCCGCTGCTGGCCCTGGCCGTGGTCCTCGGCGCCGCCGCCGAGGGGCGGCCCCAAGCCGATCCCCAGAACTTCCTGTTCAGCTCGGGACAGTCGATTCAGCCGTTCTTCGACGGCTGGTCGCACCACCCCGACGGCGGCTTCGACATGCACTTCGGGTACCTGAACCGGAACTACGTCGAGGAGCTGCAGATCCCCGTCGGCGCCGCCAACCGGATGTCGCCGGGCGACCCCGATCAGGGCCAGCCGACCTACTTCTACCCGCGCACCAACCGCCGGATGTTCAGCGTGCGGGTGCCGGCCGACTGGGGCGACCGCAGGCTCGAGTGGCAGGTCACCGTGGGCGACGAGACCTACCGCGCCCTCGGCTGGCTGCAGCCCGAATGGGAGATCTTCGCCAACTCGGCCGAGGCGCGCGCCGGCGGCCAGGGTGACAACCGGCCGCCGACGCTGGCCGTCGCCGCGCCGGCCGGCGCGGCGGCCGGCGAGCCGGTGACCCTGAGCGCGGCGGTGACCGACGACGGTCTGCCCCCCCCGCGGCGCCGGGGCGGGGGCGGGCGTGGGACGCTCGATACGTTCCAGCCGCGGCCCGGCGACCCGACCCTTCCCGTCAACGTGCCGCAGATCCAGACGTCGGCCCGCAAGCGTCCGCTCCGCACGCCGGTGGAGCGGGTCACCGTCACGTGGACGCAGTTGCGGGGCGCCGCCGGGGTGACCCTGGAGTCGGACGACGACGCGCCGGACGGCTCGGCCGTGTTGACCGCGACCTTCCCGTCTCCCGGCGAATACCTGTTCCGGGTGCAGGCGTCCGACACCCTCGCCACCGCGACGGAAATGGTCAGCGTGACCGTGCGGTAGCGGTCTGCGCGTGTCCTTCCCAGACCTTCGCTCGTTCCTGGACCGCCTCCGGCGTGACCGCGGCCTCGTGCGGATCGACGTGCCCGTCGAGCGCTCGCTCGAGGCGGCCGAGATCCATCGCCGCGTGGTCGCGGCGGGCGGACCCGCGCTGCTGTTCACCAACGTCGCGGACGCCGACTTCCCGGTCGTCACCAACCTGTTCGGCACTGCTCGCCGGGCCGAGCTGGCGTTCGGCGAGCGGCCCGCTCGCCTGATCCGGCGGCTCGTCGAGCTCGTCGAGACCCTGATGCCCCCCACGCCGTCCCGCCTGTGGGGCGCCCGCGATGTCGGCGCCGAGCTGCTCCGGATAGGCATGCGGCGCGGCCGGCGCGGGCCGGTGACCGAGGTGGTGACCGGCGACGTGCGCCTCGACCGCCTGCCCGCCCTGACGACGTGGCCCGACGACGGCGGCCCGTTCATCACCCTGCCGACGGTGTTCACCGAACATCCCGACGGGCACGGCCACAACCTGGGCATGTACCGCCTGCAGATCCACGACGCCCGGACCACCGGCATGCACTGGCAGATAGGCAAGGGCGGCGGCTTCCACTACGCGGTGGCCGAGGGCCGCGGCGAGGCCCTGCCCGTCACCGTCTTCCTCGGGGGGCCGCCGGCCCTGATCCTCGCCGCGGTGGCGCCGCTGCCCGAGAACGTGCCCGAGCTGATGCTGGCGTCGCTGATTGCGGGCGAGCGGCTGCCGCTGGTCGAGGGCCTGGGGCCGCACCCGGTCCCGGCGGGGGCCGAGCTCGCCCTGATCGGGTCGGTGCCGCCGGGGATACGCCGCCCCGAGGGGCCGTTCGGCGACCACTACGGGTACTACTCGCTGCGCCACAGCTACCCGGTCTTCCGCGTCGACCGGGTCGCGCGCCGCCACGACGCCATCCTCCCCGCCACCGTCGTCGGCAAGCCCCGGCAGGAGGACTTCTACATCGGCGACCTCCTGCAGGAGCTGCTGTCGCCGCTGTTCCCGGTGGTGATGCCCGCCGTCGAGCAGCTCTGGTCGTACGGCGAGACCGGCTACCACTCGCTGTCGGCGGCCGTCGTCAAGCAGCGCTATGCCCGCGAGGCGATGGCGAGCGCGTTCCGGATTCTCGGCGAGGGGCAGCTCTCGCTCACGAAGTTCCTGCTCGTGACCGACCGGCCCGTCGACCTGCGGGACTTCCGGGCGACGCTCGAGCACGTCCTCGCGCGCACCAATCCCGAGACCGACCTGTACGTGTTCTCCAACCTGTCGATGGACACCCTCGACTACACCGGGCCGGCCGTGAACCACGGCTCGAAGGGCGTGTGGCTGGGGCTCGGCGACCCCGTCCGCGAGCTTCCCGGGGAGTTCTCGGCCGCGGAGCTGCCCGCGGGCATCGACGAGGTGCGGGTGTTCTGCCGCGGCTGCCTCGTGGCCGGCGGGGTCTCCGCGGCCGACGACCCCGACCTGCCGGCGCGGGCGGCGTCCCACCCCGCGTTCCGCCGGTGGCCGCTGGTGGTCCTCACCGACGACGCGGAGCGCGCGGCCCGCAGCGCCATGAACTTCCTGTGGACGACGTTCACCCGCTTCGAGCCCGCCGCCGACATTCACGCCGCGTCGACCCGGGTGGCCCGCAACCACCTCGTTCGGACCGCCCCCATCGTCATCGACGCCCGGCTGGCGCCGTCGTTCCCCGACGAGCTGACGTGCCGCCCCGACGTGGCCGCGACCGTCACCCGCCGCTGGCGCGAGTACTTCCCCGAGGGGAACGTCGAGATGGGCGACGCCGAGCGCGGCCACCTCGACTGAGGGGTGTCAGGACCGGGAGAACCCCTTGCGGGTCGACAGATCGGGGTCGCCGCGTACGATGCCGGCGAGCTTCCCGGTTTCCCGGTACAGATCCAGGAAGTTCCTGGGGGACACGACAGTCATTCGTTGCCGGATCGGTTTCGGATAGTGCCCGAGATTGCCGGTCACCAGGCAGCGGGCGTTTCCCGCGAGGGCGACGGCCAGGAAGACTTCGTCGTCGGGGTCCGGCAAGGGGACGGCGAGGGGTCGGGCGGTGACGAGCAGGCCGTCGGCCGCGATCTGATTCAGCAGCGACCGAGCACGGTCGTCCTCGATGCGGAACGCCGGTCGCGACAGCGCCTCCCGGTACTCGTCCAGGATTCGAGCGTCGTAGCAGGCGCGGGCCGCACCGGCCGCGAGCAGCCGCACGATGTCTCCCGGGGGGCCGAAGGGCGAGAGCAGGCCGGAGACCAGCACGTTCGTGTCGAGGACGATCCTCATCGGCGACGCGACCCGCGTACCGCATCGATCTCCGCGTTGATATCGTCCAGCGACAGGCGGTCCGTCCCACGGTCGCGGGAGGCCTGCTGGATGCCCGCCACGGCGGCCTGGGCGCGGGCGCGCCGCACCGCGTGCAGCGATTCCTCCAGTTGCTCCTCCGACGTCGCGGAGAGCACCGCTATGGGTTTCCCGTTGGAGGTGACGACGAGGTCCTTCTCGTCGGCCAGGGTCTTCCAGACCGCCGCGGATTGACCGCGCAACTCGCGAACGCTGATGAAGCGCATTCCTTCGCAAACCTCCCGAGGTTGTATGGTAGTGTACTCGATCGTGACACGATTGATGCTCGTAAGGCCCGGACCGACGGTGTGGGCGGTGGCTGTCGGCCTCGGCGCGGTGCTTGCGTTGACCGTCCCCGCCGCGGCGCAGCAGGACGTCGAGCGCGAGAACCTCACCGACATCCGCGACGTGAACGTCGTCGTCGCGGACCTCGCCGACGACGTCGAACGGGCCGGGCTCACGCGGCGCGAACTGCTCGACGCGGTCGAGCGGCGCCTCGACGAGTGCGGCGTCCCGCTGGGGAGCTCGCGGCAGGCGGCCGACCTGTACGTGAACATCACCACCCACCGCGGGTCCACCGGGCTCTACGCGTACTACGCCAGGGTGTCCGTGCAGCAGCTCGCGACCATCGAGGGCAACCAGCTTCGGGCCTACCTCGACACCTGGGACATGGCCAGCCTGGGCACCACCGGCGGCGCCAACCTGCCGCGGGTCGAAGAGGTCGTGCTGCAGATCGTGGACCTCTTCTGCGACGACTACTTCGACGTGAACGACCGGCGGCGCTGACGCCCGCGCTCCTGCTCCGTGCACGCGGAGCTGGGCGGCCGCATCGATGCCGTCAACGGGCGCATGGAAACCGTCAACGGCCGCATGGACACCCTTCTGCACGAGCTCGCCAAGCGGGGGTAGACCTCTCGGCCGTCTCCGGGGCCGTTCTTCGCCCCAAACACCTCCATTTCGGTTACTTCGACGCTCTGTCGCGTTCACCGGCGGGAACCGTCCGCGGCCGAGCGTGGGAATAAGGGGACGGGTCCGGCGGTCACAGTCAACAGCAACCGACGAGCTGCGGACAGGCCGTCGGGCCGGGTCGCCGCCGTGTCGGCGGGGCATGCCGCCCGGTTTCCATCCCGACCGCAACGACGGGTCCGGCGAGCGCGGCGACGCGGGCCGGAGACCGGAACGGAGATGACGATGAACGTGCTGAAGCTTCGCAACACGAGCTGGGTGGTGGCGGCCGGCGTGCTGGTGACGGCCGGGACGCTGTTGGCGGCGGACGTGGCGTGGGGTCAGCCGGACGGCGGCCGGCGCGGGTGGATGGGCCGGCGCGGGCCGGGCGGACCCGGCGGGCCCGGCGGACCGCTCGGCCGGGGCGGCTTCGTCGGGGTCCCGCTGGGCCAGCTCGGCCTCAGCGACGAGCAGTGGGAGGCGGTGCGCGGCGTGCTGCAGGAGGGCCGCGAGGCGCTGCGCGAGGCCGGGGAGCAGGTGCGGGCGTCGCGGCAGGCCCTGCGCGAGGCGGTGGGGACCGGCGGTGACCTCGACGAGGACGCGATCGGGGCCGCGGCGGCCGAGCTGGGGTCGGCCCAGGGCGCGGTGGCGCTCGCCAGGGCGTCGGCGCGGACGCGGGTATGGGCGGTGCTGACGCCCGAGCAGCGCACCGCCGCCGACGTGCTGCGGACGGCGCGGGAGCAGCGGATAGAGGAGCGCCGCGAGCGGATGGAGGAGCGCCGCGAGCGAATGGAGGCGCGGCGCGAGCGGATGGAGGAGCGCCGCGACGAGCGCCGCGGACGCCGCGGCCGTGCCGAGGGTCGCCGGGGACGCGGGCGCGACTAGCCGCCGGCAACCGACACCCGCGGTCCGCTGGCCTCGAACGGCGCAGTCCCTTCGGGGGCTGCGCCGTTGTCGTCTTGTCCGGAGGCACTCGCCGGCGCCGCGGTCACTGGCCCGAGCCCGCCAGGTCCGCCTTCATCTGCGTCCACGCCTGCCGCGCCTCCTCCACCGAGCCCTCGTCCTCGATGGTGGTGATGTCGCCGGGATCGCGGTCGAGGATGACCGCCCGCAGCACCCGCCGCATGATCTTGCCGCTGCGCGTCTTCGGCAGCATCGACACGAAGTTCAGCTCGCCGACCACCGCGATGGGGCCCAGCTCGCGGCGTATCGTCTCGATCAGGGCCCGGCGCAGCTCGTCCGACGGCTCCTCGCCCTGCTTGAGGAGGACGAAGGCGGAGATGACCTCGCCGCGGGTCTCGTCGGGCCGCCCGACGACGCCGCACTCGGCCGCCGCGGGGTGCTTCAGGCACGCGCTCTCGACCTCGATGGTCCCGATGCGGTGGGCCGCGATCTTGATGATCTCGTCCGCCCGCCCCCCGAACCACAGGTAGCCGTCGTCGTCGACGTGGGCCGAGTCGCCGCTGAAGTAGACCCCCGGTATCTTCTGCCAGTAGTCGCGGCCGTACCGCGCGGGCTCGCCCCAGAGCGAGGCGGTCAGGCCCGGGAACGGCCGCTTGAGCACCATGATGCCCTTCTCCCCGGGCTCGCACGGCTCGCCGTCGCCGCGCACGATGGCGGCGTCGATGCCCGGCAGGGGCAGGGTCGCCGACCCCGGCTTGATGGGCAGCATCGCCAACCCGTAGGGGTTGCCGAAGACGGGGCCGCTCGTCTCGGTCTGCCACATGTGGTCGATGACGGGGATGCGCCCCCCGAGGACGGTGTTCTGCAGCCAGTCCCACGCCGGCGGGTTGAGCACCTCGCCGGCCGAGAAGATGCGCTCGACCCGGGCGTGGTCGACGCCCTGGAGCGGCGCGTCGCCGTAGCGCATGAGGGCCCGGATGGCGGTGGGCGAGGTGAAGATGCCGGTGGCCCCGATCTCCTCCACCACCGCCCGCCACGTGCTGTCGGGCTCGGGGTGGTCGAGGGCCCCCTCGAACACCACCGTGGTGCAGCCGACGAGGAGGGGGGCGTAGACCATGTAGCTGTGGCCGACGATCCAGCCGATGTCCGAGGTCGCCCACCACACGTCGCCCGGCCGCATCCCGAAGCACCAGCGGGCCATGCTCGCGATGTGCACCTGGTAGCCGCCGTGGGTGTGGACGGCGAGCTTGGGCCGCGCCGTGGTGCCCGACGTGGCGAGGATGAACGCGGGCTCGTTGGCCTCCATGGACACCCAGTCGCCGGACTGGCCGGCCGCCCCCGCGAGGAAGTCGGCCCACGACATCTCCCGGGCGGGGTCGAGGGGCGGCGTCGGGTCGGCGCGCTGCAGCACCACCACCCGCTCGACGGGGTGCCCCGGCGCGCGCAGCGCGTCGTCGACGATGGGCTTCAGCGGCACGTCCTTCCCCTTGCGGAAGGTGACGTCGGCCGTGAACACCACCCGCGAGCCGCTCGCCGTGATGCGGTCGGCGAGGGCCTGGGCCCCGAACCCCGCGAACACCACCGAGTGGATGGCCCCGATGCGCGCGCACGCCAGCATCAGGAACACCGCCTCGGGGCAGGTGGGCATGGAGAGGGTCACCCGGTCGCCCTTCCCGAGCCCGAGGGCCCGCAGGGCCGCCGCCACCCGGGTCACGTGGAACCGGAGCTGCGCGTAGGTGCAGACCATCCGCTCGCCGCGCTCGTTCAGGTACACCAGGGCCGCGCGCCCGCCCTCGCCGGCCGCGACGTGGTGGTCGACGGCGTTGTGGGCGAGGTTGGTGCGGGCCCCGACGAACCAGCGGAACGTCGGCGGGTCGGGGGCGTAGACCTGGTCCCAGGTGCGGAACCACGGCAGCCGCCGTGCCGCCCGTTCCCAGAAGCCCTCGGGGTCGCGGCGTCCCTCGTCGATCCAGCGCTGAACTATCGGGGGGATGATCTGCATGGTCTCGTTTCTCCGGTTGGCGGCCCGCGGCAGACGGCCCGCCGCATTCGACCGGCGATGCCTCCTGCATGCGCCGGGCAAGCGTCGCCTCGGGCTCCGGCCGCTCGACCACGCCTGCCGGGATTCTACGCCGCGACCGGCGCAGAGTCCCGCCCAGGAGTCTGCGCCCTCGAACGGCCCGGATTCCCGTGGAGGGTTGGTTGGGCACCCACCGGAGCCGCAGGCGACGATGGGCGGGCCAGCGTTGCTCGTTCGTTGCGTATGCCCGACGTGCGCCCTCGTCGAGCTCTGTCAGACAGGCGCCTCGGCGTCCGGCGCACTTGCGGGCGCGGGCGGGCGCATCGCCGCTCGAAGGCGGCGGGGACCTCCACCCCGGGCTGCTAGACTCGTCCGAAATGCCGCGCCGCGTCACCGTCGGGCTGCACGCCACCATCGTCGCCGTCACCGGCGCCGAGCCCCGCGTGCTGACGGTGTCGAGCGGTGGCGACGACGGCGCGCCCGCCCTGCCGTTCGGTCCCCTCGACCCCGACCGCCACCGCACCCTCGAGCTCGGTCTGCGCGCCTGGGTCCGCGAGCAGACCGGCATGGGCCTCGCTCACGTCGAACAACTGTACACGTTCGGCGACCGGGACCGCGCGGGGGCGGCGAACGGCGAGGCCCGGGTGATCGCGGTGGCCTACCTCGCGCTCGTGCGCGAGCGACAGCTCGCGGCCGGGCACCCCGCCGCGTGGGAGGCCGTCTACCGCTTCCTGCCGTGGGAGGACCGCCGGCGCGGCGAGCCGGCCCTGCTGCGAGAGGGCATCCGGCCCGCCCTCGATGCCTGGATCGAGGCGGCCCCGGCCGGGGGCGGCCGGCGCGAGCGCCGCGGCCGCGCCGACATCACCTTCGGAACCGGGGCCGCGCCGTGGGACGCCGAGCGGGTGCTGGAACGGTACGAGCTGCTCTACGAGGCGGGGCTCGTCGCCGAGGCGCGGCGCGACCGTGGGCCGGGGAACGCGGGCGTGGGACGACGGCCTCGGCCCGGTCCGGCCGGCCTCGGCCCGGCCGGGAACGGGGGCGCGACGACCGGCCCACCGGGGTTCGGGGCGCCGCTGGCCCTCGACCACCGGCGCATTCTCGCCACCGCCCTCGGGCGGCTGCGCGGCAAGCTCAAGTACCGTCCCCTGGTGTTCGAGCTGCTGCCCGAGACCTTCACGCTGCTCCAGCTCCAGCGGACGGTCGAGACCCTCGCCGGCGTCCGCCTCCACAAGCAGAACTTCCGCCGCCTCGTCGAGCGTGGCGCCCTCGTCGAGGGGACCGGCCGCGTCGAGCCCGCCACCGGCGGCCGGCCCGCCGAGCTGTTCCGGTTCCGCCGCGAGGTGCAGCACGAGCGCCCGGCGCCGGGGGTGGGGCTCCCCGGTCTGCCGGCCACGTCGTAGCTCGTCGCGACGCCGTATGGAGACGACATGCCCAGTCTCGACATCGCCGACTGCATCAACGAGACCTGCCCCTGGTCCGGGAAACGAGTGCGGGCCGACTCGTTGACGGAGTACGGCGGCCGGGTGGTGGGGTTCTGCAACCCCGGTTGCCGCGACAAGTTCGAGGCCGCCATCGTCCACTTCGAGGAGGCCCGGGCGGCGAGGGAGCGGGCGGGGTCGCCGTGACCGGCCGGGCCCGCTTGCCCCCCGTCGCAGATTTGACAGCCCTTTATGCTCACGGCTAGAATAACGGAGTTCTAATCCTCACTGTGAGCATAATGGCTAGCGACCTTCGGCAGCAGGCAGTACCGGATCCCGTCCCGCCGGGGCTCGACTACACGCCGGCGGTGGCGGCCCGCACCGCGGCCGTCTACCAACGGATGCGGACCGTGATTCCCGCCATTGAGTGGCCGGTCCACGCCCCCTACGTCGACGCGATCCGGCGCCTGAAGGAGGAGCGGGGGGCGGTG
Source organism: Vicinamibacterales bacterium (assembly GCA_965207615.1). Taxonomy (GTDB): domain Bacteria; phylum Acidobacteriota; class Vicinamibacteria; order Vicinamibacterales; family UBA8438; genus JAJEEA01. Next base: position 6,159,308 of record CBDBMZ010000003.1, read on the forward strand.
GTGCTGGCCCACAACTACCAGACGCCGGAGATCTTCCACGGCGTCGCCGACCTCTGCGGCGACTCCCTCGCCCTCGCGCGGCAGGCGGCCGAGACCGACGCCGACGTCATCGTCGTGTGCGGCGTCCACTTCATGGCGGAGACCGCCAAGATCCTCAGCCCCGACCGGACGGTGCTCATTCCCGACCTCGAGGCGGGCTGCTCGCTGGCGTCGTCGATCACCGCGGCCGACGTCGCCCTGTTGCGTGAGCGCCACCCCGGCGCCCCGGTGGTGACCTACGTCAACACGTCGGCCGAGGTGAAGGCGGCGTCGGACATCTGCTGCACCTCGTCGAACGCGGTCGAGGTGGTGGAGTCGCTGGGGGCCGAGCGGGTCATCTTCCTGCCCGACGAATACCTCGGACGCTACGTGGCGGGCCGGACCGGCGTCGAGATCGTCCTGTGGCAGGGCCACTGCGAGGTGCACGAGCGCTTCCGGGCCGAGGACCTGCGCGACTACCGGGCGAGCTACCCCGGCGTGCAGATCTATGCCCACCCGGAGTGCCCGCCCGACGTGCTCGCCGAGGCCGACTACGTCGGCTCGACGGCGGGCCTGCTGCGCCACGTCGACGCGGTGCGCCCCGAACGGGTGGTGCTCGTCACCGAGTGCTCCATGAGCGACAACGTCGCGGTGGCCCACCCCGAGATCGAGTTCATCCGGCCCTGCAACCTGTGCCCGCACATGAAACGGATCACCCTGCCGGGGATCCTGGCCTCGCTCGAGCGGATGCAGCACGAGGTGACCGTCGATCCCGCCGTCGCCGCCGGCGCCCGCCGCGCCGTCGAGCGCATGCTCGAGGTCGGCCGCGGGGCGGGGGGATGACGCCTGGCGCGGGGGCGGCCGGGGGCGGCGCGGCAGCAACCCGCTCTCGCCCTTGCACTACGAGGCGCTCGGCGCCGCGAGATGCGGTCGACCTGGGGTCGGCCGGCGACATCACCGCCGACGCCATCGTGCCCTCGCATCGCCGCGCGAGCGCGCGGGTCGCGGTGCGGCCGCCGGGCGCGTCTGCGGGCTGCGTTGCGCCCTGTTCGCGTTCGAGGCGCTCGGTCCCGTGCGGCACGCCGGGGCGCACGACGACGGCGCGGACGTGCCGGCGGGCGCGGTGCTCGCGACGGTCGAGGGCCCCGCCCGCGTCCTCCTGTCGGCCGAGCGCACCGCCCTGAACCTACTCGCCCACTTGTCGGGCGTCGCCACCGCCACCCGCGACGTCGTCGCGGCGGCCGCGTGCGGCGGCCCTGCCCGCGTCGTCTGCACCCGCAAGACCACCCCCGGCCTCCGCGCCCTCGAGAAGTCGCGGTGCGGGTGGGCGGCGCCGCCAACCACCGTTGCGGGCTCCACGACGCGGTGCTCGTCAAGGACAACCACCGGCTGGTGGCGGGCGGGGTCGGCCCCGCCGTCGCGCGGGCGCGCGCCGCCGCCGGGCACCTGGTGCGCATCGAGGTGGAGGTGGACGACCTGGCGCAGCTCGAGGAGGCCCTCGACGCGGCGGCCGACGCGGTGCTTCTCGACAACTTCCCGCTGGAGGACCTGAAGCGGGCGGCGGCGATGGCCCGCGGCCGGGCCGTGACCGAGGCGTCGGGCGGCATCACCCCCGAGCGCGCCGAGGTTGCCGGCACCGGCGTCGACCTGATCTCGATCGGCTGGATCACCCACAGCGCGCCGGCCCTCGACGTTGGGCTACGACGGTCGCCGCGCCGTGATCGGACCCGGCTCCCCGGCCAACCACGGGTTGCGTCGGCTCGGCGCGTGGCCGGACGATCGTCGGCCGCGTGTCTCGATCGCCGCCCGACCAATCGCACCTGCCCGCTGCTTCGCACCGTTGTCCGCGGGGTCGGACTCCTACCGCCGCTGCTGCCGGCGCAGATGCGCGCGGCCGCCGCCGAGAAGCAAGACGAGCTGGTGCACCGCGAACTGCGGAGGGTGGATGGTGGACGGCGGACGCTGGATAGCAAGCTCGGAAGCGATGATGAGCTTCTGGTCCGCGACCGTCAGCACCTCGCTCCAGCCCACCTTGAGCGAGCCCTCGTCCTCGTCGCCGATCACGTCGGGGTTGTCGAAGTAGTACTCGACGAAGTCGGTACCCGCCTTCGCGATGAGCTCCTGGACGTAGAGAACGCCTTGCTTGTCCTCCCTGTCCCACAGGTTCCGGCCTTCGAGCGCCGGATGGGCGGCGCTGAAGACGTTGGTGCCGCGGGCGGGGCCTTCGGCCACGAGCGCGAACAGGTAGATGGGGCCCTGGTGCCATTCGCCCATTGGCCTGAACTCGCCGTCGAGGAGCAGGTACGCCTCGTTTTCCGTCGTCGCGTCGGCGACCAACGCCTCGGCGCGTGCGTGGGCCCGCTCGACGAACGCTCGCAGGCTCGGTCGGTCGACGACGTCGCCGGCCGTCACCTGGGCGAACGCGGGCGGGGCGGCGCCCGCGAGGAGGACCGCCGTCAGGACGCAGGAGATCGGGAGACCGGGTGTTCGCGGCATGGTCATGGCGGCGAATCAGTAGCATGCGCGGGTCGGCCCGCGCATGCCCTTGGGAGTCGAGGTGAGGGCCCGTGAGAGACGCTCGCGCCGGGTGCTCGGAGGCGCAAGCGGCGCCGACGTTGGTCCCGGGGCAGGGGCCGGTTCGGTGCTTCTCGTCACGGCGCGAGGCGGTCGAGCGCGTGCCGGAGCCGGACCGCCGCCTCGGGCGGCGCCCCCCCGGTGCGGCCTTCGAGGACGATCTGCCGCGAGTCGAGCCGCACCCCGTAGAAGCGCTCGTTGGCGTCGCGGTCGGCCCGCAGGGTGGCCCCGCCCAGGGACACCCCCGCGAACACCCCGCGGCTGCGCGAGTAGCTGAGGATCTCGGCCGCCATCTGCAGGTCGGTCGACGCCTCGAGGCTGCGGCCGACCGGCCCCACCGCGGCCGAGGCGTCGCCGCCCAGCTTGAACTGGTTGCCGAGCAGGCGGGCGAGCCCGCGCCGGTTCTGGATGAGGAGGACCACGTCGGCCTGCTGCGCGCCCACCTGCAGGCCGATGCTGCCCCCGGTCAGGGTGAGGAACGCGGGCGGCGACCACGCGCCCGTCTCCGGGTCCCGCGCCGAGATGAACCCGCGGCCGCGCTGGCCGCCGAAGATGAACCCCGCCCGAATCGTGGACGGGAACACCGCGATAGCGGTGGCCCGGTCGAGGATCGCCTCGGGGATGGACGCGTCGGGGGCGTCCATGATCTCCTGGAGGACGACGTACCCCTCGGCGAGCCGCTTCGCCTCGCCGTCGGCGGCGGCCGCGGCGGCCGTCCCCGCCAGCACCAGGCCCGCGACCGTCGCCGCCTTCGCGAGCCGGCCCCCCGCAACCGTGAACGTGGCACAGAAAGTGGTCATGTCTCTGACCGATCTATCGGCTCGAAGCTCGACCCTCGCTATCGGTAGAGCGAAGCGGCCTCCGCGCGCCCTCGCGCAGGCCGTTCGGCCCCGACCGTCTCGGCCTCGCCCCGGGAGGCGCTGCGCCGGCTGGCGCGCTTCTGTGACTCGGGCGGGCACCGCTTCTGGCCGGACGACGTGTCGTTGCGCGATTTCCTGGACGACCTGACGGCCGGTCGGCTGCAGGGTCACCAACAGTTGACCGACCTCCATCTCGCCGTCCTCGCGGCGCGCCGGAGGGGACGCCTGGTGACGTTCGACGGGCGGCTGCGAAGGTCGCTCGTCGGCACGCCTCTGGCGCCGGCGATCCTGCTGGTGGAATAGCGCGAGCCCGTCCGCTCTCTTTCGCAGCGCGGACGATGTCCGACTCCGAGGATGGATGAACCTCGCCCGAATCGTGGGCGGTAACGCCGCGACGGCGGCGGCCCGAATCGAGGATCGCCTCGAATTCGGAGGCGTCGCGGGTATGGCTATCGGGGCTGCGCCTGGCGCTCCGCGAGTTGCACGAAGCGGTCGGCCGCCTCGACCGCGGCCGCCGCCTGCGCCTCGCCGAACGCCTCGAACGGCACGCCCCCGGCCAGGCCGTTCGGGTAGCGGGTCGGGACGTAGTACTGATCGAGGATGCCGGCGAGCTTCCGCAGGTCGTCGAGCTCGGGGACCCGCTCGGCGTAGCGCGAGATGAGAGTGACCAGTGAGCGGCCGAGCACGTTGCGCTCGCCCAGCCCGTAGGCGACCGCCTTGGCCGCCTTCTCTGACGCCTGCTGCGCAATGAAGCACGCTTGCGCATGGAACCCCTCGCGCAAGGCCACGCGGGCGAACGCGAGGTCGTTGGCCGCCTGCCTCCGCCAGCGCTCAGCTTCGGCCTTCGCGTCCCACATAGACCCGTCTCGTGCCGGCCAGCGCGTCGACGAGGAACGGCCGTTCCTCGGCCTGCATCCGCGCGAACTCCTCGGGGGTGTACACCAGCAGGTCGACGCCAACCCCCGCGCCCACGATCGCCGGCAGGTAGTCGCGGAACCGGTCGACGAACGGCCGCCCGGTGGGCGCCACCACGATGACGTCGATGTCGCTGCCGTCCCCCTCCGTTCCGCGGGCGTGCGACCCGAACACCACGCGGCGTGAGCGCCCTGCGCGTCGAGGAGCGGGCGGAGAACGCCGAGGAAGCCGTCGAGTTCAGTCACGGCGCCGTTCCATGTGCTCCAGTACCCTCGTGCGCGTGGTATCGGGATTCGGAGCGCTACAAACGAAAGAGCCCCCTGAACCACTTGACGAACGGCTGTGACTCCGGTCCCGTCGGGTCGATCACCCTGTCTTGCACGGCATCGTAGAGTCGAAGGCCGGGTTCATCCTGCCACGCGAGCCACGTGTGAACCTCAGCCTTTGTCCGGTGGACAGCTCTGAACGGAGCATCCCGTCGTTCCGCTTCCGAGACGCAGCTCCGGGCCAGTTGGTAAAGAGGACGCGCCTTCTCCGGAATCAGTCCGGCAAGCCAGTCCTCGAGCTTCCCTGTGAACCGGTTGTCCGGCATTATCCAGACGCCGAGCCGGGGACCTCGGGCGGGAGTCATCTCCAGGCCCTCGGCGGGAATCTCCTCCGGCAAGTCCCCGAACTCGCTTCGACAGCAGGTCCTGAGCTCATCCCACCGGCCGGCGGCGTCGCCGTTCGCATCGACCACGATGCCCAGGGCCTGGAGTCCGGGTCTCTTCGCCTCGACTTCAATGACCTCCGGCCTCAGGATTTCATCCACGCTGCCGCAGGCCTCGATCCAAACGGGCGAGTCGGGAGGATCGGGCCACGGGACTCCGTTGGCTTCGATCAGGGCTGCGATTACGCCCCTGTCCGTCTCGCCCTCCACGAGGAGCTTCCGGGGATGGGTCCTCGTGCGCAACTCACCGGACCTCTACGCCGCGCTCGGCGGCGGCGACTACGGCCTCACGGCTGTATCCGACCGCTTCTCCACGGCTTCTGTCGATTCGCTGGATTGTGACACCGTCCGCGTCGGTCCCGGCGATGGCCGCCAGACTCTCGTAGCAGTCGCGGCTGTGAGTCGTTGCGAACACCTGGACCGACAGCGCGGCCGCCTGCCTGCTGATCATCCGCCACATGTCTTCCATGACCGAATAGTGAAGACCGGTGTCGATCTCGTCGACCAGCAACGCTCCGCCCCTGGCGTTGGTAAGGGACAGCGCCAGACCCAGCATCCGCCACAGGCCGTCTCCCATGCTGCCAATTGGGACCTGGCCGGCTATTCCGCGAAGTTTGAGCACCACCCCGCCGGGTGCGTCCCGATCGAAAAGCCGCCGGTCGTGTGCCACGGCAGGAGCTATATTCTCGATGGCCGGCTCGACGATGCGAAGCGCCTGCTTGATTGGTTCTTCCTTGTCTGTAAAGACATACCCACTGTACGACTGAACGACATCCGCCGCCTTCACACCGCTGGTCCTGACGAATTGGACAGCTTGGCCGGATGCACCGCGCGCGCGCAACGGTCGTCGCCAGAGCAGCACGCCCTCGCCGTTGATGAAGGCTCTGGACAAGGCCTCGCCTTCCGCATTCGACCACTCGAGATGAAGGTCGAGCCGGGCAGTCCCGTCGTCGTCCTCCGGTTCGGCGTCTGGTACATCGGGCCCCGAGCCGGCCGGGTCCTTGATGTAGACGGTGACCTTGTCGCTCGGAGAGGCGGGGTCCGAGTCGCCGACACGGCTCGCCTCGATGCAGATCGTTCCCGCCAGCTCATGGTTGGCGAACAGGTGCGACACATTGAGAGGCTCCGCACCAGATCGGAGAGAGACGCGGGCATCCTCATCGGTTGTGTGGGCCCACTCCCCCCTACGTCCCGCAATGGTTGACAGCACGTGCGGGTCGCCCACCGACCGGAGCAGTTGGATGCACTCCAGGATCGACGTCTTGCCGCAGTTGTTCGTGCCCACCAGCAGGTTCACGCGGCCGAGTCCCTGCATCCGGAACGAGTCGAGACCGCGGTAGCCCTGAATCCGTATCGATGAGTACAACGCACTCTCCGTGAAGCTGCAGCCGCCTCCAGTATGACACGGCTGGGTATCCGGCCCGGAGTACTCCGCGGAGCCGCGGTCCTCCGGATCGCGGTTCCAAGCGGACACGTCATGTCCGGGTGCGCGTACCCTCGCGCGGTTCTGCTGGTGTCGCGGTCGGTGAAGGGGGCTCGACCGGACTGACTCTGACGTGAGCAGGCCTCGGTGCCACGGGCTCACGAGTACCGTGCGTATAGAATGGGTCCGATGCGTCTCGTCTTCGAGCAGGTCCGCACCGGCGGCGACCGGAACTTCGGCTACCTGATCGGCGACCGGGAGGCGGGGAAGGCGGTGCTCGTCGACCCCTCGTACTCGCCGGCGGTGCTCGTCGAGCGGGCGGCGGCGCAGGGGCTGACCGTGACCCACGTCGTCAACACCCACGGGCACCCGGACCACACCGAGGGCAACGCCGCCGCCGTCGAGCTGACGGGGGGGGCGGTGGCCGCGCATCCCGCCGCCCCGGACCCGCCGGACGTGGCGCTCGCCGACGGGGCGAGCTGGCGGTGGGGTCGCTCGCCCTGCGGTGCCTGCACACCCCCGGCCACTGCGACGACCACCTCGTGCTGTTCGAGCCCGAGCACCGGCTGCTCGTCACCGGCGACCTGCTCTTCGTGGGCAAGGTCGGGGGCACGCGGACCGAGGCGGACGCCCGGACCGAGTGGGCGAGCCTGCACCGGCTGCTCGACGCCTTGCCGGACGACACCACGGTCTGGCCCGGCCACGACTACGGGGCGCGGCCCAGCTCGACCATCGGGCTCGAGCGGCGGACCAATCCGTTTCTCGTCTGCGAGGACGTCGACGCCTTCCTGCGCCTGCGCGTCGAGTGGCCGGAGTACAAGAAGCGCATGGGCCTGAAGTAGGCCGGACCGCGGACATCGTCATGAAGAATGCCCATCGGTCGAGCGCAAGGGCGGCTTGGCGCCGGGTCTGGGTGCTGGCCGCCTTCGTCGCATTCGTCGCGGCGGACCCCGCGCCGCCGCCCGCCGCGGCGGCCCAGCCGGGTCGGGCCACGACCCCGAACGGGACCGGCGGCATCAACGCGCCGGAGACCCTCGGCAAGCCGTACCTCGTGCTGGTGTCGTTCGACGGCTTCCGTCCCGACTACCTCGACCGCTACGAGACGCCGAGCTTCGACCGGGTCGCGGCGCGCGGGGTGGCGGCCGAGGCCCTCGTCTCCGTCTATCCCTCGCTGACGTTCCCCGCCCACTACTCCATCGCCACCGGGCTTCATCCGGAGCGGCACGGCCTCGTGGGCAATCGCTTCTACGACCCCGCGCGCGGCGAGGAGTACAACTACCGTGACCGGGAGAGCGTCGAGGACGGCACGTGGTACGGCGGCGAGCCCATCTGGGTGACGGCCGAGACGCAGGGGATGGTGGCGGCGGCGATGCTGTTCGTGGGCACCGAGGCGGACATCGGGGGGGTGCGGCCGACCTTCTGGACGCGGTACGCCGACCGGGGCACCCACCGCGAGCGGGTCGACGAGGTGCTCGACTGGCTGGCCCTGCCGGCAGAGCGGCGGCCCCATCTCGTCACGCTGTACTTCTCGTCGGTGGACGGCGCCGGCCACCGCTACGGTCCGGCGTCGTCCGCCGTCGCCGAGGCGGTGGAGCGGGTGGACGGCGACCTCGGACGGCTGCTCGACGGCATCGACGCGCTGCCCCACGGCGGCGCCGTCTCCGTCGTGCTGGTTTCCGACCACGGCATGGCCGCGGTCCGGCCCGGCGGGACGATCGACCTGGGCGCGGTCGCGGACCTGCGCGGCGTCCGCGCGGTGGTCAGCGGACCGGGGGCCAACCTGTTCGTTGCGGGGGGCGCGGCACGGGCGCGGGCGGTGCGCGACGACGTCAACGACGGGACCGGCGGGGGCCTGACCGGCGGGCGCGCCTATCTCCGGCACGAGGTGCCGGCCGCGCTGCGCTACCGCGCCGACCCGCGGATCGGCGACGTGGTGGCCGTCGCCGACCCCGGCTTCATGTTCGACCTGGGCGGCTCGTCCCCGCCGCCCGGCATGCACGGGTGGGACCCCCGGCATCCCGACATGCACGGCATCTTCCTCGCGGCGGGGCCCGACATCGCGCCCGGCCAGCGCATCGGCCGCGTCGGGCTCGTGCACCTGTACCCGTTCCTCGCCCGCCTGCTGCGCCTGGCCCCGAACCCCGACGTGGACGGCGACCTGTCCGTCCTCGCGCCGGTGCTGGCGCCCGCGGCACGCTGAGAAGCGCCCGGCCGGCGCCCGGAAGCCGGCGGCTCCGGAAGAGTCGCCGGGACGGCCCGATCGAGGAGGACAGGAGCAGGGCGTGGGCCAACTGATGCTGCGTGATAGGAACCTGCAGCTTCCCCGCAGCGTCGAAGGGCGGCGGCGGGAGCCGGCTGCAACCGAGCGGGCGCCGCCCCGTTTCCCGGCGCACGTCTGCGCGGCGGCTCGGCGGATCCCGGCGCGTTGGCCGGGCCGCGCGGCGACCCGCGGCCTCGGCGCCACTACGCCCGCTTGCGCCGGGGCCTGGCCGTCTTCGCCGCGGTGGTCCCGCTCGCCCGCGCCGGCTTCTTCTTGGCGGCGCTGACGCTGTCGAGGCTCTTGCGAAGGGCGGCCATGAGGTCGACGACCTTGGTCGGCGCCTCCTCCTCCTGCACCACGAACTCCTCGCCGGCAATCTTGGCGTCGATGACCGAGCGTAACTGCGCCTGGTACTGGTCCTCGAACTCGCCGAAGTCGATCTCACCCTCGAAGTTCCCGATGACCTGCCGGGCCAGCGACACCTCGGCGTCGTTGGGCTCGTCGGGCACCCGGTCGAGCTCTTCGATGGCGCTCATCCGGCGTACCTCGTTGGCCCGGCGCAGGGTGAACATGACCAGCCCGTTCTCGCGGGGCTGGATGGCCACCGAGAACTCGCGGCCCGAGAGGGCGAGCTTGCCGATGCCCGCCTTGCCGCGCAGCGCTTCGCGGATGACCCCGAAGGCGCTCGACGCCACGTCGCCGTCGGGGGCGAGGTAGTACGGCTTCTCCACGTACATGGGGTCGATGGAGTCCATGTCGGCGAACCGCTCGAGGTTGATGATGCGGGTCGACTCGGGACGCGCCTTGGCGATGTCCTCCTCGTCGAGCACGACGTAGCGGCCCCGCTCGAACTCGTAGCCCTTGACCACCTCGGTCTTGTCGATCTCGCGGTCGCAGCTCGGGCACCAGCGCTTCTGCTGCAGGCGGGTCTGGCACTCGCCGTGGAGCTGATTGAAGCGGAGGACGGAATCGGCGCTGGTGGCGGGAAACACCCGCACCGGCACCGTCACGAGACTGATCTTGATGTGGCCCTTCCAGGTGGGGCGTGCAGCCATGTCGCTATCTCCCTGTGCGCCCGGACACCGCGGGCGGGGGACTTCCATCTTATCGGTTCCGGGAGCCGGCGGCAGAACCCCGCGTCGCGCCGCGGGCGCCGGGACGGTACGCGGCCGGCGACTCGCCCGGGTTGGGGGGGCTGAATGGCTCGATGAGCGCCCGCGGCCGGCAAGACCCGCGCGACGAGGCGGGACAGCTCTGCCGGCTTCCGGTTCACCCGGGGGGCGGGTATGCTGGACGGCCGATGGGCGGACGAACCGGGTCTCGTGCGGCGGCGGCGGGACGGGCGCCGCGGCGCGCGCGGCGGGCCGACGCGGACCGCGGGCCGGCGTGGACCGAGGACGCCGCGGCGCTGCGGCCGATGCTCGCGGTGTCGGCCGACGAGTCCGCGCACGACCGGCTGCTCGCCCGCGAGGACCTCGTCTTCGAGCGGAAGTACGACGGCATCCGCGCTCTCGTCGAGGTGACGCCGCCGGCCGCTCGCCGCGGCGCCGCCGCGCGGGGGGAGCCGGAGGTCCGCATCTGGTCCCGGCTGGGCAACGACAAGACCGGGCAGTTTCCCGAGATCGCCGTCGAGCTGTCCGCGCTCGCGGCGCGACTCGCGGGCCCTGTCGTGCTCGACGGCGAGATCGTGGCCGTCGACGCCGGAGGGCGCGCGCTGCCGTTCGAACGCCTCCAGGGACGCATGCACCGGTTCGGCCGGCCCCACCCGCGCACGCCCGACACCGCGGCCGTGCTGATGGCGTTCGACCTGATCCGGGACGGGCGGGAGGACCTGCGTCCGCGGCCGTTGACCGATCGCCGGGCCCGTCTCGTCGAGCGCCTCGATCCGGACGCCGGCGGGGCGGTGCGGGTGGTGCCGAGCCGGGTCGGCGGCGGCGTCGACCTGCGCGGCGAGGCGCTGGCCGACGACTGGGAGGGGCTGCTCGTCAAGGACCCCGCGTCGAAGTACCTGTCGGGCCGACGGAGCCCCGCGTGGCGGAAGCTCAAGCTCGTGCGGCGGCAGGAGTTCGTCGTCGGGGGATGGACCGAGGGCCGCTCGTCGCGCAGCGGATTCGGCGCCCTGCTGGTCGGCTACTACCCGGGCGGAACCGGGGGCGAGCCGCCGTCGCGAGGGCGCGCCGCGGCCTCGGCTCGCGCGTCGTCCGCCGCCCCGCGGCGCGCGGCGAATCGGCTGATCTACGCCGGCCACGTGGGGTCCGGTTTCGCCCAGGCGGACCTCGACGCGATCGGCGCCCACCTGCACGCCATCGCCGCCGGCGAGTCGCCATTCACGGCGGTGCCCCCGGCCAACGAGGCGCCCCACTGGGTCGAGCCGAGCCTCGTCGTCGAGGTGAAGTTCACGCGCTGGACGGCCGACGACGTGCTGCGCCATCCCGTGTACCTGGGGGTGCGGGCGGACATCGCGCCGCGGGACGTGCGCCGCGAGGACGGCCGCGCGCGCCGCGCTCCCGGCTCGCCACCGGCCGTGACCGCCGCCAGCGCCCTGCCCCGTGCGCGCGGGCGCGCCAGCGGTGCGCGCCCGTCATCGCGCTCCGCGCGCGCGCCGGCGCCCACCTCCCCGCCGCCGCCGATGTCCGCGCCCGACCCCGCCATCGACGTGCTCTGCGACCGGTTGCGCGCGCTCGAGTCGAGCCGGAAGCGCGGCGTCCTCAGGCTGCCCGACGGGGGCGAGGTGCCGGTCGGCAACCTGCACAAGGTGTTCTGGCCCGAGCCGGGGCTGACCAAGGGCGACCTGGTGCGCTTCAACCTGCGCATGTCGCCGTACCTGCTGCCCGTCGTCGCCGACCGTCCCCTCGTGATGAAGCGCTTCCCGAACGGCATCGACGGCAAGTGGTTCTACCAGCACCGCTCGCCCGACGAGCTGCCCGAGGGGGTCCGGGTGGTGACGGTGAATGAGAGCCTCGCGCGCGAGGACACCGGCGTCCCCTACCTCATCGGCGGGACCCTGCAGACCCTGGCGTGGATGGCGCAGCTCGCGGTGATCTCGCAGGACCCCTGGTTCTCGCGGTTGCCCGACATCGCCGAGGCGGACTGGGTCGCCCTCGACCTCGACCCGATGCCCGAGGCGCCGTTCAGCCGGGTCGTCGAGGTCGCCCGCTGGCTGCACGACGAGCTGGCCCGGCTCGGCGTCCCGTGCCTGGCCAAGACCTCGGGCGCATCGGGGCTGCACATCTACATCCCCCTGCCCCCGGGCACGCCCTACGAGGCGGGCATGATCTTCTGCCAGATCGTCGCCACCATCGTCGCGTCGCGCCACCCGCGGGTGGCGACGGTCGAGAGGATGGTCAAGCGGCGCGCCGCCGACGCCGTCTACATCGACTACCTGCAGAACATCTACGGCAAGACCCTCGCCGCCGCCTACAGCGCTCGCGCCAGCCCCTTCGCGGGGGTGTCGACGCCGCTGACCTGGGCCGAGGTGCACGACGGGCTGAAGGCCGGCCTGTCGCCGCGCGACTTCACCCTCGAGAACGTCTTCGACCGTCTGGCCGAGGTCGGTGACCTGTGGGCAGGGCTGCGGGCCGGCGCTCCCGCCGACCTGCGCGCGGTCCTCGCGGGCCTGGAGTCGGGCTGAAGGCCGGCCGGTTCACGCGGGGCCCGCACGTTCCTCGTCGGCCCGCGTGATCGACCGACGGCAGCGGACAGTGCCCTCGTGCGGCAGCCACCGTAGCGTCGATTCCCTGCGGGGCCGCAGTCTTGCACGGTTGCCGGTGTCGACGGTGTACGCTAACGGGCGCTGGACGAGTTCGCGACCGCGGTGCGCCGTGCCAAGCCGGACATCGCCGCCGCGCGAGATCGAGAGGAGAGGAGCAATGCGCAATTCGTGCCGGATTCTCGCGGGGATACTGCTCGTGTTCGGGCCGGGGGCGGCATCTGCCCAGACCGTCGACGCCGGCCGGGGCGAGTTGCCGGTTCACGTCCCGTCGAGCTACGACGCGGCCGCCCCGGCCCCGCTCGTCGTGCTGCTGCACGGCTATACCTCGAGCGGGGCGGGCCAGGACACCTACATGCAGGTCAGCGCCCTGAAGGACGCCTACGGGTTCATCATGGTTGCCCCCGACGGCACCCGGGAGGACGGCGGCAACCGGCCCCGCTTCTGGAACGCCTCGGAGGCGTGCTGCAACTTCCGCGGCAGCACCGTCGACGACGTCGCCTACCTCGCCGGGCTCATCGACGCCGTCAAGGCCGAGTACGCCGTCGACGACAAGCGGGTGTACCTGTTCGGGCACTCGAACGGCGGGTTCATGTCGTACCGCCTGGCCCACGAGCACGGGGGGACCATCGCCGCCATCGCGAGCCTCGCCGGCGCCGACCAGGGCTCCCGCCCCGCGCCGCCCGAAGCCGTGCACGTGCTGCAGATCCACGGCACCGCCGACACCGCGATACCCTACGAGAGAGGGAGCTTCCGAGACGAGGCGGTCCCCGGCGCGAGGGACAGCGTCGAGAACTGGGCCGCGCACAACGGCTGCGCCGTGACCGGCGTCGACAGCGGCACCCTCGACCTCGACGGCGGCATCGACGGCCCCGAGACCGACGTCCGCCGCTACACCGACGGCTGCCGGCCCGGCGGGTCGGCCGAGCTCTGGACCATCAACGGCGGCGGGCACGTGCCGGCGCTGTCGGCGCACTTCACCCGCCTCGTCGTCGAGTGGCTGCTCGGGCATCCGAAGCCGTGAGGTGGACCACGACGGGCTGACGATCGTCATCGGGGGGCGGTGCGAGGACTGGCCCCGGCGGTACCCCCCGGACCGTGACACCGCCGACCGGTGACCCAAGGGGCGAACCCGCTGATTCGGAAGCCAAGCCGGGCACCGGTAACGAGGTGTGGTTCCGGGAACTGCTGGTCTGTTGCTGCTGATGGGTACCCGCGTCGACCTTGGCGCACGCGTTCTCGCGGTTGTCGCCGCGGCCGTGCTGCTCGCACCGGTTTCCGTCGTCGGGCAGGAGCTCCAGGGTCGCCTGGTGGGCGTGGTGATCGACGAGACCGGGGCGGTCCTCCCCGGTGTCACCGTGACCGCCTCGAGCGCCGCGCTGATCCGGGACCAGGTCGCGGTAACCGGTAGCCAGGGGGCCTACGCCTTTCCGGCCCTGCCGACCGGCGAGTACGCGGTCGCGTTCTCGCTCCCTGGGTTCCGGACCGTCGTGCGCGACGACCTGCGCATGACCCTCAACACGACGCTGAGCGTCGACGCGACCCTCGAGATCGGCGGCGTCGAAGAGACCGTCGTCATCGCCGCGGCCGCGCCCGTGGTGGACGTCACGACCACGACCACCGCCGTCAACTTCACCGAGGAGCTCCTCGAGGACGTCCCGAACGCGCGGGACATCTGGGTCGCCATGGCCCAGGCGCCCGGCTTCCAGATGGAGGCCTACGACGTGGGCGGGTCGCACACCGGCACCCAGACCGGCTTCCAGGCGTTCGGCTTCGGCGACCAGCACCGCACCCTGTTCGAGGGCATCAACGTCACCGAGGGGACGGCGTGGAACGCCGGCTACTTCGACTACGGCAGCCTCGAGGACTTCCAGCTCGGCGGCGCCGGCAACATGGGCGAGACGCACGGCCTCGGGGCCTTCCTCAACCTGACGGTGAAGTCCGGCGGCGACCGCTTCTCGGGCGACGTCTACGTCGACTTCCTGAACGAGCGCACCGTCTCGGACAACGTCCCCGACGCCTTGCGGCGGGGCGGCTCGGCCGGCCCGTACCGGGCCCCGCCGGGCGGCCTGCGGGGGGGCAACCCGGTCACGCTCCAGAGTGACATGAACGTCGGCGTCGGCGGGCCCATCCGCCCCGGGAGGACGTGGTTCTACGGCGGCTACCGCCTGAACCACCAGGAGGAGCTGACGATAGGCCACCCCGACCCCGCGACGACGCAGCTCGACAACTGGACCGCCAAGGTGACCCACCAGCTCACCGCGTCGAGCCAGCTCGTGGGCTTCTTCAACCGGCGCGCGAAGCTGCAGGCCGAGCGCGGCCTCGGCGCCGACCGTCCGCTGGAAGCCGCCTGGTTCCAACGATCGGTGAACGTGCCGATGAAGGCCGAGTACCGGAACGCGGTCGGCAACCGGATGTTCGTGAACGCGCAGGCCGCCCACTGGAGCAACCGGTTCCCCCTCTACCCGACGCAGACCCGGTCGTCGAGCGTGGAGGGGCTGCCCGCGGGTCGGCTCGAGGTCAACACCGGGGACTACACCAACGCCTACGACTACTACCACTTCCGGGCGCTCACCAAGCCGCAGGCGAGCGGCAACGTCACCTTCTTCGCCGACGATTTCGGCGGCCGGCACACGCTCAAGGTCGGCGTCGAGGCCTACCGCGAACGCCTGAGCCTCCTGCGCATGCAGCCCGAGGACCTGTTCTACCGGGACCTCGACGGGATGCCGGCCGAGGTCGACATCTACAACACGCCGAACACCGGCGTGAACACCGTCGACCACGTCTCGGCGTTCGTCCAGGATTCCTGGACGCCGACCGACCGGCTGACGCTCAACCTCGGCGCCCGTTTCGACCGCTACGCCATGGGTTGGCCGGCCCAGTCGATCGCCCCGACCCACTCGGACATCTGGGCGCCCCGGACGGTGGCGGCCCGCTCCGTGCTGACCTGGGCGAACGTGGGGCCGCGGGTGGGCGCCGCGTTCGACCTGACCGGCAGGGGCCGGACGGTGGTGAAGGCGTTCGCGGGGCGGTTCTACTGGAACCCCAGCACGACCATCGTCGACGACGAGAACCCCGTGGGGCAGGCGGCGGCCCGCTTCGTCTTCGACGATCTGAACGGGAACGGGCTGCTCGACCCGGGCCCGAGCGGGGGGCTCGACGACTCTCCCGAGCTCGGCCGCCGGCTCGCCACCCTGGGCGGGGCCGGGACCGTAACCGTCGACCCCGGCCTCGCGAGCCCGTACGGCCACGAGGTGTCGGCCCACTTCGAGCAGCAGCTCGCCGCCGACGTCTCGGTCCGCGCCTCGTACGTCTACAAGAACACCCGCAACCTCTACGGCATCGTCGACGTGAACCGGGCGTTGGCCTACCAGGTCCCGTTCGAGTACCACGACCGGGGCCCGGACGACGTCGCGGGCACCGCCGACGACCAGACCCTTCACCTCCTCGACCGGCTGCCCGACGTTCCCGAGGACCGGCGCTACGTCAACCCGGGCCGGCACGGCCTGCTGCCGCCCGACGGCGACTACCACACGGTCGAGGTGGCGCTGAACCGCCGGTTCTCGCGCCGCTGGATGTTCCTGACGTCGTTCCTGCACACGTGGGCCGAATCGCCGATGCGAACGACCTCGTCGACGAGCGTGCGGACGGCGGCGCGGTTCGACTTCATCGACGGCACGACGTACGAGTGGCAAGCCAACCAGGCGCCGAGGCTGGGGCGGGTCTCCACCTCCTACTGGAACTACAAGCTGGCCGGCCGGTACGTCTTCCCCCGCGACGTCGCCCTGAGCGTCGCCTACCGGCTGCAGAGCGGGTTCCAGGTCGGCCGGCGGGTCACCGTGCAGTTGCCGAACGCCGGCACCGAGCGGGTGATGGCGAACCCCTACGACGACCGTGCGCCGGGCGTCGGCATCTTCGACGTCCGGGCGGAGAAGGGCGTCCGCCTCCGGACCGGCGCCCGGCTCACCCTCATGCTCGACGGGTTCAACCTGTTCAACGACGCGGCGGTGCTGAACTTCCGGACCATCTCGGGACCCCGCTACAACGAGATCGTGGCGATTCTGAACCCGAGGGTCTTCCGCGCCGGCCTGCGCCTGGAGTTCTAGCCGCAGGCGGCCCACGCCCGTTCAGCGGCCGGCGCTCCGTGCTCCGAGCGCGGGTGGAGGTCTTGCCGTACTGGAGCCGCCTCACGGATCAGGGCGGAGGCCGCGGGCCAGCGGGCGTCGTCGAGCGCCGCTTCGTGCAGCGATGCCAGGATGCGGTCGAACACGTTCCGTTCCCCCATGACCGTCCCTTCGTTCCCCCGATGGCGCAACAGGCCGATTCGCGTCGCTCTCACCCTATCAGCAACCGTCCGCGTCGGGGGCGAACGGCGCGTCTGCCACAGTCCCCTCGTGGGCGCTCGGAGGACCGGCGCGACGCCCTCCGTCGATGAGCTGGGCGTCTGCGACGCTGCGGGCGGGGATTCGGACGCGGGGGCAGCCGTGAGATAGTACCAGGATGTTGCACGAGCGAAGGTGCTCGCTGTTGGTGCATGTGGTCGGCGGGGCCGTGGCTGCCGTGCTCGGCGTGCCCGTTTCGGCCCAGGAGGTGCCGAGGACTCCCTGGGGCGATCCCGACCTGCAGGGCATCTGGGTCGGCTCGACCCTCACGCCGCTCGAACGGCCGTCCGAGTACCAGGGGCGGGAGTTCCTGTCGGAAGAGGAGGTCGCGGGGCTCGAGACCGCGGCGCGCTCCGAGGAGGAACGCCGGCTGAATCGGCCGGCGGAACGGGCGCCGGCGGGTGGAGACGTCGACTACCGGCCCGACGGCAGCCTCGGCGCCGATGTGTTCTGGTTCGACGAAGGCACGGCCTGGGTACCGAGCGGGCGCACGTCGCTGATCGTCGACCCGCCCGACGGCCGAATCCCCTACACGCCGACGGCGCGTGACGGCGAGCGGCCGTACGGCACCGGTCCCTGGGACTCGCACCGCGACCTCGACACCGGCGAGCGCTGCTTCAGTGACGGGCTGTCGCAGATCTGGTTCGCCGACAACCCCAACCACCAGATCTTCCAGACGCCGACCGACGTGGTGATCGTGCACGAGATGTACCGGCAGCGCCGGATCATCCCGGTCGACGGCCGCCCGCGCACCGGCATCGCGCAGTGGAACGGCGAGGCGCGCGGCCGGTGGGAAGGCGGCACGCTGGTGGTCGAGAGCCGTCACTTCCCCGATCGGTCGCCGGACCGGTTCCGCCACGTCTGGCGCGCGCCGACCGCGTCTCTGCATCTGGTCGAGCGCTTCACGCCGGTCGCCGCCGGCCGGATCGACTACGAGGCGACGATCGCCGACCCCACCCGCTTCACCCGGCCCTGGACCGTCCGCTTCCCGTTGTCCGCGGACGCGGCGGCGCAGGGGGTGACGCCGGGCCCGGTGTTCGAGTTCGCCTGCCACGAGGGGAACTACGCGCTCCCGAACGTGCTGCTTGGCGCTCGCGCACAGGAGGCGGCCGCACTTGCCGGTGGCTCCGCCGGGCCTTGAGCGCCCCCGAAGTGCGGGAGAATCGAGACCTGACCTTCAGACCTCGTCCTCTTGGGCGTCACCTTCCGACGAGTGACGTGACGGCCGCGAACTACCGCCCGCAACCGGCCGGGTCTTCCTGAAACCGTCAACCCGAGCTGGTGGGCAGTGCACGGGTGCCTACCAAACTGGAGGCGCGGGGAAGGGCAATTGCGTGCTAGCACCGCGCGCTTTGTCGCGGTGTCCCGGTGTCCCCCGCGGCAAGGCGGCATCGAGGGCGCCGGGAGGGGAAGCCAAATGAGAACCGTGTTGACGTGATGACCATGCCGGCCATACGGCAGGCCTTCTCGCTACGCGAAAGGTACGCTCTCCTCGACGCCCTCGTTAGCGGAGGCGGGACATGCCGCGGTAGATCGGTGCGGCGCGTCGCCAACGGTATGCGGCCGGGGCTCGGGTCTGGGCGACGGGGGTGCTTGGGTGCTGGACGTTGTGGCCGATTGGGTGAATACGCGGGGACCGGTCATTCTCGATCGCATGTACGAGATGCTCCCGCTCATGGTCGTCTCCGTCGTGGCGGCAACCGTGTCCGTCTACTGGGCGGCCCGGAGCGGACAGTCGAAACCCATCTCTTCGCGAAGGCGGCGGTGGGCGGCGTCGAGCAGCGACTCTCCGGGTTTCGGATGGCCGCAGACATGGACACGAACCGCCGGCGAGTGGAGGGGCTGCGGCGCCGCCTCCAGGAAACGCGACCAAGTTAGTCGTCCGCTTCCCCGACATGGGCAGCGGCAGACGACGACGGCCGGTTGCCGGCAGGCCGGAGACCCTGCAAATGCACGCTCACATCGACGCCGGCCAAGGTCCGCGCGCGCCGGTCGCGGGGCACATGGCGGGACTCTCCGACCGGCAGCGCAACGCCGCCACGAGCGGCGTGATGGCCGCGGTATTCCTGGCCGCGGTCGGCCAGACCGGCCTCGCCACCGCGATGCCCGTCGTCGTCGCGGAGCTGGGCGGCTTCGACCGCTACGCGTGGGCGACGACCGCCTACCTCGTTGCCTCGACGGTCGTGACCCCGATAACGGGCCGCCTTGCGGACATCTACGGGCGCCGGCTCTTCTTCGTGGCCGGGCTCGCGGCGCTGCTCGTGGCTCGGCGCCGGTCTGGCTGGTCACGAACATGACCCAGCTCACGGTGTGGCGCGTCGTGCAGGGCGTCGGCGGCAGGGATGGTCATGGCCAATGGCATGGCCGCCATCGCGGACCTGTTCGCCCCCGAGGAGCGCGGCAAGGCCCAGGGACTGCTGGGCGCGGTCATCTTCCTGGCCGCGGTCGTCGGCCCGCTGGTCGCCGGCCATCTCGCCGACAACGCGTCCTGGCGCTGGATCTTCCTGCTCAACGTGCCGGCCGGCCTGCTGGTGCTCCTCTTCATCGCGCGCACGTTTCCCGCCGTGCGTCCCGCCGCCGCCGACCGCGGACTGGACTACGCCGGCATGCTGGCGTTGGCGCTGGCCGTGACGCCAGTCCTGATCGCGCTCTCCTGGTCCGGCGAGCAACCGCCGTGGCACTCGCCGCTGGCGAGCAGTCTCTTCGCCTTCGGTCTCGTCATGACCGCCGCCTTCCTGGTAATCGAATCGAAGGCGGAGTCGCCGCTCATGCCGCTGCACATCTACGGAAACCGCGTGGTGTCGGCGTCGGTGGTGCTGACGGTCCTGTCCTCCTTCTGTCTGTACGGCACCGTCCTGTTCACGCCGCTCTTCTTCCAGAGCGTGCAGGGCGTTTCGGCGACCGGCAGCGGCGGCATGCTGGCCGCGCTCGGCGGCGGTGTCGTCCTCGGCGCCGTCGGGTCCGGACAGATGCTCCCCCGTCTGGGCAACGACTACCGCTGGGCGGGCATGATCGGCGGGTGCCTGATGTCCGGTGGGATCTGGTTCCTCTCGTCGATGAGCGCGGGAACGAGCACCGCCGGCGCCGCGGCATATCTCGTTGCCGTGGGCGCCGGCATAGGGTTCCTCCACACCGTCGCCACCGTGGCCGTGCAGAACGCCGTGCCGTTCGCCATGGTCGGGGTCGCGCTGAGCGCCGCCGTCACCGCGGTCTCCGTCGTCGCCGCCCTGTTCCTCGGCGCCAGCCGCGACCACGCCACCGGCGTGTCGTGAACCGGCGCACCCGCTGCATGACCCGGCAGGCTGTGTTGCTTGGATAGAGAAGGTCGCGGTGGCGAACTGCGTCCGCTTCACACCCGGCGCTGCAGCGTTCCGAACTCCGCCCGGAGTCCGTCGCCGGGGGTCGTGCGCGTGGTGTGGCCCCGGACCGGTCGTTGCCGCCGGAGAAGCCGTCGCCATGCGAATCGCCACCACCCCGGCCGGCTCTTGGTCAGGACTCGTCCAACCCCGGTGCGGTTTCGCGCTCGCGTGCCCTGCGTTCCAATCCGGCCGGCGGCAAACGTCCATCGCTCGACCGTCTCGACCTGATGTCTCGACCGGCGCGGGGACTTTGTAACACACGGCGGCGATGCAATGTCAAGGGGTGCCGCCGGCCGCGCCAGGCCCTGTTTGCCTCCATGTTTCGGGGTATTACCGGTTCCATTCCCATTCACTTGTTGATTGTGCCTCCAATATTGGATGAGTTATGCGGGGCGTCAATGTGGTGAAAAAGGCCGGTGGACTCGACACCACTCCGTCTGCCGAGGGCATCGCCGCACCGTTTTCCGGTCCAGGTCTAGCTCGCGAGCAATCGCCCGAATCGACGCGCCCGTACCCGCCCGACGGTGGACCTCCTCCCACGGATCCTCCAGGTTTGGAGGCGCGGAAACAGGAGGAGGCGGTTAGCCTACGGTTGAGATTGGGAGGGCAACGTCATGGTCGCGACAGGGGCACGGCCGGCGGCACGCTGGTCATGGCCGGACGGATTCCGTCCGGGCCATCGAGAACGCTGGCCGGTCGCGACGCCTCACGAGCGCCCGGCGGCAGCGTCTGATTCGACCGAGGGGGGGATTTCGATGACTGCAAGTGGGGGATTTGGCTCTCCTGTAACGGGTGTGGGTGGGTTCGAGTTCTACCGCGGCGTGCTGTTGGGGATCGGGATCGCGCTGCTCGGTTACTGGCTGGCGGTGGTCCTGGGCGTGCGGTTCGCCATATCCGACGTACCCGACACCTCTGCGGTCGTCCTCGTCGTCGCTGCGTTGGTGTGGTGGCTGGCGAATCGGATCGAGAGGCTGCTCAAGATCATCATACGAGACCAGACGGAGCTCATCCGGCTGCTACGCGGAGATGGCCGGCAGGAGGCAACCCCCCAAGCACGCGATGATCGACCCGAAACATGATCCTGGCGTTCCGGAGCGCGAGTTCCGGTCGACTACCTTTCAAGCGTTGGAGCGGTGCCGGCCCACCCCTTGGCCGGCCGCGGCCAAGTCCCGTCCATCTCGGGGTCGCCGCATCGGCGAGTCGTCGCGGGGCCCCCTCAGCTTGAAGCTGGGTTCGGCCGGCTGAGCACTCCCGCCATCTTGGCAAGGCCGGGAGCCCGTCCTCGCGCACGGTCGCCCGCGGCCGTCAACCTATTGCGCCTGTCTTCCCCCGATTCGCTCGGGCTCCTCCGCGGAATTCTGTTGACCAACGGATCCGGCCCGTGCGCCCGCCGGCCGTAGGCGTGGAGTCGGCGCCAGAAAGGGGCTCGCTGGGTATCCTCACAGCTCGACGGCAACGGCTGGGCCGCGACGAATCCGGATCGCCCCCCCAAACTGGTAGGCGACAGCTTCATGGGATTCAAGCTAAACGTTAACTCCCTTGGACCGCGAGAGATGCGCAGCGCTCCCGTGACCGTGTGGGCATGCGCGGGGCCGCGGTAGTCGCGGGTGCGGAGGGCTGAGCCAGTGATCCGGCTCAGTGGTCCAGGCGCGTAGCGAGCTCGGCGTGGCGTTCCAAACGACGTTGCTGGCGCTGCTGGCCGCGCCAGCACCGCGTTCCGCCTGCCCCTGACGGTCCCGATCATCATGCTCTTCGTGGTGCTGGCCGGCAACGCCCTGGACTGGACCCAGGAGAACGTCGGGTTGGAGATCTGGGCCGCTCTGCTTGCCGCCTATGGCTACGTCTTCCTGCCCGCGCTCCTCATGATCGTGTTCCGGCGGAAATACCCGCGGTGGTGGTTCGACTGGAACCTCGAGCTGGCGCGCTTCACCACCCGGCTCAACGCCTACTTTTTGCTGCTGCGTGACGAGTACCCCTCGACCGACGAGCAGCAGGCCGTCCACCTCGACATCGACTACCCCGACGCCTCGCGGGACCTCAACCGCTGGCTCCCGCTGGTCAAGTGGCTGCTCGCGTTCCCGCACTACGTCGCGCTGATACCGGTCGGGCTGACGACTTTGGTGCTGCTCGTGGCCGCCTGGTTCGCGATCCTCTTCACGGGCCGCTATCCACGGGGGATCTTCGCCTTCCAGGTCGGAGTGCTGCGGTTGCTGCGGGTGCAGGCATACACGTGGCTGTTGATCACGGACCGATACCCGCCGTTCCGGCTGAGGTAGGGGGAGGCAGAAACCGGTCCGGACTTTCTCCAACGGACGCTTCCGATGACGTCATGATCGGGTATTTGATGGACACCGTCCACTCGGTGGTCCTGGGCGGGGTTGCGGTAGCGCTTGGGCTCAAGGGAAACGAACTGAAGAAGCCGCCGGGAACAGCTACCCCCTCCACCTACCGCCACCGCGCCAGTCGTCGACTCTAC
The DNA here is from genome assembly GCA_965207615.1 of Vicinamibacterales bacterium. GTDB lineage: Bacteria > Acidobacteriota > Vicinamibacteria > Vicinamibacterales > UBA8438 > JAJEEA01. The sequence continues at coordinate 6,181,993 of CBDBMZ010000003.1, forward strand.
CCCCCTCCCGCAAGCAACCCGAGGATTTCTCCCAATGACCGATAGACCCAACGAGCGAACCCGGGAACGTGACTTGCGGAACATCGCCAAGGCCCTTCGCGGCGCGGCGGACGCCGGTCCGGCGCGGCACCGTGACGCCTTGCGCAGTGCGCCCGGCGCATCGACGAATGGGTCGATGTCCTCTCCGTGTGGCGCGGCGGAAATGGGGCCCTGGTCGCAGGCCTGGTCGCAGGCTCGGCCGGAGTCCGGATGATGTTCGTCTTGCAGGTCCTTTGGTGGAGGTGGGGCGTCTGGGGCGCCATTCTCGGGGTAATGGTGGTCCTCGTCTTGGTTTCGGTGGTGGCTCCGTTTGCGAAGCCCAGGATAGAGGCACACTTGCCGAACGTCGCCAAGGCCCTTCGCGGCGTGGCGTGGCGTTTGCGAAGCTCAGGTCAGAGACACGCCGGAACGTCGAGTAACGGGTCTGATAATGTTCAGGCGGGTCTGGTATGACCGGCCCTGCCGACGCCGCGGGGGTCCTCAAGCAACCTTCCGTTCTCGTCATTCTCCGCCTTGTCCCCCGATGCCCAGCCCGTGCGTCATGCGCATGAAGCTCGACATGTAGAACAGTGCGTACGGTACGACCGCCGGTCTCCTTCCTCCGTTCCGCAGGCACTCGGCCGCCAGTCCGATGCGCCGCGCCAGCTCCCCGGCTTCGGTCTCGGCGTCCACGACGGGTCGTTCGCGCCGCCGGACGTGGCGCGGCCACGCTTCCTGCTTCGCGTATCGCCAGAACGGCGTGTCGTACTTCGATCCCCGGCTGTAGTGCCAACTGATGAACACCCCGAACTGCCACGCGAAGCGCACCAGGATCCGGTTGATCTCTTCCGGCGCGCTCTCCTGCGCCGCGTTCAGGATCACGTCGATCTGGACCTGGATCAGCCCCAGGGCGGTCGCCTCGAGCGGCTCCATGAAGCCTGCGGCGTTCCCGATTCTCGCGATGCAGCCGTCGTACACGCGGCGGCGTATGTAGTTCGGGAAGCGGATGACGCCGCGTTGCCGCCATTCCGCCACGCCTTCCTGCTGCAGGAAGGCGTCGAAGTCGGCTTCGACCCGGCGGGGGTCGCTGATGCCGGCGTTGAAGACGTAGCCGTAGGAGGTGTGCGAGCGCAGCGGGATCACGAAGATCCAGCCTTCCGGCCGCGCGACTGCGCGCGTGTAAGTGCGGCCGGCGTCGATCCGCAGCGCCGGCCCGCGCCGCACCACCGCCGCGTTCGTCGGGATGAAGTCGATTTCGGCGTGCTCGCTCCCGTCGAGCTCTTTCGGGTAGCCGCGGGCGTCGAACACCAGATCGAAGCGTTCCGCGGGCCGGTCGTCGTATCGCACCTCGGCCTGGCCGCCCGCCCGGCGGATTTGGGTCACTCTCGCGTCGGTACGTGCCGTGGTCCTGGTCCGTTCCTGCAGCAGCTCGACCAGCGTGTCGGCCGACAGGTGGTAGCCGTACAGCTTGCCGTCGGCGAAGTCGTGGACGAACCGGTCGTGCGTGCGTCCCCAGCCTTCGAATCGCACGCCGTACTTCCTCGTCGCGTGCAGACGCTTCTCCACCGCGGCCTCGTCGAGCCCGGTGGCCTCGCCGAGGTGCTGCACCAGGCCCGGCAGCGTTCCTTCGCCCACCCCGATGATCGGGATCCGCGAGTCGTAGATGTGGTGCAGCTCGTGCGCCGGCAGTCTGCGCGCCACGATGGCCGCCGCCAGCGATCCGGCGGTTCCTCTGCCCACGACGGCGATTCGCATCCGGCTCTCGCTTCCGGCCGCTCAGCGGCCCGCCGCGCGCCGTTCGACCGCCCGCGCGCCGCGCAGCATCAGCTCCATGCTGTAGTTGCCCTCGTGGCACGCGGTCTCGTACAGCGGTCCCGTCGTCGCTTCGATGGGGAACCCGATGGTCCACGGCGCGCCGTAGGCTTCCGGGTCGCGCACCGTCACCGAGTACTCCAGCGTGTCGCGGTCGGTGCGGCGGATGCGTTCGACGAACACGGCGTTCGGCCCGTCGCCGTGCAGCGTCCACTTCCCGTTCAGGTTGGTGGTCGTCACCACCAGCGTGTCTCCGTCCCAGCGCCCCCGCGCGGCCCCCTGCCACAGGCGTATCGCCTCGTTCACCGGTCTGTCGGCGCCCAGCGGGACGATCCGCACGTCGGAGTTCTGCTCGTGGACGAACGCGACGTGGTCCGGGGTCTGCAGGACGTGCAGCCACTGCGCCTCGATCGTGGCGACCATCGGCCAGGTACGGCCCATGATGCACCGTTCGTATCGTTCGCGGTCCTCGGGGCCGTCGGCTCCGCGTTCGGTCCCGCGGGCGAAGAAACCGAGCCGCCGGTGCCGGGCTTCGCCGTACTCGGTCAACTCCGGGACCCGTCCGTCGGCCGGGTCCACGACGAGCGACGTGCGGTTGTTCGTCAACCCGCCGAGCACGATGCCGTCGGCGTTCAGTTGCCGGTCGAGCTCGGCCTGGACGAGCCTGTGCCCCACGGCGAGGAACGCCCGGGCCTCGTCGTCCGGGAGCACCGGCCGGTCCTCGTATCCCGGCGGCCGCTCGAGCGGCGTCATCGTCACGTAGGTCCAGTACCCGCCGAGGTCGGGGTCGCCCCACGGCGTAGGCGGCACCGTCCCGGACGCCTGGCCGAGGACCGTCGCCGGCGCCAGCATCAGGAGCGGCATCAGTGTCGTTCTCTTCATGTCTTGGTCTCGCCTTCCGTCGTCAGAGGGTCTGGCGCCGGGCCATCCGCGCGAACAGCCCGTCCTGTTCCATCAGGTCCTCGTACCGCCCCTGCTCGGCCAGCCTCCCGTGCTCGTCGAGCACGTAGATGAGGTGGGCGCCCCGGATGGTGCTCAGCCGGTGCGCGATCACGATCCGGGTCATGTCGAGCCGTTCGATGTTGCCGGCGATGGTCGACTGCGTCTTGTTGTCGAGCGCGCTGGTCGCTTCGTCGAGCAGCAGGATCTTCGGCCGGCGCACCAGGGCGCGCGCGAGCATCAGGCGCTGCCGCTGCCCGCCCGAGAACACCCCGCCGTGCGACACGAACGTGTGCATGCCCATCGGCATCGCCCGTATCTCGTCGGCGATGCCCGCCAGCTCGGCGGCCTCCCAGGCCGCGTCTTCTCCCGCCGGCTCGACGCCGACGATGTTCTCGAGGAGGGTTCCCGGCGACAGCTCCGCCTGTTGGAGCACGACTCCCAGTTGCCGGCGGACCGAGCCGACGTCGATCCGGTCCAGCTCCTGGCCGTCGTAGAACACCGCGCCGCTGTCCGGCTGCTCGAACCCCAGCAGAAGCCGCAGCAGCGTCGACTTCCCCGAGCCCGACGGCCCCGCCACCGCCACGAACCGGCCCGCGTCGGCCCGGATCGACAGGTCCCGGAGCACCGGGGGGCCTTCCGGGCGGTACCGGAACGTGACGTGCGCGACGTCGATCCGTCCCTTCAGCGCTCCCACCCGCCTGCTCTCGCCCGCCGCCTCGGGCGCGGTCTCCAGAATCGGCCTGATCCTGTCGAAGTGCGCGATGGCCGACAGCGCCAGGGTCAGCTCCCGGGCGACGCCGGCGAATCCGATCGTGAAGCCGGAGAACGCCGTCAGCACCGCGACGAAGTCGCCCGGCACCGCCGGCAGGTTGGCACCCGCCAGGCTGAAGAAGAGCAGCGCCAGCACCGCCGGGGTCGCCGTCGTCACGGTGAACACGGCGTTGTCGGCCAGCCGCGTCCTGTACATCCACTGGCGATGCCGCGCGTGCGACTCCATCCACAGCGAGAAGACCCGGCGCTCGGCGCCCGCGACCCGCAGCTTCGCCATCGCCCGGATGAACTGCACCGCGCTGCCCGTGGTCCGGCCTTCGGTCTCGAGCGCGTGCTTCTCGAATCGCAGCCGCCACCGGTTGAGCAGCGCGAACACGGTGGCCGCCGCGGCGGTCGTGCCGGCGGCCAGCCCGCCCAGCGCCGGGCTGAACCAGGCCATCACCGCGAGGTTCGACGCGATCAGGCAGCTCCCCAGCGTGGTCACCACCGCGCCTCGCGCCACGACCCGCCGCACCTGCGACACCCCCAGCGCGCGGCGCGCGAGCGTCGCCGTCGGCATCGTCCGGAAGAACGCCGCCGGCAGCCGCAGCAGCCGGTCCATCACCGCCGTCTGCGCCTGCGCCTCCGCCAGCGCCTGCAGCCTGATGCACGCGTTTCCGCACAGGAAGAAGAATGCGCTTCCGACCAGCCCGGCGCCCGCCAGCACCAGTGCCAGCTCCGTTATCCGCCCGTGCTCGCTGAACGGGATGGCCGTCTGGACCAGCTCGCGGGTTGCGACCGGCGCGATCAGCCCCGTCGCCGCCGTCGCCAGCGCGTAGCCGGCCAGGGCCAGCCCGTCGCGCACGGCTCCCCGCATCGCGTATGCGAGCAGTCTCGATCCGCTCAGCCGCGGCGCCGTCAGGCTCCCGTAGACCGCCCAGGCCGCCGGCTGCAGCTTCGCCGCCTGCGCTTCGGTCACCGGCGTCGTCTCGCCCGTTTCCGGATCGAACCGCTGGTATCCCGCCCGGCCGTCGGGCAGCAACGCGCACGGCCGGGCTTTCTCGTCCCACGCCACGCAGGCGTGCCCGCTCCGGCGCCACCAGCCGCTGCGCAGCCGCACGTTGCGGATGCGCAGGCCCCCCGCCGCCGCGAGCGCGGTCAGGCGCTCGATCGGGCCGAGCGCGCGTTCGTGGCGATCGAGCGTCGGCCGGCGGCTCTGCAGCCTGTCGGCGATTGCCCCCATGGCCTTCGCCAGCGGGTCGTCGCTCCCGCTCGTCCTGCCAGAGGCCCTCGTCGTGCGCCCGGCGCTCGCCAAGTGGTCGAGCGTCCCGCGCAGCCGGCTCGCGTCGATGCGCTCGCGGCTTCGCACGCGGTTGACCTCGTCGACGAAGCCGAGCGTGATGTTCGTCCTGATGTTCTCGAGCACGACGCCGTGGAACCGGGCCAGGCCCGCCAGCCACGAGCCGTCGGCCAGCACCGCGGCGGTCTGCCTGCACGCAAGGCGCGCGTCGGCGGCCATCGTCAGCCAGGCCCTGGCGTCGAGGGGGAACGGCGCCTCGGCGTCGCCGGCGTCGGTCACGTCGAGGAACGCCGCGCCGCCGAGCCCTGCGATCCATGCGATTCCGCTCGTCGGTCCTCCGATCCGCTCGCCCGCCGCCGCCGCGGCAGTGCCGCCTCTCGGTCGCGCGTCTATCGCCGGCCTCGGCGTCACCCTCGTTGCCGCCGTCTCGCTCCACCCCTCGATCCATCGTTCGATCGGCCCGATCAACTCCGGATGCAGGTCCGCGGACTCCCTGGCGAACGTCGTGTCGAGCTCGCGCAGCTCGGCGTCCATCCGGCCGATCACCAGCAGCCCGCCGCCGGCCGCGCCCGCGCCGACGCCGAACACCACGTCGCCGGCGTGGCGGGTCATCAGGTGCGTGCGGCGTCCGGCTCCAGCCTCTTGTCCCGGCGCTACGGCCGCCCGGGCTCCCGATCCGCTTCCGGCCGTCCCGCGGCCGTCCTCGGGACGGCCGGCGGCCGCGGCGCCGCCGCCGCCGGCGTGCACGAGGAAGACGTCGACCGTGCCCGTGGCGACGTACCACCAGCGTTGCGGGTCGTCGATGCGCAGCGGCCGGTTTGCCGCGATGTCGAGCCGCGTGCCGTGCTCGGTTGCCGCCGTCGCCAGCGACTTCTTCGCCTCGAGTCCGCCCGTGCGGCCGCCCTCGTCAGTACTCGACGATCTCACGGTAGCGTCCTCGCCCGGCCATCAGCGCCTCGTGCGTGCCCCGTTCGACCACCCGGCCGTTCTCGAGCACCAGGATCTCGTCGCAGTCCCGGATGGTCGACAGCCGGTGCGCCACGATCAGCGTCGTGCAGCCCCGCTGCCGCACGTTGCCGTCTATGCGCACCTCGACGCTCGGGTCGAGCGCGCTGGTCGCCTCGTCGAGGATCAGGATGGACGGCTCGGCGGCCAGCGCCCGGGCCAGCTCGAGGCGCTGGGCCTCGCCGCCGCTGAAGTTGGCGCCGTTCTCCAGCACCGGCGCGCCGTAGCCCCCCGGGCGGCCGGCTATCACGTCGTGGATGCTCGCGTCCTGCGCGGCCTGGGTGACCACCGCCTCGGGCGTGCTCTCGTCCCACAGCGTCAGGTTGTCGGCGATCGTCCCCTCGAACAGGATCACCTCCTGGTCGACCCAGCCGATCGAGTTGCGCCGCAGCGGCAGCGGCCAGTCGTCGGCGGGGGCGCCGTCGAGCAGGACCTCGCCCGTCCACGGACGGTGCAGTCCCGCGATGAGCTTCGCGATGGTCGACTTTCCGCTCGCGGTGCTGCCCACCAGCGCGATCCGCGCGCCCGGCTCGGCCTGCAGATCGAGCCCGCTGATCAGGGGCGGCTCGTTCACGTTGTAGCCGAACGACACGTTGCGCAGCTCGACCCGTCCGTCGAGCTTCACCTTCCCGACCGGCAGCGCCTCGCCGCCCGCGCCGCCGTCGAGCCTTCGGTCGGCTTCGTAGTCGAGCACGTCGTCGACCCGGCGCAGGGCCGCGTGCGCCTGCTCGAGCCGCGTCAGGAACCCGGCGAGCTCCTCCATCGGGCCCTTGAAGGCCGTTGCCAGCGCCTGGATTGCCACCACCGTGCCGATCGTCAGCTCGCCGGCGACGATGCGCATGCTGCCGAGGCCGAGCACGGCGGCCGTCGTCAGCGCCCCGGTCAGGAAGGGGATCGCGCGGATGCGTGTCGTCTGCATCCCGAGCTCCTGCTCGGCGTTGATGCTCGCCGCGTGGTGCCCCGCCCACCGCGTGAACGCCATCGACTCGCTGCCGGTCGCCTTGATCGACTCGATGGTCTGCAGCGCCGCGACCGTGTCGCTGAACACCTCGTTCTCCTTCACCTCGACTCTCGCGCTGATGTCCTGCAGCCGCCTGCGCGCCGCGAAGCTCGCCATCGCCGACGTCGTCGTCAGCCCGATCGCCACGCCGGCCAGGGGGACGTCGAAGGCCAGCATCACCAGCACGTAGAACGTCGCCGCGACCAGTTGCGCGAGCGTTCGTCCGAGGTCCTGGCCCACCGCCGTCGCCACCAGGTCGTTGGCGCGCAGCCGGTTCGCGAGATCGCCGGGCAGCCGCTGGCTGAAGTACGCGTACGGCAGCCGCAGCAGGTGCCACAGCAGCTGCGCCGACCCGTGCAGCGACAGCTTGTGCTCGATCCGCAGCAGGACCCACTGCAACATCCACGTGGTCGCCGCCTGCACGGCGATCGTGGCGGCCATCGCCGCGAGCAGCACCTCGAGCATCCCCGTCTGCTCCCGAAGCATCACCTCGTCGACGAAGATGCGCGAGAACGACGGCACGAGCACGCCGGGGGCGATCAGCAGCAGGCTCAGGAGCGCGAACGTCCCCGGGCCCCGCCGCAGCTGCCCGAGCCGGGTGGAGACGATCTGCCACAGCCGCGGCGGGTGGCCTCCCGGCCTGAACTCCGGCCCCGGCCGCAGCTCCAGCATCAGGCCCACGTAGCCCTTTGCGAACTCGGCGCGCTCCAGCCTGCGCGGGCCGGTCGCCGGGTCGTTCACGTGCACGACGTCGCCGTCGAAGCCGTCGACCACCATGAAGTGGGCGCGCTTCCAGTAGACGACGAACGGCGCGGTCTGCCGCTCCAGGGTCTCGGTCCTGTAGCGGTAGCCCCTGGCTTCGAGGCCGTACCGGCGCGCCGCGTCGAGCATCGCCTTCGCGTTGCTGCCGTCGCGCGTGACGCCGCACGCCACTCTCAGCTCTTCGAGCGGCACCCACCGGCCGTAGTGCCCCAGGACGATCGCGATGCAGGCGGCGCCGCACTCGACGCCCTCCATCTGCAGGATCGTCGGCGTCCGCACCCGGCGTCTCCTCATCGTTCGCCCAGCACCTGCCGCAGCCCCGGCATCACCAGCGTGATCGGGCGCTGCTCGCGGATCGCGACGCTGACGGTCACGAGCATTCCGGGCTCGACCGGCAGCTGCGCGCCGCGGCCGGTCGTCCACTCGTACGCCCCGTCGGACCGTCTCGACAGCTCGATCTCGACCGCCAGCGGCGCTCCCGATCGCGAGAAGCGCTCGACCAGCCGCTCGTTGCCGAGCAGCGTCCGCAACGCGTCGGCCGACAGCCGGAACCGCGACACGTCGCTCACCGTGCCCCGCAGGCTCCCGGCCTCCTGCCGGTCGAGCATGCTCGGCGATACCTGCACCGGCATTCCCGGCTCGATGAGCTCGGCCTCGTCCGCCGTGAAGAACGCGCTGGCGAAGAGCCCCGACACGCGGTTGGTCATCCGGTAGATTCCGTCGTCCGGATGCAGGAACGTTCCGACGCCGGCGAGCACCTCGACGATCTGGCCGTCGGTGGCCGCCCGTATCCGCTGCATCCTCTCGAGCTCGGCGCTGGCGCGCGCCACCTCGTTCCGGTGGTCCGCCGCTGCCTGCCTGGCCGCCTCGAGCATCCGGCGCCACTCGCTCGACTCTTCCCGCTCGGCGCCGTCGATCGCGGCCATCTCGCTGCGTGCTCGATCGATTTCGTGCCGCAGCTCGAGCACTCGCTCCTCCCGGTCCTCGTCCCTGGCCGCTCCGGTGTTCCGGAGCCTCTCGATCAGCGCCTCGCTGCTGGCGATGCTGCGGCTCAGCGCGGCCCGGCGGCGGCGGTTCAGCCGCGCCGCCTCTCCCACGTCCGCGTCCCGCTCGGCTTCCAGCCTCGTGATCCGCGCTTCGGCCGCTTCCTGCCCGCGCCGCGCCAGGGCGACGCGCTGCTCGAGCGCGTCGTTCTCGACCCGCGCGACCACCTGACCCTGCGACACGCGGTCGCCCTCGCGCACGAGCAGGGCGGCCAGGTAGCCCTCGGCGCGGGCCACCACGTCGACGCGCTGCGCGTCGCGGTAGGCGATGACCCCGTCGCCCTGCACGCGCGTGCGCACCGTCCCGAAGACGCTCCACGCCGCGGCGGCGAGCACGATGAACGCCAGCGCCGCCGAGGCGAGCCGCGCGTTCGGCGACGTCACCTCGATGGTCTCCCGCAGCTCTTCGGGCGGCGTCAGCTCCGGCTTCCACGCTGCGCGTGACGGCACGTCCATCCGCTCCTTCCCTATTGCGGCCGGCTGCCGAATCCGAACTCGGCGATGCTCGTCTCCTCGTGCTCCGGCACTTCAGTCGCCATGGTGAACAGCTCCGACCGGCCGCCGCCGGCCGGGGCGCCGTTCAGTCCGAGGTCCTCGGCGACCAGGCACAGGGTCTGCAGCGCCGCGCCGGCGTTCAGCAGCGACAGCCGGTAGGCGATTGCCGCGTACTTGTAGGCCAGCCTCGGCAGCCGGGACGCGATCACGACGACGCACTGCGGCCGCCGTCCGCCGCCGCCCCACGCGCGTGCGCACTCGGCGATGACGGCGTCGGCGGCCTCGTCGCTTCGCGCTTCCCGCAGTCGGGTCAGCTCGTGCGCCTCGCTGCGGTAGTGGTAGAACCCGGCCCGGAGTCCGTCGCACTCGCCCACGGCCACGTACAGCTCCAGCTCGTGTATCGCGCCGGCGGCCGGGTACGGGCGCGTCAGCAGGTCGCCGGGCAGTCTTGCGGTGATCCGTCCGACCTGGTGCAGCAGCGCGCCGACCTGCTCGGCCGTCACCGGCCGGCTGCCCATCTCCCGCCTCGATCGGCGTGTCTCCAGCGCCTGCCGCAGCGGCATGCTCGGCGTCGGCCAGTACCCCGCCAGCTCTGTCCGCTCGCCGCGGTGCGCCGGCCGCACGGCGGGCGGTGCTTCGACCTTCGTTGCGTCCTCGTCCGCCTCGTCCGGCCTGAACCGGTAGGTCCCGCCGTGCTCGCGCCATGGTGACGGCCTGCGAGTGCGGTAGTGGAACCACCGATCGTGCGGCTCCCAGGTGCGCAGCCCCGCCGGCTCCTGCTCGTCGGCGTCTTTCGCGAAGCCCGTGGCCGCCAGGAACGCCATGACGGCGCCCTGGGGCGAGTCGGCACTCGGCGCCGTTCCCTCCGCCGCCCTCTCGATCCACCGCAGCAGGTCGTCGCTTCTGACCACCAGGTCGCACGGCGCGTCGGCGCACTCGAGCACCAGGCGCCCGTTCTCCTCGTGGAGCACCGCGAAGCGCGACAGCTTCCAGCGCCCGGCCCGGCCCGCCGGCCGGCTCGCCGCCTTCTCCGGTTCGAACGCCGGCCCGTGCGGCTGCAGCGTCGCCATCCGGCAGCCGGCGCACCACAGATCGGCGACCAGCAGACCGTGTTCGCGCAGGCGCTGCTTCAGGCGAAACACGCGTGCGGCGGTGGACACGTCCACCCCGGCCGCGGCCAGCGTGTGCTCCGCGAGGCCCTCGTTCAGCCGCTCGGCCCACCTCGCCGCCTCGGCCGCCAGCGGCACCGGCCGCTCGGCGCCGTCGGCACCCCGCAGCACGATTCCGTCCCGCGCCCCGGTGGCCCGCACGCCGTTCCTGAACCGCCAGATGAACTCAAGCATCGGGCTGCGTCCGGCCGAAGATGCGTCCGGCCGCCTGTTGAAGGTCGTGCAGGATCAGGTAGCAGGCCGGCACCAGGATGAGCGTCACGAAGGTGGCGAACAGCACGCCGAACGCCAGCGAGACGGCCATCGGCACCAGGAACGCCGCCTGCATGCTGCGCTCGAGAATCAGCGGCCCCAGGCCGAAGAACGTCGTCAGCGACGTCAGCAGGATCGCCCGGAAGCGGTTGCTTCCTGCCTCCATTACCGCGGCGTGGGGGTCGGTGTGGGCCTCCCGCTTGCGGTTGATGCAGTCGACCATGACCAGACTGTCGTTGACGACGACGCCGCTCAGCGCGACCAGGCCGAGCATCGACATCGACGACACCTCCAGGCCCAGCGCCATGTGACCCCAGACAGCTCCGACCAGGCCGAACGGGATGGCCCCCATGATGATCAGCGGCTGCAGATACGAGCGCAGCGGGACCGCCAGCAGCGCGAAGATGCCGAAGAGGGCGAGCAGGAACCCGCGCTGCAGGCCGCCCGTCGTCTCGGCCTGCTGCGCCGCCGCGCCCCCCATCGAGTACGACACCCCCGGGTGATCGGCGAGGACTTCCGGGAGGACCTCCCGCTCCAGCTCCCCGTTCAGGCCGGCCAGCCCCGAGCTGACCGACGCCGTTACGTTGACGGTCCGCTTGCGGTCGAAGCGGCTGATCGTCGAGCTGGCGCGCCCGCGCTCGACGTGCGCCACGTGGCCGAACGGCACCTCGGCGCCCTCGGGCGAGCGGATGCGCATGTTGGCGAGATCGCCGAGCGAGCGGCGCTGCTCTCGCGGGTAGCGGATCATCACCCGGATGTCTTCGCGGCCGCGCTGGATGCGTTGCGCCTCCTCGCCGTAGAACGCCTGGCGCACCTGGCGGCCGAGGTCGCGCTGTGTCAGCCCGAGCATCTCGGCCGCCGGCTTGATGCGTAGCTGCAGCTCGTCCCTGCCGCCCAACGAATCGGCGATGTCGTAGACGCCGGCGTATCCGCGCAGGCGCGCCTCCAGCGCCTCGGTGGCCCCGCGCAGCCGGTCGAGGTCGTCTCCCGACAGCCGCACGTGCACGTCGGCGCCCGCGAGCGCCATCGTCGCCGTGAACGCGAGCGCGCTCGCTTCCGGGATCGCCCCGGTCGCTTCGCGCCACATGTCGCCGAGCTGCTCGCTCGTGTACGCCCTTAGCCCCGGCGGCGCGAGCTCGACCGTCACCTCGCCGACGTTCGGGGCCGCCACGTCGAGGATCGGGCCCGCCGCTCCCCCCGCCCGCGACACGATCGGCTGATCCCCGATCGTCGCCGACACGTGCCGGAAGTGGTCGGTTCCGGTCTCCTCCCGCAGCTGCTCCCGCAGCTCGGCCGCGCCCCGCTCGAGCTTCCCGACCGCTTCCGAGGTCAGGTCGACGGGGGTCCCCTGCGGCATCGACAGCGAGGCGGAGATGAAGTCGGCCTCGACCGACGGGAAGAAGCTCAGCCTCGCCCGGCCTCCGAGCAGCATCCCGGCCGTCAGGACAATCGTCGACACGCCTGCGGCCGCGGTGACGTAGCGCCACTGCAGCGCCCTGTCGAGCAACGGCGCGTAGCACCTGCGGGCGAGCCACTTCAGGCCTCCCGCGAAGCACTGCTGGAACCGCCGCCACCTCCCCGCCCGGCGCACCCGCGGGGCGTCGGCCAGGTGCGCCGGCAGGATCGCCAGCGATTCGATCAGCGAAAAAACGAGGCACGGAATCACGACGAGCGGAATGTCCCGGAAGCCCTTTCCGATCACCCCGGGCATGAACAGCAGCGGCACGAACGCCGCCACCGTCGTCAGGACCGCGAAGGTGACCGGCCTGGCGACGTCTCCGGCTCCCGCCGTCGCGCCCTGCAGGCCGTCGCCTTCCTCCTCCTGGCGCGTGTGGATGCTCTCGCCGACGATGATGGCGTCGTCGACCACGATGCCGAGCGCGAGGATGAACGCGAAGAGCGATACGGCGTTGAGCGAGACGTCGAGCGCCGGCATCAGCGCTATCGCCCCGAGGAACGAGATCGGTATGCCGAGGCTCACCCAGAAGGCGACGCGCAGCTCGAGGAAGAGCGCGAGCACGACCAGGACGAGTGCGAACCCGGCCGCGCCGTTGCGCAGCATGAGTGCCAGCCGGTCCTGCAGGATCGCGGCCTGATCCTGCCAGATGGTCATCCGAACGCCGTCGGGCAACGACGCGCGCGCGCGCTCCACGTAACGGTGCATGGCCCCGGCGATGGCGAACGCGCTCTGATCGCCGGTCCGAAAGACGGAGACCATGACCATCGGATCGCCGTCGAAGCGCGCGTGCTGATCCGATTCCGCGAAGCCGTCGACGATTGTCGCGACGTCGCCGAGGCGCAGTCGCGTGCCGTCGGGCCGTGTCCACAGCGGGAGGTTCTCGAACTGCGCGCCCCGGTACGCCTGGCCGAGTGACCTCAGCAGGACTTCGCCGCCGTCGGTACGGATCGAGCCCCCCGGAAGATCGACCGAGGACTGCCTCACCGCGTCCGCCACCCGGTCGAAGGTCAGTCCGTGCCGGCGGAGCGCCGACTCCGATACCTCGATCGCGATCTCGTATGCCGGCGCGCCCGCGATCTCGGCCTGCGTGATCTCCGGCAGGGCCGTCAGCTCGCTGCGCACCCGTTCGGCGAGCGTCTTGAGCGCGGCCAGCCCGGCGCTTCCGGAGATGGCGACGTCGCCGACCTGGTTGCGCGCGATCACCGCGCGGATGATCGGCCGCTCGGTTCCCGCCGGGAACGTCGCGATCGCGTCGACGTTGTTCCGGATCTCGCCGATCGTCCGCTCCGCGTCGGCGCCCGGCTCGAGCTCGACGCTGACCGTCCCGCCGCCTTCGGCCGCCCTCGCCCGGATCTGGCGGACGCCGTCGACGTCGCGCACGGCCTCCTCGATCCGCATGACCACGCCCTGCTCGACTTCCTCCGGGGCTGCGCCGAGGTACGGGACCTCGATGTCGATACGGTCGAGGTCGATTTCCGGGAACACCTCCCCGGTGATCCCGCTCACCGCCAACAGGCCGCTGAGTACGAACGCCGTCATCAGCAGGTTTGCCGCCACCCGGTTGCGGGCAAACCAGCCTATGCCGCTCCGCATGGGGCTTTCCTAGATGAAGAACGCCACCGGGTTGAGCTCGTCTTCGGAGAGCGGCGTCCGCCGCATTCCGGTGGCGACCGGCACGTCGTACAGCCGGCCCGGGCCGAAGCGCGGCCAGAAGTGCCGCAGGCCGGGCACGATCACCTTCGCCGCCGGCATGCCGACGTCGGCTCGTGTCCGGTCGAGCACCAGCACCTCGAGGCCTCGTGATTCGACTGCCTCCAGGCACCGCTCGATGGCTTGCTTCAGATGCCGATCGGCCGGTGCGGCCGGGAACTCGTCGCGTTTGCGCAACTCCCTGGTCTCGTCCCCGGTCAGTTGCCACTGGTTCGCCCGGGTGGCGCTCTCCATCCACTGCTCGTACTCGCGGTCTTCCTGGTGTCCCGCCAGCCCGAGGTCGACGATCAGCATCTGCGCCATCTCGCTCACCGCGCGCCGGGCGGCGATCCCGGCGTCGACGTGGCATCCGAACCCCAGCAGGATCCGCTCGGCCGCGCCCGCGCGCACATGCGACACGGCCCCGACTACCGGGATGCCCAGATCGTGGGTCAGGTCGAGCGCGACCACCTGTCGGTTCCACTGCTCGTACTCGGTCGCGATCTTCGACAGCCACGGGTCGTCGAACGAGTCGAGGTCGATCTCGGTCGGCCGCAGGCGGTTGTACCACCAGACCGCGACCGCGTCGCGCTCGATCGTCTCCAGCAGGCCTTGCAGGACGGCCTCCTCCAGGGTGTTCCCGGCCGCGCAGCCGTTCGAGCAGGTCACGCAGTACCGCGGCCCCCGCGTCGGCTCCGGAGGCCCCGTGCGCGCGTACAGCAGCTCGGTGGGCAGCAGCCTGCGGCGCTCGCCGGTCAGCGACCAGACCGCGGTCCAATCGATCCGGGTGTCGGGGTCGAGCGGCTCCGGGATGAACCGGCGGCCGCTGCCCGTGGCGCGGTTTCGGGCCACCCGTTCCCGGTACTGCCGGTCGCTGAAGTTCATCACCTCGTTCGGATGGATGGCCTCGGGGGCCAGCTCGTTGAAGGTGCCCGCGATCGTCTCCTCGCCGCCGTGGCGCTCGAACGAGTAGCGCTCGATGGCCTCTCCGAGCGCGCTCGCCCTGGCGGCCGCGCTCGTGGCTCCCTTGCCGCCGCTGCCGTGGCGCCGCAGTTGCACCGTCCCGTTCCCGTCGAAGCTGACGCGCATCTGCTGCGGACCCAGGCAGACGCACCCGACGTCCCGTCCCGTGGGCACGGCGTCCAACGTCTCGACGATGCCCGTGATCGGGCTCACGACGTGCCCGTACCTGTCGAGCGTCTCCTCGGGCGGCACCGTGCGGTAGCCGCCTTCGCCTGCCGTTATCGCCGGCGGCGCCGCCGCCAGCCGCACCGGGGCCGGATCACTGCTCGGCCCCGTTCCACATGCGCTGCACTCTGGATTCCGCGTCAGCCGGTGCGTCTTCGTCGAGCGGCTTGCCAGCTCCATCGTCAGGACGATGCCCGTGAGGTCCGCCGCCGTCCCGGCCACCGCCCTGGCCGCCTCGACTGCCGCCAGCTGGCACGCCAGCTCCCGTGTCGCGGCTATCGCCGGGAGCGGCGTCGCCGTCCCGTGCTCCGGCTCCAACCTGGCCGCGAACCGGTGCGCCGCCCGGTATCGGCCCAGTCTCTGCCGCAGGCAGTGCAGGCACCCGGTTCTGCCCGGCTCGAAGACCGGCCCGATCCAGCACTCGAAGCCCGCCGGCCGCACCAGCATCCAGCGCCGCCCGAGCGCCCGCGCCCGCTCGTCGATCTCGAGCAGCGCCTCCGACAGGTAGTCGTCGGCGACGACGACGTCGAGTTCGTCCTTCGTTCCGCCGGTCGCTTCGTCGGCTCCCGGGGTTCTCGCCGGGATGCCGCAGCGTGCCAGGGCACGCTGCATGGATTCGGCCGTCGTGGTCGAGCCGCGTGCGAATACCCGCACCCGACTCGCGGCCAGGCCCGCTTCCGCCTCGGCCGGGTCCACGCCGAGCCCCCTCCAGAACGCTCCCGAGTCGGGGTCCCGCTGTGCCCGCCCCTCGATCAGGCATCCGCCTTCGTCGAGCTTGGCCAGCACGTATGCGGCCGTTCCCGGGTCGACGCCTCGTGCGATCGCCGCGGCGAGCACCTCGTCACTGTGCCGCCGGCCGTCGACCAGCGGCACCACCCGGGCGTAGGCGCTTCCCGGAAGCACCTGCACCTCGTCTTCGCTCAGCAGCATGGCTCCGGCGCCCGGTACGGGTACGACCCGGAAGCGGCCGCCGAAGGCGGGGACTTCTCGCATGTCCGGTTGGTTCGCGCCGTCTTATCGGGCGACGGCCGGCCCGTCGCCCGATGGGGAGCGGTTGCTGCGACTGCCTCGACGCCGGGCCGGCGTCGCTGTCTCCCGGAGCAGGGACTCTTGCGGAGTCTCCTTTTCGCAGCAGCGTTCAGGGTCCCCCGCCGGCGCCGGGGCTGCGGTCAGTCGCCCCAGCAGCAGCACGCTCCGCTGACGCCGCCGGCGGCGGCGGCGAGCTGCGCGTCGCCCACCTCGCCCTCGGCCGGCTGCACCGGCAGGATCAGGTGTACGCGGTCGGGTGTGTTCTCGACCACCGACAGCTCGATCCCCGGGGGCGGCTCGGCCCCTACTTCGGCCAGCGCCGCCTTCGGGTCGCCGAGCAGCCGTTCCCGGTACGCGTCGTCGCTCCACGCTTTGGCGACCGCCTTCCCGTAGGCCACGCCGAACTGTTCCCTTGTGTTCATGTCGCTCTGCCTCCTTTTTGCGATTCACGGGTTTGCCAATGCGCCCGGTGCTGCGTCACGTCAAGAACCTCGGAAGTGCCTCCATGAATGCTGGGCTCATGGAGGAGCAGTCGCACACCGTTCCGAATGCTGGCGGCCGCATTGCGTAGTCTGGCGCGTGAATCCGGAAGTTTTCTTGGACATGCCGACAACCCGTAGGATGTCGTAACCGATTCGTCCGCTTCCAAATCAGAAGTGAAGGTGTACGCCTCCGTCTTGACATTCGCCGCCCAGGATATGGCCAGACGTAGTACCTTGTTCTTCTTCGCTTACCGGCCGGTCCGGCCCCTGCGTCAGTCTGCCTGTCCGGACCGACATGCCTCGTCGGTCTAGGTGGAGCCTCGCTGGTACTGGATCCTTGACGCCATTACCCAGATTCAGCAATTACCCGGATTCTAGCGCCTCGAACACGCAATGTGTCCCCCCCGAACAGAGGGTAATTGGACGGCGCGCTCTGCGCAGCAGCGGGACCGCGGCGACGACAGACGGGCATCTTTCGGTGGAGCAGCGGTCGCTCTCAGAAGCTGATCTGGGTCAGTAACTTCCAGAACCGCCCCAGGACGACCTCGCGGACGGCGCCCAGCGATGCGCCGTAATTGTCCTGCCGCCGCAGGATGGTGTCGGGGTTGAGGACATTGTAGATGTCCGCCCCGAGGCGCACCCGGGCGCCGCCGACGCCGATCACCTTGCCGAAGCGCAGGTCGAGCACGTTGATCCGCTCGTTGTGGATCGACCCCGGCGGATTCAGCCGCACCCGCGCCGACTGCGTCCGCCCCCCGACCGCGTCGAAGGCGGACCGCGGCACGCTCCACAGGATGTTCCGTTCCAGGCCCGGCAGGCTCCGGACCACGACTGAGACCACCGTGTCGAACGGCAGCGGGTAGTCGCCGGCCAGCTTGAACGACGCCAGGTACGGCGGCGTGTCCCGGTTGCCGCTCCCCGGGAGGGCGTTCGGCACGCGGGCCAGCGCCTCCGCCTCGCCGTCTCCCCCGGTGGTGTCGCAGAAGCGGAAGGTGTTCGGGTCGAAGGGGGAGTCGCACCGATCGTGGGTCTCGCGACCGAGTTCGATGCCGCCCAGCAGGTTGCCGCCGCCCGGGAGGCGCGCGTTGAAGCCGAGCTCGAAGCCGGTGTAGACGTCGCGGTTCGAGGTGGTGTTCGTGTCGAGGTTGTCGACGTCGCCCCGCTTGTCCGCCCGGAGGTTGTAGACCGCAACCATCTGCCCTTCATGCCCGGAGAGGGGATTGGCCACCTGGAACGCGTCGTAGTCGCCGAGCGTCCGCAGCAGGTTGTTGGTGGTGAAGAACAGTCTCGACTGAGAGTAGCTCCACCCCGCGGTGACGCCCAGCCAGGGGGTCCACTGGTGGTCGATGCCCAGGTTCGCCCGCAGGTGGTACGGCCGCTCGATGCTCGGGTCGGGGTTGTTGGCCCGGCGGGCGCCGAAGTCGGACTGGCCGGGGCCGACCTCCCAGTCCTGCACGACGTCGTCGCCGTTGGTGCCGTACGGATCGGCGCCCGAGCACGAATTGCCGCCCGGGCCGTCCCGGTAGCAGTCCTGCCAGTCGCGGTACTCCCAGGCGATGTTCAACGGGTTGTAGCGGCTCGTGAAGCCGACCGTCATGGCGTCCATGTACCGCCCCGCGCTGAACTTCACCGCCGTCCTCGCATCCCCGAGGAGGTCGTAGGCGACGCCGAGGCGCGGCGAGACGTCGAACCAGTCGGGCAGGTTCGTCATCTCGTCGAAGTGCCGGGCCGGCACCCAGCGTCCCGCCGGCGACGAGTTGGCGTCGACCCGGCCGTCGAACCACTCCAGGCGAATGCCGGGGCTGAGCGTGAGCCGGTCGAGCGTCCACGACTCCTGGGCGTACACGCCGAGGTCCCGCTCGAGGCGGTGGGTATAGGCGAGCGGCGTATTGGAGACGAGGATCTCCTCGGGAGCACCGGATCGATAGTCCTGGCTGCGGATGTCGGCGTTGTTGATCCAGGTCCACTCTTCCGGCCCGAAGCTGTTCTGGACGCCCGCCTTGAACTGGTGCGAGCCGGTCACGTAGGACAGCCTGGCCGACAGCACGTACCGCTGGGTGGCCTTGGTGAAGTCCAGCTCCGAGTTGCCGATGCGTTCGACGCCGGCCGATTCGGGATCGAAGCGCGACACGACCGTGTACCAGGGATCGACGGCGACGACCTGGGCGGGGTCGAACGCCAGACAGGGCGTCGCGAAGCAGTGGCGCATGTCGGCCGGCCGGTCCTGCCGCAACCCGGGCTGAGGTCCGTTGACGTAATCGACGCGATTGGTCGACCAGCCAATCTCCGAGAGGAGCCGGGTGCCGATGGTCGACGTCCACTTCGCCTGCCCGGCGTAGCGGGGGGGATGCCTCCCGAGCCCGCGGCTCATGCTCGCCGTCTCGACGTCCTCTCCGGCGGAGTGGTTGTGACCCGTGACCTTGTTGTTGCGGTCGAACCACACCGAGAGCTTGTCGTTCGCCGTGCCCTGGATGGTGAGCCGCAGGTTGTTGCCGTGGACCTGCCGGTCGTCGATGCCCGGCGACCCGTCGCGGTAGAAGCTGTCGAGCACGACCCGATCGCGGATCCTCCGGTGCCCGCTGTAGAAGAACCACACGCGGTCGCGGGCGACGGGGCCGCCGAGCGATCCGTTCACTTCGTACGCGCGGTCGATGCGGTCCACCGACGCGACGCCCTGGTCCCTGAGCCTCGGGGTCAGGTTGGACCAGGTGAAGTCCCGGTTCATGGCCTCGTGATAGAACGTGCCGGAGAGCTCGTTTCCGCCTTCGCGCGGGATCAGGCTGACGCGCACCCCACCGGCCGAGGTCTCGGCGTCGGGACCGCTCGTCTGGACCGCCATCTCGTGCGTGAAGGCGTCGTTCAGGTAGTACTGCGACGCGCCGTCGCTGCTCAGGTTGTTGAGCTGCATGCCGTCGATGAGGACGGTGGTGTTGTTGTCTGCCAGCCCCGCGGTTCGAACGGCGTGCTGATCCATGGCGTGAGAGCCGCCGATGTCCAGGCTCGTCCGGACCCCCGGCATCAGCGCGACCCGCGTCTGCCAGCTCCGGCCGGTCGGCACGGCGTCGATGACCTCGCGGGGAATGACCTGCGTGCGTTGCGCCTGCTGCACGTCGACGATCGGCGCTTCGCCCGTTACCGTGACGGTCTCCTCGAGGGCGCCGACGAGCATCTGCACGTCGACCGTCATCGCGAAGTCCGACGGCAGCGCGAGCCCGTCGCGAACGACGGTGGAGAAGCCCGGGAGGGTGAACGTCACCTCGTAGGTGCCGGGGCGCAGGTCGACTATCCCGTACCGGCCCCGGCCGTCGGTGACGGCAATGCGGCGGCCCTCGATGAGGGCCGGGCTGCTCGCCTCCACGGTCACGCCGGGCAGCGCCCCGCCCGTGTTGTCCGTCACCTGACCCACCATCCGGCTCTGGCCGTACACCGCCACGGGCGGCAGCGCGGCGAGCAGAACGGCCAGGGCCCGTTCGACAACGCGGCTTTTCTCCAAGCTCGGCATTCCTCGTGTGCGCTCGGTTGGGAACTCGGCAGCCTGCCGGACGTGTGACGTGGAAGGCCGTGCGTCCCGTTCAATCTAACATCCGAATGGGATTCCGCACCCCTCCCAAACCGAGAGAACAAGGCTTGCCGCATGGTGGATCGGGCGCCGCGGCCTGCCATCGATCGGGCAGCCGCACCCGGCGCAGCCGAGTCGCCTACCGCGAGATTCCCTCCGTTTGGGGGGTGCGTCACGCTGCCGTGAGGCACTAAGGTATCGTCGCATTGCCGCACCCGGCTGCTGCAAGGGTGTCGTCGTCGGCTTCACGAATCAGTCTGCTCGGGAAGTGCGGCCTCCACCCCGAGCGTCTTGCGCTCCAGAGAGGACGCGGACGGGAACACCTCCAGGCCATGGTACTGGAAGGCTGGCACAGCTTGGGGAAAGGTGTGACATGTCTCCACGCTTGTGTTCCTTCCCGACGACCTTGTGCTTCCGCGAGCAATTCGAGAACTCAATCGACAAGGAGGTGTGCTTTCACCTCCACGCCCGACCGACGAGCTTGGAGCATCGCGCTTGCTGGAGACGAAAGGATACCCGGTCGCCGCCACCGCCCTGCGGGGACTGGTGTCGTCGTGGGACGCGCGATCCGCTGTCAGGTTGGAGAAAGTCCGGTCTTCCTCAATCGGGCAGCGGCGACAGAATCCGCGGTTGTCTTGACAGATGTGGAAGCGGGAGGGAACCAAGGGAGAAGGGGATGTCACAGTCACGAGGGGAGCTGGACGGGGTCATCAAGGCACGGCAGGTGTTTTTCTCAGCGGAGCGGGCACTCGTCAAGGCGAGCACAGACTACGAGAAAGCGCGGATCGCCTACGAGCGAGCGTGCTCCCAGGTTGGGTTGGTACCACATTACGCGCCTGGAAGCGGTGACAGCGTGTAGGAGGGCGAGCCCACCTGGGACGACATCGAGGCCGACGAGGGCGAACGAACCGGCACGTCTGTCGCCATGTCAAGGCAGTGTGGTGAGCGGCGCGGGAGCTGATGCTGGTTGTCGAGGCGCCCCGTAGTAGCCGCGAGGCGCCGACCCCGTGGCGACCCCGGACCGCGGAGCGGGAGGCGAAATGAGACACTTCTTCGGGCGTGTGGCGCTGTCGGTGCTGGTCGGCGGTTTCGCCGCGCCTCTGGCGGCCGGGCAGGTGTCGGCCGTCTCGTTCGGCGAGCCTCACGACGGGACCACCTGGCATCGCGGCGACGTGATGGTAGTCCGGGTTTTCACCAGCGTAGCGATTCCGGGGTCAGGCGTTCCGGTGCTGGAGCTGGTCATCGGCGAGAACACCCGGCTGGTCGAAGGCCGCCTCAACCAGAACGGCAGCCAGGCCCGCTTCAACTACGCCGTGCAGAGTGACGACGAGGCTTCCCCGGACGAAGTCCGCATGGCCAGGGTAACGCTGGGTTCGGTAGAAGTCGACCTGGGCGGCTTCGACCCCGCGACCTGGGCCGTCGACGGCAGTTCCCGGGGAGTCGCTCCGGTCGTCGACGCCATCGGGCTGAGTTCGTTCTTTTCCGTGCCGGCCGACGGCGTCTACCGTCCCGGCGACGAGATTTACTGGTTCGTCCGGTTTCACAAGGTGGTCACGGTGAGCGGGGCGCCGGTGCTGACGCAGCGCATCGGCGACGAGATGCGGGAGGCGCGCTATCGTCCGGACGTCCAGGCGCTTCCCGGCGGAAGCTACTTCGCCTATACCGTGCAGGCCGGCGACTGCGACATGGACGGGGTCGGCATTCCCGCCAACGCGATCAGCGGCGGCTCCATTCGCGAGGTCGACGGCACGCGCGCCGCCGACACGTCGCACCCCGCGCAGGATCCGGCGAGGGACAGCCAGGCCGAGGCCACCCGGCAGGTAGCGTGCTCGGCGGTGCCGGCTGCTCCGGCCCCATGGCTGGTCCTGCTGGCGTCGTTCCTGCTCGCCGCCGGCGCGCATCTGGTCCGGCGCCGCCGCCTCAACTGAACATGCCGCCGGTTCACGACCGACCGGCGGGAGATGCGGGACCTCTTGAGCTCAAGCGACGCCGGGCGGGCCTGGCAGCCCGTGGTGAAACCCCGCGTTGCGCCGCGCCCGAAGGGCGCCGGCGAAGGGCCGAGGCGCCCGCCTGACAAGGCGTGAGGAGGGCGCATATTGGGCATATGCAACCGACGAACAACGCAGTCAGGCGGGATGCATCGCCGCTCGAACGCAGCGGGGACTTTCGCCACGGGCTGCTGGACCCGGCCTGCCGGCCCTGGCAGGTGGTTCAGTGCAGCGGCGGCGTGACGTCCGGAAGCGACAGCACCAGCCGCACCACGTCCGCCTGCCGGGAGACGCCTCGCTTCGCGAAGATCCGCCTCAGGTACCAGCGGACCGTGGTCTCCTTCCGGCGCGTGGCCGCCGCGATCTCGCGCAGGCTGTAGCCCGCGGCGAGCATCGCCGCCACCGTGCTCTCGGCCGGCGTCAGGCCCAGCGCCGAGGCCACGAGGGCCGGATCGATGCGGAGGGAACGCCCCGGGTCGACGACCAGCACCAGCGCGGCGACGCGCCGCGTGCGGAAGTCCGGCGACGTCCCGGCGACGGGGTTGACGTGCAGCACGAGCCGCGGCGACACCGACACTCGCCCGACCGTCATCGAACCCGCGTGGCCGAGCCCGCCGAACGGCGGCAGGGCACGCGCCAACAGCCGGCGCAGGGCGGCGTCGTCCCCGGGCTCGACGGCGTGGAGGACGCCGCCCTCGTCGATCAAGCCGTCGCGCCGCCGCAGAAGCTCGACCGCACGGTCGTTCGCCTCCACGATCCGCCCCTTCCGGTCCAGGTGGATGACCCCGGCCCGGGTGGCGTCGAGCAGCCCCGCGAGTGACCTCCCGAGCGCACCGGTCTCGGCCAGCATGTGGCGGACCCGCACGAACTGGCGCACGTGGGGCAGCAGCCGCTCTACCATCCGCGTGCGATCGGGCCGCCAGCCGTCCGCATCGACGGGATCGGCGAGCACCCATTCCAGGTGCGTGCCGTCCGGCCCGGCGAGACGCACGTTGAGGCTGTTCTGCGTGTCGGAAAGCCGCATCCCCTCGTTGTATGTCGCCGAGGTCTTCCTCTCCGCGTCGGTGAAGAGATCCCGTGCGGGGACGATCAGGCCGTCGGGCAACGCCCTCAGGCGCGGGGCGCGCTCGTCGCGGGACCAGTACTGCGTGAAGTACAGCCTTTCGAGGTCCTCGCGGCGTTGACCGCGGAAGCAGAACCGGATGAAGTAGAACTCCGTGTCCAGCCGCGCGCGCCCCCCGACGAAGGCGAGGGCATTCCCCTTCGTGCCGCAGGCGGCATCGATGAGGCCCGCGGTCGCCGGCCAACCGGCGTCGTTGAACGTCGCCTCGTGCAGCGACCGGAGGATACGGTCGAACAGGTCCTGTCGACTCAAGCGAAGCCTCTCCTCGTCTCTGCCGCCACGCCCGCGCAGGCGTGCGCCCTCAACGCGGCGCCGGGGTCACCGACGCCGCCGACAGCACCAGCCGCACGAGATCCGCTTGCCGGGAGATTCGCTGCTTGGCGAAGATCTGCTTCAAGTGCCATCGGACCGTGCCTTCCGTCCGGCTCGTGGCCGCGGCGATCTCGCGGAGACTGCGGCCGGCGGCCAGCATCACCGCCACCGAGCTCTCGGCGCGCGTCAGACCCAGCACCTCGGCCACGACGCCCGGATCTGCGGCCGGATGCGCCCCCGGCTCGACGAGCAGCGCCAGCGCGGCGACGCGCCGCATGCCGAAGTCCGTCTGCGGTCCGCCCACAGGGCTGAGGTGCAGCACGAGCCGCGGCGAAGGAGACACTCGCCCTACCGTCATCGAGCCCCCGTAGCCCTGGCCGCTGAACGGCGGCACGGCGCGCGCCAACAGCCGCTGCAGGGCGTCGTCGTCCGCGGGGTCGACGGCGTGGAGGACGCCGCCCTCGTCAATCAACCCGTCGCGTCGCCGCAGAAACGCCGCGGCGCGGTGGTTCGCCGCGACGACCCGCCCTCTCCGATCGAGGTGGATGACGCCGGCCCCGTTGGCGTCGAGCAATGCGTCGAGCGACTGCCCGAGCGCCCCGGCCTCGACCAATGCATGGCGGACGTGCACGAACTGTCGCACGTGGGGCAACAGCTCCTCGACCATGCGGACCCGGTCCGACCGCCAGCCGTCCGCATCGACGGGATCGGCGGGCGTCCACACCACGCGGGTTCCACCCGGCCCATCGAGGCGTACGTTGAGGCTGTTCTGGTGATCGGACTTCCGTAGCGCCTCGTTGTACGCCGCCGACGTCCTTCTCTCCGCCGCGGTGTAGAGCTCCCGGACGTGGACCAGCAGGCCGTTCGGCAGTTGCCTCAGGCGCGGGATGCGTTCGTCCCGGGCCCAGTAGTCGCTGAAGTACTCCTGTTCCCAATCCGTGCGGCGCCGCCCGCGGGAGCAGAAACGCGCGAAATGGATGTCGACGTCCTCCGCGGGCCCTTCACCGAACACGAGGATGTTGCCCTTCATGCCGCAGGCGGCGTCGATCAGGGCCGCGGTCTCCGTCCAGCCGGCGTCGTCGAACGCCGCCTCGTGCAGAAACCCGACGATACGGTCATACAAATCCTGTAGGCCCATGACGCGGCCCCCGGCCCCCGCCGCCGTCGACGCCTCATGGAGTCGCGGCTCCCGGATCTGCCGTTCAATCTAACACCCGAACGGGATTCCGCACGCCTCCCAAACGGAGGGAACGAGGCCGGGCGGCGGGTTGCTCGCCCCAGAGGATTTCAGTTTGTGACGTGGACGACCACAGGTCTCCTGCACCGTGTATGAGCGTCGGTGAGCCGGGTGGGCGCGATTGCCGGCGAGATGAGAAGAGCGGCAAATGGTGGATTCCTGGGGGCAGCCAGATTCCCGGCATCTCGAGATGGAGAAGTCGAGTTGCTTCATGGGGTCGGCTGTTGTGCAACGGTATCTGAACGCCACTGCGTCCAACCGCGCGGCGGCACTTGAGCACGTGCGCGGGATGGAGCGGGCGAGAGTGCGGTTGACGGCGACGGTAGCGAATCCGGTCGACACGGGAGGCCGACCTAGCGGGAACGCGGTGAACCAGCGCCGCGCCACCGGTAGTCGAGGCGCGTGTAGTAGACGACCTGATCTTGGATCATCCGCGCTGGCCGGCGACGAGCTTCACGGAGAACCGGCGTGCTTCCGTCACTACCACGGTTGCTTCCGGTTGTGCAACTCGAGTTCCGCAGATTCCGCCGATCGACGCCTCCTGCCGCGGATGCCCGCGTGGAGCCCCGCGGACGCGGCCAGCGAGGCCGCGAGAAGCCAGACCGCGCCGATCGGAAGCGCCGGCACGTCGGCGCAGAGCGGGACGCCCTGGTCGACGGCGAGTCTCCCGAACACGGTTTCCTGAATCTGCCGGGGCAGGCAGAGGCCGGTATCGCCGTCGATGGTCAGCTCGACCAGGTTCGTGAGCTCCCCGAGCTCGACGGGGATCGGCCCGGACAGTTGATTGTCATGGACGTGCAGCTCTTCCAGCGTAGGGGCGAGACCACCCAGCTCGGCAGGGATCGCGCCGGTCAGCCGGTTCACGCCGATCGCCAACCGCGTGAGAGGCAGTCGGCCGAGCTCGGGGGGGATGGGTCCGGTCAGGCGGTTGGCCTCGACGTCGAGGTTGGCGAGCCTCGGCAGGCTGGCCCATGCCGTCGGGATCGGCCCGGTGTGGTCGTTCGCCTCGAAGTCCAGCTCCTCGAGCTCGAGGAGGCCGGCCAGCGGGGGCAGGGGTCCCGTCACGCCGGGGCTGCCGACAATCTCCAGCAGCACGGTCCGGCTCAGGCCCCCGAGGACGTCCGCCGGGAGCATCCCGTTCAGGCCGTTCCCCTGGAACACCTGCTGGCTCTCGCTCCACACGCCGAGCACGAGCTCGGTGACGCGGCCTTCGCCGTCCGCCTCGATTCCGTACCAGTCATCGAGCGGCGCCTCGGTCAGCCAGTTGGTGTCGTCGACCCAGTTCGGACCGTCGGTCGCGTGGTAGAGCGCCTCCAGCCTCTCCCGGTCCGAGTCTTGCGCCAGGGCCCCGTCCGCGCACGGGAGCAGGCCGGCGACGGTCAACCCACAAACGAGGACACGAAGACGGCGGGCAGCGGTCAATGATTCTCTCCTCGAAAACGTGCGTCCGCCCTCGGCGCCAAGCCGGTCACACCGGACAATTCCGGCCGGCGCTCTCGGACTGTGTGACGGGCCGCCAAGCGGCTTCCGTCAGCGTCCTTGCTGGAAGCAGTGCTCACGACTGGATAGGGTTGCTCGAGCCCGGAACGGCGAGCTGGCTTCCGAACAACCGATCTCGGGGGCTGACACCGGCTCCCGCGGCGACGACCCGGCATCCTACCGTCTCCGGGCAGCGCGACGTGCCCCCCAAACGGAGGGGAAACAGCTCATCGGTCGAGAGCGCCGAGTTACCCCCGATCGACGGCAGCGCCCGTGTTCGTTTCCACCATGTGACACCTTGGTTCCCCTCCGTTTGGGGGGCGTGCCGAATCCTGTTCGGGTGCTAGGCTTGAACGCCCCAACCCGGGCCGCGACGCGGCCGACTCGAAGCGAACCGGCGGAGCCACAAGGGCGGGCAGCCCGCAGCCCTCCGTCAGGACCGTCTTTCGGCTTCAGAGCAGGTCAGGCCGCCTTTGACGCCGGGCCAGCCAGGGAGGCCGTGAGATCCGTGAGACAGACCAGGGTGTTCTGCGAGGGAAGGAGCTCTTTGTCGCTGAATGCGGCCGTCGGCACCGTGGCCGCCGTGCTCGGCGTGACCGTCTCGGCTCAGGAAGTGTCGAGGACTCCATGGGGCGATCCCGATCTGCAGGGAATCTGGGTCGGTTCGACCCTCACACCCCTGGAACGACCGTCCGAGCACCGGGGACGGGAGTTCCTGACGGAAGACCAAGTCGCGGCGCTCGAGACGGCCGCGATCGCCGAGAGGGAACGCCGGTTGAATCGGCCGGCGGAGCGGGCGCCGGCGGGGGGCGACGTCGACTACCGGCCCGACGGCAGCCTCGGCCAGGACGCCTTCTGGCTCGACGAGAGCACCGCCTGGGTACCGAGCGGGCGCACGTCGTTGATCGTGGATCCGGCTGACGGCCGAATCCCCTACACGCCGACCGCGCGTGACGGCGAGCGGCCCTACGGCACCGGTCCGTGGGACTCGCACGTCGACCTCGACACGGGCGAGCGGTGCTTCGGTGACGGGCTGCCGCAGATCTGGCTCGGCGACAACCCGAACCACCAGATCCTCCAGACGCCGACCGACGTGGTGATCTTGCACGAGATGTACCGACAGCGTCGGATCATTCCTGTCGACGGGCGTCCGCCGACCGGTATCGCGCAGTGGAACGGCGAGCCGCGCGGCCGATGGGAAGGGAGCACGTTGGTGGTCGAGAGCCGCTACTTCCCCGATAGGTCGACGGATCGGTTCCGCCACGTCTGGCGCGCGCCCACCCCGAGTCTGCATTTCGTCGAACGGTTCACGCGAGTCGACGCCGGAAGAATCGACTACGAGGCGACGATCACCGATGGGACCCGCTTCACCCGACCATGGACCGTCCGCTTCCCGTTGTCTGCGGACGCGGTGGCGCAGGGTGTGACCTCAGGCCCCCTCTTCGAGTTCGCCTGCCACGAGGGGAACTACGCGCTCCCGAATGTGCTGCTCGGCGCTCGCGCACAGGACGCGTCAGAGCCGGCCGGTGGTTCAGCCGAACCGTGAGTGGCCTCGAAGAATCAGTCTGATCGTCATTCCGTGCCTCTTGCTCTTCTTTGCTCGAGTCGCCGGCCAGCCTGCCCGCCCACCTGTCGTGCATCCCGAGACGCGTTCGCAACGGGCCGTATGGCCAACCTGCCCGCGGCTCGGCTGCTTCCGGGCCGGCCGGACCAGGTTGCACCGCGAACCGCGTGCGCTGCGGCAGCGGTCCAAGTCCCCTCCGTTCGGGAGGCGCG
This sequence comes from Vicinamibacterales bacterium, assembly GCA_965207615.1. Lineage (GTDB taxonomy): Bacteria > Acidobacteriota > Vicinamibacteria > Vicinamibacterales > UBA8438 > JAJEEA01. The sequence continues at coordinate 6,209,862 of CBDBMZ010000003.1, forward strand.
TCGCGCTGCCCAGAGAGGGTAGGATGCGCGCTCGCCGCCGCAGCCCGGCTGCGGGGACCGGCGTCGTCAGTCCCGCGATCCGCTGTTCGGTAGCGAGCCCGCCGCGGGCGGACCTGGTGCGGTTGGTGCTGGCGTTCGCCGAACTCGGGTGATGGCGCGTCGGCCGACAGCGGGCCGGGCTCGCCCTGAAGGAGAATCGTCATGAGCGACCAAGACGCACTCGAGGGCATCCTCGCGTCGCTGTACGACGCCATGCTCGACGACTCCCGCTGGCCGGCCGCCTCGGCCCTCATCGACGACGGCTGCGGCCTGAGGGGCAATGGCCTCATGGTCGCCGAAGGCCCCAAGAACGACATCCGGGCCACCTGCGTCGGAGCCTACTACCGGGGGCAACGCCGCCAGGATCTCGAGCGCGACTACCTCGAAAACTACCATCCTGCCGACGAACGCGTGCCGCGCTTCCGGCAGCTGCCCAATGGCCGCCTGGTGCACGTCAGGGACCTGTACACGGCCGAGGAATTGAAGACTTCGCCCACCTACAACGAGGTGCTGCGACGGGCCGATTTGCAGGACAGCTTGAACGTTCGTTTCGACGGGCCGGACGGCTCCCACATCGCCTGGGGCCCAGCCGACCCCATCGACTCGGACGGTTGGGGGGCCTCGCGGCTCGCGATGGTCGCGGAGCTGCTGCCCCATGTCCGGCAGTTCGTCCGGGTTCGCCAGGCGGTGGTGTGCGCCATGGCTCGACAAACGGCGGTCGGCCTGCTCGACAACCCTCGGATGGGTGTCATCCACCTGGATCGGCGGGGGCGAATCATCGACGTCAACGACCATGCCCGCGGCATCCTGCGACGGGGCGACGGGTTGTCCGACCGGCGTGGGGAGCTGTGCGTCCTTGAGCCGTCCGAGCGCGGCCGCCTCGACCGCCTGCTGCGCGGCGCGCTGCCGGCCACCGGGGCGGCGGCGGTCAGCCGCTCGATGCAGCTCCGTCGGTTGCCCGGGTTGCCGCCGTTCACGGTGCACATCAGGCCGGTGGCCGTCCGTCAACCGGATTACGGGGCGCGGCACGTGGCCGCGCAGGTGCTGATTGTCGAGCCGGGGCGGCGGCATCGGGTCGATCCCGACTTGGTGGCCAGGATGCTGGAGCTGACCCCGGCGGAGAGCGAGGTGGCGGTCTCGCTGGCGGAAGGCAGGAGCGTGCGCGACATCGCCGAGGCGACGGGGAGGACGAAAGCCGCCATCTCCCACCAAGTGAAGGGCATCTGCCGGAAGCACTCCGTCTCGCGGCAGGGCGACCTGGCGCGGCTGGTGCGGTCGCTAGCCGATTTCGGGTGAGCGTGCAGGTCTGGGGGCCAACGAGAAATCCAGCGCGGCGGCCACGGGCCGTCTACGACAGAAAGGTTGAGAGCAAGATGCGGTGTTTCGCGCGTGTCCTCCGTGGCTTTGCTTTTTCTGTGCTGGCTGCCGGCTTCGCCGCACTTCCGGCGGCGGGGCAGGTGTCGGAGGTCTGGTTCGACGAGCCCTACGACGGAACCACCTGGCACCGGGGCGACATGCTCAGGGCCCGGATCGTACCCACCGTGCCGATTTCGGTGACCGGCGTTCACCCGGTTCTCGAGCTGGTCATCGGCGGGAACACCCGACAAGTCGAAGGCCGGTTCTACCAGAACGGCAGTGGGGCCCAGTTCCCCTACGCCGTGCAGAGCGACGACGCGGCCGCCCCTGCCGAGGTCCGCATGGCCAAGGTCTCGCTGGGGGGTGTCGACATCGACCTGAGCGCCTTCACCCCCATCACCTATGCGGTCGACGGCGGCTCTCGCGGCGTTCCGCCGGCCATCACCCGCATCGGACTCAGCTCGTTCTTCTTCGTGCCGACCGACGGCGTGTACCGTCCCGGCGACGAGATCTACTGGTTCGCCGGGTTCCACAAGGCCGTCACGGTGAGCGGGACGCCGGTACTGGCGCTGCGCATCGGCGACGAGATGCGGGAGGCGCGCTATCGTCCCGACGTCCGCGGCTTCGCCAGCGGGGTCTACTTCACTTATGCCGTGAAGCCCGGCGACTGCGACATGGACGGCGTCGGCATTCCCGGCAACGCGATCAGCGGCGGCTCCATCCGCGAGGCCGACGGCTCACGCGCCGCCGATGTGTCGCACCCTGCGCAGGACCCGGCCACAGACTCACAGGCCGACGCCATCCGGCAGGTGGCCTGCACGGCCGTGCCGGCGGTCCCCGCCCCGTGGCTGGCCCTGCTGGCGTCGCTCCTGCTGGCGGCCGGCGCGCACGTGGTCCGGCAGCGCCGCCTCGCCTGAAGGCGCCGATCTTCGTCTCAGTCCGTCTGGGGCGGAAACGACGACCCCTCCTGGGTTCTCGTCATTTTCCGCCTCGTCCCCTGATGCCCAGCCCGTGCGTCATGCGCATGAAGCTCGACAGGTAGGACAGCGCGTACGGTTCGACCGCCGGTTCCTTCCCCCGTTCCCGAGGCACTCGGCCGCCAGTCCGATCCGCCGCGCGAGCTCCCCGGCTTCGGTCTCGGCGTCCACGACGGGTCGTTCGCGCCGCCGGACGTGGCGCGGCCACGCTTCCTGCTTCGCGTTTCGCCAGAACGGTGTGTCGTACTTCGATCCCCGGCTGTTATCTCCCGCCAAGTGAAGGGCATCTGCCGGAAGCACTCCGTCTCGCGGCAGGGCGACCAAGTGCGGCTGGTGTGGTCGCTCGCCGATTTCGGGTGAGAGTGCAGGTCTGGGGGCCAACGAAGAATCCAGGCCCGGCGAGTCCTTGTAGCGGAAGCGCACGGAGCCATCCTCGAGGCTGCACAGGCGCTGGTCGCTGACGGCGATGCGGTGGGTGTAGCGGCCGAGATAGCCGAGGACCTGCTCGGGGCCGGCGAAGGGCACGCGAAGCACAGTGACGCGCTTTCGCGGTGTGTGCTATGTTGGCACCTGGTCTTGCGATGGGCTGCGCCGCACGGGGGCGGACGTCGCCGACATTCAGGATCTGTACGGTCACAGGAACCCGAGCACGACGATGATCCATGCGCCGCCTGAACTCGTGAGGCACCAGGCTGCGACCGCGCGCTTGCGCCTGCTGGAGAGCGGCGTGGCGCAGAAACGGCTGGCAGTACCGGACGGCTCCCCTTGAGTCGTTGATTCCAAATGCGCGCCCGTAGCTCAGCTGGATAGAGCGCCGGGCTTCGAACCCGTAGGTCGGGGGTTCAAATCCCTCCGGGCGCGCCACCTCCTTCCTCCGCCGACACCGATGCCTGCGCGGGCTCCTTCGCCTCGGACCCGCGGCGTCAGAACCGGAACAGGCGGTTGAACTTGACGACGAAGCCGCGGTTGCGGAGGTCGAAGCCCCGGTCGGGGCGGAACCCGTTGGTGATGTCCCGGTCGTCGGTGTAGACCACGAACAGCTCGCTCCCCGGGCTGTACTCCCAACGCAGCCGCAGGTTGCTGCTGAACGAGTTGTCGGCCGAGTTGTACTGCAGCAGGCCGCTGAAGAACATCCACGGGTTGAACGCGTAGTTCACCCGCGTCACCGCCAGGTTCGACTGGAACTTGCCGAACGGGGTGTCGATCCAGTTGAACGACACGATGGGCTCGATCGACATCTGCGGCAGCACCCCGATGCGCCCCTGGCTCAGCTCGAGGCTCGTCAGCCCGCCTCCGAAGTAGTCGCCCCGCCGGAGCGCGACCTGCCCGTTGACCCGGCGCTGCTGCCCGATGGCGTACGCCACCTGGTAGTCGGCGAAGCCGTAGACGCCCACCGGGATCGAGAAGTCCGCCCCGGGCGGCGTGAACGGCTCGACCAGCAGCTCGCGGTTGCCGGTGGCGGTGAACGTCAGCCGGTCGCTCGACTCGAACTCGGTCTGGAACGACAGCAGGCGCTGGCGCGTCTCGAGGTGGTTGACGTCGGCGGTCAGGATGTAGTCGACGGCCCCCTCCAGGCTGAACTGCCGCACGCTCTCCATCTCGGGCCGCGGGCTGAACCGGCCCGACACGTAGGTGCGCCGGAAGTTGTCGCGTCGGAGGAAGCCCACCTCGGGCAGGAAGTTGTCCTCGACCAACAGGTGGTCCACCTGCAGGCCGTAGCGGTCGGCCTGGTACTCGAACTTGCCCTGGTAGCTGCTGTCCTTCCCTTCGTACTCGGGGTCCGGCACCCGGGTCCGCGCGAAGTAGCTGACGAAGCTGACGTTCTCGAAGAACGCGAAGGTGCCGTCGACCCCCCAGGCCTGGCTGGCCTCCCCGGGGGCCGCCCGCGACACCGACCGGTTGGTGAACATCCCGCCGATCGAGCTGCGTCGCAGGATGTCGCGCCGCAGCCGCGCCACCGTGAAGTTGGTCGGCTCGGTGGCCGAGACCACCTCGTCGCCGGCGTGGATGTTCAGGGCCCCGACGTCGAACGGGCCGACCTTCCCCGTCACCCGCGCGCCCCCCACGATGGGGACCACGCGGCCCCGCTCCAGCCCGATCTTCCGGCTGTAGAAGAGCTGCGGCACGTTCACGTCGCCGAAGATGCCGCCCCCCGCCCCGCCCCCGGGTCCGCCCGGCCGGCCGGTGAGGCCGCCCCTTGCGAAGCCGAAGATGCCCCGTCCCTCCAGGAAGAACTCGCGCTTCTCGGGGAAGAACAGCGGGAACCGGGTCAGGTTGACCTGACGCTCGTCCACCTCGACTTGCGCGAAGTCGGTGTTCCAGGTGAAGTCGGCGGTCAGGTTCTGGGTGATGCCGTACTTGACGTCGATGCCCCCGTTGCCGTCCCCCTCGTTGTTCAACACCGGGTTCGCGGTCATGTCGGTGGTGATGCCCCCGATGCCGTACGGCTTGACCTCGATGTTTCGGCTCGCCGGGGGCGGCTCGAGGCCGACGAGGGTGCCCGCGGCCGAGACCCGGAAGATGCCGGTCGGGCCGCTGCCGCCGCCGGCCGAGACGGGGATCCGGGTCAGGTAGGCCCACTCGTTCTTGCGCCGGATGGAGCGCCGGATCTGGATGCCCCAGAGGTGCGGCGGCTCGGCGCGGTAGCGGAGGGTCTTGAACGGGATCTCCATCTCGAGCGTCCAGCCGCCGGGGAAGCGGCCGGTGCGCACGTCCCACACCGGGTTCCAGTCGGAGTTGGGGTTGCCCTCGTTGGTGAACTGCGCGTCCGAGCGGGCCCCGAGGGGGTTGGTGGAGAAATTGAAGCCGTTGCGGCGGTCGTAGAAGGTGTCGAAGAAGGCGGTGATGGTGTCGTTCTGGCGGAACTGGCGGGTGTCGCGGCGCATCTCGTTGGCGATCCACTGGCTCTCGGGGGCCGAGTCCCAGACGCGGGCGGAGACGTAGACGTTCGTCTCGTCGAACAGGATCCACGCGTCGGTCCGCTCCGTCGCGGGGGCGCCGGGGTCAGGCAGTTGCTGGATGAGGCCGGTGATCGGGGGCACCGTCTCGTAGACCGGCTCGTCGAGCACCCCGTCGAGGCGGAGGCCGCCGTCGATGCGGATCGCGCGGACCGTGGCGCCGCCGTCCTCGTCCCGCGTCATCACCTCGGGCGCGACCGGAGCCGGCGGTCCGTCTATGAGCGACGCGAGGGTTGCGGTGGTGCCGGCCGTGAAGGCGCCGGGAGCGACCGCGCCGGGCGTGCCCTCCCGCGCCTCCGTCCCTGCCGTCCCGGCTCCCGGCGCTCCCGCCATCCCGGCCACTGGCGCACCGGTCCGGGCTACCCCGACCGGCGGCGTCGACGCCCGTGCGAGCGGCGCCGCCGGCGACCCCGTCCCGACCTCGCCGGGGCTGCGTGGCGCCGGCGGCGGGACCGCGGGCGCTAACGGCGCTCCCGCCGGCCCGGTCCTCGCCGCGGACACGGCTCCCGCGGGCGGGGCGGTTCCCATGGACGAAGCGTTTGCATAGGCCGCCGGATCCGCGTCCTGGGGCGACGTGAGCACGCCGGCCGCCGGCCCCGCGCGAAGGGTCGGGGCCGCTCCGGCCGGCATCCCCGAGCCCGACAGCGCGCGCAGCACACGGTCCTGCAGGTCGAACAGATCGTGCGCCGCGCCGTCGACGATGGCGGAGCGGACGACCTCGCCGCCCGCCGCCGACACGACCCGGGCGGTGATGCGGAGCCGGCTGCCGAACCGCTGGTGGGCGCCCACGAGCACGAACGGCGCGTCGAGGGCGCGGCCCGCCCCGGCGGCCTCGTCGACCGGGATCGGCGCCACCGCCGGCGCGTCCGCCGCCGGGGGGAGGCCCCGCCGTGCGACGACCGCCGTCCCCGCCGGGAGCCCGGCCGCCAGCGCCTCGGCGATGCCCGCGCCGATCCAGTCGTCGGCCGGATCGCCGGTCAGGTTGACGAAGGGCAGGACGAGCATCGGAGCGCCGGCCCGCCGCACCGTCTCCGCCGGTCGGGATGGAGGCTGGGTTGCCGCCGACGCGGCGAAAGCCGCCGGTGCGGCAGAGAGCGCCGGTGTGGCGGAGAGCGCCGCGGCGAGAAGTCCCGGCGTGATGCGCGACACCGGCATGAGCTGTCCCGCGTGAATCGTATACCCGGACCGTGGGTCCGTCCACCGGCACGCCCGCGGCATCGTCCCGGCCCGTGCCATCCCCGGGGAGTCCAGGCTGCATCGCGAGTCCGGGGTTATGATGGCGCCTCCCGCCGGCGGGCGGGGAGCGAGAACGCGAAACGATGGAATCCAACGCCGCCGCCGCGCGCCGGGACGTGCGCTACGAACCCGGCGAGCGTCCGCCCGACCTGCTCTGTCTCGGCCTAGGGCTGCAGTACGCCATGATGGCGGTCCCCAGCATCGTGCTGGGGCCCACCGTCATGATCCAGCTCGCGGGCGGCAGCGACGCCTACCTGTCGTGGGCGGTGTGCGCGGCCCTCGTCATCAGCGGCATCACCACCGCCGTCCAGGCCCTGCGCGTCGGGCGCATCGGCGCCGGCTACGTGCTGCTGATGGGCACCAGCAGCGCCTTCATCGCCATCTGCGTCTCGGCCCTCGCGCAGGGCGGGCCGGGGCTGCTCGCGACCCTCGTCATCGTCTCCTCGCTGTTCCAGTTCGGCCTCGCGGCCCGGCTGTCGGCGCTGCGGCGCATCTTCACGCCGACGGTCGCGGGGACGGTGCTGATCCTGATTCCGGTCACCCTGACCGACGTCATCCTGGGCAAGCTCGCCGATGTGCCGGCGGGCGCCGCGCCCCTCGCCGCGCCGGTCACGGCGGGCCTGACCCTGCTCGTCATCGTGGTGACCGCCCTGCGCGGCGCGGGGATGTGGCGGCTGTGGGGGCCGGTCATCGCCATGGCCGCGGGCAGCGCCGCCGGCGGGTTCGCGTTCGGCATCTACGACACCGCGGCCGTCCGCGAGGCGAGCTGGATCGGCCTGCCGGCGTTCGCCTGGCCCGGCCTGGACCTCGGTTTCGGGCCCGAGTTCTGGGCCCTCCTGCCCGCGTTCGTGCTGCTCACCCTCGTGGGGGCCATGGACACCCTCGGCGACGGCATCGCCGTCCAGCGGGCGTCGTGGCGCAGGCCGCGGGCCGTCGACTTCCGGTCGATCCAGGGCGCGATGTCGGCGGACGGGGTCGGCAACCTGCTGTCCGGCCTCGCGGGCACCGTCCCCAACACGACCTACGCCTCGGGCGTCGCGATCGTCGAGCTGACGGGGGTGGCCTCCCGGGCCGTCGGCGCCACCATCGGGGCGATCTTCGTGGCGCTCGCGTTCGTCCCGAAGTTCTCGGCCCTCGTCATCGCGATACCGGGGCCGGTGGTGGCCGCCTACTACGTCGCGCTGGTGGCCCTGCTCTTCTTCTTCGGGCTGCAGATCCTGCAGCACGACGGCTTCGACTCGCGGAAGGGCCTCGTGGTCGGCCTGGCGTTCTGGCTCGGCCTCGCGTTCCAGCTCGACTGGCTCTTCCCCGAGTACTTCCAGGGACCGTGGAGCGAGCTGCTCGCCAACGGCATGACCGTCGGCGGCATGACGGTGATCGCGTTGACCCTGTTCGGAGAGCTGACGGGGCCGCGGCGCCAGCGCCTGCGCCTCGCCCTCAGCGTCGACGCGTATCCGAAGATGGACGCGTTCCTCGCGGAGCTCGGCGCCCGGCGGCGGTGGGGCGCGGAGCTCGTCGAGCGGGTCCGGGCCGTCGGCGAGGAGTCGCTGCTGCTGCTGATCGGGAAGGACGGCGATGGGGCGCCCGGCGGCGGGCGGAACCTGCTGCTGATCGCCCGCGGCGACGGGGACGGCGCCGTCCTCGAGTTCATCGCCGCCACAGACGAGGCGAACCTCGAGGACCGGATGGCCCTGCTCGGCCAGCCGGCGGCGGGCGCGCCGGTCGAGCAGGAGGTGTCGCTGCGGCTGCTGCGGCACTACGCGTCGTCGGTGCGGCACTATCAATACCAGGACACCGACGTGGTGACGGTCCGGGTCGAGGCGGCGGGGGGGTGAGGGGCCGGCAGGAGAGCGTGGTGGTCGGTCACCCACTCACACGATGCGGCCGGTGTCCAGCAGCTCGGGGCGCTCGACCAGGAAGTCGTCGCCCACGGGAAGCGCGTCTTCAGCGCAAGACGTCCAGGTCTTGCGCGCGGGGACGATGATCAGCGCGTCGCCCTCCTTGCGGATCAGTACCTCGCTGACCCCTTCGAACCGGTTACGCCTCGGAGATCCGGACCGCCTGGCTGCGGCCCTCGGTGAAGAGCTTGACGGTCGTCGTCATGGAGACGTCCTGCGTCATGCCGCCGGCCATGCCTGAGAATACGCCGGGTTGCCGGGGTCGGGCGCGGACCCTCGTGGAGGTTGCAGGACCGGAGAGGTGATAATGGTCCGGTCGCGCTCGGCGCGTTTCTCAAGCGAGGTGGTGATGGACCGTTCACGGGACGCATACGCGTGGCGGGGGTTGGCGGCGGTGACGGGGTTGACGGCGATGTTCCTGAGCTCCGGCGTGGGAGGCGCCCGGGCGCAGGACGGAAGCGTCCATACCGCGGCCCAGGCGGCGTCGGGGCGGGCGATCTACGAACGCGAGTGCGCCGCCTGCCACCAGGCCAACCTGCAGGGCAGCTTCGAGGCGCCGCAGCTCGCGGGAGAGAGCTTCCTGCGGTTCTGGGCGGACCTGAGCCCCGCGGATCTCTTCATCCGGATCAGCAGCTCGATGCCGCCGGGAGAGGAGGGCTCGCTCACGGACGAGGAGCACCTCGACGTCGTGGCGTACCTCCTCGAGGCGAACGGAGCGCCGGCCGGCGGCACCGCTCTCACGCAGGCCACGGCCGTGACCATCGGCGCGCTCGCGGCCGGCGGTTTGCAGGCCGGCAACACGGTCGCGGGAGGTGCATCGGCGGCGGTGGCCGCCCCTGCTGCCGCCGCAACCACGGCGGCGGCCGCGTCCGGGGCGACGGAGGCCGGCGGCGTCACGCTGGCCGGCACCGTCGACGGTTACCGGCCGGTCACCGACGAGATGCTGCGGGACCCCGACGACGGCGACTGGCTGATGATCCGGCGCAACTACGAGTCGTGGAGCTACAGCCCGCTGGCCGACGTCGACCGGGCGAACGTCGGGGAGCTGGAGCTGGCCTGGGTGTGGGCGATGAACGAGGGCGGGTGGAACGCGCCGTCGCCGATCGTCCACGACGGGGTGATGTACCTCGCGAGCATCGGCCCGGTCGTGCAGGCGCTGGACGCGGCCACCGGCGACCTCGTCTGGGAGCACGAGGTGGAGGTGGAGACGACCGGCTACTCGGGCATGAGCCGGAACCTCGCCATCTACGGTGACCGGCTGTTCATGGCCACCCCCGACGCCCGCCTGATCGCCCTCGACGCCCGCACCGGCGAGCGGGTGTGGGACACCGTGATCGCCGACCATGCCGAGGGGTTCCGCAACACGAGCGGGCCGGTCGTCGCCGGGGGCACCCTCGTGCAGGGGCTGAGCGGCTGCGACCGCTACACGCTCGAGAGCTGCTTCATCAGCGGCTACGACGCGGCCACCGGCGAGCGGCTCTGGCGCTTCAATACCGTCGCCCGGTCCGACGAGCCCGGCGGCAACACCTGGGCCGACGTGCCCGACTTCCTGCGCGGGGGCGGCGACACCTGGATCACCGGCAGCTACGACCCCCGCCTCGACCTCGTCTACTTCGGGGTGGCCCAGGCCAAGCCGTGGGTGGCGCGGAGCCGCGGGATGACGGTGGACGACCCCGCCCTCTACACCAACTCGACCGTCGCCCTCAGGCCGGCGGACGGGGACCTGGCCTGGCACTTCCAGCACGTGCCGGGGGAGACCCTCGACCTCGACGAGGTCTACGAGCGGGTGCTCGTCGACGTCGGCGGGCGCCCGACCGTCTTCAGCGCCGGCAAGCACGGCATCCTGTGGAAGCTGGACCGCGAGACCGGCGAGTTCCTGGGGCACAAGGAGACGGTGTACCAGAACGTGTTCGACCACATCGATCCCGAGACCGGCGCCGTCACCTACCGGCAGGACATCATCGACGCCGAGTTCGAGCAGCTCGTGCCGGCCTGCCCGAGCACCGCCGGCGGCAAGAACTGGCACCCGATGAGCTACCACCCCGGGTCGGGGCTGCTCGTCCTGCCCCTCGCGCAGTCGTGCATGGAGCTCGCCGCGCGCGAGGTCGCCTTCGAGCTGGGCTCGGGCGGCGTGGGGATGAGCTCGCGGCCGTTCCACGAGATGCCCGGCACCGACGGCAACCTGGGCAAGCTCGCCGCCTACGACGCCGAGACGCTCGAGGAGGTCTGGAGCATCGAGCAGCGGCCGACGTTCCTCACCGGCGTGCTGACCACGGCGGGGGGACTGGCCTTCGCGGGCGACCTCGACCGCCGCTTCCGGGCGTTCGACGTGGAGACCGGGGAGGAGCTGTGGCGGGCCCGCCTCGGGACGTCGGTGCAGGGCTTCCCCATCAGCTTCCGGGCCGGCGGCCGGCAGTACGTCGCGGTGTCGACCGGCCTCGGCGGCGGCAGCCCCCGGCTGATGCCGCGCAATCTGGCCCCGGACGTGCGGCACCCGGGCAGCGGGAACGCGCTCTACGTCTTCGCGCTGCCGGACCCGGCGCCGGAGGCGCTCGCCCTTCCCGGGGCGGAGTCCGCGGCGGCCGCGGAGGTGCTCGCGCTTTCCGGGGCGGAGTCCGAGGCGCCAGCGGAGGCAATCGCGCTTTCCGGGGCGGAGTCCGAGGCGCCAGCGGAGGCAATCGCGCTTTCCGGGAAGGAGGCGGACGTGGCGGAAGACGTGCTCGCGCTCGAGAAGCGGATCGAGGACGCGGTGCTGCGGGCCGACGTCGCCTTCCTCGACGAGGTCTGCGCCGACGACTTCACCTATACGCACGGCGACGGCTGGACCACCGGCGGGGCCGTCCTCGGCGTCGACCGGAAGCAGGAGTGGCTCGACTCGCTGTCGGGCCGCTACTCGTCGAGGGAGGTCGATTCGCAGCAGGTCGAGGTGCACGGCGACGTCGCCATCACCATGGGACGGCTGCGCGCCCGAAGCGGTGGCCCCGAAGCGGAACGTCGCAGCTTCAGTTTCTGGTACGTCCGCGTCTACGCGCAGCGCGACGGCCAGTGGCGGTACCTGTCGCACCGCACGGTCGACGGTCCGGTGTACGAGAACTGACCCCGCGTGGTCGCCCGACGTTCGTGGACACTACGTCGCGTTGAACGGATCCGGCGCGGCCTCGCGCCGTGGAGAACAGGAGCACCCCATGTCGATACGGATGAGTCGGAGTATCAGCAGGAGCCTGGGGGGCGTCGCCGTCCTCCTCGTCATGGCGGCCGCCGCCCCCGCCCAGCAGGGCGCGCAGGACGGCGAGTGGCGCTACTACGGGGGAGATTCCGGCAGCACGAAGTACTCGTCCCTCGACCAGATCGGCCCCGAGAACGTCGCCGACCTCGACGTCGCGTGGCGGTGGCGGACCGACAACCTCGGCCCCCGCACCGACTTCAACTACCAGGCGACGCCGCTCGCCGTCGGGGGGGTGCTCTACACCACCGCGGGCTGGCGGCGCAACGCCGTGGCCATCGACGGGGCCACCGGCGAGACCCTGTGGATGTACCGCCTCGACGAGGGCGAGCGCGGCGACCAGGCCCCGGTGCGGGCCAGCTCGGGCCGGGGGGTGGCGTACTGGACGGACGGGGAGGACGACGCGCGCGTCATCCACGTCACCCGGGGCTATCACCTCGTGGCCCTCGACGCCGCGACCGGCTACCCCATCCCCGGCTTCGGCGAGGACGGCGTGGTCGACCTCTACGACGGCATCTTCGACGGGCTCGACCGCCCCGAGGTGGAGAACGGCCAGATCGGCCTGAACTCGCCCGCCCTCGTCGTCGGCGACGTGGTCGTGGTGGGGGCGGCCCTGCGCGCCACCGCCCCCGCCCCCGAGTTCCCGGCCGGCTTCGTCCGCGGCTTCGACGTCCGCACCGGCGAGCAGCTCTGGATCTTCCACACCATCCCCCAGCCCGGCGAGTTCGGCAACGAGACGTGGGAGAACGACTCGTGGCGCTACAGCGGCAACACCGGGGTGTGGGCCCCGATGTCCGCCGACCAGGAGCTCGGCTACGTGTACCTGCCCGTCGAGACCCCCACCAACGACCTCTACGGCGGCCACCGGCCCGGCGACAACCTGTTCGCGGAGAGCCTGGTGTGCCTCGACGCGCGGACCGGCGAGCGGGTCTGGCACTTCCAGCTCATCCACCACGGCATCTGGGACTACGACATCCCCACCCCGCCCGCGCTGGTCGACATCACCGTGGACGGCCGCGAGATCAAGGCGGTGGCCCAGGTGACCAAGCAGGCGTTCACCTACGTGTTCGACCGGGTCACCGGCGAGCCGGTGTGGCCGATCGAGGAGCGCCCGGTGCCCGCGTCCACGGTGCCCGGCGAGCAGGCGGCGGCGACCCAGCCGTTCCCCACCCGGCCCGCCCCGTTCGACCGCCAGGGGGTGTCGAACGACGACCTCATCGACTTCACGCCCGAGATCGCCGCGGAGGCGCGGCGCATCGCGTCCGAGTACCTGATGGGGCCCATCTACACGCCGCCGATCCTCGCCGGGCAGGACGGCCGGCGCGCCCTGCTGATGCTGCCGCAGATGACCGGCGGCGCGAACTGGCAGGGCGGCGCGGTGGACGCCGAGACCGGCGTCCTCTACGTGGCGTCGGTCACCAACCCCACCGTCGCGGGGCTCGTGAACGACCCCGATCGCTCGACCATGGACTTCGTGGGCGGCGGCGGGCGGCGCCGCGGGCCCGCCCTGCCGCAGGGGTGCGGCGAGATCGGCCCCCTCGGCCTGCCCCTCATCGCCCCGCCGTGGGGGCGCATCACCGCCATCGACCTGAACACCGGCGACCACCTCTGGATGATTCCGAACGGCGACACGCCGGACTGCGTGCGGGACCACCCCGCCCTGAGCGGCGTCGACATCCCGCGGACCGGCAAGCCCGAGCGGAGCGGCATCCTCGTCACGAAGACCCTGGTCTTCGCCGGCGAGGGGGGCGGTCTCTTTGCCACCCCGACCTGGGCGGGCGGGCAGATGTTCTACGCGTACGACAAGCGGACGGGCGAGACCGTCTGGGAGATGGAGCTGCCCAAGCGGCAGAGCGGCGTGCCCATGACCTATACGGTCGACGGCAAGCAGTACATCGCGATGGCCATGAGCGCCCGCGGCGAGCCGGCCGAGCTGGTGGCTCTGACGCTGCCGTAGGGCATTCGCTCAGCCAGCTCTTCGACCTCCATCGTCGTCTGCGGGCCCCGGCGGGTTCGGCGCCGGCGGCTTCGGCCCCGGCGGCCCCGGTGAGGGGTCGGGCGTTTTCGTTCCGAACAGGTAGCCAGCGATGGCGCCGAGAATCGTCGCCGCCGAGGTCGGCACGTCACCGCGGGACGCCACGAGCAGCCCGACAATCGTCGCGATGAGAACGATGCCGGCGGCCTTCAGATCGTACGGGCCGATTCCGTTCTGTGTTTGCGCCCGGGACATGCGGAGCGCGAAGACACCCAGCGTCGCCATCCCGGTAATCATGACCGCCAGCAGCAGCCACGTTGACTGCCCTTCATCCGGCTGCCCGTCGTCCTCCGGCGGGCCGGCCCCCGGCTGGTTGATCCCCGGCTGGCCGGCCCCCGCCGGGCCGGCCTCGGGCTGAGCGGCTTGGCCGGCCAGGAGACCGGCGCTGAACGGCATGCCGGCGACGACCACGAGCGCAAGAGCGACTACGGCGTATCGTCTGGTTCTGCTCATTTCTTCTGACCTCTGTGTCCTACTCGATGCTCACCGTCGGAGACGCGTCCCGCGCGCCCACCGGGCGCTACACGCCCAGGTATTCGCGGTGGGCCTTCACCGACGTGCCCGCCTGCTCTTCGCACGTGTTTCCGGGCGCCAGGCGCACCAGAACGGCCATCAGAGATCGGTTCTCGCGGGTAGGCTCGACGGCACCCCCGATCGGCGCAGCGGACGGAGGCACGGGACACCGCGCAAGTCGCACTCTAGCGCCTGGACGTACTTGGTGGCTTTGACATTCGCTAACCGCCAGCCTGCCCACCGCTGGAGGTCCCCGGGCTCGATGTCGCGGCGCGTGCGGGTCAGCGGGCCGGGGTCGTGCGGCGGTTCGTCCGCCAGGCGCCCCGCGGCCGGGTTCTCGCTCCGCCGCGCTCCGGCCCGTCCGGCTGCCGACGAGGGCCGTGTGAACCCCACCTTTGCTAGACTGGGGCTGCTTCGCAGGTGATTCTCGCATCGGTCATAGTGATGAAGCCCGAGCCGTCGGCGGTGACACTTGGCGACGTGGAGCCCTCGGCCTCCACGTCGTCGTGGGAATCGCGCCTCCTCGGGCAGGTTCGGCAGGGAAACCGCGGGGCGATCGACGCGCTGTTCGAGCGGTATGCGATCTGGCTCCGGAGATGGACCCGGGGCCGCGTGCCGCAAGGGGTGCGGGGCTCGATCGACACCAGCGACGTCGTTCAGGAGACGCTGAGCTCGACGTTCACGCGGCTCGACTGGTTCAGATCGAAGCGGGCCAGCGCGTTGCGCGTCTACCTCCGGCGGGTTGCCGAGAACCGCATCCGCGACGAGCTGCGCCGGGCGACACGCCGTCGCGACGCCATCGCGCCGGAGCGACCGGTCCGGTTGTCCGAGGACGGCGCGCCCCAGTTGCGCCGGCTCATCGACGACGATGCGTGGCGGCGCTACGTCCACGGTCTGCGCCGCCTGAGGGCCCGGGACCGGCGGCTGATCGTCGGCCGCGTCGAGCTCGGCTACAACTACCGGCAGCTCGCCCTCCTCGAACGCCTGCCGAGCACGGATGCGGCGCGCATGGCGCTGCGGCGGGCGTTGATTCGGCTGAGCGACGTCATGCCGAATCCGTGACGCGAGACCTGGCTGCTCGCTCTGCTGCTCGGTGACCGTCGTGAGTAACTGTGGCAGCTCGCGTCCCCGGCGGGCATGACTCGCCAGGCGCGGCGCCCCGGTGTCGACAACGGCCGAGCGAGGCTTCCCGCATGAGTGACGACGATCGCGACGGGCTCGTCGTCGACGTCGCGGACGCGCTCACGCTGAACCAGGACGTCGATTGGGACCAGTGCGCGCGGAAGGCCGCGCCCGCCGAGCGCCGGACGCTCGAGAACCTGCGCACGGTCGCCGGCGTGCTTGCCGGTTCCCGGGCGCCGGACGAGGCGGCGACAGGCTTCACCCTCCCCGGCGGCCGGTTCGTGCGCCGCGCCGCGCAGGCGCTCGTCGCCTTCGCCGCGCTCGAGGTGGCGGCGTTCCTGATGGTGGGCTGGTGGGGGCGGAGCGCCTTCCAAGGCGAGCACGGCGAGGTTCTTCTTCACCTGCTGATGGTGGTGGCGGGACACGCGGCCACCGCGTGCCTGTTTCTGCTGGCGGGGCGTCGCGACCGCCGGACCCGGTTGCTGGGCGTGTTCTTCCTCCTCAAGGCCACGGCGGTCAGCCCGTTCGCGTTCTCGGCCCTGCTCCGGGCGGACTTGCCGGTCGATCCGTTCGACGTTCCCGAGTTCGCCTTCCCCTACGTGTACCCGTTCCTGTTCGCGCCCGCGGTCTTGTGGGCGTTCGCTCGAGAGTGCCCCCGGGTGCAACGCGGGACCCGGCTCGACGGCCTGGCCCGTCGGATGGTGACGGTCAGCGTGGCAATCGGCTGCGTCGTCTGGGTTGGGCTAGTGACGCGGTCGGTGCTCGCCAGGGCGGTCGGCGTGGCCGTCGCGGATTTCTGGCTGGTCTCCGAAATGGTCGTCGCCACCATGAACGTGTTGGCGCTCGGGGCGGTCGTGGTGGTCGTGCTCCGCGTGCCCACGGCGCACGCCGAAGAGACACGGCGCATCGCCCTGTTCGGCGTCGGGTTCCTGATGTTCGCCGGGCTGACGTCGGCGTACGACGTCATCGAGGTGTTCAGGTCGGGGAACCTGCTGTCCAACTACCGGTGGTCTCCGACGATCACGGTGAGCCAGTTGCTGCGGTTCCCCGGAATCGTCCTGCTCTGGTGCGCGGTCCTCGCCGTCCGCGTGCCCGACCTGCGCGAGGCGGCGCGGGCGTGGTTGGGCCGGCTGCTCGCGCGCGGCCGGTTGCTCGGCGTCGGTGCGGCGGCGACCGGCGCGGTCCTGGGCTGGCGGCTGCTGAGCCGGCCGGAACAGACGGTGGGCGCGGTCGTCGCGGACCCGCTGGTGCAGTCGCTCGGCGCGCTCATGGCGTTGCTGCTGCTGGTGACCGCGGCGCGCCCGCGGTTGATGGTCCGCCTGGACGCGTGGCTCTATCCCGACACCGCCGACCAACGGCAGATCCTGGCCGACGCGGCCGCGGCGCTGGCCAAGGTGGGCCGCGTCAAGGCGGTCAGCCGAATCGTGCGCCGGACGGCCAATCGGAGTTGCGGCACCTCCGTCACCTTGCTGGTCCAGGCGGATGCCGCGGCGGCAGGCGAGCACCTCGATGCCTCCGACCGCGACCTGCCGCCCCTGGCGCGTGGCTCGGCCATCGTCTACCTGCTGGAGACGGTCGGGGGGGCGCTTCGCGTCCATCCCCAGGACGAAACGACATACTTCAGCGTGCTGCCCGATGAAGACAGGCGATGGGTCGTCGAATCGGGTGCCGACACCGTGGTTCCGATTCCGGGCCCCGGCGCGGATCTGCTGGGCGTTCTGGTGGCGGGCCGGCGCTTCGACGGCCGCAGTGCCCGGCCGGTCGACGTCCCGTTCCTCGAAGCGCTGGCGGCGGCGGCCGGGCTGGCGGTCGGACGCGTGCTCGTGACGCATGAGGGGCAAGCCGGGTCGCGGGAGGCGCCGCCGGCCGAGGAGTGCCCCGTGTGCGGATGCGTGAAGGCGACGGGCGATGCGCCGGCGTGTGACTGCGGGTCCGCGTTTGTCGAGACGGAGGGGCCCAAGCTCCTCGCGGGCAAGTATCGACTGGCGCGGCGGCTGGGAAGCGGGGGCATGGGGGCGGTCTACCTGGCGCGCGATCTCCGGCTCGAGCGGGATGTCGCCATCAAGACCCTGACCGGGCGGTCCGTCTACCGCCTGATGACGTCGAAGCCGGAGGCCTGGGCGATGGCGACAGTCGCGCATCGCGCCGTGGCGCAGATCCACGGCATCGAGTCCTGGCGCGGCCGCCCGTTCCTCGTCGTGGAGTTCCTGCCTCGCGGCACCCTTGCGGACCGTCTGCGGCGCGGGCCGGTGCCGGCTCCACGCGCCCTCGCCATCGCCCTCCTGCTGGCCGAGGCCCTCGCGGCCCTGCACGAGGCCGGCTACCTGCACGGAGACGTCAAGCCGAGCAACGTCGGGTTCGCGTCGGACGGGTCGCCGAAGCTCCTGGACTTCGGTCTCGCTCGCGAGGCGAACGACCCCACGGGCCTGGGCGGTACCGTGCGGTACCTGTCGCCCGAGGTGCTGTCCGGTCGCCCCGCCGACGAGGCCGACGACGTCTGGTCGCTTTGCGTGATGCTGTACGAGATGGCCACTGGCGAACATCCGTTCGCGGGGTCCGGGGCCGACGAGGTCCGGGACCGCATTCGGCGTCAGCGTCTCGACCGCGCCCGGGCGTCGGTGGGCTCCGACCCGGCCTTGGCCGCCGTCGCGTTCGCGACATCGGTGCTGACGGCTCGCCGCTCGGCCCGCCCGGCGGCCGCGCGCACCTTCGCCGACGTGCTGCGCGGCATTCGCCCCGGAGAGTCCCGGATGTAGCGAAGAAGGTCGGGAGAAAACGCGCCGCCCGGACTCACCACCTCGTCGGCAGTCCGCAGGCCGCGTGCCCGCAGGCACTCGTTCTTGATCGTCTCGATGTCGCCGAACTGCATCCGGGCGCGTCGCACCGCTTCCGGCCCCGGGACGCCGGCACTGATCAGATCCTCGGCGTGGGCGTCGAGGTGAAACCGCATCTCCTCGTCGAGCGAGTCCTCGAAGCGCTTGCGTCGGATCAAGGTGGTCAGGAACGAGCGGAGACGCGGGAACATGTCACACTTCGTCGGGGTCGCCGCCGTCGCCACGGTGAAGGGTGTCGACACGGGATGCGGCGACCCGCTGCGGGTTGCGTCCCCTGTCGCGTGTCCTGTCCGGGAGCCGGCGCCACCGACACCGCGCCGCTCAATCGAGCCGTCGGCGGCGGGCCGTCCCGCACGGTGCTCGATCCACTCGCCGTCCCGGCGCCATCCAGCGATACGCTTGGCGCCGGTCCGAGTTGGGCAGCATTCCGCCACTCCCTACTCTGTACGACGCTCGCAGAGCGAAAAACGAACGGCAGGGGCCGGGCTGGGGCGGTTCGCGTGGACGGACCCGCTGCTGAGGGCGGGGGTTGCGCCGGTCAGGCTCGTTCATCTGCACGAGTCGCGGGAGGCGCTCGCCGCGGCGTACGCGGCTTCGGGCCGCGCCGCCCCCGCCTGGACCGACGCGGCGCCGCGGGCGTCCCGCTCTTGCGCCACCCCTGCGGATGGTCAGCGTCGACTTGCACCGGCGTGGGGGCCGCCCGCGGGGTTCGGCGCGACACCATCACTCGCGGGCGTTCCTCCATCGATTGCTTCGGGGACGTGCCGGATGCGAGTCCCTCCGGACGCCGGCTGGTACCGATGTTGGTGGCGCCCCGCCTTTCCAATTCACGCTCCATGGGGTCGTGTCCCGTCCGCCGTTCGGGCCCGTGCGAATCGACCACCATCGAGCGGGGGTCGTGGGTACGCCAGACGGAGATGCGTTCGAGGGAACGCTTGTTGTGTCAGCGAATGGTCCATGTCAAGGATGTTGCCGCCCGTGTAGAGTCTCTTTGTATTCGTTTACAGGGTGGTACGGGCCGACAGTGACCATAGAGGCACGTCGGATTCGGAGCCACACCGAGGTTGCCGTGACTGACGTCACGTTTCGCTACGGGTCGCCTTCGCCGCCGGCGCGATGCCGTGGCGGAAGCCGTACGCACCGGCGGCGGTCGGTCGGCTAACGTGCGCGGCCAAGCGTCCACCGGGTACTTCCAGAGCCCATCCGGCAGCCGACCCGAAGGTCAGCATGTCCGCACTTGACCATGGCGGCGGTGAGCCGGGCACGTTTCGGAGCGGCAATGCGGGCGTCAGCCGCCTACGCGGGCGGCGGCGGGAGCCCGAAGGCCTCGGGCACGGCAGGCTCGCGGGCGCGCGACATCTCGGCGATCAGGGGCGGCAGGTCAAGGCCGCGCTGGCGAGCGGTACGCACCACCGTCGAGAGCACCTGCTGGGTGTCGGCGCCCTTGCGGGTGCGGTTGCCGCCGCACACCTTGCGGATGACCACCGCGGGCCGGATGGCCTGTTCGGCCCGCCAGTTGGTGGCGTCTATCGACGGGTCCCGCAGGAAGAGAAACACGGCCGGGAATTCGTTGGCGAGGTGCTTGGCGAATCGCTTGCCGCCCTCCAACGGCGGCGGCGCGTCAATCAGCGAGCGAGCCGGGCCTCGAGTCGGCCGCGGAGCGAGTCGAGACCGTGCCGGGTCAGCTCGCCGTTCCGGCAACGGTCCCGCACGTCCAGGCCAGCCTGGAGGACGGCCATGACCTTCGAGCCCCAGGGGCTGTAGGGGTGGCTCTGGTCCAGCTCCTTGCAGCGGCGAACCAGGTGATTGACGCAGCTTTGGTGCAAGGAGTCGGTGTAGCACCGGTACACCTGCCACCCGTCGCGCACGAGCACGCCCGCGTAGTCGGTCCCGAGCACGGTGGCGGCATCGTCGAACCCGCGGCCGGGGCGGATGGCGTAGACGGTGGTTTCCGGGGTAACGAACGCCCACAGCCAGTAGGGCTTGGCGTCCACGCGCCAGCCCGTCTCATCCGGCGTGACCACCGGCGCGTTGCGGACCTGCCGGCAGAGTTCCCCGTAGGCCGGCGTGGCGTCCCGGGCGGTTCGATGCAGCAGACGGGCGAGGCCGCCCTCGGTGACGTGCACACCGAACGTGTTCCGCAACACGCGGGCCACCTTCGCCAGCGGGACACCCATCTCGGTGTGCAGCTCGACGACGAGCGCGACGACGCTCGGGCCGAGCTGGACCGCGGCCGCGCCGAGTGCATCGGAGGTCTGGAGACGGTGGCGGCCCTGCACGCGGCGCCGACACTGCGAACAGTGGCCGACCTCGATGTCGAAGCGGCGCACGAGGGGGCGCACCTCGGGGAGGTCTTCCTGATGCTGCGAGGCCACGCGTGTCACTTCGACGGCGCCGCCGCAGTCGGGGCACGCCCGTGGCGCCGGCGCCGCATAGGTCTCATCGACCCGCGGCGGGCGCGGGCGGCGTCCCTGGGGTCCGTACTCTGTGCCGGGTCGGCGCCCAGGGCGCCCGCGGCGCCCTTGCGGCCGGTCCTTCCTGAAGGGGGCGGCTTGCCGTCGACCCGCCCGCCGGGCGTCGTCGAGCTGCTTCTTGAGGTGTTCGCTCCGGCGCTTCCACCGGTCTCGGTCGCGGGTCGTCCGCGCCAAGTCCTCGTTCAGCTTGGCGTTCTCCCGCTCGAGTTCCTCGATGCGCTCGTCCCGCGCATCCTGCTCTCGCCGCGGTGCCTTCGAATCGCCCCCTCCGCCGCTCTCGCCGGCCATGCCCCACGTATCGGCACATGCGCCCCGAAGCTGCACACCACTTCGCGGATTTTCTCGCCCTTACCCGGTAAACGAAGACGTCTCTTTCTGCCTCCAGTAATGGGTTGGTCATGGTGCTATTGCCACTCGGCCGTCAGGCTGATACATCCAATGTCGTATGTGTCCGGGAACGGAGCCAGCAATGGCAAGCCCGGACCGCTTGGCTTCCGATCCCGCAGAGGCCGGCGCGGCCGCCGCCGGTTGCCGGCGGCCTCAGCCGAGCTCGGCGAGCGACAGCACCAACTGCACCAGGTCGGCCTGCCGCGAGATGGACTGCTTCTGGTAGATCTGCTTCAGGTGCCAGTAGATGGTGCCTTCCGAGTGTCCCGTCGTCCGGGCCATGTCGCGCACGCTCCGGCCTTCCGCCAGCCAGACCGCCACCTGACTCTGCGTCGGCGTCAGGTCCAGGGTCCTGGCCACCACGCGGGGATCGACGCGATGCCGGCGCCCCGGCTCGACGATGAGCACGAGCGCGGCGACGTGTGGCGCCCCGTAGTCCGGTTCAGGGACCCGCACGGGCTTCACGTGCACCACGAACGGCGGCAGCGCGGGCGAGCGGCGAAGCAGGATGGAACCGCTGACCGCGGTCCCGCCGCTGACCGGCAGCGCGTTGCCCACCAGCCGCTCGAGGCGGTCCTGGTCGGCCGGCGCGCGGGTGCGCAGCACGCCGTCGGCGTCGGACAGTCCGTCGCCGTGGCCCAGGATGCTGCGGGCCCGGTCGTTGGCCGCCATGATCCGCCCGCGCCGGTCCAGGTGGAGCACGCCGATGCGCGGGTTGTCGAGCAGGGCGGTCACCGTCGTGGTCTGCGCGTCGGCCCGGACCAGCGCCTGGCGAACGCGGACGAACTGGCGGACGTGGGGCAGCAGCGCCGTGAACATCGCGAGCCGCGAAGACCCCCAGCCATCGGAGTCGACGGGGTTCCCGACGCACCAGGCGGCGTGGGAGCCGTCCGCCACCTGGAGCCGCACCGTCAATCCGTCCTGGCCGGCGCTGCGAAGCAGGGCCTCGTTGTAGGCGGGCGAGGTCTTCAGCTCCTCGGCCGTGAACAGGTCCCTCGCGTGCATCGGGCGGCCATCGGGCAGTTGCCGGACGCGCGGCACGCGTTCGTCGATGGGGTGATAGTGTTCGAGGTACTCCCGTTCCAGGTCTTCGCGGCGCTGCCCCCGGCTGTACAACCCGACGAAGTGAACCCGGACGTCGTTCGACGGGCCCTCGCCGACCATCAGGTCATTGCCCTCGACGCCGCAGGCCTCGTCGATCAGGGCCGACGCGGCCGGCCAGCGGGCATCGTCGAGCATGGCGTCGTACATCGCCGCGAGGGTGCGCTTGAACGCGTCTCGGTCGTTCATGCCGTTCGTCTATCGCCCGGGCCCGCCGGGCGCGTCTGCCCCTCCGGCCCTGCTTCACCAGGCCGCTGCGGGAGTGGCGGCCGGACATTCCGGCCATTTGATACCACGTTTGGCTCGTTCCGACGCCTCCAGTATTGGATGTTCAGCCGACGACTGCGCGCACAGGGGCAGGGCGAATCCACCAATACAGGGAGGCAGTGGGGAGAGTGGCGCGTGCGGCGGCGTTCTCGACACGCAGAACGTGCCATGCGACAAAAGAAACCCCGCAGCAGCCGGACCTTCCGGCGACGCACGACATGATTGATGAGACCGTCGTTGACATCCGATGCGGGTCGCGGTGGAGAACCGCGAACAAACCCGCAGCGACGCGCGAACAAACCCCGCAGCGACGGACGTGCACCCTCACCCGAGATCGGCGAGCGACCGTACCAGCCGTACCAGGTCGGCCTGCCGCGAAATGGAGTGCTTCCGGCAGATGCGCTTCACCTGGCAGGAGATGGCGGCTGTCGTGCGCCCCGTCGCCTCGGCGATGTCGCGCACGCTCCCGCCTTCCGCCAGCGAGACCGCCACCTCGCTCTCGGCCGGGGTCAGCTCCAGCATCCCGGCCACCCGGTCGGGATCGACCCGATGCCGCCGGCCCGGCTCGACAATCAGCACCTGCGCGGCCACGTGGCGCGCCCCGTAGTCCGGTTGGCGGACGGCCAACGGCTTGATGTGCACCGTGAACGGCGGCAACCCGGGCAACCGACGGAGCTGCATCGAGCTGCTGACCGCCGCCGCCCCGGTGGCCGGCAGCGCGTCGCGCAGCAGGCGGTCGAGGCGGCCGCGGTCGGAAGGCTCGCGGACGCACAGCTCCCCACGCCGGTCGGACAACCCGTCGCCCCGTCGCAGGATGCCGCGGGCGCGGTCGTTGACGTCGATGATCCGCCCGCGCCGATCCAGGTGGATGACACCCATCCGAAGGTTGTCGAGCAGGCCGGCCGCCCCTCGCCGGGCCAGGGCGCACACCACCGCCTGGCGGACCCGGACGAACTGCCGGACATGGGGCAGCAGCTCCGCGACCATCGCAAGGCGCGAGGTCCCCCAGCCGTCCGAGTCGACGGGATCGGCCGGGCACCAGGCTATGTGGGAGCCGTCCGGCCCGTCGAATCGAACGTTCAGGCTGTCCTGCTTGTCGGCGCGCCGCAGCACCTCGTTGTAGGTGGGCGAGGTCTTCAGCTCCTCGGTCGTGTACAGGTCCGTGACATGCACCAGACGGCCCTCGGGCAGCTGCCGGAAGCGCGGCACGCGTTCGTCGGCGGGATGGTAGTCTTCGAGGTACTCGCGCTCGATTTCCTGGCGCCGTTGCCCCCGGTAGTAGGACCCGACGCAGGTGGCCCGGATGTCGTCCTTCGGGCCTTCGCCCACCATGAGGCTGTTGCCTTTCAGGCCGCAGGCCTCGTCGACGAGGGCCGAGGCGGCCGGCCAGCGGGTGTCGTCGAGCATGGCGTCGTACATCGCCGACAGGATGCGCTCGAACGCGTCTTGGTCGCTCATGACGATTCCTGTGCGTTGGCCCGCGGCCTCCGTCGGGCGCTCGCCCCTTCGGCGGCCTCGCCGGCCGGCGGAGCGGGGGGGCTAGCCTCTTCGGACTCTTTCTGTTATCACATATGCGCCCCGTCCGGCGCGCCTCCAACATTGGAGGCAACAACCCGAAATCAGAACGCTGGAAGGCGGCGAATGCACCTAAAGATGGAGATGAGACCCGACGTGACGCGCGCGGCGGCACCCCTTGACATCAATTGACGAGGCAAACGTCGAGGCGGCCGTGCTCGAGGGAGCAGGACAAGTCCACTTGGGAGGTTTCCTTGTCTCGATACGCCGAAACGGCGGTGGTTCTCTTCTGCATCGCCGGCACGGCGACGATCGCTACGGCGCAGACCGGGGAGATCGCGGGCGTCGTGGTCGATGCGACCGGCGGCGTCCTGCCCGGGGCGACCGTCACGCTGGCCGGCGGCCCGGGCGGGGCGGTGACTGCGCAGTCGGACGCGGAGGGACGCTTCAGGTTCACCGGCCTCTCCCCGGGCGTCTACGCGGTGACCATCTTCCTCAGCGGCTTCGGCGAGGCGACGGTGGCCGGCGTCGCGGTGGGCGGAGAACTGGTGACGCTTCCCCCGGTCACCTTGCGACTCGGGGCCTTCGAGGAAGCCGCCGTCGTCACCGCGACCCGCGTCGAGGAGCCGCTGCAGCAGGTGCCGATG
This sequence comes from Vicinamibacterales bacterium, assembly GCA_965207615.1. Lineage (GTDB taxonomy): Bacteria > Acidobacteriota > Vicinamibacteria > Vicinamibacterales > UBA8438 > JAJEEA01. The sequence goes on from CBDBMZ010000003.1 coordinate 6,234,443, forward strand.
AGCATCTCGGCGGTGACCGGGGCGGACATCGAGCGGCGGGCCATCGACAACCTGACGGAGCTGGCGCGCTGGACGCCGGGCCTGACCGTGGTCGATCAGGGGGCGCGCGGCAGCAACGTCGTCATCGTACGCGGCCTGCACACCGACGCCCTGAACGGATCGGAGGCGGCTGGCAACAATTACAACAACGGCGTCGCCACCTACCTCGGCGACATCCCCCTCGCGATCGACCTCCGGCTGCACGACATCGAGCGGGTCGAGGTGTTGCTGGGGCCGCAGGGCACGCTCTACGGCGCCGGCACCCTGGCCGGCGCGGTGCGCTACCTGCCGCGGCGGCCGGACACCGGGCGCCGGACGCTGGAGGTCCGCGGCGACCTGTTCGGCCTCGCCCACGGCGGCGCGCCGGGCTCCGACGCCGGCCTCACCTTCAACCTGCCCCTCGTCACGCGGAAGCTGGCGTTGCGGGGCTCCTTCGACCGCTTCGCGAATCCGGGCTTCATCGACTACGACTACCTGCTGCGCACGCCGGGCGTCTCCGAGCCCGAGCCCGACCTGACCGATCCCGAGGCGGTGGCGGCGAACCTGCGCCGGGAGCCGGACGCGAACACCGAGGACACCCTCTCGGCGCGGCTCTCCCTCCTGTGGGACGCGACGCCGAACCTGTCCGCCCTTTTCGCCTACCACCTGCAGGATCAGCGGGTGGGGGCGCGGCAGATCAACCACGCACGGTCGTTCGACACCGGCCGTTACGTGTCCGCGCACCGTTACCTCGAGCCGAACGAGCGACGGAACGAGCTGCTGAGCCTGGAGCTGACCTGGGGGCTGGGGGGCGCGGAGCTGACCTCCGCCGCGGGCTACTCGCGGTTCTCCACGCGGGGGCAACGTGACCAGACCGACTTGCTGATCCAGGCGTTCGGCATCGGGGGGCTGCTGCCGGGGACGTACCCGGGCCTCGCGCGGGCGCAGGCGTTCGACCCGACCGTCAGTCCCGTCGACCTGACGTCCGGGTTCCGGACCTTCTCGGCGTACACGCGGGAGGACGGGCGGGAGGAGCGGCTCAACTGGGAGACGCGGCTGGTCTCGACCGGCGACGGGCCGTGGCGCTGGGTCGGCGGCGCCTTCTTCAATCGGTACGACAGCCGCGGCACGAGCTTCGAATACGCGCCGGGGCTGACGGAGTTCTCCGGGATCACGCCGGTCCTGGGCGGCAGCCCGGCGACCGAGCCGGTCGAGTACTACAGCCTCGGCGCACAGGGGGTCGACGAGCGGGCCCTGTTCGGCGAGGTCACCCGCGACCTCGGCGGCCGCTTGCGGGTGACGGCGGGCGGCCGGTGGTTCGGCTACGGCGTCGCCACCGGCAACCTCACCGAGTTCCCCTACACGCCGATGTACAACTCGCCCTACAGCGACCACGCGTCGGACGACGGCGGCGTCCTGTTCAAGGCCAGCGTCAGCTACCGGCTCGACGACGAGACCAACGTCTACTTCACGCGGTCCGAGGGATACCGCATCGGTGGCGGCAACAACTACCGGGTGTGCTCCGACGAGGAGCTCGCCCTCCTCGAGGACGCCGACCCCGCCAACGACCCGCCGCAGTCGGGTTGCATCTACGCCGACCAGGCGCTGATCCGGCCGGACACCACGACCAACTTCGAGATGGGGCTGCGCCGCTCGTGGAACGAGCGGGTCACCTTCAGCGGAACCCTGTTCCACGTCGACTGGACGGACATCCAGGTCGCCGGCCTCACGCCGTTCAGCGCCGAGCCCATCACCCTGAACGGCGGCGGCGCGGTCAGCCGCGGCGTCGAGCTCGCCTCGGCCGTCGGCGTGACGAACGCCCTCCGTCTCCGCGGCTCGTGGTCGTACACGCGCGCCGAGCTCAGCGTGGACTCGCCCGGCCTGCTCGACGGGGGCGCCGATGTGTTCGCGGGCGACCGCCTGTCGGGCGCGCCGAGGCGGCAGGGCAGCCTGCTCGCCTCCTGGGCGGCCCTGCTCGGCGACGACGTCGCGTTCGATTTGCAGTACGGCTACAGCTACGTCGGCGACGTGCTCACCCGGATCGGGATGCGGGCGGGGGGCGAGACGCTGCCCGCCTACGACCTCCACAACGTGTCGGCGTCGCTCTCGAAGGACGCCTGGCGCCTGACCTTCTATGCCGACAACCTGTTCGACGAGTACGCGGTGACCGGCGTGCGCCAGACGCCCGAGCTCATCGGGATCACCGAGGACGGCTTCCGGTCGCGGCGCTACTTCGCCAACGTCCTCGCCCCCCGCCGGGTCGGGGTGCGCGTGCGATACGCCTTCCGCTAGAACCCGCGTCACCGCTTCCGCCGGGGCGGCCCACACCACGTTCTGGATGGGGGCAATGCTGGCCGCGGGGTCTCGACGAACCCGCCCAAGAAGCACCGCGTTCGCTTCGATCCATCCAGTCTTGGAGGCGCCAAGACGACGAGGGTTGCGTATTGTACCGCCTCGGTGGGGAGTTGGCGGTCCCTGCCGTCCTTGTGCAGTTCATGTCGATGTCGCCCGCCGTTGGCGGCGTCAGTGACGAGAGCTTCCGGGGAAACACACGGCCAAGGAGGGTGGACATGGGGTCAGAGGCACAAGTGAAGGCACACATCGCGATGAAGGCGTCGGAGGACGACGACTTCCGCACGCGGCTCATCGCCGATCCCCGCGCGACCGTCGAGGAGGAAACCGGCCTGCGCTTCCCGGACGGCTACCGGCTCCACGTGCACGAGGAGTCGGCCGCCGACGCCCACCTGGTGCTGCCGCCGAGGCCGGAGCTCAGCCGGGAGCAACTGGACCGCATCGCCGGCGGGCATGGCGCCAAGGAGAGTGACGCCTGGTGATCCACGTCGGTGGCGCGCGGGAGGGTCACGAGCTCGTCTCGATGCCACGTACCCGCGCGTCGTCTGCCGCCGAGCCGGTGGACGTCGGCCCTGTCGATTCTGGCCCGGAGTTCGTGTTGACGTCGCCCGCCGTTGGGCCGTCGGCGACGAGGGCTTCCCGAGGAAACATTTGGCCAGGGAGGGTGGAAATGGGGTCAGAGGCACAAGTGAAGGCGCACATCGCGATGAAGGCGACGGAGGACGACGACTTTCGGACGCGGCTCATCGCCGACCCCCGCGCGACCGTCGAGGGGGAAACCGGCCTGCGTTTCCCGGACGGCTACCGGCTCCACGTGCACGAGGAGTCGGCCGCCGACGCCCACCTGGTGCTGCCGCCGAGGCCGGAGCTCAGCCGGGAGCAGTTGGACCGCATCGCCGGCGGGCACAAGGGCCATGATGGACCTAGTGACTGGTGACCCACGTCGGCGGCGCGCGGGAGGATCACGAGCTCTCAGCCGGGAGCAGCTGGACCGCATCGCCGGCGGGTGCGGCGGCAGCGGCAGCAACTGGTGATCCGCGCGCCCGTCGGCGACGCACGGCGACGGCCCTGCGCGTCCCCGATGAATCGCCGAGCGGTCGGCCGTGGCCGATTCGCCGCCGGGAGCCGGCACCGTGGGTGAGACGGCGGGCGTCCGCGCGCTGGCCGCGCGGGTCGACACGCGTGACGGCGAGGAGGCGTTGCGCGCGGCCAGCGTGGATTCCGGGCGCATTCTGGTCAGGATGCCGCGCGCGGTCGCCGCGCCGAGGACGGCGCGGGACGTGCTGGAGATCGTGCGCTGGGCGAACCGCACCGGTTCGCCAGTGGCGCTTCGCGGGACGGGCCATACCCAGGCCGGGCAGTCGCTGACCGGCGGCGGCGTCCAGATCGACATGCGGGGCCTCGACCGGGTCGGCCCGCTCGACGAGGCGCGGCAGACCCTGCAGGTGGAGGCGGGCGCCATCTGGCGCGAGGCGGTCGGCTACGCCCGCCGGCGCGGCTGGATGCCGATGGTGCTGACCAACAACCTGGACACCACCGTGGGCGGCACGCTCTCGACCGGGGGGGTCGGGCAGTCCTCGCATCTCCATGGCACCCAGGCCAACAACGTCGACGCGCTGGAGGCGGTGACCGGAGACGGGCGCTTGCTGCGCTGCTCCGCGACCGAGAACGCGTCGCTGTTCGACGCGACCCGGGCCGGACTGGGCCAGTTCTCGGTCATCACCCGGGCCTGCATCCGCATCCGCCGCGTGCTGCCGCGCGTGCGGACGTTCCGTCTCCTCTACGGCGATCCGGAGGCCTTGATGTGCGACATGGCGCAGATCCTGTCGCGCCGCCGGTTTCACTATCTCCGTGCCTGGTGCCGGCATCGGGACCACCGGTTCCCGGGCGAGGATGACGACTGGCCGTTGACTGGAGATTGGTCCTACCCCATGGACGCCAGCGTCGAGTTCGACACCGAGCCCGACGAGGCCAGGCTGCTGGCCGGTCTTCACCATCTTCGCCTGGTCCGCACCGTCGACCGTGACATCGCGGAATTCGCCGATCTGCCCGAACCGATGCCGATGCCGGCGGTGCGACACGCGACGACGGCCCTCAGCGTCCCGGTGACGGAAGCCTATCTGCCCTGGCGCACCGCGGCAGCGTGCGTGACTCGTCTGCTGGAGTCGCTTCCACCGCCCCTGCTGGCGAGCATCAACGTCATGCTCCGGCCGCTCGGTCTCGAACGGACACCGATGCTCATGTTGCCGAGCTCGGGACCCGTCCTCGGCGTCGGCCTGGTCCCGTACATCCCGACAGCGGTACTGGGTGTGGCCCTGCCGGTCATCGAGAACGCGGGGCGACTGCTCGTGGCCGCGGGCGGCAAGCGCTACCTCACGGGCTGGGTCCGGCGAGGCCACGACGAGTGGCGGGCCCATTTCGGGCCGCGATGGCCGGCGGTTCTGCGGTGGAAGGAGGCGTTCGACCCGAACGCCGTCCTCAGCAACGGGTTCATCCGCTACGGTCCCGAGGCATGACCGGCGGGGGCATCGCGGCGGCGCGAGCAACTGCGATCGGCGACGACGAGAGGGTTGGCGGCGCGGACCCTGTTACCCCCTGGGATGCGCTGGCAGGTGGACGCGAGGCGACGTTCGCGGACATCCTGCGTGAGTTGCGCCCGTTGTTCCCCGCGTCCCTGCTCGGCGGCGAGGGATGGGCGCGGCTGCTCGAACGGGCCGCCGAGCTACCCGCCGCCGCGGCGGCGTTCTTCGGTTTCGAGTGCCGGCTCGGCAATCCGTACCCGTCGGTGGACGTGTGCGTCCCCGTCGCGTCGGACATCGGCGCGCCCGCGGCGACGGAGGCTCCGGTCGCGCGGCGCTTCGTTCGGGACGCACGCGGCGGCGCGCGCCTCCAACCGTCGAGGGCGGCCCTGGCGCGCTGCATCGGCGGGTTCGGACGGGCGGACTCGGCGCTCGCGCGCTGGGCCGAGGGCGCGCTTCTCGAGTACGACGTCGCCGCACCCGGCGCGGGCGGCCGCGACATCCCCGGCATCTACTTCAGGCTGCGGCGAGTCCCGGGGCCGTCCGGGCACGACGTGCAGGGCAGCGCCCGGCGCGACATCGCGCGCACGCTGGCCGCCGCCTGCGGATGGAGGGCCGACCCGGCGGAGCAGCGCGAGGTGGAGCGGGCCGTCGACGCGCTGCCGCGGGGCGCGCGAATCAGTCAGGCGGGCGCGATGCCGGACCGCGCCGAACGGGCCGTCCGGCTCGTCGTCCGGGACATCGACGCGGGCGCCGTGCCGGACTTCCTGGCGCGGTTGCGCTGGCCCGGCCGTGTCGTCCTTGCCGGCGGGATCCTGACGGATCTGCTCGTCGTCAGCGCCCGGTTCGCGCTGTCGTTCGACGTGACGGCCCGGGGCGTGGGCCGGCGCCTCGGACTGGAGGTGTACGCCGGGCGGGGCGGCTGGCAGGACACCACGCGCGGCGACTGGCGGCCGTGCGTGGCGACCCTGGTGGAGAAGGGCTGGAGCGTTCCGTCGAAGGCGCGGGGCCTGCTGGCGTGGCCCGGGCACCAGAAGATGTATTTCGACAACGCCGTCTTCCTCGCCCACCAGGGCATCAACCACCTGAAGATCACCGTCGCGGGAGACGTCGCGGAGGCCAAGGCCTACGTCGGCATGAGCTTCGTGCCCCTGCTGACCGACACATGGGCGCCGGCCGGGGGCATGGGTGCGGAGCCGGCGCCGCGAGGGCCGTCGACGAGCGGGTAGTGCTTACGCGCGCGCGAGGACGGCGCGCCCGGAGGTCGAGAGTGCGATTGCTCGACAAGTCCCTGTTTCGCGAGGAGGCGATTGCCAGCCACGGGAAGACCGAGCGGCTGGACGTCCTGCCCCAGGTGACGGCCCCGCACGAATGGGCGGTCCTGGCCGGGCTGACGCTGGTGCTGCTGGGCGCCGGGGCCTGGTGCGTGTTCGGCACGATCGAACGCCGGCTGACGGCGGAATGCCTGCTCGTGCGGCCCGGAGAACGCCGCGCGGTGCTCGCGGAGCTGTCGGGCACCGTCGCCGAGGTGCTGGTCGCCACCGGCGACGCGGTGCGGTCCGGACAGCCCGTGGCCCGCGTGCGGCGCCCCGAGCTGCGCCGTTCCATTCGCATCGCGCGCGCGCGGGTGGACGCGCTCGAGGCGCGCCCGGCGGGAGAGCGGGAGCGGTTGCGGGGCGCGCGCGCGGAGCTGGCCGACCTGGAGATGGCGGAGGCCGTCGGTGACGTCATCGTCAGCCCCTGGGTGGGCACCGTCACGACGCTCGCGTTGACGCCCGGGCAGCCGGTCGCGGCCGGGGCCGAGGTCGCGCGGGTCCGTACCGGCACCGCGGGCGGCCTGGAGGCGGTGGCGTTCATCGCGCCGGCGCAGGCCGCGGAGGTCGCCGCGGGCATGGCCGCCCGGGTGCTGGTGCCGGCGCCGGCCGGGGGGCGCCCGATCGTGCTCGCGGCCGATCTGCGGGAGGTTGCGGCGCGTCCCGCGGCCGCGCCCGGCTGGCTCGCCGCGTTCGGGCTCGCGGCGCCCGACGGCGGCCATCGGGTCCGGCTCTCCCTGCGGAGCGCGCCCGACCGGACGCCGGCCGACGGCGCGCCCTGCCGGCTCGACGTCGTCACGCGGCGCCAGGCGCCCGTTCGCTTCCTGGCGCGGGCCGGGAGCGGCTGATGCCGGGGCGCGGCAGCCGGCACGAGGCCCGGCCGCGGGAGCATCGGCCGGTGCGGACGCCGGCCCTCGTGCAGTTCGACGAGACCGAGTGCGGCGCGGTCTGCCTGGGCATCGTGCTCGCGCACCACGGGCGCTGGGTGCGCCTGGAGGAGTTGCGCGGCGCGTGCGGCGTCGGCCGCGACGGGAGCAGCGCGGGCGACCTCGTCAGCGCCGCCGAGCACTACGGCATGCGGGTCCGAGGCTGGCGCCGGCAGCCGGCCGAGCTGCGCCGGATTCGGCCCCCCGCCATCCTGTTCTGGGAGTTCAACCACTTCCTCGTGCTGGAGGGCTGCGGGCGGGACCGCTTCCACCTGAACGATCCCGCCAACGGCCGCCGCAGCGTTAGCGCGGAGGAGTTCGACCGGAGGTTCACCGGCGTCGTGCTGACGCTGGAGCCGGGGCCCGACTTCCGGCCCGGGGGCGCCCGGCCCGGCGTCGTGCGCCAGCTCTGGCCGTGGCTGCGCGACGCGAAGGCGCCGCTGTCGTTCGCGATGGCGTGCGGGCTGCTGATGGTGCTGCCGGGCCTCGCGCTGCCGCTGATGCTGGGTCTCTTCGTCGACCAGGTGCTCGGCGGCGGGGAGTCGGGCTGGGGCTTCCTCCCGATCGCGGCGGCGGGCGCGGCGGGGTCCCTGTACCTGCTGGCGTGGCTGCAGCAGCGCTGTCTGAGGCGGCTGGCCGTCCGCTTGTCCGTCGCGCAGGCGGACCGGCTGCTGTCGCACCTCTTCCGCCTGCCGGTGCGCTACTTCGTGCATCGTTTCGCCGGCGACCTCGCGTCGCGCGTCCAGCTCGTCGACGAGGTGGCCGCCGTCGGGTCCACGCAGCTCGTCGGCGTCGCCATCGAGGTCGTCACGAGCGCGGTGTTCCTGGCCGTGCTGCTGGCCGTCGATCCGCTGCTCGGGGTCGCCGTGGCCGCCGTCGCGGCGGCCGGCGCCCTTGCGATGCGGGCGGTGTCGCGGCGGCGGACCGACGAGAAGCGGCACATGCAGCGCGAGGGCGCCATGCTGACGGGTCTCGGGGGCGTCGCGCTGCGCTCCATCGACTCGCTGCAGGCGACGGCGGCCGAGGACGACTTCTTCTCCCGCTGGACCGGGCACCAGGCGCGCGAGCTGACGGCCCGCCAGCGCTTCTCGGAGCTGGGCCACCTCAACGCCGCCGTGCCGGGCCTGTTCATGATGCTGGGCGGGGCGGCGGTGATGGGGCTCGGCGGCTGGCGGGTCATGACCGGCGGGATGACCCTCGGCACGCTGATGGGGCTGCACGTGGTGGCCGGCAGCTTCCTGCGGCCGGTCGGCCGCTTCGTGCAGTTCGCCGACCTGCTGCAGACGCTCGACGCCGATCTGCAGCGGCTGGGGGACGTGTTCGACGCGGCCGAGGACCGGGCGCTGTCGAGGCCGCCCCGCGCGGGCGGCCGCATCGAGACGTTCGAGGGGCGCCTGCGCCTGGCCGGGCGCATCGAACTGCGCAACGTCACCTTCGGCTACCAGGCGAGCCGGCCGCCGCAGGTCAGGAACCTGAGCCTGACGATCGAGCCGGGGCGGCAGGTGGCGGTGGTCGGCCCGAGCGGCTCGGGCAAGTCGACGCTGCTGATGCTCGCGGCCGGCGTCTACGCGCCGTGGTCGGGCGAGGTCCTGTTCGACGGCGTGGCGCGGGACGAGATTCCCCGCGAGGTGCTGAACAGCTCGGTGGCCCTGGTCGATCAGCATCCGTTCCTGTTCGCGGCCACGGTGCGCGAGAACCTGACCATGTGGAACCCGACGGTCCCCGAGCGGCAGCTGGTGCGGGCGGCGCTCGATGCGCGCATCCACGACGAGATCACGCGCCGGCCCGCCGGCTACGACGCGGCGGTGCGCGACGGCGGCCGCAACTTCAGCGGCGGTCAGCGCCAGCGCCTCGAGATCGGCCGCGCGCTCGTCCCGAACCCGTCCGTGCTGCTTCTCGACGAAGCCACCAGCGCGCTCGACGCGGCGACCGAGGCGGACATCGAGGACGCGCTGCGGCGGCGCGGCTGCACCTGCCTGGTGGTGGCCCACCGCGTCAGCACCATCCGCAACTGCGATCGGATCGTCGTGCTCGATCGCGGCGAGGCGGTGCAGCACGGCACCCACGACGAGCTGTTCGCCGACCGCAACGGCCTGTACCACCAGCTCGTGCGCGCGGGTTGACGACCATGACGCCTGCGAGCGATGGCCGGACGACGTCCTCCCAGCCGGACGTGACGCCCCCGAACGATGCCCCGGTGACGCCCTCCGCGCCAGACGCGACGCCCGCGACCGGGGACCCGATGACGCCCTGCGCGCCGGACGCGATGCCCGCGACCGGTGCCCCGGTGACGCGGTCCGCGCCGGACGTGACCCCCGCGACCGGTACCCCGATGACGCCCTCCGCGCCGGGCGCGGCGCCCGCGACCGGTGCCCCGATGACGCGGTCCGCGCCCGGTCGGCTCGCCGGGCTCGCCGCGTCGCTCGGCGAGCCTTCGGGCGGCAGCGACGCGCTCCTCCGCCTCGCCGGCGAGGATCTCGCGTGGTTCGTCGAACGGGGCGGCGTCGACGTCTTCCTGGTGGAGTACCGCGACGGCACCGTCGTGTCGAGCTTCAAGCACCTGCTGCGGGCGGGGCCGGAGCGCTTGGTGTTCGGTGTCGGGGAAGCGGCTGGTGAAGAAGCGGCCGGCGACGAGGCAGACTGCGGAGAGGCGGCCGGCGAAGAGGCGGCTGGCGGAGAGGCGGCCGGCGAAGAGGCGGCTGGCGGAGAGGCAGCCGGCGGAGAGGCGGACGAGAAGGAGCCGGACGGCGAGGAGACGCTGGCCGCCGTGGCCAGGCCGTTGCCGGGTACGGCCCTGCGCCGCGTGCGGCCGAGCGCGCTGGTCGAAAGCGGCGCGGGCGACGACGTCGCCGGCCAGGTGGATGCGTGGATCTCCGCCGTCTCGGCCGCGGTGGCCCGCGATGTCGAGCTGCCCCCGCACCCGGAGAAGCGGCTCGGCCGGGGCGAGGAGGTCGAGGTCGGGTCCGGCTGCGTGCTGGCGGCCGACCGGGGCCTCGTCTGGGCCACCGGGACCGGGGTCGGGACCGTCGAGTTCATCGGCGCCGGCCAGGCCCTGCCGGCCGGCGCGGCGGCGATTCCGCTGACCCTGGAGAGCTGGATCAGGCTGGACGCGCCGGCGCGGCTTGCCGGCAGGTCGTCCCGCGACCTGCAGGCGGCGGACGAGCTGCTGCCGGCCCTGGCCGGGTTCCACCGCCTGGCCCTCGACGCCGAGCGGTTCAACCGCCGCCTGCTGCTCGTCGACGAAGCCAACCTGCAGGTCTCTCGCGCCAGCCGCCGACGCCGGGACGCGGCGCGCGCGCGGCGCGCGCTGTTCGGCGTGCTCGCCCGCGGCCAGCCGGCCAAAGGACGCGGGGAGGCGCTGCATGCCGCGCTCGAGTCCATCGGAAGACACGAGGGCATCGACTTCCGGTTCCCCGACGACGGCGGCGCGCCCCGCAAGGCCGCGTCCTCGCTGCGGGAAGTTCTCCAGTCGTCGGGGGCCCGGTGCCGGCAGGTCCGGCTGGCCGACGAGGACCGCTGGTGGCGCGGAGACAGCGGGGCGCTGCTCGCCTTCCGGCGCGCCGAAGGGCAACCCGTGGCGCTGCTGCCGGGTGGCTGGGGACGATACCGCCTGGTGGACCCGCGGAGCGGGCGGTCCACGCGCGTGACCCGCGCACGCGCCCGGACGCTGGCTTCCGAGGCGTGGTGCTTCTACCGGCCGCTGCCCCCCGGCCGGCCGGCCCGCGCGGCGGACCTGCTGCGCCTTGCCGGCCGGCATCTCCTGCCCGACGGCCTCAGGCTCCTGTCGGCGGGCGTGGCCGCGGGCCTGGCCCTGCTGACCCCGGCCGTCGCGGCGGGCCTGCTCGCGGACCGGGTGATCCCCGCCGCCGCCGGCGGCGCGCTGGCGCAGGTCACGGCGGGCCTGATCGTGCTCGCCGTCACCGCCGCCCTCCTGCAGATGCGGCAGGGCGCGGCGCTGATGCGCATCGAGGGCCGTGCCGCCGCCCGCATCGGGGCCGCGTTGTGGGACCGAATGCTCGGCCTGCCGAGACGGTTCCTCGAGCGCTTCACGCCCGGCGACCTCATGGTGCGCGTCGCCGTGTTCCAGGCCCTGCGCGAGCAGCTCGCCGGCACCGTGGCCGCCGCCCTGCAGGCCGTCGTGTTCCTGCTGCCGGCCTTCGTCCTCGTCTTCCTGTACGACGTCGGGCTCGGCCTGTGGAGCCTCGGGCTCGGCCTGCTCTCGCTGGCCGCGTTCGTGATCGTCGGTTTGCGCCAGGTCCCGCTGCATCGTCGGCTCAACCGCGCGAGGCGGCAGATTTCGGGCGACCTGTTCCAGTTCATCAACGGCATCGGCAAGCTGCGCGCGCTCGGCGCGGAGGACTCGGCGTTCGCCCGCTGGGCCCGCGGCTACCGCGAGCAGCAGCGCGCCAGGCTCGAGATCGGCCGGTTGAGCGAGCACCTGGTGGCGTTCGGCACCGCCGTGCCGGCCGTCGGCGGCGCGGTGCTGTTCGGCGCGGTGGCGTGGAGCGGCCCGGCCGCCGTCACCGTTGGCGACTTCGTGGTGGTCTACGCGGCGGCGATGATCTTCTACTCGGCGATCGTCGGTCTGGGCCAGTCGTCGGAGGCGCTGGCCGGCATCGTCCCCGCCGCCGAGCAGGCCGGGCCCATTCTGGAGGCGTCGCCGCGGGCGCCGGAAACGGGCGGCGCGCGGATGGAGATTCGCGGCGACATCCGTTTCGAGCACGTCGGCTTCAGCTACGCGAAGGGCGACCGCCCCGTTCTCGACGACGTCTCGTGGCACGCCCGGCCCGGCGAGTTCGTCGCCCTCGTCGGCGAGACCGGTTCCGGCAAGAGCACGCTGCTGCGGCTCGCGCTGGGGCTCGAGGAGCCCGGGGTGGGCGCGGTGTACCTGGACGGCCGCGACCTCGCGCACCTCGACCGCCGCGCCGTCCGGCGCCAGTTCGGCGTCGTCGTGCAGGACGGCGTCCTGCGGCACGGCAACGTGCTCGACAACATCGTCGGCGTCTCGAGCGGGCTGACCGTCGAGGACGCCTGGCGCGCGGCCCGCCTCGCCGACGTCGACCGCGACATCGAGGCCATGCCGATGGGCATGTTCACCCCGATGGGGGGCGGCGGCGCCGTCTCCGGCGGCCAGGCCCAGCGCATCCGGATTGCCGCCGCCCTCGTCGGCAGTCCCCGCATCCTCCTGTTCGACGAAGCGACGAGCTGGCTCGACGCGCGGAGCCAGGCCCGGGTCATGGAGAGCCTCCACGGCCTCGCGGTCACGCGCGTCGTCATCGCCCACCGCCTGTCGACGATCCGCCACGCCAATCGCATCTACGTGCTGAGCGGCGGCCGCATCGTTCAGCAGGGCAGCTTCGACGAGCTGTTCGAGCAGGAGGGCGTGTTCCGGCGAATGATGCGGCGCCAGATGGTGTGACGTCGGTGGCAGCCAGTTGGTACGGACGGACTCCCGATCGCTGTCCGACGCGGTCGTGGAAGGGCGACGGCGGCCGGGACCATGGTTGAGGGCCAGGCGTCCGCGCCGTAGAACGGCGCGGACGCCTGGGAGGGTTGGTTGGGCGCCTAGCGGAGCCGCAGGCGACGATGGGAGGGCTACTTCATGCAGCGCGCAAGCGAGTGGTTCGCCCGGAACCCGGTGGCCGCCAACCTGCTGATGGCGTTCATCGTCGTCGGCGGCCTGATCGGCATGGACCGGGTGCGCGGCGAGGCCTTCCCCGATGTCGCGCTCGACACGCTGGGCATCGAGGTGCCGTACCCGGGCGCGGCGCCGGAGGAGGTCGAGGCGGCGGTCTGCGTCCGCATCGAGGAGGCCGTCCAGGGCATCGAGGGCATCGAGGAGATCGTCTCCATCGCCTACGACGCGCTCTGCCTGGTGGTCGTCGAGGTCGCCTCGCACGCCGACGCCCGCGGCGTGCTCGACGACGTCAAGGCCCGGGTCGACGCGATAGAGACGTTTCCCGAGAGGGCCGAGGAGCCGATCATCACCGAGGGGCGGACGCAGATTCGCGTGGTCGACGTCGCGGTCTCGGGGCGGGCCGACGAGCTCACCCTCAAGCGGATCGCCGAGCGCGTGCGCGATGACCTGCTCGGCCTGCCGGAGGTCACCCAGGTCCGGTTCGCCAGCGTGCGCCCCTACGAGATCGCCATCGAGGTCTCGGAGTGGGCGCTGCGGCGCCACGGACTGACCTTCGACGACGTCGCCCGCGCCGTGCGCCGGTCGTCGATCGACCTGCCGGGCGGCTCGGTGCAGAGCGAGAGCGGCGAGATCCGGCTGCGCACGGTGGGGCAGGCGTACCGGGGAACGGAGTTCGAGGACCTGGTGCTCCTGGCGCGCGCCGACGGCACGCGGCTGCACGTGGGCGACGTGGCGACGGTGGTCGACGGGTTCGCCGAGACCGATCAGTTCGGCCGCCTCGACGGAGAGCCCGCGGTCCTCCTCTCGGTCCTCCGCACCGGCGGGCAGAGCGACATGGCGATCGCCCGCGCCGTGGACGACTACCTGGAACGCAAGGCCCCCACCCTGCCCGCGGGCATCCGGCTGACGAAATGGATGAACCAGGCCGACGCGCTGATCGACCGGCTGGGCCTCATGCTGCGAAACGGCATCGCGGGCCTCGCGCTCGTGTTCGTCCTGCTCGCCGTCTTCCTCGAGCTGCGCCTCGCGTTCTGGGTGAGCTTGGGCATCCCCGTCTCGTTCCTGGGCACGTTCATGCTCATGCCGGTCTTCGACGTGACCGCGAACATCGTCTCGACCTTCGCCTTCATCCTGGTGCTCGGCATCGTGGTCGACGACGCCATCATCGTCGGCGAGAACGTCTACCGCCACCAGCGGCGCGGCCGCAACCCCCTGGAGGGCGCGCTGGCGGGCGTGCGGGAAGTGGCGACGCCGGTCCTCTTCGCCGTCCTCACCACGGCGGCGGCTTTCTCGCCGCTGCTCTTCGTGCCCGGCATGCTCGGCAAGATGATGCGCTACGTGCCGCTCGTCGTCATCCCCTGCGTGCTCTTCTCGCTGGTCGAGTCGCTCAACATCCTGCCGGCGCACCTCGCCCACCCGCGGGCGGAGCGGCGGGGCCGGTGGCGGCGGTTCCAGCGCGCCCTGGCGGACGGGCTCGAAACCGCCGTCGACCGCTTCTACCGCCCGGCGCTGGCGGTGAGCCTGCACTGGCGCTATCTCACGCTGGCGGCGGGGGCGTCGGTGCTCGTCCTCACGGTGGGGCTGGTGGCGGGCGGCCGCGTCGCTTTCCACTTCTTCCCCGCCCCCGAGGCCGACGTCGTCTACGCCACGCTGACGATGCCCCTCGGCACCCCCCCGGCGGTCACCGCGGGCGTGGCGCGGCGCCTGGAGGACAGCGCCGGGCGGTTGCGCCACGCGGTGATCGAGGGGACCGGTTCCGATCCCCTGCGGCACGTCCTGACCGCCGTCGGCAACCAGCCGTTGGGCGTGGCGCCGGGGCCGTTGTGGGGCGACCCCAACGACGCGACGGGTCACGTCGCCCAGGTCATGCTGGAGCTGGCCCCGGCCGGCGAGCGCGGCGTGCGCGCCGACGAGCTGGGCCGGCGCTGGCGCGAGCTGACCGGCCCGATTCCGGAAGCCCTGGAGCTGGGGTTCTCGGCGTCCGACCTGCTGCCGGGCGAAGCGGTCGAGGTGCAGCTGGTCGGCGCCGACCCGGCGGAGCTGCGGGCGGCCGTCGAGCGCGTGAAGACCGGCCTGCGCGGCTTCGCCGGCGTGCACGACGTCAGCGACTCGTTCGAGGGCGGACCGCGGGAGATGCGCATCGGCATCAAGCCCGCCGCCGAGGCGCTCGGGCTCGGGCTGGAGGACGTCGGGCGGCAGGTGCGGCAGGCGTTCTACGGGGAGGAGGCGCAGCGCATCCAGCGCGGCCGCGACGACATCCGGGTCATGGTCCGCTATCCCGCCGACGACCGCCGGTCGCTCGCGGAGCTCGAGAACATGCGCATCAGGACCCCGGACGCCGACGAGGTCCCGTTCGGCTACGTGGCGGACCTGGAGAGCGGCCGCGGCGTCTCGACCATCCGGCGGGTGAACCGCAGCCGCGCGATGAGCGTGACGGCGTCGCTCGACGAGGCGGTCACCTCGGCCGGCGCGGTCTACGCCGCCCTCGCGGCCGACGTCATGCCCGCCGTGGCCCGGGACCATGCCGGCGTCCGCTACTCCTTCGAAGGGTCGCAGGCCGACCAGGACGCGGTGATCGGCAGCCTGCAGGTGGGGTTTCCCCTCGCGCTGTTCGCGATCTTCGCGCTGCTGGCGGTTCCCCTCGGGTCCTACGTGCAGCCGCTGATCATCATGAGCGCCATCCCCCTCGGGTTCGTCGGGGCGGTGGGCGGGCACATCGTGATGAACGAGGCCGTGACGATGCTGTCGATGATGGGCGTCGTGGCCCTGTCGGGCGTCGTGGTCAACGACAGCCTCGTGATGGTCGACTTCATCAACCGCGAGCGCCGGCGGGGCGGAACGCTGATGGCCGCGGTGCAGGAAGCGGGCGCAACTCGCATGCGCCCCATTCTGCTCACCTCGATCACCACCTTCGCGGGGCTGGCGCCGCTGCTGCTGGAGCAGGGCGCACAGGCCGACTTCCTCAAGCCGATGGCCATCTCGCTGGCGTTCGGGGTGCTGTTCGCCACCGTGGTCACGCTGGTGCTGGTGCCGGCCGCCTACCTGGTCCTGGACGACGTCGAGCGGCTGCTGCGGCTTCCGTTCCGACGGCGGGATGCGGCGCGCTGACGCGAGGCGAGCCTCGGGTGGTGACGGGGAGGGCGGCCGGCGTAGGGTGACGCTGGTGGGACGGGCGAGGGCACGCGGACGATCCGCCCTCGCGTCGGTGCGGAGGGTCAAGCGACCCGGTCTTCGACGATCAGGGTGCGCCCGACCGCGCGCAAGGCCCTCTCGACTTGGCCGATGTGGGAACGATGGTCGGGGTTCAGGAGCTTGCGAACCGCGGCTTCGCTGATGTCGAGGCGCCTGGCCAGCTCCACGTTGGTGACGTCCTGCGCACGCATCGCCGTGTAGAGCGCCAGCTTGGCGGCGGTGACGGGCGGCACCGGGACCGGTTCCTGTCCGTCGGCGGCCGGTCTCGGCGCCGGGACGTCCCAGCGTTCGTGGACGTATCCGGCCAGCGCGGTGGCCACGCATCCTGCGCCATCGCCAACGCCTCCGTTCGGTCCTCGCCGCAGGTCAGCGCCTCGGGCACGTCAGGAAAGCTGATCGAGACCCCTCCGTCATCCGGCGTCAACACGCACGGATACGTGTAGCGCATCAGAAGCTCTCCTACACGATCCCCAGTTGTCTCAGCATGTTGCGGAGCGTCTCCGGCTTGAGCTCACCGTGTCGCACCGTGGTGAAGCGGTCACCGACCCACAGACGCCCGTGGCTGCCCTTTCCGCGCGCCGGCTCTAAGCGGTAATCGGAGGCCGTTTGCTCCCAGCGTAGCGCCGGGCGCGCCGGATCAACTCCGCCGCCGTCACGACCCCCGAGCCTCGCACCTCTTGGTTCGATCCGCAACCTCTTGCCGCCGGCCGGCGCGTGTTCCGGCCGAGGATCACGGGCGTGGCGGACGACGGTGTAGGGGGAGTCGACGGGAGAGCGCTGGCCGGGCACCGAGTCGGCCCATCTCGTCGAGGTCGACTCGACGGTCGGTCATCGACGGATGCGCCTCCACGTTTGACAGGCCACGGGTCCTGGCTCATCCTGCGGTTGTCTCCGGACCCACGGCCGGAAGCGGCGAGGCAGGAGGTCTGAAGCGATGGTCATCTGGCGACTGGCGACGCTGGCGCTCGCGGTGACGGCGGTCGCTGTCGGCGCCGCGGCGGGGCAGGAACGCGAGGAGGACAACGAGCTGGATCGCTTCATGGAACAGGTGCTCGCCCGGCGCGACGAGAACCGCATCGCGCGGCGGCAGTACGTGTTCGACGAGATGGAGTGGTTCACGGTGACGGGGTACGACGGCGAGGTGTACAGCAGCTTCACGCGCGAGTACGTCTGGTACCGGCGCGACGGCGTGTTCGTGCGAAGCCCGGTGCGGTTCGACGGGGTCGAGGCCGGCGAGGACGACTGGCAGCGGTACGAGGCGGAATGGCTCGAGGCGGAGGCCGAGCGCGCCCGGGATGCCGCGTCCGAGACGCCCTGCGCGCCGGACGACTCTCCCGGATCGCCGGCGGCGGCCGACGAGGCCGCTGTCCCATCGCCTTCCCCGGGCGGCGCCGGCGCGACGGCCGACCTGGGCGCCGCCGCCGATCTCCGCCCGCGCTTCCTCTCCGAGTCGTACTGGCTCGACTTCGAGTTCGAACCGGGCAACTACTACTTCGCGGGCCGCGAGCGGCTGGCCGGGCGGGACGTGCTCCGCATCGAGTACTTCCCGGAGCGGTTGTTCCGGGAACGCGGCCCCGACGACGGGGACTGCAATCGGCCGCCGATCAGCGTGCCGGGCGCCCAGGAGGCGTTCAACGAGAGCACGCTCGTCACCCTCTGGATCGACCCCGACGAGCATCAGATCGTGCGGTTCACGTTCGACGGCATCGGCTTCGAGTTCCTGCCCCTGCGCTGGCTCATTCGCCTCGACGAGCTCAGCGCGTCGATGACCATGGGCCGGCCGCTCGACGGGGCGGTGTGGCTGCCGGAGCGGATCGAGGCCTCCGGGGTGATGACGATGGCCAGCGGATCGACCACCGTGGCGTACTCCCGCACGTTCTCCGGCTACCGGGAGGCCGAGACCGGCGCACGCCTCCGACCGCCCGCCGACGAGCGGTGACGATGTCGCATCGGTTCCCCGCTCGCCGGCCCCGCGCCATCGTCCGGGTGGCGCTGGCGGGTGCGGCCGCCGCCCTCGCGGCGCTGCCGCCGGTGGTGTCGGCCGCGCAGGAGGGGACAGCGCGGGCGGCGGTGGTCGAGATACGGGTCCACGGCAACCTGTCGCTGTCCGACGCGGAGGTCATCGCCCTGGCCGGGGTCGAGCCGGGCAGCGCGGCCGGCCCGGATCTGGCCGAGACGGTGAGGGAGCGGCTGGAGGCGAGCGGCCGGTTCGAGACGATCGACGTGCGCCGTCTCTATCGATCGCTGACGGCCACGGGCGAGGTGGCTCTCGTCATCGTGGTCCGCGAGCGACCCGGCGCCCGGTGGCGCAACCCGGTGGCGCGGGCGCTCGCGGGAGTCGGCCGTCGGTTGATGGTCGCCCCGATACTCGACCACCGGGAAGGCTACGGGGTGGCCTACGGGGCGCTGGCCAGCTTCCTCGACGTGTTCGGGCCCGGCAGCCGGCTCTCGGTGCCCGCGACCTGGGGCGGCCACAAGCGCATCGGGTTGGAGATGGAGGCGCCGGTTTCCGGCCGGGTGATCGACCGGCTGCGGGCCGGAGGATGGCGCGGGCGACGGCGGCATCCGTACTTCGAGGTCGACGACGACCGGACGAGGTTGGAGGTCGCGGTCGAGCGAGGGCTGCCGGGCGGGTTCCGGGTGAACGGGGCCGCCGCGTGGGAGGACGTGCGGTTCGCGGCGACGGCGGACCGGCTGTTCCGGTCGGCGGTGCACCTCGACTACGGCGACTTCCGGGAGACGCCGGCCACCGCCCGCCGCAACACGGTGGTCGTCCGCGCCGGCATCGAGCGGCTCGCGACCGTCGGGGCCCCGGCGGCCGTCTTCAGGCCCCGTCTGGACGCTCGAGCGTACGCGGCGGCCGGCGGCCGGGCGATCCTGGCGGCGCGGCTCTTCTTCGAGGGGGCGTCGGCCCCGTTGCCGCCGTACGAGAGGACGCTGCTGGGCGGCAGCCCGGCCGCGCGCGGTAACCTCCGCGGGTGGCCGGTCGGCGCCGCGCTCGGCGACCGGATCGCCGCGGCGTCGATCGAGTTGCGTCTCCCGATCACCTCGCTGTTGTCGGAGGGGCAGGTCGGCCTCCGGTTCTTCGGCGACACCGCCGCCGTATACGGCGCGGAAGGCTCTGTCCGGCAGGCGAGCTTCCTGGAAGGCGCCGGGGTGGGTGTCTTCGTCATGCCTCCCGGATTCGGCTCCCCGGTTGCCGTCGACGTGGCGCACGACTTCGCCGGCGGGGTGCGCGTGCACGCCAGCGCCGGCTTCGGGTTCTGAAGGCCCGACGGGGCCAGTATCCGGTGACGGCCCCTGGGCAGCCGCCGCCAAGCGGCGGAATTCGCTGAGCGTTCAACAACAGTCAGGGTGTCAACGCGTCCCGCCCCCGAGAATCGCGACTTCCAAGCAGAGTGGTGAGTCGCCTCGATGCTCGACCCACGCCGACCGCGCTGTCGGCGTCGGTCGAGGCGATCGTCGATTGCAACCGGACTTCGGTGACGCTGGCCGAGACCGCGAAGTGCGGGCCTATTCCCCGGCGCCGAGCGCGGCGTCCAGCTCGTCGAGGATGCGCAGCCCTTCGTCCACGGAGCCCCGCGCGGCCAGCGCACGGAAGCGAGTCTCCGCGTCGTGCTGGGTGACGGCGATGGTGCACAGCTCTTCCATCAGCTTGTTCACGCTCATGGCGCGATGCCGGGCCAGGACCTTCATGCGTGCGTGCGTGTCGTCGGGGAGACGGATGGTCAGCGTCGACATGGTTCAGATCCCGGCAATCAATGCTCGCGGCGTGACGATGCTCAACCTGGGGAAGCGCAACTCGCTTCGCCGGAAGTGCCGCGTGTTGTGGGTGACGATGGCCTCCGCGCTTCCCGCGACCGCCAGCTCGACGACGTGATTGTCCGCTTCGTCGGGCAGATTCGGTCGCCAGAGGTAGTACACGCGCACCCAGAGGCAGCGGCTGACGATGGCGGCCCACAACGCACCGCGTTCCTCGCTGGAGATCGGCGACCGATCGAACAGCCCGGGCCGCGCCAGCACGGATTCGTACTCGGCAAAGAGAGCCTGGCTCGTCAGCGGCTCGTAGCGACCCAGCAAGCAGCGCCGCAGGACCTCTCGGCTTGCACCGCGGGTGCTCGAGGTCGCCGCGACGAAGACGTTGGTGTCCACCACGATGCGCAAGGCTCGATGGTAGCACATGCGCTATCACTGGCGTCACGCCGGCCTGGATCGGGTGGTCGGTGAAGGTCCGGGCACCGTCGGCGACACCGTCACCGTGAACGATGGTCTGGCGCTCGGGTCGCCGGCTCGGTCGCCGTCACCCGGATCCCCCAGGCTTGGGGGCGCGAAGACGGGGGGAGGGGCCGCCCGTGGCCTGGACATCGAATGGACACCGGCAGCAGGTCAGCCCACTGCTCCTCGCTGCCGCCTCGATCCGCGACACGACGCCGACCGCGCCGTCGGCGGAGGTACTCGTCGATTGCAGCCGGACATCGGCGACGCTGATCGAGACCGCGAGTGCGGGCTATTCCCCGGCGCCGAGCGCGGCGTCCAGCTCGTCGAGGATACGCAGCCCTTCGTCCACGTGGCGTGACGATCCCCAACCTGGGGAATTGCTATTCGTTTCGCCGGAAGTGCCACGCCGGGCCCCCGGCGTGGCGGATGCGCACCGGCAGCTCGGAGACCGGCCGGTGCTCCTCCTCGGACCGGTCGCGCGCGGCCGCGAGCCGCGCCGCGTATCGCCTCGCCAGCGGATACGCGGTGAGGCCGTGGAGGACGGTGCTGAGCACGACCGTGAGCGTGACGAGTGACTCCACGAGCCCCGATGCGGGCAGGCCCTCCCGGACCACGATCTGCGCGTAGAGGATAGAGGCGAGGCCGCGCGGGCCGAACCAGCCGACGAACGTCAGGGTGGCCGGCCGCAGCCGCGACCCGGCCAGGCTGAGGGCGACGGGCGCCATGCGCACGACGCTGAGGCTCGACAGGGCGTACAGCCATGCCCGATGGTCCCAGTACGGCAGCGCCGCCGGCACCAGGACGCCGCCGACGATGAGGAAGACGACCAGCGTGAGCAACTGTCCTTCCGCCTCGCCGAACTCGTGGACGCGCGCGCAGACCGCGGGCTCGGTGTTGCCGAGGGTGAGGCCGGCGACGAAGGCGGCGATGAAGCCGTTGCCCCCCACGAGCTCGGCGCCCGCGAAGGCCAGGCCCGCGAGACCGAGGACGGACAGCCGCTGGAAGGGCTCGTTCATCCACCCGGCGCGAACGGACCGCGCGATGCCCCGACCGCCCAGGTAGCCCACCGCCGCCCCCGCCAGCGGGCCGAGCGTGACCTGCAGGACCGCGAAGGAGAGCCAGTGGGCGAGGCCGCGGTCGTCGCCCGCGGCCCCCGCGAAGGCGATGGCGACGAGAACGACGGGCAGGGCGATGCCGTCGTTGAGGCCGCTCTCCACGTTGAGGCCCTGGCGGATCCGCACCGGGACCAGCCGACAGCTCACCACCGCCTGTCCGAGTGCGGCGTCGGTGGGCGCCAGGACCGCGCCCAGGAGGACCGCCTCCCAGGGCCCCAGCTCCGGCACGATCATCCCCGCCGCGAGGGCTCCCGCCGCGACGGTCAGGGGGAGGCCGATGCCCAGCAGCCGGGCCGGCAGGCTCCCTTCCAGACGGAGGTGCGCGAGGTCGATGCGGGTGGCGTCCGTGAAGAGCACGAGCACCAGGGTGAGCTCGGTGAGGCCGTCGAGCAGGCTGCGCCCGGCATCGAGCCAACCGAGCTGCCCCAGCAGGACCCCGAGCCCGAGGAAGGCCATCGGAGGCGAGACGACTCCGCGCTCCATTCTCCGGGAGACGGCGCCGAAGGCGACGAGGGCCACCGCGAACGACGCGAGAAGGGCGGGTTCCATCGAGCTGGCGATGCCTTCATTATGTCGCGGTGGGCGTCGATGGGACCGGTGGGAACCGCGCCCGGTGCAGGCCGCCATCGCGGCGGTCATCACTCACTCGAGGGCCAACACCGTCGCGCGCAGAGTTGCGCTACCTCTTGCCGTACTGGTCGAGCCGGCGCACGATTCGCGTCCGTGGTCCGCTCGGCGCTTGCGTCCCTGGCGTCCATTGGGTCGGGTAACGGGGTTCTGTCAACTGGATCCTCCAGGTTTGGAGGCGCGGAAACAGGAGGAGGCGGTTGGCCTGCGGTTGAGATTGGGAGGGCAACGTCATGGTCGCGACAGGGGCACGGCCGGCGGCACGCCTCGTGGGGCTGGCTGCCGCGGTGGACGGACTCCGTTCTGACATCTGGGGCCACCACGGTCAGGCGGGCTCACCTCGCGGAGCTGCTCGCTGCCCTCGGTGGCGTGTACGAGGCGAGGGAGCAGCTGCAGCCGGCCTCCCCGGCCAAGGCCCGCAGGAACATCGAGTTTCGAACCGTGCCGGCCGAGGGCCGTGAACGAGCGGCAGAATCGCCCCCGCCGCGGGTCGTTTACGGGAGGGGGCGAGCTGGTCACGGCCGGACGGATTCCGTCCGGGCCATCGAAAAACGCTGGCCGGTCGCGACGCCTCACGAGCGTCCGGCGGCGGCGTCCGATTCAACCGAGGGGGGGATTCCGATAACCGCAAGTGGGAAACTTGGCTCTCCTGTAACAGGTGTGGGTGGGTTCGAGTTCTACCGCGGCGTGCTGTTGGGGATCGGGATCGCGTTGCTCGGTTACTGGCTGGCGGTGGTCCTGGGCGTGCGGTTCGCCATGTCCGACGTACCCGACACCTCTGCCGTCGTCCTCGTCGTTGCTGCGTTGGTGTGGTGGCTGGCGAACCGGATCGAGAAGCTGCTCAAGCTCATCATCCGAGACCAGACAGAGCTCATCCGGCTGCTACGCCGAGATGGGCGGCAGGAGGCAACCCCCAATGCACGCGATGATCGACCCGAAACGTGACCCTCGCCGGGGCAACCCCCGAGCGGTTGGCGCGTGCTCGACTACGCCTGCTGCCTCGTACCAGTCGGGAGCCCGTTGTCCGCGATGAGGTCTCGGTAGAGGAGGATTATGGAGACGCTGGGTCATTCGCAGATCAGCCTGACTCTGAACACGTACGCGCATGTCGTTCCCGCCCTGCAGCGCGAGGCCGCGTCGAAGATGGACCAGATTCTGCGCGGTTGAAGGCACTGGACCGGCCATGTACATTCCTTGCCCAATAACACGGGCATTTTGCGCATGCCCAGGATGTCGCACCGGGAGGGCGTCTTCTCGAGTTAGGGTGTCAACGCGTCTCGCCCCGAAGGCGAAACGTCGCGATTTCCAAGCAGAAGAGTGGTGAGCCGCCAGGGACTCGAACCCCGAACCCGCAGATTAAGAGTCTGCTGCTCTACCAGTTGAGCTAGCGGCCCACACCGTTTGGAATCAACGACTTGCGAGGATTCGCCGAAGTACTCCCAACCGGTACTGCCGCGCCAAACGGTACCCGACCCGGAGGGCAGCACTCTGCAGATCGTAGCATGCCATGTCGGAGAGGATGCTGGACTTCTCCGGTCGGCGGGCTGACGTCGGCGGTCGAGCCAATCTGGTCGCCTGCAGCCTGATGGTGCCCGCGCCAGGGCGCTCCCGTCCGACGAGAGCTACCGGCGGACACTACTAGTGTCCCGTGTGCGAAGTTTCTTTACTGAGAGCTTCACGAGCGCGGCTGACGGCATCGAGGATGGTCTGGGCGGACTTGGTCCATCGGAAGGGCTTGGCGGCGTGAGTGTTGTGGCTGTCGATGAAGGCGCGGATCGTCTCCCGCAGTTCGGTGACGCTGGTGAAGACGCCGCGCCGCAGGGCACGCCGCTCCAGTTGGCCGAACCAGGTCTCGACGGCGTTGAGCCACGACGCGCTCGTCGGCGTGAAGTGCAGGTGAAAGCGGGGATGCGCGGCGAGGAAGTCTCGGATCGCTTCGGTGGTATGGGTGCTGCTGTTGTCGACGATCAGGTGAAGGGCGAGGTCGGGCGGGGTCGCGCGGTCGATCTGGGCGAGGAACTGCCGGAACTCCGTCGCGCGGTGGCGACGGGTGACCCGGCCGAGGACCTCCCCGGTCGCGATGTTGAAAGCGGCGTAGAGATTGGTCGTCCCGTGCCGCTTGTAGTCGTGGGTCCGACGTTCGACTTGCCCGGGTCGGAGCGGCAGCATCGGGTGGGTCCGGTCGAGGGCCTGGATTTGCGTCTTCTCGTCGACCGAGAGGACCAGCGCGTTGTCGGGCGGGTTGAGGTAGAGCCCGACGACGTCGATGACCTTCTCGGCGAACTTGGGGTCGCGGCTGATCTTGAAGGTCTTGAGCCGATGGGGTTTCAGGTCCGCAGCCTGCCAGACCTTGCGCACCTGCCACGGGCTCACCTTGGCGTAGCGCGCCATCAGCCGGGTGCTCCAATGGGTCGCCTCCCGGGGTACCCGTTCGGTAGTCAGGAACAGGATGCGCTCGACGGTCTCGCGGCTGATGACGGTAGGTCGTCCCGACCGCGGCCGGTCCGTCAACCCGTCGAGGCCTTCGGCGCGATAGCGACGGTGCCAGAGGTGCACGGTCGCACGACTGATGTGAAGGAGCTTGGCGGTCTCCGTGGCGCTGTGACCGGCATCCAGGGCGAGAAGGATGCGCGCGCGTCGCGTTTCGCCGCTCGGCGTGGTCGACCGCCGCAGCCACCGCTTCAAGGTGTTGCGGTCGGCCGGAGGCAGGCGGAAGTCCTTGGTCGTTTCCATGCTGGAAACAGTACCAGGACCTCCCTAATCCGTACAAGTACTTTCAGTACGGCACACTAGCGGGTCGGTCGGAAACCACGGTGGTTCGTCGCGAGGTGGTCCGGTACGGTTGGCGGGCGCCAAGACCGGCGGAGGCCACCGACGCGCGTCGGTGGCCCCGCTATCAGGCTCTAGGGACAGCTGGACCCGGTTCGCTCCCCGCGAACCCACCCGGCCAGCATCTGCCACTCCGGGTCGTCACGACTCTGCCAGCGTCGCGGACCGTTGTGCGTGTAAGCGCCGCCGCCGTCGGGATGAAGGGGCTTCAGCATGAACCGACTCTGCTCGGGGTTGCCCGGCGTGATCACGCGGGTGATCAGCCGATAGGCTCGCTGGGCCTCTTCGTCGCTCCACTCGTCGCCACGTCCGGGAGCCGGCGCGAAGCCGATGAGACCCCCGGAATGGCAGTTGCTGCAGCGGAGCTGCCCTTCGCGCGGATTCGCGAAGACGGGCTGAACGCACGCGCGGAAGAACTCGAAGTCGATCTCGGGCTCCGGCGGAGGGACGAAGGCGTCGTCCGGCATGCTTCGAATCCAATCGAGCAGCGCAACGTACTCCGGGTCGTCAGCGGAGGTCCAGTAGGCCCCCCCGGTGTGAGTCAGTCCGCCCGCATCGGGCGACAGGGGCTTCAGGAGCAGCCGGCTGCTCTCGGGGTCGGCGGTGTTGATGAGCTGGCTCACCACCTCGAAGTTGCGCATCGACTGCTCGCTGCTCCAGCCGGCATTGGAGCTCGGGGTCTCCAGACTGAAGCGCACGCTCGTCTGCCACGTGTGACACATCACGCACGACGCATAGCCTCGAGTCGTGCCCCCGCGGTCTTCCATGAAGACGCTCTCGACGGTGCCGCGATACGTCTCCAGCTCGCCGGCGCTCAGGGGCTGGGCGGCGACCGGCGCGACGAGGCCCGGCGGTGGCGCCACGACCGCCGCCGCAGCCAGACAGCAGATCAGCCCCAGACGGATTCTCGGCATCATGATCCCTACTCCTCCTCCGACCGCATGTTGGTGCCCTTGGGATTCACGCGGTCGGGGGGCAGGATGACGGTGCTGATGCGGGCCGGCCGCGCGCCGGTCGTGATGGTGGCGACCACCTCGAGCTTCTCCAGATCGACCGCCAGCGTCTGGTCACTCCCGGACACCGCGACATACATGGTCTTGCTGTCGGGTGTCGACGTCATCCAGTTGGCGCTCGGGCCCACCTTGACGCCGCCGATGAACTCGAGGTCGGGCAGACTCCAGCCGTAGATGCGGCTGTCGAGCCGGCTCGAGGCCCACACGGCGGAACGATCCGCCAGCACCTCGAGACCGTGCATGTCACCGGTCTGTATCCCGTCGGCGTTCTTTTCCCACAAGGGCAGCTCGGGCGGCCACAGCATGTCGACGACCTCGCGGCTCTCCCAGTCGATGACCCACACGGCGTTGATCCCGGTCGCCTGCGCGAAGATCCGCTTGGTCGACCCGTCATCGTTCGCCTCGAAGGCCATCGGTCGCACCTCGTGGTGCGTCCGGCCGTATTGCTCGTATCCACTCAGCCCGAGCGACCAGGCCACCGTGTCGGTCTCGGGGTCAATCACCTGGATCGTCGGGTCATCCGGCCCGGCCGGGCCCCTGAGACCGGTCACGACCCACCGTTCGTCGGGGGTCACGAAGACGTTGTGCACCGGATAGTGCACCTCGATGCTCTTGACGGTCTCGTGCGTGTCGATGTCGATGACATCGACGAGCGCCGGCGACACCCGGTTCGGATCGACCTCGACCCCGGGGCCGATTGGATTCATCGACCGCCGTGCGATCCCCGCATAGATCTTACGGTGCTTCTTGTTGACCGCGACCTTGTTGGGTCGCTGCGACAGCTCGATCTGCTCGACCAGCTCGAGCGTCTTCGTGTCGAACACGTCGACGGTATGGTCCTGCTCGTTCGCGCAGTAGTAGTAGAGCGCGTCGGGATGCATCGTCAGGTTGTGCGGATTCGGACAACCTCTGATCAGCCCCACGACCTCGTTCAGCTCGGGGTCGATGACGTGCTGGATGGTGCCCGCGTTGTTGCTCTGCAGGATCCGCACAACCACCCCGTCGTAGGAATCGAGCTGGGGCACCGCCTGCGCCGCCGCGGACGAGGCGAGAAGCAGACTGGCGACGACGACCGAGAGTGCGCGGCCGAAGAGTGAACCTGTCATCTGAACCTCCGTGTCATGGCCCATGGCGCACCGGACTGCCGCGCCGCACGACCGACCTGGCCCTGTCCGGACAGCCTGCGGAGACGGACATCCGGCGTCCTGCCCACACGAAATCCCGAAGCGGCGATCCTACCATGCCGCGCCGGAGAGGGTGCGGGCACCCGGCCACTCGGGGTGGTGAGCCGACCCGGCGGCCGCTCGTCCAGATACCGGATTCAGCCTGATACTTGACTCAATCCAGAATACGTGATGAACTGTGCGTGGTGAACGAGGAAGCCAAGCGGCTCCTGAGACGGCACGGGCTGCAGGTCACCGCGCAGCGGATGGCCGTGCTGCGGGCGGTGTCGACCCACCCGCACGCCACCGCCGACGAGCTCGCCGACGACGTGCGGGGGAGCATCGGGTCGATTTCCCGGCAGGCCGTGTACGACACCCTGGGAACGCTGGTCGACCGGGGTCTGGCCCGGCGGATTCAGCCGGCGGGGTCGCCCGCCCGCTACGAGGACCGCGTCGGCGACAATCACCATCACCTCGTGTGCCGCGCCTGCGGCGTCATGGTCGACGTCGACTGCGCCGCGGGCGCGGCGCCCTGTCTCACCGCCGAGGACGATCACGGCTTCGCGATCGACGAGGCCGAGATCGTCTTTTGGGGGTACTGCCCCGGCTGCCGCCGTGCGCGAGCGGCCACGAACGCAACCACCGAGAACAGAAAGGGTTGAACGACATGCACGACACGGCTGAGGGCAAGACCGCGAGCCAGGGCAGGTGCCCGGTGATGCACACGGCGGCCGGGGCCGCCGCGAACCTGCGCTGGTGGCCGAATCAACTGAACGTGAAGGTGCTCCACCAGAACACGCCGGCGTCCGATCCGATGGGCGAGGCGTTCGACTACGCCGAGGAGTTCAAGTCGCTCGACCTCGCCGCCGTGAAGAAGGACGTCGAGGCGGTGATGACGACGTCGCAGGACTGGTGGCCGGCCGACTACGGCCACTACGGCCCGCTGTTCATCCGCATGGCGTGGCACAGCGCCGGCACCTACCGCATCCACGACGGCCGCGGCGGCGGCGCCTCGGGCACGCAGCGCTTCGCGCCCCTCAACAGTTGGCCCGACAACGGGAACCTCGACAAGGCGCGCCGGCTGCTGTGGCCGGTCAAGCGCAAGTACGGCCGGAAGCTCTCGTGGGCCGACCTGATGATCCTCGCCGGCAACTGCGCCATCGAGTCGATGGGCCTGAAGACGTTCGGCTTCGCCGGCGGGCGCGAGGACGTGTGGGAGCCCGAGGAGGACATCGACTGGGGCTCCGAGACCGAATGGCTCGGCGACGAGCGCTACAGCGGCGACCGGGACCTCGCCAAGCCGTTCGGCGCCGTGCAGATGGGCCTGATCTACGTGAATCCCGAGGGGCCCAACGGCGAGCCGGACCCGGTCGCCGCGGGCCGGGACATCCGGGAGACGTTCGGCCGCATGGCGATGAACGACGAGGAGACGGTGGCCCTCATCGCCGGGGGACACACGTTCGGCAAGACCCACGGCGCCGCCCCGGACACGCACGTCGGCCCCGAGCCCGAGGGCGCGGCCATCGCCGAGCAGGGCCTCGGCTGGAAGAGCAGCTTCGGCAGCGGCAAGGCCGGCGACGCGATCACGAGCGGGCTGGAGGGCACCTGGACTCCCACCCCGACCACCTGGGACAACAGCTTCTTCGACACCCTGTTCGGCTACGAGTGGGAGCTGACGAAGAGTCCCGCGGGGGCGCACCAGTGGGTGCCGGCGAACGGCGGGGGCGCGGGCACGGTGCCGGACGCCCACGATGCGTCGAAGAAGCACCCCCCGGTCATGCTGACTACGGACCTCGCCCTGCGGATGGACCCGATCTACGCGCCGATCTCGAAGCGCTTTCACGAGAACCCCGACGAGTTCGCGGACGCCTTCGCCCGGGCGTGGTTCAAGCTGACCCACCGCGACATGGGGCCGGTCTCGCGGTACCTGGGCCCCGAGGTCCCCGACGAGCAGCTCCTGTGGCAGGACCCGGTGCCCGCCGTCGACCACGATCTGATCGACGAGCAGGACGCCGCCGCCCTCAAGGGCCGCATCCTCGCCTCGGGCCTGACCGTTGCCCAGCTCGTCTCGACCGCGTGGGCGTCGGCCTCGACGTTCCGCGGCAGCGACAAGCGCGGGGGCGCCAACGGGGCGCGCATCCGCCTCGCGCCGCAGAAGGACTGGGCGGTGAACCAGCCGGCCGGCTTGGCGAGTGTCCTGGGCGTCCTGGAGGGAATTCAGAACGACTTCAACCGCGCCCAGGCCGGCGGGAAGAAGGTCTCGCTGGCGGACGTCATCGTGCTGGGCGGGTGCGCGGCGGTCGAGCAGGCCGCGAGGAACGCCGGCCACGACGTCGAGGTGCCCTTCTCGCCGGGGCGCAGCGACGCGGTGCAGGAGCAGACGGACGTGGAGTCGTTCGCGGTGCTCGAGCCGACCGCGGACGGGTTCCGCAACTACCTCGGGAACGGCAACGGCCAGGCCGCGGAAGCGCGGCTGGTGGACCGGGCCCAACTGCTGACCCTGAGCGCGCCCGAGATGACGGTGCTCGTGGGCGGCCTGCGCGTCCTCGGCGCGAACGTGGGGCAGTCCGCGCAGGGCGTCTTCACGAAGCGGCCCGGGGTGCTGACCAACGACTTCTTCGTCAACCTGCTCGACATGAACACCGCGTGGGCAGCGAACGGCGACGGGTTCGAGGGGCGCGACCGCGGGACCGGCGAGGTCAAGTGGACGGGCACCGCCGTCGATCTCGTCTTCGGCTCGAACTCCCAGCTCCGCGCCATCGCCGAGGTCTACGCCTGCGACGACGCGCAGCCGGCGTTCGTGCGCGACTTCGTGGCCGCGTGGAACAAGGTGATGAACCTCGATCGTTTCGATCTGGCGTGATCCCGGCGCGGTGATCACGCGCCGCACTGGCGCCTCCGGGCCTGCGAGAGCGTGCCGCGCGGGCGGCACCCTCGCAGGCCCGCTTTTTTCTTCCGGGCGGCACCGAACGGGCCTCTTGCGGAAGCCGGCCGCCGAGCCCGGGGCTCCCGTCTCCTGCGCGCGATCACCGGGTCGCCGACGGCGCGGCCGCGAGGCGACGGCGCGCGGCCGTCGACCGGGCGCGTCACATGTCCGGCCGTCACCCGCGGCCGAAGAAGCGCCGCCAGCTCATGGCGACGCCGGTCCAGACCATGACGGCGGCGCCCAGCGACACGGCGCCGGCGATCGACTGCCCGATGACGCCGTACACCTCCCCGGTATGCGCGTACCGCAGCCACCGGCGGACCTTGAAGCCGGGGCTGAAGGTCGGATAGCCGCCCCGGCCGACGAGCTCGCCGGTGGCCCGGTCGAACAGCAGGTCCTCGCTCATCGACGGCTGGCGGCCGTTGCCGCGATCGACCGCGACCGTGACGGGGTCGCGAGTCGATTCGGGCAGGCTGATGGTGATGGTTCGCCATCCCGGCGCCCCCGCGACGGCCTTCGCGGCCAGCGCCTGCAGCTCGACCGGCGGGGCTGACGGGTCCGGCGTGACGGACGGGTCGTCCGGCGCCACCGACGCCGACGACCACGGCGACTGCTGGAACGGCCGCGTGTCGCCCGCCGCAAGATGAACGAGGTCGGCGGCCCACTGGTAGGAGATCGTGGCCCCGCTCCAGACGATGACCGCGAGCGGGACCGCCGACCAGAAGCCGATGACGTTGTGCCAGTTGAAGTCGCGGGCCCGTCCGCCGAGGCCGCGTCGAAACCACAGCGCCTGCCTCCAGGCGGCGCGGCCTCCCCGCGAAGGCCACCACAGGTAGATCCCGCTGACGAGCAGGAACAGGAAGCCGAGGTTGGCGGTCGCCATGATCGTCCGGCCGACGATGCGGTACTCCCCCTCGAGGGCGAACCACCGGTG
The DNA here is from genome assembly GCA_965207615.1 of Vicinamibacterales bacterium. Taxonomy (GTDB): domain Bacteria; phylum Acidobacteriota; class Vicinamibacteria; order Vicinamibacterales; family UBA8438; genus JAJEEA01. The sequence continues at coordinate 6,265,226 of CBDBMZ010000003.1, forward strand.
GAAGTACATGACGCCGCGGAGGAAGCGCCCCGTCCGCGTGTCGCCGCCACCCCGCCGCTCGCCGGTGAAGCGGTCGACGTGGACGGCGGTTCCGTCGCCGAGCCCGAGGACCGCGGGCTCCCGCGGATCGCTGCTCAGGGTCACGGACGCGACGCCGCCGGCCGGCGCCTCGCCGCCGGCGCGCGCAATCAACTCGTCGAGCGCGAGCGGGGCGGCGTCGGGCGCCGGGTCGGCGCGATAGCCGCGAAGCGCCCAACGCTCGATCTGCGCCTGGTAGGTCAGTAGGACGCCGGTCACCGCCATCACTAGGACGGCGATGGCGGCGGTGACGCCGACCGCCAGGTGGATCCAGAAGATCGCCCTGCGGAGGGACATGTCCGGTCGGATCTCGGGCCGGTCGGCGGCCGCCAACGTCGTCGGCCGGCCCCGGGCGAGGCGGCCGACGCGTTTCGCGGGTTGGCCGGCGCTGGGCCCGCCAATCGCGGGTTGGTGCCCGGTCGACCCTCCAGGAAGCCGTGCCGTTCGCGGCGCGGACTCCTGGCGCGGCGGGTGTCGCGAGCGTTCCTACGGGTTGCCGTCGGAATCGGTCGCCTGATCGGAATCGGTCGCCTGGTCGGAGTCGGTCGCGGGCGAGCCCGCGTCACCGCCTCCGTCGGAGTCGGTCCCGCCGGGGCAGGCCGCGGTCAGGGCCGCCGCCGCCGCGACGGAGCCGGCCGCGACCGCGCGCGAGAGAAACGAGCGGCGGTCGACCCGCACGGTGGTGATGTCCTCGTCGGTCAGCGACATCGGCGATTCCGGGGTATCCGCGCCGAGCTTCCGATCTTCCGGGTTCCGCATCACGCTTCTCCTGAGTCTGTAAAATGAAAACGAGTCTCAGTATCGTAGTGGGGCATGCCACGGCTGTCAACCGTGATTCGAGCCCTGGACCCCTGACCCGGCGCTGGAAAGCCACGGTCGTATTGCACGGAGCGCTCTCATGACGACGGACCACACCGAATCGGAGCCGGCGGCCCACGGCGGCGGCGCCGCCGACCGCGACTGGTACGCCTGGCTCATCGATCCCCTGCCGACCGCGGAGTTCGAGCGCGACTACTACGAGCAGCGGCTCCTGCACGTCCCGCGCGCGGCGCCGTCCTACTACGCCGAGCTCCTCTCGGTGGCCGACCTCGATGTAGTGCTGGGCACGCACTCGGCCGGTCGCGGCGACATCAGCCTGGTGCGGGGCGACGGGAACGTCCCGCCTCGCGAGTACACGAACGACGCCGGCCGGGTGCATCCGCTCGAGGTCGCGAGGTTCTTCGACGGCGGCGCGACCGTGGTCTTCAACCAGCTCCACAAGCGGGTGCCGGCCCTGGCGCGGCTCTGCGTCGCGCTCGGGCGGCACTTCTCGTCGCGGGTCCAGACCAACGTGTACCTGACGCCGCCCGACGCGCAGGGCTTTGCCCCCCACTGGGACACCCACGACGTCTTCGTGCTGCAGATCGGCGGCACGAAGCGCTGGACGATCTACGACACCAAGGTGAGGCTGCCGCTCCGGGGCCAGCGCTTCGAGCCCGGCACGCCGCCCGGCGACGTCAGCGACGAGTTCGAGCTCGGCCCCGGCAGCGCCGTCTACCTGCCGCGCGGGCTGATGCACGCCGCCCGCTCGACGGGCGAGGCGTCGCTGCACGTCACCCTCGGGCTCACCGCGTTCACCTGGGCCGAGTTCCTCGTCGAGAGCGTCACCGCGGCGGCGCTCGAGGAGGAATCGCTGCGCCGGAACCTCCCCCGGGGCTTCGCGGGCCAGGGGTTCCCCGCCGCCGAGCGGGAGCGCCTGTTCGGCGAGAAGCTGGCGGTCGTGCGGTCGCGGCTCGACCCCGAGGCGGTGTGGCGCCGCTTCGCGGACGAGGTGCTGGCCACCGACGTTCCCCTGTTCACCGATCTGCTGGGCCAGCGGCTCCGCCGGGACCGGCTGACGCCCCGCTCGCGGGTGCGCCGTCGCGCCGGGCTGCTCACCGAGGCGGTGACGGAGGGCGAGACGTGCCTGCTCCGGTTCTGCGGGCGCGAGCTGAGGCTGCCGGTCGCCGTGTGGCCGGCGCTGCGCTTCGCGACGACGGCCGACGAGTTCGCGGTCGAGGACCTGCCCGACTGCCTCGATGCCGAAGGGAAGCTGACCCTGGTGACGCGGCTGGTCAGGGAAGGGGTCCTTCAGCGGCTCGACTGAGTGCGACGGTCAGAAACACCGGATCACGCTCGCCGGCCGCGGCCCCGCGGGCCGCCAATCACAGCGTAGCGCCGGCTCGTGTCGGCGGCGTGACGGTTCGATGTCGACGGGTCAACCGTGCGTGGCGGCCTCCGGGCCCTTGCGGAGGCCCCACGCGATGCCGAGGTGGGCCGGCAGGGCGAGAACGAAGAACATCGCGTTCGGCTGGACGGAGGCCGGCGCGAGCTGCCAGAGGAGGCCGGCGAGCCCCACGGCCGCGACGGCGGCGGCGAGGGCGCGGGTGCGTCCCCGCCAGGCCTCGCTCCGGGTGGACAGCGGCAGCAGGGCGGCGAGGCCCAGCGGCAGGGGATTGAAGAGGAAGAGGTTCTCGTTCCACCACGAGAAGACGTGGTCCGTCGCGAGCAGCAGAACGAGGATGGTGCCGGCCCCGCCGGCTGCGAGCGACCACCCGGCGGCGAGGGCGAGGGCGCCGCGGCGGAGCGTCGGCGTGGCCCGGACCCGAGGGGTCCCGGCCGCCGCGAACAGGGCCCCGAGCAGCAGCCCCGCGGCCAGGTAGCGCCCGAGCCACGCCGGGGGGGCGGCGGGCTCGGGGGGGCGGCGGGCCCTGTACAGGGTCTCCTCGGCCAGTACCAGAGGCCGCGTCTCGCCGCCGCGCGTGATGAGGACGGACCGCATCCGGTCGCGCAGCGCCAAGGGCAGGAACAGCTCCTCCCACGCCGATATCTCCCGGTCGGCGGGGGCCCCGAGGGCCAGGTCGGCGCCGGTGTGGACGAGCGGGTCGACCTGCGTGAGCCGCCGCGTGTGGTCCCGGTAGCTGAGGCCCGTCCCGCGACCCTCGAGCGCCTGCCGCAGGGCGCCCCCGAGCACGCGGTCGAGCAGGTCCCGGACCCGCGTCGAGCAGTTGTCGAGGAAGTACTGGTAGATGAAGTCGCGGTTGTGGGGCAGGGCGTTCTCGTGGGCGGCGTCGCGCAGCATCAGCTTCTCGGCCGGCGTGAGGTCCAGCTCCTGGAGGACCACCTCGCGGTCGGTCTCCCGGTACTGGTCGATCATGACGTCGGTGCGCAGGGACGCCACCATGTAGAGCATGCGGCCCTGCAGGAAGCGCGCCATGAAGTCCGCCTGCCGGAAGTCGAAGAAGCCCCAGTTGTAGGACACGTCGCGTCCGGTGCGGGTATCGAGCACCCGGAGGGCGTTGTGGCCGTAGTGTTCCCAGACCGCGTCGCCGGGACCCGCCGTCACCAGCCAGATCCGCAGCTCGTCGCCGCGTTCGCGCGGCGCGGACGGCGCGCTCGCGGCGGGGCTCGCGGTCCCCTGGTCCTGGCGGGCCCCGCCGGCCGCGGCCGGCCCCGCGCCGGACAGCAGGAGCGCGGCCAGCAAGACTCGGGCGGCGGGCCCGGACCGCGGGTGGCGCGACCGGGCGGGGCGATGGACCGGGAACAGGGCGGGGCGCGGTGTCGTAGACATGCTCGGTTCATATAATCTCCCGGAGACGGTGTTTCCGCCGCCGGCGGTCGGCGGCGGGGAACGGCGCGCACCCCGGAGGGGCGGCTGGCGGCCGTCGGAGGCCGTTGCGCGACCTTGCGGTCGCGTTCGGAGTTTTCGCGGGAGCGAGCTCCCGTGGCGACGATTCCCGGGAGAGCAGTTGGGAGGAGACCATGCCGCATGCTTGTCGAGTGCTTCTGGCGGTGGGGTTGGGCGTGGTGTCCACCACCGCCGCGGCCCAGGAACGGACGTTCCGCCAGACGATGGAGTTCCAGGCCGGCAGCCGGCTCGCGCTCGAGACCGACCGGGGGAGCGTGCGGCTGACGTCGTGGGATCGGCCGTCGGCCGAGATCGTCGCCCGCATCGAGCCGCCTTCGGGCGTCGATGACGACTACGCGCGCGAGGCGGTCGACGGCACCGCCATCGAGGTGCGGGGCAACCGGCGCTCGGCCCGCGTCCGCACCGACTACCGCGGCGTGCCGCGGCGCGGGGGACTCTTCGGGAACCGCCGGCTGCCGCGCGTGCACTACGAGATCCGCGTCCCGCGGGAGCTGGACCTCGACCTCGACGTCGACCGGGCGGCGACGACCCTCGAGGGGTTCGAGGGGCGGCTGCTGCTCAACCTCGATCGGAGCGACCTCGAGCTCCGGGACGTCGACGGGGCCCTGACGCTCCGGTTCGACCGGGGGAGGTTCCAGGCGAGCGGGCTCGCGGGGTCGATCTCCATCGGTCTCGACCGTGCCCGGGAGGTCGTGCTGGACGGGGTGCGGGGCGATCTGCGGCTGGACGCCGACCGTAGCGACGTCCTGCTGCGCGACCTCTCGGTCGAGGGCGACTCGGCGGTGGAGATGGACCGGGGCGACCTCGACGTCGAGCTCGCCGCCGGCGGCGGGGTGACCGTCGACGTTTCCACCACCCGCCGGTCCGGCTTCTCGAGCGACCTGCCGGCGACCTTCGAGTCGCGCGGCGGCGACTTCCGCGGGGACGTCAACGGCGGTGGCCCGGTGCTGCGCATCGAGGCCGACCGCGGCGCCGTCCGCGTGCGGATGCACGACGGGTCGGCGCCGTAGGAGAACGGCCGGCTCCCGGGACTGACGCTTCACGCCGCCGGTGGCCTGCGCCGGCGGGGGCGCGGGCGCACCACGTGGCCGTCGCCGGCGTCCCGGTAACCGAGGGCCTCGACCACCGGCTGGATGTCGGCACGGGGGCAGGAGAGCCGCCGGCGCACCGGTTCGGCGGGGTCGAACCGGCCGTGCCGGGCGAGGCGCCGGAGCTCGTGGACGAGCCGTTCGAGGACGTCGGCGCGGACGGCGCGGACGCCGGCCAACGGGAAGCCGATCGCGGCGTAGAGGGCGGCCGGCCGGTCCGGCTCCGCCGGCACCGACACCGCCGAGGGCGAAGGGTGAACGGCCCCGGCCTCCGCGCCCCAGAACGCGGTCGCCAGCGCCGTCCGGCGCGCAACCGGTCCCGCCTTCAACGCCTCCCGCAGATAGACCACGTGCAGTCCGAGACGGATGCCCGCCTGCTCGAGGAGCCGCCGCTCGGCCGGGGTCAGGGCCCGAAGCTGCGCGCGCGCGTCGCGGGCGAGGACGGTGCCGAGGCCCTGCTCGAGCTGGTAGACGACGCCCCGCCCCGCCGCTCCCAGATCCCCGAGGCGGTCGGTCCGCAGGGGCGCGAGAACCTCGCCCGCGAGGTCGCGGGCCGCCGCCACCAGGCGCCTCTCGACGCGGCGGCGAAGCCCCCGGGAGGGGGTCACGCCGTCGGACAGCACCACGTTCGGACGGAGCAGGTCGGCCCCCCGCACCAGGCGCCCGACGAGTTGTCCCGCGAAACGGATGCGCGCCCCCGCGTCGATCTCGATGCGCTCGTGCGGCGCGTCGATGAGCTGCTCGAGCCACCCCGCGGGCCGCGCGGACGCGGGGGACGCATCGGGCACGAGCTGGGCGAGGACCGCGAACGGGCCGGCGTCGCCCGGCCCCGCGTCGACGCGGGGCCGCGCCGCCCTGGGGGCACTGCGGTGCGGGTCGACGAATCGCTCCACCAACCGCTCGTGCAGGGCGTCGCTCAGGCGGTCCTCGATGGCCCGCGTGCGCGCCTGCCAGTGGCCGGGGTCGGCGACCCAGGCGGGGCGGTGGGCGATGTACGTCCACGTGCGGATGAACGCGAGCCGCGTCAGCAGGTCGTCGGCGTCCCCGCCGGTCTGGTCGAGGCGGCCGATGCGCTCCGCGAGCCAGTCCGCGGAGAGCCGGCCGGACCGGCCCGTCAACTGGCGGAAGACGTCGCCGAGGAGCTGCGCGTGGTCCTCGAGCACGAGCTGCCGGTAGTCGGGAATCTGGCACACGTCCCAGAGGAGCCGGACGCCCGGTTCGTCCCGGGCGCGGTCGCGGACGACGGGGTCGAGGGCGAGGCCGCACAGGGCGTCGCGGTCGGCGCCGCGCGTCGCCAGCCGCAGCCCTGGCCGGCCCGGCCGCCGGTGGAGCGAGGCGATGAGGGCGTCGAGGCCCGAGAAGTCGAGTTCGCGGTTGCGCCACATCACGCTCCGGGCGGCGGGAAAGCGGTGGTTCTCGACGGCCCGGACCACGCGCGGGGCGAGGTCGTCCATCGGCGCGAGGACGCCGAAGGTGCCGTCGTTGAGGTGGCGGCCGGCGCGGCCCGCGATCTGGCCCAGCTCGACGAGGTCGAGGCTGCGGCTCGTGCGGCCGTCGAACTTGGTGAGCTCGGCGAAGGCGACGTGGTCGACGTCGAGGTTGAGCCCCATGCCGATGGCGTCGGTGGCCACGAGGTAGTCGACCTCGCCGCTCTGGTAGAGGGCGACCTGGGCGTTGCGCGCGCGGGGAGACAGGGCGCCGAGCACCACGGCGGCGCCGCCGCGGCGCGCCCGCACCCGCTCCGCGAGGTCGTAGACCCGGGCCATCGAGAAGGCGACGACGGCGGAGCGGGGCGGCAGCCCGCCCACCTTCAGACGGCCCCGGTGGCGCAGGGTCGAGAGCCGGGTGTACCCGCGGACGGTCACGTCGGGGACCAGCGCAGTCACCATCCCCCGTACCGTGTTCGAGCCCAGGAACCAGGTCTCGCGGCGGCCTCGGGCGTGCAGAAGCCGGTCGGTGAAGACGTGTCCCCGCTCGGGGTGGGCGGCGAGCTGGACCTCGTCGACGGCGAGGAAGTCGACGGTCCGGTCGAGGGGCATCGCCTCGACCGTGCACACCCAGTAGCGGGGGGCGGCCGGTACCCGCTTCTCCTCCCCGGTGACCAGCGCCACCGCCTGCTCGCCGGCCCGCATCGTCAGGGTGTCGTAGACCTCCCGGGCGAGGAGGCGCAGGGGGAGCCCAATCATGCCGGTGCGATGCTCCAGCAGCCGCTCGACGGCGCGGTGGGTCTTGCCGGTGTTGGTCGGGCCGAGCAGGGCGACCAGCGGGGGGCCCGACGGATGAGGTTGGACAGGCACGGCGATGCCTTCGTGGGGCCCTGGTATCGCAGCGTCGGGACCGGCCGCCGGCGCGGCGCGGGCCGGTCCCGCCGAGGCGGCGGCCGTCGAGAACCCGGCCGCCGGTGGCAGGGGCCCGCGCACGGTTTTACCACGGACGGCCGGCCCTCCCGACTTTGCTAGAATAGAACGCTACGCGCCGAGCGGGCCCGAGTGCCGGCCTGCTGCTTCCAAGTAACTGCATCGCATGAGATTACGTGCTTCCACCGGCCGGCGCCCCCGCGTCGTCGCCACCGCCGCGGGGCTCGCGCTGCTCTCCGCCTCGGCGGTGGTCCCCGTCGCGGCGCAGCCGCCGGTCGCCGCCGTCGTGCCGTTCACCAACGTCAGCCGGCAGCCTGCCGACGACTGGATCGGGGCGGGGATCGCCGACACCGTCGCGGCCGACGTGCAGCGGGTCGGGATGTCCGTCGTGGACTGGGGCGGGGGCGCCTGGTCCGGCGCCGCGCCGGGCGCGGCCGGGGCCCGCGGGGCGGGCGCGATGGCCGCCTGGCACGACCGGGGCGTGAGCTGGCTCGTCGACGGCACGTTGCAGCGGGTCGGCGACCGCCTCCGCGTGACGACCCGGGTCGTCGACGTGGCGTCCGGCGCCGTCGCGTTCAGCACGCGTGTCGACGGCACGTGGCAGGACCTGTTCGAGACGCAGGACCGGGTCGCCGCCGCCGTCACGGACTGGCTGGCTTCGCGGTCCGCGGCGCCGTCGTACCGAGCCGAGTCGCGGCTCTCCCGGGCCGCGCCGGCGCGCGAGGCGTCCGTCGCCGGGCGTTCGAACGCGGGGGTGCCGGCCGGGACCCGTGTCGTTCCGGCCGAGGCCGCGCCGGCCGGGCGGGTCGCGCCGGGGCCGCGCACGGCGCCGGCGTCGCGCAGCACGGCGGGCTCGTCTCCTGCCGTCGGTCGAGTCTCGGCCGGGGATCCCTTCTCGGGGGGCGGGACGGCCCGATCGGGAAACGGGGTGACCGGCGCCATTGCCATGCCCGGCGCGGACCGCGCGCGACCGCCGAGGGCCGGCGATGCGCCGCCGCCGCGGCGGTCCGCCGGGGGCGGGTTCGCGCCCGGCCTCCTCGAGCGGCCGACGGTGGCGCTGTCGCGGACCGCCAGCCCCCCGGAGATCGACGGCCGGCTCGACGACTCGGTGTGGGAGACCGCGACCCACGTCACCGACTTCGTGCAGATCGCACCGGTGGAGGGGGCGCCCGGCTCGGAGGACACCGAGGTCTGGATGGCCTACGACAGCGACCATCTGTACTTCGCCTTCTACGCGCACTACTCGAACCCCGGCATCATGCGGGTCAACCGCGCCGACCGCGAGGAGATCCGCGGCGACGACCGCATGTCGGTCCTGTTCGATCCGTTCCTCGACCAGCAGCGGGCCTACCAGTTCGAGGTCAACGGCTACGGCGTGCAGTCCGACTCGATCGTCAACGCCGACGGCAGCACCGGCTTCTCGCGCTCCAGCTCGAGCTCGTCGGCGCGGCGCGGCGGGGGCGGCGGCTCGCGCGGCCGCAGCAGCAGCAGCGTGTCGGGGCAGTTCGGCATCCGCGGCGACGACTCGTGGAACGCGCTGTTCGACACCGCCGGCCGCATCGTCGACGACGGCTGGGTCGCGGAGATGCGGATTCCGTTCAAGAGCCTCCGCTATCCTTCCCGCGGGAACGGGGTGGGCCACCGCTGGGGGTTCCAGATCACCCGCATCATCCGGGGCAAGTCCGAGGCGCAGTCGTGGTCGCCGATCTCCCGGGGGGTGGCGGGACAGATTACCCAGTTCGGCCGGCTCGAAGGGCTGTCGGACCTGTCCGCGAGCCGGAACCTCGAGTTCCTGCCCGAGGTCACCGGGTTCCGCACCGGGTCGCTCGACACCGCAAACGGAGTGTTCGCCGACAACGATCCTGAAGGCGCGTTCGGGCTCGGCGTCAAGTACGGGATCACCCCCAACCTGACCGCGGACTTCACCTACAACCCCGACTTCTCGCAGATCGAGTCGGACCGGCCCCAGGTCGAGACCAACCAGCGGTTCGCGCTGTTCTACCCCGAGCAGCGCCCGTTCTTCCTCGAGGGGCAGGAGATCTTCCAGACCGCGACGCCGCTGACCCTGGTCCACACCCGCACGATCATCGACCCCCAGTTCGGCGGCAAGATCACCGGGAAGGTCGGCCGGTCCACCGTCGGGGTCCTGGTGGCCGACGACGAGACGCCGGGCGCCCTGCTCGACGCGGGCGATCCGCGGGCCGGCACCCATGCCCAGACCGTGATCGGCCGCGCCCGTTACGACCTCTACTCCGAGTCCTACGTCGGCGGCATCATGACCGCCCGGGAGTTCGGGGAGGACTACAACCGGGTGGCGGGGGTGGACGGCCGATTCCGGCTCGGGCGGAACCACCGCGTGAACTTCCTCGCCATGGGGTCGGACACCGCGGACGGGGACATGGGGGCCCTGTCGGGGCCGGCCATCGAGGCCGACTTCTCGCGCGAGGGCCGCAACCTCAGCTACAGCGCCGCCTACAGCAGCATCGATCCGGAGTTCCGGACCCTGACCGGATTCCTCCCCCGCGTCGACCTGCGCCAGACGAGCGGCAACATCGGCTATCGCTGGTGGCCCGAGTCGTCCATCCTGACATGGGGGCCGTCGGTGACCTACCTCCGGCTGTACGACCACGCCGGGGTGCTGCAGGACGAGCAGATCCAGGGCATGGCGAGCTTCTCGTTCCGGAACAACATCTCGTTCACGGGGATGGTCAACCACGACCTCGAGCGGTTCCAGGAGGTCGACTTCACGAAGACCGGCTACGGGTTCTTCAGCGGCATCAGCTCGCGGCTGTTCTCGCTGTTCGGCGGCTACAACTGGGGCCACGGCATCCTCTACGACGAGGTCAATCCGTACCGGGGGCAGTCGGTCTCGGGGAACGTCAACTTCCGCGTGCAGCCCACGTCGCGGCTCCGCACCGAGCTCCGGACCGTGTTCAGCAGCTTCGTCAACCCCTTCGACGGCGCGGAGATCTACGACGTGAAGATCCTCCGGGGGCGGACGACGTACCAGTTCACCGACCGGCTGCTGCTGCGCCACATCGTCGAGCACAACACCTGGGACCTGACCGTCGGCAACAACGTGCTGATGACCTACCGCATCAACGCCGGCACGGTCCTCTTCCTGGGCTACGACGACCGCTTCCGGGACGGCATGAAGATCGACAGCGTGCTCTTTCCGATGATGGCGTACCAGCGGACCAACCGGGCGTTCTTCGGCAAGGTCTCCTACCTGTTCCGCTACTAGGAGTCCGGGCCCGGAAACGACGGGGGCCGGCGGGAACGGGGTGGGCGCCAGGCCGAGCCGGCGGCGGCGTCGGCGGGCCGGGCCGCCGGCCGGCGTCGAGCCGGCGGGACGCGCGGCGCGAGGGCCCGCCGATTCTCCATTCCCCCAGAGCCCATGACCGATACCGCACCGAGCCCCCGTCTGACCATCCGCGGCCTCACCGCGCGCCCCGTGCTGCTGCCCCTCGAGCGCCCGGTGGTCGCCCGCATCGCCACCATCCGCGAGTGGCCGATGGTGCTCATCGATCTCGAGACCGAGGAGGGCATCGTCGGCCGCGGCTACCTGGAGCCGTACATCCCCAAGGCGATGCGCTACCTCGTGCCGGCCCTCGAGGACCTCGGCGAGCTGCTGCGGGGGCGGGCGGTGGCCCCCGCCGACCTCTACGAGACGAGCCGCAAGTCGCTGCACTTCGTCGGCTACGAGGGGCTGTCGGCGATCGCGGTGTCGGGGGTGGACATGGCGGCGTGGGACGCCCTGGCCAAGGCGGCCGGCCAGCCCCTGTGCGTGCTGCTGGGCGGCTCGGTCGCCCCCGTCCGGGCCTACAACAGCAACGGGCTGTGGCTGCACGAGCCCGCGGCGGTGGCCGACGAGGCGGTCGCCCTGCGCGAGGAGGGGGGCTTCGAGGGCCTCAAGCTGCGGATGGGGCGCGCGCGTCTCCGCGACGACCTCGTCGCCCTCGAGGCGGTGCGGCGGGCGGTCGGCGACGACATGCACCTGATGGTCGACTTCAACCAGGGGCTCGACCTCGCCGAGGCCCTCGAGCGCTGCCACGCCCTCGACGGCCACGGGCTCACGTGGATCGAGGAGCCGGTGGTGTACGACGACCTCGACGGCTACCGGCGCCTCGCGGCCGAGCTCGACACCCCGCTGCAGATCGGCGAGAACTTCTACGGCCCGCGCTCGCTCCACCGCGCCCTGCAGGCGCAGGCGTGCGACTACGTGATGCCCGACTTCATGCGCATCGGCGGCGTGACCGGCTGGATGAGGGCGGCGGCCATCGCGGCGGCGGCCGGGGTGCCGGTGTCCACTCACCTGTACCCCGAGGTGGCGGCGCACGTGATGCGGGTCACCGAGACCGCGCACTGGCTCGAGTGGCAGAGCTGGGCCGACCCGGTGCTGCGGCGGCCCTACGAGGTATCGGGCGGGGAGCTGCACATTCCCGACACCCCAGGCGTCGGGCTCGAGTGGGACGAGGCGGCAGTGGCAGCGTACCGGGCGTAGGCGTTCGCGGGTCGCCCCGCCGGTCCCATGGCCCGATCGGGCGGCGACCGGCGCATCTCGGGGACCGCGCGGTGGCGCGATGGCCTCCCAGGCTGCCGCGAGACGCCGTTCCGGGAGCGGGGCGGTTGCGGGCGGAAGCGCGGTAGAGGGATACTATCAGGTCGGATCCGCATGCAGTCGGCCCGTGTCTTCGAAGGAGAGTCTGCGATGAGCGCCATGCGTGTTTCGGGACTTCTGGTCGCCGGTGTCGTCGGTTTCCTGCTCATGGCCCCGGCCGCCTCGACCGCGCAGTCCGCACCGGCGGCGGCTGACGCCGAGGTCACCTTCGCGCGGGACATCGCGCCGATCTTGCAGCGGAGCTGCCAGCAGTGCCATCGGCCGGCGTCGGTGGCCCCGATGTCGCTGCTCACCTACGCCGACGTGCGGCCCTACGCGCGGGCCATCAAGGCCCGGACCGCCCTGCGCAGCGAACGCGGCGCGATGCCGCCGTGGTTCGTCGAGCGCGACATCGGCATCCAGCACTACAAGAACGACATCTCGCTGAGCGAGGACGAGATCGGGCTGATCGGCCGCTGGGTCGACGCCGGCGCGCCGCTGGGCGATCCCGCGCACATGCCGCCCCCCCTCGACTTCGGCGACGAGAGCGAGTGGGAGATCGGCGAGCCCGACCTGATCGTCGAGTCGCCGGTGGTCACCGTGCCCGCCGCCGCCCCCGACAAGTGGACCAACCTGGGCACCATCCCCATCGGGCTCACCGAGGACCGCTACGTGGCCGCGGTCGAGGTGAAGGAGTTCAACGACATCCCGCCCGACGGGACCGGCGACACCGTGGGCGGGCGCTACGTGTTCCACCACATGACCTACGGGGCGGTGGTCCCCGAGGGGGCCGACCCCGCCGACGCCACCCGGTTCCCGGTCCACGAGGTGGGGCGGAACGCCGACATCTTCCCCGAGAACGCGGGGCGGCTGCTCAAGGCGGGCTCGTCGCTCGAGCTCGAGACGGCGCACCTGCACTCGAACGGGCGGGAGACGCAGGCCCACCTGAAGTTCGCGTTCAAGCTGCACCCGAAGGGCTACGAGCCCGAGATCCGGCACGCGCGGACCCTCGTCGGGAACGGCGTCGACATCGACATCAAGCCGAACCAGACCTCGCAGGAGCTGCACGCCTACCGGGTGCTCGACCACCACACCCGGATCGTCTCGTTCGAGCCCCACCAGCACGCGCCGGGCACCCGCATGTGCCTGGAGGCGATCTGGGGGCACAACATCGAGACCCTCGCCTGCGTCGGCTACGACCACAACTGGGTCAAGCAGTACATCTTCGACGACGACTACGCGCCACTGCTGCCGAAGGGCACGATCGTCCACATCATCGGCTGGCTCGACACCACGGTGGCCAACCGCAACGTGGCCGACCCGCGCAACTGGTCGGGCGGCGGACGCCGGTCGGTGGCCAACATGTTCATCGACCTCGGCGAGGCCCTCGAGCTGACCGACGAGCAGTTCGAGCGCGAGATGGCCGAGCGCCGCGAGCGGCTGGGCCTGCAGCTCGGGGATCACCTCATCGGCTGCCCGCTGTGCATGGCGGACTTCCCGTCGCAGCAGGTGCAGGTGGACGAGGGCAACGACCAGCCATGAGGGTGACCGGGAAGCGATTCGTCCAGGCGGTCGCGGTCCTGGCGCTGCTGGCCTTCGCCACGGCCGCGGCCGCGCAGACCCGGTTCACCTACTCCCGCGGGCAGAGCGTGTCGCCCGCCTACGAGGGGTGGTGGCCGAACGAGGACGGCACCTTCCGGCTGTTCTTCGGCTACATGAACTCCAACTGGGAGGAGGAGCTCGACGTGCCGGTCGGGCCCGACAACCACATCGAGCCCGGGGGGCCGGACCGGGGGCAGCCGACCCACTTCTACCCCCGCCGCAACATGTTCCTCTTCACGGTCGACGTGCCGGCCGACTTCGGGGACCGGGAAGTGGTGTGGACCCTGACCACCAACGGCCGGACCGAGCGCGCCTACGGCTCGCTGCGCACCGACTACCTGCTCGACGCGCAGACCATCGCGACGGAGATGGGCGCGAACTTCGGCCGGGTCCGCGACGAGTGGCGGGAGAACGAGTTCCCGGAGTTGACCCTCGGGGTGGACCAGCCGCGGACGGTGCGCGCCGGGCAGCCGCTGACCCTGGTCGCCTTCACGAGCGACGACGGCATTCCGTCCGGCAGCTACACGCCGCCGGCGGTGGAGCCGGGCCGGCCGCACCCCGCCTACCGGGCGGTTCAGCAGATCGTCCCGGGCAACCCGCCCGGGCTGCGGTTCTCGTGGATCGTCTACCGCGGCGACGCGTCGAAGGTGAGCTTCAGCCCGCGGCAGTTGAAGACCTGGCAGGACACCCGGGTCTACTCGTACTCGTCGTGGTCGCCGCCCTACATCATGCCCGAGGTGCCCGAGGACGGGCGCTGGGAGGTGTACGCGACCTTCGACGAGCCCGGCACCTACGTGCTGCGGGCGATGGCCGGGGACGGGGCGCTGACGACGAGCGAGAACGTGACGATCACCGTCACCCCGTGACCGGGTGACGAGCTACGGCGTGGATGAAGGAGATTGACGACGATGACGAAGTGGCAGAGCGCGCGGGCCGGGGCCGTGCTGACGGCGTCGCTGCTGGTCGCCGGTCCGGCGGCGGCGCAGGAGGTTTCGCGCGCGTTCGACGGGAATCCGGATCTGAACGGGGTGTGGCAGGCCATCGGTACCGCGCACTGGGACCTCCAGGACCATCCGGCGAGCGCGGGGCCGCCGGACACCGGCGCCATCGGCGCGATCCCGCCCGGCCAGGGCGTGGTCGTGGGCAACGAGATCCCCTACCGGCCGGAAGCTCTCGCGCAGAAGCAGCAGAACTTCGAGAACCGGTGGACCGACGACCCCGAGGTGAAGTGCTTCATGCCGGGGGTGCCGCGGGCCACCTATCTGCCGTACCCGTTCCGGATCATCCAGGGCGACCGGAAGATCATGTTCGTCTACGGGTTCACCGATGCGAACCGGACCGTGCACATGGACCAGGAGAACCCCGAGCCGCCGCCCCTCGACACGTGGATGGGGCGGTCGCACGGGCACTGGGAGGGCGACACCCTCGTCGTCGACGCGCAGGGCTTCACCGGCGAGGCGTGGTTCGACCGCGCCGGCAACTACGCCAGCAACGGACTGAGCGTCACCGAGCGCTACACCCCGATGGGGCCGAACGCCATCTGGTACGAGGCGACGATCGAGGATCCCAACGTGTTCACGCGACCGTGGACCATCGAGATGCCCCTCTACCGGCGTCTCGAGCCGAACGCGCAGGTGCTGGAGTACAAGTGCGTGGAGTTCTCGGAGGACCTGATCTACGGGCATCTGCGCAGGGTGCCCACCCGCTGAGTCTCGGCGCGCCGTGGGAGGCCCCTCGCGGGACCGCGGGGGTCTGGCCACGGCTTGGAGCTGTTCGAGCCGAATCGAAGAGAGGCAACGCACGATGAACCGGACCAGAAACGTCTTGCTCGCCGCGGCCGCCGCCGCGCTCGTCGCGCCGGCCCCGGCCCTCGCCGCCGAGTACCACCACGTGCAACTGACGACGTCGAACGCCACCGAGGCGGTGGGCTGGTACACGCGCTACCTCGACTGCGAGCCCGTCGCCGACCGCGACGACGCCGTCCTCTGCGGCGGGGCCGAGCTGGTGTTCGACTCGCGCCCGACCCTCGGCAGCAGCCAGCGGACGGGCATCGACCACATCTCGTTCTCGTACCGCGACCTGACCGCCAAGATGGGCGAGCTCGAGGCGGTCGGCGTGCGCGGCTCGGGGGTGCGGCTGCAGCGGTTCGCCGACGGGTCGGCGCTGCGCGACGTGCCCGGGCTGTATCAGCACGGCTACATCTTCGACCCGTGGGGCACCCGCATCGAGCTCGTCGAGGACGCCGACACCCTCGGGTTCCACCACATCCACCTCAGCGCCACCGACCCCGCGGCCACCCTCGCGTGGTACCAGGAGCGGTTCGGGGGCGAGAGCGCGCGGCTGCGCGACCAGATGGACGGCGTGCGCATGGGCGATGTCTGGCTCTTCGCGATGGAGGCCCCGGCGCCGCCGGCGCCGACGGCGGGCCGCTCCATCGACCACATCGCGTTCGCGGTGCCCGAGATGGACGCGGCCGCGGCCGAGCTGCGGGCCGACGGCGTCGCGTTCCTGAGCGAGCCGGCGGTGCCCGAGGGCGGCCGCACCGCCGCCCGGCAGGCGTTCGTCAGCGGCCCCGACAACGTCCGCGTGGCCGTCGTCGAGGAGGGCTTCGCGGGGGTCGACGTCGCGTTCGACGCGCCGGTCGACATCACCACCGAGCTGCGGGAGTACACCGTGCCCCGGACGCCGTGGGGCGTGCCCGACTTCCAGGGCGTCTGGACCGGCGACGCCGCCCACGGCATTCCCCTCGAGCGGCCCCAGGACCTCGCCGAGACCGAGGTGCTGACGGCCGAGCAGGCGGCGGCGCGGCGCGAGCGGGGAACCCTCGGCAGCATCTGGGGCTACGAGTCGGAGTGGCGCGACACCACCCTCGGCTACGTGCGGTCGGCGCCGTCGCGGCAGGTGGCGATGGTCATCGACCCGCCCGACGGCCGCATTCCGCCGCGCACCCCCGAGGGCGAGCGGCTGCTCGCCGCGGCCCGGGCCGCCCGCGTGTCCGTCGCCGCGGGCCCCGAGGACCTCAGCTCGTGGGTGCGCTGCATCACCCGCAGCCTCGTCCCCACCCCGGGCGTCTACAACAACGGGATGCAGATCGTGCAGGGGCCGAACCACGTCGCGCTGCAGCGCGAGATGATCCACGAGACCCGCGTCGTCCCCACCGACGACAGCCCGCACGTCGGGGACGACATCACGTCGTGGCTGGGCGACGCCCGGGGGCGCTGGGAGGGCGACACGCTGGTCGTCGAGATCCGCAACTTCAACGGCAAGGCGCCGTACCAGGGGTCGAGCGACGCGTTGACGATGACCGAGCGGTACACGCGCACCGGTCCCGACACGCTGGAGTACCAGTTCACCATCGACGACCCCGTGGTGTGGACCCGGCCGTGGACCGGCATGTTCACCTTCGTTCGGGACGAGTCGCAGTACGAGCTCGTCGAGTACGCGTGCCACGAGGGCAACTACGGGATGACCAACATCCTGAGCGGCGCCCGGGCGCGTGACGCGGAGGCCTCGAGCGACGGGCGGTAGCTCGAGAGCGATCGCACGATCGCGTGCGACCGAAAGAACGACACAGTGACAGTCCGGTGGGACATTTCAGGAGCGAGGTGGGGCGATGCGAAAGAACGTAGTCATGGTGGCCGTGGTCGTCGGGATCAGCCTGCTCGCGGCGACCGCCCAGGTCGTGGCGCATCACGCTTTCGCGGCCGAGTTCGACGCCAACCGGCCGGTCCGGCTGCAGGGCACGATCACCCGGATGGAGTGGATCAACCCGCACTCGTGGATGCACCTCGAGGTGACCAACGAGGACGGCACCGTCGAGAACTGGATGATCGAGGCGGGCCCCCCGGGAGCCCTGGTGCGCCGCGGGTGGCGGAAGGACTCCGTGATGCCCGGCACCGAAGTGATGGTGGAGGGTTATCAGGCCATCGACGGCGCCTTCCGGGCCAACGGCCGTGACGTGACGTTCCCCGACGGTCGCCGGCTGTTCGCGGGGTCGTCCGGCACCGGCGCCCCGCTCGACGGGCGCGATCCGACCGAGCCGCGCCGCTAGGCGGCTCGAGGAACATCTTTCGACCGGTCGACGGCCGGGCGACCCCTGGGCGGGGTGCCGGCCGCCGACCGGTTTGGCGCGTCGTGCTCGCGAGTCTGGAGGCCGGCTGAGGGTCGGCCGACTGCCCGCGAGTCAGAGTTGCGCGTCGACGGTCGTCTCGCCACCGGGCGTCGGCGGCCGACCCCGTGCACGCCGCTGCCGACGCGCCCGCGCCAGTTCACAGGCCGCCCGCATGCGCATCCAGTGGTCGGCTGTTCCCCAGCCGATGCCTTCGAGCCCCAGGGACATTTTCGCGGACACGGCACACCTGCCGTTGTCCTCGGAAGCCCGTGCTGCAACGCGCGGTGGTCTGCGCTTGGCGCCCGAGCAGTCTTCGCCCCCGCGTTGCACCGAGCACGGCAAGGGGTTCCGCCACGGGCTCCTGGTGCTCGTCGCCGCGGCCCTGGCGGTGGCGGTGGCGGCCGGCGCGCAGCCTCGGCCGGCCGCACCTCTTCCTTCGGGGGCGCCTGCGCCTGCCGGCGCACCGCGCCCCAACGTCGTCCTCTTCCTGGTGGACGACCTCGGCTACGAGGCCCTCGGCGCCTACGGCGGCGTCTCCTACGACACGCCGCGGCTCGACCGGCTCGCCGACTCGGGCATGCGGTTCACCCACGCCTACGCGCAACCACTCTGCTCGCCGTCCCGGGTCAAGATCATGACCGGGCGCTACAACCGCCGGAACTACACCGAGTGGGGCATCCTCCCGCCGGGCGAGATCACCTTCGCCAACCTGCTGCGCGACGCCGGCTACGCGACGTTCGCCGCCGGGAAGTGGCAGCTCAAGGGGCACGAGCTGCTGTGGCCCGTGGACGAGCCCTGCTGCCTGGGACAGGGCCAGACGCCCGAGGAGGCCGGCTTCGACGACTACCTGCTCTGGTACCTCCACGGCAAGGGCCGGCGCTATGCCGACCCCCAACTGTGGAGCCGGGACGGCGGCGCCGTCGTGATCGGCGGCTACGGCCCGGACCTCCTCGCCGACTTCGTTCTCGAGAAGATAGCCAGGCAGGCGGCCGAGCGGCCCGAGCAGCCGTTCCTGGCCTACTTTCCGATGGTGCTGACGCATGCGCCGTTCGAGCCGACCCCGGCCAGCCCCGCGTGGAGCGGCGACCGCCGCGCCCGCGACCCCGCGCACTTCGCCGACATGGTCGCCCACGTCGACGCCATCGTCGGGCGAGTGACGGGCGCACTCGACCGCCTCGGCCTCCGGGACGAGACGCTGGTCCTGTTCACCGCCGACAACGGCACCCCCCGGCAGATCACGAGCCGCATGGCGGACGGCCGCGCCGTCCGCGGCGGCAAGGGCCGCACCACCGACGCCGGCACCCGCGTGCCGTTCATCGCCTCGTGGCCGGGCGTGATCGAGGCGGGCGCGGTGTCTGACGCCCTCATCGACCTCTCCGACTTCCTGCCCTCCCTCGCCGAGCTCGCCGGCGCGCCCCTGCCCGGCGACCGCGTCATCGACGGCCGCAGCTTCGTCCCCGTCCTGCGCGGCGAGCGGGCGTCGGCGCGCGACTGGGTCTTCACCGACTTCCGGCCGCGCTTCCCGCGCTTCTCGGAGGCCGCCTTCGTCCAGGATCGCCGCTTCAAGCTGTACGAGGACGGCCGGTTCTTCGACGTAGCGGCCGACGTGACCGAGCGGCATCCGCTGCCGGCGGAATCGCTGGCCGGCGACGCCGCGGCCGCCCTGGCCGCGCTGCAAACGGTGCTCGACAGGCTGGCGGAGTAGGCGCTGCCGGGCCCGGATCGGGCGCCGGAGTCGATGTCGCAGAGGAGTTCTTCGAGCCATGGTTGCGAATCAACTCGTCCAGACGCGTGTCGACGGGGCCGTGAAGGAAGAGGCGGCGGCGGTGCTGGCCGAGATGGGTCTGACGGTAGCGGACGCAGTGCGGCTACTGCTGACCAAGGTAGCGCAGGAGAAGGCCCTGCCGTTCTCCCCCGTGGTGCCCAACGCCCTCACCGTCGAGGCGATGAAGGAGGCCCGCCGGGGCGGTCTTCCCCGGTTCAGCCGCGTGCAGGACCTGCTCGACCACCTGCGTGCGGGTGATTGAGCGCACCGGCCCTGCAGCGGGACGCGGCCGGGGTCAGCGCTCCGAGTACCGGGTCAGGTGGTCGACGAGCAGCGACGACATCGCCTCGGGCGCGAGGTCGGGAATCCAGTGGCTTACGCCTTCCAGGACCTCGAAGCGGTACGGTCCCTCGATGTACTCCTCCGTCAGTAGCGCGCCGTCTATGCACAGCGCGGTGTCGCCGTCGCTCCAGGTGAACATCGTCGGCACCTCGACGGGGCCGACGGCGCCGCCCTGCAGGTTGCGGTCGGCGACGTTCGCGCGGTACCAGTTCAGGGCGGCGCCGAGGGCCGGTTTCGTGCCGAGCACCCGCACGTACTCCTCGACCGCCCCGGCGTCGATGCCGGCGAAGACGCCGCGCAGCAGGGCGTGGTCGTTGGCGAGGAAGGCGTCCTCGGAGTCGGGCTGCACGAACACGTCGAAGTAGGACGACGCGGCGACCTGGCACGAGTCGGGGTCGTTCAGCACCCGCGCGAACGCGTCGGGGTGGGGCACCGACACCGGGTTCGCGGTGATGACGCGGTCGCGCGCGGCGATCGCCACCCCCCACGCCACCGCCGCCCCCCAGTCGTGTCCGACGACGTGGAACCGGTCGGCGCCGATGGCGTCGGCGAGGCCGATGACGTCGCCGACGAGCAGCGGCAGCACGTAGTCCTCGACACGCGAGGGCCGCGCCCCGGGCGAGTAGCCGCGCTGGTCGGGGGCCACCGCGCGGAACCCCGCCTCGGCGAGGGCGCGGAGCTGATGCCGCCACTCGTACGACGTCTGGGGGAACCCGTGGAGGAGCAGCACGACCTCGCCGTCGGCGGGGCCGGCCGTCCTCACGTCGAACGTGAAGTCGCCCACCCCGATCTGCGTCGTCGTGATGCCGTCGTCGGACTGACCCGCGCCGGCGGCCTCGGCGACCGCTTCACGCGTTGCCGCCTCCGGTGCGGCGGCTACGGGTGGCCCGCCTGCCGCGGCCAGCGCCGCCAGGCAGGAGACCGCCGCCATCAACCGTATCGATTCGTGCTTCATCACGGGTCGTGCTCCCTGTCTGCCGCCGGGGCACCGACGGCCGGCTCGTGTCTTCTCGAATGGTGGTCCCGCCCGCCGGCCTCGGCGCGTTCGGCTCACCCGACGCGCTTCCGCGGCCGTTCGCCGCGAATTCCCGCACCCCATCGTCGTCAAGGACGCGGCGCTCGTCAAGATTGAGTAGAGTGTCGGAGAACAGTGCCTCCCGTGGACCTCCGTCTCGAGCTTCTCGGTGCCGAGGCCCGGCGATGCGCCGAGCGCCTCCTCCAGGACGTGCGGACCGCTCTCCGGGGCATGCGCCGCAACCCCGGCTACGCCTCCGCCGTGGTCCTCGTCCTGGCCCTGGGCATCGGCCTCAACGCCGCGATGTACGGACTGCTGTCCCGGCTGTTTCTCCAGGCGCCGCCGCACGTCGAGGATGCGGACGGGATTCACCGCGTATGGGTGCGGGACCGCGGCGACATGCTGATTCCCCCGCTCGCGGCCGTCCCCCGCGACCGCGTCCACTGGGCCGACTTCGCCGCCCTCGCCGCCGACGCGGGGCAGCTCGCCGCGGTCGCCGGCTACACGGCGCCGAGGCGCTTCCACGACGGCCGCGGCCAGACCGCCGAGGCGGTGCAGGTGTCCTCGGTCACCGGCGGCTTCTTCACCCTGCTCGGCGCGCGGCCGGCCCTCGGGCGGCCCATCGCGCGCGACGACGACGATCTCGCGGCGCCGCCGGTCGCGGTCATCGGCCACGGCTACTGGGAACGCCGCTTCGGCGGCGCCCGCGAGGCGCTCGGCGCCACCGTCACCATCGGCGACGTCGCCTACGCGATCGTCGGCGTGATGCCGCCCGGCTTCTCGGGCCCCGATCCGGACGCCACGGACGTCTGGCTGCCGCTGCAGATCGCGGCGCCGAACGACTACGAGAGCTGGCGCGAGTCCAATCTCTGGTCGCTCGGCACGCTGGTGCGCCTGGCGCCCGGGGTCACGGCCGGGGCCGCGGCGTCGGCAGCAACCGGCAGGCTGCGTGCGGCGCGCGCCGGCTCACCCCGGAAGGACCCCGAGGCCGTCGTCGTGCTCGGCCCCCTCCCGAGGACCCGCGGCCCCGCCGCCCTGGCCGGCGACATGCGGCTGCCGCTGGTCGTCGGCGGCGTCGCCCTGGCGGTGCTGCTCATCGCGGTTGCGAACGTGTCGAACCTGCTGATGCTCCGCGTCGCCGCCCGCCGGCGCGAGCTGGCCGTGCGCCACGCCCTCGGCGCGGGCCGGTGGGGCGTCGCACGCCTGCTGGTGACCGAGAGCGTCGTGCTCGCTACGGTCTCCGGGGTGGCGGCGCTGGGCGTGGCCGCGGCGGCCGGTCGCTTGCTGCGCGTCACGCTGCTTCCGTGCCATGCGTGGGATCCCGGCCCCCTCGACCTCACCGCGATCGGGTTCACCGGCGCCACGGTGCTCGCGGTCGGTTTCGGGGCGGCGCTGCTCCCGGGCGTGTACGCCGCGCGGAGCCGGGGCCTGACGAAGCTCGACGGCCTGCGGGGCGCCCGCGCTCAGGGAGGGCCGGTGCGCACATGGCTGATCGCCGCGCAGGCGGCCCTGACGCTGGTGCTGCTCGTCGGCACGGTTACGTTCTACCGTTCGTTCGAGGCGGCCCGCCGGGTCGACGTGGGCTACGCCAGGGAGAACCTGCTGACGGTGGAGCTGGGCGGGTGGAACGAACCGCCGATCGCCGAGGGCAGGGTCGCCGCGCTGGAGGCCCGCGTGCGGTCGCTGCCCGGCGTGCTGGACGTGGCGCAGGCGACCAGCGCGCCGCTGACGACGGCCTGGGCGTTGGGGGAGCTGCGCGCCGAGGGCCTCGACCGGCTTCCCCGCATGGACGGGCCCTACGTCAACTACGTGTCCCCGAACTTCTTCCGCGTGGCGGGCCTGGACATCCGCGCCGGGCGCGGCTTCACGGCGTGGGACCGCGCGGGGACGCAGAAGGTCGCGGTCGTCGACACGGCGCTGGCCCGGCTCGTCTGGCCCGGGCAGAGCGCCGTCGGCCGCTGCCTGTTCGTGGGGCGGGAGGCGGCAGACTGCACGATGGTGGTCGGCGTGACCGAATCGCCCCTGGAGTTCGGTCTGCGGGACGGCGACCGGCTTCCGCACTACTACCTGCCCCTCGACCAGGCGGCGGCCGACGCCGAAACGGCGTGGAACCTGGCCCGGCTTCGCAACCTGATCGTCCGGACCCGTGGAGATCCCGGACGCACGACGGCCCCCGTGCTCGCCGCGCTGGCCGAGCTGTTTCCCGACCTCCCGGCAGACCGGGTGCAGAGCCTGCCGGCCGTCTTCGCGCCGCGGATCCGCCCGTGGCAGCTCGGGACCGGTCTCTTCGGCGCGGCGGCCCTGCTGGCGGTGCTGCTCGCCGCTTTCGGCCTCTACGCGGTCATCGCGTTCGGCGTGCGCCAGCGCGAGCTGGAGTTCAGCATCCGGCGTGCCCTCGGCGCCCGGGCGGGCGACCTCCTGCGGACGGTGCTCCTGCGCGCGCTCTTGCTGGTCGTCGCCGGCATCGCCGCGGGCGCGCTGGGGGTGCTCTGGATCGGGCGTTGGGTGGCGCCTCTCCTCTTCGACGGCCGCAGCTCGCGGGATCCGCTCGCGTTCGCGGTCGCGGCCACGGTGCTGGTGACGGCGGCCCTGGCCGCCTCGTTCCTCCCGGCGGTCCGGGCGGCGCGAGCCGATCCTCGTCAGGTTCTTCAGGCGGAATAGACGCTACTGCGGAGGCCGTACGGACGAGGGTGAACCCCGAGACCAGAACTAGACGCCCACGAGCGCCGGCAGATCGGTGATCGCCGCCACTACGTGGTGCGCGTCGAAGCCGAGCTCCTCGGGGGGCTCGCCCGCCGTGCGCTGAATCCAGAACGTGGTCAGCCCGGCCGAGGCGGCGCCGGCGACGTCCCACGCGTTGGACGACACGAAGCCGAGGGCGGACTGGTCGACCCCGAGCCGCTCCGGGCCGAGGTTGTACACGCGGGGGCTGACCTTGAAGATTTTGACCTCCTCGACGCTGATGATGGTGTCGAGCAGGGTGTCGATGCCCGCGCTCTTGGCCGCCGCCTCGAGCATCCGCGGCTCGCCGTTCGAGAGGATCGCCAGCTTGACGCCGCGGGCCTTCAGCGCCTCGAGCCCCGGCCTCACGTCGGGGAACGCGGCGAGCGTGAGGTACGCCTCCATCAGCCGGTCGCGCCTCTGCAGGGTCAGGTCCAGCCCGAGGCCCGCCGCCGCGTTGACGAGGGCGTCCCCGGTGACCAGCCAGAAGTCCCGGTGCCGGCCCATGAGGCTGCGCAGCAGGCTGTACTGGAGCTGCTTGGCGCGCCAGCGCTGGGCCAGGGCGTCGCCGTTGCCGGGGAACAGCTCCTCGCAAAGGGCGGTCACGGAGAACACGTCGAACAGGGTGCCGTAGGCGTCGAACGCGAATGCCTCGATGCCCTCCGCACCCCCCTGGGCGCGAGGGGCGGGAGCAGCCTGATGGCGCCGCAGGTCCAGGAAGTCGAACCCGAACGGCCCGGTTCCCGCGCCGCCGGCGCTTCGGGGAGGCGCCGCCGCGATCCCCGCGCCGGCCACCGGCAGGGCGCCGGCAGCCGCGCCCACGGTCTTGATGAACCTCCTGCGGCCGGTCTCCATGGTGTGCCTCCCTCGCGGGACGCAAGCATACTGCGCGGCGCGGCGGGATGGAAGCCGGACGCCTGTCCCGCGTCCGGACTCGGTCGGGAGGTCGGCCAGCGGGGAGTTCAGGTTGTCATCGGTTCTCGTTGCACGTAGTATGTGCTACACGGTTGCTGTGCAATCGCGCGACATGCGCAACTCGGGGGCAACGAAGATGATCGGGACGAACGTGACCATCAGGATCGACGCGGATCTGGCGCGGGACGCCAAGGTGCTCGCGGCACGGCGCGGGACGTCGCTCAGTCGCCTCGTCGCGGAGCAGTTGGAAGCGCTGGTCCGTGGCGAGCAGACCTACGCGGCAGCCAGGCGGAGGGCGCTGGCTCGCCTCGGGCGCGGCTACGACCTGGGAGGGAAGCGCCCCCTGAGCCGCGACGAGGTGCACGATCGTGAAGGTCTTCGTTGACACGAACGTGCTCGTGTACGCGTACGACCGGGCCGCCGAATCGAAGCACGTTCGGGCACGTGAGCTCGTGGGAGAGCTGTGGAACGCCGGCCGCGGGACCCTGAGCACGCAGGTGTTGCAGGAGTTCTACGTCAACGTGCGGCGCAAGGCCCGACCGCCCCTCTCGCCGGAGGACGCCAGGGCGTTGGTCGCCGACTATCTGGCGTGGGATCCGATTGTCAACGACGGTGCGGCGGTGCTCGAGGCCGTCGACGCCGCGCATCGGCACCGACTCTCGTTCTGGGACGCCCTGATCGTGGTCGCCGCCGTCAAGAGCGGCGCGTCGGTGCTCTATTCCGAAGACCTCAACCACGGACAGATGTTCGAATCGGTGCAGGTCCTGAATCCGTTCCTCGAAACGGAAGCGTGATTCTCTTCGCCGTCGGCGGTAGCGGTCACGCGCCGAACGTCTCCGCGGCGGCTCGTCAGAGCAGCGCCACGATCGCCGCCGCGAACGCCCGCAGGTCGCCGAGGTCTCGTCGGATCAGCGCGTGCACCTGCTCGTGATCGACCGTCCAGTACACATGGACCAGGAGGTTGCGGAACCGGGCCATGCGCTGCAGGCGCTCCGTGAGGTCGGGGGCGAGGATGCCCGCCTCGCCCAGGATGGCGAAGCAGCCGGCGTAGTCCTCCGGAGTCTTGCGGAGGCGGCGGGCCGACACGTGGTAGCAGAGTGCGAGCGCCGCCTCGATGGCCACGAGGAGGCGGTAGCACGCCACGTCCCTGGCGTCCCGGTCGGCGAGAAAGTCGGCGAGCGGCGTGTTCGCGAGTGCTTCGAGGCGCTGCACGGACTCTTCGATCTCGCTGCACCGCGCGCGCACGAGGTCGGGGTTGAGGGTCACCCGCCGAACGCCTCGACGGCGGCCCGCCGCGCCAGGGGCGCGATGTCCAGGTACTCGCGCATCGTCTGCTCCATGCAGTCCGCCAGCCCCTCGTCGTCGCGGCTGATCAGCAGGCGGCCGGTGCGGAAGACGTGGAAGCGGAAGGCGAGCGGGGCGTCGTCGAGCCCGCGCACGTCCACCGGGTAGCCGGCCTCGCCGGTCAGCCGCGCCGCGAGGTCGAGCGTGTGCGGCAGACGCCGATCCGCCGGTGCGGCGAGTCGGACGCCGACGTCGATGTCGTGGAAGGCGCCGCCGTTCAGGAACGAGCCGTGGAGGTAGGCGAAGACCACATCCGGCTCGCTGTCCAGCGCGGCGGTCACTGTGCGCACCAGCTTTGCCCGCTCGGCGGCCTCGGCGCGATGGAGGCGTCGCATGGCGTCAACCTGGTCAGGCCGGTTCACCCGAGAACAGGGTATCCCGACATCCCTGTCCGCGAACGCCTGTCCGATTGCCCAGCGCTCCGGAGGCGGCGCCGTTTCACGGCGCAGACTCCTACGCCAGCGAGAGCACGTCGAGCCGGCCGTTGCTGATGCCGACCTGCTCCATCGGGACCCCGAGGGCGTCCATGACGGCGACGAGCAGGTTGGCCATCGGCGTGTCCCGCGAGTACTCCAGGTGCCGGCCGCCGCGCAGGCCGCCGCCCGCCCCGCCCACCAGCATGATCGGCAGGTTCACCGGCGCGTGCGCGTTCGAGTTCGACATGCCCGCCCCGTAGAGCAGCAGCGAGTGGTCGAGCAGCGAGCCGTCGCCGTCGGGGGTCGACCGCAGGCGGTCGACGAACTCGGCGAAGAGCGACACGTGGTAGGTGTTGATCTTCGACATCGTCGCGATCTTCGCGGGGTCGTCGAGGTGGTGCGACAGCGGGTGGTGGGCGTCGGGGATGCCGATCTCGGGGTACGTCCGCCCGCTGATCTCGCGGCCCACCATGAAGCTGGCGACCCGGGTGAGGTCGGTCTGCCAGGCGAGGAGCTGCAGGTCGAACATCAGCCGCATGTGCGCCTGGAAGGTCGCGGGCACCCCGGCCGGCTGCTGCACGAGGGGCAGGTCGCGGTTGCTCTGCTCCTCGGCCATCTGGATGCGCCGCTCGACGTCGCGGACCGCGTCGAGGTACTGCGCGAGCTTCTGGCGGTCGTCGGGGCCGAGGCCGCGCTCGAGGTCGGCGGCCTTCTCCGTCACCGAGTCGAGGATGCTGCGGTCCTCGTCGAGCCGGGTCCGACGGACGGCGGGGTCGGTCGTGCCGCTGTCGCCGAAGAGGCGCTCGAAGACGGCCCGGGGGTCGTTCTCCATCGGCAGCGGGGTGGTCGGCGTGCGCCACGAGATGGTGTTGGTGTAGGCGCAGGCGAAGCCGGCGTCGCACGAGCCCGCGAAGTCGCGGCTGTCGAGGCCCAGCTCGAGCGATGAGAGCTGCGTCTCGCGGCCCAGCGTCTGCCCGAGGAGCTGGTCGATGGACGTGCCGGACTGGATCTCGGCCCCGTCGGTCTTGCGGCCGGGCACGCCGGTGAGGAACTTGGTCGACGCGCCGGCATGCGCGCCCCCGCCGGGTCCGGGGTTCAGGCCGGTCAGCACCAGCGTGCGGTCGCGGTGCGGGGCCATCGGCTGCAGGATCGGCGAGAAGGCGAAGTCCCTGCCCGTCGCGGCCGGCGTCCAGTGCTCCATCGCCATGCCGTTCGGCACGTACACCACCCCGAACCGGCGCATGCCGCGGGCCGGCGTGTTCCGCACCGCCGACAGGGCGGGGACCATGCCGTCGAGCAGGGGCAGGGCCAGCGTGGCGCCGATGCCGCGAAGGACGGTGCGTCGGGGAATCGCTTTCCTGGTGATGATCATGAGCCTGTGCTCCGCATCTGGAACGGGGGGCTGTCGACGATGCCGAGGACGACCGAGGACCAGCGATGGCCGTCGGCGGCCGCGTCCCGGGCAATCTTGCGAATCGTGGGGTAGTCGTAGTGCTCGATGCGACGGCCGAGGGCATAGGCGAGCAGCTTCTCGGTGACCGTCCGCACCAGCGGCCCGGGGTCGTCCACGAGGAGCGCCCGCAGGCCGTCGAGGCCCTCGAAGGCGTCGCCGGTGGGCATGGCCCCGCGCGCGTCGATGGCCTCGTGCCCGTCCGTCGTCCGCCACCGGCCGATGGCGTCGAAGTTCTCGAGGGCGAACCCGAGGGGGTCCATCGGCGCGTGGCAGCCGGCGCAGGCGGGGCTCTCGCGGTGCATCTCGAGCAGCTCGCGCACCGTCGCCGGCGCGCCGCCCGGCCCCCGCTCGGGGAACGACGGCACGTCGGGCGGGGGCGGGGGCGGGGGCGTGCCGAGCAGGTTCTCGAGCACCCACTTGCCCCTGAGCACCGGCGAGGTCCGGTTCGGGTACGAGGTGACGGTGAGGAGTCCGCCGTGCCCCAGCAGGCCCCCCCGGCGGCGGTCGAGGGTCACCTTGCGGAAGCGGTTGCCGTAGACGCCGGGGATGCCGTAATGGGCGGCGAGCCGCTCGTTGACGAACGTGTAGTCGGCGTCGAGGAGGTCGACGAGGCTGCCGTCCTCCCGCATGACGTGCTCGACGAAGAGCTCCGACTCGCGCCGGAACGCGTCGCGCAGGTTCTCGTCGAAGGTCGGAAAGATGTTGGGGTCGGGGGTGACGCTCGGGATGTTGCGCAGGAGCAGCCACTGCCCGACGAAGTTCTCGACCATGGCCGACGACCGCGGGTCCGCGAGCATGCGCCGGACGTGCCCCGCGAGCACCCCGGGGTCGCGCAACTCGCCCCGGACCGCGTCGTCGAGGAGCGGCTCGTCGGGGATGCTGCTCCACAGGAAGAACGAGAGCCGCGACGCCAGGGTGAGGTCGCTCACCGGATACGCGGTGCCGGGGGCGGCGTCGACGGGGTCGCGCTCGACCCGAAACAGGAACTCGGGGTCGGTGAGCAGGCGCTGCAGGGCGAGCTGGACGCCCGCCTCGAAGCCGTCCGTCCGCCGCCGCCGCTCGTAGAAGCCGAAGAGCAGGTCGACGTCCTCGTCGCTGACGGGGCGCCGGTAAGCTCGCCGGGCGAGCTGGCCCAGGATCTCGCGGGCGCACGCGTCGGCCGCGTCGCCCCGGTCGGGGTGGCAGGTGAAGACGGCGCGGCGGCTCGCGGTGTCGCCGGGGCCGTCCACCTGGTAGGGCCCGCCGATCTCCACGCTGTCGACGGCCGCGTTCCCCTGCCAGCGCTCGTTGATGGCGAGGGGGAAGCCGGTCTGACGGGGCTGGAGGATGCCCTCGGTCTCCCAGTGCTTGCGCTCGAACGAGACGCCGACCACCCGCTCCCCCGCCTCGGCGTGGAAGCGCACCTCGAGGTCCTCGTCGGCCCCGAGCACGTAGGTCTCCCAGTCGGGATGGCCGAAGAGCGGGGTGTTCCCGGCGAAGCTGGCCGGCGCCGCGGTGGCGTGGGCGGGCGCGTCGCCGCCGACCGTGAACCGCGTCACGAGGCGGCCGTCGACCCGCACGTCGAGGTGCTGCGGCGTGCCGAGGCCGCGGATGTAGTCGGTGTAGGTGCGCTGCAGGCGCAGCCGGACGGAGTACTCGCCGTCCACCGGGAAGCGGTGCCGCACCGCGATGCCCCCGCGCGACCCGAACGGGAGGTCCTCGCTCAGCCGGTCGTCCTGGTACATCAGGAGGGGGATGCGGTGCGTCTCGACGCTCGGCACCGGCGGCGCCAGCCCCACCGCGAGCCGGGTGATCTTGCGCGCCGCCGACAGGTAGCGCTCGAGGAGGGCGGGCGAGACCGACAGCACCGCCGCCATGTTGTCGAAGCCGTGCTCGTCGGCGTCGTCGGCCGGCAGCAGGGCCGAGACGTCTACCTCGACCTGAAGCAGGTCGCGTACCGCGTTGCGGTACTCGGCCCGGTTCAGGCGGTGGAACGTCTCGGTGCGGCCCGCGCCGGGGTCGAGGGCGGCGGCGCGGTCGAGCCCCGTCTCGAGATACGCCACCAGGGCCCGCGCGTCGCCGCGGTCCGGCCGGGGCCGCCCGGGGGGCGGCATCGCGCCGATGCGCAGCTTGCGGATCACCTGCTCCCAGATCGCGGCGTCGCCCGCGAGGTCCGACAGGTCGGCCGCGTCGAGGGCGAGCCCCGCCGTGCGCAGCCGCTCGTTGTGACAGACGACGCAGTAGCGGTCGAGCATCGCCCGGTGCGGCGAGGCGTCGAGCGCGGGCTGGGCGCTCGCGACCGCGGCGGCGACGGTTCCCGACAGCAGGGCGGCGAGGGCGGCCGCGGCCGGCGCTCTCCGGGCGGAAGGGGTGGCTCTCATCAGGCTTCCAGGCGGTCCGGCATACGAAGAACGGCAACAGGACGACGGTCCGTGAAGCGCTGCCTGCGCGCGCCCCCTCCGCCCCGCCAATCCTGCCCGAATCCGCGCCGTCCGCGCGAGCCCATGGTCCCCGATGAGTCCCCCGTTGTCAACGGACTCGCTCGTCTCCGGCCGCGTCGAAGAGTGGCCGCCGGCGCGCGCCCCCGGACAGCCGGCCCGCGACAGTCGATCCTCCCTGCGAAACGAGCCTGCCGGATCGCGCATGGCGAGGCGTTGCGGGGCGTGTCGCTTGGAGAGATGAGAATCGTCGAGGTGACGAGCCTGCCGGATCCCGGATGGCGAGGCGTTGCGGGAGGAAGGCCGGCGGGCCGGCAAGGCGTGTCCTGTTGGCGCACGGCGCGGCCGGGTGGCGTTGGCTGCGGCCGGGGCGTTGTCCGCGGCCGGGTGGCGTTGTCAATGAACGAGGGCCACGGTAGCATGGGCTCCATGAAGGCAGGAAACGGACTGGCTCCGCGAATGGCGGTGGTGGTCGCTGGTCTGGCGCTGGTGCTCGCCGGGGCGGGTCCGGTCCGGGGCCAGAGCGGAGGGAGCCCCCTCGCCGACGCGGCCAAGCGGCAGGACGGGCCCTCGCTGCGCGCGCTGCTGCGCGACGGGGCCGACGTCGACCGCCCCCAGGGCGACGGCGCGACCGCCCTGCACTGGGCCGCGTACCGGGACGACGTCGAGACGGTCGGGTTGCTGCTCGCTTCCGGCGCCGCTGTCGACCCCGCGAACGTGCTGGGGGTCACGCCGCTGTGGCTGGCCGCCAACAACGGCAGCCCCGCCGCGGTCGAGGCGCTGCTCGCGGCCGGCGCCGACCCGAACCGGGCCCTGCCGTCGGGCGAGACACTGCTGATGACCGCGTCGCGCACCGGCAGCGCGGCGGCGGTGCGCGCCCTGCTCGCCCGCCGGGCCGACCCCCACGCGCGGGAGCACGCGCACGGGCAGACCGCGCTGATGTGGGCGGCGGCCCAGGGGCATCCCGAGGTCGTGCGGCTCCTGTTGGCGTCCGGGGCCCGGGTGGACGACCGTTCCAGGGTCTACCCGCAGGTCGTGAGCTCGTCCGGCAACGCCGACCGCAGCGGGGTCTTCGAGGTGATGCAGGGCGGCTACACGCCGCTGCTCTTCGCGGCGCGCCGCGGCGACGTCGCGTCGGCCCGGCTGCTCGTAGACGCCGGGGCGGACGTGGACGCCGCCGCCGCGAGCGGCACGAGCCCGCTGGTGGTCGCCGCCCACAGCGGTCACGGCGCCCTCGCCGCCTTTCTCCTGTCGGCCGGCGCTGACCCCGGCGCGGCGGACGCCGGCTATGCCGCCCTGCACGCGGCGGTGCTGCGCGGCGACCCGCCTCTCGTCCGCGCCCTGCTCGCCCACGGCGCCGACCCCGACGCGGTCCTGGTGCGCGGCACCCCGGCCCGGCGGGTCAGCGCCGACTGGCGGCTGCCCCACAACATGATCGGGGCGACGCCGCTCTGGGTCGCGGCCCGGTTCCGCGAGCCGGCGATCCTGCGCGTTCTCGGTGAGTACGGCGCCCACGCGTCGCACGAGGTCGGCGGCGCGACGGCTCTCATGGCCGCCGTCCAGGGGGGCTCGACGCGGGGCCGCTTCGGCATCGCGCCGCCGGATGCCGAAGAGGAGGCCCGCCGCACCCTCGAGTCGGTGGCCGCCGCCCTCGACGCCGGCGCCGACGTCGACGCCCGGAACGGGAACGGCGACACCGTCCTGCACATCGCCGCGTCGCGCGGGCTCGACGACGTCGTCGCCCTCCTCGCCGAGCGGGGCGCGGCGCTCGACGCGCCGAACGAGAACGGGCAGACCCCCCTGGGGCTGGCCTCGGGCGCCACCGCGGTGCTGCTCGCGGAGCTCGGCGCGACCGACGGCGGGGCCGGGGCCACGGTCACGGCTCGCTAGCCACGCCGCGGGGCAGGTCTCGCGGCGGCGGCCCGACACCGGTGTTGCCCGCGGCGCTCACCGGCGTCATCGGCTTCTACCTGCACGTCGCGGCCGACGTGAACGGCCTGTCGGCCAGCCTCTACGAGAACTTCGTCCACGGCGCGCCGGTCTTCGCGCCGCTGCTGTTCGTCGACCTCGCGGTACTCGCCGCGATTGGCCTGACGGCCGCGATCGGCGACGATTCGGGTCACGGAGGTCCGCCCTGATGCACCGTATGCTGAGGATCGAGTGGGACGCCGTCGCCGGCGTGGTGGCCGCCGTCATCGCCATCGTGCTGCACCTTCTTCACGTGATCGAGACCGAGGTGCTGTCGGTGATCACGCTGGTGCTCCTCGCCGCGATGTTCCTGCGGTCGCTGAGGTCGGAGCACGGGCAGCGGCGCATCGCGGCCGGCGTGGACCGGGGCGAGCGCCTTCTGGGCCAGCTCGCCCGGAGCGCGAAGCCGCCCGACGTGCTGGTCATCGGCCCGCGGGACCTGCGGCAGGTGAGCGCCGACTTCTCCCGGGGTGCGCGGGGGGACATGGTCTGGTTCAACGTGTGCCTGTCGATGTTCGAGCGGCAGCCGCTCTTCGACGCGCTGCTGCGCCCGGCCATCGAGAACCCGGCGGTGACCGCCGTCACCTTCGTCCTGGACGAGGGGCAGCGCCCCCGGTGGGAGCGCGACGTCCGGCCCAAGGTCGCTGCGTGCGGCAGCGCCGCCAAGGTCGCCGAGCCCGTGTGGACGAGCCTGCGAGAGGACATCTCGTTCATCCTGGCCGACACCCTCGCCAGCGGCGTGCCGGAGTGCCTGCTCAGTTTCTGGGGCGAGCCCTTCATGGCGCGCGGCGTCGGCCGCAACGTGCCGCGCTACATCTTCCACGTGACCGGACACTCGGAGCTCGTCGAGCGGCTGGCGGAGCTGGACCGGGAGCACCGACTGTCGCGGTAAGCCGCGTGGAGAGGCGGCGGTGGATGCTACTCCCGCGCCGCCATCAGCTCGCCGAGCAGGGCCGCCGTGTGCGGGGCCTCCTTGAAGGTGGCGGTGCGGAAAACCCCCTGGGCGATGCGCAGTGGGGTCCAGCCCTCGACGTTCTCCTGGTCGTAGGTGTCGGCGCCGTGGGCGACGAGCAGGTCCACGATGGAGTTCGCGCCCCGGTAGGCGGCGCCGTGCAGAGGCGTCTCCCCGCGCTCGTCGACGGCGTTGGGGTCGCCGCCGAGCTCGAGGGCGAGCTCGACGCAGGCCAGGGCCTCGGACTCGGTGCCGGGATCCTCGCCGGGGGAGTGGATGCCGACGCCCGAGGCGACCATGAGCACGGTGGTGCCGTCCTCGTTGGTCAGGGTGGGGTCGGCCCCGAGGTCCACGAGCACGCGCATGAGGGGTGCGTCGGCGAGCCGGGCCGCCATCAGCAAGGGGGTTGCCCCCAAGCGGTTGAGGGCGTTGCGGTAGCCGTTGCGCGGCTCTGCCGTCATGCGGGCGTCGACGTCGGCCCCGCGCTCGACGAGGGCGCGGGCGAACGTCAGGCTGTCCATGGTGCCGGTGGTCACCGGGCCCGGGGGGTTGAAGCCGAAGTTGGGCATCCGCACCCAGGTCATCGCGTGCAGGGCGGTCCACCCCTGCCCGGCGCCGTTGGGGTCGGCGCCCAGGTCGACCAGAAGCACCCCCAGCTCCCAGTGGGCGTTGGTGGCGGCCAGGACCACGGTGTTCATGCCGTCGGGGAGCTCGTCGTCGGGGTCGGCGCCGGCCGCGATGAGCCGGCGCACGGCCTCGACATGGCCCGCCCGCACCGCGAAGAGCAGGGCGGTGAAGCCGTGGGGGGCGGGGCCCTCGAGCCCGGTGCGGAGCGGTGTTTCCGGAACCACGGTGCGCGCGTCGACGTCGGCCCCCGCGTCGATGAGGGCCTGCAGGGTCTCGACGTGGCCCTCCGCCGCCGCCCACATCAGGGCGCTCTGACCCGCCCGCTGGGCCGCGTTCACGTCTGCCCCGTGGGCGACGAGGGTGCGCACGGCGTCGGCCCGCCCCGCGCGCCCCGCCGTCAGCAGGGCGGTCTCTCCGCCGGCCCCCGTCGCGTTGGGGTCGGCGCCGGCCCGCAGTAGCGTGTCGAGCATCGCGGCCGAGCCGTTGACGGCGGCGAGGCCGAGGGGGGTGACCCCGAAGGCGTTGGCGGCGGCGGGGTCGGCCCCCGCCTCGAGCAGGGCGCGCGCCACGCCAGGTAGGTCGAGCCGCGCCGCCCAGTGCAGGGCCGTCGCGCCATCCGCCGCGGGGCGGTTCACGTTCGCTCCGTCCGCGAGGAGCGCCCGCACTGCCGTCGCGTCTCCGTCCCGGACCGCGTCGAGCAGCGCCGGATCGGCAGTGGCGCCGGCGGCCGGTCCTGCGGCCAGCAGGCAGACGAGAAGGCAGGCGGTGGTGAACGGACCCGATGCGGCCGGACCGGGGCGTCGAGTGCGGGGCGGAAGAGGCATGGCGTGCTCCTTGGACGATGCGCCTATCCTACCGCGATTGCGGGTGACCGGCGCCAAGGGCGCGCGTCGCGCCGAGACCGTCACGGCGCTTGCTCCCGATCGGTGCTACGATGGCTGCGCGCACGTGACGGTTCCGCGATGCGGCGCGCCGTCGTGGAGCGGAGAGGGACGATGCGCACCGCACAGTTGGAGCAGCGAGTGGAGAGAGTCGAACGTCGGCTCGACCGGATCGAGCAGATTCTGCCGACCCTTGCGACCAGGGACGATCTGCACACGGCGATCGAGGCATCGGAGCAGCGCATGCGCAAGCATATCGAGGCATCGGTGCAGCGCGTGCGCACCGACCTGCGCACCCACTTCGACGTGGTCGCCGAGGGCCTGCGGCACGAGATCCGGCTGGTTGCCGAGGCCGTCGCCGAGCTCTCCGCCCGGGTGCGGTAGCCGGCTGGTTGCCGAGGCCGTCGCCGAGGACTTCACCCGGGTGCGGTGCCTGCCGGTCCTCCAGGTCCAGCCTGCGTTGACCGGCGGGCCGTCCGCC
This sequence comes from Vicinamibacterales bacterium, assembly GCA_965207615.1. GTDB lineage: Bacteria > Acidobacteriota > Vicinamibacteria > Vicinamibacterales > UBA8438 > JAJEEA01. Next base: position 6,300,026 of record CBDBMZ010000003.1, read on the forward strand.
GCCTGGTGCGGAAGCCAACGGCCTCCGCGTGCCAGCTTCGCCAACCAGCGCTCCAGATCGCGTGGCCGCATCCTGGGAACCGCGCCTCGGCTCCGAAAGTGGTAGACTGCCCCGGTTGCCGCAGTCCGCCGCGGCTCGGGGAGGGCGTGCGTGAGAATCCTGTCCACAGCGGTCGCCGCCGTGCTGTTGATGGCTTTGCCCGCGGCCGGCCAGCCGCCGGCCGGGCCGGAGCGCGCGCTGCTCGACCGCTACTGCGTGACCTGCCACAACGACGCCCTGCGGACGGCGGGGCTGGCCCTCGACACCCTCGATCTCGACCGCGTGGGCGACCACGCGGACATCTGGGAGAAGGTCGTCGGCAAGCTGCGGGCGGGCATGATGCCGCCCGCCGGGCGGCCGCGGCCGGACGGCGAGGCGTCGGGCCGGCTCGTCGAGTACCTCGAGACCGAGCTCGACCGGGCCGCCGTCGCCGACCCCGACCCCGGCAGGAGCGCCGCGCTGCGGCGCCTCAACGGCACCGAGTACCGCAACGCCATCCGCGATCTGCTCGACCTCGACGTCGACGTCTCCACGCTGCTGCCCGCCGACGACTCGAGCGCCGGCTTCGACAACGTCAGCCTGGGGGGGCTCGACCCCGGCCGGTTCGAGCGCTACCTCGCGGCGGCGCGCCGGATCGCCCGCCTCGCGGTCGGGGCCCCGGTGCGGTCGCCGGTGGCCGACACGTTCGTCGTGCCGTCCGACCTGAACCAGACCGGCCACGTCGACGGCATGCCGTTCGGGACCCGCGGCGGGGCCGCGTTCGACTACAACTTTCCCGTCGACGCCGAGTACGAGCTGCGGGTCGAGCTGGGCAAGAGCTGGAACAACAACCGCATCGGCGGCCTGCGCGAGCCGCACGACGTCGCGATACTGCTCGACGGCGCGCCGGTCGAGGTGCTGACGGTGGTGCCGCCGGCGCGGCGGCAGGCCGCGACCCAGAGCGTCCTCTACCAGACTGCCGACCGGCCGGCCGACGCCGACCTCTTCGTGCGGATCCCGGTCACCGCGGGTCCCCACACCGTGGGCGCGGCGTTCGTCAGCCAGGGCGGCGAGCTCGTCGAGCGCCACCGGCAGCCGTTCCTGAAGGTGCACATCACCGTCGGCGGCGACCAGCGCACGCAGCCGAACGTGTACTCGATCTCGGTGACGGGTCCGTTCGAGGCGACCGGGCCCGGCGACACCCCGAGCCGCCGCCGCATCTTCACGTGCCGGCCGGCCGAGGGCGCCGGGGCGGCGGCCGAGCGGGCGTGCGCGGCCGAGATCCTCGCGACCCTGGCCCGCCGCGCCTACCGGCGGCCCGCCACCGGCGACGACGTCGACCTGCTGCTCGGCTTCTTCGACGAAGGCCGGGCCGACGGCGGCTTCGAGCAGGGCGTCGAGATGGCCCTGCGCCGGCTCCTCGTGAGCCCCGAGTTCCTGCTGCGGGTCGAGCGCGACCCGGCCGGGGCCGACGGGCCGTACCGGGTAACCGATCTCGAGCTGGCGTCGCGGCTCTCGTTCTTCCTCTGGAGCAGCCTGCCCGACGACGAGCTGATCGGAGCGGCGTCGCGCGGCGAGCTCCGCGACCCCGCGGTGCTCGAGGCGCAGGTCCGGCGCATGCTCGCCGACGAGCGCTCGGCGTTGCTGGTGACGAGCTTCGCGGCCCAGTGGCTGTACCTGCGCAACCTGCCCGCGGTGTCGCCCGACTTCATCGTCTTCCCCGACTTCGACGAGACCCTGCGCCGCGCCCTGCGCCGCGAGACCGAGCTCTTCTTCGAGAGCGTCGTGCGCGAGGATCGCAGCGCCCTCGACCTCGTCACCGCCGACTACACGTTCGTGAACGAGCGCCTCGCCCGGCACTACGGCATGCCCGGCGTCGCCGGCAGCCACTTCCGGCGCGTCTCGCTGCCCCCGGGCAGTCCTCGCGGCGGCCTGCTGGGGCAGGGCAGCATCCTCGCGGTGACCGGCTACGCCACGCGGACCTCGCCGGTGGTGCGGGGCAAGTGGGTGCTCGAGAACCTGCTCGGCACCCCGCCGCCGCCCCCGCCCCCGAACGTGCCGCCGTTGAACGAGGAGAAGTCGGCGGCCGTGCTCTCGATGCGCGAGCGGATGGAGGAGCACCGGCGCAACCCGGCGTGCGCCGCCTGCCACGCCCTGATGGACCCGGTGGGGCTGTCGCTCGAGAACTTCGACGCCATCGGCCGCTGGCGCACCCTGACGGCGGGGCTCGCCCCCATCGACGCGACGGGCGGGCTGCCGGACGGGACCGTCTTCGACGGTGCGGCGGGGCTGCGGCAGGCCATCCTCGACCGCTCCGACCAGTTCGTGCGGACCCTCGTCGACAAGCTGATGACCTATGCCCTGGGCCGCGCCACCGAGCACTACGACGCGCCCGCGGTCCGCGCCGTCGAGCGCGAGGCGAAGGCCGGCGGCTACCGGTTCTCCGATCTGGTCCTCGGCATCGTCCGGAGCACCCCGTTCCAGATGCGGCGCCCCGACTCCGCCGCGTCGGTCGCCTCGAACGGGCCGGTCGCTCCGTCGGCTGCCGTCGCTTCGCCGGCCGCCGTCGCTCCGCCGGCCGCCGTCGCTCCGTCGGCTGCCGTCGCTCCGTCAGCCCCGACCGTCTCCGCCGTCGCGGCCGTCCCGCCGGCGGCGGGGGCTGTGCCGCCCGCGACCGCCGTCCACCCAGCGAGACCGATCCCATGATCATCACCAAGACGCATCTGCCTCGACGCACGTTCATCCGGGGGATGGGGGCCACCTTGGCCCTGCCGCTGCTCGACGCGATGGTGCCGGCCCTGACCGCCGCCGCCAAGACCTCGGCCAACCCGGTGCGCCGGCTCGGCTTCATCTACTTCCCGCACGGCTCGGTGACGTGGGCGCCCGGGGGCCAGAACCACTGGACGCCGCCGGGCGAAGGGGGGCGGCTGGAGCTCTCGCCGATCCTGCAGCCGCTCGCGCCGGTGCAGCACCAGACGCTCGTGCTCACCAACATGGAGCACAAGAACGCGCAGGGCAACGGCACCGACGGCAACGCCGAGCACACGCGGTCGAACGCGAGCTGGCTGAGCGCGGCGCGGCCCAAGATGACCGAGGGCGCCGACGTCCGCCTCGCCACCACCGTCGACCAGATCGCGGCGCAGGAGCTGTGCCGCGACACCCGCCTGCCGTCGCTCGAGTTGACCCTGGAGAACAGCTTCCTCGTCGGCAACTGCGACAACGGCTACAACTGCGTCTACGTCAACACCCTGTCGTGGTCGTCGCCGACGACGCCGCTGCCGATGGAGAACAACCCCCGCATGGTGTTCGAGCGGCTCTTCGGCGACGGCGGCACGGTGGACGAGCGGCGGGCCGAGATGCGGCGCGACCGCAGCATCCTCGACTCGGTCTCCGACGACATGGCGCGGCTCGTGCGCAGCCTCGGCCCCGGCGACCGCGCGCGGGTCGACCAGTACGTCGACGCGGTGCGCGAGGTCGAGCGGCGCATCCAGCGCGCCGAGGCCCAGGCCGGCGACTCGGCCCTCGCCCTGCCAGACCGGCCAGTGGGCATTCCCGAGACCTACGACGAGCACGCCCGGCTGCTGTTCGACCTGTTGCTCCTGACCTGGCAGGCCGACATCACCCGAGTCTTCAGCCTGCAGCTCGGGCGCGAGCAGAGCGCCCGCACGTTCCCGTGGATCGGCGTCAACGAGGGGCACCACGCCGTGTCCCACCACCAGGACAACCCCGAGAAGATCGCGGCCATCGGCAAGATCAACGCCTACCACGTCTCGCTGCTCTCGTACTTCGTCGACAAGCTGGCCGCGAGCCCCGACGGCGACGGGTCGCTGCTCGACCACTCGATGGTCCTGCACGGCAGCGGCATGAGCAACGGCAACCTCCACGACCACAAGAACCTGCCCCTGGTCCTCGTCGGCGGCGGGGCGGGCCGGCTGCGCGGCGGCCGCCACATCAAGTTCCCCGAGCTGACCCCCATGGCCAACCTGCTCCTCGGCCTGCTCGACAAGGCGGGGGTGCCGGCCGACCGCTTCGGCGACAGCACCGGCCGCGTCGACCTCGAGCCGCTGTCGCTGACGTCGGACGGGTGATCGAAGGGCGGAGTGCCCCCGTACTCCGCCCATTTGTCCTTTAGGCAGTGACCAATCCTGGGATGTTGTCACTCTTGCAGTGACAACATCCCGTGAGATCCTGCGCGCCAAGCTCGACGAGTAGCTGGACCCCGCCTCGGCGTCTGACCCGCCGGGACGTGTGTTTTTCCGCCATTCGCGGCAAGGCGTTCGCCGTCATCGGCGTGCGCCGTAGCGGGAAGACGTCGTCTCTGGCGCAACGCCGGGCCGCGTGCCTCGCCGCGGGCGCCTTCCCCGAGTCCCAGACTGATGCGGCTGCTCGATGATCGGGGCTGACCCGTCGCCGGGTCCGACCGTAGCGCTCTTGTAGCGCGGAAGCTGCGTCGCCCGGCGCGGGCTGCGCGTTGTCGGTCGTGCTCCTCGTCGGCGGTGCGCTCTTTCTTCGCTCCTTCGAGGCGGCGCGGCGCGTGGACCTCGGCTACGCCAGGGAGAACGTCGCTCCGGGTGTTTCTGGACATGTGCCGGGAAGACGGCGTCGAGCCGAGTCGGTCCACGGATGCGCTCCTGTCGGATGGGGTAGCATGATCCCGAAGGTGCAGCGTGACTCATCCTGCCAACGAAGCCGATCTCCTTCGTCGGATCACCTCGAACCCCGACTTCTTCGGGGGCAAGCCGGTCATCCGGAACCGCCGTCTGGCCGTCGAGCACCTGCTCGGGATGTTGGCGGCCGGCGATACGCCTGAGGTCCTCCTTCAGGGCTACCCGTGGTTGGAGCCCGACGACATTCGTGCATGCCTGGTGTACGCCAGGCGCCTGGTGGGACACGAACGTGTTGAGCCGCCGCTCGTCGAGTCGGCGGAGACGTGAGGGTTCTGCTCGACGCGTGCGTGTGGGGCGGTGCCGCGTCCGTGTTGCGCTCCGCGGGGCACGATGTCGACTGGGTCGGAGACTGGTCGGCCGATCCGGGCGACGAGAGCATACTCGCGATGGCGAGCGAGCGGGGGCAGGTCCTGGTGACGCTCGACAAGGACTTCGGTGAGTTGGCGGTGGTGCGTCGACGTCCCCACCGCGGAATCGTCCGGCTGGTGAACCTGAGCGCGCGGAGCCAAGGGCGTGCGTGCGCGGTCGTCCTCCGTCGTTACGGCGAGGAGCTGGCGCGGGGTGCGATCGTTACTGCGGAAACGCAACGCGTACGGGTGCGACCACCGAATACCGAGGGCGACTCAGGGCGGGTGCCACCGCCCCCACCCCGTCCGGGCCGAGCCGATCGCGTGATCGGCTCGGCGGCGATCGGTCTGACGCATGACCCCGTAGAGCGTCGCCGGCGGCTCCGCTCACCGCCCATCCAACCCTGACTAAGCCGTCCGTGCCGTTCCACGGCGCGGACGCCTACGGCTCGCTCGACGCGTTCAACTCGATGTTCCGCTGCCCCCCGAGCATGAGCGGCATCGAGTAGTTCCCCTCGTGACAGGCGTACTCGAACATGGGCTCGGGGTTCAGAGCCAGCGGCACCGACGCGGTCCACGGGCTCGTCCAGGTCTCCGGATCGGTGACCGTGAACTCGTAGTTCAGGGTGTCGGCGTCGACGCGGGTCAGCCGCTCGACGAGCCGCGCGCCCTCGGTGGTGTTGCGCCAGCGCCGCTTGGCGTCGAAGTTGCGGGTCTCGATGACGAGGGTGTCGCCCTCCCAGCGGCCGCGCGAGTCGCCCGACCACTGCCGGACGTCGGCGTCGAGCCGCGGGCGGCCGTCGAGGGGGACGATGCGCGCGGTGTGCACCATCTCGGTGACGATGACCACGTGGTCCTCGGTCTGGAAGAGCTGCATGTTGTTGTTGTAGGCGCTCGGCGTGAACGGCGGGCCCGCGTTGAAGCCGAGGATGCACCGTACGCCGGCGCTGAAGTCCTCCCACGAGCCGGCGGGGTTCTCGCGCAGGTGGTCGCGACGGTCGTCGGCCCGCCGCTGCGCGTCCGCGGTCATGGCCGGCATGCGGCCGTTGGGCGGATAGGTGATGAGCGAGGTGCGCCGGGTCTCGACCGCCCGCAGCCCCCGGTCCATCCAGAAGTTGTTGTAGCCGCCGACGCTCCCGCCGGCCTCGGTCCGGCGCGGGGCCGCCTCCCACAGGCGGACGTCGCGGGCCACCGCGTTCTGCTCGAGCTCGGCCGCTTCCTCTTCCGTCAGGAACTCGCGGTCGGCGAGGTCCTCGGGCCGCTGCAGCGGCGTGATGCTGCGGAAGTCCCACACGCCCTGGAGGTCCGGCCGCCCCCACGCCGTCCGCGGGGCCTCGTCCTGGGCCAGCGCGATGGCCGGCGCGAGCGCGCCGACCGCGAACACGAGCGCCGCGACGCCGACGACCCTGCGACAGCGATGACTCATGTCAGCCTCCCCTGGTAACGGATGAGCTTCCATCATAGCAGCCCGCCTGCCCGTGACGCCGGGCGCCCGAGTGGACGAAGACCGCGGTCGAGGTCGGGATGAGGGGCTCGAAGATCCGACTGCCCCGGAGCGGACCGAAAGCGGAAGCAGCTTCGCTTCGGGCCGGCCTGTAGTTCGGGGGAACCGGAACGAGCACCGGGGCCGGCACGGCCTCCGGTCGGAGCGCGGAGTGTCCACTAGTGAGGACGTTCCGCGTTCCGAGGTGGCGTGGCCATCCGTTGAAGTCCCTTGGTTGCAGCGGGATACGAAGATTAGTACCTCTGCGCGAGAGTTGGCACACTTCATGCTAATAGGTTCAGTCAGGTACGCCGCGGGCCGCGGGGCCTTGGCCCGCCGGTCGGTCGCGGCGGTTGCGATGTCTCGGAGGAATCGGAGGAAAGACATGAGAGCGACGGTTCGCAGGCAGGTGGGTCGAGTGGGTATCGCGGGGACGACGGCGGGTGTGCTCGCGTTCACGCTGGCGTTGATGTCGGCCGCGACGGGCGCGGCGGCGAACGACACGGACGACGCGCTGCGGCACGCGGTGGAGCGGCGGCTCGCGGACGAGGCGGCGGTGGCGGACCGGGTCGAGGTCAGCGTGCGCGGCGGCGAGGTCACCCTGGCCGGCACCCTCGCGACGCTCCGGGACAAGGAGTGGGCGATCGAGCGGGCGCGGGGGACCGACGGCGTCCTCGACGTCATGAGCGATCTGATCATCGGGATGCCCGAGACCGACAAGGAGCTCGGCAACGCGGTGGGGCAGGCCATCGTTCGCTACCCCTACTACTCGGTGTTCGACTACGTGGACGTCACCGTCGAGGACGGCGTGGTGACCCTGCGCGGCGACGTCACCGCGCGACCCGACAAGCCGGCCGACCTCTACGAGCGCATCTCGAAGGTGCGCGGGGTGCAGGCGATCGTCGACGAGCTCGAGGTCCTGTCGCCGGGCATCCACGACGAGCAACTGCGCCACCGCATCGCCCGCGCGCTCTTCGGCCACCCGCAGTTCGACCGCTACCTCGGGCTCGCGCCCCGGATGTCGATCATCGTCCGCAACGGCTACGTGACCCTGAAGGGCGTGGTCTTCGACCAGGCGGACCGGATTCTCGCGGAGAGCACCGCCCGCCGGACCTTCGGGGTGGTCCGGGTGATCAACGAGCTGGAGACCCGGCAGGAGCTGCTCGAAGTGAGGAAGCCTGAGGAGTCCGCGCCGTAGCAAGGGTTCGTCGGACCCCGACAGGACTGGCTGGGCGGAGCCCGCGACGACCGTTTCCCGCCCAGCCGGCCCGCCGGCGGGAACCGGGCCCGCGTGCAGACAGGGCGGGCTCGGGTCCGACGAGGCGGCATCCGGCCGGGCTGTCCTGGCCGCCGGCCCGTGCACCGAGGCCGGCGTCGGTGTGACGGGGCCCGCCGGGAATCCCCGGATCCTCCACCGGTAGCCGGCCCGTCAGGGAGCTTCCCGCTCCTCCGGCAGGGCGAACGCGTAGACCGCGTTCGTCCGGTTCCCCCCGACCGGCGCCGCCACGTACTGCCGCCCGTCCACCGCGTAGGTGATCGGAAAGCCCTGCACCCGGCCGGGCAGCCGGGTCCGGAACAGGATGTCGCCGGTGGCCGCGTCGTAGGCGTAGAGATGGCGGTCGGTGTCGGCGCCGACGACGAGGCCGCCGCCGGTGGCGAGGGCCGCCGACCCCGGCCGTGTGGCCATCGAGTGTCGCCAGCGGATCTCGCCGGTGTCGATGTCCATGGCGATGAGGTGGCCGGGGAAGTCCGCGCTGTCGGGGTGCACGCGCCTCGTCCGCGCCCGGAACCCCCGGTTGGCGTAGTAGTCGTTCCCCAGCTCCTGCGGCAGCTCGGTGAAGGCGCCGGTGACGCAGGTCGGGTGGATGGGGATGTAGAGCAGTTGCGTCGCGGGGTGATAGGCGCTCGCCCGCCAGTTCCGCACGCCCCCCAGGTCGGGGCAGAACTCGAGCTCGACGCCGTGCACCGGGATCATGTCGGGCCGGTAGGTGACCGCGCCGGTCGTCCGATCGATGTCGAGCACGTTCTGGTAGCCGAGGTCGTGGGCGGCCACGAACGCGCCGGTCACGCGGTCGAGCTCCCACAGGATGCCGTGCTTGCCCATCTTGAAGATCGAGCGCCGCCCGCGGTGGTCGATGAGGACGCTCTCGAAGACGTCGTCGAGGTCGTGGGTCTCGCCCGGCACGAACTGGTAGTACCAGCGCAGCTCGCCCGTCGCGGCGTCCAGCGCCAGCACGCTGTTCGTGTAGAGCGCGTCGCCGTCGGTCGCCCGCGATATGCGCGCCCACGGCTTGGCCTGCGAGGTCGACCAGTAGGTGAGCCCGGTCTCCGGGTCGTAGGCGCCCGGTATCCACGAGTCCGAGCCGGCCCGGAACATCAGCGGCAGGTCGCCCCAGGTATCCCCGCCCGGCTCGCCGGGCCGGGCGATGGTCGAGGTGCGCCACGCCTCCTCGCCGGTCTCGGCGTCGTGGGCGGAGATGAAGCAGACGTCGTTCTTGTAGTTCTGGCAGCCGGTCATGCCGGCCACGATGCGCCCCTCGACGACGATGGGGCCGCTGCTGTAGCGGTAGCCGAGGGTGCGGTCGGCCACCGTGTGGTCCCAGGCGACCTCGCCGGTCCGCGCGTCGAGGGCCACGATGCGGGCGTCGGTGGTGTTCAGGTAGACCTTGTCGCCGTACAGGGCGATGGAGCGGCTGCCGCGGCTCGGGCCGCGGTTCCGGCGCTCCTCGCCGCGTTCGTCGCGCCCCGCGTACTGCCAGAGGCGCTCGCCGGTCGCCGCGTTCACGGCGTGGATGCCGTTGCCGGGGTTCGGGACGTACATCACCCCGTCGTGGACGAGGGGGGTCGCCTGGCTGAGCCCCGGGCCGAGCGACCAGCCCCAGACGAGCTGCAGCCGGTGCACGTTGCCGGTCGTGATCTGGTCCAGCGGGCTGTAGCCCCAGCCGTCGAGGGTCCGCCGCCAGTTGATCCAGTCGTCGGGGTCGGGGTCGTGGAGCATCGCGTCGGTGATGGGGACGAACGCGTCCTCCTGAGCCGAGGCCGGCGCCGCGAGGGCCAGCGTCGCGAAGCACAGCGCGATGGAGACCCGGAACACCGCCGCCGGCTGTCGAGTCGTGTTCGTCCTCATGGCAACCTCGCGCTTCCGAGCCGCTGGTCGCCCGGCCGGGGTCGGTTCGACGCGCCGGGGCGGCCCGCGCTCCGCGACGTTACCACGATCGAGGTTCGACAAGGGGTGACGGTCGGCGTGCTATTCTCGCGATGTTCCGTCGAACGAATCATGAGGGCCTCGGCCCGACAGCGCCATGCCCACCGACTCCGACCTGTGCCGGCGGCGCCGGCCGCTCCTGGCCGTCGCAGTGGTGGTGGCGCTGTGCGGCGGCGACCTTCGCGCCCAGCCGGCGGTTGACCTCCTGCTCGCCGGCGGCCTCGTCCACGACGGCTCGGGGCAGCCGCCGGTCCGGCAGGATGTCGGCGTGACGGGCGAGCGCATCAGCTTCGTCGGCGACGCGGCGGCGGCCGGCCTCGACGCCGCCGTGGTCGTCGACGTCGAGGGGCTGATGGTCACGCCGGGCTTCATCGACATGCACTCGCACGCCGAGCTGACGGAGGACTACGGCCGCGACGCGCTGCCGTTCCTCCACCAGGGCATCACCACGGTGGCGATCGGGATGGACGGCGGGGGCACGCCCGAGGTCGCCGGGCTGTTCGCCCGGCTCGAGGGCCGGATCGGGGTGAACGCGTTCACCTACGCGGGCCACGGTGCGATCCGCAGACGGGTGATCGGCGAGGACGACCGCCCGCCGACGGCGGCCGAGCTCGACGAGATGCGCGCGCTGGTCCGGCAGGCCATGAGCGAGGGAGCGTTCGGCCTCTCGACCGGGCTCTTCTACGTGCCGGGATACTACGCGACGACCGAGGAGGTCATCGAGCTGGCGCGGGTCGCGGCCGAGTTCGGCGGCATCTACGACACCCACGATCGCGACCTCGGCGCCACCTACCGGGGCATCGGCTACCTGAACTCGATACGCGAGGCGATCCGGATCGCCGAGAGCGCGGGGCTGCGCGCCATCTTCAGCCACTTCAACGCGCAGGGCGCGCACAACTACGGCCGCGCACCCGAAGGGGCGCGCCTGATCGAGGAGGCGCGCGCGCGGGGGGTGGAGGTGGCGGCGGCCCAGCACGTCTACACCGCCACCCAGTCGAACCTGGCCGCCTACACGATTCCGCGTTGGGCCTCGAACGGCGGCCGCGACGAGATGCTCGAGCGGTTCCGCGACCCCGAGACCGTCCGCCGGCTCGACGTCGAGACGATGGAGATGCTGGCCATCCGCGGCGGTGCCGGCAAGCTCCTGTTCGCCGACCCGCGGCCCGGGCTGAACGGCCGGACGCTCGCGGCGGTGGCCGACGAGTGGGCGCTGCCGGTGCCCGCGGCGGTGCGGCGTATCCTCGCCGAAGGCAACGCGGCGGTGATGAACCTCGACCTCTACGATATCGAGAACACGCGCTACCTCGCGCGGCAGCCGTGGATGATGACCTGCACCGACGGCCGCACCCCGTCTCCCGCCCAGAACGTCACCCACCCGCGCGTCTTCGGGGCGTTCACGCGCAAGCTCCGCCAGTTCGTGCTCGACGAGGAGGTCATCGCAATGCCGTTCGCGATCCGCAGCATGACCGGCCTCGCCGCCGATTTCCTGCGCCTGGACGACCGCGGCTACCTGCGAGAGGGCGCCGTCGCGGACATCGCGGTGCTCGACCGCGACCGCATCCGCGACCGCGCCACCTACGACCAGCCGCGACAGCCGTCCGAGGGAACGGTGCACGTGTTCGTCAACGGCCGCTTCGCGATACGCGACGGCGAGGCGACCGGCGCGCCGGCCGGCCGGCTCCTTCGGCGGCCGGCGCGGACCGGCGAGATCGCCCCTGGCCCGTGATTCCGCGCTCCGCTCGTCGTTGCGAAGCGATCGCCGCCAGCCCTCCCGAGCATCGCGCCCGCTGGCGGTATCGCCAGACTGACCGGGACCCCGCGCGCGGCAAGGATCGACAACGCTGGCTGCACGATGCGGGCGTTGTCGGTCACGTCGAAGCTGCGGCTCCAGGGTTCGGTCCTCGCCGCGGCGCTCGCGAGGCCCGATGTCCAGTCCGCGCTGACCGACGTCAGCTGGCGCACCGGCGCCGGGCACGTCACCGGCCTATCGGTCGTCTACGCCGTGGCCGATGCTCAGGGAGCATGGAATCATCGGGACCGTCGAGCGGATCGTGACGAGGAGGAAGGAAACCGAAGGTTATAGGGTCCTGGTGGAGATGGGGATGGAAGACATGGCGTTTGAGGCGGTTGTCCTGTGCCATCCCGAGTCCTTTAGTCCTGAAGCGGTTGTGGCGTCGGACGACAGATTGCGAAGACTACGGGGCCGAATCACGATTTCACCAAGGCGGACGGCGCGTTTGCCACGGGTGCTCCGGCCATACGGCTGCGGGGAGGCTGGCGGCGGGGACGGAATCGCGGAGGCGGTGAGGGTGCTGGGTCGGATATCGAGGCCTCGGGTTGACGCTACCGAAACAGCGAAACGAGAATGTCGTCCGCCTCGGCGTCGTACTGCTCGGCGAGTTGCCGGATGGAGGTGCTGGGGTCATCGACGACAAAGCCCTCGGCCCCGAGGCGATCGAGGAGTTCGGTAACGTCGCGGCCCGCGACCGGCGCGAGCACATCGAGGGGAACACTGCTCATCTTCTCGACGATCATCTCCTCGGCGTCCCCGGTGTTCAGGAGGGTCGACGTCGCGACCAAGCCGATGCCCATCGACCACGCGAGCGCGAGGACACGGACGGCACCACGCTGGGAGAAGTAGTTGCTGAACGACCGCCAGTGGCTGAGCACATGGAAGCCGACGGCCGCGGAGAACGCGATCCCGATGAGCTCGTGCGCGAACTTGAAGGGCCGCTCCGCCACGAAGAACATAAGCAGGCCGGTAATCACGACGAAGAGGCCCGCACCCATCGTCAGAGGGGTCGACCATCGCCGGGTGTTGAGGTTTCTCATCATCGCTCCCAGCCCGTCTGGAGGCAGCGTGACCTGTCGGCCTTCCCGACGCTCTTGCGCCGCCGCTAAACCTGGATACGCGCTAGGGCCGCGCGGGGTTCTCTCGGGATTGGCGGCATTCCTCGAGGCGGGCACCACCGTCGCGCCGCCGAAATCGTCCGGACAGCCGCGTCCGGCGGCTCCCCATCGACCAGGAGACGACGCAACTGGACAACTTCTTCACCGCGGCGTGGCGGGCCTCGAGCCTCGGATTGGGGCAGACCGGCACGAACCGGCACGGACCCTGAAGATGTGTGACTTCCAATCATTACGCCGATAAGTCCGCATGTTTGGACAGATGCGGACCGCCACGGACCAGTGCCGGCGTCAAGGCAGCGCGAACACGAACAGGGTGTTGCTCCCGCTCGGGGTGGTCAGCTCGGGGGTGAGCTGCAGGAAACCGGTGCCCTGGGTCAGGCCGCCCGACCCCACCGCGAGATACTGGCGCCCGCCGACGCTGAAGGTCATCGGCCGGCCGCTGACCGGCCCGTTGAGGATCGTCTGCCACCGCACCTCGCCGGTCTCCGCGTCGAAGGCGCGGAAGCGGCGGACGACGTCGCCCGAGAAGAGCAGGTTCCCGCCCGTCGCGAGCACGGAGCCGTAGATGGGGGCGCGCTGCTCGTAGAGCCACAGGGTGTCGCCGGTCGACGCCGACACCGCCTCGAGACGGCCGACCGGAGCGGTGTCGGGGTCGACGTCCGGGCGGTGGCGCACCTGGACGCGGACGTCGTAGCCGTCGCTCGGCCCCGCCACCTCGACCGACATCGCGATGTCCATGCAGGCGTTGTTCAGGGGCATGTAGAGCGCGCCGGTGTCGGGGCTGTAGGCGCCCGACGGCTGGTTCTTGCCGCCGAGCAGGTGGGGGCAGGCGAACGCCGGGTCCCGGACCGACACCGGCGCCGTCGACTCGTCGAACGACGGGCGACCGGTCGCGAGGTCGAGGCCGGTCATAATGTTCTGGTAGACCGTGGGCCGCGCCCACAGGAACTCGCCGGTGGCGGCGTCGAGGGTCCAGATGAGGCCGGTCTTGCCCGGAATGCCGGTGATGACCTTGCGCCGCTCGCCGGGAGTCACCGCGGGGTTGATCCACGGCACCGAGGCGGGGTTCGGCGACACCTCGGTCTCGACGATCATGCGCTCGTAGACGTGGTCGAGGTCCCAGTTGTCGCGGGGCAGGTGCTGGAAGTACCAGGCCATCTCGCCGGTGTCGGGGTCGAGGGCGAGGGTCGAGTTGGTGAACAGCAGGTCCGCCTTGCCCGCCCCCCGCAGCGACTCGGGCAACGGCGCCGGCGGCCCCGTGCCCCAGTAGACAAGGTGCAGCTCGGGGTCGTAGCTGCCCACCATCCACGCCGAGGCGTGCCGGCGGGCGGCGCGGGGCAGGCCGCCCCAGGTGTCCCCGCCGAACTGGTCCGGAGTCGCCGCGGTGTTGACGCGCCACAGCTCCTCGCCGGTGTCGACGTCGTGGGCGGTGATGAAGCAGCCGCCGGGGCGCGGGCTCGACGGGTTGCAGCGCGAGCCGTTGATGACCTTGCCGTTGACGATGGTCGGCCCCGCCGTCTGCGCCACCCGCTCGCGGTAGTCGGCCCGCTCGGTCTCCCACACGAGCTCGCCGGTGCGGGCGTCGAGGGCGACGATGTAGGCGTCGTTGGTGGCGAGGAAGATCTTGTCGCCGTAGATCGACACGTTGCGGTAGCGGTAGCGGGTGCCGGTGACGTTGGCGATGTTCTCGGGCAGGTTGCGCCGGTACTGCCACAGCAGGTCGCCGGTGGTCGCGTCGAGGGCCTGCACGATGTCCTCGACGTTGGCGAGGAACATCACGCCGTCGTGGACGATCGGCTCGACTTCCTGGTAGCCCTCCTGCATGGCCCGCGACCACACGAGGCGCAGCTCGCCGACGTTGCCCGAGTCGATCTGGTCGAGGGGGCTGTATCCCCACAGGGCGTAGCCGTTGCGGAACCCGATCCAGTTCTCGGGCGCGGGCTCGCGCAGCATGGCGTCGGTGACGGGCACGAAGTCGCGGAGCATCTCGGGCACCGGCGCCGGGTCAGGCTGGGCGGCCGCGCCGGCGGCGAACGCGAGGAAGCCGACGCTCGCGAGTAGGCCGGCGCCGAGGGGGAGTCCGCGGGGGCTGGTCACCATGGGTCCACCTTCCACATCTGACGCGATTCGGGGTCGAGGCTGCATCGGTCCGAGAATTATATGACCGGCCGTCCGACCGCATCCCCGCCGCGGTCAACCCGTGGCAAGATCCCCCCCGCTTCGGTTGCCGGCGACGCGGCGGCGGCTCGCCGCCCGCGCGCGGCGCCGGGGTTCGACCGGCAACGGGGGAAGCGGCGTCGGGGTCCGACCGATACGAGGAGTGGCATGAGAGGGGCGAGTGGAGCGAGAGGACTTCTGCTGGCCTGTGCGCTGGCGTCAGCCGCCGGCGCGGCTTGGGCGCAGGCGCCCGAGCCCGCTCCGGGGCGGAGCGGCGCGAGGGCCCTGGTGTTCCGCGAGCAGCTGACCCCGCTCGCCGAGCCGGCCCGGCGCATCCTCGGCGGGGACTGGGAGCGGTTCCGGGCCACCCTCGACGCGCTGGCCGCGCAGGAGGCGCGGCAGCGCGGCCTCGCCGGCGACGTCGACTTCAGCTTCAGCGCCGACGAGACCGGGGACCACAGCGGCGGCGGTCCCGGCAACGAGACGCTGTTCGGGCTGCGCGCCGGTGCCCGGCTCGGCGGGGGCGGCTACCGGTCGCGGGTGCGGCTGCTCGGCGACATGCGGGCGCTCATCCACGACAACGTCTTCGAGCAGGACTTCAGCCGGGTGCGGCTCGGCTACGACCACCAGCGCACCGACCACCTCGGGGCCTTCGCGTTCATCGAGCGCTACTCCGACGACGCCATGAGCATCGCCGCGCGCTACGAGATCGGAGGCGGCGTCAGCATGCGGGTCGACCTGGGGCCGCGGCGCGACGACGAGGCGGGGGCCCGGGCCCTCGCCTACCTCGCGACGAGGGACGGAGGGGGCTTCCGCTGCGGTGTCGAGCGGCTGCGGGCCGGCTTCGATCCCGCCGGCGGGGGCGCGCCGCCGCCGGTCTGCGTTCTCGGTGCGCCGTCCGGTGCCTCGGCCTACCGGCCCGCCGCCGGGGACCCTCGGCCCGCCCCCGAAGTCTTCGACGGTCTCCTCGACGTGCTCGATCCGCTCGAGCGGGGGCTCGCCGCCCGTCAGGCCATGCTGTCCGTGTCTCTGGGGGTCGGGGTCTTCTCCGAGTTCGAGAACGCCCTCATCGAGACCCGGGTCTCCCGGCTCGACGCCGCGGCCGGCGTTCCCGCCGACCCCATCGTCCACCTGTCGCCCCGGTACCTGCGGGTGCCGGGGCGTCACCGCTACCGCTTTCTGCTCTGGCCGACCATCGCGATGCGGCCGCTGTCGTCCCTCTCGATCGAGTTCATTCCGTCCTTCAAGCTGCCGATCAGCTCTCCGCGCCGCCTTCCCGACGGCCTGCTCGCCTACCGCATGGACTGGTTCGTGCGCATCGACTGGCGGCCCCGCCGGGACGACAGCCTCGCCGGTCGGACGAAGCTGTTCGTGAAGTTCGACTACTACAAGAACCCGGGGCCGCCGGTGGTCGCCGAGGCCCTCCCGCCCGAGGTGGTCCTCGAGCCGCTCTTCTACCACCGCACGGGCGCGTCGAAGAAGCACCGCTTCGTCTCGCTGGGGATCTCGTTCGACCTGGGCTCCCCCTGAACTCGAGTCTGGCTGTTCCGCGCCGACCGGGCGCGGCTCCGCCGTCACCCGACGCCGACGGCCTCCCTCGTCCGGCCCGGGCCGCGTGGTTCCCCCGCGGCGCCGGGCTGCGTGGCGGACTGCTATCATGGACTCCGTTCCGCCAACGGGGATGTTGAAGAGCCGCGCAACGGCAGAAAGGAAGACCCATGGCCCCTTCGAGACGACGCTTCCTGACGACTCTGACGACGGCGGCGGCCGGCAGCGCCGCCATCGGCGGTCGCGCCGCGGCGTGGAGCGGGCCGGCGGTGCGGCCGGCCGGGCTCGAAGGCCTCTCACCGCAAGAGCTGCTGGAACGGCAACTCTCGCAGACGGTCGCGGCCGGCGCCCCCGGCACGGCCGGCGCCGCCCAGACCGATCCCCGGATGCCCACGCCCGAGGAGGTCCGGTCGTGGTACACCGACCTCCGCAACTGGGGCCGCTGGGGCGACGACGACGAGAAGGGCGCCATCAACCTCATCACCGACGAGAAGAGCGCGGCCGCGGCCCGCCTCGTGCGCACCGGGCGGAAGGTCTCGGCGAGCCGCGTCTTCGAGCCCTCGCAGCAGTTCATCCGCAAGAGCCCGCGGGAGGGCGGCGGGGGCGCGGTGTCCGACTACTACGGCTTCATCTACCACGGGCAGACGGTGACCCACATCGACGCCCTGTGCCACATGTGGGAGAGCGACGGCATGTGGCAGGGCCGCGACCCCGACGTGGAGGTGACCACCCAGGGGGCGTTCTTCGGCGCCATCGACGCCTGGTCGGACGGCATCATCACGAAGGGGGTGCTGCTCGACGTGCCCCGCCACCGCGGCGAGCCCCACGTGACCCCCGGCAACCCCGTGCAGGGCTGGGAGCTCGAGGAGATCGCCCGCGCCCAGGGGGTCGAGGTCGAGCCGGGCGACGCCCTGCTCGTCTACAGCGGCAAGGACTCGTTCGTGCGGGCGGGGGGCGAGTACGGGGGCGGCGACCGGCCGGGGCTCGGCGTGACCTGCGCCAAGTTCATCCGCGACCACGATGTGGCCCTGCTCGGCTGGGACATGATGGACGCGCGGCCCGACCCCTACGGCCTCACGTTCCCGGTCCACGGCGTGCTGTTCAACTACGGCGTGGCCCTCCTCGACAACGCCCTCCTCGAGCCGCTGGCCGAGGTGTGCGCCGAGGAGGGGCGCTACGCCTTCATGTTCATGGCCCTGCCCCTGAAGGTCGCGCGGGGCACCGGCAGCCCCGCCAACCCCATCGCGATGTTCTGAGCACGTGGCCGGTCGCGCGCGTCCTCCTTCCCCGCAGGGACCGAGGACGCGCGCCGACCATCGGTCGCGCGCCTACCCTTCCTCGGTGGGCACGAACGCGAGGAAGCGCCGCGGGTTGTCGACGAGCATCTGGTGGATGGCCTCCTCGGGGACCCCCGCGTAGCGCAGCTTCGGCACGAACTGCATCAGCACCGACGACCACCCGTGGCCGTAGTACCGCTTGAACTGGCGGACGTTGCCCTGGTCGGACGAGAGCAGGACGTGGTCGATCAGCCCCGCCTCGAGCAGGTCCTGCACCATCCGCACCTTGTCGGCGGCGGGGATGTCCGAGCGGCTCATCTCGTGCCCGAGGGTATCGAGCCCGATGAACGCGCCGCGGCGCGCGACCTCGCGGTGGGTCGCGAGCGGGTCGTGCTCGGGCCGGATGGTGGCCATGTGTCCGATGACGACGCGGGAGAGGTCGACGCCGGCGCCCTCGATGACGTCGAGCTGCTCCATCGCGCAGCTCGGGCAGCTCTCGTGGGGGGTGTGGGTGAAGATGGGGATGCCCGTCCGCAGGTGGGCGCGGGCGACGGCGCGGTGCACCTTGCGCTCGTCGGGGCGCATCTCGAGCGACGAGGCGATCTCGCCGAAGGCGCCCCAGCGCTGGGCGGCGGCGTCGGCCACCAGCTCCTCGACCAGCTCGTCCTCCGACATCTCGGCCACGCGCACCGGGTAGACGGCGAAGCCGATGTCCTCGAAATAGCCGCCGGCCATCACGATGCGGACCTCGCTCTCGGCCGCGATGGCGTTCAGGTGCTCCACCTGCTCGGCCGTCCGCCGGCCGGTGGCGGCGTCGACGATGCAGCCGAGGCCGTCGAAGGCGCAGGCGCGCAGCTCCTCCACCGCGAGCTCGACGTCGGCCCGGCCGACGTGCTCGTGGAAGAGGGTGGCGCCTTCGGCCAGCTCCTCGGGGGCCATGTCGCCCTGCAGGGTCCGGATGATCGCGCTCTCCGGGAAGTCGGGCGGGGCTACGCTCGAGAAGGTCTGCTGGGCCCGGGCGGGGACCCCGCCGGCCGCGGCGGCGAGGCCGGCGGCGGTGCCGAGCAGGCGCAGCGCCTCGCGCCGCGAGTAGTCGCCTCGGTTCGGGTGCTTCGGGTTGGTCATGTCGTTCTCCGTTGTCGCGGTCGACCGTCGGCTCCGCGGGAGCGGGCGAGGAATGTAGCGCACAGGTTACTACGGCCGTGCAGGCGGACAGCCGGGGCGGCAGGATACAATGCCGGTCCTGTCGCAGCGAGGCCGGTTCGGGGTTCGCCCGGGCGCGACCCTGCCGGGGCTTCGACCTGCCCACGAGGAGGTTGCCATCGTGAAGCGCATCATGCGGTCGGCGGTCGTTCTCGGCGCCGCGGGCGCCATCGGGTTGCTCGCCGCCGCCGGCGGGGTCGGCGTGTCCGCCCAGGGAAGCGGAGAGCAGGCGGCCACCGCGTCCGCCGCCGGCGACTGGCCCATGTACCGGGGCGACCCCGCCGGGACGGGGTTCTCCCCCCTGGAGGGGATCACCGCCGCCAACGTCGCCGAACTCGCCGAGGCGTGGACCTACCCGCTCGCGGCCGTCGACGAGAACGCGCGCGGGCCTAACTCTCAGGCCACGCCCATCGTCGTCGGCGGGGTGATGTACCTGCCCGCCGCCGACCGCGTCGTCGCCCTCGACGCCGCGACCGGGCGCGAGATCTGGCGGCACGCCCTCGACGAGGCGCGCCCGTCGCGCCGGGGGGTGGCCTGGTGGCCGGGCGGGGACGGCGAGGACCCGCGCATCATCTTCACCACCGGACAGCATCTGCGCGCGCTCGACGCCGCGACCGGGGATCCGGTCGAGAGCTTCGGCGAGGGCGGCGCCGTCGACATGGTCGTGCCCTACAACTCGGTGCCCCTCGTGCACGGCGACGTGGTGGTGGTCGGCGCCAACACCCCCGCCGGCACCATCGGCGGCATCGGGAACGCGCGCGCCTTCGACGCCCGCACCGGCGCCCCGGTGTGGGAGTTCAGCTCGGTCGCGCAGCCCGGCCAGCCCGGGCACGACACCTGGGGCGGCGACAGCTGGCAGGGGCGGCTCGGGGCCAACGCGTGGCCGTTCTACTTCTCCATGGACGTCGAGCGCGGGCACGTGTACCTGCCCCTCGCGTCCCCGATTCCCGGCGACTACGGCGGCGACCGGCCCGGCGACAACCTGTACGGCAACGCCGTCGTCGCGGTGGACATCGCCACCGGAGAGTACCGGTGGCACTTCCAGACCATCCACCACGACCTGTGGGACGCCGACCCGCCGGCCCCGCCCGCCCTCTTCGACATCCCGCGGGACGGCGGGGCGATCTCTGCGCTCGGGGTGACCACCAAGTCCGGCTATCTCTACATCCTCGACCGCGAGACCGGCGAGCCCGTCTACGGGGTCGAGGAGCGGCCGGTGGCGGCGAGCGACGTCCCCGGCGAGGCGACAGCGCCCACCCAGCCGATACCCGTCAAGCCCGTCGGCCTGTCCAAGCTCACCTGGGACCCCGACGACCTCGTGACCGGCGAGGACACCTCGCCCGAGCACGCCGCGGCGTGCCGCGACCTCGTCGACAGCCTCGGCGAGATCTACAACGCCGGGCCGTTCACCCCGTGGGTGTACCGCGCCCCCGGCGTCCCCCTGCGCACCACCCTCTCGTTCCCCGGCGGGGTCGGCGGCGCCAACTGGGGCGGGGTGGCGGTGGATCCGGCGACCGGCTATCTCCTCGTCGTCACCCAGGACCTCGGCGCTCTCGGCTACGTCGAGGCCGCGCCCCCGGAGCATCCCGTGCCCTACCGCAAGGGGGCGCAGCGCCCCGCCAGCTTCGCGGTGCAGATGGGCGGTGCCACGCTGCCGTGCCACCGGCCGCCGTGGGGCCGGCTGACCGCGGTCGACGCGGCGACCGGTGACGTCGCGTGGCAGGAGGTCCTCGGGGTCACCGACGGGCTGCCCGAGGGCCGGCGGGCCACCGGCCGGCTCATCCGCGCCGGCGCCATCACCACCGGCAGCGGCCTCGCGTTCGTGGCCGGCACCGACGACGGCCGCCTGCGCGCCTTCGAGGCGGCTTCGGGCCGCGGGCTGTGGGAGGCGCGGCTGCCGGCGCCGGGGAACGCCAACCCGATGACCTATCTCGGGGGGGACGGCCGGCAGTACGTGGCGGTGGCGGCCACCGACACCCTGGTCGTGTTCGCGCTGCCTTAACACTAGCACTGTTCCGTGATGGTCCGCATCTGTCCAAATAATGCAGGTTTCCAAGCGGAATAATGGAAAATTGCCCGTCTTGGAGATCCGAGCTGGTTCGGGCCGGTCCACCCCAATCCAGAGCTTGACTGTGGGCGTATCGTGGGTTTATTATTTCGGTCGACAGGAGGCTGATTCAATGGAAAGACTGACAGCCAAGCGGGCCGAGACGCTGCGGAAGCCGGGCCGGTATCAGGCGGGTGACACGGTGTACCTGGTCGTGGCCAAGGGCCGGACGGGCCGGGTGAACAAGCGATGGGTTCAACGGCTCCACGTCCAAGGGAAGCGGCGCGACATCAGCATCGGCACGTACCCGGCCGTCACGCTGTCCGAGGCTCGGGAGCGGGCGCACGACAACCGCCTGACGGCGAAGCGGGGCGGCGACCCGTCGGGGCGTGCGTCAACGGTGCCGACGTTCGCGGAAGTGTCCGCCAAGGTCGAACAGGGGGGGCAGTGGCGCGGCCGGACCCGAGAGACGCGGCGGCGGACCCTGGCGCGGTACGCGGCGCGTCTCATGGGTCGACCCGTCGACCAGATCGACCGGGCGGCGGTGCTCTCGGTGCTCGGACCGGTCTACCGCGACAAGCCCGCGACCGGCAAGCTCTTGCGCGGTTGGGTCCGGGGCGTGCTCGCGGCGGCGCAAGCTCTCGGCCATGTCGACGTGAACGCGGCGGGCGAAGTGATCGACGCGGCATTGCCGAAGACCCCGAAGACGCGAGCGCATCGGCGGGCGTTGCCGTACGCGGACGTTTCCGCGGCGCTGGCGGCGGTCGAGGCCTCCGGGGCGGGTCCGGCCGTCAAGGCGGCGATTCGCTTCACGGCGCTGACGGCGGTCCGGTCGGGCGAGGCTCGCGGGGCGATGTGGGGCGAGGTCGATCTTGCGGCGCGGGAGTGGCGCGTACCGGCCTCGCGGATGAAGGCCGGGGCGGAACATCGGGTGCCGTTGTCGGATGCGGCTGTGGCCGTGCTTGAGGGCATGAGACCGCATTCCGACGGCGCGGCCGATGCGCTGATCTTCCCTGGCGTGGGCGGGCGGCGGCTCAACGGCGACACCTTGATCAAGGCGCTGCGGCGAGCGACGGGGACGGATGCGGACGTTCACGGTTTCCGGTCGAGTTTTCGCACATGGGCGGCGGAGCGGTCGGGGGCGACCAGGGACGTGGCGGAGTTGGCCCTTGCCCACGTGGTCGGCGGAGCTGTCGAGCGGAGCTACGCGCGAAGCGATCTGTTCGAGCAGCGGCGCGGGCTGATGGACCGATGGGCGGCGTTCGTGATCGACCTCGTCTACCCGGTAACCCATCCCCCCTTGATCTTGAACGCCAAGAGCGATGGCTAGTACACGATGATCCTGGCAAGGAGTCCCGTGCTGATCCACAGAGCGACGGTCATGATGAGGGCTTTCCAGAATTGCAAGTTGCGGAACATGTGTATGGGTACGAGGACCGTCAGCCAAGCCGCTACGAAGTAGAATCGAGGCGCCCGGTCGTAGGAGTCGTAGATTTGCCCCGCAGCCATGATGAACGCCGATGTGGTGGCGATCCAGAACGAGATCACGCCGAGGTTCCGCGCGATCTTCAGATTCCGGTCGTCGGCTTTGGCGACAACGGCCGTGACCGCCATCCAGACAAGAACCAGCGTCAGACTCGGCGCCGCCGCATCCCGCAGCGTTGCATCGCCGATGGCCGTGAACGTCGCAGCGAGGGTTATCGCGGTTCCGGCTCCCCTGACAGAGTCCTCTAGGCTCTGCCTGAAAGGGCGGGTGATCAGACCCAGGAAGGCTTGTAGGAGCTTCGGAATCTCTGAGAGCAAAGGCATTGGTCACCTACTCGATCTCGAACAAGTATTCGAGGGCGTCCGACGACTCAAGTTCGCCAACATCGCCGCTGTAGGCAACTGCGACACGCAGCGCCCCGCCGGCACTCGGAACTCGGCTGCTGAACTCGATCCAAGACTTGTAAAACCGGAACCCGACGACAGTCAGAAGCCGCTCTGCGCCGTTCGGCAGGCGGGCGGTACTGCCGAGGGCTCCCGATACCAAGCCGTAGCTCGTGTTGCTATCGTGCCATTCGTTGAGGTCGTCGAACAGCGTTGTTCCCTGAATCGAGGAGCGCTCACGGTGGTACGACCTGAAGTCGCTGGCTAGGTCGTCTGCCCGCCCGCTGGTACGCCCGTCCCCCCAATCGTCCGCGCTTATCATCGAAAAGAAGCCTCTGCGATAAAGTGATAGTGGCTGGTCTGGTCTGTACCGCGTACTGACGTAGAGGTACTGCGGCGACAACCCGGGGTGCCGCGGGGTTTCCCAAGCCAAACACAGCGACAACACCGACTGGCGGTCAATAGGTAGAGAGTGGGCGGGGCCTTCCGGGTTCCAGGAGAAGAACTCCCACTCGCCGCCAATTCTGACGGCGAGACGTCGCTGAGTGGGGCCGTCTCTCCGTTCGAGGTCATCTGCGCTGCAGCCCGACTGGCCCCGGGCCGTCGTCGGGGTGGTGAGGGTGGTGAGGACCAAAATCGCGGCGATCCACACGACCAAGCCGAGTCTCTGGGGGAGCAGGACAGAGAGATGCGGTTTGACTGAGGAGGATCGGCCACACAGGCAGGGTTCGGGCATACGTACCTCCGTCGCTACGAGTCCGGGACGGTTCATCAGGCCGCGTTCGTTGATCAGTTCACGTCTCTCGGGCGGCCTAGTCTCAGCCAAGCCGTTCGCCGTACTCGGCATTCTACATCAGGTTCTCTACAACTCGTGTCGGCCATAGAGGGGAAAGCGAAACCCTGGCCCTTGCAACGCCGCCGCTCCCGCCTGTGCCGCCTATGCGCCGTATTCCGGGAGGTCGGGATGACGGCCCCGCCGGGGCTCGTTCGCCGTCTGCCTGCTCGAACGGCTCGCCCACGGAGGCGTGTGCGGTTGTCGGGTCGGAAGCTCGGTTCGTGTCCCCGGTCCCGCCACGGCGGGCGCCCGGGCGGAAGCCGCCTTTCACCTTCTGGACGCGTCCGTATCGGTCCGACATCGTTCAAGTCGGCTCGGCGCTTGGCCGCGAGCGGACCACCGCGGCGGTGCCGCACGGCTTCCGATCGAGTTTCAGGAACTGGGCCTCCGAACGGACGGACCATCCGCGCGAGGTGGGTCGAAGCCGCACTCGCTCACGTCGTGCGCAATCAGGTCGAGGCGGCCTGCGCGCGCAGGGATCCGTTCGAGCGACGCCGTCCGTTGATCGACGACTGGATACACTGCTTGAGCGGGGCGGCGCAGGACATCGGGTCCGGCGGTGAGGAAACGAGCTGACAGACCCTGCGCAAGCGCGGCGTCGGTGCTCGCGCTCGACGAGGTCGAGCGGCCGTAGAGTCCCCTGGGGAATCACGCCCCGGCACCATGCCGAGGCGTGTCGTTTGTCAGCGAAGTCCCGCGGCCCGGCCGGTCCGGCCGCGGGACGTTCAGCGCTACCCGGAAATGGTCAACGACTCTCCTCCTCGAAACTGCGCAGGTAGCGGGACACGGTGATGGGCGCGCAGCCGACCGCCCGCGCGATACGCTTGAAGCCGAGGCCCTGGGCGCGAAGCTCGACCATGCGCGCGACGGCCTCGGCCGACATCGGCGGGCGCAGGAACCCGCGCCTGACCGTCACGCGGCCGCGCCGGCGCAGCACCTCGCGGTCGGCGAGGGCCGGCATCGACCGCTCGTCGTCGTAGAAGTCGGGAGCGCGCTTCGCGACCTCGTGCCAGTCGACGACGGCGCGCGTCGGACTGCCGTCGACGGGCTCGGGGTCCGGCATCTGGTCGAGGAGGCCGTCGGCGCCCCGCCACGCGACCTCGAACTCCTGCCCGGCGCTCACGGCCGACTCGCGGACGACCGTCGTCAGGGGCTCGACCTGCTGGTAGACGACCGACAGCCCCGTCGTGTGGCCGGCGCCGGTGCGATACGACACGTCGGCGAGAGCCGAGCTCACGGCCGGGCTCGCGAGCGCCGCGGCCAGCGCCGAGCCCTGCATGCGCAGCTTCGCCGTGAGCCGCAAGGCGCGGATCGTCGAGCCGCCGTGGTCGATGGAGCGGACGACAATCTCGGAGCCGACTCGTATCGGCCGACCGTCCCGGAACCGAACCCTCCTCAAGCTGCGGACGCGAGTAGTGGCCATCGGTCACTCCCTCTCGCGGCGAGTCGCGTCCGGCCTCATGCCGACCCGCGCTCGGGCGCACACGTCGCGCCGGAGGACCCCTGCCCGCGATTCCGGAGTCAGGGAGCCCCGCAGGGGACCGCTGCCCGGGGCGGCTAATCGACCAGCCGATGGTTTTCGGCGCCGGCGTTCAGGCCGGCCGGCCTGAGAGAGCGGTTCTCTCGTCGGGCACGGCGGTGGTAGTGGCGAGGAAGTGCCGGCCTGCGGCGAAGCCGCGTTTTTTGCCGGCGCCGTCAAGGTGAACAAGCGGAGATTCGTCGCCCCGGGCGTTCAGCGGCGGCGACCGATCTTCGCTCAGCCGTCCTTGACGCCGGAATCTGCGGAAGGCGCACCCGTCTGGCCGGCCCGTTCTTCAGGCCGGCCGGGTGCGCCGTCGCAAGGGCAGGGGTTCGCCGCCCATCCCGCGGCCGTCGCTCTTCACGGCCACGGGATGGAGGCCGGACCGCAGTTCCAGGTCCGGCCGGGGGCGGCGTCCGCCCCGCCGGCGGCTGCCGGCGTTCGGAGCGGGGTCGTCCTTCCACCCCGCTCCGGGGGCGGATGGGAGGACTGTGCGTGCAAGCCAGCCTCTCAGGCCTGCGCCGCGTGAGCAGGAGCGGGTTGTTTGCGGGAGGGAGGTGGAGTCGACGACCGGCGCGGTGGCGGGCCCGCGGCGGCGAGCTGCGGTGGGGCGGTTTCCGAAGCGGTGCGAGGCGCCGGGGCCGCGCGGCCTTCCCGCTTCGCGTGGCCGCCTGCATCCGCGGACGTAACGGTCTTCATCGATCCAGGCCGCGTCCCCGGTCTCTCGTCCGCTTGCGCTCGGGCGGCGGCCTGTCGGCGGCGCGTTCCCGCTCTCGCGCCCGTTCCCGCGCCTGCTCTTGTCTGAAACGGGTCGCCTCTTCGTCCCGGATGAGCTCCTGAACGGCCCGGATCCTGACCGTGACCTCCCAGTCGGGCCGCGCGGCCGCACGCGCCGCCATCATCTTCTCGTGCAGGCGGCGCCCGTCGCGGCCGCAGGCGCGGTTGATAGCGGTCGCCTCGAGCTCCCGCTTCTTCCGGTCGTCCTTCCGGCGGTCGGCCCACTTGTACCGCCAGCTGTTCTGGGCCTTCCGGACGGCCTCCTCCGCACGCTTCAGGATCGCCTGCCATTCCGCCGAGTGCGAGTACTCCGCCGGCAACCGGCTCTCGTAGCCGCCCAGGTGCGCCTCGGCGACCCGCCGGCCCTCGGTCCGGTCCGGGTCCCAGACTGTAGCCCGCCGGGTCACCTCCTCGACGGCCTTGTCGCTCCAGGCCGGCTGGGGCTTGGCGAGAGCGGCCGGCAACTCGCCCGGTTCGACCGTGATCCATCTTGACGAGCGGGGCTCCTCCCGCTCGAAGAGCCGGTTGCCGCTCAACGCGCCCGCGGCCAGCTTCTCGAAGTCCGGACGACGGATGTCGGCCGCGTGCTCGGGCCACTCCCGGCAGTACCGCTCCTCGAAGGCGGCGGGTCGAGGCCGGCCCGCTTCGGCCGGGCGCTCCGCGGAGGCCGCCGGCCCGGGGGTGGAGGCCGCCGCGGACGGGCCGGGCGAACGGCCGAGCAGCCGCTCGAGCCGATCCCGCAGCCACTCGTAGAGCCGCTGAACGAAGTTGCGCGGCGCCGGCACCTCGGCCTTCTCGGCCGCGTGCGCTCTCACGAGGGCGCGGTCCGAGAGATCCTGCGAGACGCGCCGGCCCGCACGGCCGACCTCCGTGGTCCCGTCGAAACGGCCACCCGCGAATTGGCACGCCGTGCTGGTGGCGTCGGGGAAGCGCTGTTCCGCCTCCAGGACCACCTCGTGTTCCCGGTGTCGCCGAGTGGCGACCTCCCGGCGGCCGGCGTCCCGCTCGGCGACGTCGAGCGCCCGGTCGATGCAGGCCGGGCGGGTCCCTGACCGCCACGACGGGTCCTCCGCTTCGAGGGCCTCGATGAGTGCGTCGGCCGACGCGGGGTCGGCCAACAGCTGCTTCACGCGAGAGTTGCGCTTCTCGATGGCTGCCTGCTTGCGCCGCGCCTCGGCGCGCTCCTCCTCGAGGCGGGCGGCGGCGGTGGCGGCGGCAAGGGCCGCCGCTATCCCGCCGGGCGCCGAACGGTTCGCGGTCCAGGCGTCCATGACCGTGCCGGCCGGGAGACCCTGGTCGGCCGCAGCGTCGAGGGCCTCGGTCGTGCGCTCCACGGCCGCGATACCGGCCGCGTGCGTCTCGCCGGTCTCGTAGACCGCACGGACAGCGGCGGGGCGCAAGTCGACCTTCGACCGCGCCGCCGCGGCCTGCGCCGCCTCCGTGGCCGTCTCGAGGTCCGCCGCACGGCGCGCCGCCGCCGCGCGTTCCTCCCGCTCCCGCTCGCCCGCCGCGAGGGCCCTGTCGAGGGCCGCCGTGTCGAACCGACCCGGACCGTCGTCGAGGACCTCGCGGTAGCGGGCGGCGGCGGCCTCGTCCGACAGCGCGGCGCGAACGCGCCCGAGACGCGTGCCGTCGGACTCCGCCGCGCTCAGCGCCGCATCCTGGTTCACGCGCGTCGTCGTGGCGTTCCCGTCCGCGCCCCACTCCGCATCGATGTCCGCCAGGTGGGCGTGGTACAGGTCCAGGCCCCCGATGCCGAGCGCCTCGACGCGGGCCTTCGCCGCGGACGCCTGGTCGATGACGGCCCAGCCGTCGACGAGCGTCTCCGCATCCCGGTCGTCGTCGCCGAGGACGTCGCGCCGGGCGTTGCGGAGAAGCTCCTCGCCGCCGGCGGCCTTCAGCAGAGCGCCTTCCTCGCGCTCGAGCCCGGCGCGCTCCCCCTCGAGCAGGTCCTCCGCCCTGTCGACGATCAGCGCCTGCTCCTCGATGCCGCCGTCGCCGAAGACCGCGCCGCGCGCCGCCAGCTCTTCGGCCGCCTCGGCCAGCAGCTGGTCGTCGCCCGTGGCCGCGAGGACCCGTTCCTCGCGCCGGTCGAGATCCTCTCCCACCCGCTGCTCCGCCGCGCGGACCATCGACTCGCGCTCGGCCGGTGTCGGCGGCGCCGCCGCAGCACCGCCGGCCCGAGCCTGCTCCGCCGCCGACAGATGCCGCCGGCCCAGCGGGATCGACCGAATCGCTTCCTCGCGAGCCCCCAGCTCCTCGTCGACCCGTTGCGCAATCCGTTCCAGAACGGATTCCCGCTCCGCGAAGCTCTGCCGCGGCGCATCCGCGGCGCCGCCCTCCCCGTGTTCCTCCCCCAGCAACGTCGAGCCGGTCGACGTCGCCATGAGCGACTCCTCGCGGGCGGCGAGGTCCGCGCGGAGACGGCCTTCCACCGTCTCCACGGCGCGTTCCCTCTCGCCCGGCGTCAGGCGGCCGCCGGCGTGGGCAAGGACCGACTGGTGCGCCTCGTCCAGCCACTGCCCGCCCGCCGAGGTCGCCCGCACCGACTCCTCGCGGGCGGCCAGCCCGGCCCGCCGTTCGCCGGCCGCCGCCTCCGCCTCCAGCGACGCGATACGCGCGTCGAGCGCCGCGACCCGCGACCTCGCCTCGGCCACCTCCGCCACTTCCGGCGCGTGCGCCGAGCGGACCTCCTCGGCGGAAGCCGCCGCCGCCTCGGCCGCCGCATACCGATCCGGCTTCAGCTCCGGCGCCCTCCCCGGCCGGTCCTCCCAGTTGTGCTTCGCCGGCGGGCCGATGTGCAACGACGGCGGGTTCAGCAGAAGATGCACCTCCTCCGCCGCGTCGCCGGCCGCGCGCGCACGCGCCAGCTGCGTGGCGTGGCTCTCCGACGTCACCCGGTCGTCCACGCCGGCACGCTCGAACGCCAAGTTCATCTCCCCGGCCCACGCCGACCGCGTCTCCTCCAGCCACGCCCGCGGCTTCGTCCGCTCCGTCTTCCTCGCGCCCCCGGACGCCGGATCGCCCTTCTTCGGCGCCGCCCGCCGGAACCACTGCGCCGCCCCGCGCTCCAACCCGTCGTTCACCCGCTCCGAGAACACCAGGTGCAGGTGCGGGTTGTCCGCCACCCCCGCCTTCTTCGACTCGCCGGCGTGCACCGCCAGCGTGTACGGGCAGCTCGCCCGACGTCACGTGCGCCGCGAAGCTCCGCGCCAGATCCAGCCGACCGGCAGGGTCCAGCGAGTTGGGCAGCGCCGCCGTCAGCGATCGAAAGAGCCGCCCGTTGCTCCGCTCGTGGCAGTCGGCCGCCGCCCAGTACAGGCGCGCGTCCGACGACGCGAACGACGGCATGCAGCCCGACTCGAGGTGCACCACCTCGTCCTGGCAGGCCGCCTCGTACTTGCCGTCGCGGCTGATGTAGTCGTACTTCGCCGCCGCCGACTGGCCCGTGCCGCGGCTGCCCGTGCTCACGTTGACGTGGCAATACATGGCGTCGTGCTCTTCGGGCCGCAGGCTCTCGTCGCACGTCGGTTTCGCGCAGCGAAACCGGTAAGTGCGCCCTTCGGGTTTCGTGTGTTTCTTCAGTTTGTGTCGTTTAGTCCGGTGAACTCTTGGTTGGTACTGTTGTTTTTATCTATTTTTCGACCGCCCGGATTCATGATACATACCTGAGTCATGCAGACGTCAAGACGTGCTACTCGGATCGTGAAGCTCAAGGAGCGGCGGCAGGAGCTGGCGGCCAAAGCGAGGGACGCCGACAGGCTCCTCGCGGATCGGTTGCGCCGGCTCCAGACGGACGAGGCGAAGACCGAGCGCAAGCTGGAGACCCGGCGCAAGATCATCGTCGGGGCCATCGTCCGGGCGGCACAGACGTCGCGGACGGACATCAGTCTCGGCTGGCTCGACGAGCAGATCCGGGCCCTGAAGCGGCCCGACGACCGCGCCCTCTTCGGTCTCGATGCCGAGCCGTCTACCGACCCCGCCGACGCGGACAAGGCCGAGCCGGCAGCCGCGCGGCCGGCCCCGATCACCGCCCGGCAGAAGAAGCTGTTGGCCAAGCTGGTCGGGAAGCATCCCCGGTTCGCGCGGGAGCTCGACGTCGACCCCGACGAGCCCGGGCTGGAGAAGCTCGGCAAGGCGAAGGCGACCTCCCTGATCGGCGCGTTCATCGAGCGCGCCAACGCGCAGGCGCCGCCCGATGAACGATGACGATTCGTGCGCCCGGGGCGCCGGGCGGCCGCCGACTGCCGGCCCGGGCCGCCGTCCGTTCGAGAGGGTCGTCAGTGTCGAGCCGGTGGTGGGAAGTGATCGAAAGCGCAGGTCGTCGAGGACGAAGACCGGCCGGCGGGCGCCGTCAGGCGAGCGCAGGATCGGTCACCGCTCCGTCGCCCCGGCGCCCGCCGGCGGGCCGGCCAGCTTCTTCGCCACGCGCTCCGGGCTCGTTGCGGGACGCTGCCGTCCGGCGGGACAGCAACTGCGCCAACTGCTTCACGCCCTCGACCTGCTGCAGGAGATCCTGCATGTCCGAGCGCTGGACCGAACCGTGCTTGAGCCAGCCCGTGATGCGCCGGTTGAGGGAGGAGGTCGTTTCTTCCAGATGCTCCGCCACCGCGGCCTGGAGCTCCGGCTCCTCGTCGAACAGCGCCCGCCACAAACCGGTGAGCGGGCCGGCGTGCCAGTCGGGAAGCCGGTACACCGGGTCCGACGGTACGAGCCAACCGCGGTACACGGCCAGGATGACGCCGCGGTCGTCGACGTTCTTGCGCTCCCACCGCTCGGGGACCAGGTCCTGGTGGCCGTTCGGCTTCGGTGCGTCCCAGGCGGCCACCTCGTAGGTGGTCGCCGCCAGCCGGATCAGCCACCGCAGCCCTTCGCGCCCCTTCCGGTCCCGCAGCCAGATCCGCTGACCGGGTTCGAGCTTCGCGCACGGAGAGACGAGGCAGAAGTCCGCCGACCCGATGCCGGCCGGGACCATCGAGCAGCCGTAGTAGCTCACGTAGAACGCCTGGGGGTCGTCGAGATCCACCGGCGCTGGCCTCGTCCGATCCTCTTCTTCGCTCTCCGTCGGGTGGACCCCTGGCGCCGGCGGCGACAACACCCGCACCGGCAGTTGGATGTTCGGGTCGAAGCGCGTCAGCGGACGGGACGGTTCCGCGCCGTCGGCCTCGACCTGCACATCCCGCGCGGGACCGATGTAGAGCTCCAGACCGAGGGCACGGCAGATCTGCTCGGCGCGGTTCAGGCGGGGGACGTGCCCGTTCAAGACGGATCGGATGGCGTCTTGCGGCAGGCCGCTGTTGACCGCGGCCCGGTACCGGGATTGTCCTCTTTCCTCGAGCCGACGCCGGACCGCCTCCGCGAAATCGATGGCCATTACGCCGGAAAATATACCGCCTCTCAAGACGAACTTGCACTGTACTGGACTTTCGTGGTCTTGATCATTTTCGGTACATACACGCATGCGTCGGCAGTCTACATTCGGGATCGCGGCGGCGAGGACGATGCGGCGGCGATCGCTCGCCGTCGAGCCGATAGCCGTTCGGCGGCCGCGGCGGCTGCTGCGGGCGCGGACGCGGATCGTGGCGGCTGCCGAGTCCGAGGTGGAAACGTGGGCGAGGGACCCGGGACACTGAAGGGCGAGGGTCGTGGGCGATGACTCTCCCGATCAAGCTCCCGCGAGCGAAAGACACGAGGTCGTCAATCCGCCTTGTCGGCCGCCTTCGCCCGCCCGCATCGCCAAGGCGGGCCGCTCTGCGACGGCAACGGCCTCTACCCACACGCCGCCCCTCGGAACACCCCGCTGGGATGCAGCGGCTCGCCGTCCGTCCCGGTCCCGAACCATCGGGCTCGGCCGCTTCAGGCTCGTCTCGCTCGCCGCTGCCCGCCAGAAGGCCCACGCCAAGCGCAAGCTCGCGCGCCGCGGCGTGGGCGCCGTGTCCGGCGAGGACGTGGCGCGTCGCCTCCGGGCTTCGTCTCGCCAGGACCCGCAGCCGCGTTGAGCACCAGCTCGTCGTTCGCCGAGACGTTGGTCGCTCTGCTCGTCGTACACAACGGTCCTGGTGGGCGCCACGCGCCAAGACGCACAGGCGCGTGCGGCCGGCACGGCGGTCCGGCGAGGACCGGGGGAACCCGATCAGCACACTCGGAGCCGGCTCGCGCCGGCCCCGCAACGAATGGCCGTACGCCGCCCCGCAGGGCGTCTCGGTCGCCTCGGTCGTGGACAAGGTGGGCGCGACAGCATCGCTACGGTCCTGCTTCGGGCGGTCCGCTCGCCATCGCCGTGGCCCGACTTCCTCGCCCAAGCCTCGATACTGGCACAGAGCGTCTCGGTGCGGGGTCGCGGCTATGCCGCGCCAGGTGATGCGGGTACCGGCTGAGCGCGCCGGTGCGGGTGTCAACGCCGAAGGTCGGCGCGGCCCGCTGACTTCTCGACCGCTCCCCGGGCGGTGTTGGGGTGACCGGGCGTTACGTCGACTCGGCGCCGCTGGGCCACCAGCTCGCCGGGCGGGTCGCGGTCACCCGCCGTGTCGTGCCGGTGGGCATCGATGCACCATGGCCGCCAGCCCACGGACGCGGTATCATTCCCGGCGGTGTGGACCGGGTGGCGGGGTCAATCGGATGAGAGGGGTACGGCCTGCAAGCGGAGAGTGAGGCAACGGACTTGGTGGACGCACCGGACCATCGTCATCACGTTGTGCGGACTTCGGGGCGGGCATGCGACACGGGCCGGCTCGTCTCGAACGCGGGGGCGCTTCCGCGCAGCCAGCGTTCCAGTTCCTGCGCGACGACCTCCGCCGCAGCCTGCTTGCGCAGGGCGCATTCCCAGACGGTGGCGACTCGCCAGCCGGCCTGGAGCAGATCGTGGTGGTTCCGTCGATCCCGTTCGACGTTCGCATCGAACTTGGCTCGCCAGAATTCCTGGCGCGTGGTCGGTGTGGTCGCGTACGGGCAGTCGGCGTGCCGGTGCCAGAAGCAGCCGTGCACGAGGCACACGGCACCGAATCGGCGAAACACGAGGTCCGGCGTCCCCGGGAGTCTGCGGTCGTGCAGACGGAATCGAAGCCCGCGAGCATGGATGGCTCGACGAAGAGCGATTTCGGGTCGCGTGTTCCTGCTTCCGATTCCCGCCATCATGCGCGAACGAGTTGCGCGGTCCACGATGTCTGCCATCGTCGTTCCTGCACGGCCCACGGTGGAGAACCGCCCACAAGAGGCTACACGAGAGTTCCGGGATGTGATGCAACTCGAAGGGATGTTGCGGGGACGCGCCGGATCGAACTGGTCTGCACGTCGCCGTTGCGGCGACGACTCCGCCGAAGAAGCGGCGGCCAGCGCCGGCGGCTTGGGCACCGCCTTGCCGCCCGAGTCCGACCCGTGACGCGGATGGTGCCGGTAGTGGATCTCTTCGCGGGACCGGGCGGTCTCGCGGAAGGGTTCTCCGCGTATCGACAACCGGACGGCAGCCCGAAATACCGAATCGCCCTGTCCGTCGAGAAAGACCGTGTGGCGCACCGTACCCTGCGGCTCCGCGCGTTCCTGCGCAAGTTCCCGAGGGGTTTTCCCCAGAAGTACTACGATTTCCTGAACGGAGGGCTCCAGGAGGAGCCGGACTGGGCGACGCTCTATCCCCGGCAATGGGCCGCCGCCAGTGACGAAACGAGGTGCCTG
This sequence comes from Vicinamibacterales bacterium, assembly GCA_965207615.1. Lineage (GTDB taxonomy): Bacteria > Acidobacteriota > Vicinamibacteria > Vicinamibacterales > UBA8438 > JAJEEA01. The sequence goes on from CBDBMZ010000003.1 coordinate 6,333,556, forward strand.
GAGCTGGGCACATCCGAGGCGAGCGCCTTCCTTCGAGGCTGGGTCGCGAAGATTCGGAAGAAGCACGGAGGACGAACCGTGTTGCTCGGTGGGCCGCCGTGTCAGGCCTACTCCGTCATCGGCCGGTCGCGGAATGCCGGCAATACGGAGTACAACGCTGACGAAGACCACCGCCAGTTGCTCTACGAACAGTACGTGGAAGTGCTCTCCCGGCTTCGGCCCGCGGTGGCCGTCATGGAGAACGTCAGGGGTATGCTCTCCGCGCGGCTGAACGGAGGACTGATCTTCCCCGAGGTGATGCGCCGCCTGCGGCAAGCCGGCGGCGGCGACGGATACCGGCTGTTCGCGCTCGCTTCCCGGCCGGCCGGGCTGTCTTGGCAGGAGGGCCTGAAGTCCGAGGACTTCCTCGTGCATGCCGAGGAACACGGCGTGCCGCAGACCCGGCATCGGGTGTTCGTCATCTGCGTGCGATGCGACGTCGCCGCCACCATCGAGGAAGAACACCTGCCGCGACTCGAACCTCGGGACGACACGGTTCCGCTCGCCGACATCATCGGCGCCATGCCGAGGCTTCGCAGCCGCTTGAGTCGCGATGACGATCCCGGCTCGTGGCAGGATGCAGTGCGGGCGAGCCACGATCTGATCGCCGCCAATCAGCCCGAAATGTCGAGTGCCGAGGAGGCCCGGTTCCAAGGGGCTCTTGCCTGTGCCTTGGCTGCGGCGAACGGTCCGGCCCGGCCGTCCGGCGCCGCACGTGGCCATACGCGCCTGCCCGCGGACTGCCCCCGCGAGCTCCGTGATTGGATTGTCGACGAGCAGCTTCGGATGCTGCCCAACAACGAGACGAGAGCCCACATGCCAGCCGATCTGACCCGCTACCTGTTCGCCGCGGCGTTCGGCTGTGCGTTCGGGCGGTCTCCGAAAACGTTCGATTTTCCCGAAGCGCTCATGCCGAACCACGCGAACTGGCGCACGGGGCATTTCGATGACCGCTACCGCGTGCAGCTGGCTGACGGCCCGTGCACGACCGTCACGAGTCATCTGTCGAAGGACGGCCACTCCTTCATTCATCCCGATCCGGGTCAATGCCGAAGCCTCACAGTGAGGGAGGTGGCTCGTCTCCAGACATTTCCCGACAACTACTTCTTCCAGGGGACCCGCACTCAACAGTACGTGCAGGTGGGGAACGCCGTTCCTCCGTTCCTCGCGCGTCAGATCGCCCTGACGCTCTCGACCGTGCTGGACCGTCACGATCGCGCCGGAACGCGCGCCAGTTCCGTGGCCGTTCCCTCGCGCGGGCGGGCCGCGGCCGCCGACCGGCGATTGCCACTTGTCGCCATGGAGAGGTCGTGATTGCCGGACGCGCCTCACGAGAGGCGGAGATCCCTCCCAGGGCGTCCGTCCTGGTGGAGAGCCTGCGCGACATCGGCTACGCGCTCCACACCGCCGTTTCCGACGTCATCGACAACTCCCTGACCGCTGGCGCCCGGACGATCGAGTTGCTCGCGGAAACGCATGCGGAAGTCCCCGCGATCGGGGTTCTCGACGACGGCGACGGCATGACGGAAGCGGAACTCCTGGAAGCAATGCGGCCGGGCAGTCGAAGTCCTCTTGAAGGCCGAAGTGCCACGGACCTTGGCCGATTCGGCCTCGGGCTCAAGACGGCGTCGTTCTCGCAGTGCCGGCGCCTGACCGTGGTGACTCGCAGGGCGGGCGTGACATCCTGTGCGGTGTGGGATCTGGATACGGTCGCGGCACGAGACAGCTGGATTGTCGAGTTGCCCGAGAATGCCGCGGCGGTCCCGTGGTACGAGCGACTCGCGGCGGACGGAACGCTCATCGTCTGGCAGAAACTCGACCGCTTGGTCGGTGCCGACGGACGGGGAGACCGTCAGGACCTCGTTCGCCAGCTCGACGAAACGGCGCAGCATGTCGAGTTCGTGTTTCACCGCTTCCTCTCCGGCCGAGAAGGCCAGGACGGACGCGTGGAGATTTCCCTGAACGGCCGAAAGCTGAAGTCCTTCGATCCATTCCATTCGCATCATCCGGCGACGCAGCACCATCAGGAAGAGCCCTTCGTCCTCGCGGGAAAGGAGATCCGGATCCAGCCGGTGACCCTGCCTCATCACGACAAGGTCTCGAAGGCCGACTGGACGCAGTACGGCGGGCCGGAAGGGTACGTGAAGAACCAAGGGTTCTACCTGTACCGGAATCGCAGGCTGATTGTGCACGGCACGTGGTTCGGTCTCGCGCGGCAACTGGAACTCACGAAGCTGTGCCGCGTTCGTATCGACATGCCCAGCAGTCTCGACGCGGAGTGGAAGATCGACGTCAAGAAGGCCTGGGCGCAGCCGCCACCGCGGGTCCGCGAGAGGCTGCGCGGCATCATCGACCGGATCGGCGTCCCGTCGAGGCGGACCTATACGGTGCGTGGCTCACGGCTGGCCGAGCACAGCCGCTTGCCGGTCTGGACGCGGTCGCAAGACAAGAACGGAATCTCGTACGGACTCGACACCGAGCATCCGCTCTTCTCCGCGTTCGAAAGTCGGTTGGATCCGGAGACGGCTGGCGAGTTCAGGAGGCTTGTCCGCCTCATTATCTCCACGTTGCCCGTCGACGCACTCTACGCGGATGTAAGCGCGAGCGCGGAGTCCGTGGTGCCCACCGCACTGGCGCCCGATGACTTCAGGGAAATCGTGGAAGCGACCTGGTGCGCTCTCAGGGAATGCGGGTTCTCTGAGACCGAGGCAGAGACTCGGATGCGCTCGGCTGATCCGTTCCGGTCGCGCTGGGAGGAGGCAGGCAGCATAATCGAGGCTCTGATAGCGGAAGGACAGGGAGAATCGTGAGGGATCTCGACAAGCTCAAGGCGGCGGTCAGCGGCGTCCTCGGCACAGACCTGCCGACGCAGGAAGGGATTCGCGAGTGCATTGCCCTGCTTCGACGTTCTTTCCCCGGTGTGACGGACGAAGAGGCGAACGAGCTGGCTCTCTGGTTCGAGCAGGTGCACGGCGTCAGGATGAGAGACGGAGCCGCTCTTCAGGACACAGGATTCGAGCCATGGCTGGAGGATGCGCGTGCCGGAATGAACCCGTACTACTGGGATCGCTACCATAAGTTACTGGTAAGCAAGGACTTCTCGGCACATGTGCTTGCGACGCTGGATGATGTGACTGACCGGACGCTCGGATTCCTCGAGAATCCGACCAGACCGGGAGAGTGGGACCGACGGGGCATGGTGGTCGGCCATGTCCAGTCCGGCAAGACCGCCAACTACACGGGGCTCGTCTGCAAGGCCGCCGACGCCGGCTACAAGGTGATCGTCATCATCGCTGGCATTCACAACAACCTGCGCAACCAGACCCAACGGAGGATCGACGAGGGCTTCGTCGGATTCGATAGCACAAGCAATCTGCTGCGCAAGACGCTCCCGCGTCAGTCCGTGGTCGGCGTTGGCCGCTTCGACTTCCGGCGGCGGCCCGCTGCGTTCACCACGTCCCAGCGGGACTTTAGCAAGACGATCGCCGACAGCGTCGGTGTTCCTCTCCAAAACCTCGGCGAGCCTGCTGTCTTCGTGATCAAGAAGAACACGAGTACGCTGCGGAACCTCATCGAATGGCTGACCGCGCACAATGCGCAACGCGGGACGTCCACGATCCGCGAGCCAATGCTCCTCATCGACGACGAGGCCGACAACGCGTCGATCAACATCCGGCATCGCCAGGATGAGGTTTCCAGGATCAATAGCCAGATCCGGCAACTTCTGCAGCTCTTCGATCGGAGCTGCTACATCGGCTACACGGCCACTCCGTTCGCGAACATTTTCATCGATCCCGACAGCGACAACGCGATGCTGGGCCATGATCTCTTCCCGCGCGACTTCATCGTCAGCCTGGACCCGCCGGACAACTACTTTGGTGCGACCAAGGTGTTTTCGGACGACGCGGAACGCATCGTGCAGCATGTCGACGACCATGCCGACGTGTTGCCGCTGAAGCATCGAATCGACCACGTCATCACAGGGCTGCCGGGGACTCTGCAGGCAGCGGTACGCGTCTTCGTCGTCGCCCGCGCCATCCGGCTTGCCCGCGGGCACGTCGGACGGCACAACTCCATGCTGGTGAACGTCTCGCGGTTCGTCGCGGTCCAAGGCCAGATCCGCAACGAGATCCACGCGCTTGTGGGCCGCATTCGCAGTAGCGCTCGGGTCAACGGCGGCCTGCCACCGGCTCAGGCGATGGCCGACTTTGAAATCGCGGCGCTGTGTCAAGCGTTCGAGGAGCACTACGCGGACTCCTGCGGAGTTTCGTGGGCTAGCGTTCAGTCGCGCCTGCGCGAGAGCGCAAGCGCGGTAAACGTGGTTGAGGTGAACAGCCGAGCCGCCGGCTCCCTGGACTATGCGGCGCACGAGGCATCGGGGCTGAATGTGATCGCCGTGGGGGGGTTCTCCCTCTCCCGCGGCCTGACGCTCGAGGGCCTTGTCGTCAGCTACTTCCTGCGAAACTCGATGATGTACGACACGCTTCTGCAGATGGGGCGCTGGTTCGGGTATCGACGCGGATACGAGGATTTGTGTCGTGTCTGGATGCCCGAAGAGGCTCAGGGCTGGTACACCCACATCGCCGAGTCCATCGAGGAGCTTCGCGACGAGCTGGCTCGCATGCAGAGCGTGAACGCCACGCCGAAGGACTTCGGCCTTCGGGTGCGCAGCCATCCCGACACGCTCCTCGTGACCGCCCGCAACAAGATGGGCACGGGCAGGAGTCTCCGGGTGCTGATCGGCTTGGCGAACCGCTTCGTGGAGACGGCGATCCTCCGCCGCGACGAGCCGAGCCGGCGAGCGAACCGGCAGGCCGCGATCACCCTTGCCGGACAACTTCGACGCGCCGGATTGCCACCAGAACGGGGAGAAGAGGTCGGCGGCGGTCGCCTCATGCGCCGTGTACCGGTGCAGCTCGTGGACGCGTTCCTCCTGGCCTTCCGCAATCACGAGGGTTTCCCGCTCACGGCGACCGGTCCGGTCCGCAAGTACATCAGGCAACGCCACGTCGACGAGCTTGCCGAGTGGGACGTTCTTTTCGCTGGCGTCACGTCGGCAAGGGCGCCGGCCAAGCCCTTGGAGGATTTCAGTCTGGGCTTCCGGCTTCTCTGCCAGCGTCGAGCTGAGGGCCGGCGAATCGACGACGCGACGCTGATGATCAGCAAGAAGCAACGCGTAAGCACAAGGGGAATCGCACGGATCGGTGTCGACGACGAAGATGCCCGCAAGGCGGAAGCCGAATACGACGCGACTCAACCCACGGCGAAGAAGCGAGCGAACTATCCGGACTGGATCTACGGCCCCGTTCGCAAGAGGGCACTGCTCGTGGTCCACCTGCTCGCGATCGGAGAAGAAGACGACGACTTGCGCGGACAGGAGCCCTTCGTCGCGTGGAGCATCAGCTTTCGGGCAACGAGCCGGGAGGAAGAGAAGGTGGAGTACGTCGTCAACACGACCTGGGAGCGGGAACACTACCCGCAGGACGACGACGAGGAGGATGCGGACGATGGCGAGTGACGATCCTTGGCGCGATATCGCCGCGGCGCCCTCTTCGCAGATCAACGCCCGACGTGTCACGGAGGCTACGGCGTGGGGTCTGTACTGGGCCGTGGACTCAAACCGGAACGTCCTTCTGATCCTCCAGCACAGGGGAGCGGTCCGGCGGTCAAGGCGCCTGCCGAAACTCCGAGGTTTGCGGGTCGAAGCACAACCGGCAAACGGGGGATCGGACGAACGGATCGTCATCCGGCTGACGGATCCCGAGCAGAGGGACATCTTTCTCCCGTTCTGTCGAGACATCGTCGACGCCACGGCGCTGGCCCAGACTGAAGAGCAGGCCGTGGAGCGGTTCCTGGCGCGCACTTGGCGGTGGCATAGGCTTCTTCAGGGCGGCCGCGACCAGCGGCTCAGTGATGACGAGCAGAGAGGACTGATCGGGGAACTGGTGGTTCTGGAAAGGCACCTGCTTCCCGCGCTAGAACCGCTCGATACCGTCAGGTGCTGGACAGGTCCGCTGGACGCGCCTCACGACTTCGAGATCTCCCGGATCCACGTCGAGGCGAAGGCGCGGGGCTCCGCAACACCCCGCGTGCTGATTTCGTCGGAGCATCAGCTGGAGACGGGGAATGCGGAGAGACTGTTTCTCCATGTCACGGAGGTGACCACCGCGACGGAGGGTGGACGGGACGCTCTGACGGTGACCGACATCGCGACGAGAATCCGGGTCGTGTTGGCCGGAAGAGACATGGCCGCCGTCGAGATCTTCGAGGAACGTTTGGGCGCGGTCGGATTCGACTGGACGGACGACTACTCGGACAAGTCCTGGGTGGTCGGGCAAGAATCCCTCTACGAGGTGCGCGAAGGATTCCCGCGAATAACGCCGGCATTGGTTCCGGCAGGAGTCGCTAACGTGAAGTACATGATCGACCTCCCGGACTGCGAGGGATTTCGCGTGGTCCCCGCATTCCTGCCGATCACAGCTTTTGGAGCCAGCGATGACGGTTGAGGAATTCGCGGGCGAGTTCTTCCAGGATATCCTTGCGGAAGCGGATGCTGAGGGCCAGTTCGTCGAGGATGTCTTTTTCCAAAGGTTCTGCGAGCACCTGATGGAGGCGGGGGAGCTGGACGCCGCCGACCGGGTGGCGTACAAGGGCCGGCCAGGGAGGGGCATTCGGGTCGACGGATACGGAGGCGATCCCGCCGACGACGACTCCGACACGTTCAGCCTCTTGATCTCCGACTTCCATCGATCGGCCGACGTCGGGCGCCTGATCGGGAGCGAGATGAACGCGATCTTCCGGCGGCTGTCCAATTTCCTTCGGCATGCCCTCGATCGGAAGTGGCGCGACGCACTCGAGGAAACGAGTCCGGCCTTTGGGCTTGCGGATCTGCTCGCCAAGCGCTGGAACGGGATCGGCCGGGTTCGGCTGTTCCTGATCACGAACCGCGCGCTGAGCGAGCGAGTCGACGGGCGGGAAGCGGACGATCTCGAGGGCAGGACCATCACCTACAGCGTCTGGGACATCGGTCGGCTGCACCGGCAGGCGACGGTCGGAGGTGGCCGCGAGGATATCGACGTCGATCTCGCGGGCGCCTTTGGTGGCCCACTTCCCGTGCTTCCAGCGCAACAGCCGGAAGCTGACCATGAATCGTACCTCGCGATCATGCCCGGAGGGGTACTGGCGGCGATCTACGATCGGTGGGGCACTCGACTGCTGGAGCAGAACGTGAGGGTTTTCCTGCAGCACCGGAGCAAGGTGAACAAGGGGATCAAGGCGACCATCGAGAATGAGCCCAACATGTTTTTCGCCTACAACAACGGCATCACAGCCACCGCCGAGGAAGTCGAGGTAGAGAACGACGGGGGGAGACTGGGGCTGTGGCGACTGAGGAACTTCCAGATCGTGAACGGCGGCCAGACGACCGCCTCAATCCACGCGGCGCACCGCCGGCAGGTCGACGTGTCGCAGACGTTCGTTCCGATGAAGCTCTCGGTGGTCGATCGGGAACGCGCGAACAAGCTGGTACCGAAGATATCGGAGTTCGCCAACAGCCAGAACCGGGTGAGCGCGGCCGACTTCTTCTCCAATCATCCGTTCCACGTTCGCATGGAGGAATTCTCCCGGCGCATCTACGCGCCGTCACCGGACGGCACGTTCCGGGAGTCGAAGTGGTTCTACGAGCGAGCTCGAGGCCAGTACGCGGATGCTCGCGGAGGTCTCACGCAGGCGCAGCGCAAGAAGTTCGACCTGGAGAACCCGCGCCGGCAGCTCTTCACGAAGACGGATTTGGCGAAGTTCGTTGCCGTCTGGGAGAAACGTCCCCACGAGGTGAGTCTCGGGGCGCAGAAGAACTTCGCGGCCTTTGCGCGACGCATCGGCGAGCAATGGAGGACGGCCCCGGACGACTTCAACGAGGCGTGGTATCGCGAATCTGTGGCGAAGGCGATTGTCTTCAGGGCGACGGAACGGCTCGTTACGGAACAGCCGTGGTACCAGGGCGGGTATCGCGCCAACATCGTCGCCCATGCGATCGCGAAGACCGCACACGATGTAGACGCAATAGGCAAGGCCGTCGACTTCCAGGACATCTGGCGTCGACAGACACTGCCGCCCGGCATGGCGCCAGCTCTGGTCGCCGCGGCGGAATCGGTGCATGACGTACTGATTGCTCCGCCGGAAAGGATCAGCAACGTCACGGAGTGGGCGAAGAAGCAGGCGTGCTGGAATCGTGTCAGCGAGCTTGAGATCGCATGGCCTCAGCCGTTCCTAGACGGCCTGATCTCGACCGCCGACCGTCGCGATGAAGCTCGAAGCGCCCGCCGCGAGCAGCGGGAGCTGAAGAGCGTGGAAGCGCAGATCGTTGTCGTCAGGGCTGGACCTGCCTTCTGGGCGGAGGCGCTGGCGTGGGGCAGGGAACGGGAGCTGCTCACTCCCACGGAGGTCGGGGTACTGGGGGTGGCGGCCAATCCTGCCGGCAGCGCTCCGACCGAACGGCAGGCCGCCAAGGCAGTGGAGGCCCTGACCAAGTTGCAGTCGGAGGGGTACGCGGGGGAGCTGCCGACGGGGACGTGACCGGCATCGGCGCACGTGGGCGGCGCCGTTCAGCAACTGCGACAAGGTGAGCAAATCGATTCGAGCCGAGGGCATGTGCATCGGGGGCTTTCTTTGGCCTAGAGGCGCGGTACTCTGAGGGCTCGTCATCCCGAGCTGAACAGGTATCCGACGGGCATGAAGCCACGTTCACACCACGGGGACGCCGAAGCCGGCGTTAGGGAGAGAACCCGACCGGACATGAGGAACGACAGGATTCCAAGGATCGACATCCGCACGCCGAAGACACTCCAGCAACTGGCGCGCATCCTGAACCTCGACATCGGCGAAGTCTCCAAGCTGGCCGAAGGCGTACTGAAGATCGACCGCAAGAGGGCGCGGGACCGCAAGCTCATGCTCTCCATCGAGCAGTGCGAGCAGTTGACCGCCACGATACTGCGGGCGGCGACAGAGGCCGTCGGCACGACGCCCGACGGACCGGCGGGGCCGGCGTCCGACCGGAAACGGCGAGCCCAACCGCCCGACCACGACGGGCGGATGGTGTTCCGCAAGGACTCCCCCGCCAACCGAGTAGACCTGAAGTACCCCGAGATGCGCCACCCGCTCCGGGTGCACCCGGACATCTCGGAACGACTGAGGGGCTGGACCCACCTCTACAGGCGGCTGGGCATCGTGCTCCAGCACCTGGCCGCCCATGGCCGGTCGACCGTCGTCAAGGGCTGCGCGAGCGAGAACAAGGGGTGGCGCCGGTCCCCGCTGGGCGGCAACAACGGCATGCAGTACTACCTGTGGTGGACGCCGGCCTCGAGCCCGCGCGCCCAGGGCCTCGGTCTGCCGGAGAACGCCATTGTCGTCCGGGACGTGAGACATCACGACGACCACTCCCCGCTCGCGACCGGCCCCCTCGGCGACTATCTGCACCTGGCGACATCGGACGAACTGATCGAGGACATCGCCGGCTCCCCCTGGACGAGGGAGCAGATCGACTTCGTCGACGACCAGACTCCGGTCCGCGTGATCATCGGACGCCCGGGGTCCGGGAAAACCACGGTCCTCTGGAAGGCGGTCGAGGCCAGGACCGACGAGCGGGTGCTGTACCTCACGTGGTCGAGCGCTCTCACGCGTCACGCCGAGGAACGGTTCAGGTCCTTCGCTCCCGTCGGGGTCGACATCGTCGCCCGGGACTTCACCACCTTTCTGGGCGAGCTCCGCCGGGCCGACGTGCCGAGGCAGACGCTCGGCGAGAGCCGGAAGAAGTTCCGGAACGCGCTGACGAGACTCGGCCGGGACGCCGGCCCGTGGGCGAGACGGCCACACGCGCTCCACGCCGAGCTGCGCGGCTTCTTCTTCGGCCGGGCCGTGCTCGGCAACACACGAGACGCAGGCGACGGCGCCATCGCCCGCCTCCACGACGACGCGTACGCCGAGCTGCGGGGCGACTACGAGGGCGTGGGCGAGAAGGCCGCAAAGGCTCTCCTGAGAGTGACCCCACCACTCTTGCGGGACCGGGGCCGGCTGACGGACATCTTCCCCGAACTCGCCGCCGCCACCGAGGCCGTCGAGCAGCTGCGGCGGGACCGGATCCCGGAGGGATTCGAGAGCATCGACCGCATCGTGGTCGACGAGGTCCAGGACCTCACGCTTCTCGAGACCGCGGTCGTCGTGGAGCTGTGCCGGGCAATCGGCCGAGCCCGCGGCTGTTCTCCCTGGTTGTTGATGGCGGGCGACGCCGGACAGACCGTGAGGCCCACGAGCTTCGAATGGGCGCCGTTGAACGACCTCCTGAGCAGGCGGCTGCGGCGACCGGCCGAGTTCCACCTCGAAGAGCACCTCCGTTGCCCGAGCCGCATCGCCGAGGTGGTGGACCGGGCGTCCGAACACTACACCGTCGTCGAGAAGGAGGCCCGCCCGACTAGGCAGCACCGACAGAAGAGCGCCGAGCATGTCGACGCGCAGCTGATCCACGTCCATGTGCCCGAAGCCGCCGAGGCGGTACGGCTCCTCGAGGGGCTCGACGAGACCGACGACGTCGCGGTCCTCTCCCCAAGGGACGAGGCTCCCCCGTGGGTGCCCGTGGAACTCCGACCGATGGTGCTTACGCCGGCGGAGGCCAAGGGCCTCGAGTACCAGTCGGTGTGCGTGCTCGACCCGGGCCCGGTGCTCTCGAGTCTCTCGCCCGGGAACCGGGCGTACGGGATGGACGCCGAACTCGATCAGCCCGCCACCCGTACGGCCATCGACCACCTGCGGGTCACGCTGAGCCGCGCGACGGAGACGCTGGTGTTCATCGACGTCATGGGAAGCGAGGCCGACCTGCGCCTGAGCGGGGCTCTGCTCGGAGACCCGGCGCCGTACAGCCCCGACGACCTGCTCGACCACCTGTCGAACGCCGACGCGTCCCCCGAAGAGCGCGTGCTCGCCCGGACGAGCGATGCGCGGGGACTGATTGACGCCGCGCCGCACCGGGCATGGCAGAGAGCCTGCCAAGCGGTACGTCTGCTCGGCGACAGGGAACTGCCCAACGGGGTGGCGGATCAGGCGGTTCGAGACGACGCCCGTCGCACGCTGCTCGAGACGGCGGCACGCCTCATGGTGGACGGAGTGCCGGAAGGCGTCCAACGAAACGAGATCACGCACATGGGCTACCAGGCCATCGCGGGGCTTGAACCAGGACCGCTCACCCCAGGCGGAACCGGCGAGAAACAGGACGAACGCCCGCACCAACCGACGCTGAGCGGACTGGAGCCCGGAGAAGAAGCCGAGCCGCGCGGAGGGGAACAGCCGCAGCCGCTCACCCACATGTTACGGAAGCAGCACGTCCAGGCACTCGATGAACTCGATTACTGGACCGCGAACCGGGACGAGTTCCCGCCGTTCGCACTGCTCGAAGCCGTCAGGCGGCTGAGGACGCTCAAGACCGACGGCGGGAGCTGGCTGCAGCCGGCGCTGCACTCGGCCGCTCAGACCCTCAGGGACGGGCTGACGGCCGGCACCGTCGATCCCGACACCGCGCTGCTGTTCGCCAAACCCGATCCCGGCCTGGTCGAGACGTGGCTCCGGATCACCGGCTATGCCGGAGACGTTCAGGCGCGGGCCAAGGCCCTGACCGCCAAGGCGTTCGACACCGTTCTTTCGAGCGGCGGCCACGACGAACCCGCCGCCGAGCGGCGGTCGCGACTGAGAGACGCCGAGTCCCTGCTGGACAAGATCCGGCCCGACCCCGTCCGGCTCGGCCGCCTCCGAGAGGCCCAGGAACGCCCGTGGGAGGCGGCCGAGGCCTACGAACAGGCCAACAGGCCCAAGGACGTGCTGCGGGTGCTCCGGAACGCCGGCGCGTGGGAGCGGGCGGTCGAACTCGCGGAAGGAGAGATCCGGGCCGACCTCGAATGGCTGCTCAAGCTGAAGACCCTGGTCGCGGAGAGGCCTCCCAGGCAGAACCGCCGACTCCGGAACGGCGAGCGCGACCGGCTCGAGGAACTCCTCGACGAGATCCAGAAGAGACCGCCCCGGAAGACCGCCGCAACCGCGACGTGAACCTGCGCCGACGTTGACATCCGCACCGCAGGGCCACTACTCTCCATCGCCATGAGTGCCATAGCACAGGCCATTGCCGACCGCCAAAGCGAGATCGACCGGCTCCAGGTGGAGATCAAGGCGTTGACCGACGTCGAGCGCATGCTTGGAGCGTCCGTCGCGCCATCGACTCGGTCCATGTCGCGCCGTTCTTCCTCGACCAGCAAGGCGACCGCCGCGGCGAAGAGCAAGCCCGAGGCCAAGCCCGAGAGGAAGCGCCGGGCCATGACGGCGGCGGAGAAGAAGGCCGTGTCGGAACGCATGACCGCCTACTGGGCCGAACGGAGGAAGCAGGCCGCCAAGAGGTAGCTTCCAAGCGCTCTGGCGGGCGGCGGCTCCAGGGACTTGACACTCGGCCGTTGGAGGACACGACAGCCACGACGCCACGACGCCACGACGCCACGACAGGACGACAGGACGACAGGACGACAGGCACCCGACAGGCCTCGAACGGGGGCGATTCGCGAGCGACGATCCCGCGTGGGCAGAATCGTGGGCGTGCCTGGCGGGTCCTGGCAGAAACCCAAATGAATCCGGGGGTTTTTCGCTGTATTCGTGCTATCGCTGCCGTGAGCCGGCCGGCGGGGCACTCACCCGTACCCCGCTGACGGATGCAGAGCGGAGCAATGACCGCCGTCACCCCGGCGCTCATCGACCGGATGGTGCGCCATCGTCAACGGGGTGGATCCCGAGCAGGTGATCCTCTTCGGCTCGCGCGGCCGGGGAGAGGATCGGGACTACTCGGACGTCGACCTGAGTCGTCATCGAGGCCGAGCCGTTCGGACCGCATCGAAGCCGCCGCCGCGAGATGGTCCGGCTCTACCACGCCTTGGCGGGGTTCCCCGTCGCGGCCGATGTCCTCGGTGTACTCTCACCAGGATGTCGACTACTGGCGCGACTCGCTGAACCGCGTCCTGGCGCGCGCCCTCAGGGAAGGGAAGGTCGTCCATGACCGATCGTCAGCGTTCACGTAGAACGCCCATGCTGGTCGCGGTTGGGCTCGCGGCCGCCGCCGCGGCCGGCGCGCGTCCGGCCGAGGCCCAGGACCTCGCGCCGCCGGCCGAGGTCCGGGCGGTGATCGAGGGGACGTGGGAGCTCGTCGAGTGGCACGTGGGCGACCGGGTGCTGCGCCCCCCGGAGATGGAGGGGCGCTGGATGGTGCACGACGGCCTCGTCATGGCGACGCGCCACCGCAACGGCCCGGACGACTTCGAGTCGACGGCCGGGTACGGCGAGTACCGCTGGGGTCCCATGACCTGGACCTACGGCTACGAGCGGTCCGAGGACCTGCGGGGGCCGTCGCCGGACGGCGCCCGGCTGACGGTGACCGGCTCCGACCCGATCCGGATGAGCATCTTCCGCATCAGCCGCGAGGGCGACATGCTCGTCCTCGACGGCGAGAGGCTGCGCTGGGAGTACGACGTGCCCGGCGGGACGTTCCTGCTCAAGACGAGCGGGGGGCAGCCGATTCGCAAGTACCGCAGGGTCGCGTGGTCCGAGCCGTGACCGCGTGTTCATGACAACCGTCATCTCCCGGCCGTGACACCCGGCACTACCCGGGGCCCGGAACGGTCCGTATCATCACCTCCAGGATGGCGGCGGCCGCATTGCACGCCTGCAGCACCGCAGCCACGGACAGCCTTGGAGGAACCATGACCAGGAAGCAGCTCGCTCTCTCGATCGCGGCCGGCGGCATCGTCGCGAACGTCCTGGACTTCATCGCCCACGGCCTGGTGATGGGGAGCGTCTACGCGGAGCAGACGGCGCTGTTCAGGAGCGATGGCTCCCTGCTCTGGCTCAACCTGGGCGATTTCGTGTCCGTGGCGGTGTTCGTCTGGGTCTATCAGCGGGTTCGCTCGTGCTTCCGCGGCGGTGCGGCGGGCGGCGCGACCTTCGGTCTCTACGCCGGCGTGCTCATCGGGTTTCCGACGCACATCTTTCTCAACCTGGTCATCGTCGACTTCGGCTACGGGCTCGCGTGGGCGTGGACGGCGCACGAGATCGTCTGGACCGTCACGGTGGGCGCCGTCGTCGGCAGAATCGCCGGCGCGCCGGCCGGGGCAACCACAGCCTGATCGGGGTCTACCGGTTGGAGCGGTCGCCGCGCTCCTCGAGCAGCGCTTCCAGCTCGGCGAGGGCGTCGAGGTCTTTCGGGCGCCCAGCGGCGCGCTTCACGCGGATCAACTCCGGCAGGTCCAGGCACCGGCATCGGCAGCCGAAGATCTCGACGCGGGCGCTGTGGGGCAGAAGCGCCTCGTAGTCCCCGCCACCGGTGATCTCGCCGAGGAGGTCGATGTCGCCAATGGCGGTCGTCAGGGTGAAGTTGAGGCCCCGCTCGATCGTCGCCCGGCTCCAGTCGAAGGGCAGGCCGGGCGGAGCACCCCGGGGGTACGGCGCGTGGGGTCGCAGGGCGGCGACGACGCGGTCGATGTTCGTCGGGGTTCGCGCGTAGACGAAGTCGACGTCCTGGGTGAGCCGGGCGGAGCCGTGAATCGTGGCCGCAAGGCCGCCGACGATCACGCACTCGATGCCGGCGCCGTCGAAGAGCTGGATGACCGCCCTGAAGTCGGTCACCCGTCACGCTCCCGAGCCCGCCCTGCCCGTCTCGCCTCCGCCGCCAGCTCCTGCAGGGCGATCAGGTTCTTCACCCGCTCCGTGACCGACCGCCGGAGGTTCTGGCGCAGCAGCGTGCGGTCGACGTCGCGCTTGTAGGCCTCGACCATCGGATCGTGGCCAGCCTCGCCGGCTCGCGCCGTCGGCCGGGGGGGGGAAGCGGGATCGGACTGCATGCCTCCCGCAGTCTAACCGGCCCCGGAAGGCGGCGTCGAGCCAGAAGAGGACCTCCGGCATCGGGTATCATCGGAAACCGCGTGACGGAATCGCATGCTGCCGCCCGCGCCGCGCGTGAACGCGGGAGCGGCGAGGGTCGATCGGGTGGCGAGCCGCCGCCAGGGCGGGTTTCCGCGGAGCCTCGGACCAGGGGGTACGACATGGCTCCAGCGACAGGGCGGGCGGCGCTGCCCGGGACGGCGATGCTCGTGGCCGCGGCCGGGACTGCGCCGGTCCAGACCAGCCGCCTCGACGCGGACGGCGACGCTGACTCGGCTGCGGCAGATGTTGGAAATCCTCCGCCGCGTGAAGGTGGAGACCGGCATGGGCTATCTCGATGCTCATGCCTGGTTCCGGTCGGAGCCGCTGCCCGGCTTCGACGGCACGGCCGCGGATCGGCTCGTGCGCGAAGGGCACGCCGACTACGTCCACGCCTGTCTCGACGACTTTGTGGACGGCGGCTACGCCTGACGCCGCCATCCCGACGGACGCGGTTCCGGGGCGTCGGGCTTTCGCGGAGGCGCAGGCGGCGATCTCCGGGCCGCCGCACAGTCGTCCAGCGGCGGTAGGAGATGCTGACCAGGCTCGTCATCCGGAACTTCAAGCGCTTCGGCGAGGTCGACATCGAGCTCGGCAGCCCGGTCGTCTTCATCGGTCCCAACAATTCGGGGAAGACCTCGGCCATGCAGGCGCTGGCCCTGTGGGACGTGGGACTCAAGCGCTGGAACGAGAAGCGGGCCGGGAAGAGCACGCCGGAGAAGCGGCCCGGGGTGACGGTGAACCGCCGCGACCTCGTGGCCATCCCCATCCCCGATGCCAACCTGCTGTGGCGGGACCTGCACGTGCGGGACGTGCGGCGTGTCGAAGGCCGGCAGCGCACCAGCAACATCCGCATCGATCTCGTGGTCGAGGGGGTGACCCGCGGCCGACGCTGGACGTGCGGGCTGGAGTTCGACTACGCGAACGAGGAGTCGTTCTACTGCCGGCCGCTCCGGCGGTCCGAGGACGGGACGGCGGGCCGGATGCCCGTGCCGGACGAGGCGGGGCAGGACCGCATCGCCTTCCTGCCCCCGATGTCGGGGTTGGCCGCCACCGAGACGCGCCTCGATCAGGGCGCCGTCAACGTCCGCGTCGGCGAGGGCCGCACCGCCGAGGTGCTGCGCAACCTGTGCTTCCGGATTCACGAAGAGGAACCGTCGGCATGGAACGCGCTGGTCGACCACATCGGGCGCCTGTTCGGCGCGGCACTCGACCCGCCGCGTTACGTCGCCGAGCGCGGCGAGATCGCGATGACCTACCGGGAGGGCGGGGCGCGGCTCGACCTGTCGTCGTCGGGACGGGGCCTGCAGCAGACGCTGCTGCTGCTGGCGTACATGTACGGGAATCCGGGCGCGGTCCTGTTGCTCGACGAGCCCGACGCGCACCTGGAGATCCTGCGGCAGCGCCAGACCTACCGCCTGCTGACCGGCGTGGCGCGCGAGACCGGCAGCCAGATCGTCGCGGCGAGCCACTCCGAGGTGCTGCTGAACGAGGCGGCGGGCCAGGACGTGGTGGTGGCGTTCGTCGGCGAGCCGCACCGCATCGACGATCGAGGCAGCCAGGTGCTGAAGGCGCTGCGGGAGATCGGATTCGACCAGTACTACCAGGCGGAGCAGACCGGGTGGGTGCTCTACGTCGAGGGATCGACGGACCTGTCGATCCTCGTGGCCTTCGCCCGGCGCCTGGGGCACGACCGGGCGCTTCGGGCGCTGGAGCGGCCGTTCGTGCACTACGCGGGGAACCAAGTGCGTGCAGTGCAGAGCCACTTCCACGGCTTGCGCGAGGCGCTTCCGCAGCTTCGCGGCGCCGCGCTCTTCGATCGTCTCGAACCGGCACCGCCGGACATCGCGCCCATCGAGTGTCTGACGTGGAGGCGCCGCGAGATCGAGAGCTACGTCTGCACGCGTGCCGCGCTGGAGGCCTACGCGGCGGCTTCGGCGCCCGACGCCGGTCCGGGTCCGCTGTTCACGGCGGCCGAGGCCGACCGGCGCCGGCGGGCGATGCGCGAGTGCATCGCCGACGTCGAGGCAGCGCTGAAGACGTTGGGCAAGGGGTCGCCCTGGGATCTCGATGTCAAGGCGAGCGACGAGTTCCTGGATCCGCTCTTCAAGTCGTACTTCGACAGGCTCGACCTGCCGAACCTGATGGCGAAGAAGAACTACCACGCGCTGGTCGACTACGTGCCCGACGGCGAGATCGATCCCGAGATCGGCAAGAAGCTCGACGCCATCGCCCGGGTCGCCGAGGACGCGGTGCCGGCGGGAGAGGGCGGCCGGGGGCGTTGACGCGGGAGCCGGCGACCCGCGTGCTATCGTGTGGACCGTGGAGGCCTTCTTCTGGAGTCGCCGGTAGATCAGGCGGGTAGCGGGCGCATCGCCATCGTCGGCGCCAACAGTGCCGTCGGGAGGGCGTTGCTGGCGCAGGTCGCGGACGGGGAGGCGTTCGACGCGGTCGCGGCGGTGCGGCGCCCGGAGGTGGTCGGGGCGTTGCCGCAATCGCCGCGCATCACCCCACGCGTCGTCGACTACGGTCGGTCGGGCGAGCTGGCCGACGCGTTCGCGGGGGCCGGCGCCGTCGTGCACCTCGCGGGCATCCTCTTCGAGAGCCGGACGTCCGACTACCGGTCGGGCAACGTCGAGGTCACCCGCTCGGTGGTCGAGGCGGCGCGGGCGGCGGCGGTGAGCCACGTCGTCTTCGTCAGCTCGCTGGGGGCCGACCCGCGGTCGCGGAACGGCTACTTCCGGTCGAAGGGCGAGGCGGAGCGCCTCGTCGCCGACTCGGGCCTGGACGCCACCATCATCAGGACGCCGCTGCTGCTGGGCCCCGGCACCGCCGGCGGGCGCGCGCTGCTCGCCGCCGCGTCGGGGCCGTCGGCGCGCGTCCTCGGCGGCGGGGCGCACCGGCTGCGGCCGCTCGACGTCGACGACCTGTGCCGCGCCGTCCTGGGGTGCTGCGAGCGGCCCTCGTCGGGCGTGCGGACCTGCGATCTGGTCGGACCGACGACCCTCACGCACCGCGAGTTGATCGAGCGCACGGCGGACCGGCTGGGCCGAGCGGTCTCGTTCCGCTCCACCCCGGTCCGGCTGGCGGGGCTCGCCGCGGGCCTGGCCGGCCTCTTTCGCAAGGGCGGCCTGACGCCGGCCGTGATCGACGTCATCACCTCGGACGAGGCGGTCGACCGGAATGCCGACGGCGAGCTCGGTGTCGGCCTCACCCCGTTGTCCGATACCCTGGCCAAGCTATGTCAGACAGCCCCGAGATGAACTCCGCTCCCGGCGAGCCCACGCCGTCCGCGCCCCCGGCCCGCGGCCGGGCCGGCCGCGTTGCTTTCCTCCTCCTCGGCATCGCTTGCTTCGCCTACCTCTACACCCGCCTGGACGGCGCCGCCGCCCGCGAGGGGCTGTCGCTCGCCGCCTACATGGCGCAGGTCTTCGAGAACGTCCGGTGGGGCGCCTGGGCCGCGCTGATGGTCGCCTACTCGGGGCTCTACTTCTGCATCGACACCCTGGTCGTGAGCCGCGCCCTCAACTGGTTCGTCGCCCCCATCCGCTACCGCGACATCCTGCCCGTCCGGGCCAGCGCCTACATCATCTCGGTCTTCAACGAGCAGATCGGCAAGGGCGCGATGGCCTACTACCTGAACCGGCGCCACCGCGTGCCGGGCTGGGAAGTGGGCTCGGTGATGCTGTTCATCATGTTCTGCGAGGTGTTCTACCTGCTGTTCTGGGCGACGGTGGGCTACCTCGCGGGGCCGGAGCTGCCGCCGGCGTTCGCCCTCGTCCCCTGGCTCGCGGCGGCCGCGGTGCCGGTGTTCGCGGTGTGGGTGCTGTACTTCCGCGGCGCCGTCCTGCCCGGCAACCGCCTGCGCGACCAGCGCATCTTCCACGCGTTCCGGACCGCCGAGCTCCGGCACTACGCGCTGTTCCTCGTGCTGCGCTCGCCGGCCCTGCTGGCCGCGGTGGTCGTGTACACGACGGCGCTGAACCTCTTCGGCGTCGACGCCTCGTTCCTGGCCCTGCTCGGCTACCTGCCCGTCGTCTTCTTCGCCGCCGCCGTGCCGACCCCGATGCGGGCCGCCGCCATCACCTTCTGGGTGGTGCTGTTTCCCGAGAACGAGGGGCAGATGGCCGCGTTCGGCTTCGTGCAGCACAACTTCTTCATCCTGTTCAACGCCCTCATCGGCGCCGCCTTCTGGCCGCGGGCGCAGCGCGAGTTGTTCGGCTAGGAGCCTCACCGACAGGTTTCCCCGGCGGATGACGCGGGCGGGACGCCGGCGTGGACACATGTGGATTGCATGCATGTACCATGGGACGTATGCCGACGCTTCAGGTCAGGAACGTTCCGGTCGAGATCCATCGAGCCCTCGAGGCGAAGGCGGCCATCGAGGGATCGTCGCTGTCGGACTTCGTGCTCGCCGAGTTGGAGAAGCTCGCGATGCGACCGACTCCGCGCGAGCTCCTCGAGCTTCTTCGAACGAGAGAGCCGGTCCATCTGGTCCCGTCGGCGGCCGACGTCATCCGGGAGTCGCGCGAGCGCGACTGACCGAACCATCCTGTCTGTGACGGCCCATCTGCTGACCGGCGTCCGTCTGGGGCTGGCCCTGCCTCTGGCCGCCGCCTTCGCCCGGCCGGACTTCCTGGACGCCGGCCTCGTCGCGTTGCTCCTGGCCGTGGCCCTCGCCACCGACTACGCCGACGGCATCGTCGCCCGCCGGCGGAACACCGCGTCGGCGTCCGGCCAGCTCTTCGACCACGGCACCGACTGCCTCTTCGTGACCGCCGGGCTCACCGGGGCCGCGCTCGCCGGCCTGGTCCCGCTGGCGCTGCCGGTCCTCGTCGCGGTCGCGTTCTGCCAGTACGTCTTCGACTCCTACCTCGTGCACCGGCGGAAACGGCTGCGCATGAGCACAATCGGCCGGTGGAACGGCATCGGCTACTTCGTCCCGCTTGTCGTGATCGCGGCGGCGCGCCTGGAGGCCGTGCCGGGCCTGACCGCGGCGTTGCTGCTGGCCGCCCGCCTCATCGCCTATGCGCTGATTCTCTCGACCGTCGTGTCGATCGTCGACCGCGCGACCGCCGCCCGCGAGGCGAAACGGACTACGCGAGCTTAGCCTTAGCGATCACCTTCCGACGAGAGCCGGCCCCATCTGGACCCACCGGCGGATCGGGTCATTCGCGAACGGCGCGAACGAGACCAGCCCATAGAGCACGCCCGTCGGGGCGGGGGGGCGTTCAGATGTCGATGCTCTGGTCGACGACCGGGTCGAGGTCGGCGCGGAATCGCGCGAAATCGATTCGCGACGCAGCACGCTTCAACTCCAACACCAGTTGGTCGTATCGCAGGAGGTTGTTGGGTGAGAGTGCGACATTCTGCGCACTGTTGAGACGAAACAGATTGCCGTAGGTCCGTAGTTCGGGTAGAAGCTCACACCAGTTGCGAAACGCCCGCATGGCGACGATCGGTCGATTGGCCCGAATCGCTTGACGAACGAGATGGACGGAATAACGTGACGAGGGTACGAGCCCATCGGGCGATACGGTCTTCGGCACGGGCTTGTAGCGACGTGAATGGTAGGGGAACAACTCGACGCAGAACAGGTTCCGGACGAGCGTCTCGATTCCGACGTCGGCGATCAGCCATCTGGCACGCCTGCTCCACCAGATCGACCCTGGGGCGTCTCTCAGGCGGGGATCGAAGAAGTAGAACGAGAACGCGGTCGTCCTGTGGCTGAGATTGTCGATGATGGCGGTTCGATAAACCGGGTCCGCGTGCCAGGCGTCGTCCTCCGGCGAATAACCGGGGTTCAGGCCCAGGAGGTAAACGCGGGCGCGTGGATCGCCGATGAACGGCTCGGGCAAGAGTTGCGGCTGGGGCGCCCCCAGTTTTCTTGGACACGGATTAGGGGGAGAATCCGATGTCACCAGGAGGTGGGGGTATGGTTCGGTCGAGGCGGGTGAAGGGAGCTGGGTCGGTGCCGACGGAGGGAGCCCGGAGGGCGACCGGAGTCGGCACCGACGCGGCGGCGATGGGGTCGGGGGGCTTGGCTCCCGGCCAGCGGTGGAGCGCGAGCCGGAAACGGGACGTGGTGTTGCGGCTGCTTTGCGGCGAGCCGCTCGACGCGGTTTCGCGTGAAGTCGGGGTGGAGGTCTATCGGCTGGAGCGGTGGAAGGCGCGGGCGCTGGCCGGTCTCGAGCTGGGTCTGAAGGAGCAGGCCGGTGAGCCGCTGGCCGCCGAGCTGGATGCGGCCAAGCGACACATCGGGGAGCTGTCGATGGAGAACGAGCTGTTGCGGTCGCGTGCCCGCGCAGCGGAGCGCCGCGTCCCTTTGGCGACGCGGAGGTCGCGACGATGAGCCAAACGACCTCCGCGACGACGGGACGGCGCTACGGGCTCGAGCGGGTGTGCCGAACGTGGGAGCGGTCACGCTCGGCGTTCTACGCGCGGCGGGCTCGCGTGCAGTGTTCAGCGTCGGCTGACAGTCCGCGCCGCCGCGGGCCGACGCCCGCGCTGTCGGATGCGCAGCTGCTGGCGGCCATTCACAGCGACTTGGCCCGCTCTCCGTTCCAGGGCGAGGGCCATCGCAAGGTCCACGCGCGGCTGCGGATCCTCGACGGGATCCGGGTCTCGCGGACACGGGTGTTGCGCGTGATGCGCGCGCAGGGCCTGCTCTCGCCGCATCGCGGGCGGCAGGGTGAGCCGCAGCGGCACGACGGCACGATTGTCACCTCGGCGCCCGACGTCATGTGGGGTACCGACGGCGTGCGGGTGTTGACCGTCGACGACGGCTGGGTCTGGACCTTCGCGGCCGTCGACCACTGGAACGCCGAGTGCGTGGGCTGGCACGTGTGCAAGGTGGGCAGCCGTTTCGCGGCCCTCGAGCCGGTCGCGCAAGGGCTCCGGCGACGCTGCGGCTCGGTCGAGGCCGACGTGGCCCGCGGGCTGGCGCTGCGGATGGATCACGGCAGCCAGTATCTGTCGGACCACTTCCTCAACCAGGTCCGCTACTGGGGCATCCGCCCCAGCTTCGGCTTCGTCGAAGAGCCGGAGACCAACGGCGTCGTCGAGCGCTGGAACCGCACGCTCAAGGAGCAAGCCGTCTACGGCCGGGTGTTTCGAAATCTCGCCGACGTGCACGCCGCCGTCGCCGAATTCGTCGAGCGCTACAACCGGTGCTGGCGCCTCGAGAAGCTGGCTTATCGCACGCCCCTCGAGGCACGAGAGGAGTACGAGCTACGCCAAGCCGCGTAGCCCAAACTTGTGTCCAAGAAACCGGGTGCGGTACAGCAAGAGTTGCGGCCGAACGATGAAATCGGGCTCGTCAGCGTAGCGCGCGTTGAATGCGTCGATGGTGGATCGGTCGGAGGGCAGGACGCACGGCGACTCGACACGAAGCTCAGGCCACGGATTGTCCATGACGCACACTGCCGTTCTGTCAATAGGCGAGGGCGACGTGCCTCACGCCGCGGGGTCCCCCACCGCGACACGTTCTCGTACCATTTGAGGTTCGCCGTCCCCCCACCGATGCAGACGAGGTCGATCCGCGCCGTTCTACGGCGCAGACTTCTAGCCGCGCGGAATCCACCGCCCGCCGAGCACCGTACCGGCCGGGAAGAGGCGGTAGCGGTCGGTCCTCACGTTCTCGTAGTTGTCGACGAAGTCGAAGACGCCGACCCGCAGGTCGAGCAGCGTCAGGTCGGCCCGCGCCCCCACGTGGAGGGTGCCGCGGTCGTTCAGGTGGGGGAAGACCCGCGAGGCGTTGACGGTCGCGCACGCCACCACCTCGTCGAGGGGCATCCCCGCGTTCAGGAACTTCGACATGACGTTGGGCAGGTCGACGACCCCCGGCACCGACCGGCTCGTGGTGTTGCCGTCGGTCGAGATGGTGTCGGGCCAGAAGCCCGCCTCGATGACCTGGTCGACGATGTCCCACCGCACGTGCCCGACCCGCCCGTTGGCGACGTCGAACCACACCCCGCGGCGCCGGGCCTCGAGCACCGCCGGGTCCATTCGGCCGGCGTCGTCGACGATGGCGTTGGGGGGCGGGGCCAGCATGTGGGTGACGACGTCGCCGGGCTTCAGCAGATCGAGCAGGGTGGAGAGCGGCGACGCCGTCTGGCCCATGTGGATCATGACCGGCAGGCCGAAGGCCGAGGCCGCGGCCTGGGTGCGGCGCAGGACCTCGACGTCGTCGGCCGCGACGCCCTCCGTCAGCCGCGCCTTGACCCCGACGACGATGTCGCGGTGCCGCTCGATGGCGCCCATCGCGGCGTCGACGTCGGCGAGGTCGAGGTCCATGGTGTCGCCGCCGGGGAGGATGCCGGCGCGCCCGATGTTCACGAGGATGCGGCCCTGCTGCGGCGCCGCCCGGGCGATGGCGACCTGGCCGTCGATGGCGTCGGCGCCGGCCGAGCCCGCGTCGACCCACGCCGTCACGCCGTCCTCGAGGCAGATCGCCGGGCCCTCGAGGTCCCGCGCATAGTGGGTGTGGACGTCGAGCAGGCCGGGGACGACGAACCGGCCGCGCGCGTCGACGACCTCCGCCCCGCCGGCGGGGATGTCCGCCTCGACCGCCGCGATGCGCCCGCCGGCGATGGCCACGTCGAGGGCCGCGTCGACGTGCAGCGAGGGGTCGAGGACGCGTCCGCCCTTGACGACCATGTCGTACGACTGCGCGAGCAGGCCGGTCGCGCGGGCCCCGACGGCGGCTCCGGCCGCGGCCCGGACGAACTGGCGTCGATTGATGAGCATCTCTGGCCTCCCGGTGGATGTGCCGACATGGTGTGCGGCCTGGCCCGGCGTGTCAACCGCCTCGGGGTCGGGCGGAGGAGCCCGCCTGCCGCAACGCCGCGCCGATTGGCGGCGCCGCTGAACCGCGTCGACCCCGCCAACCGGGCCTCCCGTCGGTTCGGCCGGTCCGCTCCTCCGGGGGCAGGGTCACCGCTGCCGCGAGTATCTGTAGTCGCCGGAGGTGTGAATCACCATGAGGTCTGTCGCCACGCCCTCGCTGTCGACAATGAACCGGTAACCGAGACCCAAGCCTTCGAACAGGGTCTCCGATTGTGGCACCAGCGCCCGCGG
The DNA here is from genome assembly GCA_965207615.1 of Vicinamibacterales bacterium. Taxonomy (GTDB): domain Bacteria; phylum Acidobacteriota; class Vicinamibacteria; order Vicinamibacterales; family UBA8438; genus JAJEEA01. The sequence continues at coordinate 6,357,667 of CBDBMZ010000003.1, forward strand.
AACACCCTGGTCGAGGCCCGCGGCACCGAGGCCGATCGCGTCGTAGGGGCCGACGATGGTGGCGGTCAGTCGGCCGCCGGAGAGCGACACCTCGTACGTCCGCTCGTTTCCCGCGTATATTCCGGTGTACGCGCCGACGTATCGCGCCAGCACGGCGGGCGGCACGGATATTGCCCGATTGGCGGCGTCCGAGAGGCTGCCCGTCCAGTCTTCGCTGCTCCGTTCGCAGACGGCCTCGCGCATGTCCGTATCGGCCGCGAGCACCATGGTCACCATAAAGCCCCACGGCTTCGCGAACGCACCGGGATCGGTGAAGGTGACCTCCACCTGCAGGTGGCCGAAGTCGGGACGCCGGTAGCGCTCCGTGATCCGCAGCGCCTCCGTGTGCGAGACCCCGTAGCGACTCACCCACGTCTTGTCGTTGAACCCGGCACTGTCGACGACCAGCGTGTCGCCGTCCCAGCGCCCCACCGAGTAACCCATCCAGCTTGGCCAAGGGTCGGCCTCCAGCTCGCGGCCGTCCATGTGGATCACGCGATAGGTGAGGTCATCGTTCAGGATCGCGACGGCGGTCGGCGTCTGGAGGAAGCGTTTCCAGCCGCCGGACCGCTCGGTCTCGGGGCCGCTCGGCAGACACCGGAAAAAGGGGCGCATCTTGTAGTACTCCTGCTGACGCCGGCGGGCGAGGTCGGTGACCCACGGCTGCAGGGCGGCGGGATCGGGACGGGCGACGGGAGGCGGCCCGTTCCACACGCCGGTGAAATCCGGCTGACCATCGGGCCCACGCGGCGCCGGCGCGGTGAGGTCCGGCTTCCCGTCAGCCGTGCGCGGGATGCCCGGCCAGGGACGATCCAGCCATTGGGCGGCCGCGGGCGTCGTGCCCGCGAACAACAAGAGTACCGCGAGAAACAGCTTCGTACAACAGTCTCCGCTCGGCGTCGAACTGTTCATCGTCCATGCTCGCTTTCGGCTTCGTGGAACCTGTCCTCGCTACCAGCCATGGTGGGCCGGCCGAGCCCACCGTTGCGCGCGTCGCACGCCTGCGGGCCCTCGCGCCTCTGCGCGTCGACGCGGAGAGGCTCCGACCAACCTCATCGTATCGTCGAGTTCGTCGGGGTTGGCCCCCGATTCGCCGGAGCCATGCTCGGCCGGGAATGGACCGTCCGGAGCCTGAACCGGCAGTGCGGAACCACGAAGTCGATCTCGGCATGGGCCGGCCCGCAACCGCAGCCCGGCGGCTCGTCGGGTGCCGTCGCGCAACCGCAGCCGGACACTCCAGCGCCGGCGGCGACTCCGACGGCGTCCCGTTCGGCGCTTCCAGCAGGCGCCGCCGCGCCAGGGCGAGCCCGACGGCGGACGCGAGGGCCTCGATGGGGGACATCGACCGGTCTCACCGTCCGGTCGTCGAACTGCCGACCCACCACGAGAATCCCGACCAGCTCGGGCGATCGGGAACGCCTGGCCCCGCCGAGTCCGGCCCGTTCACTGCGCGAGCAGCAGATAGCAGCCGATCGAACAGACGCTCACGAAGACCGCCATCGCTCTCGCGTGCTTCCAGGGCGTCATGTCCACCGGCGCCGCGCCGGGCTCCGCGTCGGGGATTCGGGCGGGCCGGAGCCTGGCGGAGACCAGCATGAACGCGGCAACCACCACGAAGACGATCGCGAGGAAATGCAGGAAGTGGATCTCGTCGTTCGTGCCCAGCACGCCCTGCAGGAAGGACTGCACGGGATCGTCGAACGAGAAGACCGTCAGGAAGAACAGGACCGGGCCGCCGACGAGGCCCGTCTTCGCCGCGAACGCCGAGACCCGCGTCGAGAACATGCCCAGCAGGATCACGGCGAGCATCGGACCGAAGAACGCCGCGTTGATCGTCTGCAGGTAGTTGTACAGGCTGCCCGACGTGTCGAGCATCGGCGCGACGAGCATCGCGGCCGCCGCAAGCGCGATGCTGCACGCGCGGCCCGCGCGGACGAGCTCGCGCGGGGAGGCGTCCGGCCGCAGGACCGGACCGTAGATGTCGCGGCAGAACAGCGTGGCCGACGAGTTCAGCACGCTGTTGAACGTGCTCAGCACGGCACCCACCATCACCGCGGCGAAGAAGCCGGTCAGCCAGTCCGGCAGCACCGCCTTGACGAGCGTCGGGTAGGCCAGCAGGTAGTCCTCGGGCCCCAGGGTGTCCTTGAACATGTGGTACGCGATCACCCCCGGCAGCACGACGACGAGAGGGCCCACCAGCTTGAAGCACGCCGCGATGAGGACTCCCTTCTGCCCTTCCTTGAGGTTCCTGGCTCCCAGGCCCCGCTGGATGAACTGCTGGCCGGTGCACCAGGCGAAGACCTGGTTGACGACCATCCCCGTGAAGAGGGCGCCGAACGGCAGGAACGAGCCCGGTTCGTCGCCCGTGATGTCGAACTTCGGACGCTCCTCCACGTACACGGTCTCCAGCCCCGTCCAGGGATTCCCGCCGCCGATCTGCATCAGCGCCAGCAGCGGGATCAGCAGGCCTCCCACGAGGAACCCGACGCCGTTGATCGTGTCCGAGATCGCGACGGCCTTGAGGCCCCCGAGAATCGCGTAGAGCGAGCCCAGCGTTCCGACGCCCCAGACGAGCAGCCAGATCACCTGCCCCTGGTTCAGGCCGAACGCCTCCTGCAAGCCGAACAGGCTGTCGATGCCGGTGGCCCCGGACAGCAGCACGACGGGCAGGATGGCGAGCACGTACGAGAACAGGAACACGCTCGCCGCGATCACCCCGGTGGCCCGGTCGTAGCGGGCGGCGAGGTACTCCGGTATCGTCGACAGGCCCATGCGCAGGTAGCGGGGCAGGAAGAAGAGTGCGGTCGCGACCATCGCGATCGCCGCGGTCGTCTCCCAGGCGGTGACGGCGATGGTGTGGTTGAAGGCGTCCCCGTTCAGGCCGATCAGGTGCTCGGTCGAGAGGTTGGTGAGCATCAGCGAGCCGGCGATGACCCAGGCCGACAGGCTGCGGCCTCCAAGGAAGTACGCGTCCCAGGTCGTCATCCGGTCGTGTCGCGTGCAGGCGTAGGAAATCACCGCGACGAGCAGGGTGAAGCCCAGGAACGACACGGTAGTCACAAGCACGTCGCCATCCTAGCTGACGGATGAAGTGGTCCCGGATGTTTGGTCTTCGTGCCAGGCGACGGCATCGGCCGCTTCCGAGACGAGGTAGTCACGATCGCGGAGAGACGGATCCTCACTCCGGGAGCGCGAACGCCCAGAATCCCAGTCGCGACGCGATCGCGACGTACTGGCGGCCGCCGACTATGTAGGTCATCGGCGATGCCCGCCACTCCTGGTTGATCTGCACGTGCCAGAGCGGCTTGCCGCTTCGGGCGTCGAGGGCCGCGAACGCGCCGCTGTTCTCGCCGAAGAACACGAGGTCGCCGTCCGTCGAGAGGACGCCCGAGAAGGTGCGCGCCTCGCCCGACTGCTCGTAGCTCCACACCGTGCCGCCGGTCTGGAGGTCGAGGGCGCGGATGTACTTGCGGTTCGGCGCCCCGTCGGCGTGGCGGGCCGCGCCGCCCATCCAGTTGCGGCCCCGCTGCCATTCCTCGTCCGCCTTCGTGTAGGTGTCGCACGACTCGAGGGCCATCAGGTAGAAGAGCTTCGTCCCGGGGTGATAGCTCGACGACCACCAGTTCGTCGCGCCGTAGATGGCCGGGCACACGTCCGTCCCCGCCTCGGTCGGCACGCTCTCGGGGAGGACGATGGGCCGCCCCGAGTCGTCGAGGCCGGCCGCCCAGGTCTGGTCGACGAACGGCTCGCCGAGCAGGAACTGTCCGTCCGTGCGGTCGAGCACGTAGAAGAAACCGTTGCGGTTCGCCTGTACGAGCAGCTTGCGCGGCCGGCCCCGGAACTCCTCGTCGACGAGCAGCAGCGGCTCCTGCGCGTCCCAGTCGTGGGTGTCGTGGGGGGTGAACTGGAAGTACCACACGCGCTCGCCGGTCTCGGGCCGGAGGGCGAGGACCGAGTTGGTCCACAGGTTGTCGCCGGGCCGCCGGTCGCCGTTCATGTCCGGGCAGGGGTTGCCCGTCGCCCAGTAGAGGAGGTCGAGCTCGGGGTCGTAGCTGCCGGTCAGCCACGTCGCCCCGCACCCGCGCCGCAGCACCTCGGGGTCGCCCCACGTCTCCGACCCCGGCTCGCCCGGGGCGGGGATCGTCCAGTGGCGCCACGCGCGCTCGCCGGTCTCGGCGTGGTAGGCGTCGAGGAAGCCGCGCAGCCCGGTGTCGCCCGCGCTGATGCCCGCGATGACGAGGTCTCCGACCACGAGCGGCGCCACCACCGCGCCGTAGTGCTCGCGATAGTCGTCCATCTCGGTGTCCCACACGAGCTCGCCGGTGAAGCGGTCGAGGGCGACGACGTGGGCGTGGTCGGTGACGCTGAACACGAGGTCGCCGCCCACCGCGACGCCGCGGTTGAGCCCGATGCCGGGGTCGCCGACGAGGCCCTCGGTGCGCGGCTGCGCCCAGCGCCAGATCTCGCGCCCCGTCGCCGCGTCGAGGGCGTACACCTGGTTGACGGCGGTGACGTACATCACCCCAGCGATGACCACCGGCGTGCCTTCGATCATCGGCATGTCGGGAACCGGGAAGAACCACTGCATGGCCAGCCGCCCGACGTTGTCCCGGTCGATCTGGTCGAGCGGCGAGTGGCGGTTCCCAGTGTAGCTGCCGTGGTAGGACGGCCAGTCGACGGACGGCTCCACCGCCGCCGCGCGGAAGGCGTCGCCGACCCGGCGCAGGAGGGCGATGCCTCCGTCGGCGGTCCGGAGCTGGGCGTCGAAGCCGCTCTCGTTGAGGATGGTGCCGTCGAGGGTGCCGCCCGCGGCGAGCGGGAGCGACCCGGCCCGCGGCCGCGGCGCCCGCGGATCGCGGGCGGCGGGAGGCGCCGCCTCGCCCAGCGCCTTCAGGTACGCGACCAGCGGGGTCAGCTCGTCGTCGGCGATCTCGATGCCCGGCATGCCGCGCGACGGCACGCCCTCGGTGATGATGCGCGCCAGGTCGTCGGGCCCGCTCGCGTGCAGCGCCGGGAGGATCGACGCGGCCCGATCGCTTCCGGCGGCGTCGGCGCCGTGGCACAGGGCGCAGCGGGTCCGGTACGACTCCTCGCCGTCGGCCGCGGCCAGGCTCACCGTCGACAGGAAGACAGCGGCGGCTGAAACCGGGATTCTCATGGTCACCTCGCGATGATAGCCGACTGACGACCGACAACGGTTCAGCGGCGGAGACCGGACGTCGGGCGGGAAGGAGCGCCGTTCCGGTCGCGACGCCGAGCGGCCGGCTCGGGTTCGCCCGCCCCGTTGTCCTCGACGGTGAACGTAACCGTCGCCGTGGTGCTGCCCGCCGGAAGTCGACGCTACACGGCGTCTTGCGTCCGCGGGGAGACACCGCCCTCTTGTTTCGCGAGGGCTCTGTCTGTGAGGACGCCCGAAGACCGATCGCGAAACACGTAACTCGAAACAGGGAGGTCTCCCGCGATCCGACTGTTCGCTTCGTGTCGGCGGGGTTCCGGCGGCAGACGCTCGGAGCGTCGTCACCGGCCCGTCCCCGCCGCGTACGCCGACAGGTCGGTCGGATCGAAGCCGCGGAACAGCCGCCCGCCCGGTAGAGAGTAGGATTTCCTCAGGTAATACAGCACGGGAAGAACCACCAGGACCGCGATGCCCGAGGTCAGGATGCCGGCGAAGAGCGGCGTCGCGATCCGCTTCATGACGTCGGCGCCCGCGCCGGTGCTCCACATGATGGGCGCCAGCCCGAGCATGTCGGTGGCGATGGTCATCACGATCGGCCGGACGCGCGAGACGGCCCCCACGTAGATCGCCACCACCAAGTCCATGCGGTTCTGCAGCAGCGCGTCGCCCGCCGCCTTCCGGCACGAGGCGTCCAGGTAGAACAGGAACACGATGGCGGTCTCCGCGTACAGCCCGGCGAGGGCGATGACGCCGACCCAGACGGCGACGCTCAGGTTGTAGTCGAGCAGGTAGAGCACGCAGAACGAGCCGCTGGTGGCGAGCGGCACGCCGGCCAGAATGCCCAGCGTCATCAGGATCGAGCGGGTGTTCAGGTAGATCAGGCCGACGATGACGGCCAGTGTGAGGGGAATCACGGTGCGCAGCCGTTGCTCGACCCGTTGCAGCGCCTCGTACTGCCCGCTCCAGGCGAGCGTGTAGCCGGCCGGCACCTCCACTTGCGCCTCGACCGCGCGCCGGGCCGCCTCGACGTACCCGCCGAGGTCGTCGGCGTCGATATCGACGTACACCCAGGCGTTCGGGCGGGCGTTCTCGCTCTTGATGACCGGCGGCCCGATGTCGTAGCGCAGGTCCGCGAGCTGGCCGAGGGGCACCTGCGTCCCCGCCGGCGTCGGCACCAGCACGGCCCGCAGGGCCGGCAGGTCGTCCCGCAGGTCCCGGCCGTAACGCAGGTTGACGGGATAGCGTTCGAGCCCCTCGACGGTCGTGGTCACCCGCAGGCCGCCGATGGCGGTCTGGATCACGTCCTGCACGGCGGCCACGGTGAGGCCCTCGCGGGCGATCGCGTCGCGGTCGATGCCGATGTCGACGTAGTTGCCTCCCATCGACCGGTCGGCATAGGCGCTGAGGGTGCCCGGCAGGCCGCGCACGACCCGTTCCACCTCCCGGCCGAGCCGCTCGAGCACCTGGAGGTCGGGCCCGCCGATCTTGATCCCGACCGGCGTCCTGATACCGGTCGACAGCATGTCGATGCGGGCCTTGACGGGCATCGTCCAGGCGTCGGTCAGCCCCGGAATCTCGATCGCCTCGTGCAGCTCCGACACGAGCCGGGCCGGCGTCATCCCCGGCCGCCAGGCCTCCCGCGGCTCGAGCAGGACCGTGGTCTCGATCATCGACAGGGGCGCGGGGTCGGTCGCGGTCTCGGCGCGCCCCACCTTGCCGAAGACATGCGCCACCTCGGGGAACGACTTGATCGTCCGGTCGGTCTGCTGCAGCAGCTCCCGGGCCGCGGTAATCGAGATGCCGGGCAGCGTCGTCGGCATGTAGAGCAGATCGCCCTCCCACAGGGGCGGCATGAACTCGGAGCCGAGCCGATTGAACGCGGAGAACGACCCCGCGACGACGAGCCCCGACAGGGCGAGGACCGCCAGCGGGGAGCGGAGCGCGAGCCGCAGCACCGGGATGTACGCCGCGGCCAGCGCGCGGCGCATCGGGTGCCTGCGCTCGGCGACCACGCGCCCCCGGACGAGCAGGCCGACGAGGACCGGGATGACCGTCACCGAGAGCAGCGCGGTCGCGCCCATCGCCGCGGTCTTGGTCCAGGCCAGCGGTCTGAAGAGCCGGCCTTCTTGCGCCTCGAGCATGAACACGGGCGCGAACGATACGGTGATCACGAGCAGCGAGAAGAAGATCGGCGGCCCGACCTCGCGGCACGACTCGGCCACGATGCGCCAGTGGTGCCTGCGGTCGGAGCTCTCGGCGAGGTTGCGGTGGGTGTTCTCCACCAGCACGATGCCCGCGTCGACCATCGTGCCGACGGCGACGGTGACGCCGCCCAGCGACATGATGTTCAGCTGGACCCCGAGCCAGCGGGTCGCGATGCAGGCGATCAGGATGCCGAGCGGCAGCGAGACCATCGCGACGACCCCGCCGCCGACGTGGAACAGGAACAGGAACGTGACGAGGCCGACGATCAGGAGCTGCTGCCCGAGACTCGACCGCAGGTTGCCCACGGCCCGGTCGATGAGGCCGGTCCGGTCGTAGGCGACCTCCAGCGTCACGCCTTCCGGGAGCCGCGGCCGGAGCTCCTCGATGCGCGCCTTGACCGCCGCGATAACCTCGCGGGTGTCCGCGCCGTGGCGCACGACGACGATGCCGCCGACCGCCTCCCCCCGGCCGTCCCATTCGGCCAGCCCGCGGCGCATCTCCGGGCCGACGTTCACGCGCGCGACGTCCTCGAGCAGCAGCGGCGTGCCGTTCCCGTCGGCGCCGACGGCGATCTTCCGGATGTCGTCCGGCGACTCGATGTAGCCCCGCCCCCGGACCATGAACTCCTGCTGGGCCACCTCCAGGAGGCGGCCGCCCACCTCGCCGTTGCTCTGCCTCACGGCGTCCCGGATCTGCGCGATGGAGATGCCGAACGCCCGGAGACGACCGGGGTCGACGGTGATCTGGTACTGCCGCACGAAACCGCCGACGCTGGCGACCTCGGCGACGCCGGGGACCGCGCTCAGCTCGTACTTGAGGAACCAGTCCTGAATCGACCGCAGCTCGCTCAGGTCGTGACGGTCCGAGGTCAACGCGTAGATGAACGCCCAGCCCACGCCCGTCGCGTCGGGTCCGAGCGTCGGCGTCACGCCGGGCGGTAGCCGGGACGCGGCGTGGCTGAGCGACTCGAGGACGCGGCTCCTGGCCCAGTAGAGGTCGGTGCCGTCCTCGAACAGCACATGGACGAGCGAATACCCGAAGAACGAGTACCCGCGCACGGCGGTCGAGTACGGCACCGACAGCATCTGCGTCGTTAGCGGGTAGGTGACCTGGTCCTCGACGATGCGCGGCGCCTGGCCCGGGTGCTCGGTGTACAGGACCACCTGCACGTCCGACAGGTCGGGAATGGCGTCGAGCGGCGTCCGCAGGAGCGAGAACGCCCCCACCCCGGCGAGCGCCGCCGCGCCCAGCAGCACGAGCGCCCGGTTGTCGAGCGACCAGGTGATGATGCGCGCCAGCACGCCTGAACGCCTCCTGGATGCGCTCGAGAGCCGGGAACGGCGGCTACCCTTCGGGGCGGGCGTCCGCCCGCCGGCCCAGCAACTGGGAGATGGCCGCCTCGAGGTTGCTCTCGGAATCGATCAGGAACTGCGAGGAGACCACGATCTCCTCGTCGCCGTTCAGTCCGCCGAGGATCTGCTGCCGGCCGTCGCTCGCCAGGCCCAGACGGACCCGCCGCGGGGTGAAGTAGCCGTTGCCGCGGGCGACGACGACCACCGCCTCCTCGCCGCTGTGCAGCACCGCGTCCGCGGGGACGAGCATCGCGTCCGCCGCGCCCGGCGCCCGCGCCTCGACGTTGGCGAACATCCGCGGGCGGAGCCGCAGATCGGCGTTGTCGACCTCGACGAAGGCGGTGAGGGTTCGCGTGCCCGGGTTCATGGCGGGCCTGAAGAAGTCGATGACGCCCTCCCAGCGGCGTTCGGGAAACGCGTCGACGGTGACGGTGACCCGCTGCCCCCGATGCAGGTGCCGGACGTCCTGCTCGTAGAACTCGGCTTCGACCCAGAGGCTGGAATGGTCGGCGATCTTGAGCACGGTCATGCCCGGCTCGAGCCGCATCCCTTCCAGCGAATCGCCCATCTTCTCGACGATGAAGCCGGAAGCGGGGGCGACCAGCTCGACCGTCCGGCTGACCTGCCGCGTCGCCTCCAGCGCCTCGACCTGCGCGGTCGTCATGTCGGCATGGAGCAGCCTCTCGCGGGCGGCGTCGAGCAGCGCCGACGCCCGCTCCAGGGCGCCGTCGTCGGCCGACTGCTCCCGCAGTCGCGCGGCGAAGTCCATCGCCCCCAGATACTCGTGCTGGGTGGTGACGAGCTCGGGACTGTAGATCTCGAACAGCAGCTCGCCAGCGGCCACCTGTTCGCCGACGTTCGCGACGCGGGCCCGTTCGATCCAGCCACTGAACTTCGTGTTCACCGAGTGGATGTTCCGCTCGTTGTGCGCCAGTATGCCCACGGTGCGGATGTCCACCGGCAGCGCTCCCCGCTCCACGCGGGCCGTACGCACGCCGAACGCCTGCAGGAACCCGGGATTCACGTGGTCGCCGGGATCGTTTCCGTGGTCGCCGGGATCGCCGGTCGGTTCGGCCGTGGCCTGACGGGGTGCCGGGGCCTCGAGCGGCACGAGGTCCATCCCGCAGAGCGGACAGCTTCCCGGCTCCTGCTGGAGCACCTGCGGATGCATGCTGCAGGTGTAGAGCCGGTCGTGGCCTGTGTCGACGTTGTTGCGAACGGTCTCCGCGCCGCCCAGCCGGCCGGGCATCCGGTCCGTGGCGGCCCGGTCCAGCGCATTCCAAACGCCCAGCGCGCCGGCGCTCGTCACCAGCACGACGCCCACCAGCAGCCCGGTCGCTCTTCGGGTCATGACGAGGCCTTCTCCGGCACCGCGGTTCCGGCGACGCGTTCCAGATCCGCCAGCGCCTTGTAGTAGTCGGTCCGGAGCTGCGCGAGACCGAGGCGCACGTCGAGCAGCAGCCGCTGGCCGTCCAGCAGATCGAGCGCGTCGGCGCCTCCGCCGGCATACGCGGCCTCGGTGCTCGACTGGGCCTGCTCGGCCTGCGGCAGCAACGTACGTTCGAACAGGGCCAACTGGCGTTCGAGCGCGCGCAGCCGGAACGTCGTCGTCCGAATCGCGCGCTCCGTGTCGTTCAGCGCCGCGTCATGGGCGGCGCGCGCCGCCTCCGCCCGCTCCGCCGCCTCCCGGACGCCCGCCGCGTACTTCGTCCGGAACAGCGGCAGGTTGACGCCCACCATCACGCTGTAGACGTCCTTGCCGTCGACGGCCGGCGGGACCGCGCCGCCGCGCAGGTCCCGCCGGCCCAGCACGTTGCCCCAGGCCGCCCCCACCGAGAAGTCGGGCCAGTGGTTCCGCCGGGCCAGCTCGAGCTCCGCCTCGCGGTGCTCGACGTCGCGCTGCGACGCCCGTACTTCGGGGCGCCCGCCTCGGCCGGCGGCGGCCAGCGCGGCGTCGTCGAGCCGCACGGCCGGCGGGCCGGCCAGAGCCACCGGCCCGACCGGGACGTCGGCAGGACGGTCGAGGGCCGCGTTCAGTGTCGCCACGCCGTCGATTTGCCGCCACTCGAGGGTTTCCCGCCTGCTCAGCACGCGGGTGATCTCGGCCTGCAGCCGGACCACGTCGCTCTGCCGGCCGAGGCCCTGCACGTATCGCGAACGGGCAAGCTCCTCGTACTGCGCCAGCAGGCGTTCTTCCTCGCGGTTGATCGCCAGCGCCCGGTCCAGGTAGCCGAGGTCGTAGTAGGCCAGCTTCACCCGGCGCACCACGTCGGCCCGCAACACCGCCACCGCCTCGGCGCGCACCGAGGCAGCTCGCGACGCCGACTCGCCGCGCAGGCGCCGCTTTCCGAAACCGGGGACGGCCTGGGTCACCGAGACGAGCGTGGTCTGCGGCCCGACGCGTGTCTCCGGCGTCCGGGCGAACTGCGTCACCGCGAGCGTCGGGTCCGGGAGCGCGGTCACCTGCGGCAAGCGTTGCAGCTCGGCCCGGTGTAACGCGAGCGCCTGCCGAATGGCCGGGCTGTTGGCAATCGCCTCCTCGATCAGCAGGGCCAGTCGATCGTCACCGTACGTGGCGAACGGCGGCGGGCGGCATGGCAAACGCGGCTCGGGCGGTCTCGGGGGCGCCATGTCCCGGCACACTTCGCGAGCCGGTTCGCTCCATGCCTCGCCGGGCCGGACCGCTCCCCCCACGAGGGCGGCGAGAAACACCGAGACCATCAGTGCTGGACGCATGGCCAGGCTAGCGATACGCACGGGTCGCCAACAATCCCTTCACCAGGAGGCCGCCGCTGCCCGAGTAGGACCACGGGGCGATGAAGCTGTAGCCGTATCGCGTCTTCATCAGAAGCGCGCCGATCCCGGCAGTGGGCCTGCGGCGAAACCCCGGTTTCTCGTCGGCCCCCTTGGGGGCCTTTCCGATGGTACTGACGCCCGAAGAGCGGAGGCGTAACACGCGACTCGAAGGGAGCAGCGAGGGGCGGTCCTGCTGCTCCGTCATGTTGCTGCGCGAAGCGCGGTGATGAACGCGTGCGCGGTCGCCGGCCGCGCCGCCGTCAGCATCCGACGTACTTGTAGAGGGGGTCGCCTGCCGGATTCCGGGGCCGTGGCGGCCTGGTCGTGCGTCTGTCACTGGTGCCGGGGCGGCGGTTCCTGTACGTGGCCCGCACGACTCCTCGCTCGGTCTGCTGCCCAGAAGCTCCCGCCGCGGCGCCGTCAGCATCGAGGCGGTGAACGCCAGCACCGCCGCCGACAGCACGGCACTCACCGGCGCTTGCGCTGCCGGCTGTAATCAGAAGTCCAGCTCGAAGGCGAGCTTGGCCAATCGGCCGGGCATGATCACCTGCGGCGCCAGCCAGTTCGGATCGCCGGCGAACGCCATGCCGTACTGTTCCTTGGTCACCGTGTTCGCGTTGAACACGTTGAAGACGTCGAACATCGCCCGCAGGCGGCCGGCGCCGGCGCCGACGTCCAGGACCTTCGTCAACCGCAGGTCGATCTGATTGAACCGCTCGCCGTAGAAGGAGCCGGGGGGAACGAGGTTCAACTGCACGCCGCCGGGGTAGCTGGTCAGGTCGCGCCCCAGCGAGGTGTCGGTGAACTGCAGCAGGGCCGAGCGCTCCGGTCCCGGCTGACTCTGCACCGTCCCGGCGACCTGAACGCCGTACGGCAGGGCGTACGATGCGATCAGCTTGACCTGCGTCAGCCAGTCGTGGTCCTGCCGGCAGTACTCGAGCGGGGTGGCGTCGCCGGCCACGAACTGCGACGGGTCCGTCGGGTCCCGGTAGAGCCACGTCCGCTCCGGCAGGGCGTCCTGCACGCCGCAGTAGTCGAGCGAGGCGCGTCCCGTGCTCACGCCGCCCTGCAGCAGCAACGCGGCCAGACGGGCGCCCAGGGTGAGGTCCACGCCGTGCCAGGTCTCCCGTTCGCCGCCGTAGGCGGCGGCGCCGGTCTGCGTCTGGTCGGGAAGCCGCACCGAGCCCGGCTTGAGATCGTAGAAGCGCAGCGTCCCGCCGCCGCCGCTCGGCAGCCGCGGGTCCACCGGGACCGTGACCGAGGCGACGTCGAAATCGTCGAGGCCGACCGCACGGTCGTCCCGTACGCTGTGGTTGACCTGGTTGCGGCGGAAGTAGCCGACGTCGAGCGACAGGCCGGCGGCCAGCTCGTGCTGCAGGCTCGCCGCGTACTCCCAGTTCGACCGCCGGCTGCCCCACCCGAACGCCCATTCCGGATCGTAGACGAGCGTGATCAGGGGCTCGCCGAACGCCAGGTTGACGTTGGGGCTCAACAGCTCGCCGTTGGGCGCGGGGTCGGTCGGGTCGCCCTGCGGCAGACCGTCGCCCGGGATGCAGACGGCGGCATCGAGGCAGGTCGCGCCGTCGTTCCAGGACCGGTCCTGCCGGCGGTTGCTCACCGCCGGATTCACGCGCTCGGCCCAGTCGGAGGACTCCCGCGCGCCGTAGCGGCTGGCGGAGAGCTTGACGGCGGTGCGGCCGTCGCCCCGCAGGTCGTAGGCCAGTCCGAGCCGCGGCTGAAGGTCCTTCCAGGACACGACCACGGCGCCCGGAATGGCGAAGGCCCGCGGCACCCAGTCGTTCGTGGGACGCACCTGGTCGGGATAGCCGGCCTTCACGTAGTCCCAGCGCAGACCGGCGTTGATCGTCAGTCGATCGCGCGTCCACTGCTCCTGCGCGTAGATTCCGAGCGTCGGGCTCGCGTAGTTCGCCGAGTCGGACGTGCCCCAGTAGGTCGCGCGGAACGGCGCGCCGCGCAGGGTCCAGAGCGAGAGCCAGTTGGCGTCGCTCTCCTCGCTCACGGCGATGCGCTGCTGCAGCAGGGTCGCGCCCACCTTCAGGTTGTGGCTGCCGGTGACGTAGGACAGCGAGGCGCGGTAGGACCTGATGTTCTTGGGGCTCTGACGGCTCGTCGGGCCCGAGAGCCAGCCGGACGTGTTCCGGGACGCGCGGAACGGGGCGACCTCGAAGACGCCCGGCAACTCCGTGACGGCGGTGGCGGACGGACCGAACACCAGGCGAATCGGTTGCCGCGATGCGCCCGCCTCGAACAACAGCCGGTTGGTGTGAGGGCGCACCCAGGTCGCCTGGTAGACGTTGGTCCGCACCTCGGCGGCGCCCGCCGCGTCCGGCGTGATGAAGACCGAGCCCAGCGTCCGCCCCTGCAGCTGGCGCGGCCGGTCCGTGGCGCTGTTCGTCCAGTACGCCTTGAACTTGTCCCTGGCCGACGGCTGGAGCGTGAAGTTGATCGACTGCTCGGTGACGAGCGCTTCGTCGACCGTCGGTCGGGCCGGGTCGGGCTCGAAGACCAGCGCGCGCGGGTCGACGGCCTCGAAGACGCCGGGCGCCTTGAGGTCGGCGCGCTGCCGGTTGTGCGTCAGGAAGAACCAGAGGCGGTCGCGGACGAGCGGACCGCCCACCGAGGGCGACACCGTCCAGTTCTCGTCGACCAGGGTGCCCGACGGCAGCCCGCGGTCGATCAGCGCCTGATCGAGGTTGTCGGCGTGCAGGGCCGGGAACGTGAGAGTCGTGAACGTCGAGCCGCTGAACCGGTTGCCGCCTTCGCGCGGGATCATGTTGACGACGACGCCGCCCGTCTCCACGTCGGCGCCGTTCGCCGAGTAGTCGAACGAGATCTCCTCGAAGTTGGTGTCCGGGAAGTAGGCCAGGCTGGCGCCCTGCGTCCAGGCGTCGCCGACGTCCAGCCCGTTGAGGTGGAGGAGCTGGTCGTGCCGCGAGCCGCCGTGAATCGACATCCGCTGCATGGTCTGCGACGTGAGCCCGCCCGAATCCTGGGCCAGGCTCGTGCCGTACGACTCGGCGCCCACCATGCCCGGCACGAGCAGACCGTAGCTGACCAGCGACTTGCCGGTCGGGATGCTGTCGATGACCTCGCGGTCCATCACCGCCCGCTGCACGACGTTCTGGATGTCCACCACGGGTCTGGCTTCGGAGACGGTGATCGTCTCGGCAAGCTCGCCGACCGCCAACCGCACGTCGACGGTCGCCGCGAAGCCGCTGTTCAGCTCGATGCCCTCGCGCACGACGACGCCGAAGCCGGGCAGGCGGTAGGTCACCGTGTAGGCGCCGGTCTCGAGGGCGACGATCAGGTACTGGCCATTGCCGTCGGTGACCGCGGTCCGCACCTGCTCGATCAGCGCGGGGCTGCGCGCCTCCACCGTCACCCCGGGCAGGACCCCGCCGGTCGCGTCGGTCACCGTGCCGCCAATCTGCTGCGCGGCGGCGATGGCCGGCGCAAGCGCCAGACAGACGACCACCGCCCGCGCGGCGCGCGCGAGTGCCGCACGGGCCGCAGACAGTGCCGCCAGCGCACGGTCCTGAGAACCGATTCCCTCTGCCTGTTGCGTCAGCGGCTCGAGTTCAGTGCCCGGAAAGCTCGGATCGACCATCGGAAGTTGCGGCATGGAGCCATCTCTCGCGAGCGGGCCGTGGATGCCCGCGTGGAGCCCCGCGGACGCGGCCGGCCAGGCCGCGAGAAGCCACTCTCGTCGGCTCCCTGGGGGTCTGTACGCAGGGTACTGACGCCTGGAGCCTCGAGGCGTAACACGCGACTCGAAAGGAGCAGCGGGGGGCTGCGGTCCTGCTGCTTCGTCACGATGCTGCGCGAAGCGCGGTGGTGAACGCGTGCGCGGTCGCCGGCCGGGCCGAGCGCGGCGCCGTCAGCATCGAGGCGGTGAACGCCAGCACCCCCGACGACAATCCGGAGCTCACCGGCACCGAATCGCCGCCGGTCAGCCGCTGGCGCCGGATGCGGTCCCGCACCTCGCCGGCCCCGTCGCCCGCGAACGGATGACGCCCCGACACAGTCTCGTGCAGGACCACGCACAGCGACCACACGTCGTCGGCTTCCTCCGCCGGCCGGCCGGCGACGACCTCGGGCGACATGTAGGGCAGGGTGCCGCCCAGCGTGTCGGATGCGTCCGTCTCGCGCGCGAGGCCGAAGTCCATCAGCTTCGGCGACCCGTCGGCGGTGAAGCCGATGTTGCTCGGCTTGACGTCGCCGTGCAGGTACCCCGCGCGGTGCAGCGCCCCGAGCGCGTCGCCCAGCGCGGCGGCCATCGCGACCGCCTCGCCCGCCGCCGCCGGTCCCTGCCGCAGCCGGTCGGCGAGCGTGCCGCCGGTCAGGTGCTCGACGACGAGGAACGGCCGGCCGCGCCACGACTCGATGCCGTGGATCTGGGCCACCGCGCCATGCGTGACGGTCGCCATCGCCCACGCTTCCGGCTTCAGGCTCGTCAGGCGCGATGCCGACACACCCGCGAGCGTCTTCACGGCGACGTCGCGCTCGAGCCGTAGGTCTCGCGCCAGGTACACCGCGCCCATGCCCCCGGCCCCCAGCCGCCGCGTCAGCCGGTACTTGCCCGCCAGCAACCGCGGCGCACCGATCTCGGCATAGGCCGGCCCGCAACCGCAGCCCGGCGGCTCGTCGGGCCCCGTCACGCACCGGCACGCCGGACACTCCAGCGCCGCGGGCGACTCGGACGGCTTCCCGGCCGGCGCCTCCAGCAGGCGCAGCCGCGCCAGGGCGAGCCCGGCGGCCGCCGCGAGCGCCTCGATGAAGGGGACGTCGACCGGTCTCACCGTCCGGTCGTCGAACCGCCGACCCACCACGAGCATCCCGGCAAGCTCGGTTCCCGCACCGGGCACCGGCACGATCAGGTCGGCCGCCGCCTCCGCCGCCCACGCCGCCTCCTCGGGGGGCAGCAACGCGAAGGCCGACGTCTCGTCGCTCGGATCCACCCGCAACGACCCGCCGGCCGTCTCCAGAATGTGGACGATCGCCGACGCGGAGGGCAGCGGTGGAACGTCGGCATCCACCGGCCGGAACCCCGTGCGGCCCGTCTCGGGGCCGGGTGCGAGCAGCAGGGTGGCCGGCGAGCCGCAGCCGCGCCTGACGGTTCGTGCCACGGTCCGGCCTACCGTCGCGAGTTGCCCCGCCTGCCCCAACGTCGCGACGGCCGAGGCGAGCAGGCGCCGCTGGTCCGCCGTCTGGGGAGAGATCCACCCGTCCAGGCGGGTGAGGACCTCCTCGCGGCCGGCGAGCAGCAGCAGCGTGAGCGCCGCCGCCGCGGCGAGCGCCTGCGCCAGGGGGTCGGCCAGGACCGCGCCCAACGTCTGCTCGCGATGGCCCGCCACCAGCCAGCCCAGGGCCGCCCACAGCACGGCCGCCGTCAGCCAGAGCCGGCCGCGGCGCATCAGCAGCCGCCGGTAGAACCCCCGGAACGCCTCGCGCGGGTGCGGCACCCGCGCCGCCATCACCGAGTACCAGAGCAGGACCATTCCGGGAAAGCGCATCGGCTGCATCGACCGCAGTACCGAGCTCGAGTCGTAGTTCGACGGCCACAGCCCGGGCGAGACCGCCTCGACGAGGTCGTACGCCGTCGCCAGTGCCATCCAGACCAGCAGCCCGAGACTGAACAGGACGACCCGCCGCACCTCGGCGGCCGGCGCCGTGCGCGCGCGCAGGGCGACGACCACCACCGCGGCCAGCGACAGCACGCCCGAGGCGGCGATTGCCGTCTCGAGAACCGCCGCGTACAACGCCGCGCTCGCCGCCTCGTCGACCAGCCGCGCCACGTACACCGACGCGACGCCGGCGCACAGGGCGCCGACGACGGCCACGCTGATCGGGACCATCCTGCGCGCCAGGTGGTCGAGCCGGGTGCCCCGGTGCACCCGCGGGCACTCCCGGGCGAAGGCCCACAGGAACGCGGGCGGCACGGCGAGCGCCAGCGGGAGTCCGCACACGTGCAGCAGCGCCATGGTCGGCACGGGCATCTCCCAAAGGGACGCCGGCAGCAGGTCGGCCGGCGGCAGGTGTCCCAGGAAGGCCGGGAGCATGTGCAGCGGTGCGAGGGTGGCACGGAAGAGGAAGTACCCACCCAGAAGCCGCGTCCGCCGCTCACGGCGGCCGGCGATCAGCAGCAGGGCGGCGCTTGCGCCGTGCCCGGCGAGCAGGATCGTGACGTAGACCGCAACGTCGCCGTGCGCCCGATGGTAGTCGTCCCAGTGCCAGGGCAGCAGTACGGCCACCGCCGCCAGCTCCAGCGCGGCCATGGCGAAGAGCACGGCGACGGCGCGTCGGACGAGACTGCCGGCGGCGGGCTCGACCCGCGCCGACACCGGCCAACCGGCTTCTGCTGCGTCGCCGGTCGCGAAGGCCGGGGCCAGCGCCCGCAGGTTGTCGAGCATCCGGCGGCGGGCGGGAGCGGCCTGTCTGGCATACCGCTCCCAGTCCACGTCCTCGTTCCAGACGACGGCATCGGCCGCTTCCGAGACGGGGTCGTTGCGATCGTCGCTATTCATCCCAAATCGGGTCCCTTGGCCGCCGGCGACGCGGGCCGCCGACAGCGCCCCCGCCCTCGTCCCGCAGGACCTTCGTTCTTGTGGACGCTTGAAGACCGCCGGCGAAACAGACGACGCCAAGAAAACAGGCCGAGGTCCAGCGTTACGTCCTCGGCGCCGAGACCATCGACACCGTGACCGCGGTGATCCACGACTCCCTCGCCCCATGCCCGATCGCTCGTCGACCCTGACGACATCGTCACCTCCCTGGAGGTGCTGCAGGGATTCCGGGACGTGCGCCCCGCTTTCCGGTACTCTGCAGCAAATCCGCCTGGCGGTCTCGGTGACGCAGTACTTTCTTGAAAATCCATCATTGAAGCAGGGAATTTCAAGGATTACAATGCGCGTGTGCTCATCGGTCGGCCCGGCCCCGTCGCCCGCGTCCGCGAGTCGTTCGAGGCGCACCCGGTCGTCACCCTGACGGGGCCGCGGCAGTGCGGCAAGACGACGCTGGCGCGGGCCATCGCCGAGACGGCCCCGTGGAGCACCCGTTTCGACCTCGAAGCGGCCGTCGACCGGCGGCGTCTCGCCACCCCCGAGCAGACGCTGGGACGCCTCGAGGGCCTGGTGGTCATCGACGAGGTGCAGCGGGCGCCGGCCCTGTTCGAGACCGTGCGCGTGCTCGTCGATCGGCCCGGAAACCGCGCGCGGTTCCTGCTGCTCGGCAGCGCGTCGCCCGCGCTGGTCAAGGGAATCTCCGAGTCGCTGGCCGGCCGCGCGGGCATCGTCGACCTCGCCGGTTTCGATCTCGGCGAGGTCGGGGCCGGCCGATGGCGGTCGCTCTGGCTGAGGGGCGGGTTTCCCCGCTCGTTCCTCGCCCGAAGCGCGCGCGCCTCGCAGGTCTGGCGCGAGAGCTTCGTCCGCACGTTTCTCGAGCGCGACATTCCCCAGCTCGGCATCACCGTTCCGGCGGAGACGCTGCGCCGGTTCTGGACGATGATTGCCCACTATCACGGCCGGACGTGGAACGCGGCCGAGCTGGCGCGCGCCCTCGGCGCCGGCGAATCGGCGGCCCGCCGCCATCTCGACATCCTGGTCGGGGCGTTCATGGTCCGGGTGCTCCCGCCGTGGTTCGAGAACCTGAGGAAGCGCCAGGTCAAGGCGCCGCGCCTCTACGTGCGCGACACGGGCCTGCTGCACACGCTGCTCGACGTCGCGGGCGAGCACGAGCTCGCGGGCCATCCGAAGGTGGGCGCGTCGTTCGAGGGGTTCGCGGTCGAGCAGGTGCTGGCGGCCTTCGAGACCGACAGCGCGTACGGCTGGGGTACGCACGCCGGCGCCGAGCTCGACCTGCTCGTCACCCGCGGCGGGAGACGCTACGGGTTCGAGTGCAAGCTGGCCGACGCGCCGGGCACCACGCGGTCGATGCGCGTCGCCCTCGCCGATCTCGGCCTCGAGCACCTCTGGGTAATCTATCCGGGCGACGAGGCCTACGCCCTCGACGACCGCATCTCGGCGCTGCCGGTCGCGGACGTTCCGAGCCTGGCCGCGTCGATCGGCTCCCGCGCCGGGCTGCCGCTCCCGTCCTCGCCGACAAGGTCGGAGGAATGACCCAAGGCCTCGCCTCGTTCATCGCCAACGCGACGGAGAACCCGGTCCACGTGCTCGTTCCAGGCGACGGCATCGGGCGCTTCGGAGACGGTGTCGTCGCGTTCGTGGCTACTCGTCCGACATCAGGCCGCTCAGCCGCAGCATCGCACGCCGCAGGGTCACCCGGGCGACGGCCGGGCTAGACAGCCGTTCGAGGAACGCGAGCTGTGCGCCGTTGTAGCCGAGCTCCGTCCGGGCCACGACCAGGCGGCGGTCGCGGTCGGGCAACCGCTTCACCGCGTCGAGGTAGCGCCGCCAGGTCTCGTCGTCGACGAGTTGCCGATGCTGCACGGCGGCGTGCGAGTCCCGAACCGAGCCTTCCGGCAGGATGACGCCCTGCCGGAACGTCGCGCGCCGCATCTCGTCCCGGATGCGGTTGTCGACGGCGCGGCGGAGGTAGACGCGCAGGGCCCTGGCCTGGGTGGAATTGAAGGAGGTCAGGTGGGTGAAGGTGCGCTGCAGCGTTTCCTGAACCAGATCGCTGGTGTCGACGGCCCCGCGCGCCCGGCGCGGCAGGCGGCCGCGCGACCACCGCCGCAGCCAGGGCCTGTATCGCTTGAAGAGCGCGTCGATCGCCGAGTGGCTGCCCCGGCGCGCACGCTCGACCAGGTGCTGCTCCGAGGTCGCAACCCCTGCGTCGTCCCGCTCGCGCTTCCGCGTGAGGCCGCCGTGGGAGGGGGCTTCTCGACTGGTGCTCACGCCGCTTGGGGTCCTGGTGCCCGGCGAGAAAGGACCTCGAGCGCACCCTCGAGCCCATTCATCCGTACCCGTTTCCGGCCGAGTTCACGGTCGACTCGGCCGAACCGCCGGTACATCTCGCTGGTCGGCATCTCGTACCGGCGCTCAAGTCAGGCGGACGGCTCCGGTGCCCGCCGGGGCGACCGTTGCGGTCTCGCTCATGCCATTCGCCACCATATCACGGCCGCCTGATCGGCGCCCCGGAACCGGGCGCTGCGGGGGTGGCTCCCGCCAAGTCCCGCGGATACGACGCTTCGAGGTTGCCGTGCCCGCCCAGGTCCCGCCGGAATCGCCCCCGCCCGGGCTGCGGCGCGCCGACACCACACCGCAGTCATCTCCTTGATGGGATACTCCGCAAGACGTACCCTGTACACATGAAACGCACAAATCTTGTGCTGGACGAGCAGGTCCTCGAGGAGGCGTTGCGGATCAGCGGCGAGCGAACCTACTCGAGGGCCGTCAACCGCGCGCTGACCGAATTCGTCCGCCGCGCGCGGGCCGGGCGCATCTTCCAGCTCGAGGGCTCGGGCTTCTGGGAGGGCGACCTCTCCGCCATGCGCGGCGACGGGCCGCCGAACGCGCAGGCCAATCGCCGGGCTCGCCGTGTATCTGATTGACACGTCGGTCTGGATCGACGTGTTTCACCGGCCTCGGAGAATCGACCTGCAATCGCTCGTCGACCCTGACCACATCGTCACCTGCCTGCCCGTCGTGCAGGAGGTGCTGCAGGGATTCCGCGACGACCGCGCGTTCCGCGTCGCCCGGGACGCCATGCGGGCGATTCCGACGGTGGAGGCGCCGCTGGGGCGGACGGCGTTCGAGGATGCGGTCGATCTGTACCGACTCGCAAGACGGGCCGGCGTCACGGTGCGGTCGAGCGTCGACTGCCTGATTGCGGTCTGCGCGGTCCGAAACGACCTCACCGTGCTGCACCGCGACCGCGACTTCGACCGAATCGCGCGGATCGCGCCGCTGCGGTCCTGGAACGTCGGACGGCCTTGAGAGCGACGGGAGATTGGAGCGCATGCCGCGGAGGAGCGCGGCTGGGGAGCCGGCCTCGCCACCGCCGCGCGCCGCCCCGCCGGGTGTACCGACGACTGACCCCGCTCACGCCGGCCGCGCGCGGGTCGCCTCCAGGCCCTCGACCACCGCGCCGGTGATGGTGTCGAGGCCCACGCCGTTGGTGACCTGGGCGAACACGAACGGGCCGTCGCCGCGCATGTGGCGCGAGTCGCGGGCCATGACGTCGAGGTCGGCGCCGATGAGCGGCGCCAGATCCGTCTTGTTGATCACGAGCAGGTCCGACTGGGTGATGCCCGGTCCCCCCTTGCGCGGGATCTTGTCGCCGCCCGACACGTCGATGACGTAGATCGTGAAGTCGGCGAGGTCGCGGCTGAACTGGGCGGCGAGGTTGTCGCCGCCGCTCTCGACGAAGAGCAGCTCGGGCTCGACCCGGGTCATCAGCTCTCCCAGGGCGTCGAGGTTCTGGCTGACGTCGTCGCGGACCGCGGTGTGGGGGCAGCCGCCGGTCTCGACCGCGGTGATCCGCCGGGTCTCGAGCGCCTCGTGGCGGACGAGGAACTCGCCGTCCTCCTTCGTGAAGATGTCGTTGGTGACCACGCCGAGGCTGTAGCGGTCGCGGAGCCGCCGGCACAGGGCCAGGAGCAGGGCGGTCTTGCCGCTGCCCACGGGGCCGCCGATGCCGACCGTGAACGCGCGCTGGCGGTAGTCGCGCGCCTGCGGCTCGTCGCGATCCGCGAAGGCGCCGGGCCCGTGATCGTGCGGATGGTCGGGTGTGAAGTGCATGGCCGCGTTTCTCCTCGGTGCGCTCGGGAACGGGCCGGGGCCCCCGCCGCGTTCGGCCGGCGATGCGTCCTGCGCCTCGCCGGACTCGGGGCGGCGCCGTTCGTGCGGCGCGGCCTCCTGGTGGCGCCAATTCTACGACTGGAACAGGCGCGAATACAGCCGATCGTGCGCGCCCTGCAGCAGATCGACGATGGGCACGGTCTGACAGATCTCCTCGGGCGCGAGTTCCGCGCAGGTCTCGATCGTCGCGTCGAGGCAGGCCTCCGCCTCGTGCTGCATCCGTTGCGCCCGATAGCTGCCGACGATGCCGAGCCGGACCGCGGCGGCCAGCACCCCGCGGGCAGCGCCGTAGAGGACAACCTTGCCGGCCGTCTCTCGCGTCAGCCCGATGGTCCGGAAGACGACCCCCGAGACCGGCGCCACGTGCGCCCGTCCCTCCCGGACCCGGGCTTCGAGGGTGGCCGTCGCGGCCGAGGGCCACACCCGGGCCGCGGTGGCGGCGAGGGTGCGCCCCTGCACGCGGCTCGCCCGGTTGGCCACCGCGTTGGTGAGGAACGCGTGGTTCAGCGTGGCCAGCTCCTCGAGCCGCTCGGGCTGCCGGTACGCGGCACCGGCGAGGGGCAGCGCGCCCCATCCCGTCTGCTGAATCGTCTCCGTCAGGAACCGCCGCAGCGTCGCGTCGCTGTCCACGTGGCCGGCCTGCCACGCCGCCTCGAGCCCCCAGGAATGCGCGAACGTTCCGACCGGGAACGCCGAGTCCACGACCTGCCAGGCGAGCCAATCGGACATGACGAATTCCTGGGCCGCTCCCTCGTTACGCCTCGTCCGGCGTTCGCCAGCGCCCACGCCGGTCCATGTGCAACGCGGGGCGTCACCCGCGGCTCCTGGAACAGGCGGCACCGCTGGGCGAGCGGCAGCACGCGCGCAAACGCCCAACTAAGCGCGCCGGACCTAGAACAGGCAGTACCGCTGGGCGAGCGGCAGCACCGGTGCCGCCTCGGCCGTCAGGACCTCGCCGTCGGCCTTGACGACGTAGGTCTCCGGGTCGACCTCGATACGCGGCAGCGCGTCGTTCAGCTTCATGTCGCGCTTGCCGACGGTGCGGCAGCCGCGCACCGCCGAGAGCTGCTTCGTCAGCCCGTAGCTCTCCGCCGTCCCCGTGTCTAGGGACAGGGCCGAGACGAACGCCAGCGACGTGGCGCCGGTGGCCCGCCCGAAGGCCCCGAACATCGGGCGCATGAGCTGGGGCTGCGGGGTGGGGATCGAGGCGTTGGCGTCGCCCATCTGCGACCACGCGATGAACCCGCCCTTGAGGACCAGCTCGGGCTTGACGCCGAAGAACGCCGGCTTCCACAGCACGAGGTCGGCGAGCTTGCCCGCCTCGACCGAGCCCACCTCGTGGGCGATGCCGTGGGCGATGGCGGGATTGACGGTGTACTTGGCCACGTAGCGCCGGATGCGCAGGTTGTCGTTGTCGCCCTGCTCCCCGTCGAGCCGCCCGCGCTCGTGGCGCATCTTGTCGGCGGTCTGCCACGTGCGGGTGACGACCTCGCCGACGCGGCCCATGGCCTGGCTGTCGCTCGCCATGATGCTGATGGCCCCGAGGTCGTGCAGCACGTCCTCGGCCGCGATGGTCTGCCCGCGGATGCGGCTCTCGGCGAAGGCGACGTCCTCGGGCGCGTTCTTGTCGAGGTGGTGGCACACCATGAGCATGTCGAGGTGCTCGTCGAGGGTGTTGACGGTGTAGGGCCGCGTCGGGTTGGTCGAGCTCGGCAGCACGTTCGGCTCGCCGCAGACGCGGATGATGTCGGGCGCGTGCCCCCCGCCCGCCCCCTCGGTGTGGTAGGTGTGGATGGTCCGCCCCTTGAACGCGGCGATCGAGACGTCGACGAACCCCGACTCGTTCAGGGTGTCGGTGTGGATGGCGACCTGCACGTCGAAGCGGTCCGCCTCGGTCAGGCAGCAGTCGATGGCGGCGGGGGTCGAGCCCCAGTCCTCGTGCAGCTTCAGCCCCAGCGCGCCGGCTCGGATCTGCTCCTCGATGCCCTCGGGCATCGACGTGTTGCCCTTGCCGAGGAAGCCGAAGTTCATCGGCAGGGGGTCGTTCGCCTGCAGCATGAGCCGGACGTGCCGGCTGCCCGGGGTGCACGTCGTCGCCTTGGTGCCGGTGGCGGGTCCCGTCCCGCCGCCGATGAACGTCGTCACCCCGCTCGCGACCGCCTCGAACACCTGCTGGGGCGAGATGAAGTGCACGTGGGCGTCGATGGCCCCCGCGGTGAGGATCATCCCCTCGCCGGCGATCGCCTCGGTGGTCACCCCCACCACGAGGTCGTCGCCGACGCCGGCCATGACGTCGGGGTTGCCGGCCTTGCCGATGCCCGCGATGCGGCCGTTCTTGATGCCCACGTCGGCCTTGCGGATGCCCGTCCAGTCGACGATGAGGGCGTTGGTGATGACGCAGTCGAGGGCGCGCTCGTCCGACACGCCGGCCGCCTGCCCCATGCCCTCGCGCAGGACCTTGCCGCCCCCGAACTTGCACTCGTCGCCGTAGACGGTCGCGTCGTCCTCGACCTCGGCCACGAGGCCGGTGTCGCCGAGGCGCAGGCGGTCGCCGGTGGTGGGGCCGTAGAGGTCCGCGTAGTGGCGCCGGTCGATGCGGTGGGGCATGGCTACTCCGGGTTCTCCAGCTCGGGGGTCTCGTCGCCGTCGACGGTGGCGTTGTCCTCGACCTCGGCCACGAGGCCGGTGTCGCCGAGGCGCAGGCGGTCGCCGGTGGTGGGGCCGTAGAGGTCCGCGTAGCGGCGCCGGTCGATGCGGTGCGGCATGGCTACTCCGGGCTCTCGTTATCGCAGGCTTCGTCGACCCAGCGGTCCGCCCGATGGTGCAAGTCGCTGCGGCGGGGCATGGCTACTCCGGTAGCTCCAGATCGCGGGCCTCGTCGACGGGGCCGCTCGCCCACGCGTTCCCCCCGCGGACGACGCGGGCGCCGGCGATGGGCACGAGGTTCACGGTCTTGCCCTCGCCGGGCTCGAACCGGACCGCGGTGCCGGCGGGGATGTCGAGGCGCCGCCCGTAGGCGGCCTTCCGGTCGAACGTCAGCTCGCGGTTGGTCTCGTAGAAGTGGTAGTGGCTGCCTACCTGGACGGGCCGGTCGCCGGTGTTGGCGACAGTGAGCGTGACCGCCTCGCGGCCGTCGTTCAGGGTGATCTCGCCTGCCTCGGCCAGGACCTCGCCGGGGGCGCCGGCCAGCGGCGACGCCGGCCGCCCCACCGCCGCCTCGGGCGCCTCGGGGGCCAGGAAGCTGCCGTAGAGGGCGAGGGAGTGGTCTCCGCGGTCGGCGACGATGGGGTTGTGCACGGTCACCAGCTTGGTGCCGTCGGGGAAGGTGCCCTCGACCTGCACCTCGTCCAGCATCTCGGGCACCCCGTCGAGGACGTCGCGGGTGCCGAGGAAGCGGCGGCCCAGGTCCATCAGGTCGGCCACCGACCGGCCGTCGCGGATGAACTCGAGAAGCTGCGTGGCGATCAGCGCGACCGCCTCGACGTAGTTCAGCCGGACCCCGCGGGCCAGCCGCTTCTGGGCGAGGAACCCGGCCTGGTGCAGTATCAGCTTGTCGACCTCGCGTGGCGTCAGATGCATGTCGTCACCATTTCCGGGCCCAGGGGTCGTCGCCGAGGAGGCCGGGCACGAAGCCGAGCAGATCCTCGAGGGCGCCGTCCACGTCTTCCACCGTCCGCCCGGCGAGGCGCAGGATACACCCCGCGGCGCCCACCGGGGCGGCCGCGATGAGCCGGTCGGCCCGTCGCCGGACCGGCTCGGTCCGGACCCGGTCGTCGATGCGCGCGACCTCCTCCTCGAGGCCGCGGCCTATCACCATCGCCACCGCCAGCACGTCGTAGCGGCCGAAGCGGTCGGCGAGCGGGCCGTCCGATGCGCGCAGGGCCGTCGCGTCGTGTACCAGGAGCCGGCCGGCCAGATGGACCACGGTGCGGCTGGTGTACTCGTTGAAGCGCCAGCGCTCGCCCGACTCCCGGCGGCCCGAGGTGACCCGATCGACGAGTACGAGCCGGGCCCCGGGGGCGAGCGCGATCCGCTGCGTCTGCCGGTAGCGCGACCCCGCGAAGCACACCACCGCGTCCGGCGCGGCAACGAGCAGGCCCCCCTCGCCGACCACGGCGTCGAGGGCGGTCCGCGTCCCTCGCGGCGACCGGTAGACCTTGGTGGCGGACTGCGTGGACAGGAACGCGGCGGCGCCGGCCCCCACCGACGCCTCGACCGCGACGTCGTCGCCGTCGACGAGCCCGCCCCCGTGGCTCGACGCGTAGACCCAGGCCGCGTGTCCGTGGTTCCTCGGCGTCAGCAGGCGCAGGGGGCTCGTCGCGTAGGCCCGGCACACGACGCTCCGGCCGCCGATCCGCTCTACCGTTATGCGCCCGCGTCCCGGGCGCGCCGCGTCCCGGGCCCGGCGTAAGTCCTCCGCCGCGTCCGCGTCGACCGCTGGCTCACACCGTGAGGTGCCTGCGGATGGCATCGTCGCTCAACGCCTCGATCGGGCCGCCGGCCACCGAGCGCCCCTTGTCGAGGATGTGGAACTCGCTGGCCACGCGGCGGGCGAACGGCAGCTTCTGCTCGACCAGCAGCACCGTCACCCCGGCCTCCCGGTTGAGGCGGACGATGATATCGCCTATCTCGTGCACGATGTTCGGCTGGATGCCCTCGGTCGGCTCGTCGAGGATGAGCAGCCGCGGCTCGAGCACGAGCGCGCGCCCGATCGCGAGCTGCTGCTGCTGGCCGCCCGACAGGTCGCCGCCCCGCCGCTGGAGCATCTGTCTCAGCACCGGAAAGAGCTCGAAGACGCGGTCGGGGATGCCCCCGCCGCGGCCGCCGCGCCGCGCTCCGAGGCCGATGCGCAGGTTCTCCTCGACCGTGAGCTGCGGGAAGATCTCGCGCCCCTGGGGCACGTAGCCGATGCCCAGCCGCGCCCGGCTCTCGGGGGAACGCGCGAGCAGGTCGGCGCCGTCGAACGCGATGGCGCCGGACTCTGCCGGAATCAGCCCCATGACGCACTTCAGGAGCGTCGTCTTGCCCATGCCGTTGCGCCCCATCAGGCACAGGCGGGTGCCCGCCGCCACGTCGAGGTCGATGTCCCACAGGGTGCGGCTGCCCCCGTAAGACTGGTTCAGACCGCGGATCTCGAGCAGGCTCATTCCTCCCAGGTTACACCTCGAGGTCGGCGCGCCACCGCGTCCGAATGCCGCGGTGGGGCCGGTCGAGGCCGCGGATCCGGGCCCGGCGCAGGCTCATGCCCCCAGGTACACCTCGATGACGCGGGGGTCCGACTGCACGGCGTCCATGCCGCCCTCGGCGAGCACCCGTCCCTCGTGGAGGACCGCCACCCGCCGCGCAATCGATCGGACGAACTCCATGTCGTGCTCGACCACCACCACCGAGTGCCGCCCCGCGAGCGACAGCAGCAGCTCGCCGGTGCGCTCGGTCTCCTGCGGGGTCATGCCCGCCACCGGCTCGTCCACCAGCAGCACCTTGGGCTCCTGCATGAGCAGCATGCCGATCTCGAGCCACTGCTTCTGGCCGTGGGCGAGGGTGCCGGCCGGGGTGTCTTGCTTCGAGGCCAGCCCGGTCGTCTCGAGCACCTCGTCGATGCGCTCGCGGTCGCGGCGCGTCAGGCGGGCGAAGAAGGTGCGCCAGAACGACTTCTCGCCTGCGAGGGCGAGCTCGAGGTTCTCGAACACGGTGAGGAAGTCGAAGACCGTCGGCTTCTGGAACTTGCGGCCGATGCCGGCCTGCGCGATCTCCGGCTCGCTCATCGTGAGGAGGTTGGTCATGTTCCCGAAGAACACCCTTCCCGCGTCGGGCCGGGTCTTGCCGGTGACGACGTCCATCATCGTGGTCTTGCCGGCGCCGTTCGGCCCGATGACGCAGAGCAGCTCACCGGGGTCGACGTGCAGCGTGAGGTCGTCGAGGGCCTTGAAGCCGTCGAAGCTCACCGTTACCTGCTGCAGGTAGAGCACGTCGCCGGTCAGCACCGACGGCTGCCGCCGCGCCGCCGCCTCGCGCTTCTCGTGCCAGTCGTCGCGCCGGCCCGCCGCTTCGGTGGAACCGGCCTCGGTGGAACCGGATTCGGTGGAACCGGCGTGGCCGGCACCGGGAGTGCCGGCACCGGGGTCGCCGGCACCGGGGTCGCCGGAGCCGGGGTTGCCGGAGCCAAGGTCGCCGGAACCGGGGTCACCGGGGAGGGGGTCGCCGGGACGGGGATCGCCGGTCATGCGTGCCGGCTCCTTGCGGGCAGGAGGCCGGCCAGCCCGCGGGGCAGGAAGACGGTGACCCCGATGAACATTGCCCCGAGCGCGTACAGCCACACGTCGGGCAGGGCCCCCGTGAACCAGGTCTTCGCGTAGTTCACGAGCACCGCCCCCGCCGCCGCGCCCCACAGCGTCCCGCGCCCCCCGACCGCCACCCAGATCACCACCTCGATCGAGTTGATGGGCTCGAACTCGCTGGGGTTGATGATGCCCACCTGCGGCACGTACAGCGCCCCCGCCACCCCCGCGAGCACCGCCGAGAGCACGAACACCCAGAGCTTGTAGTCCTGCACGCGGTAGCCGAGGAACCGGGTGCGGCTCTCGGCGTCGCGAATCGCCCGCAGCACCCGGCCCGCCCGCGACGCGAGGACGGCCCGGCACGTCCAGTAGCTGCCCCCGAGGGCCACCGCCGTCGCCGCGAGGAGGGCCGAGCGGGTGGCGTCGCTCTGCAGGTCGAACCCGAGCAGGTCCTTGAAGTCGGTGAAGCCGTTGTTGCCCCCGAAGCCCATGTCGTTCCGGAAGAACGCGAGCATCAGGGCGTAGGTGAGGGCCTGGGTGATGATGGACAGGTAGACGCCGGTGACCCGCGACCGGAACGCGAGCCAGCCGAAGACGAAGGCCAGCGCGCCGGGGACCAGGGCGACCATGACCGCGGCGAACCAGAACTGGTCGAAGCCGTACCAGAACCACGGCAGTTCCTCCCAGTTGAGGAACACCATGAAGTCGGGCAGCTCGGGGTGCCCGTAGACGCCCCGGGTGCCGATCTGGCGCATGAGGTACATCCCCATGGCGTAGCCCCCGAGGGCGAAGAACGCCGCGTGCCCCAGGCTCAGGATGCCGCAGTAGCCCCAGATGAAGTCGACGGCGAGGGCGAGCATGGCATAGCTGAGGTACTTGCCGATGAGGCCGACCGCGTAGCTCGACAGGTGGAGCGGCGAAGACTCCGGGACCGCCAGGTTGAGGAGCGGCGCGATCAGGGCCACCGCGGCCAGCGACGCGAGAAACGCCACGCTGCCGCGATCGGCGATCACGGCCGGTAGGCGCAGCGCCGGCACCTTCAGCGTGCGGCCGCGGCCGTCCGGCCCGTCCGGGGGACCTGCCGGCGGGGACGGCGCCGGCGTCGGCGCCTGCAGACCGTGCTCTCCGCCGCCCGCCCCGTCCGGGGCACGCTCCGGGGACGGCGACATCGCCACGCGCTCTCCGCCGCCCGCCCCGTCCGGGGACGGCGCCGGCATCGGCCCCGCCATCACGTGCTCTCCGCCGCCCGCCCGGTTTGGGGGAACAGCCCGCGGGGGCGGCGCTGGATGAAGAGGATCAGCACCACCAGCACCAGGATCTTGCCGAGCACGGCGCCGGCGAACGGCTCGAGCAGCTTGTTCACGATGCCCAGGGACATGCCGCCGATGAGGGTGCCCCAGAGGTTGCCGACCCCGCCGAACACCACCACCATGAACGAGTCGACGATGTAGGACTGGCCGAGGTTGGGGCCCACGTTCGTCAGCTGGGTCAGGGCCACCCCCGCCACCCCGGCGATGCCCGCGCCGAGGCCGAACGTCATCGCGTCGACCCATTCCGTCCGGACCCCCATCGCCCGGGCCATGGTGCGGTTCTGGGAGACGGCGCGGATGTCGAGGCCCAGGCGCGTGTACCGCATGACGGCCAGCACCAGGGCGAACACGATGAGGGCGAAGAGGACGATGTACACCCGGTTGTAGGTGAGCGCGAACGCCTCGTTGAACCGCAGCGCCCCGCTCATCCACGCCGGGGTGGTGACGGCGCGGTTGTTGGCCGAGAACACCGTCCGCACGAGTTGCTGCAGCACGAGGCTCACGCCGAACGTCGCGAGCAGGGTCTCGAGCGGGCGCCCGTAGAGGAAGCGGATGACCGTCCGCTCGATGAGCACCCCCGCCGAACCCGCGACGACGAAGGCCGCCGGTACCGCCACGAGCAGGGAGACGCCGATGTGGTCGGGCATCCAGAGCTGGACGACGTAGGTCGTGTACGCCCCGAGCATCATCAGCTCGCCGTGCGCCATGTTGATGACGCCCATCACCCCGAAGGTGATGGCGAGGCCGATGGCCACGAGCACCAGCACCGACCCCAGGCTCAGACCGAAGGCCGCCGTCTCGAGCACCGAGTAGACGTTGCGCCGCGAGTCGATCTGCCACAGGGCGTCGGTCGCTGCGGCCCGCACGGCCTCGTCGGGCTCGGCGAACCCGCCGTCGTCCGTGGTCCTGACCAGCGCCGACAGGCGGTTGTGGACGACGGGGTTCAGGCGGCCCGAGAGCCGCTCGACGGCGCCGAGGCGGACCCCCGGGTCGGGGTCGTCGAGCGCCTCGATCGACAGCGCCGTCTCGATCTCGAAGGTCACGTCGGGGTCGGTCTCGACCGCCGCCCGTCCGCGGAGCAGGTCGAGGGTGGCCTCGTCGAGGCTGCGCAGCAGCTCGCGCACCGCCTCGAGGCGCACGCGCGCGTCGGGGCTCGACGAGTCGAACCGCGCGATCCCGATGCGCAGGAAGCGCCGGAGCCGGTTGTTGGTGATGATGCGGTCCAGCCGCTCGGGGGGGATGGTCCCGGCGTCGGTCAGGGTGGCGGGATCGAGCAGTTGGAAGGTGGCGAGC
This sequence comes from Vicinamibacterales bacterium, assembly GCA_965207615.1. Taxonomy (GTDB): domain Bacteria; phylum Acidobacteriota; class Vicinamibacteria; order Vicinamibacterales; family UBA8438; genus JAJEEA01. Next base: position 6,388,894 of record CBDBMZ010000003.1, read on the forward strand.
CTCTCCTCGTTCGCCTCGACGACGAACACCCGTCCGTCGTCCTCGCGCTCGAACAGGCGGTCCTCGAGCAGGGCCGTGAGCACGTCGCGCACGGCGCCGTGCCCGGTGTCCAGCATCCGCTCGGCGATGGCCTCCTTCTGCCGGAAGTTGGCGCCCGCGAGCTCGCCGACGAGGGCGCGGAACGCGTCGTCGGGGGTCTGCGCCGGCGCCGCGGCGGGATGGACGGCCAGGCACCCGGCGAGCAGCAGCCACGCCAGCCGCCGCCCGCCGGCAGCTCCGGCCACTCGCCCGGGAATCGTCGCCCTGCGGCTCCGATCGCCGCCCATCCAATCCTCCAGTCGTCAGTGCAGTTCCCGGGCGCGGAGTCGGCGCCCGGAGGTCTTGCCGGGCGGCTCCGATGGCCGCCCGGCCTTACCCGTCAGGAACCACGCCGTTCCCACGGCGGCGGATTCCTACTCGTAGTTCTGCCCCGAGCACACCTGCGTCTCGGTGTTGTAGTTCCCGCAGTTCAGCTCGACCCAGTCGGCCTCGGTGACCTCGCTGACCGGCAGGTAGTCGGACCAGGCGTCGCCCGGCACCGTGCCGTCAGTCTCCCACACCACGTCGAACTGGCCGTTCGCCTGCACCTCGCCGATGTACACCGGCTTGGTGATGTGGTGGTTCGGCAGCACCCGGGCGATGCCCCCGGTCAGGTTGGGGGTCTCGGTGCCCGGCAGCGCCGCGAGCACCGCGTCGACGTCGGTGGTGCCGGCCCTCTCGACCGCCTGCGCCCACAGGTTGAACCCGATGTAGTGCGCCTCCATCGGGTCGTTGGTCGTGCGGTCCTGATTGTCCACGAACTGCTTCCACTTCGCGATGAACTCGCCGTTCGCCGGTGACTCCACGCTCTGGAAGTAGTTCCAGGCGGCGAGGTGCCCGACCAGCGGGGTGGTGTCGAGGCCCGAGAGCTCCTCCTCGCCCACCGAGAACGCCACGACGGGAATGTCGTCGGCCGAGACCTCCTGGTTGGCGAGCTCCAGGTAGAACGGGACGTTGGCGTCGCCGTTGATGGTGGAGACCACCGCGGTGGGCTTGCCGGCCTCGCCGAACCGGCGGATGGCCGCCACCCGGGTCTGCCAGTCGGAGTGCCCGAAGGGGGTGTAGTTGATGTCGATGTCCTCGTCCGCCACCCCCTGCTGCTTCAGGTACGCCTCGAGGATGCGGTTGGTGGTGCGGGGATAGACGTAGTCGGTGCCCTCGAGCACCCAGCGCTCGATGCCGACTTCGTTCATCAGGTAGTCGACGGCGGGAATGGCCTGCTGGTTGGGGGCGGCGCCGGTGTAGATGACGTTCTTCGACGACTCCTCGCCCTCGTACTGGACGGGGTAGAAGAGCAGGCCGTTGTTCTCCTCGAACACCGGCAGCACCGACTTGCGCGACACCGAGGTCCAGCAGCCGAAGACGACGTCGACCTGCTCGGACTCGAGCAGCTCGCGCGCCCGCTCGGCGAAGAGCGGCCAGTCCGAAGCCGGATCGACGACCACCGCCTCGACCGGCCGGCCGAGGAGGCCGCCCCTGGCGTTCTGCTCGTCGACCATCATCAGGATGGTGTCCTTCAGCGTCGTCTCGCTGATGGCCATGGTGCCCGACAGCGAGTGGAGGACGCCGACCTTGATGGGATCGCCGGCGGCTCCCGACGCCGACTCGTCCCCGGACCCGCCGCCGCAGGCGGCGAGGGCGACGGTGAGGCCGGCGGCGAGAAGTGCTTGCTTCAGTTTCATCTCTTGCTCCTGTGAGTGAACGGGTCGCTACATCTGCAACTGCAGGCCGAGCCCGACCTGGAGGTCGTTGGGGTTGACGGCGGTGAAGGCGGTGTCCTTGACGAAGATCATCACGCGCGCGTTGAACTGCCGGATGACGTAGTTGAGGTTGAACTCGGTGGTGGTCTGGTCGTAGTCGGGGCCCATGCCCTCCCGGAACCGGGCGCGGGCGAACTTGCCGAGCAGCTCGAACTGGCCGTCGCCGACGCGCTGCGGGAACAGGTAGGCGGCGAGCAGGTAGCCGCCGTCGTTGGTGAGGTACCGCGGGTCGTAGCCCCCGAGCCCGTCGTAGCGGGCCCACTCGGCCTCGAGGGTCGCCGCGCCGCCGTCGCCGACCATGCGCTCCACGAGGAAGTCGACGGAGTACGCGGACCCGGCGTCGGCCTGGGTCTGGCCGGCGAGGCCGAGGGCGAGGATGTTCCTCTCGCCGTAGTAGGTGCTGTTCAGGTAGTACCCCGGCTCGGCGTCCCAGAAGTCGACCTGGATGCGGCCGGCCCCGATGAGCGACGAGTTGCCGGTCGACGACAGGCCGTCGAACGCGCCCGCCGACAGCTTGACCTTGTCGAACTGTCCCCACCACGCGGCGCCGTTGTCGCGCCCCTGGAAGACGAAGGGATAGCCGTCCTGCACCCCGTCCGAGTACACGGCCCAGTGGTGGGCGTAGAACGGGCCGTAGAGGTTGGCGCGGTCGCTCGGGGGCAGGAACCGGCCCACCCAGACGTTGAACGTGTCCGACATCTCGAACTGGGCGACGGCGTCGAGGATCTGGAACGAGGTGTCCTGGGGCCCCGGCGCACCGAGCGAGCCGCCGTAGGCGATGTCGGTGTTCACCATGAACTTGATCTTGCTGGTGGCCGCCCCGTTCAGGTACATGCGCAGGCTGTTCACGCGGAAGTGCTGCGAGGCGTCGGCGTCGTCGGAGGTGCGGTGCAGGAAGCTGGTCTGCAGGCCGCCGCCGATCGAGACCGGCGGGGGCGGCGGCGGATCGTCGGCGTCGGCGTCCTGGGCGTGGAGCGGGCCGGCCGCGCCGAGCAAGCCGGCCAGGGCCGCCACGAGCGCCGCCGCGAGACGGCCGCGCGGGCCGCCCCTGACGGGCCTGTTGCGGTACGTGTGTCTGTGACTCAGCACGGAAGGAAGGTCCTCCATTTGCGCGTGTCGGTTGCCGGGGGCCGCCGGGGCCCTGTTTGCGGGAACGTTACCCAGCAAGGTTCGTGCCGTCTCTGGCGGCGCCGATCCCACTCCCAGGGGAGCTAGGCGGTTTCTGCTAGTGATGGAGCTGTTTTCGGCGGCTCGAAGGAGCTCCCGTGTGGAACGGTGTGAGCCGGGGACCGACATTCTTGTAGGACGAGGCCACGGTAACCCGACGTTCTTGTCGGCGCCCCTCCAAGCCGGGAGGTGGGCGTCTCCGAGCCGGCTCCGGATGCGCCGGCGCCCAACGGGCTGTCTCCGGGGATGCCGTCCATGCCCGTCCGTCGCGGGCACATGGGCATCGCTCCCGGGGACGCCGCTCACGCCGCCGTTGCCGGTCCGGCCAGCCTCGAACCGGGGCCCGGTCGCATATCCGCGTGGCGGCTGCTACCATTACCTGTTTGTGGGTGCCAGGAGTCGTCGCCGTGGACGGAGCGGACTCCTGCAGGGTCGGTTGGGCGCCGAGCCGAGGCCGCGGCGCGACCTTGCGGTCGCGTCTCGGAGTTCGCTGACGCAAGACTCCTGCGGCGACGATTGGCCGGATTCGGCGGTGTGCTCGGACGGTGCGGACCAGATGACGGGAGTGACAGGAATGAGAGTCGAAGAGAGACGCGGGGCCGGCCGGACATCGACCCTGGTGCTCGGGCTGGCGTTGGCGGCGGCGTGCGGCCTGCTCGTCCCGGCGGGGGCGGCGGCCCAGGGGCCGGGGACCGAAGACGGCGCGTGGACCTACCTCGGCGGCGACGCCTGGCACACGCGGTACACGACGGCCGACCAGCTCGATCCGTCGAACTTCGAGCAGCTCGAGGTGGCCTGGCAGTGGAACGCGACCAGCTTCGGCCCCGCCACCGCGCGGGCCACGCCGTCCCTGGTCGGCGGCAAGCTCATCACCGTGGCCGGCAACCGGCGCCACGTGGTCGCCCTCGACCCCGCCACCGGCGAGCTGCTGTGGAGCTTCCGCGAGCCCAACACCTACCGCTACGAGTACTCGATGCGCAAGGGCTACGGGAAGGGCGTGGCCTACACCGAGATCGACGGCCGCGGGGTGGTGTTCATCACCTCGCCGGGCTTCTTCCTGCACGCCCTCGACGCCGACACCGGCCTGCCCCTCGAGGGCTGGGGGCGCCCCGTGCCCCTCGACGGCTTCGGCGACACCGGGGCCGTCGACCTCGTGGAGGACCTGATTGCCGACTGGGGCCCGTGGACGAGCATGGACCGGCCCTACGACCCCTACATCGGCATCCCGCGCGAGATCGGCTACATCACCGCGTCGTCGCCGCCCATCGTCGTCAACGACACCGTGGTCGTCGGCAACTCGGCCGAGCAGGGCTACCTGCAGACCCGGGTCGAGAACGTGCCCGGCGACATCCTCGCCTACGACGTGCGGACCGGCGACTTCAAGTGGAAGTTCCACGTCATTCCCCGGCCCGGCGAGTTCGGGCACGAGACGTGGGAGAACGACGCCTGGCAGTGGATCGGCGACGTGTCGTCGTGGGCCCCGATGTCCGCCGACCCCGAGCTCGGGCTCGTCTACATCGTCACCAACGGCGCCACCATCGACTACTACGGCGGGCACCACCCCGGCGACAACCTGTTCAGCACGAGCATCATCGCGCTGGACGCCGACACCGGCGAGCGGCGCTGGCACTACCAGATGGTCCACCACGACATCTGGAACTACGACACCCCGACGGCGCCGGTCCTGATGGACGTGACCGTCGACGGGCGGGAGGTCAAGGGGCTCTTCCAGGCCACCAAGCAGGTCTTCCTCTACGCCCTCGACCGCGAGACCGGCGAGCCCATCTGGCCCATCGAGGAGCGGCCCGTCCCGCCGTCCAACATCCCCGGCGAGGTGCTCTCCGAGACCCAGCCGTTCCCGACCCGGCCCGCGCCCTACGACCTGCAGGGGCGGACCGAGGACCACCTGATCGACTACACCCCCGAGATCAAGGAGATGGCGCGTCAGGTGGCGCTCGAGAACAACCTCTTCAACGAGCTGTTCGACCCGCCGACGCACACCGACGACCCGGCGGGGCCGGCGTGGAACTGCCCGGGCGGCGGGGGCGGCACCAACATCACCGGGCCCGCCGTCGGCGACCCGACGAGCGGCGTCCTCTTCGTCAGCTCGCAGAGCGGCTGCTTCCGGCTGCAGGTCATGCCGGGCGTCGACTCGCCCCTCGAGGAGCTCCCGCAGTCGGGCACGACGCACACCGACTTCGCCGCGGTGGCGACGACGGTGCGGGGCAGCATCGAGGCGTTCACCCTCGACGGGCTCCCCATCTGGAAGGGGCCGATCGGGCGCATCACCGCCATCGACATGAACACCGGCGAGCACCTCTGGGTGGCCCCGAACGGGGACTCCCCGCAGGCGACGCAGGACCGTATCCGCAACCACCCCCTCGTGCAGGGGCTCGAAGGCGTCGAGATCAACCGCGGCCGCGGCGGCAACTCGGCGATGGTGGTCACCCCGACCATGCTCCTCGCCGGGGGCCAGACCGCCGACAACACGCCGTCCCTGTTCGCCATCGACAAGCGGACCGGCGAGCGGCTCGGGGCGGTGGAGATCCCCGGCCTGACCCGCTACGGCATGTCGAGCTGGTCGCACGAGGGCCGGCAGTACGTCATCATCCAGCTCCGCGACGGCCTCGCCGCGATGGCCCTGCCCAGCGAGGACGACGAGGTCGGCGGCGGGCACTGAGCGCTTCCGAGACGGGTCCGGACCCCCGAAGCCCGCGGCGGGCCTGGCGCGCAGGCGGTCGACCTGCGGTTCCGGCCCCACGGCAGGTCCGCCCGCGTGGCGCCGGCCGGGTCGGTCGCCTTCCGTGAAGCCCTCCGACGCGGAGGGCCGTTGACGCTCCACCGCCGGCGTCGGTCGCCGTCGCGGCCACCTTCGTCCGCCGGCCCCGCCAGCGGGGCCGGCGGCGCGGAGGCCGCTACCATTCCTCCCCGCCCTACCGGCACCGGGAAGCACGATTCAGCGGCTCGGCCTCCGCCGCCCCCCCGAACGCTGACTCGCCCGCCTCTGCCCACCCTTCGCTGGCCGAGGCGCGAGTGGCGCCCAACCGTCGGTTCGCTCCCTGGTCCAGGATTTGTGCCAAACTTATGTTAAACTTAACATTAGGATCGCCCAAATATCACACAAGATCATCTAGTGTACGGCTGTGGGTTCCCACGAGTCCGTGCCGCGGTGACGAGCCGCGGGCCGGCGGGAGGGTTCGTAGCGTCGGCGAGGCCGACCATGCTGCCCAACCGGTGAGGACAGGGATTCCGGCCGGCACGCGGGGACCGGTTTCCGTCGCGGTTCGCAATCGCGTCGAGCCGTCCCCACGATAGGGCGCCTCCCGCCGCCCTGGGCGTGACCGTCGGGGCTCGGCCGCGGGCCGAGGCGCCGGCTCCCCAGCCTGGCCGGCCGCGCGACGCTGAAGCAGGGCAGCCGCCCGACGGCGCCTGGACGCATCTGCTCCCGACGCCTGCTTCCTCCCGTACTCCGGTTTCATCGCCCCGCAGGAGGGGCAAGGTGACAGGCGCTTGCGCTGTTTCCTGCGGCTCATCGCCCGTGGTGTCGGCCGCGCCCGCTCTCGGGTGGCGGACGGCCCCCCCAGTGTCCGCACCGTCCGTGTCGCACCGGCCCGAACGCAGGCCGCGTCCGCGGCGGGGCGGCTGGACGGCCGCGACCGCCGATCGCCGGCGCAGCCTGCCGCGGTAGCGCGACCGCGATCGCGAGCCGGAGCCGTCAGCCGATGGCTCCTGGCCGCGCACTTCCTCCTGCCGGTTCTCGCTGTTCAGACTGCCTACGGACTGGGGGTTGCGCCTCCAGCCATCTCGTCGCATCCCGGCGCCCTCCATGAACCCGACACGCGAACGACCTTCGTGACTGAAGGCGAGCCGGTGACGCTTGCTCCGGGAGGGACGAAGAAGACGGTCACCGGCGCGGGCGCCGACGACGCGGCGCGGGCGGCGACCTCCGTCTCGATCTCCGCCGGGAACACCCTCACGTCCACCCTGGCGTTCAGCTCGAACGCGGTGTCCGTGGCGGAGGGCGGCAAGGCCTCCTTCACGGTCACGCTGTCGCCGGCGGCGACGAGGGACGTGACGTTCAGTTGGGAGACGGCCGACGGCACGGCGACCGCCGGCAGCGACTACGAAGGTCAGGCGTCGACCGACGTGACGATCTCGGCCGGTTCGAGGTCGGCGACGCTGGAGGTGCAGACGACGGCAGACGACGTGGTGGAGGGCAACGAGACGTTCACGGCCACGATCGGCGCCCGCAGCCTGCCCGCCGGCGTCATCCTGGGCACGGACACGACGGCCACGGCGACGATCACCGACGACGACACGGCGACGCTGGCGTTCAGCTCGAGCGCGGTGTCCGTGGTCGAGGGCGGCAAGGCCTCCTTCACGGTCGCGCTGTCGGCGGCGGCGACGAGGGACGTGACGTTCAGTTGGGAGACGGCCGACGGCACGGCGACCGCGGGCAGCGACTACACGGCGCAGGCGGCGACGAACGTCACCATCCCGGCCGGTTCGAGGTCGGCGACGCTGGAGGTGCAGACGACGGCAGACGACGTGATGGAGGGCGACGAGAGCTTCACGGCCACGATCAGCGGCGTCACCCTGCCGGACGGCGTGACCCTGGGCGGGGACACGACCGCCACCGCGACGATCACCGACGACGACACCGCGACCCTGTCGTTCAATCCGGCGACCGTGACCGTCGTCGCAGGCGACAAGGCGTCGTTCACGGTCGAGCTGTCGAAGGCCGTCTCCAGCCCCGTCACCTTCAGTTGGGAGACGGCCGACGGCACGGCGAGCGCCGGCAGCGACTACACCGCGCAGACCTCGACCGACGTCACCATCGCCGCCGGCGCAACGACGGCGACCCTGGAGATCCAGACGACCGCCAACAGGCCCGCCGACGCCGACAGGACGTTCACCGTCAGCATCTCCGCCCGCGACCTCCCCGCCGGCGTGATCCTGGGCACGGACACGACGGCCACGGCGACGATCACCGAGGACGACGCGGCGACGCTGGCGTTCAGCTCGGGGACGGTGTCCGTGGCGGAGGGCGGCAAGGGCTCCTTCACGGTCACGCTGTCGTCGTCGGCCGCCAGCGACGTCACCTTCTCCTGGGAGACGGCCGACGGCACGGCGACCGCCGGCAGCGACTACACCGCGCAGACGGCGACGAACGTCACCATCCCGGCCGGTTCCACGTCGGCGACGCTGGAGGTGCAGACGACGGCCGACGACGTGGTGGAGGGCAACGAGACCTTCACGGCCACGATCAGCGGCGTCACCCTGCCGGACGGCGTGACCCTGGGCACGGCCGCGACGGCCACGGCGACGATCACCGACGACGACACGGCGACCCTGTCGTTCGATCCGGCGACCGTGACCGTCGCCGAAGGCGACGAGGCGTCGTTCACGGTCGAGTTGTCGAAGGCCGTCTCCAGCGCCGTCACCTTCAGTTGGCTTACGGCGGACGGCTCCGCCACCGCCGGCAGCGACTACACCGCGCAGACCTCGACCGACGTCACCCTCGCCGCCGGCGAAACGACGGCGACCCTGGAGGTCCAGACCACTGCCGACAAGATCGCCGACGACGACGAGACGTTCACCGTCACCGTCACCACCCGCAACCTGCCCGCCGGCGTGACCCTGGGCACGGACACGACGGCCACGGCGACGATCACCGACGACGACACGGCCACCCTGGCGTTCGGCTCGAGGGCGGTGTCCGTGGCGGAGGGCGGCATGGCCTCGTTCACGGTCGCGCTGTCGAGGGCGGCGACGAGCGACGTGACGTTCAGTTGGCAGACGGCCGACGGCACGGCGACCGCCGGCAGCGACTACACGGCGCAGACGGCGACGAACGTCACCATCCCGGCCGGTTCGAGCTCGGCGACGCTGGAGGTGCAGACGACGGCCGACGACGTGGTGGAGGGTGACGAGACCTTCACGGCCACCATCATCGCCGGCAGCCTGCCCGCCGGCGTGACCCTGGGCACGGACACGACGGCCACGGCGACGATCACGGACGACGACACGGCGACCACGGACGACGACGACACGGCGACGCTGGCGTTCAGCTCCACCGCGGTCAGCGTCGCCGAGGGCGACAAGGCCTCCTTCACGGTCACGCTGTCGTCGTCGGCCGCCAGCGACGTCACCTTCTCCTGGGAGACGGCCGACGGCACGGCGAGCGCCGGCAGCGACTACACCGGTCAGGCGTCGACCGACGTGACGATCTCCGCCGGTTCCACGTCGGCGACGCTGGAGGTGCAGACGACCGCTGACGATGCGGTGGAGGGCAACGAGACGTTCACGGCCACGATCAGCGCCAGCAGCCTGCCCGCCGGCGTGACCCTGGGCACGGACACGACGGCCACGGCGACGATCACCGACGACGACACGGCAACGATCGAGGACGACGACACGGCGACGCTGGCGTTCAGCTCCACCGCGGTGTCCGTGGCGGAGGGCGAGATTGCGTCTTTCGCGGTCGAGCTGTCGCAGGCCGTCTCCGGCGCCGTCACCTTCAGTTGGCAGACGGCGGACGGCTCCGCCACCGCAGGCAGCGACTACACCGCGCAGACCTCGACCGACCTCACCATCGCCGCGGGCGACACCTCCGCCGACCTGTTGGTCCAGACCACCACCGACACCGTGGCCGAAGCCGACGAGACCTTCACGGCTACCATCAGCGCCGGTTCTCTGCCGACCGGCGTCACCCTCGGCAGCGCAACTGCCACCGCCACCATCACCGACGGCAGGACGCCGACTGCGCCGACGGTGTCGCTGGTGCTGAGTCCGTCGTCGATCAGCGAGAACGGCGGGTCCAGCACGGTCACCGCGACCCTGAGCGACGCATCGAGCGAGGCGGTGACGGTGACCGTGTCGGCGACGCCTGTGTCGCCGGCGGTGGCCGGGGACTTCGCCCAGAGCGGGACGACGCTGACGATTGCCGCGGGCGCGACGACGAGCACCGGGACCGTCACGATCACCGCGGTGGACGACACCGTCGATGCGCCGGACAAGGAGGTGACGGTCTGGGCGACGGTGTCGGGCGGCAATGGCGTGTCGGCGCCGGCGGACCGGACCCTCACGATCACCGACGACGAGGAGGCGCCAACCGGGATGACGCTGTCGGTCAGTCCGACCGAGGTGTCGGAGGGCGCCGGCGAGACGAGCGTGACGGTGACGGCGAGGCTGACGGGCGCGACGTTCCCGGTGCCCATGGCGTTGACGGTGTCGGTGAGCGGAGACACGGCGGCGGCGGACGACTTCTTCCCGGTGCCTCCGTTCAAGCTGACGATACCGGCGCATAGCGAGCAGGGAACCGCCGCGTTCGTGTTGGCGCCGCGGGACGACGCACTCGACGAGCCGGACGAGACCGTGCGGCTGACCGGCCTGGCGCCCGGCATGCCGACGGTGAGCTCGATGGTGACGATTCGCGACGACGACGAATCGAACCGACCGCCGCGGTTCGAGCAGGGCCACTATGTGTTCCATCTGCCGGAGAACCGGTCCGGACGCAACGCGCCGGTGGTGCTGGGGGTACTGCGAGCGAGCGATGCAGATGGCGACCAGATACGTTGCGTTCTGTCCGCTGGCGACCGCGACCGTTTCGAGATGTCGCTGGAGGGCGGCGTTCTCAGCTACACAGGCGACGGCGAAGACTTCGAAGCGGGTCCCTCCCGGTTCGAGCTGACCGTGGCGGCAACGGACGGCCGGCAAGAGGCGAGGGTGAGAGTCGACGTACGGGTGGTTGATCTGCCGGAGTCACCCATAGTGGTGGACGACCGGGTGGAAACGGATGAAGAGGAGCCGGTCGTCGTCGACGTGCTGTCGAACGATACGGACCCCGATGGCGACGGCCTGTGGGTGGTGTGGGTCGGGGGGGCGGCGCATGGAACGGCGGCGAGGGTCCGCAACGAGGTGCGGTACGCGCCGCCGTTGAACTGGTACGGTGAGGACCGCTTCAGTTACACGGTCTCGGACCCGGACGGGTTGACGGCGACGGCGACGGTGGTGGTGACGGTCCTGCCGGTGAACGACCCACCGGGGGCGGCCGACGACGAAGCGGAGACGCGGGAGGACGAGCCGGTGGTGGTGGACGTGCTGTCCAACGACACGGATTCGGACGGGGACCGGTTGCGGGTGGTGTCGGTGGGGGCGGCGGCGCATGGGACGACCGCGATGGCGGACGGCGGGGTGAGCTACGCGCCGGATCGGGACTGGTCCGGCACGGATCGGTTTCGCTACACCATCGCGGACGCCGACGGGCTCGAGTCGACCGCGACGGTGACGATCACGGTGCTGCCGATCAACGACGCACCCGAGGCGGTAGGGACGATTCCCGACCAGGCCGTCGAGGAGGGCGGCAACCCGATCACCCTGGAGTTGTTGCCCTACTTCCTGGACGTGGAGGGCGATGCACTGATCTGCGAGGCGGCGTCGTCCGACGAGACCGCGGTCACCGCGACGGTGTCCGGAACGACGCTGACCCTGACCGCGGGGGCGTCGGGGACCGCAACGGTGTCGGTGACGGCGTCGGACGCCGGGGGGCTGACGGCGACGCAGATCTTCGTGGTGCGGGTGGGCGACCGGCTGGTTCGCGCCGTGATGACGGACGCCCTGGCCGCCCTGGGCCGCGGCCATCTGTCGAGCGCGCGCATGACGATCGGCCGCCGGCTGGAGGCCGCCGGCGGCGGCGCGACGCGGGTGAGGGTGGCGGGGCAGCCGTTGTCGCTCGATGCCTGGGACCGTGCGGGCGCCGGCGGTCTGGAGCAGACGCACGATCTCCTGTTCCGCGCGGCCATGGTGGGGCAGTGGCGCTCGCCGACGGATCCGGTGGGCGTCTCGTCGTTGCCATGGCCCCGGCGACCGGCCGCGTCCGGTTTCCCCGGGGGCGGGTTCGGTGGCAACGGCGGGAGCGGGGACCGGCTGCTGCAGGGCACCGACGTGCTGCTGTCGTTCGGCGGGCAGGACGGCCCGCCCGAAGCAGCCGGGAGCGGCGGGCGGTGGAGGGTGTGGGGACAGGGCGACTTGCAGTCGTTCGAGGGGGCGTCGTCGGAGGCGGCCGGGTACGACGGCGATCTGCGGACCGCGTATCTCGGGTTGGACGCGCGGCTGGGCGAGCGCTGGCGGGCGGGCGCGGCCGTGGCTCGCAGCGGCGGCGCCGCCGATTGGCGGACGGGTCCGTCGGGCGGGCAGCTGACGACGGCGCTGACCGCGCTGTATCCGTACGCGCGTTGGGGCGGGCGGGACACGGGCGTGTGGGCGATGGCGGGCATCGGCCGGGGTAGGGCGGAGAACGTCCGGACGTCGACCGGCGACGGGGGCGAGAGCCCGCTGGGCCTCGCCCTGGGGCTGCTGGAGGGCCGGCGACGGGTGGCGGCGCTGGCGAGCGGGGTCGAGGTGGCCCTGCGGGGCGAGGTGTCCGGGGCGCGGCTTGCGACCGGCGACGGCGATGAGACGGTCGACGGTCTCGAGGCCGAGGTATGGCGGTTGCGGACCGGGGTGGAGGTGACCAGGCCGATGGGCGACCCCGGCGGCGTGAGCGTGGCGCCGTTCGGGGCGGTGAGCACGCGCCACGACGGCGGCGCGGGGCCGGCCGGGACGGGGCTGGAGCTTGCCGGCGGGATGCGCCTGACGAGCGGCCGCGTGCGTATCGAGGCGCAGGGCAGGATGCTGGCGCTCCACACCGCGGCCGACTACGAGGAACGCGGCGTGGGCGTGACCCTCAGCGTCGGCGGGGGGCACCGCGAGCCGGGCGTGAGCGCGTCGCTGCGGCCGTACTGGGGGGCGCAGGGCGCGGGCGCCGAGTCGCTTTGGCAGGACCAGTGGCGGTCGCATGCGCAGGCGGCGGGGCGCGACGACGCCGGGGTCGACGCGCGCGTCGGCTATGGCGTGCTGCTGCCGGGCGGGCGGATGTTGAGGCCGTTCGGCGGCTACGGGCAGATGGGCGGCAGCCGGCGCGTGCACGCGGGCGCGAACGTGGGCATGCCAGGCCTGTTCGGGGGTGACCTCGACGGCCCGGTGCAGATCGAGTTCAAGGCGGAGCGCCAGGAGCGGCGCGGCGGGGCGGCCGACCATCGGTTTACGCTGTTCGGCATCCTGAAGCTCGGCGCGTGGTGATGCCCGGCGTACAATGGGGACGATGAGGCGTGGCTCGCCGCGATGGCCGTGCACGTCGAGGGCGACGACGCTGGCGACGGGCACTGAGCGCTTGCGGAACGGAACCGGGAGTTCGGTTGACCCTGCGGCACCACCACCGAACTTCCGGCGTTGACACGGATTTCGTGTCCTACTAACCCCCGTGACATGAAGATCCTCACCGTCACGCTTCCCGAAGACACCGCGCTGTGGCTGCGGGTGCGCGCCGCCGAGGCGAATCGAAGCGTCTCGAGCTGGCTCGCGGACACCGTCGAAGAGATGAGACGCCGCGAGGACGACTACGAGCTCGCGATGGCGCGCGCCCTGGCGCGAAAGCCTCGGAAGATGGCATGGGTCGACGGCCGCAAGCCGACTCGGGACGAGTTGCATGACCGGACGGGTCTTCGTTGACACCAACGTCCTCGTCCACCGGTCCGACGCTTCCGATCCCGCAAGGCAGACCCGGGTCGACGCCTGGCACCTGTTCCTGTGGCGTTCGCGCTCCGGCCGGCTGAGCCTTCAGGTCCTGGAAGCTCTGGAGCCGTGATGGTCCGAGCTGGCCGGCGTCGGGCTGCGTCCCCCGTTTCCGTTCACACCGGCAACGAGGGCGCGGACGCAGCCGCGGCCGCCGCGGAGGAAAGCACATGCGCATCGTGACGCGGCTGGGGTTCGGCGCCGTCCTGACAGGTTTCCTGCTGGCCGGGGCGTCCGCCCCGGCGCAGTCCGTCGCCGACGGCTACACGCCGGTGACCGGGGCCATGCTGCTCGACCCGCCGCCGGAGGACTGGCCGATGTGGCGGCGGACCTACGGCCACTGGGGGCACAGCCCGCTCGACCAGATAGACACGTCGAACGTCGGCCGCCTGCGGCTGGCGTGGGCGTGGACGATGGGGGAGGGCCGGCAGGAGACGACGCCGCTCGTGCACGGCGGGATGATGTTCCTGGTGCAGCCGTGCGACTTCGTCGAGGCCCTCGACGTGCGCGACGGCTCGCGCGTCTGGGAGTACCGGCGGGAGCGGGTCGACCACGCCGCCAACCTCGCCTGCGTCAACCGCAACGGCGCCCTCTACGGCGACCGGCTGTTCATCGCCACCCACGACGCCCACCTCGTCGCCCTCGACGCCCGCACCGGCGAGGTCGCCTGGGACGTCGCGGTCGGCGACTGGACCATCGGCCAGCACTACTCCGGCGGCCCCATGATCATCAAGGGGCGGGTCGTCGCCGGCATGTCCGGCTGCTACCACCTCAACACCCGCTGCTGGGTGTCGGCCCACGACGCCGACAGCGGCGCCGAGGTGTGGCGAACGTACACCATCCCCGGCCCCGGCGAGTTCGGCTACGAGAGCTGGGGGGACGTGCCCGACGAGGACCGCCGGGGCGGCTCGGCGTGGAACTCGCCCAGCTTCGATCCCGGGCTGAACCTCATCTACACCGGCGTCGGGGTGCCCATCCCGTGGGGCTCGGTGCAGCGGGGCACCGGAGACGGCGACGTCCTCTACACCAACTCGACCCTCGCCCTCGACGCCGACACCGGCGAGATCGTGTGGTACTTCCAGCACATCCCCAACGACGAGTGGGACCTCGACCATCCGTTCGCGCGGCTCGTCGTCGAGACCGAGGTCTCGCCCGGCGACGTCGAGTGGCGCAGCGGCTCGATCGCGCCGGGGCGGCGGCGCAAGATCGTGACCGGCATCCCCGGCAAGACCGGCATCGTGTGGGCGCTGGACGCCGCCACCGGCGCCTTCCTCTGGGCCCAGCCCACCAACGCCCAGAACGTCATCGCGGACATCGACGCCGAGAGCCGCCGCGTCATCGTGAACCAGTCGCTCAAGTTCCCCCAGGTCGGCGAGCCGGTCTTCGTCTGCCCGAGCGCCCTCGGCGGCATCAACTGGCAGGGCACCGGCTACCACCCGGGGACGAACGTGCTCTACGCGCCGACCAACAACGTCTGCATGGACCTGACCCTGAACGAGTTCCGCTACCGGCCGGGCCTCCACCACGGCTCGGCCCGCATCGCCCAGGTGCCGGCCCCGGACATGGGCGGGCAGATCGGGCAGTTCAGTGCCATCGACCTGACCACCGGCGAGCCGCGCTGGGTCTACCGGCAGCGCGCCGGCATCGGCGGCTCGGTGCTCACCACCGGGGGCGGGCTGGTGTTCGTCAGCGACGACGCGCGGCGTTTCCGCGCCTTCGACGCCGCGACCGGCGACGTCCTGTGGGAGCAGATCCTCAACTCGAGCGCGGGCGGGTTCCCGGTGTCCTACCTGCACGACGGCGTGCAGTACATCGCCATCGCGGCCGGCGGCGGCATCAACTTCCGGGGGCTCACCCCCGAGATTCGACAGCCGGGGGGCGGAAACATGCTGTTCGTGTTCAGGCTGCCCTGACCGCGGCGGAAGGCGCCGCTGCCCGCGCCGACGACAGGGTAGCCCCGACCACCCGCGACGCCGGATCTCGCCGCACCGCCGGCGATGCTTGCTGCCTGAACACGTCGTTCCCCCGGGGGGTCGCCCACGACGCCCCACCGTGTCGTGGGGCGCCGGCGATGCTTGCTGCCTGAACACGTCGTTCCCCGGGCTGATACCGCGGTGGCGTCGCCGCGCAGCGGCAGCGCTGGGTCCTCCGCTCATCGATGCGGCGCCGGCCGCCGTGCGCGGGTTGCATTCGGCGGCCGTTCGGCTACACTTTGCGAACCTGCGGCCGGCGACCGCCCGCCGATTCGGAAGCCGCGTCGCGGGCCTGCGAGGAGAGCCGAGGATGACTGGATCCAGACCGGATACGAGTGCCCCCGACCGCGCCGCGAGCCGGCGCGAGTTCTTCAAGCTGCTCGCGGCGAGCCCGCTGCTGGGCGTGGCCGCGTCGGGCCTGCCCGCGAGCTGGCAGCGCGCCCTCGCGCACGAGGCCGGGCGCCGCGCGACGGCCGGACCCGCGACGCCGCACTGCCCGGAGTGCGGATCGCGGATGCCCCGGTCGCTGGTGCAGCCCCGCTTCACCGCCTTTCAGGAGCCCGAGCTGCCGCCCCAGAACGCCCTCGAGGACCAGTTGACGGGGCAGGTCATCGAGTCGCTCGAAGAGGCCGTCAACGTCTGGGACCTCGAGCGCGCGGCCCACGCCACGAACCTGGCCCAGCACTGGGACTACCTGCACATGGGGGTCGGCGACTACGAGACGCGGCGGGCGAACCGGGAGGGGTTCCAGCGCCTGATGATCCGTCCCCGGCGGCTCGGCGGCGCGCCGCTGGGCGAGCTCGACACGTCGACCGAGCTCTACGGCCGCCGGTGGCCCTCGCCCCTCTTCCTGTGCCCCGTCGCGAGCCTCGAGGGCTATCACACCGAGGGCGAGAGCGGCGCCGCCCGGGCCGCGCGGTCGCGGGACATCCTGCAGATGCAGTCGCACCAGAGCTCGCAGTCCTACGCGGCCATCGCCGAGGCCCGCGGCGAGCCCCACTGGTTCCAGATCTACACCGTGCCCGACTGGAACGTGAACAAGCGGGTCATCGACCGCGTTGCCAGCGCGGGCTGCCGCGTCCTGGTGTGGACCATCGATCTCCTCGGTGGCAGCAACCGCGAGCTGCAGCGGCGCACGCTGTCGGGCGAGGGCTATGCGTCGGTGCTCTGCCAGAGCTGCCACCAGCACCACCCCGACTACGTGCGGCCCATGCGGGCGGGGCTCGGCGGCCCGGAGGGCCCGCGCTACCCCTACACCTGGGACTACGTCAAGCGCCTCAAGGACGCCAGCGACATGAAGGTGATCCTGAAGGGCATCATGACCGCCGAGGGGGCCGAGGAGGCCATCGAGCACGGCGCCGACGGCATCTTCGTGTCGAACCACGGCGGCCGGGCCGTCAACAGCATGTGGTCGTCGATCGACTCCCTGCCCGAGGTCGTGGGCGCGGTCCGGGGGCGGGTGCCGGTGTTCATCGACAGCGGCGTCCGCCGCGGCACCGACATCTTCAAGGCCCTGGCGCTGGGCGCCGACGCGGTCGGCATCGGCCGCCCCTACGTGTGGGGCCTCGGCGCCTTCGGCGAGGACGGCGTCGCCAAGGTCATCGACCTGATCCTCGCGGAGCTGCGGATCGCCATGCGGCAGACGCGGACGACGTCGGTCGAGCAGATCACCTCGCGCTTCGTCATGGAGGGGAAGAACCCCATCATGATGCGCGACAACCGCTTCGGCTTCGGGCTCTGATCGAATGGAATCGGCGGGGGCCGCGCCTGACCCTGCGCGGTGGCAGGGCGGGACGGCGACGGCCGGCCCCGGCGCCACCGGTCGGGGACCGCGAAGGCCCCGGTCCAGGGCGGTGTGGCGCACGCCTCGCGTCCCGCCCGTCGGTTGCACGCCGGCTCCGCGCCATGAACCGCGCCGGCCCGGCACCTGGAGGATGCAGGATGCAGGTCGTACGTCGAACGGGTTTCTCGCTGCGGTTCGTGACCGCTGTCTGCCTGGGTGTCGGGCTGCTGGCCGGTTCCCCGGCGGCGGCGCAGCCGTCGACGGTCGAGTTCACCGTCTCCGGCACCTCGACCATCCGGGGATGGACCTGCACGGTGAGCGGGACGGCCGAGGTGACGGCCGGCTCGCCTTCACCGGCCCCCGGCTTCGCCGACGGCGTCGGGTCGGCCGCCCTCACCGTGCCGGTGGCCGACTTCGAGTGCCCCGACGAGACGATGACCGAGCATCTCCTCGACGCGATGAAGCCGGCCGAGTTCCCCGAGATCACGTTCGAGCTCCAGAGCTACGAGACGTCCAGCGGGGGCGCGCAGGCCAGCGGCGCCCTCACCATCCACGCCGTCACCAGCCCGGTCAGCTTCCCCATCTCGCTGTCGCCGTCCGGGGCCGGCGTCGAGATCGCGGGAGAGGTGAGCCTCGACATGACCGCCTACGGCGTGGAGCCGCCCGTCGTCATGCTCGGCCTCCTGCGGGTGCGGCCGCAGATCCGGATCCAGTTCGAGGGGCTGGTGGTTCCGTAGAGTCTGCGCCGTAGAACGGCGCGGACTCCGGGAGGGTTGTTTGGGCGCCCAGCGGAGCCGAAGGCGACGATGGGCGGGCCAGGGCCGCGACCGCGGGTTTGTTGTAGTCTGGTATCGGGTCGCGAGATTCACACGCGAGAGGGGCAGCCACTGGCATCGGTGACGCGGTTGGGACGTCGTTCCCGCTCCCCGGAGGCCCGCGCGATGCCGGCCTACACCAAGGCGGAGGCGTCGAGGTACGCCAGAATTCCCCACCGAACGCTCCACGATTGGGTTTCCGGCAAGAGCGACTCCAGCGGCAGGCGTTCGCGGCCTCTGGTGAGGGCCGCCGACCCGTCGCGGCATCTTCTGTCCTTCGAGAACATGGTCGAACTGCACGTGCTGGCCGCCCTCCGGCAAGTGCACGGCGTTCGAATGCGGGTGATCAGGCACGCGCTCGATTACCTGCAGACCCGACTCGGCGTGGCGCGCCCGCTGATCGACGAGCAGATGCACACGGACGGCAGAACGATTCTCGTTCACCGCCTCGATCAGCTCATCGATGCAGGCCGCGGCGGGCAGACCTCCATGCTGGCGTTGCTCGACGTGCATCTGGACCGGATCGAGCGCAACGCGTCGGGTATCGCCACCAGGCTCTTTCTCTTCACGCGGAAGAGCCCACAGGATCAGCACGCAGCGAAACATCAGCCACGCGTCATCTCCATCGATCCGGCCGTCGCGTTCGGACGGGCCGTGATCGCCGGGTCGCGCGTCTCGACTGCGGAGGTGGCGGACCGCTACAAGGCCGGGGATTCCATCGTGGATCTGGCTGACGACTATGGTCGAACGGCGGCGGAAATCGAGGAAGCGATCCGATGCGAGCTCGACCTCAAGGCAGCCTGAGCCCGTCTTCCTGATCGATCACAACCTCGGCACCCGGCTGGTCCCGGAGGCCCTGCGCCACGCCGGCGCGACGGTTGAAATCCTCACGGATCACTTCGACTCCAGCACGGACGACAAGGAGCTCCTCGCCGCCGTGGGAGCGCGTGGATGGGTGTTCCTGTCGAAGGACCGCAACATCCGGCGCCGCACGTTGGAGCGCCAAGCGCTCATGGACGCGGAGGTCAAGGCCTTCCTGCTCGCCGCAGCCGACTTGTCGGGAGATGAGCAGGCAGCGGTGCTCGTCAAGGCGCTTCCCCGTATTCGGCGCATCTGCCAGCGGCCCGGTCCGTTCATTGCCAGCATTACCGCAACAGGTAGCGTGACGGTCGTCGAGGAGCGGACGCAGCGTGCACGTGCACGCAGACGCTCGGGGAATTGACCGGTTGGCGGTCTTGGAGCGACACGGTTCCGCCAGCTAATTCAGTGGATCCAGCTCGAATCCGCATCTCTGTGCGGTGAAGACGGCCATCTCGACGTCTCGGGCACGCCAAGAGAAGCCCGTGCGTCGACTGAGCTCGGTGGCCATGGTCCGGCACCACGCCATCCAGGAGGCCACGAAGGGCCAGTGACTCTCCCTGATGGCTGCGGTCGGAACCTGGTCGATCTCGCCGGGGTACCCATGCAGATCGCCGTTCTCTCGCACCCATCGTGCGATCTGCGTATCGACCATCGGGAATTCCTCCGGGCAGATGAACGCGGGGTAGGTTGCGGGCCGTCGCGACCACCGGCTCCTTGAACAGCTTGCTCCGCAAGGCCCTGAAGGTCGCTCGATCGGGTTGCTCGATGTAGGCCGCGCAGGACGACCAGAGCTCGCTCGCAGACACGGGCCTTCGTAGATCGAGCAGCTTCTGCGCCTGCCTCGCGGCGATTCCCCGACCGCCGAAATAGAGCTTCCAGAACACCACCTCCGCCCAGGCCTGCATGTGGTGACGAGCCTGCGATCGGAACCTGGTCTCGAAGCCCATGGTCTGGACCGAATCGCCGGGGCAGATGTTCAGTTGGAACCAACCCTGGTGTTGGGAAGCCCCGTCGAATCTTCGGAGGTCAACCGGGTATCGGTACTCGTCCAGCGCATGCTTTCACGTATGCGGCATCGAGTGTTCTGTTCTGCGGCCTGCGGCGTGGCGTCGGCGTGGCCCGACACGGTTCCTCGTCGCCGGTTGCGTTCCAGGGCCTGCGGCTGTGCGTCTCGGCCCGCCGACAGCAGCCGGTCGGCGAGTGACTCCATCGGCGTCCGCCCCGCGCGGATTTCCGCGATCCGGTCGCGCCACCGCTGCGGAATCGCCTCGAGGCCGAACCGGGCGCCGAGCATGGCGCCGGCGACCGCGCCGTTCGTGTCCGTGTCGCCGCCGGCTTCGACGATGTTGCTCAGGGTCTCCTCGAAGCTCGTTGCGCGCCAGAGCGCGGTCAGGCCGACCTGGAGCGCCAGCAGCGTGAACCCCATCGAGTCGCTGTCGAGACGCAGGTCGGCGGTCCCGGCGTCGGCCGCCCTCAGAACCGCCTCGCGGACCGATGCCGGTACGCCTGCCTCGTAGTCGTACCGCTCCAGATCGGACAGGGAAGCCCCGACACCGTCGAGGCTCGCAGTGAGCAACTCGTCGGGGGTGATCGACTCTCCGCGCAGCGTCGCGGCGGCTGCGACATTCAACAGGACGCACGACCAGCCGCAGCGCTTGTCCCAATGGGTGGGCACCGCGCTGACGATGCTGTTGCGTACCAGCCCCGCCGGATCGTCGCGCCAGCGAATCGCGATCGGGGCGCAGCGCATTGCCGCGCCGTTGCCGGCTCGGGAGCCGTCCCACGCGATTCGCGACGCCTCGGTGATCGGCATGCCGGCCGGTTCGCGGCTCTGGCCGTCCCGCCCTCTCGCACCCAGGAACTGAGGAACGTCCCCGCCGTACAGCTCGAGGACGTGTCCGGTCAGGCCGCCCATGCCGAGGCCGTTCGTTTCCGCCCATTCCCACAACCGGCGCCCCAGGTCATCCGGGTCGAGCGACCCCCGCCCGGCCGCCTCGGCGATGATGATTGCCTGGGCCAGGTCGTCGTCGTCCGGGTAGCCGGCGTCCGCCTCGATCTCGCGGACGCCGTCCGGGAACGTCTCGGTGACCTGCTCCTTCGGCCAACCCTCCTGGACGATTCCCAGGAGATTGCCGGCTGCGATGCCGACCATCAAGCCATGGGCGCGTGCGGTGGCGTCCGCCTGCATACCGGGATCGTAACGCAGGGCGCCACAAAGGCCGAGCAAGATGCGCCTTCGAAGCGGCCATGGATCGGGGCAGCGCCGAGTTGGTCGTTGGCTGCCGACACCCGGACGGGTGGCGAGTCGCACGAGGCCTGGGGGCACTGACCGATGCGTGACCGCCAGTAGCCGGGCATCCGCCGATCGTGAGCGACCGCGAGGATCCGAATCGCGTCGGTTGCGAACAGGTAGATGAGGTGGTAGGGATAGCGGCCCACCGGCACGCGGCGGACGGCCGACTCGACCGGAAGAACCGGGGACGGCGACCCCCGCGTGCGGCCACTGATTCAGCCGACTCGATGCCAGGTCGACTCGGTCAAGGAAATCACTCCCGAGACCGGCGCGGCGATTCTCGTACCAGAGGGCGGCTTCCCCGAGCTCCTCCGCCGCCTCCGGTTCGATGCGAACTCGCCGGGTCACCGCTCGGACAGGCGTCGGGCCACGCGTGCTCGGACCACCTCCCAGGGCTCCCCGGACGACTCGCCCGACAACACGCGACGCGCGCGCCGCTCGATCTCGGCCGTCCACGCCTCGGCGGTGTCCGGACCGTCATCGCCGGTCGGCCCACCGAGACTCGCCAGCAACTCCGTGCCCATGTCGGCCCGTTCCGCCGGCACCAGCGTCAGGGCCTCATCGAGCAGTTCTCGCGCTCTGCTGGTCATGAAGTGTCCCCACAACGTCCGCCCGTTGCGATGCCGCCGGGGTCGGTACCGGCGACTTCCACCGTCAACGGCGATCGCACCGTCGACCGCGACCGCGCGCCAAGCGTTCGGACCCTTGCGCCGCCCGATGCCGTTACATGCACGAAACCAAAGTACAACGCCGCACCCGCCCAGGCAAGCTCACTCGGCCGGCTCGATGCGGAGCAGGGCCGCCTCTCCCAGCGCGGGGTCGCGGCCGAGGAAGCTCCCTCCCGTCAGCACGTACAGCAGGCCGTCGGGGCCTTGCTCGACGTCGCGGATGCGCTGCCGGAGATCGGCGAGCAGCCATTCCCGACGCTGCTCAAGGCCCCGCCGGTTGAACTCGATGCGCTCGAGGTGGCCGGTGCGGGCGACGCGGCCGGTCATGAGCGAGCCCGCGAAGAGGTCCCCGCGCCACGCGGGGAACCGGTCGCCGCTGTAGAACACGAGCCCCGAGGGGGCGATGGACGGGATCCAGACGATCTCCGGCTGCTCCAGCTCTTCCTGCCACGGCCGTTCCGACACGCGCAGCCCGGTGTACTCGCGCGAGTAGGAGACCTCGGGCCAGCCGTAGTTGCGGCCCGGGAGGATGCGGTTGACCTCGTCGCCGCCCATCGGCGCGTGCTCGCTCGCCCACACCTCGCCGGTTTCGGGGTGGATGGTCACGCCCATCGGATTGCGGTGGCCGAGCGAGAACACCTCGGGCGCGTGACCCTCCCGCCCCGCGAAGGGGTTGTCGTCGGGCGCGCTGCCGTCGTCGCGCAGCCGCAGCACCTTGCCGACGTGGCTCGCGGGGTCCTGGGCGAGGGGCCGGGCGCCGCCGAACGCACCGCCGACCGACATGTAGAGCGACCCGTCCGGCGCGAACGCGAGCCGCGACGCGCCGCCGTTCAGCTCGGCGTCGGCCACGAAGACGTCGCGGACCTCGGAGAGCGCCCCGCCCTCGAAGCGGCCCCGCGCCAGCGCGACGGTCGAGCCGCTCCCGGTCGGCTTGGAGTAGGTGAGGTACACGAAGCGGTTCTCGGCGAACCGCGGATGCGCCGCCACGTCCATGAGCCCCGCGAGCGGACCCCCGGTGTAGACCTCGGGGACGCCGGCGATCGGGGCCGGGTCGAGGACGCCGTCCCGGATTTGCCGCAGGGTCCCCAGCCGCTCGGTGACGAGCACGTGGCCGTCGGCCAGGAACGCGAGTCCCCACGGGTAGGTCAGCCCGTCGGTGACGACGGAGACGCGGATGCGCTGTCCCGCCGCGGTGTCGTGGACGACGGGGACGTCGGGGAGCGGCACGGCGGGAATGCCCTCGGCCGCGAACGGTTGAGCCCGGGGTTCCTGCGCGGTCGGCGCGAGGGGCAGGATCACGACGGCGAGTGCGACGAACGGAACGACCATGCGCATGAAGCCCTCCAGGATGCGTCGGAGGGGACAGCCTATACCGGCCGTCCGCGTGAGCCAACCACACCCGACCCGGTGCTCTCGTTCTGCGTGGAGCCGCGCCGGTTGTCGTCCGATGCGGTTGGTGGCAGGATCAGCCGATGAACAAGAAGCGACTCGCCTGGGGAGCCCCCGTCCTCGCGTGCCTCGCCGTGCTGGGGGTAGTGCTGGCCCCGGCCCGGGCCGCCGACCGCCCGAACGTCGTCCTGCTGATGGGCGACGACCACGGCTGGGAGGAGACCGGCTACAACGGCCACGCGTACCTGAAGACGCCGGTCCTCGACACCATGGCCGCCTCGGGCCTGCGGCTGGACCGGTTCTACGCGGGGCACCCGTCGTGCTCGCCCACCCGCGGCAGCGTGCTGACGGGGCGCCATCCGGTGCGCTACGGCACGTTCGCGCCGAACTGGTCGATGCGCCCGGAGGAGATCACCATCGCTCACGTGCTGCGCGAGGCCGGTTATGCGACGGGCCACTTCGGCAAGTGGCACGTCGGCACCGTGAAGGCCGGCTCGCCCCTCAACCCGGGGGCGATGGGCTTCGACGAGTGGCTGTCGCACGACAACTTCTTCGAGCTCGACCCGACCCTGTCGCGCAACGGGGGGCCGCCGGAACGGTTCGAGGGCGAGAGCTCGGCCATCGTCGTCGACGAGGCCATCCGGTTCATCGACCGCGCCGCCGCCGACGGCAAGCCGTTCCTCGCGGTCGTGTGGTTCGGCTCGCCCCACGAGCCCTACCAGGGGCTGGAGGAGGACCTCGCCCTCTACGACGAGCTGCCCGGGAAGTACGCGGACCGGCTGGTGCCGCTGACGTCGAACGAGACCGGCCTCCAGATCGAGCGCCCGCTCGGCGACGTCCTCCGCGAGCGCTACGCCGAGATCACCGCGATGGACCGCGCCATCGGCACGTTGCGCGGCCATCTGGACGAGGCGGGGCTGCGCGAGAACACCCTGCTCTGGTACAACGGCGACAACGGGACGCCCCGCAGCGGGCTCGCGGAGACGCCGCTGCGCGGCCTGAAGGGGACGATGTACGAGGGCGGCATCCGCGTCCCCGGCATCATCGAGTGGCCGGCGCGCATCGCCGCGCCGCGCGCGAGCGACGTCGCGGCGGTGACGAGCGACATCCTGCCCACCCTGGCCGCCCTCGCGGGGCAGCCGACCCCAGACCGGCCCCTCGACGGCATCGATCTCGCGCCGCTGATCGACGGCCGGATGACGTCGCGGCCGGCGCCCGTCTTCTTCTGGAGCTTCGACGTCGGCGGCCTCGCCGGCCGCGACCACGACCCCTACATGGATCCCGCGCTGCAGGCGGGGACGACGCCGCTCGTCAAGCTGATGGACGGCATCCCGACGCGGAACTTCCGCAACATCCGCTACCCGGCCGTCGACGAGCGCGACTTCGCGGGCGCGCGCGTGATCATGGACGGCGACTACAAGCTCGTCGTCGACGGCTCGCGCGGCGCGGGCGTCGAGTTGTTCGACCTGCGCGAGGACCGGGCGGAGGGCCGCAACCTCGCCGAGAGCGAGCCCGCCGTGGCGGCAGACCTGGCGCGACGGCTGCGGGAGTGGCAGCACGCGGCGCTGACCAGCCTCACCGGCGCGGACTACGGCCGCGCGACCGAGTGACCGGCGACATGGAGATGCGCCTCGGCGGAAGCCGAACGGCGTGAGCCCTGTCCCGGGGGGAGGGCAGATGCCGCCGCCCACCGGTGGTCACGCCAGTGCGCCCATCGTCGCCAGCGGTTCCGATGGGCGCCCGACCGACCCTCCCGGAGTCCGCGCCGTTCTGCGGGCGGACGCTCAGCCGCGCCACCGGACGCGGAACGTCCACCAGCCCTCGGGCCGCGGTGAGCCCAGCGGCACCGGCGGGTTGGCCGGCTCCTCCAGGGAGTGCAGCTTGTCGAGCCTCGCGACCCACGCCATGTCGAGCTCGGCGGGGTCGACGATCCGGGTGAGGTGGACCGGGTAGACGTTGCGGTCGAGGCGCAGCCACGCCCGGGGGTCGCGGATCGCGAAGCCGGACCAGAGCTTGCCGTCGCAGCTCGAGCAGCTCAGGTAGAGGTTGCCCTCTTCGTTGGCGAAGCAGTTGAGGTTGATGGCATGCGGCCGGAAGCCGGCGTTGATCTGGATCTGGCACAAGGTCACGTCGTTGGCGAGGGTCCAGTCGGTGACGGGAAACGGCTGCTCGTAGCCGAAGAGGACGGCGCCCGGCGTGCGTTCGCAGGGACAGGTGAACGACCACCCGTAGAACGCGATCACCAGCAGCACCACCAGGGCCGCCGGCCCCCCGATCGCCGGCCGCTTCAACGCCTTCACCAGTCGCTCGCCGATTGCGCGTTCGTCACTCATCGATTCGTCTCCTTGCCCAGTCGGACTCGCCGCGCGAGCCGCGGACCGGGGATCGGGTTCGGTTGGCCGCGGATTTCGTGTCGCCTCTCGCATTCAACGTTGTCGCGCGAGCCGGGGCGCGGCCTCGACCCGGAGCCGGCCTCGGTTCATCGCGGACTTCGCGTTACCCCTTACGATCGACGGTTCCCTCGCCGGCCGCCTCGTGCCCGGGCTCGACCAGCGCTTCGCGCGCACCGGAACGGCCCCACGCCTAGCCCTCCCGGTTGACGGTCTCCTCACCGGCCGCCTCGAGCCCGGGCCTGACCAGCGCCTCGCGCGCGCCGGAGCGCGCCCACGCCGGGCTCGGCGTCTGCACCACGGGACGCAGATCGGCGGCCCGGAACGACCGCGCCACCTGCCCGGCCGGCGGCTCGCCGTAGGTCGTGGACCGCTGCCTCGGGGCGCGGCCGGACCCTGCGATGACCGCCTCCATCTCCTCCGGCGTCAGCTCCTGGCCGAAGCCCGCGCCGGCCGCCCGGGTGATGCTCTCGTTCATCAGGGTGCCGCCGAGGTCGTTCACCCCCGCCGCGAGGCAGGCGCGCACGCCGCGCGGCCCCAGCTTCACCCACGAGGCCTGGATGTTGGTGACCAGCGGGTGCAGCGCCAGGCGGGCGACCGCGTGCATGAGCAGGGTCTCGCGGAACGTCGGGCCCCGCCGCGCCCGGCCCTTGAGGTAGATGGGCGCCTCCATGTGCACGAAGGGCAGGGGCACGAACTCGGTGAACCCACCGGTGCGCGCCTGCAGCGCGCGGATGCGCGCGAGGTGCCGCGCCCAGTGCCTTGGGTGATCGATGTGGCCGTACATGATGGTCGCGGTGGTGTGGAACCCGACCCCGTGCGCGGTCTCCATCACCTCGAGCCACTGGCGGGCCGTGAGCTTGTCGGGGCACAGGTCGCGGCGCACCTCGTCGTCGAGCACCTCGGCCGCCGTCCCCGGCAGCGTGCCGAGCCCCGCCGCCCGCAGTCGCCCGAGAAACACCTCGAGTGGCACGCCGAGCGTCGCCGCGCCCTGCCACACCTCGAGCGGCGAGAACGCGTGCACGTGCATCTCGGGGACCGCGGCCTTGACGGTGCGGCAGATGTCCAGATAGGTGGCGCCGGTGTACTCGGGGTGGATGCCTCCCTGCATGCACACCTCGGTGGCGCCGCGCTCCCAAGCCTCGGTGCTGCGGCGGGCGATCTCGTCGAGGTCGAGGTCGTAGGGCGCGCCCCGCAGGTTCTCGCTGAGCTTGCCCTTGGAGAAGGCGCAGAACTGGCACTTGAAGTAGCAGACGTTGGTGTAGTTGATGTTGCGGTTGACGACGTAGGTGACGTCGTCGCCGTTGACCTCGCGGCGCAGCGCGTCGGCCGCGCGCACCACCGCCACGAGGTCGTCGCCCCGCGCCGAGAAGAGCGCGGCGATCTCGGCCTCGTCGAGGCCGTCGCCGCGCGACGCCTTGTCGCACAGGGCGCGCACCGCCGGAGCGGGGGCGGGTGGGTCGGGGCGCGCGAGCCGGTCGAGGAGCGCGGCCGGCAGCACCGCGTCCCGGTCGCCGGGCGACCATGCGCCCTCGCGCGCGAACCCCTCGGCGTCGGAGGCCTGCAGGACGGCCGGCCGCAACGGCTCCGCGACCCACGCGTCGAGTCGCCGCACGTAGGCGGGGTAGACGGTGAGACGCTCGGTCAGCGCCTTGCCCTCGCGCACCGTCTCGCGCTCGAGCTGTTCGAGGTGGGGCCACGGCGCCTCGGGGTTGACGTGGTCGGGCGTCACCGGCGACACCCCGCCCCAGTCGTTGATGCCGGCCCGGACGAGGGCGCCGTAGCTGCCCGGCGTCAGGTTGGGGGGTGCCTGGATGGCCATGTCGGGGCCGAAGACGAGGCGCGCGCAGGCGATGGTCCACTGCAGGTCTTCCAGCGTCGGTTCGGGCGCTTCCGCCATGCGCGTGTCCGGCTTGGCCCGGAAGTTCTGGACGATGATCTCCTGGATGTGCCCGTGCTCGTCGTGGAGGTCGCGCAGCGCGAGCAGCGACTCGATGCGCTCGTCGCGCGTCTCGCCGATGCCGATGAGGATGCCCGACGTGAAGGGGATGGCCAGCTCGCCCGCCGCCCGCATCGTCTCCAGGCGCGCGTCGGGGTCCTTGTCGGGCGAGCCGTGGTGGACCCCGCCCCGCTCGAGCAGGCGCGGCGACGCGCTCTCCAGCATCAGCCCCTGCGACGGGCACACCTCGCGGAGCGCACTCAACTCGTCGCGCGTGACCACGCCGGGGTTGGCGTGCGGCAGCAGGCCGGTCTCGTCGAGGACCGCCCGGGCCGCGGCGGCCAGGTACGCGATGGTGGTGGGGTGGCCCAGCGACTCCAGCTCGCCGCGGGCCTGCGGGTAGCGCAGCTCGGGCTTGTCGCCCAGCGTGAACAGCGCCTCGCGGCAGCCGGCGCGGGCGCCCTGCCGCGCCACGTCGAGGACCTCGTCGAGGGTCATGTACGCCCGCTCGCCGGGCCGCGGGGGCCGGGCGAACGTGCAGTAGTGGCAGACGTCGCGGCACAGCTTGGTGAGGGGGATGAACACCTTCCGCGAGTAGCTGACGGCCCTTCCGAACCCGGCGTCGCGCAGGGCCGAGGCCCGCGCCATCAGCGCCGGCAGGTCCGCCTCGCGCACCAGGGCCAGGGCGGCGTCTCGCGACGGTCGGACGTACGGCCGGATGTCCATCACGGGCCCTTATAGCACGCCGAAAGCGGCACGAGAACCCGGCCGGGGCCGGTTCCCGTCGGCTTCCCCCCGTGCACGGCAGTGCTCAGCGGTCGTCGCCGGCCGAGTACACCTCGTCGGTGACCGGCTCCATCCACTCGATGGGCAGCGGCTCGCCGGCGTCGTTGGGGAACGTCACCGAGACGTGCGTCAGCGGCTCGTCGGGGGTGGCCCCGTGCCAGTGGCGGACCCCCCGGGGCAGGTACGTCGTCTCGTTCAGGCCGATCTCTCCCACCGGCTGTCCCTCCACCTGATAGCGCAGGCGGCCCTCCTTGACGAACAGGAGCTGGGCGCTGTGGGTGTGCCAGTGGGTGCGGGCGCCCGCCTCGAAGCCGCGTGACGAGACGTTGATGCCCTCCGACCCGACCCGGAACGAGGTGCCGGTGAAGGTGGTCTGTTCCTGTCGGGCGTGGCCGATCCAGACGGCCGACGCGACGGCGACGACGCACGCCGCGAGTCCCCAGCGCCACCGATCCAGTTGCTTCCGATGCATTGCAGACCTCCTCGTCTCAGGGGTTGAAGCTTCAGATCCGACCGCGAATCCGACCGGTGCCCACCCGTCAGGAACCGGCGCCGTTGCAAGGCGCCGTCGCCCGTGTGGCCCGGGTAGCACCGCCGAGCGCCCGAGGGGCGCCGCGGCCGTCCCGGCGGCGTAGCGACGTTGACGCGGCCGGCCCGATCCGGGAGATAATAGGTCAATTCGTCCACAACAGGGAGCGGTCATGAACGCGACGTCGAATCACGGAGTGCAGGTTCTCTCCCGCTGGCTCGCCGGCATGCTGGTGGCGGTCATCGGGTTCGCGGCGGCGCCCGCCGCCGAGGCGCAGTCGGAGTCCCCCACGTTCACGCGGGACATCGCGCCGATCCTGCAGCGGAGCTGCCAGAAGTGCCATCGGCCCAACTCGCTCGCGCCGATGTCGCTCATCACCTACGAGGACACCCGCCCCTGGGCGCGGTCGATCAAGCAGCGGACGGGGCTGCGCAACCGCATGGGGGTCATGCCGCCCTGGTACATCGAGAAGGACATCGGCATCCAGCGCTTCAA
Source organism: Vicinamibacterales bacterium (assembly GCA_965207615.1). Taxonomy (GTDB): domain Bacteria; phylum Acidobacteriota; class Vicinamibacteria; order Vicinamibacterales; family UBA8438; genus JAJEEA01. The sequence goes on from CBDBMZ010000003.1 coordinate 6,418,434, forward strand.
GGACGACTGGTCGCTGAGCGACGCGGAGATCGCGACCATCGCGGCGTGGGTCGACAACGGGGCCCCGCGCGGCGAGCCCGCCGACATGCCCGAGCCGCCGCCGTTCATCGACATCGACGAGTGGGAGATCGGCGAGCCGGACCTCATCGTGTCGTCCCCGAGCTTCGAGGTCGCGGCCGAGGCGCCCGACTGGTGGGGCACGCTCGGCCAGGTCGAGACCGGGCTGACCGAGGACCGCTACGTCGCCGCCGTCGAGTACAAGGAGCGCAACGATCTGCCGCGCGGCGTGCGGTCGGACACCGTCGGCGGCCTCTTCGTCGTGCACCACTCGGCGCTGTACAGCATGGGGCCGGACGACGAGCCGGGGGAGTTCTACTCGTGGCCGGTCCACGAGGTGGGGCGGAATGCAGACGTCTTCGACGCCGAGGCGGGGCCCATCCTGAAGGCGGGGTCTCAGCTCCTCTTCCCGTCGACCCATCTCCACTCGAACGGCATCGACACCACCGCCCGCATCGAGGTCGGCTTCAAGTTCCATCCCCCGGGCTACGAGCCCACGAAGGAGGTGGAGCTGCTCTTCTTCGGGAACGGCCCCGACATCGACATCCTGCCGATGCAGGACAACCAGCGGATGGACGCCTACTTCACGCTGCCGGAGAACACGAAGATCAGCGTCTACGAGCCGCACATGCACGCCCCCGGCGTCAGGATGTGCCTCGAGGCGGTGTGGGGCGACACCGTCGAGACCCTCAACTGCTCGGGCTACGACCACAACTGGGTGCGGGTCTACAAGTACGAGGACGACGCGGCGCCCCTGCTGCCGAAGGGCACCATCCTCCACCTGAGCGGCTACTTCAACAACACGCCGACCAACCCCAATGTGGTCGATCCGCGCAACTGGTCGGGGTCGGGCCACCGGTCCGTCGACAACATGTTCATCAACCTGATACAGGCGATCTACATGGACGACGAGGAGTTCGCGGCCGAGGTCGCCGAGCGCGAGCGCCTGCGGGCGGCGGACGGGCGGCTGGACATCGGCTGCATGGTGTGCGGCAGCGACTACTTCGAGACGCCGGTCAACGTCGACGGCGGCGACCAGTAGTCCGGGTTCGGGGCGTGAGCATGTTTCCGAGAACAGCCGGCCGCCGGCCGTCATCCCGCGGGGTGGCGTGCCTGGCCCTGCTCGCCGCGCTGGCGACGGGGCAGGGCGCCCCGGCCCAGCAGTCGTTCGCGACCGGGCAGAGCATCTCGCCCGCCTACGAGGGCTGGGTGCAGAACGAGGACGGGTCCTTCGACCTCGTCTTCGGCTACATGAACCGCAACTGGGAGCAGGTCGTGGACGTCCCGGTCGGGCCGGAGAACACCATCGAGCCCGGCGGCCCCGACCGGGGCCAGCCGACCCGCTTCCAGCCGCGGCGGAACCGCTTCGTGTTCAGCGTCCGGGTGCCCGCCGACTTCGGCGGCCGCGAGCTGGTCTGGACCCTCACTGCGAACGGCGAGACCCAGCGCGCCTACGGCACCCTCAGGCGCGACTACTTCATCGACGACCTGGTGATCCAGGCCAACTTCGGGGCGGCCGGTGCCGCCGGCTCGACCGCCGAGCTCGCCGAGAACGCCGCTCCCGTGCTGAAGGTCGAGGGCGAGTCCGCCCGCACCGCGCGGGTGGGCGAGGCGCTGGCCCTCGCCGTGTCGGTCAGCGACGACGGCGTCCCACGGGCGCGGCCCCTGGCCCCCGCGAATCCCCGGCGGCCGGGCCGCATCACCACCGACAGCGCGACCGGCCTGCGGCTGTCCTGGTTCGTCTACCGGGGCGCCGGAGAGGCGGTCTTCGACCCGCCGCAGATCGCGACCTGGGAGGACACCCGGGTCGGGCGCGACTCGCCCTGGTCCCCGGGCTGGTCGACCCCCGAGGCGCCCGAGGACGACCGCTGGGAGACCCGGGTCACGTTCAGCCGCCCCGGCGAGTACGTCCTGCGCGCCCTCGCCCACGACGGCGGCCTTCAGGACTACGAGGACGTCACCGTCACCGTGACCCCGTAGCCGTCGGCAGGAAGCACGCCACCGGTCGCGCAACGGATCGAGCGCGCCGCGCCCCCCGCAACCGACCAAAGACTGAGTTGCCCCCGCGAGCGCTTCGCGGCGGCAACTCCCGGCACCCCTGGAAGAGCCCGGCCTGGCAGATCGGTGTCGGGTCGTCGGTGGTCAGCGGCCCGTTGTCGCGGCGGCGGGCGGGGACTGCCGCGTCGCCGCCCACCGCGCTCGTCCGGGCGGCGTGTCCCGTCTCCCAAGAAACAGTGATCGTTACGGAGTCGCCAACTGCGCCCAGCGGCGACCATTCCCGTCAGCCTCCTAAAGGCCGAGCCAGAGCACGGCGGCACCGCTCGCGGTGACGACGAGACCGGCGGCGGCGTGCGCGAGCGACTCGCCGCGATGCCGCGCGGACCGGCCCATCCACCCGATGCCGTGCCACGCCGCCGCAACCGCCGCCAGCATGACCGCCAACGTCAGCAGCCCGAAGACCGCCGCCACCGCCGCCACCGCCAGCCAGTCGCCGGCCAGCCCCGGCACGACCATCAGGGGGATGAGCGGCTCGCAGGGGCCGAGCACGAAGACGACGAAGAGCGCCCATGCGGTCACGCCGCGGATGTCGCCGGTTGCGCCACCGTCCGCGCCGGGCCGGTCCTCCGGCTGCGGTGCCGGCTTGGCCGCTGCGTCGCGCTCGTCGCAGGCGCGTGGCGACCGCCCGGCCGGCGTGCCCCCGCCTTCGCGTCGGCGGCGCCGCGGCCACAGGGCCCAGGCGGTGTACGAGAGACCGAAGGCGAGCAGCAGGGTCGCCGCCAGCTCCCCGCGAGCGGATTCGATCCGCAGCAGCGAGTCGGTCGCGACGCCGAGGCCGACCCCCGTCGCGCCAATCACGACCGACGACGCGACGTGGCCGGCGCCGCAGACCCCGGTCACGAGCAGCGTCCGGCCGAGCGCCCAACCCCGGGCGCGGCCGAGGGCGGCGAGCGGCAGCGAGTGGTCGATGCCGATCAGGGTGTGGACGACCGCCAGCGAGGCGGCGGTGCCAAGCAGCACGGTGGTGGTCTGGACGGGATCGGGCATGGTGGCATGTAAGGGAGCGCGGCGGCTCGGCGGCGTGGAGGCGACGCGACCGGGCGCCGTCCAGGGGGGCGGCGCCGCCTGCGCCTGACGACGGGAGTCGGCCGGTCTCAGGTCAGGACGGTGATCGGTGGCGGGCCGCCGACCGCGCGCGGCGGCGACCCTTCCTCTGCGGCTGCGCGGCGGAGAGCTCGGCCTCGGGCGGGCTGATTTCCGTCACTGATCAGTCCGGGGCGCCACGGACACCTCGCGGAACATCTCCTGCACCGGGACCACCCGCACCCTCTCGGGATTGACGGCGATGTCGAACGCCTCGATCAGTACGTCCTCGGCCCGGATCTCGTCGGTCACCGCGGCGTTGTAGGTGGGCGGCGACGGCTGGTTCGCGAGCAGGCGGTCGCGGAACGCGGCGGCGTCGCGGGTGACGACGGCGACCGCGAGATCGTCGGCCTGCAGGTGGCGCCGGATCGCGGCGTTGACGTCGTCGACGGTCAGCCCGGGCAGCCGGCGCTGGATCTCGTCGATGAAGTACCCCGCGCCGTACGCCGCCGAGTCCATGTGGTAACCGAGACGGCGGCTGCTCGTCTGCACGTACAGCTTCGAATAGTTGATCAGGAACTCGCGGGTGGCCTCGAAGTCGGCTTCGCTCAGGCCGTCGTCGACGAGGACCCGCAGCTCGCGCAGCGCCTGCCGCAGCGCGAAGTGGGCGTTGTGGTGCGGCACCGGCCGGATCCAGATGCTGAAGAACTGCTGGCGGCGTGGGATGTTCGGAATCGGCAGGCGCGATCCGCCGTCCTGGACGAAGTGCTCGATGTACGAGTAGTCGCCGTAGTTGAGCCCCCGCTGTCCGCGCATCTTGTTCATCAGCAGGCCGTTGAACGTGCGGTGCTCGCCGAAGTAGGAGTTGGCGACCATCAGGGCGTAGAAGTCCTCGGCGGCGCGGGTCAGGTCGATGGGAAAGCCGATGGAGATCGCGGTGGCGATGGCGTCCTTGTCCACCAGAAGCAGCTCGACGCCATCGAGATCACGCGGGGCCGGCAGGTCGGTCGGATCGTCGCCCTCCGCCGGCAGGCGGTCGAGCAGCTCCCGCTCGACCCGCTCGGCGAAGCCCGCGGGGTAGCCGCCGGCGACGCCCGTGAGCACCCGCGCCCGCGTGTAGCGCTCGCGGTGGAACGCCCGCACGTCGTCGAGGGTCAGCGCCGCCAGGCCCTGCTCGGTCCCCACGGCGGGGGCGGCGTAGGGATGCCCCGCGTAGAGCAGGGCGTTCAGGGCCTCCTTGCCCAGCTCCTCGTCGTTGCTGCCGCGCAGCGTCGACACCACGGTGTTGGTCAGGAAGTCGCGGTTCCGCTCGAAGTCGGCCGGGTCGAACCGCGGCGCGGTCACGAGGTCTCGCAGGATCTCGAAGAAGGGATCGAGGTGGTCGCGGTGCACCTCGCCGACGATCACCGTCATCTCCTTGTCGAACTGCGCCCGGATCGACGCCGACCACGGGTACATCGCCTCGGTGATCGCCTCGTAGGTCATCGCCTCGGTGCCGCCGCGTCCCATCGTCAGCGCCGTCAGGGCGTTGAGGCCGTTCTTGCCGGCCGGATCGTCGACCGACCCGGTGCGGAACCCGATGCGCAGGGTCACCAGCGGCGAATCGGGTGCCGGCAGCGTGACGAGGGCGGAATCGGACTGGCCCGCGGTCGACACGCCGGGGTTGGCGCCCGCGAGAGCGAGGACGAGACCGGCTGCGACGATCGGCGCCAGCCGCGCGCGCCGGGTACGCGTGGTCCTGGCATCGGCTCCCGGGCCGTGCCTGAGTGGCGGGCGGCGCCGACACGCGAGCGTGCGTCGCGAAAGGCGCGCGGAGCGGGAACCCGAACCGGCGGTAATGGCCCGGCGGTGTCGAAGAAGGACTGCGGCGGTCATCGGGCTTCCTCCTGGGTCAGGACGACCTCCGTCCGGTTGGTGTCGGCGAAGTACCGGTTGGCCACCATCCGGATGTCCTCCGGCGAGACCGCGTCGTACAGCGCGTAGACCCGGTTCACGGTCTCCGGGTCCCGCGTGAGCTGCAGGTAGTGCCCCAGCGTCTGGGCGATCGCGCCGGGGTTGTCGAGCCCCATCGCGAACGCGTAGCGCATGTGCGACTTGGTGGCGGCGAGCACCGCCTCGTCGACCGGCTCGGTCTTCAGCCGCTCGATCTCGGCCACGACCGCGTCCCGCACGTACTCGATCCGCGCCGGGTCCGTGATGCGCGCGATGATCGTGAAGAGCGGCGCGTCGCGGCTGTCGAGGGCGCCCCCCTGCAGGGCGTCGACCACCCGCTCCTCCAGGTACAGGTGGCGGAAGAGGGGCGAGGTCTCCGAGAACAGGAGCTGCGAGAGGACGTCGAGGGCGGGCATGTCGATGCGCCGGTCCGAGAACGCCGGCGCGTGATAGCCCATCATCAGGAACGGCAGGGTCGGGTTCGGCCAGGTGATGCGGGTTGCGCGCGTCTCGGTCTGCGGCGGCTCCGCCGGGATCTCCGGCTCGAAATTCCCGCGCGCCCAGCCGCCGTAGTACTCGCGGGCGAGCCGCTCGAGCTCGGCCTGGTCGAAGTCGCCCACCACGACGACGATGCAGTTCTCGGGCCGGTAGTAGCGGTCGTAGAACTGCAGGCTGTAGTCGTAGTGGTTGGGCATGTCCCGGATGTCCTCCAGGAACCCGATGGTCGTGTGCTTGTAGGGATGCGTCGTGTACGCGAGGTCGTGCAGGGTCTCGCGCAGCAGCGCCACCGGGTTCGAGAAGTTCAGGTTGTACTCGCCGAGGATGGCGCCGGCCTCGGTGCGGAAGTCCCCCTCGGAGTAGCGCAGGTTGCGGAAGCGGTCGGACTCGAGGTCGACGATGGTCTCCAGCGCGTCCGAGCTCGCCACGATGTAGTACGAGGTCCAGTCGGTGGTGGTGAACGCGTTCGAATCGGCCCCGATGCGCTTGACCACCGCGTTGTAGGCCTCGGTGGGGTACTTCTCGGTGCCGCGGAACATCATGTGCTCGAAGAAGTGCGCGTAGCCGGAGAAGCCCGGCTCGACCTCGTTCCGCGAGCCGGTGCGCACCACCGTGTAGTAGGCGACGATGCCGGGGCTGTCGTAGTCGACGCCGACCACCGTGAGCCCGTTGTCGAGCTCGAAGGTGGTGACGGGGAACGGGAAGACCTCGCGGCCGGCCTGTCCCGCCGCCGCGGTCGCGGCGGCGAGCACGAGGGCGATGGCGGCGAGGCTCTGACGCATCCATCTCATGGGGCCCTGCTCCTGTCGGCAAAAATCACGCGGCGCTGAGAGGGGTGACCGCGGGATCCTCACAGTATACCGATTCCCGTTCCGCGACCGGGCGTCCGCCGTGGCCGGTGCCCGGTCGGTTGCCGCCCGCTCGTGCTCCGGAATAGACTGGGAGAGAGCGCGTCGCGCGGCGAGAACGCGCTCCCGGCCGTCCGGCACCCTGACCGTCGTCGAGGAATCCGAGAAAAATGCACAGCGCGAAACGACTCGTCGTGGTGACGGCCCTCGCGGGGGCCGTGATTCCGGCAACCGGCCGGCACGCGTGGTCTCAACTGTTCCCGGGAGAGCTGTCGGTCGCGGTTGGCGATTCGACCGGCGTCGACGAGCTGCGGCAATGGGACGCGACGGTCGACGCGATGTCGCGGACCGGCGAGCTCGTCGTCGTGTCCCGACAGGACGACCGCAGCCTGCCGGGGCGCAGCCACGAGTACCTGGCGCAGTTCCACGAGGGCGTGCAGGTGCACGGCGGCGGCGTGTCGCGGCAGCTCGACCAGGGCGTGACGGTCTCGCTCTTCGGCACCCTCTACACCGACATCGACATCGACACCGCGCCGGGGCTGAATGCCGCCGACGCCGCGGGCCGCCTGGTGCAGCGGACCGGCGCGGCACTGGTGGATCGGCTGGCGACGGATCTGGCCGTTCTGCCGTTGCTCGGCGGATCGTACGAGTTGACCTATTCCCTGACCCTGGAGGACGGCTACACGTACTACGTTTCCGCCGCCGACGGTGCCGTCGTGCACAGGGAGGCGGCGTTCAGGGAGCAGTCCGCCGTCGGGACGGGCGCCGGGTTTCTCGGCGACATGAAGAAGATCAGCACGACGCAGGAGAGCGGGCGGTACGAGGCCCGGGACCGCCTCCGGCCGGGCGAGGTCGTGACCCTCGACGCCGACTTCGACGTGGAGCGGCTCGTCCGGTTGATCTTGCCGGGGCCGTTTCGCGTCCAGCGCTGGACGTCGAGCGACATCGCGGCCGACGCCGACAACGTCTGGGGCGACGCGGCGGTGGTCGACGCCCACGTGCACATGGGCTGGACCTACGACTACTTCGCGCAGCGCCACGGCTGGTACGGGCTCGACGGCCGGAACGGGCGCATCGTCGGCATCGTGAACAACCGACTCCTCAATGCGGTGGCCTTCTTGCCGCCGTTCGGTCCGGAGGGCGCCGGCGTCTACGTCTTCGGCCAGCGCCAAGTGGCGCGAGGCTCGGGGGCGACTCAGCCGCGGGTCGCGTTGCACACCGTCACCCACGAGCTGATGCACGGCCTCACGCACTTCGCCGTCAGTCAACGGACGGATGGTGGGCTCTTCACCCGCCTGGGGGACGTCAGGCGCCTCGGCCCGTCGAGCTTCGAGTGGGAGGGCGAGACGCACACCTGCGCCGAGACCAGCTTCCCCATTCCGCTGGAGCCCGAACAGGTGGAGCCCGAGGACTGGGTGCCCGTTCCCGCCATGTGCAGCGAGGACGGCCGGTTCGTCCTGGCGCACTCCGGGGCGGGGGGCATCCACGAGGCCTACTCCGACATGTTCGCCGTCTCGACCGGGTTCTTCCACGAGGGGGCCGGCGCGGCGGCCACCTACGAGTACGGCAGCGAGTACGCGGCCGGCACGCTGCGGTCGCTGTCGGATCCGTCGTCGAACCTCGACGCGCCGGCCTATCCCGCCCGCTGGGAGTTCGCGGTGGTGCTCATCGACGACCGGTTCTACACGTATTCCGGGGCCCTCTTCCTCAACGGCGAGCTGGTCAACTGGCGCCGGGATCGTTGCTGCTACGGCGCTTCGCACTGGAACTCGACGATCCTGAGCCACGCGTTCTATCTCGCCATCGAAGGGGGGACGAACATCGCCACCCAGCTCACCGTCGGAGGCGCCGGCGCGTCGAACCGCGAGCAGGTCGAGCGGGTCTTCTTCCGCGCGCTGACGGAGCTGATGCCTCAGCGCACCTCGTTCCCCGTGGCCGCCGACGTCATCCGCCAGGCGGCGGCGGACCTCGCCCCCGGCACCGACGTTCAGCGGGCAATCGAGGACGCGCTGGTCGCCGTCGGCCTGCCGCCCCCGCCCGCCGGCTGACGTTCCGGATTGGTGGGCTGAGACCGCTGACCTTCCCGTCGTTGCGCGCAGCCGCAGATGAGCTTGGACCGTGACCCACCCGCCGCCGCGCGCAGACTCGCCAGCGGCGCTGTTTCCGGTCGTTGGTTGTCGCGCATCCGAACCTGGTTCGGGCATTCCGCGCCGACCTCATTCCGCCGTTCCCGAGCGGCGGGTTTCCCGCCGACCCTGTTCCCGTCGCGGTTGCGGAGCTTATCCATGCAGATTCCACGGCACGCCGTCCGACCACTCGTTGCCGCCACGGCGCTGGCGGTTCCCGTTGTCGCCCTGGCGGGGCAGGAACCGGCCGGCCGCCGCGAGATCACGGTGACCGAGGCCCGGATGTCGGAGCTGCGCCGGACCGACGAGCTGGTCGACGCGCTGACGCGGACCGACGAGCTGGTCCTGGCGTCCCGAACCCCCGACCGGTTGCTGCCGGAGCGCGTTCACGAAGGCTTCAGGCAGTACCACGAGGGCGTTCCGGTGGTGGGCGGGGGCGTATCCCGGCAGCTCGCGGGCGGGGTGACCGTCTCGATCTTCGGCACGCTCCACGAGGGGATAGACGTCGACACCACACCGCTCGTGCCGGCCGACGAGGCGCCGGCCCTGATCGCGCGGCAGACGGGCGCCGGGCCGGTCACCGGCGAGCGACCCTCGCTCGTGGTCCTTCAGACCCTGCTCGGCGACTACGTCCTCGCCTGGCGGATGCCGATGAACGACCGGCAGACGTACTATCTCGACGCCCACAGCGGGAGCATCGTGCACGAGGAAAGCAACGTGTTCGAACAGAGCCCGTCGGTGGGCGTCGGGGCCGGCATACAGGGGCAGCGCAAGAAGCTCAGCACGTCGTCGGCCGGCGGGCAGTATCAGGCCTACGACCGGCTGCGCCCCGCCGAGATCGTCACCCTCGACATGCGCCACGACGTGGAGCGCGCGGACCTCCTCATCGAGGCGGAGCGAACCTGGTCGCCGAGCGACGTGGCGAGCGACGCCGACAACGACTGGGGCGACACGGCGGTGGTCGACGTGCATGCCTACGAGGGCTTCACCTACGACTACCTCGCGCTGGAGCAGGGCTGGAACGGCATGGACGGCGAGAACGGTCGAATCATCGGCATGGTGAACGTCGGCCTCGACTTCCACAACGCGTTCTTCATCCCTCCGCCGTACGGACCCGAAGGAACCGGATTGGTCGCGTTCGGCCATGAGGCTGACGGCACGCCGATCGCGTCGGCCGACGTCGTCGCCCACGAGATGATGCACGGCGTCACCTATTTCGCGGTGAGCGCGCGAACCGGGGAGGATCTCGGCGGGGTCTGGTCCCTTCCGTGGCTGCCGGCGTACAGCTTGCCCAGCGGTGTCACGATTGCCTGCGGCGAGAGCTACCGCTACCCGGATGACGCTCCGGAGTTCTTTGCCGGTCGGTCGTTTCATTTCTTGTGTGACGTTGAAGGTCGGCTCCATCTGTTCGCGGCCCATGGGGGCGCCATCCACGAGGCGTACTCGGACATCATCGGCACCGCCGTCGAGTTCTCGCTGCATGAGCCGCCGATGGGCCCACTCCGCGCGGATTATCTGCTCGGAGAGGATACCGGTCCGGCGATCAGGTCGCTGGAGGATCCGGGCTCGCTCACCCTGCACCGCCGGGTGGAGATTCCCTACCCCGACCACTACGGCGGCATGGTCTGGTTTCTGGCTCAGCGCTTCGAAGACAACGACCGAGCCTACTTCTCGGGCTATGGCTCCGCGGACGGCGGCCAGTCGCTCACCTTCCTCTATTCGTTCGGCTACGGCGGGGTTCACTGGAATTCCACGATCCTGAGCCACGCGTTCTACCTGGCCATCGAAGGGGGGCGGCACCGGACGTCGGGGCTCACCGTTCAGGGTGTCGGCGGCGCAAACCGTCACGACGTCGAGACGGCCTTCTTTCGGGCGATGACCGACCTGATGCCCAGCTCGCCGCACATCAGCCAGGCGGCGCTCGCCATCCTGCAGTCGGCGGCCGACCTGTTCGGACCCGACAGCGCCACCTACCAGGCGATCGGCCAGGCGCTGGTCGCGGTCGGCCTGCTGCAACCGGCCGGGTGACGGTTCGGGCGGTTGCGGTCGGGGCTCCCTCGCGGGGACGGGCTTCGGTTCGACGGCAACGAGAGGGCGGCCGTCTCCCCCGGGCGGTCCGACGAGAGTCTTGTCGCCAGCCCCGGTGCGAAGCGGCCCTGCCGCATGCGGCCGGGGGGAACGTGCTGACCGTCTGCACCCGGCCGGCGTCTCATCGAGTCGCGTGTATTCGAGGCTCCGTCCTCATGCGGTCGCCGATGGGCGGGCCTCCGCGCCCGGCGGCGGCGGGTCCGCCAGGGCCAGCAGCGCCGTCCACAGCTCGGGCAGGCCGTCGCCGCGCTTGGCCGAGACCGGCAGCACGGGGTGGGCGAGCGCCTTCTCGTGGGCCCGCAGCCTCGCGTGACGGGCGGAGCGGGCGAGGCGGTCGATCTTGGTGGCGGCGACGACGAGGGGCAGCTCGAGCCCGGTCAGCCAGCCGAGGGCGTCGCGGTCGTTCTCGAGTCCGGGGTGGCGAACGTCGACGAGCAGGACCGCGCCCATGGGTGCCCGCGGCGCCGGCGGCTCGGCCGGGCCGCTTCGTCCGGGGCGGTCCGCGGCCGTCGCCGGGCCGCGGCGGAAGTAGCGCTCGGTCAACCGGTCGAAGACCCGTGTGCTCTCGGCGCCGCCGCGGGCGTAGCCGTAGCCGGGGAGGTCGATGAGCAGCAGCTCGCCGCGGCGCCGGGCGAAGACGATGCGGTAGACGTTGAGGAGGCGAGTGGTGCCGGGGGCGCCGCCCGCGCGCGCGATCTTGCGGCGCACCAGCGCGTTGATCAGGGTCGACTTGCCGACGTTCGACCGGCCGATGAGGCTGACCTGGGGAAGCCGCGGGTCGGGAAGCGGGCTGTCGGGGCCGACGCTCCTCACGAACTCCGCGGTGTGGATCTTCATCCGCCGGCGACCGGGGGCAGGCGTTCGCGCGGCGAGAGCGGCGCCGCCGTGAGTGCGGCGCGGCGAGGATGCTGCGCAGACGCCCTGTCAGGAACCGGGCGGAACCGCGGCCGCGAGGCGGCGGTTTCCGCTAGTGCATCACGCCGCCGTCCGCGGCGGTCGCCGATTCGACGTCTTCCCCGGCCGAGAGCAGCGAGACCAGCGGCTCGGCGAGGGCGATCTTCAGCACCTCGTCCATCGACTCGACGAGGTGCAGCTCGAGGACGTCGAGCACCGGCTTGGGGATGTCCGCAAGGTCCTTCTCGTTGTCCTTGGGGAGGATGATGGTCTTGACGCCGGCCCGGTGGGCGGCGAGCACCTTCTCCTTGACCCCGCCGATCGGCAGCACCTTGCCCCGCAGGGTGATCTCGCCGGTCATCGCCACGTCGCGGCGCGTGGGCACGCTGGCGAGGTTCGACACCAGGGCGGTCGCGAGGGTGATGCCGGCCGAGGGTCCGTCCTTGGGAATCGACCCCTCGGGGACGTGCACGTGGACGTCGGTCCGCCGGTGGAAGTCCTTCTGGATGCCGAACTCCTCGGCCTTCGACCGCACGTAGCTCATCGCCGCCTGGGCCGACTCCTGCATGACGTCGCCGAGCTTGCCGGTCAGGGTCAGCCGCCCCTTGCCGGGCATCAGGGTCGACTCGGTCAGCAGCAGCTCGCCCCCGGCCTCGGTCCAGGCGAGGCCCGTCGCGATGCCGACCTCGTTCTTCTCCTCCGCCACCTGCGGACGGTAGCGGGGGACGCCGAGGTATCCGGTGATCTGCTCGCCCGCGATCGCCTCCGAGAACTTCTTGCCCTCGACGACCACCTTGCGCGCGACCTTGCGGCAGATGGTGTTGATCTCGCGCTCGAGGCTGCGGACCCCGGCCTCGCGGGTGTAGCGCCGGATGATGGTCTCGAACGCCTCGTCCTTGAACTGGATGTTCTTGTCGGTCAGCCCCGTCGCCTTCACCGCCTTGGGGGCGAGGAACGTCCGGGCGATCTCGATCTTCTCGAGCTCGGTGTAGCCGGCGAGCTGCAGCACCTCCATGCGGTCGCGGAGGGCCTGGGGGACGGTGTGCAGCACGTTCGCCGTGCACACGAACATGATGTTCGACAGGTCGTACTCGACGTCGAGGTAGTGGTCGAGGAACGTGTGGTTCTGCTCGGGGTCGAGCACCTCGAGGAGGGCGGCCGACGGATCGCCCCGGAAGTCCATCGACATCTTGTCGACCTCGTCGAGGAGGAACACCGGGTTCATGGTGCCGGCCTTCTTGATCATCTGGATGATCTGGCCCGGGAACGCCCCGATGTAGGTGCGGCGGTGGCCGCGGATCTCGGCCTCGTCGCGCACCCCGCCGACCGACAGCCGGACGAACTTGCGGTTGGTGGCGCGGGCGATTGACTTCGCGAGCGACGTCTTGCCGACCCCCGGGGGCCCGGTGAACGTGAGGATGGTGCTCTTGGGCTTGCGGACGAGGGTGCGGACGGCGAGGAACTCGAGGATGCGGTCCTTGATCTTCTCCAGGCCGTAGTGGTCGGTGTTGAGGATCGCCTCGGCCTTCTTGAGGTCGCGGCTCTCGCGCGACTTCTTGTGCCAGGGCACCGCGATGAGCCAGTCGAGGTAGTTGCGCGAGACCGTCGCCTCGGCCGACATCGGCGGCATGCCCTCGAGCCGCTTCAGCTCCTGGACGGCCTTCTCCTCGACCTCCTTGGGCATGCGCGCGTCCTCGATCTTCTTCTTCAGCTCGTCGAGCTCGCTGCCCTTGTCCTCCTTGCGGCCCAGCTCCTTCTGGATCGCCTTCATCTTCTCGTTGAGGTAGTACTCCTTCTGCGCCTTCTCCATCTGCTTCTTCACGCGGGACTGGATGCGGCGGTCGACCTGCAGCTTGTCCACCTCGGCCTCGAGGAGGCTGGCGATCCGCGTCAGCCGCCCCAGCGGCTGGACGATCTCGAGCAGGTTCTGCTTCTCCTCGACCCCCACCGCGAGATGGGCGGCGATGGTGTCGGCGAGCTTGCCGGCGTCGTCGACGCGGACGGCGGCGATCATGGCGTCGTAGTGCAGGTTGTTCGACAGCTTCACGTACTGCTCGAACAGCGAGACGACGCGGCTCATCGCCCCCTCGATCTCCTCGCTGGTCTCCTCGGACTTGGGGACGAGCTTGGCGACGACGCGGTAGAACCCCTTGTCTTCCTTCCATTCCACCGCGCGGGCCCGCTCGAGGCCCTCGACGAGGACCTTGATGTTGCCGTCGGGCAGCTTCAGGCTCTGCACGATGTTGGCGACGCAGCCCATCGTGTAGATGTCCGTCGGCTTGGGGTCGTCGACCACCGCGAGTTGCTGCGCCGCCAGGAAGATGCGCTTGTCCTTCATCAGGGCGTGCTCGAGGGCCTGCGTCGACGACGGCCGCCCGATGACGAACGGAATCATCATGTGCGGGAAGACGACCACGTCGCGCAGCGGCACGATCGGGAGCGTTTCGTAGACTTCCATCAACCAGCCTTTTCGATGACCGTGATCGGGTCGCCCTTGGCCTGCACGACCTCACGGGTGATCACGCACTCGCGGACCTTCTTCTGGCCCGGGAGGGTGTACATGATGTCGAGCATCAGGTCCTCGATGATCATCCGCAGCCCCCGCGCGCCGATCTTCCGATCGAGCGCCGACTCGGCGATGGCCTCGAGGGCGTCCTCGGTGAACTGGAGCTTGACGTTCTCGTACTCGAACAGCCGCTCGTACTGGCGGGTGATGGCGTTGCGGGGCTGGGTGAGAATCTGCATCAGGGCCGGCTTGTCGAGCTCGTGGAGGGCCCCGATGACCGGCAGCCGCCCCACGAACTCGGGGATCAGCCCGTAGCGGATGAGGTCCTCGGGCTCGACGAGCTCGAGGGTCGCGCCGAGGTCGCGCTCGCGCGAGGTCTTGATGTCGGCCCCGAAGCCGAGCATCTTGCGGCCCACGCGGCGCTGAATCGTCTGGTCGAGCCCGACGAACGCGCCCCCGCAGATGAAGAGCACGTTGCCGGTGTCGATCTGGAAGAACTCCTGGTGGGGGTGCTTGCGGCCCCCCTGCGGCGGCACGTTGGCCACCGTGCCCTCGAGAATCTTCAGCAGCGCCTGCTGCACCCCCTCGCCGGAGACGTCGCGGGTGATCGAGGGGTTCTCGTCCTTGCGGCAGATCTTGTCGATCTCGTCGATGTAGATGATGCCCTGCTGGCACTTCTCGATGTCGCCGCCCGCCGCCTGCAGCAGCTTGAGGACGATGTTCTCGACGTCCTCGCCGACGTAGCCGGCCTCGGTCAGGGTCGTCGCGTCGACGATGGTGAAGGGGACCGACAGGAGCTTGGCGAGGGTCTGGGCGAGCAGGGTCTTGCCGGTGCCGGTGGGGCCGATGAGCAGGATGTTCGACTTGGTGAGCTCGGTGTCGTTCCGGTTGCGCGACTGCTTCTGGATCTCGACCCGCTTGTAGTGGTTGTAGACGGCGACCGAAAGCTTCTTCTTGGTCTGCTCCTGGCCGACGACGTACTCGTCGAGGAACTTCTTGATCTCCTGCGGCACCGGGAGCGACGACCGGCCGCCGCGGGTCTCGAAACGGCTGTCGTCGGCGATGATGTCGTTGCAGACCTCGACGCACTCGTCGCAGATGAAGACGGTCGGGCCGGCGATCAGCTTGCGGACGTCGTTCTGGTCCTTGTTGCAGAACGAGCAGCGCAGAATCTCCGGCTCACCGGTTTTCTTGGCCATCTGTCACCCAACGCCCGGCCGGGCAAGGCGGATCCGCCCCTGGGGCGGCGACCACCTCGCGGGGGACGCCGCCGCGGCATGCGACCGGCCCGGTGTTCCCCCTGATACGGTGGTTCCACGGTCGCTTGCTGCCGGTGCGGTCCCTCGTCACGCCCTGCCGGGCGGGGCGTCTCGACGCGCCGAGGCCTCGCGGAATCCACCGCGGCGGCTAGACGCGCTGCCTGACCACTTCGTCAATGATACCGTATTCGCGGCTCTGGTCCGCGGTCATGATGTAGTCGCGCTCGGTGTCCTCTTCGATCCGCGCCAGGTCCTGGCCGGTGTGCTCCACCAGCATCTCGTTCAGCCGCGTCCGCATGCGGATGATCTCCTTGGCGTGGATGTCGATGTCGCTCGCCTGCCCGGCCAGCCCCGACATGAGGGGTTGGTGGATGATGATGCGGGAGTTGGGCAGGCTGTAGCGCTTGCCGCGGGCGCCCGCCGCCAGCAGCACCGCGGCCATCGACGCCGCCTGTCCGATGCAGTAGGTCTGGACGTCGGGCTTGATGAACTGCATCGTGTCGTAGACGGCGAGGCCGGCCGAGATCGACCCCCCCGGACTGTTGATGTAGAGCACGATGTCGCGGTCGGGATCCTCCGCCTCGAGGAAGAGCATCTGGGCGATGACCAGGTTCGCGATGGCGTCCTCGATGGGGGTGCCGATGAAGATGATGCTGTCCTTCAGCAGGCGCGAGTAGATGTCGTAGGCGCGCTCGCCCCGGTTGGTCTGCTCGACGACGACGGGAATCAACTGGTTGTGGACCTCGGACATGTCGGTTGCGCGTGTGTTGTCGGGGTTTTCCGGCGCCCGCGGTTCGATGGTCGCGTCGCGGTCGAGGAATGGCGGCTGGAGCGGGAGCGCTTGCTCACGCCGTCACGATGGTAGCACGCGACAAGAGCAAGTCAATCGCCTTCTCGCGCCGCAGGCTCTCCGACAGCCGGGCGATGCCCTCGTCGCGCTCGAGCCGGGCCCGCACCGCGGCCGGGGTCTGGCCCAGCCGCTCCGCGTGCCGCGCCACCTCCTGCTCGACGTCTTCGTCGCTGACGCTGACCTCCTCGCGCCGCGCCACCTCGTCGAGCACCAGCGAGGCCCGCACCGCCTCGAGGGACGGCTCGCGCTGCTCTTCCTGCAGGGCGTTCCAGTCGACGTTGGCCGATCGCGGGTCCATGCCCTGCTGGGCCATCGCCGCCGCGACCTGCTCCAGCCGCCGGGCGATCTCGCGCTCGACGAGGGCGTCGGGCACCTCCGTCGTGAGCCGCCCCGCGAGCTGCCGCAGGAGGTCGCGCCGCACGCCGCGCCGGGTTTCGATCTCGGCCTCGCGCCTGAGGTCGTCGGCGATCCGGGCCTTCAGCTTCTCCAGCGTCTCGAAGCCGCCCACCGACTTCGCGAACGCGTCGTCGAGGTCGGGCATCTCACGCCGGTGGTGCTCGCGCACCGTCACCTGGTGGGTCACCCGCTTGCCGGCGAGCTCGACCGGCGCCGAGCCCTCGGGATAGGTCAGCTCGAACGTCTTCGAGTCGCCGACGGCGAGGCCGACGAGCTCGTCGTCGAACCCCGGCGGGTTGCCCTCGGACCCCAGCTCGACCGTCGCGCGCTGCGGAGGCTCGTCTGACCGGCCCTCCTCGCCGTCTCCGCCCTCCGCGCGACGGGTCAGGTCCAGGGTCGCGACGTCGCCGGTCTCGAGCGGGCGGTCCGTCACCGGCACGGCCCGGCTCGCCCGAAGCCGGAGCTGCTCGAGGGCGCGTTCCTCGGCCCCCGTGTCGGGGGTCACCGGCCGCCGCCGCAGGGTCAGGGCGTCGTAGTCGAGCGCCGTGATGGACGGCATCACCTCGAAGAGGGCGTGGAAGGTGAGCGGCTCGCCCTCGTCGATCGAGATCTCCCGGACGTCGGGGGTATCGACGGTGGTCACCGCGTGCTCCTCCAACGCCGCCTCCACCGCGGCGGGGACGAGGTCGTTCGCCGCGTCGTGCAGGATGTCCTCCTTGAACCGCTGCCGCACGATGTGCATCGGGACCTTGCCGGGGCGGAAGCCGGGCACGCGGGCGCGCCCGCGGTGCCGCCGGGCCAGCCGGTCGATCGCGGCGTCGACGTCGGCGGCGGGGATCTCGACGTCGAGGCGCCGCCGGGTCCCGCTGAGCTCGGTGATGCCCGACTTCATCTGCGGTTCATCCGGATTGGTGCGAAAGGGGGGACTCGAACCCCCACGGCCTTCCGGCCACCGGATCCTAAATCCGGCGCGTCTGCCAATTCCGCCACTTTCGCGGGGACGCGCGCCGCCCGCGTCCGCAACGTCCGCGCGCCGCGCGTCGGCGCGAGGGCCGCGTTTCAGGCTACCACAACGGTGTTCGCGGTCCGGCCGGCCGAGCCCGCCCATCGTCGCCTTCGGCTCCGCCGGGCGCCCAACCAATCCTCCAGGAGTCGGCGCCGTTCTGCGCCGCCGACTCCTGGCCCCGGGCCGCCCCCGGGCCGTCCGCGGCGGGCTCCGGCCCCGGGCCGCTGTGGTACTCTTTTCACCGACCGCGCGGCGCTTCCGGGGGGCCTCGGCAAGCCTCGCGCCGTACCGGGAGCGGCGAACGGAAGGACGTGGCGAGCGAGCCTGTCCGGCATCCCGCGGCGCTCGGCGCAACCCCCGGGAACGATGGCGGTGCGCATCGCCGGTCGAGAGAAGGGGCCCTCGCCACGGGCTCGTCGAGACGCCGGCCGCGGTGGAGGACCTTCGCATGGATCGGGCGCGTCAGCCGGTGGTCGACAGGGAAGCCTGCGTCACCTGGTTCCGTAACACCCGTGAACGTACGGCCGGCCTCTTCGACCTGTTGAGTCCGGACGCCTACTACGAGCAGCCGATACCCCTCCGGCATCCGGTGGTGTTCTACGAGGGGCACATCCCCGCGTTCAGCGTGAACACGTTGATCAAGCGCGGGCTCGGGCGGCCGGGCGTCGACGCCGGGCTCGAGGTGCTCTTCGCGCGCGGCATCGATCCGGAGAGCCAGGCCGCGGCCGACGGGGCCGTGGTCGCGTCGTGGCCGAGCCGGGAGACGGTGCGCGGATACGCCGACGAGGCCGACCGGATCATCGTCGACGCGCTCCAGCACGCCGACGTCGAGCGCGAGGGCCATCCCGTCCTGCACCGCGGCGAGGCCGTCTTCACGCTGATCGAGCACGAGGAGCTGCACCAGGAGACCCTGGCGTACATGTGGCACCGGCTGCCGGCGGCCCTCAAGCGCCGCCCTGCCGGCACCGAGGTGGTGGCCGGGGGCGTGGCGCCGGCCGTCGAGCGGGTCGCCGTTCCCGCCGGCCGGGCCACGTTGGGGGCGGAGCGGGACGGTATTCCCTTCGGCTGGGACAACGAGTTCCCGACCCTGGCCGTCGACGTGCCCGCGTTCGCCATCGACCGGGACAACGTGACCAACCACGCTTTTCTCGAGTTCGTCGAGGCGGGCGGCTACGCGGACCGCCGCTGGTGGACGGCGGCGGACTGGGCGTGGCGCGAGGCCGCCGGGGTCCGGCATCCCGCGTTCTGGGTGCGCGAGGGCGACGCCTGGCGGTGGCGGGGAATGTTCGAGACGGTTCCGCTGCCGCCGGCCTGGCCGGTGTGGGTCACCCATGCCGAGGCGGCCGCCTACGCGCGCTGGCAGGGGGCGCGCCTGCCGACGGAGGCCGAGTTCCACCGCGCCGCCTACGGGACGCCGGACGGCGGCGAGCGGCCACATCCCTGGGGCGACGAGCCGCCCGACGCGACCCGCGGCCACTTCGGCTTCCGGGGATGGGACCCGGTGCCGGTCGGCTCATTCCCCGCCGGCGCGAGCGCGTGGGGCGTGCACGACCTCGTCGGCAACGGCTGGGAATGGACCTCCACCGTCTTCGACGGGTTCCCCGGCTTCGCGCCCATGGCCTCGTACCCGGAGTACTCCGCCGACTTCTTCGACGGGCTGCACTACGTGATCAAGGGGGCATCCCCGGCCACCGCGACCGGCCTGGTCCGGCGCAGCCTGCGCAACTGGTTCCGGCCCCACTACCCGTTCGTCTACGCGGGGTTCCGCTGCGTGGAGGACCTGCCGCGGTGACCGGGGCGGTGGCGGTCCGCGACCGCTTCGCGGCCGACGTGCGGCGCGATCTGGGACGCCGCCGGAAGCAGCTTCAGCCCCGGTATCTCTACGACGCGCTGGGGTCGCGGCTCTTCGAGGCGATCTGCGCCCTGCCCGAGTACCGCATCACCCGGGCCGAGCAGCGGCTGCTGGCCGCCCACGCCGGCGAAATTGGCGCCGGCCTCGCCGCGCCGGTTACTATCGTCGAGCTGGGGGCGGGGAGCGGCGAGAAGCTCGCGCAGATCGTCGAGCCCCTGATGGAGTCCGGCGTCCCGGTGCGGGTCGAGCTCGTCGACGTGTCGGCGACCGCGCTCGAGTTGGCCGCCCGGACGCTGTCCCGCTGGCCCGGTCTGCCGGTAACGGGCCACCGGGCGACCTACGAGGACGGGATCGAGCGGGTGGCGGCGAGCCGGCGGGGCGAGGGCGCGGTGCTCGCCGCGTTCCTGGGTTCGAACATCGGCAACCTCGACCCCGCCGAGAGCCTGGCCTTCGTCGGCGCGGTCCGGTCGGGGCTGCGGCGGGGCGACAGCTTCCTCCTCGGCACCGACCTCGTGAAGCCCGAGGCGGAGCTGGTGCTCGCCTACGACGACCCGCTGGGGGTGACCGCGGCGTTCAACCTGAACGTGCTCGCGCGCCTCAACCGGGAGCTCGGGGCGGACTTCGATCTCGACGCGTTTGCGCACCGCGCCGTCTGGAACGCGGCGGCGTCGCGCATGGAGATGCACCTCGAGAGCCTGCGGGCGCAGACCGTCGACATCCCCGGCGCCGGCTGCTCCGTCCGCTTCGCCGAAGGGGAGTCGATCTGGACGGAGAGCTCGTACAAGTACGAGACCGACAGCGTGCGCGAGCTCGGGGCCGCGGCGGGCCTGGCCGTGCGCCGGCAGTGGGTGGACGAGCGCGACCGGTTCGCGCTCACCGCGTTCGAGGTGCGGGGGGCCACGCCGTAGAGCGGCGCCGCTCTGTCGAGAGGGTTCGGACTCCTTGGAAGCTGCGGCTTCCGAAGGCGTCCCGGCGCCCGACGCGAAGGCGCCGGCTCCCCGGAAGAACGGCCGGGGCGGAGAAGAGAGCCCGCGGGGCCGCGAGTCTCCGCCAGCCCCGCGCAGCGCCGGAGCAACATCGATGAGCCGCGAGGAGCTGTTGCCGCGCCGGGCCATGCGCTTCCTGGTGATCGCCGCCAGCACGATCGTCGTGGTGGCGGGGCTGCGCGAGGCGAGCGAGATCCTGCTGCCGTTCCTCAGCGCGCTGTTCATCGCCGTCGTCAGCCTGCCGGTGATGGCGTGGCTCCAGCGCAACCGGGTGCCGACGTGGCTGGCCGTCATGCTCACCGTCCTCGCCGCGGCCGGGGTCGTCAGCGTCCTCGGGGTGGTGGTGGGGCAGTCGGTGGGCGAGTTCGCCCAGGTCGTCGCCGACTCGCAGTACAACCAGCGGTTCGAGGAGCTGGCCGGTCAGCTCAGCGCGTGGGCCGAGGACGCCAACCTCCCGTTCGCGGACCGGACGCCGTTCGAGCTCGTCAACCCCGAGGCGGTCGTCAACCTGCTCGGCGGCACCCTGGGCGCGCTGGCGGGGCTGCTGCAGGATGCCTTTCTCGTCCTCCTCGCGGTCATCTTCATCCTCGTCGAGGCGGCGGGGTTCCGGTCGAAGCTGCGGGTGGCGTTCGGCGATAGGGGGGCCAACCTGGAGCGGCTCGGCCAGATGGCCCAGCAGGTCCAGAAGTACCTGGCCGTCAAGACCGTGGTCAGCCTCGGCACCGGGTTCCTGGCGTTCGTCTGGGTCTGGACCCTCGGCATCGACTTCCCCCTGATGTGGGGGCTCGTCGCGTTCCTCTTCAACTACATTCCCAACATCGGCTCCATCGTCGCCGCCGTCGGCCCCTCGGTGCTGGCCCTGGTGCAGGTCGACCTGGGGACGGCGCTGGCCGTCGCGGCCGGCTACGTGGTCCTCAACATCGCCTTCGGCAACATCCTCGAGCCGACCCTGCTGGGGCGCAAGCTCGGGATGTCGGTGCTGGTGGTCTTCCTGTCGCTGGTGTTCTGGGGGTGGGTGTGGGGGCCGATGGGACTGCTGCTCGCGGTGCCCATCACCATGACCTTCAAGATCGCGTTCGAGAACACCGACGACCTGAGGTGGATATCGGTGCTCCTCGACGCCAACCCGGCCCGGGCTCGGGCGGCGATCAGAACACCGGCGCCCGCGCCGCCCTCGGCGGTCACGACGCCGGCGCCCGAGTCGCCCGTAGCGAGCGCAGAACCGTCCGATGCTCCGCGTGGGCCGCAAGCGCCGACGCGTACTCCGGCTGCGTGAAGCCGAGCTCCCTGGCGATCTGCCCCGCCTGCGACTCCTCGATGGTGCTGATGGCGCCGTCCGCCGCCGCGACCGCGAAGACGCAGTCGAGCAGCTCGAGGCGCTGTTCCTCGGTGGCGATCTCGCGGAACTCGCGGGTCACCAGGTAGTTCTCGGTGCCGCCGAAGAGCCGGGCCTGGTGCTTGGCGATCTCGACCACCAGCACCGCCTGCGCCTCGGGCAGGTGCCCCAGCTTGCGCACGATCTCGCGCATGGCCTCGGTCTCGTCCCCGGTGATGCGCGAGTCGGCGTGCGCCACCCGGCTCAGCACGTAGGCGAAGGCCGCGAGATAGCGCGCGCGCCCGGCCGGCAGCGAGTCGAGCTCGGCCACGATGCGCTTCACGGTGTCGGTGTCGCCGCGTTCGGTGGCGGCCGGCGTCGCCGGAACCGCCCGCAGCACGTCGAGAATGCCCACGTAGGATTCCCCCCCGAGTCGTCGTCGATGCTCACGGGCACGCACCGTCGGCCCCGGCGTGCCTGACTGTCCATGGTACAGGTTCTCCGCGGGCGCGGAGAAGCCTGGGTCCTGGGAACCCGTGGCGTTTCCACGGGCGCTCTGGACGGTCGAGGCATGCGTTACCGGGGAATCGTGCACGCGGCGGCAGATTCCGTGTCCGGTTCGGGATTCTCATGCGTTATCCGTCACGGGGTCGGGCGAGTTGGGAGCGTTCTCTTGCAACGCCTCACCGACAGCCGCCAACCAGGAGCCGTCGATGCGGGGCTGCAAACCAGCGCGGCGGGGAGAGACCGGATCGGGGACGTCACCAGCTCGCGACCACGGAGTGAAGGGGACGGACGATGACTCGGATCCTCCATGTAACGGTGAGGCTTCTCTTGACCTTCGCCGGTCTGGGCCTTCCGGCTGGCGACATCCTCGCGCAGGGAAGCGCGGAAACCGATCGTGCGGCGCTCGTGGCCCTCTACGACGCGACCGACGGTCCCAGCTGGAAGAACAGCGCGAACTGGTTGACCGACGCGCCGCTCTCGGACTGGCACGGGGTGTCCACGGACGGGAACGGCCGGGTGACTGAACTGATTCTCACTGAAAACGTCCTGAAGGGACCGTTGCCGTCGGACCTGGGCCAATTGACCCGTCTGCGACAGCTCAACCTCAATCAGAACGAGTTGACGGGACCGATCCCGGACGAGTTGGGCGCCCTGGTCAGCCTCGAAGGCCTGTCTCTAGGGGGCAACGCACTGACTGGACCGATTCCGTCCAGCTTCGGCGACCTCGCCAACCTCCGAGCACTGGTCCTGTGGCGCAACCAACTGACCGGGGCGCTCCCGCCCACGTTGTGGAACCTGACCGGGCTCGATACCCTGGTCCTGTGGCGCAACCGACTGACGGGCCCGATTCCGCGTGAGCTCAGCCGCTTGCCCCGACTGTTCCAGTTGGAGCTCGACGAGAACGACCTGACGGGGCCAATCCCCGCGGAGCTGGGCGACCTGCGCGAGATGCAGAGCCTGACGCTCGGCGGGAACCTGCTGGAGGGGCCGATTCCGTCGACACTGGGCAACCTGACCCGCCTCCTGAAGCTGGATCTCGCCTTCAACGAACGGTTGACGGGCCCGCTGCCGTCGGGGCTGCAACGATCCCGGCTCGAGGATCTGGCCCTGGGGGGAACCCTGGTGTGCGTCCCCGCGGACGCGGCGTTCCAGTCATGGCTGAAGACGATCGAGGAGCTCTATCCGTCCGGACACACCTGCGGGGTGCCGCCGGCGGCGATGACGACCATCGACGTGGCGGTCTTCTACACGCCGGCCGCGCGGGCCGAGGCCGGGGGAGACGCGCAGATCCACGCGGAGATCGACCTCATGGTCGCGGAAGCCAATCAGGCCTACGCGGACAGCGGCGTGCACGTGCGGATCGCGCTGGTCGCGAGAGCGGAGACCCCTTACACCGAGGTGCGGGGCGAACTGGATTACAACCGCCTGCGCAAACCGTCGGACGGCTTCATGGATGAAGTGCACGAGGTCCGCGACCGCGTCGGCGCCGACCTCATCCACCTGGTTCCGCGGGTCATAAGCCACTACGGATTGTGCGGCAGGGCGGCTCTCCCCGGAATCGTTGGTCTCACCGGCCTCGGCTGCGGCGGACGCGCCTTCGTGCACGAGATCGGTCACAACCTGGGGCTGAACCACGACCGGTACGTCACCTGCAACGACATCGGATGCCGGGACTGGCCCTATCGGTACGGCTACGGCTACGTGAACCAGCGGGCCTTCGTTTCCGGCGCCCCGACCGAGGCGGCCTGGCTGACGATAATGGCCTACCACAACCAATGCGCCGACGCCGGCGTGCGCTGCCACGAGCCGTTGCGCTTCGCGAGTCCGCGGCAGACCTGGAGGGGCGATCCGCTGGGGGTGGCGGGCGACCACGTGACGCCCGAGGTGGACGGGCCGGCCGATGCCGTGCGCGTCCTGAACTTCATGCGGCATGCGGCGGCGAGCTACCGGGACAGGGTCGTCGGCAGCCCGCCGGTAGCGGTCGGGGCCCTTCCCGATCGGTCGCTGCACGTGAGCGGCGGCCCCGTCGTGGTCGCCGTCGGCGGCGCCTTCCGGGACCCCGACGGGCATCCGCTGACCTATTCCGCGATCTCGTCGCCGCCGGGCATCGTCGCGACCCGGGTGGCGGGACCGCAGGTAACCCTGATCCCGGTCGCCGCGGGCAGGGCAGACGTCACGGTGACGGCGGCCGACTTCACGGGGAGCGCTTCGCAGCGGTTCGCGGTGACGGTCGGGGCGGGGGCGATCTTCACCGATCACGAGATCCGTCCGGGGGTCACGCCGGTTCGCGCCGTGCACTTCCGGGAGTTGCGGCAACGCATCGACGCCCTGCGGGCGCGGGCGGGGCGGCCACCGTTCCGGTGGACCGATCCGCTCCTGTCGACCGGCATGACCATCAGGGGCGTTCACCTCGCCGAGCTGCGGAGCGCGCTCGACGAGGCCTACGTCGCGCAGGGACGGGCCCGACCCCGCTATACGGATGCGACGGTGACGCCGGGGGCGACCACGGTCAAGGCGGTGCACGTGATGGAGCTGCGGGCGGCGGTCGTGGCGCTGGAATGAGAGGCCGCGTGACGCGCGCGAGCGCCGCAGATCCGGGCCGCGGCCGGATGAGACCGCGACCAGCAGGATGGCCTGCGAGCCGCACCCCGTGGTTGACGGTGCGGGCCACCCTGCGGCCGATCGTCCCGACCCGCGACGCCTGGGCGAGGGCCAACCGGGGAATCGGACACGCGGCGGCAGATTCCGTGTCCGGTTTTCCATTCTCATGCGTTATCCGTCGTGAGGTTGGGCGAGTTGCCGGCGGATCGTCGTCGCGCAGGCCGTCCGGATCTTCGTCGCCGGGGGGGACGTGAGGCAGGCTGGTTCGACCGGCGATGTCCGATGCGTGGAGGGATGACGTACGTGATTCCTGTCGCCCCGCCGCGGGGACGAACCCCTTCCCTTGGATGAGCCCGGGGAGCATCCTGACCGCCGCCGCTGCCAGCGGTCTCGACCCGCGACGCTCGCGGGCGAGCTTCACATGAGTCGCAGGAGCCGGGATCGGGACCTTCGCTACCAACCCGACGAGCGTCCTCCGGGTGGCTTCGTTCTCGGATGCGGCGCGCAGCTCGTCGTGCTCGGCGTCACCGGACTGGTCGCGTTTCCGGCCATCGTGGTCCGGGCCGCGGGAGAAACCGAGGCGTACCTGTCCTGGGCGGTGTTCTGCACGATAGCCGTCAACGGCGCCGCCACGATGCTGCAAGCGTCTCGGATTGGCCGGATCGGGGCCGGGTACATCCTGACGACGGGCCCGGCGGCGGCCTTCATCGGCATCTGCGTGACCGCCCTCGCCGAGGGCGGCCCGGGCGTGCTTGCGGTCCTCGTCATCGTCTCGTCCCTGCTTCCGCTCGCCATATCCGTGCGCCTCTCGCTGTTTCGCCGGTTCCTGACCCCGACCATCGTCGGCACGGTGAACATGCTGATACCGGCTACCGTGCTGCCCGTCGTCTTCGGCCGCCTGACCGACGTGCCGGAAGGCGCCCCGGGGCTGGCGGCCCCGGCGACCGCGGCGGCGACGGTGCTCGTCATCAGCGTGGTCCACCTCAAGGCGGCACCGAGGCTGCGTCTGTGGGCGCCGCTGCTCGGCGTCGTGGCCGGGTCGGTCGTCGCCGCCGCCTTCGGGTTCTATGACGTCGAACGCGTGCTGCGGGCCTCGTGGGTGGGGCTTCCGCAGGGTGCGTGGCCCGGCCTCGACCTCGACTTCGGGCCGGCGTTCGTCGGCCTTCTTCCCGCCTTCCTGTTCGTGGCCCTCATCGGGACCATCCAGACCATCACCGCCGCCGTCGGTGTTCAGCGCGTGTCGTGGCGGCGGCCGCGGGCGGTGGACTACCGGGTCGTGGAAGGCGCAGTGGCCGCCGACGGGGTCGGCAAGCTGCTGTGCGGCGTCGGCGGCATCATGCCGACCCAGACGACCACCTTCGCGGTCCCGGCGATCGAGATCACCGGGGTCGCCGCCCGCAGCGTCGGCGTCGCGGCCGGGGCGCTGATGATCGCGCTCGCGTTCCTGCCGAAGGCGCTGGCCGCGGTCCTCGCCGTCCCGGGACCGGTGTTCGCCGCCTACCTGATGGTCCTCATGGCCCTGATCTTCGTTCGCGGCATGGCCGAGGTCATCCAGGGCGGAATCGATCACCGCACGGGGTTCATCGCGGGAATGGCGTTCTGGGTCGGCGTCGGCTGTCAGAACGGGTTGCTGTTCCCCGAGTACGTCGCGGAGGTCGCGGGCGGCCTGCTGGCGAACGGCATCACCGTCGGCGGTCTGGTGGCCATCCTGATGACGCTGTTTCTGGAAGCGACCGCCCCGCGGGTGAGTCGCCTCGAGATGGAGTCGGACGTGTCCGTCCTGCCGAAGATCCGGAAGTTCATCGGCGGGTTCGCGGCGCGCAGCGGCTGGGGCTCGAAGATGGTGGACCGCCTGGACGCCGCCAGCGAGGAGACGCTGTTGATGCTGGCAGACCAGGATGGCGCCGGCGAGAAGCGCGAGCGGCGGCGGTTGTTTCTGTCGGCGCGCAAGGAAGCCGACGGCGCGGTGCTTGAGTTCGTGGCCGCGGCCGGCAAGGAGAACATCCAGGACCGCATCGGGCTGCTGGCGGAGCGGCCCGACGACCTGCTGATGGAGCGTGAGGTGTCGCTGCGTCTGTTGCGCCACATCGCCTCGTCGGTGCGCCACCAGCAGTTCCACGACGCGGATATCGTGACGGTCCGCGTGGATGCGCCGTCGACGGCTTCGTGAAGGATGACCGGCCTATGACTTCCTGCCCGTTGCAACGCACTTCCTGCAACTCGAAGAGCCCGGGGAATGTGAGCTGATGGTCCGGGACTGCCTCGACACCCTGGAGACCGACCGATGGCACGGTCGCGCAATCGAGGCGAAACGCGGCCTGGGGCCGGAAGACTGAAGGCGCATGAATACCCAGAGAGAATACGACTGCGTCGTCATCGGCGGCGGACCCGCCGGCGCCACCGCGGCCGGCGTGCTGGCGCAGCACGGCCGTCGCGTCGCGGTGCTGGAACGCGAGACCTTCCCGCGCTACCACATCGGCGAGTCGCTGATTCCGTACACGTGGTTCACGTTCGAACGTCTCGGCGTGCTCGACTGGTTTGAGCAGGCGGCCTGCCAGAAGAAGTACAGCGTTCAGTTCGTCTCGGCGGCCGGCAGGGTCTCGCAGCCGTTCTACTTTTTCGAGACCATCAAGCACCCCTGCGCAACGACGTGGCAGGTGCGCCGCAGCGACTTCGATAGGATGCTGCTGGTCAACGCCCGGAACAAGGGAGCGGACGTACGACAGGGAACGGCGGCCCGCGAGTTGCTGATGGACGGCGACCGTGCGGTCGGGGTCCGGGCCGACGTGGTCGGTGGCGGGTCGGAGACGTTCGTAGCCGATGCGGTCATCGACGCGTCCGGCCGGGACACGTTTCTGGCCTCGAAGCTCGGCTGGAAGCGGCGCGATCCCGACCTGACCAAGATCGCGATCTTCACTTACTACCGCGGAGCGAGAAGGGATTCGGGGCTCGACGAGGGCGCGACCACCGTCGCCTACATCCCGGAGGGAGGTTGGTTCTGGTATATCCCGCTGCTGGATGACGTGGTCAGCGTCGGCGTCGTCGCGGAGGCGGAGTACCTGTACCGGGAGTCGCGCGATCCGGAGGCGGTATTCGCACGGGAGGCCGGCGACTGCACGTGGATCGCCGAGCACCTGAGCGGCGGGACGCGCGTCGAGCCGGTGCGGGTCACGGGTGAGTTCAGCTATCGCTCGGAGTCGATCGGCGGAAACGGGTTCTGCCTGGCCGGCGATGCCTTCTCGTTCCTCGACCCCATCTTCTCCACCGGCCTGTTCATGGCGCTCAAGAGCGGAGAAATGGCGGCCGACGCCGTCCACCGCGGCCTGGGTGCGGGACAAGTGACGGCGGCGACGTTCAGTGACTACGAACGGGACATGCGCTGGGCGCTCGACCGGTTCAGGCAGCTCGTGGTGGCGTTCTATGACGAGACATTCAGCTTCCGGGACTTCGTCCGGACGCATCCCGGCCTGCAGCCTCGGCTGGTGGACGTGCTGGTCGGCAACGTGTTCAGCGATCTGGGGCCACTGTTCGACGCGCTTCGCGAGTTCTCCGCGCGGACCTCCCGAACCGCCTCGGCATAGCCGACGGGTGGCTTGGCGAGGGGCATCGGGCTGGCGCACCGTTCATTCGAGAGCGTTGCGTCAACGGCGCCGGCGCGCGTCATGCGTTGGGAATCGGCGCCGGAGCGGGTCATGCGTTGGAAATCGGACGATCGAAGGGCAGGAGGAGCGGCGCTCACGTGCTCGATTCGACACTTGGGGGCACGCTGAATTGACGGGTGTCAAACGTGCGGTGGCCAAGGGGCCGGTGCGTGCCGGTCGGAAGGTGCCGCGGAAGGGAGTGAGGGACATGGCAGCCTACATAATCATCGATGTCGAGGTGACCGACGACGCCACCTACGAAGGGCTTGCGGAGCGGGCGGCGACGGCTGTCCAGGCGCACGGCGGCAGGCACCTCGTGCGGGCCGGCTCGGCGACAGTCCTGCAGGGGGACTGGAAGCCCCGTCGCCTCGTGGTAGTGGAATTCGACAGCGTCGAGACCGCGAGACGGTGGAGGAGCTCTTCGGACGCCATCGAGCTCAGAGAGAAGCTGAACAGAGTCTCCAACGCGAACATCGTCATGGTCGAGGGGAAGTGACGAGGCCGGGCCGAGATCTCCGGATCTCGAGGACCGAGACATGACCAGCCGGTCGAACCCCGGAGAGGAAGCCGCCGCCGAGCGGCCGCGCTGGTCTCGCATCTACCGGCACCGGCTGCTCGACGGCGAGCGGTGGAAGGCCTACACGCCGCGCGACGGGGATATCATCGTGTGCTCGGCCTACAAGGCGGGGACGACGTGGCTGCAGAACATCTGCGCCCTGCTGGTGTTCCAGTCCACGGAGTTCCCCGCGCCCCTGTCGGTCTTCTCGCCGTGGCTGGAAGTGCCGCGGGTGCCCGTCGACGGGGTCATCGCCCGCCTCGACGCCCAGACGCACCGGCGTATCGTCAAGACCCATCTCCCGCTCGACGGGCTTCCGTACCACGAGAGTGTGACCTACGTCTTCATCGGCCGCGACCCGCGCGACGTCTTCGTGTCGTTGACGAACCACATCGCCAACGTGCGTTCGGAGGTCCGTCTGCTGGACGGCAGAGCGCCCTGGCCCCGCGAGGAGATTCCCGACGACCTGCGCGCGTTCTTCCGCAAGTGGCTCACGACCCCGGGCATTCCCGGGGAGGAGGACGGATGGCCGGCGTGGTCTGCCCTCGGCATCGCCGAGACGTTCTGGCGTCACCGGGGGTGCGCCAACATCCACCTGTTTCACTACGCCGACCTCAAGGCCGACCTCGACGGCCAGATGCGGCGGGTGTCGGCGACCCTCGGCATTCCCGTGGACGAAGCGCGCTGGCCGCAACTCGTCGACGCGGCGCGCTTCGACAGCATGAAGCGGAACGCCCTGGAGTTCGGACTCGGCGGATCGAGCAGCATGTGGATCGATCCTGCCGCCTTCTTCGCCAAGGGCGCGAACGGTCAGTGGCGCGGCCTCCTGGGCGAGGCCGAGCTGGCGCTCTACCGCCGGGTCATGGCCGAGCGCCTCGCGCCGGACCTCGCCGACTGGCTCGAGAACGGCAGCCAGCCCCGGGGAGCGGCGGATCGGTCCTGACGTGGCGCGGCGCCGCGAGGCGCGACGGGCCGGCATGAACCGACCTGGACGTTTCCACGACGGAGGGAGTCCGGGTCGTCGTTCGGCACGATGCGGTGTCACCAGGCAAGAGCTTCCACGACCATGCGGCGGTCTTGTCACCCAGGGACGGCGCCGGCGCAGTCAGATGTGGTGTCACCAAGCGAGAGCTTCCACCACCATGCGCGGCGGTCTTGTAACGCAGGGACGGGGCCGCCGCAGTCGGACGGTGGGGGAGAGCGCCCTCGCGCGCCGACACCCGGCCGCCTGGACGGCCCATTCGCCCGGAAGGAGTCGCGTCGTTGTCAGCCCATCTCATCGCCCCCCACGGCGGGGCCCTCGTCGAACTGTTCCTCGATGCGGCCCGGAGCGCGGAGATCGCCGCCGCGTCGCGCGACTGGCCGTCGCACGACCTCACCCCCCGCCAGCTCTGCGACCTGGAACTCCTGCTGAACGGCGGATTCTCCCCGCTGACGGGGTTCATGACCTCGCACGACCACGCCGCGGTCTGCGCGGACATGCGGCTCGGCGACGGAACGCTGTGGCCGATCCCCATCACCCTCGACGTCGGCGAGGCTCTTGCCGACGGGCTCGCGGCCGGCGACCGCCTGGCCCTGCGCGACCCCGAGGGCGTGATGCTCGCGGTCCTTCACGTCGAGGACGTCTGGCGCCCCGACCGCGAGGCCGAGGCCGAGGCGGTGTTCGGCACCACCAACCGCGAGCACCCCGGCGTCGCCGACCTCCTCGACCGCACCGCGCCGGCGTACGTCGGAGGCCGGGTCGAGGGCGTGCAGCCCGTGTCGCACTACGACTACAAGCGGCTGCGGCACACCCCGGCCGAGCTGCGGGCCGCGTTCGCGAAGCTGGGCTGGACGCGGGTGGTGGCGTTTCAGACCCGCAACCCCATGCACCGCGCCCACCAGGAGCTGACCCTGCGCGCGGCGAAGGAGGTCGAGGCGAGCCTGCTGATTCACCCCGTCGTGGGGATGACCAAACCCGGCGACGTCGACCACTACACGCGCGTGCGCTGCTACCAGGCGCTGCTGCCGCGGTACCCGCAGCACACCGCACTGCTGTCGCTGCTGCCGCTGGCGATGCGCATGGCGGGGCCGCGCGAGGCGGTGTGGCACGCCATCATCCGGAAGAACCACGGGTGCACGCACCTCATCGTCGGCCGCGACCACGCCGGCCCCGGCAGCGACTCGAGCGGCGCGCCGTTCTACGGGCCCTACGAGGCCCAGGAGCGGCTGGCCGCCTGCGAGGCCGAGCTCGGGGTGGCGATGGTGCCGTTCAAGCTGATGGTGTACGTCGAGGACAGCGACAGCTACCTGCCCGTCGACGAGGTGCCGGTGGGCCGGCGCTCCCTCGACCTGTCGGGGACCGAGCTGCGCGAGCGCCTCGCGGCGGGGCGGGAGATCCCGTCCTGGTTCACGTTCCCGGCGGTGGCCGAAGAGCTCGTGCGCAGCCATCCCCCGCGCCACCGGCAGGGGTTCACGCTGCTGTTCACGGGGCTGTCGGGCTCGGGCAAGTCGACCATCGCCAACGTGCTGCTCGTCAAGCTGCTCGAGATGGGCGGGCGTCCCGTCACCCTGCTCGACGGCGATCTCGTGCGCAAGAACCTGTCGTCGGAGCTCGGCTTCTCGCGCGAGCACCGCGACATCAACATCCGGCGCATCGGCTACGTCGCGTCGGAGATCACCAGGAACGGCGGCATCGCCATCTGCGCGCCCATCGCCCCCTACGACGACGTGCGCAAGCAGGTTCGGGCGATGATCGAGCCCCTCGGCGGCTTCCTGGTGGTGCACGTGGCCACCGCCCTCGAGGTGTGCGAGGCGCGCGACCGCAAGGGCCTCTACGCCAAGGCGCGGGCCGGCATCATCGAGGAGTTCACGGGGATCTCCGATCCCTACGAGGCCCCCGATGACGCCGAGATCACCATCGACACGGCCGAGTTGACGGCCGAGGAGGCGGCGCAGAAGATCATCCTGCACCTCGAGAAGGAGGGATACGTCTCGGGCCAGCCGGCCGGCCCCCGCCCTTGACCTCCGATACAAGACCTCCACCCGCGCTCGCACTACCGAGCGCCAGCCCGCCGACCCACGGGCGTGGGCCGCCTGCCGCTGGAACTCCAGGCGCATGCCCGCGCGGAGGACCCGCGGGGTCAGACCAGCCGGCTGACCCACGGGCGTGGGCCGCCTGCTGCCTGCGGCTAGTGTCCTGCCCGACAATTGGGTTTACTTAATTTCGGCCTCCGGCCGCGTGATCAACGACCGCGCCAAGCGGTCGAGGTTCGGGTTTGACCGTCGAGATCGCGGTTGCGCCAAGTTCAGTCATGTTGACGGCAGCCAACTTGGGTAAACGTACTTGTCAGGCGGCACACTAGAACTCCAGGCGCAGGCCCGCGCGGAAGACCCTCGGGTTCAGAATCGCCACGATCTCGTTGTAGCGGGGCCCCGAGATCGTCCGGAAGTTCAGCACCGCCGCGTCGTTGAACAGGTTGAACGCGTCGAGCATGAGCGTGAGCCGGGAGCCGGTCCGGAGACGGACGCCCTTCTCGGCGCGGACGTCGAAGATGCCGACGCTCGGCGCACGGTCGTCGTAGGGGGTCGCCATCACCCGCTCGGTGCCGGCGTTCGGCAGCTGCACGGTGACCCGCCGGCCGACCTGGAACCCGCTCTGCAGCCGGTAGGCGACGCTCAGGGCCACGTCGCGGGGGAAGACGTACCGGCCGGCCAGCTTGTAGTTCCAGTAGGAGGTGGAGACCCGCCCCAGCCTCGGCGCCTGGTTGGCCTGCCACTCGTACGTCGTGCCGTCGATGAAGTCGAACCGCGCCGCCGTCCGCACGCTCGTCGACGACGTCGTTCGCATCGGCGCTTCGGCCCACGTGTGCAGGAACGACGTCAGGAACATCCAGCGGCGCGAGAACCAGCGGTTCAGCGCCACTTCGACCGTGTGGTAGTCGCCGTCGGGCGGCAGCAGGCCGTGCCGGCCCGGGTTGACGTAGCGCCGGTCCTCGGGAACGCCGGGCAGCCGATCGAGGAGATGAAGGGTCTGGTCGTCGGCGGTGCCCGCGACGTCGTCCGGGCCCCGGTCGTGGTACTCGAACGGAACCTGGTAGGCGAACGCCCGGTTCACGTCGACGATGCCGTGGAGGTTGCGGGAGTTCTTGTAGACGTACGAGGCGCGGACCGAGAGGTCGCCGGCGAGCTGTTGCTCGAAGTGGGCCGACACTTCGTGGCCGTACGGGCTCGTGAGGCCGCGATCGACGGTGACGGTGCCGGCGCCGCCCAAGGTGGCGAGCCGGCGGCCGAGCTCGGGAGAGTCGGCGAGCCCCCCGCTCGGGCCCGGGTCGAGCCGCCCGTTCCCGTTCAGATCGTCGAAGACGAAGCGGGCCGCCGCCTGCCCCACGGGGTTCTCGTCGTCGACGATGGTCGTGCTCGGGTTCCAGTAGAACCGCCCCGCGAACGCCTTCACCACCGTCCGGCCCCGCCCGGTCACGTCGAACGCGACGCCCACCCGCGGCCCGACGTTCGCCCAGCTCAGCACGGAGCGGGCCGCCACCGTCCGCGGCGCCCAGATGTCGGCGTGGGTCGGGGCGATCGACTGGGCCGGCCAGCCCATGGCGTAGCGGTCGAAACGGGCGCCGAGGTTGAGCGTCAGCCGGGCGGTCGGCGTCCACGAGTCCTGGACGTACGCCGAGACGTGGTCAACGGTGTTCACCCCGGTGTTCGGCGTGTTGTAGATGTCGACCTCGGCCGGCATCCCGTCGAGGTCCCGGTAGAACAGGTCCTGGGGCTGCATGCGCAGGAGGCTCAGGCGTTCGCGGTAGGCCTCGACGCCGACCTTGAGCGTGTGCCGGCCCCCGAAGTCGTCCGCGAAGAAGGTTACGTTGCCGCTCGCCTGCGGCTTGGTGAGCGCCCGGAAGTGGTAGTAGTCGTAGGCGTTCGCGTAGTCCCCGGTGTTGACCTCGAGCCGGCCCGCGGGCAGCCCTTCCACGCTCGACGACCGGGTCTGCGTCGGGTAGAGGGGGAACCGGTTGCTCCAGTGGGCGGCCTGCGCGTTCACGAACATCCGGTTGCCGACCGCGTTCCGGTACTCGGCCTTCATCGGCACGTTCACCGACCGCTGAAACCAGGCCGCTTCCAGCGGGCGGTCGGCGCCGAGCCCGCGCTCGGCCTGCAGCTTCGCGCGCCGGTTGAAGAAGCCCACGAGCTGGCTCGACGCGGTGAGCTGGTGGGTCACCTTGGCGGTCCAGTTGTCGAGTTGCGTCGTGGCGGGGTCGGGGTGGCCTATCGTCAGCTCCTCCTGGTGGTTCAGGCGGTACCCGCCGTAGAACCACGTCCTCCCGGGGCGGATCGGCCCGCCGACGCCGACGTTCATGTCGCTCTGGAGCGTGACCGGGTTGCCCGCCCGCAGGCCGCCGGGCGGGGCCCGGTACGGGCCGGCCGCGCCGCCCCGTCGCAAGGCGTCGGGCACGTTGTCCGCAACCGTGCGCTCGTTCAGGAAGTCGACGTAGACATCGCCCGAGAAGCGGTCGCCGCCGGACTTCACGGTCAGGTTGAGAAAGGCCCCGAGGCCGTGCGTCTCGCCCATGTTGCCGGCGCCGCCGAGCTGGAAGTCCTCGAGGCTGCCGTAGTCGAAGTAGCCGGCGTTCCACGCCGTGCCCTCGGTGACATTGATGCCCTCGAACAGGGTGCGGTGCTGGTCGCCGAAGCCGAACGCCTGGAAGCCGGTCTGGGTGCCGGTGTGCGACCCGCCCACGTCGTAGGCCTCCATCTGGAAGCCCGGCGCCTGCGCCATGGCGACCCAGATGTCCCGCGCGTTCGGGACGTCCTCGAGGAGCTCCTCGGTGAAGTTGACGGCGGTGGTCGTGGTGGTGACGTCCACCACCGGCGCGGCCGCGGCGATGACGACGGTCTCCTCGACGCCGCCGATCTCGAGCGTCGCGTCGACGCTGAGCGTCGTGTTGAGGGTCATCCGCAGGCCGTCGCGCACGACGGTCCGGAACCCCGGGAGCGAGAACGCGACCGCGTACTCGCCGGTCGGCAGGGCGGGAAAGGCGTAGGCCCCCTGGCTGCCCGTCACCGCGACCTGGCCCCGGATGAGCGCGGCGCTCGAGGCGGTCACGGTGACGCCGGGGAGGACCGCCCCGGTCTCGTCGGTCACCACGCCCACCAGACGACCCTGGAGCTCCTGTCCGACGACGGAAACCCGCGCGAGCAGCACGGCCGCCGCGGCAACCGCGAGAACGCGTGCGGCGAGGTCGGCGCGGGCACCCATCAGCAGCAACAGACTAGCGGTTTCCGGAACCACACGTCGAGAGCGGCCCTGCCCCCGAACCGCGGGTCCCGGATCTCCTCCGGCGGTGATCCGGAACCATGCCTGGTGACCGGGTGTCGAGTTCGGCCCCGAACCAGAGGGTCCGCCTGTTGGGTTTCGACCGCGGGTGCGCGGCGTCAGGGTCCGGGCAACCGCCGGGCCGGTTCCAGTACCCGCGTGTAACGCACGAGGAGGGGAAAACGGACAGCGGTTTCGGCAGGGAGGGCGCCGCCGTCACTCGGCGGGCATGCGGCGGAGCGCGTCGGCCAGCGCGCGCGCCGTCGCCGGGCGCGACGAACGCCTGGCTTCCAGCAGCGAGGCCGCGAGCTCGAGCGCGGCCGGCGGCGGCTCTGAACCGGCCCGCGGCCGGTCGGGGCCGGCGATGCGCCGACGCAGAATGCGGTCCGTCACCTCGTCGGGGCGGGTTCCGGCAAAGGGGTGCCGGCCCGCCACCATCTCGTACAGGACCACGCACAACGACCAGACGTCGTCGGCCGGCCCGGCCGGGCGGCCCGAGAGCACCTCGGGCGACGAGTACCGCGGCGTGCCGCCCGCCACCGCGGCGTCGTCCGTTTCCCGCGACAGGCCGAAGTCGAGCAGCTTCGGAGAGCCGTCCGACGTGAACCCGATGTTGCCCGGCTTGATGTCCCGGTGCAGGTAGCCGGCGTCGTGGAGGACCGCGAGCGCGTCGGCGAGGGTGGCGACGACGGCCGCCGCCCGCGACGCCGGCACCGGCCCGCGCCGAAGCCGATCGGCCAGGGTGCCGCCGGCCAGGAACTCGAGGACGAGGAACGAACGGCCCCGCCAGGACTCGACCCCGTAGATCTGGGCTGCGGCCGGATGAGTCACCGTCGCCATCGCCCACGCTTCGGGCTGCAGCGACATCAGCCGCCGCACCGACTCGCCCGACAACGTCTTCACCGCCACGTCCCGCTGCAGCCGGAGGTCGCGGGCCACGTACACCTCGCCCGCGCCGCCGGTGCCCAGGCGCCTCGTCAGCCGGTACTTGCCGGCCAGGAGCCTCGGCGCCTCGATGTCGACGCAGTCCGACCCGCAGCCGCACCCGGGCCCCTCGCCATCCGCCGTGAGGCTTCCGCACTCGGGGCAGGCGCGCGCCGGCGGGCCGTCCGACGAGTCGGGCCCCGGCGCCCCGAGCGAGCGCAGGCGCGCAAGCGCAAGCCCCGCGGCCGCCGCTAACGCTTCGAGGAACGGTACGTCGACCGGCCGCACAATCCGGTCGTCGAAGCGCCGGCCGACGACCAGCACGCCGATGACCTGCGCGCCGGGACCGAGCACCGCCGCCACGACGTCGGCCCCCGTCTCGACGACCCACGCCGCATCGTCCCGCGGCAGCAGCTCGAACGCCGACGTCGCGTCGTTCGGATGCACCCGCACCGAGCGGCCGCCCCGCGCCAGCATGTGCACGATGGCGGAGCCCCGCGCCAGCGGCGCCATCCCGCCGTCCGGCGAGCCGTAGTCGCCCGTGCCCGCCTCCGTGTCGGCCGCGACCAGCAGGGTGGCCCGCGAGCCGCACCCGTGGTTGACGGTGCGGGCGACCCGGCGGCCGATCGTCCTCACTTGCGACGCCTGGGCGAGGGCCGACGTGGCGGCGGCGAGGGCCTGCCGCTGGTCGGCGGTCTCCGGATAGACCCAGGCGTCGAGCCGCATCAGAAGCCGCTTGCGCAGGACGACCACCAGCAGCATGATTCCGGCCGCCGCGAACAGCAATTGCGCCAGCGGGTCGGTGACGGCCGCGCCCACCGCCATCTCCGGACGGCTCGCCATCAGCCAGCCCAGGCCGAACGCCGGCGCCGCCGCCGCCGCGCCGAGCAGCCCGCGGCGCACGAGCAGTCGCCGGTAGAACGTCCGGACCACCTCGCGAAGATGGGGTACCCGCGCCGCGAGCACCGCGTACCAGAGCAGCAGCAGCCCGGGAAAACGCGGCAACACGATCAAGAGGGCGGACTGCGTCCACTCGTAGTTGGCCAGCCAGAACCCGGCCGGCAGCGCGTTGATCACGTCGTAGGCCACCGTCGATCCGAGATAGACCACGAACGCGACGGAGAACAGCCGGACGCGCCTGGCTTCGTGGGCCGGCGCCGAGCGCGCGCGCCGCGCGACGACCAGGGCCGCCGCGAGCGCCCACACGTTCGCGGCGATCATCGTCGAGAACGCCAACACCGGCCCGAGCCCCGCCGCGCCGAGTTCGCCCGCCGCCATGTCCGCGACGGCCATCGCGCATCCGATGGCCACGCTGACCGGCACCATGCGGCGCAGGAGATCGTCGAGCCGGGTCCGGCGGCGCACCCGGGGGCACTCGCGGGCGAACGCCCACACGAACGCGGGCGCGAACAGGAACGGCGGCAGGCAGAGGTAGGCGAGCAGCCTCGCCGGCGCTGGCGGGTCGAGGAGGAAGCCCTCGATCACGTCTGACGGAATCTCCCATGACGACACGGCGATCATGTGCAGCCCCGCCATCGGGGCCTTCAGCAGGAAGTACGCGGCGAGCAGCCGCGTCCGCCGGTCGCGCCGACCCGCCAGCAGCAGCAGGCACGCGGTCGCCACGTGCCCGGCGAACAGCGTCGTCAGGTACGCGGCCACGTCGCCGTGCTCGCGGTGGTAGTCGGCCCACGTCCACGGCAGCAGCAGAGACATCGCCGCCACCTCGACGGCGGCGACCGCCACGACCGCACCCAGGAATCGGCGCACGAAGCGGCCGGCGCCGGGGGCGGCGGGCCACGCCGGGCCGGCCGACGCCTGCCCCGGGGGAGGACCGTCGGCGAACGCCCGCGAGAGCGCGCGCAGGTTCTCGAGCGCGCCCCGTCCGGCGGGCGTGACGAGCCTCGCGTACCGCTCCCAGTGCACGTCCCGGCTCGACGTGACCGCGTCGGCCGCGTCGACGACGACCTTGTCCGGCTCGCTGTCGGGCATCCGCCGATCCCTGGTTAACCGCTTAACGCACGAGAGGCGCAAACCGGACGCGGGCCCCGGGGCCGCTCCGTGGCGGCTGCCGGCGAAGCCGGCGCCCCGTCCCGGTCACAGGTCGGGCATGGCGCCGAGCAGGCGCACCAGCGCCCGCCGCACCGCCTTGCGGGCTGCCTCGGGGCTGGGCAGGCGTTCCGTGAAGGCGAGCTGGCGGTAGCTGTAGCCGAGCTCGGCGCGGCCGACGATGAGCCGCCGGTCGCGGGCGTTCAGCCGCTTCAGACCCTGCAGGTACCGTCCCCAGGTCTCGTCGTCGACGATCTGCCTGAACAGATTTCTGTGTCCGGTCTCGTGTCCTCGTGCGTTTAACCGCTGTGAGGCTACGCAAGTTTGCTGTCAGTCCGCCGTCGCGCAAGGTTGGTCGCCGGGGGGGCGCATGCCTGGAGACGGCTCGAAGATCATCATCGAGGGGTCGCGCGGGGACTGGCCCGGCGGAGCCCAGACCCTGACGCCACGCGAGTCCTTGCTGGAACACAACGGACAGACCCTCTGGTTCGGCGCTGATCTCGTCCCGGGCGGTAGTCAGGTCTGGTTCCGGATCAGCTCGGAAGCTGTCCGCCGGATGAGAGAACAGACGCCCGCGGCCCGCGGTGACCGTCTGATCGACGCTCTGCTTGCCTGGTTGGCGCCGGACCGGCCGTTGAGAGCCGAGGTCAACCGCTTTGAGGTCCGGGTCTCGGATGACGGCGACACGTGGATCGAACGTATTCGTTTACAGGGTGGTACGGGCCGACAGTGACCATAGAGGCACGTCGGATTCGGAGCCACACCGAGGTTGCCGTGACTGACGTCACGTTTCGCTACGGGTCGCCTTCGCCGCCGGCGCGATGCCGTGGCGGAAGCCGTACGCACCGGCGGCGGTCGGTCGGCTAACGTGCGCGGCCAAGCGTCCACCGGGTACTTCCAGAGCCCATCCGGCAGCCGACCCGAAGGTCAGCATGTCCGCACTTGACCATGGCGGCGGTGAGCCGGGCACGTTTCGGAGCGGCAATGCGGGCGTCAGCCGCCTACGCGGGCGGCGGCGGGAGCCCGAAGGCCTCGGGCACGGCAGGCTCGCGGGCGCGCGACATCTCGGCGATCAGGGGCGGCAGGTCAAGGCCGCGCTGGCGAGCGGTACGCACCACCGTCGAGAGCACCTGCTGGGTGTCGGCGCCCTTGCGGGTGCGGTTGCCGCCGCACACCTTGCGGATGACCACCGCGGGCCGGATGGCCTGTTCGGCCCGCCAGTTGGTGGCGTCTATCGACGGGTCCCGCAGGAAGAGAAACACGGCCGGGAATTCGTTGGCGAGGTGCTTGGCGAATCGCTTGCCGCCCTCCAACGGCGGCGGCGCGTCAATCAGCCGAGCGAGCCGGGCCTCGAGTCGGCCGCGGAGCGAGTCGAGACCGTGCCGGGTCAGCTCGCCGTTCCGGCAACGGTCCCGCACGTCCAGGCCAGCCTGGAGGACGGCCATGACCTTCGAGCCCCAGGGGCTGTAGGGGTGGCTCTGGTCCAGCTCCTTGCAGCGGCGAACCAGGTGATTGACGCAGCTTTGGTGCAAGGAGTCGGTGTAGCACCGGTACACCTGCCACCCGTCGCGCACGAGCACGCCCGCGTAGTCGGTCCCGAGCACGGTGGCGGCATCGTCGAACCCGCGGCCGGGGCGGATGGCGTAGACGGTGGTTTCCGGGGTAACGAACGCCCACAGCCAGTAGGGCTTGGCGTCCACGCGCCAGCCCGTCTCATCCGGCGTGACCACCGGCGCGTTGCGGACCTGCCGGCAGAGTTCCCCGTAGGCCGGCGTGGCGTCCCGGGCGGTTCGATGCAGCAGACGGGCGAGGCCGCCCTCGGTGACGTGCACACCGAACGTGTTCCGCAACACGCGGGCCACCTTCGCCAGCGGGACACCCATCTCGGTGTGCAGCTCGACGACGAGCGCGACGACGCTCGGGCCGAGCTGGACCGCGGCCGCGCCGAGTGCATCGGAGGTCTGGAGACGGTGGCGGCCCTGCACGCGGCGCCGACACTGCGAACAGTGGCCGACCTCGATGTCGAAGCGGCGCACGAGGGGGCGCACCTCGGGGAGGTCTTCCTGATGCTGCGAGGCCACGCGTGTCACTTCGACGGCGCCGCCGCAGTCGGGGCACGCCCGTGGCGCCGGCGCCGCATAGGTCTCATCGACCCGCGGCGGGCGCGGGCGGCGTCCCTGGGGTCCGTACTCTGTGCCGGGTCGGCGCCCAGGGCGCCCGCGGCGCCCTTGCGGCCGGTCCTTCCTGAAGGGGGCGGCTTGCCGTCGACCCGCCCGCCGGGCGTCGTCGAGCTGCTTCTTGAGGTGTTCGCTCCGGCGCTTCCACCGGTCTCGGTCGCGGGTCGTCCGCGCCAAGTCCTCGTTCAGCTTGGCGTTCTCCCGCTCGAGTTCCTCGATGCGCTCGTCCCGCGCATCCTGCTCTCGCCGCGGTGCCTTCGAATCGCCCCCTCCGCCGCTCTCGCCGGCCATGCCCCACGTATCGGCACATGCGCCCCGAAGCTGCACACCACTTCGCGGATTTTCTCGCCCTTACCCGGTAAACGAAGACGATCGAACGTCTGCGATGGTGAAGAGGTCAACAGATGACCGCCTAGTGGACTGTCCTGTATAAACGTTTTCCGTTCGGCTGTCGTCTTCTACGTATATGCCCTTTGAAGGACAGCCGATTCACCTGACCGACGCACAGCACGATGATCTCGAGGAGATCGCCCGCTCGAACGCCTTGCCCGCCGGATTCGTCCAGCGCGCCAAGATCGTGCTACTCCTCGCCGAGGGCGTTTCCGCACGGGCGGTGGAGACGAAGCTCGGCGTCTCTCGACCGACCATCGCCAAGTGGCGCCGGCGGTTTCTGGAGCACGGCGTGGAGGGCCTGACGAACCGTCATCGGGGCCGGCCGCGGTGGAAGTTGACGGTGCGCCTGCGCGCCCGGGTGCTGGCCGCCACTCGTCGCCCGCCGCCGGACGGGACGACGCACTGGTCGTGCCGCCGCCTCGCGACGCACCTCGGCGTGGACAAGAACATCGTACAGCGGGTGTGGCGGGAGGCGGACCTGCGGCCGCACCGGCTGGCCCGCTACATGGCGTCGAACGACCCTGACTTCGAGACGAAGGCCGCCGACGTCATCGGGCTCTACCTGGACCCGCCCCGCCATGCCGCCGTGTTCTGCATCGACGAAAAGACCGCCATTCAGGCGCTCGACCGGCGGGACCGGGTGTTGCCGCTCTCGCCGGGCCGGGTCGAGCGCCACGGATTCGAGTACAAGCGGCACGGCACGCTGTCGCTCTACGCGGCGTTGAACGTGCGGACGGGCGAGGTTCAGGGCAAGACCACGGCCCGGCACACGAGCCTGGACTTCGTGGGTTTCCTCGGGGAAGTGGTGGCGGCCCGCGCACCCGACGAGGCGATCCACGTGATCCTCGACAACCTGTCCACCCACAAGACGAAGCTGGTGGAAGCGTTCCTGGACGAGCATCCGAACGTGACCCTGCACTTCACGCCGACGTATTCGTCGTGGCTGAATCAGGTCGAGCTGTGGTTCTCGAAGGTTCAGCGGGACGTGCTGTCGCGTGGCATCTTCACGTCCACGGCGGATCTGGCGCGGAAGCTGCGGCGGTACATCGACGCCTACTCGAAGCGTGCGAGGCCCTTCCGCTGGAAGTATGCCAACCCCGCGCGGCGCATCACTCATGGGGAACTTTCTTCAAGGACAGTCCACTAGTGTCCCGTGCGTGAAGTTTCTTTGCGTAGGGTTTCACGAGCGCGGCTGACGGCGTCGAGGATGGTCTGGGCGGACTGGGTCCATCGGAAGGGCTTGGCTGCATGGGTGTTGTGACTGTTGATGAAAGCGCGGATGGTCTCCCGCAGCTCCGCGACGCTGGTGAAGACGCCACGCCGCAGCGCGCGGCGCTCCAACTGGCCGAACCACGTCTCGACGGCGTTGAGCCACGACGCGCTCGTGGGCGTGAAGTGCAGGTGGAAGCGGGGATGGGCGGCGAAAAAAGTCCCGGATCTTGAAGGTCTTGAGTCGATGCGGTTCCAGGTTCGCGGCCTGCCAGACCTTGCGCACCTGCCTCGAGGTCAGCTTGGCGTAGCGCGCCATCAGCCGGGTGCTCCAATGGGTCGCCTCGCGGGGTACCCGTTCCGTGGTCAAAAACAGGATGCGCTCGACGGTCTCCCGGTTGAGGACGGTCGGTCGTCCCGGCCGCGGACGATCCGTCAACCCGTTGAGGCCCTCGGCGCGATCGCGGCGGTGCCAGAGGTGCACGGTCGCGCGGCTGATATGGAGGACCCTCGCGGTTTCGGTGGCGCTTTGGCCGGCATCCAAGGCGAGAAGGATGCGTGCGCGACGGG
Organism: Vicinamibacterales bacterium; assembly: GCA_965207615.1. Classification (GTDB taxonomy): domain Bacteria; phylum Acidobacteriota; class Vicinamibacteria; order Vicinamibacterales; family UBA8438; genus JAJEEA01. Next base: position 6,461,050 of record CBDBMZ010000003.1, read on the forward strand.
TCTTGCCGCCCGGCGTGGTCGACCGTCGCAACCAACGCTTCAGGGTGTCACGGTCGGCTGGGCGCAAGCGGAAGTCCATGGTCGTCTCCATGCAGGAAACAGTACCAGGACTTCCCCTATTCGTACAAATTATTTTATGTACGGCACACTAGAAGACGACGTACGACACCGATGGGAGGAAACGGACCGACGACGTCACTGCGCTCCGACGAGCCGATCCACTTCACCGAAATCGCCGATCCACATCCCCGGAATCGGTGATCCACTTCAGCGAAATACGCAGCGACGATGGTGGGCGGCGGTTCTCCTTCCGCGGGGAGCGGTCTTCAGCGCATCGAACCCCCCCAATATGGGTGGAGACAAGGGGGACATGGATGCACTACGTTGTAGGCGTCGACTGGCACCGCATCGTCCGCACGGGGGCCTGCACCCCGTAGGCGACGGTCACGCTGTTCCCATCTCAAGGCCCTCACCGTGATTGACCGACTATTGCTTCCAGCCCTCGCCTTCGTATCTCTGGCGGGAGTCCCCGTGGCGTCCGCTCAGAGCTCCATCGCCGGAAGCGTCTCCGACGAGACGGGCGGCGTGCTGCCGGGAGTCACCGTGGTGGCCGCCAGCGAGGCCCTCATCGAGCAGCGTCGTGTGGTATTCAGCGATGCGCGGGGACGGTACGCCGTGGAGGCGCTGCGCCCCGGCCTCTACACGATCACGTTCACGCTGCCGGGCTTCAGCACCGTCGTCCGGGAAAACGTCGAGGTGCTTGCCGGCGTGAGCGTGCCGATCAACGCACGGCTCGCGGTCGGCTTTCTCGAAGAGACCGTCACCGTCTCCGGTGCCACACCGGTCGTTGACGTGCAGCAGGCCACTCAGCGCTCGGTGATCGGCCGCGAGACCATCCAGGCCCTGCCGACCAACCGCACCACGCACACGGTCGGGAAGATCCTGCCGGGCATGAAGATGACCGGCTCGATGCTGGGCGGCGCAGGGAGCACGATAGCGCAGCAGTACATGACTGCACGCGGTGTACCGCACCCGGTTTCTTGGACACAAGTTTGGGCTACGCGGCTTGGCGTAGCTCGTACTCCTCTCGTGCCTCGAGGGGCGTGCGATAAGCCAGCTTCTCGAGGCGCCAGCACCGGTTGTAGCGCTCGACGAATTCGGCGACGGCGGCGTGCACGTCGGCGAGATTTCGAAACACCCGGCCGTAGACGGCTTGCTCCTTGAGCGTGCGGTTCCAGCGCTCGACGACGCCGTTGGTCTCCGGCTCTTCGACGAAGCCGAAGCTGGGGCGGATGCCCCAGTAGCGGACCTGGTTGAGGAAGTGGTCCGACAGATACTGGCTGCCGTGATCCATCCGCAGCGCCAGCCCGCGGGCCACGTCGGCCTCGACCGAGCCGCAGCGTCGCCGGAGCCCTTGCGCGACCGGCTCGAGGGCCGCGAAACGGCTGCCCACCTTGCACACGTGCCAGCCCACGCACTCGGCGTTCCAGTGGTCGACGGCCGCGAAGGTCCAGACCCAGCCGTCGTCGACGGTCAACACCCGCACGCCGTCGGTACCCCACATGACGTCGGGCGCCGAGGTGACAATCGTGCCGTCGTGCCGCTGCGGCTCACCCTGCCGCCCGCGATGCGGCGAGAGCAGGCCCTGCGCGCGCATCACGCGCAACACCCGTGTCCGCGAGACCCGGATCCCGTCGAGGATCCGCAGCCGCGCGTGGACCTTGCGATGGCCCTCGCCCTGGAACGGAGAGCGGGCCAAGTCGCTGTGAATGGCCGCCAGCAGCTGCGCATCCGACAGCGCGGGCGTCGGCCCGCGGCGGCGCGGACTGTCAGCCGACGCTGAACACTGCACGCGAGCCCGCCGCGCGTAGAACGCCGAGCGTGACCGCTCCCACGTTCGGCACACCCGCTCGAGCCCGTAGCGCCGTCCCGTCGTCGCGGAGGTCGTTTGGCTCATCGTCGCGACCTCCGCGTCGCCAAAGGGACGCGGCGCTCCGCTGCGCGGGCACGCGACCGCAACAGCTCGTTCTCCATCGACAGCTCCCCGATGTGTCGCTTGGCCGCATCCAGCTCGGCGGCCAGCGGCTCACCGGCCTGCTCCTTCAGACCCAGCTCGAGACCGGCCAGCGCCCGCGCCTTCCACCGCTCCAGCCGATAGACCTCCACCCCGACTTCACGCGAAACCGCGTCGAGCGGCTCGCCGCAAAGCAGCCGCAACACCACGTCCCGTTTCCGGCTCGCGCTCCACCGCTGGCCGGGAGCCAAGCCCCCCGACCCCATCGCCGCCGCGTCGGTGCCGACTCCGGTCGCCCTCCGGGCTCCCTCCGTCGGCACCGACCCAGCTCCCTTCACCCGCCTCGACCGAACCATACCCCCACCTCCTGGTGACATCGGATTCTCCCCCTAATCCGTGTCCAAGAAAACTGGGGGCGCCCCAATGACTGCACGCGGCAAGAGCCACGCGCAGAACACGTCCCAGGTCGACGGGGTCGACACCCGGATGATACACGGTGGCGGCCTCCTTCCCTACGACAACATCGGGATGACGCAGGAGGTCTCCATCGAGACCAACCCGACCACGGCGGAAACAGCAGGCGGTGGCATCCGCATCAACATGATCCCCAAGGAAGGCTCGAACGACTTCAGCGGCGACCTCTACTTCAGCGGCATGGTCGCCGACTGGCAGGCAGACAACATCACCGACGAGCTCCGGGCCCGCGGCGCGACGACGCCCACGTCCACGGATCACATGTTCGACGTCAATCCGGCCCTTGGCGGACCCATCGTTCGCGACCGGCTCTGGTTCTACGTTTCGGCGCGAGTCAACCACGCCAAGCTCCGTCCGGCCGGCGCAAGCTTCTTTTCTCCGAACCCGGAGACGGGCCAGCTCCTGCCCGATCCGAGCCGGGCGGGCTTCAACGACACCGCTACCGACAATGCCTCCTTCCGCCTCACCTGGCAGGCGGGCGAGAGCCACAAGGTCACCAGCTACCGGGATCAATTCTGGCGTTACCAATCGCACATGCGGGGCACGGCGACGACCGACTGGTCGACGGTGCCGGAGAGATACTTGCGCGGCACTCAGTACGTGTGGCCCACGAAGTGGACCCACACCGCAACCAACCGGCTTCTGCTCGAGGCCGGTTTTCAGCACTGGCAGTACCAGAACAGATTCTTCATTCCACAGGTGGGCACGCATTTCGAAGCTCCCGAGACGTGGGCGGGGCCGCCCGAGACGCAGACCACGCCGTGGTACGCGAACGCCGGCCAAGTCCATCTTCCCGGGAACTACGTGACGAAGGCGTCAGACCGCGGCTACTGCTGCCGGGACTCGAGACAGCCGGCCTACGTCTACCTGGCCACCGTGGCGTACGTGACCGGTTCGCACAGTTTCAAGGCGGGCCTTACGGGTCGCTGGGGACACGAGCAATCGTCACACGAGGCGCACAACGGTTCGCTCGTACAATGGTACCTCGATGGCAACCCTTTCCGGGTGCTGGTTTCGCCCAACCCCTCCGAGATCAGGACGGAGGTCAACCGCGACCTTGGGATCTACGTGCAGGATCAGTTGACGCTCGACCGCTTCACGTTCAACGCCGGCGTCCGCGTGGAGCATTTCAAGGGCGGCATCGGAGAGAGCTCGTCGCCACGCGGCCGCTTCGTGCCAGCGCGCCGGGCCCAGGGGGCCGAAGTACTCGACTTCACTGACGTGTTGCCCCGCTTCAGCGTTGTCTGGGACCTGTTCGGTAACGCGCGCACGGCGCTCAAGTTCAGCGCCGGACGCTATGTGGGAGCGCTGGGGGTCTTTGCGCTGCGGCCCTACAGCCCTGTCCGGCGAAGCGGCGAATACCGCAGCTGGTTCGACCGCGACCTCGACGGCCGTGACCTCCCGACGAATGGGGACGACATCGCGCAGGACAACGAGATTGTACCCAGCAGCGACCCGCAGTTCGGGGTGCGCGCCGCACGCCGGCCCGATCCGAACCTTCAACGCGAGGACAGTTGGGACTTCTCGTTCGGCGTGCAGCGGGAGCTGGCGGCCGGCGTATCGCTCAACGTCGCCCACTATCACTCCACCGAGGGGAGGCTGTGGGCGTTGCGCGACATTGGAGTGTCGCCGGACGACTACCGGCGGTTCGACATCGCCAATCCGCTGGACCCGAGCGAGAGGATTCCAGTCTACGATCTCATACCCGGCAGGGAGATCGGAGACGTGGTCGAGCGGTCGTCGGACCTCAACAAGCGCAGCTATCACGGGGTCGAGGTCAGCGTGCAGGCTCGGCTTGCGGGGGGCGGCACAATCGTCGCCGGCTGGTACGCCGACCGGCAACTGGCCACCGACTGTGACACGCACGAACCGAACCGCTTCCGCTTCTGCGACGAGACGGGAGAGCTGTTCCAGGAACACGGCGTCGTGGACCCGATCGCCTTCCGGCACGAGTTCAAGCTCGCCGCCTCCCGCGAGCTGCCGGGTGGGCTCGAGGGCGCGGTCTCGTTCATCAGCTATCCGGGCGCCGGCAGCCGGCCGGCGGCCCCTTTTCCGCCGACGGACAATACCGACCCGCGGTGGAGGGACGTGGTGTACCCCGTGCCGCACCGCCTGTTTCCCGATGGAAGGCCTACCGTGCCGATCGACGACGTCCTCCTGCTCGCTCCCGGTGCGCAGTATCTCGACCGCTGGAACCAGATCGACCTGAGCATCAAGCGGCGTTTCAGCGTCGGCGGCGTGGAGTTCCTGCCGGCGCTCGACCTCTTCAATGTCGGCAACTCCAGCCCGGTGCTGGCCGAGATCGAGACGTACGGCGCCGCCGGCAAGCCGCTGGCGATTCTCGGCGGCCGAATGCTGCGTCTCGGCGTGCTTGTGTTGTTCTAGTGGACCGTCGTATATAAACGTTTTTCGGTCGGCTGTCGTCTTCTACATATATGTCGTTTGAAGGACAGCCGATTCACCTGACCAACGCACAGCGCGATGACCTCCAGGAGATCGCCCGCTCGAGCGCCTTGCCCGCCAGATTCGTCCAGGGCGCCAGGATCGCGCTGCTTCTCGCCGACGTCGTTTCCGCACGGGCGGTGGAGACGAAGCTCGACGTGTCGCGACCGACCATCGCGAAGTGGCGCCGCCGGTTCTTGGAGCACGGCGTGGAGGGTTTGACCAACCGCCACCGCGGCCGGCGGCCGTGGAAGTTGACCGCGCGGCTGCGCGCCCGCCACAAGACGAAGCTGGTGGAGGCGTTCCTGGACGAGCATCCGAACGTGACGCTGCACTTCACGCCGACGTATTCGTCGTGGCTGAATCAGGTCGAGCTGTCGGTTCTCGAAGGTTCAACGGGACGTGCTGTCGCGGGGCGTCTTCACGTCGACGGCGGACTCGGCGCGGAAGCTGCGGCGGTACATCGACGCCTACTCGAAGCGTGCGAGGCCCTTCCGCTGGAAGTATGCCAACCCCGCGAAGCGCATCACTCATGGGGAGCTTTCTTCAGCGACAGTCCACTAGTTCGACTCTCCCCGAAGGTGACAGCCACATGGAAATCGGGCCTGACGAGCTGGACGATCCGCAGTGCCGGAAGCTGCTCGGGGCGCAGGGCATCCTCGAGGAGCGGTTCGCTCGCGGTGTCGCGACGCTCCGGGACCGGCTAGCCGTGGTCGCGCTGCATGAGCTTCCCGACGAAAGCGACGAGGCGCCGGTACGGACGGCGGGCCCCCGGGGGCCGCTCCGTGGCGGCTGCCGGCGAAGCCGGCGCCCCGTCCCGGTCACGGATCGGGCATGGCGGCGAGCAGGCGCACCAGCGCCCGCCCCACCGCTTTGCGGGCCGCATCGGGGCTGAGCAGGCGTTCCGTGAACGCGAGCTGGCGGTAGCTGTAGCCGAGCTCGGCGCGGCCGACGATGAGCCGCCGGTCGCGGGCGTTCAGCCGCTTCAGACCCTGCAGGTACCGTTCCCAGGCCTCGTCGTCGACGACCTGCCTGAACTGCGCCGTGGCCTCGTCGGTGATCCGGACCGGGTCGTCCGGCACGACGGCGCTCAGGCGAAACGCGGCCCGACGCATCTCGTCGCGGATGCGGTTGACGACCGCCCGCCGCAGGTAGGCCCGCAACGCGCCGGCGTGCTCGGGCTCGAACTCGGGGAGGCGCGAGAACGTGTGATGCAGCGAGTCCTGCACGAGATCGCTGGTGTCGACGGCGCCGCGCACCCACCGCGGCAGGCGGCCGTGCGTCCATCGCCGGAGCCAGGACGAGTAGCGCGTGAACAGGGCGCCGACGGCCGACGGGCTGCCCTCGCGCGCGCGCTCCAGGAGATGCCACTCGGACGTGGAGGTACCGGGCGGCGTTTCGACGGGTGCTCTAGAGGGCCTAGGCATGCGTACCGGGGATCGTACACGCGGCGACCGATTCCGTGTCCGGTGTTGGGTTCTCATGCGTTATCCGTCGTGATGTTGGGGGAGCTGCCGGCGGATCGGCCTCGCGCAGGCCGTTCGGACTGGTGGCGAACGCGCCGCGGCCTCCGAGCCGGCGGCGGTCAGCGAGCTCGGAGGAAACCTGGACATGGCATCCAACGTTGGCTCGGCTCGTCGGGATATGCGCTACGAGCCCGACGAGAGGCCCCCCAACCTGCTGTCCCTCGGACTCGGGCTGCAACACGCGATGATCGTCGTCCCCGGCATCGTGCTGAGTCCCGCGCTCCTGATCGAGTCCGCGGGCGGCAGCGAGGCGTACGTGATGTGGGCGGTGTGCACTGCGCTGGTGATCTCCGGCGTCACCACCGCGGTTCAGGCCGTGCCCGTCGGGCGCATCGGCGCCGGCTACGTGATGATGATGGGCACCAGCAGCGCCTTCCTCGCCATCAGCGTGTCGGCGCTGGAGCAGGGCGGGCCCGGGCTGCTGGCCACCCTGATCATCGTTTCGTCCCTGTTCCAGTTCGCCCTCGCGGCCAGGCTGTCGGCGCTGCGGCGGATCTTCACGCCCACGGTCGCCGGCACCGTCCTGATGCTGATTCCGGTGACCCTGTCTCCGATCTTGCTGCGAAGGCTCGGCGACGTGCCGGAGGCGGCCTCGCCCGCCGCGGCGCCGGTCACCTTCAGCCTGACGCTGCTCGTCGTCGTCGTGACCGCGTTCCGCGGCTCCGGAATGTGGCGCCTGTGGGGGCCGGTCCTCGGGGTGGTCGCGGGCAGCTTGGTCGGGGGGCTCGCATTCGGCATCTACGATGCGTCGGGCGTCCGCGAGGCGAGCTGGATTGGCGTGCCGCCGCTCGTCTACCCCGGGCTCGATCTCGGCTTCGGACCCGAGTTCTGGGCCCTGCTGCCGGCGTTCGTGCTGGTGACGCTGGTGGGCGCGATGGACACCCTCGGCGACGGCGTCGCCACCCAGCGGGTGGCGTGGCGCCGGCCGCGCGCCATCGACTTCCGGTCGATCCAGGGGGCGCTGTCGGCCGACGGCCTCGGCAACCTGCTGTCGGGTCTTGCCGGCACGCTTCCCAACACGACGTACGCCTCGGGCATCTCCGTCGTGGAGCTGACCGGGGTGGCCGCCCGTTCGGTCGGCGTCGCGATCGGGCTCATCTTCGTCGTCGTCGCGTTCCTGCCGAAAGCCCTGGCGGCGGTCATCGCGATTCCCGGCCCGGTGGTCGCCGGCTACTTCGTTCTCCTGTTGGCCAAGCTCTTCACCTTCGGCCTCGAGATCCTCCAGCAAGAGGGCCTCGACTACCGGAAGAGCCTGGCCGTGGGTCTCGCGTTCTGGCTCGGCCTCGCGTTTCAGCTCGACTGGATCTTCCCCGAGTACTTCCAGGGGCCGTGGAGCGAGATGCTCGGCAACGGCATGACGGTGGGCGGCCTGATCGTGGTCGGGCTGACGCTGTTCGAGGAGCTGACGGGTCGGCGCCGCCGGCGGCTGCGGGTGACGTTGGGCGAAGACGCCTATCCGAAGACGGACGCGTTCCTGGCGAAGCTCGGCGCCGCGAGGCGGTGGAACGAAGTAATGACCGAGCGGGTCCGAGCTGTCGGCGAAGAGACGCTCCTGCTGCTGATGCGGAGGGAGGACGAGCGTCCGGCGGCGGACAAGAGGCGTCTGCTGCTGATCGCGGGCGGCGAGGGCGATACGGCGGTGCTGGAGTTCATCGCGGCGACCGACGAGGCGAACCTCGAAGATCGGTTGGCGGTGCTGAGCGAGCAGGTGGCGGGCGCACGGATGGAGCAGGAGGTGTCGCTGCGGCTGCTGCGGCACTATGCCTCGTCGGTGCGACACAACCAGTACCACGACACCGACGTGGTCACGGTTCACGTGGATCCGGCCGGCGCCCGGTGAGTCGACCGGCTTTCGAGCCCGGCGACGGTGACGCGAGCTCGGCGCGGCCGACGAGCAGCCGCCGGTTGCGCGCGTTCAGCCGCTTCAGACCCTGCAGGTAGCGTCCCCGGGCCTCGTCGTCGACGAGCCGCCTGAACTGCGCCGTGGCCTCGTCGCTGAGCCGGACCGGTTGGTCCGGCGCGACGGCGCTCAGGCGAAACGCCGCCCGACGCATCTCGTCGCGGATGCGGCAGATTCCGTGTCCGGTTTTGGGTTCTCATGCGTTTATCCGTAGTGAGGTCGGGCGAGTTGCCGGCGGATCGCCGTCGCGCAGGCCGTCCGGATTCTGGTCGCCGGGGGGCTTCTCGTACCGCAATGCCCTCGACAAGGAGCGTACCGATGCTCAGGCCGGCCGTCACCCGCGGGGAGCGTCACCGACGGGGGTGCCTGAACGGCGCGGAGGCAGAGCTTCTTCGAACGGCCACCGCACCACCGCCGGCGCGTGCAGGTGCCCGGAGTCGTCGAGGTGGAGAGCCGGTCCTTTCGGGTATGCGCGGAGGCGGCGGGACGAGGGGAATCGCGCTCACTGCGCTGGCGGCGGCGACGATCGCTCCGGCCGATTCGGCAGCGGCCCAGACCGTGCACTGGTCCGCCGTTGCGAGTTCTTCGGCTACTGGCGCAGCGTCTTCGGCAGTCTCCGGGGTCCTCGCGAGTTTCGAGTACGACGGCGCGCCCTACACCGCCCGTCTGTTTTACATCACGAATGAGCCCCGCTCCCTGCTGGTCGGGCTCGAGAAGCGGGGGAGAATCTCTGTCAAGACTGGGCTGGTCGGGAACCGTGGCGTGAGGTGTTCCATAACGCCCGCCTCTACGCGCCCCCGCGGACCGGCGCTCAGCCGCGGACGGCGGGGTGGGAACCCAGTCTGTTACAGGTGCCCGGGATGAAGCTTGCGAGGTCCCTCCTCGTTGGGGTGTCAACGCTGGCCGTGTTCGTGTCGGTGCCCGTGGCGGTCGCCGCGACCACCGGGACCGGCGTGCAGCCGGAGACAGCGGCAACCGCTGCTGGCGCACGGGCCCCGGCGGTAGTCGAAGCGTCACCGGGTCCCGACCGACCCGCGCGGCGACTGATTCAGCAAGGGCCTCGCAACGACGTCGTCGCTCGGGCCTTCGCCGACCAGAAGTCCATGACCCGCCACGCCTCAGGCCTCGTCCATCGACGCAGAGACGGCCGGCCGCGGGTGTCGTCGAGCATGGCGCCGTACACCGCCGCCAGGATGCGCTCGAAACGCGTCTTGGTCCTCCATGAAGATGCTGCCCTCGTCAGGAAAGAGGCCAACGCATGCCGGAACACTCGGGAATTGACAAACAGCGCAACCCGATGTACTAACGCGGTGACAGTCGACGAGGTCCAACCCCGGTCAGGCCGCTACGCTTGCTCCGGGCTCGCTTGCCCGAGGCCGGAGGAGCGATGAAGACCTCCACCACGAGGATTCCGGCGGAACCCACGACTGTTGGAAATGTCCGGATGAAGCTCGTAAGCCTCCTCATCGTTGCCGTGCCGACGGTCGTGGTTCCGTCGGCGCCGGTGCCGTTCTCCGCGACCAACGCCACCGCAGCGCGACCGCAGCACGAGACGGCTGCAACCGCTACCGCGCAGGACCCGGTGGCGGTCGAGGCGTCGCTGGGTCTGGACCGATCCGCGCGACGGCTGATCCAGCACGGGCTTCGGAACGAAGGCTTCGACCCGGGCACGCCGGACGGCCTGTTCGGTCCTCGCACCCGGGCGGCGATTCGGCGCTGGCAGGACGCTCGCGGGACGCCGTCGACGGGCTACCTGGACGACGCCACCGCCCGGCTCCTGCGCGCGGCCGCCGCGCCGCCCAGCCCTTCGTCGCCGACAGCCGTTTCCGGGGCCAACGCCACCGCCGAGTCTTCCGCGGCCGCGCCGCAGCCTCCCTCCTCGGTGGCGACCGCCGCTCCCCTTGCAGCTGAAGTCGCCGCCGAGCCCCATCGGGCAACGAGTCCCGCCGCAGGGCGGCAGCCACCCGCTCAGGTGGCGGCCACCTCTCAACTACCGCCCGAGATCGGTGCGGTTGGCGGACCCAGCCCCCCGGCCCGGCAGCTAACAGAGAACCGCCTTGTTGGACCCACCCCCCCCAGGCGGACGCACCCGTCCTCATCGTGACTTTTTGCAGGATGGGTGCATGTACAACTTCGGCCCGCGTGGCACCGTTCCCCGACCGATACTCCTGGAGCACCCGTGTCCGGGCCTTCACACATCGCGGCCACCCCACGTTGACCTTAGCATCACAGTCTGAGGGATCATCAAATGCAACTGAACTCCTCGGTAGAAGTGTTTCTTGTCGGCACGTTTGGCGGCGTACTACTCGAACTCCTTCACTGGTATAAACTACGCCGTGGTGAGCGTTGGCCGCACTACATCAGTTCTCCTCGCTACTGGTTTCTTTCTTTGGCCATGGCTCTCGTCGGCGGCGTTGTTGCAGGGCTTTACTTTGGGGCTCGCGCGGACGCTCACCTGGTGTTACACACCGGACTCTCCACGCCGCTCATCCTGGAGAAGGCCACCTCAACCCTGGCGCTTCAACCCGGAGTCAAAGGCCGCGGTAGCCGGGAATGGATTCGTTTCCTCGATTGGTAGAGCTTCCCTCATGAAATGCGCCTCAGTTAGCGTGGGCATCGCCCGCTATTCGCAGCCTCACTACAACGCCAGTGCCTTGCGACTCAAGTACGCAGCTAGCGACGCAAAGGCCTTTCATCAATACGCATCGACGGCCTGGGACGACCGTCAGAGCGTGCATCTCCTGTACACGGATTACGACGCTAGCGTTGCGTCCGTGCGCGACGCTCTCAACCGGGTTCGAAACGCTGGCCGCTTCGATGTTTTTATTTTGTACTTGAGTGGTCACGGAGAGCTAGACACCGATCGCCAATGCGGATCGTTTTGTCTCGCCGATGCTCGGAAAGGCGTATCCAGTCTGGACGGACCGACTCTGGATGAAATGCTCGCTGGAATTGATGCGGATACAACCCTGTGTCTTCTGGACTGCTGTCACGCCGAAGCAATTACATCTGGAATGGAGTTTTTTGCCAGACTTCGCCCGGGCCAGCGCGCCCGGGTCTTCATTGCATCCTCCCGGACGAACCAGCACTCCTGGGAGACTGACCGGCTGAAACGTTCTGTGTTTTCCGACGTCCTGCTGCGCGCGTTGTCCAACTCGAGTGACATCGCTGACGCCCATGGTTGGGTAGATCTTGAAGCCTCGCTGCTACCGAGATTGCGGGAACAAGTACCGCTCAACACCCTGGCGGGCATTAGCGCTACGGGGCAGGATCCAGTCGCCGGCGGCGTGTGCGTGAGTGCGACCAAGCTGCCGACTGTTACAGCCGAATCCCTCGGACGGGAGCTGAAACTTGCCGATACTGTTCGTCGTCGGGTACGTGGCGTAGTGAGAGGCCTTATGATGGGCGTGGCCGCCACTCTCGTCGCTCTTGACGTAATGTGCTTTCACTTGATTACGACTGGTAGTGGAGAGATTGCGATACGACCGGGCCTTCGTGAGACATACTCGCTTATGCCGTTTCACCTGGGACGCCAACTCGATAGCGGTTTTACACTCCAAGACATCGATCCGGAACAGATCGAGCTATTGCGCAACTTGCGTAGTGGTTCTATCTGGGGATTCTGGAGTCATCGCGATCAGTATGGACTAACGCCGTGGCTCCAGGGGGTGCAGCATGGCATGGTCGGGGCCAGAACTTTCTTTGTGTCTGCCATGGCAAGTGGTGTGGTTAGTCAACGTAATGAGCCGAGGCCGCCTTTGCACGAAGCAGTGTTTTTGGCCGAGCTGCACGGGATGCCGATTGCGGACGTTGCGAGCGGGATCTACAACGGTCTTAATGACATAGTGGACGCGGTGAATTGCGAGCCTGGATCTATGGATTTTGGGCTATTTGATGCGGATACACAAGTGTTCGGGCGAGACATGGCGTGGTTAGCGACTACCGCTTCTGATGCGCCTGTGCGGCGCGCGCAACTTCTCGGACAATTGGTTGTGCGAGCCGCCCATAGGGCCGGGCATGAGGACAGCGTCATCGTGGCGGAGCAAGACTATCGTCACTTTGCGAGAGCGCTCCGTATGCTCGCGGGCGCACAGCGTGGGAGTGCGGCAAGTAGCGCGTTCTTGACGGAATCCAGAAGGCGCTTGGTTGGTCTGGAGCGGGGATGGTGTACTCCACACTCGATACTTGCACAGGCTTTGGTGCTTGGCGAGAGAGGTAGAGCGGAGGCCTATTTCGTGAACCGGATGAAGTGGGGGTACGCAGACGCGCTCGACTATGAGTTGGCAGAGGTCGTCAAGCGAACATCGAAGGTAGCACTTGAAGAAATGGCGGCTGCGAGCCCGATAGGGGATGATGCGCTCACAGAGCTTGAAGCGTTGGCACGCGATAGATGGCGCGACGCGGACGCGGACGTGGACTTTTCGTTGCCAGACGAGGCCATCGGGACGCTCAGAGCTATCTCGCGGACACAATCTCTGGGAAGCAAACTGACGCGGGACGCGGTAGCGAGGATGGAAGCGGCGCCGGTTGGCGGGTTCGATATGGCACCGCTCGCGGCGTTCAGCGTTCTCGCTGGGAATGCTTGTGCTGATCGCGAGCTGTACGAACGACTCCGCGAGTGGGCATCGGGACAACGGCAAGTACAAGGGGGCATGTCGGACTTTCAGGAGGGGTTGGGGTATCTCTTGCGCTGTGCGGAGGATGGCTCTTGGCGCGAAGAGCAGGCCGCGCTTCTCGTGGAACGGCTGTCGCCGGGGACCCGCCTAGTGCCGCCAGCGGTCGGGTATCGAGGGGAGATTGTGGTTGCGTCATGGGGTGATGAGATTGCGGTGGCTCTGGGCAGAGCCCTCCAGGGGAATGTCAGGCTGCGCTCGGAGACGCTTGCGGTTCTGGTCGACATTGCGATGGGCCGTTCAGAAATGAAAGAAAGAGAGGAAATTCTCCGCGGGCTGGGTGACGTGTGGTTTCAGGATTCGGAACTAAGACAATTGGCTAGTACCATCCGGCAACGGGCGATTGCGGCGCGGGGCGACGCTATGAGAAGAAGAGTGGAGAGTGAAGTAGCAGCTGTCTACATCGCGGGGCTGGGGGAGGGGATGAGGAGCCGTACGGTTGCGGGACTGTTGGACGAGTGGCGGGCGAGTTCGGATCCTGAACTTCGAATCGCCTTGGCAGAGACCGTGAGTTTGGCGGAGATTGCCCTGTTGAAAACAGCGAAGATAGACGGTTCGTGAACGTGGGCAGATTGCGCACCTGCGGTGGCCGTTGGTCCTGGTGGCGTGCGATTTCGGACGCGGAGCACAATGGCAGATACTCGAGTCGCTCTCCCTCTGCCGATAGCCGCCCGCGCGTCCGTTTCTGGAGCGCCGAGCTACGGCGCCAGCGAGAGGACCGGCGGCGCCCCCTTGGTGACGACGTGCTTCGGGCCGCGGACGGCCGCGGCTGGGTTCACCGACAGGACCTGTGGTGGGCGCGAGGCCTCGGACTGCGCGACGTCTCTCCGCTCCACGTGAGCCGCCTACATCCGGACCCACCCGGGATAGGTCCCGACCGTGAAGCAGCACCCGGCCGCGAACCGCATGCTCGGCGACTGGCTCGTCGTCAGCCACCCAGGAATTGTCCCACCGCCGGTCCGTACGCCGCCCGCGTCCTCACGTTCGCGATTCTTCCGGCGAAGAACTCCGGGAACCGCGCCACCGCCGACGGCCCCGTGTCGACGGTCACCTGCGGCAGGACGATCTCTTCTCTCCCGCCGCGATCGCCGGCTCCGCGACCGGCACCAAGACCTCCGTCGTCATCCGGTCACCACTTCTCCCCCGCCCGCTCAACGACCAGGGCGCGCACGTCTATCCACCTCGACGCGGAACGCGGGTCGCCCGCGGTGCTTCTTGAGCTGCTGCAGGTTTCACCAGCCCGTGCCGCGGCCGACGCCCCGGGACGAGGAACGCGACGGGGAGCAGGAACCGGCGGTCGCGCACCTGCTGGTGTTCCACCGTCGCGAGGACAAGTCCATGTGGTGGGAGTTCTTCCACCGGTGCGGCTTTAACGAGGAGGGGCACGTTGAGAGCCGGGCCACGCTCGGGGCGCTGACCTTACGCCGGCGAGGCGGGACAGGTGTCATCCACAGCTACCGCTTGCCCGAGCAGCCGCACGAGATCGAGGTCGGAGACTCGGCGAAGAACCCCGACACCGCGGAATCCGATGAACTCAAGCGGGAGTTCTGCGGGACGGTGGTCGCGAGCCCCGCCTTCGCCGGCCCCGACGTCGAGCCGCACGGACAACCGGCCAGGCGCGGCCACAGGCGCGTCGGACGACAGGTCGACGTCCTGGCCGGCGGCGGCCGCGAGAACCTGTCGCGGCGACGGGCGAAACCCCGCGCGGCGTCGGTCGCCCGCGCCTCTGCCGAGGGTCAGCGACGGCGGCTGCGGACGCGACCGCCTCGGACTCGCTGCCGCGACGTCGTGGCCGGTGGCCGCGGACGGCGGCGAGGCCGCTCCGATCAGCCGCCCATCTCGCGGCGTATGGGCTCAACGTAGTCGCACCACTTCCGGACGTAGCCACCCTGCCAGCGATGGAAATGCTCGGTGATCCAAGGTTCGAAGTCGTACGGTGCGATGCGTCTGCTGAGCGCCGTGAGGGAGGTCCACTTTTCTCGCGAGAGGTCGACAGCGGGGGTGGAAACTTCGACGTTGATCCGTACCATAAAGCGAGCCGGTTCCTGCGGCGTTGGCTCGGCACGATCGCTAGGATCGTCGAGAGGGATTTCGACGCCGATCTCCAAGGTGTCGGTCGGAGTTCTCAGCTCGCAGGGAATGGGCGGAGGGTTCCACTGAGCGTGGGGATGCGCCCGGCTCAGGTCCGATCCGCGGGCGACGTGGACGCCGACGCGATGGACGATCATCGGGATCGAAGTTGCGGGCTGAACCCTCGCCACTGTTGCGGCGGAGTGGCCTAGCCGCGAGCTGACGGAGCCCCAGTCGAGCCGGAGAATCGGCAGGCGGTTCGCGCGGAACTGGCGCTCGATGCTGCGGGCCATCTTCAGGGTGGCGATCGCCAAAATCAGGGTGATGAGCACGAGCGTGCCAGAGATTACGGCGTCTATACCCATCTTTGCTTTCTCGGTCCTTGCGCGCGACCTCACGGCCCGCCGCCGGCCAGCCCGGGACCCCCGACAAGACGGGTCCGCGACCTGTCCGACGCGGCGCCGCGCGCATCGCGGCTGGTCAGCCGCACGCTCCCGGTCCTCGCCGCGCGCAGCGCCGGCGCGACCCCGTTGTCGGGCGACACCCGTGATGCAGGCGGTCAGGCCGACGCTGACCACGGCGAACCCGAGCACGGTGGGGTTGATCGCCAGGGGCGATAGCCCACGAGGCGAGGACGACGCCGAGGGCGCCCG
The DNA here is from genome assembly GCA_965207615.1 of Vicinamibacterales bacterium. Lineage (GTDB taxonomy): Bacteria > Acidobacteriota > Vicinamibacteria > Vicinamibacterales > UBA8438 > JAJEEA01. The sequence continues at coordinate 6,476,802 of CBDBMZ010000003.1, forward strand.
CGCCGAGCCCGAGCACCGCCGCCTCCACCAGGAACTGCCGCGCGATCCGCCAGCGTCCCGCGCCTGGCCCTGCTGCTGCTCATCGCCTGCGTCAACGTCGCGACAGGGCGCGCGTGCGCGGCGACACCCTGCCACGTCCGCGCGCCAGTCCCTCGACGGTCGAGAAGTCCTACGCCTGCGCGGGCCGCGGGGGAACGTCCACGTTCAGATCACGATACGCTCGATCTCGTCGACAGTCACCGTATCCGCCGTCCGGTCGTAGAGCTTCGTCGTCTTCGGCGACGCGTGCCCCGCGATCTGCTGCGCACGCTCAAGCGTCCCCCCGTTCGACAGGTACGCCGTGATCCCAGTCGCCCGGAACGTGTGGCAGCACGTCGACGGCGGCAGCCCCGCGGCCGCGGCACGCCGCTTGATCATCGCCAGGACGAGGCGCCGGTCGAGCGCCCGGCCGGTCAGCCGCCGCCCCGCCGGGTCGAGGGTCTGGAAGAGCGCCGCCTTCGGCTCTTCGAGCCCGCCCACTTCGACGTAGGCGTCGAGGGCCGCAGCCGCACGGTGGTGGGCCGGCACGTCGTGCCGCTTCCCGCCTTTCTCGTGGAGCCTCAACCAGCCCCGGCTCCCCTGCCCGAAATAGTCCTGCCGCCGCATCCCCAACACCGCGCTCACCCGCGCGAAGCTGTAGAGCATCACCGAGAGCAGCGCCCGGTCCCGGAGCCCGGCCAGGGCGCCCGTGTCGATCGACGCGAGGAGCTTCCTCGCCTCCGCCGGCGAGAGGACCGGCGTCGCGCCCTTGGTGAGGACGTGCTTCGGGCCCCGCACGGCCGCGGCGGGGTTCATTGGGAGGACCTGGCTGACGACGAGCCAGTCGCCGAGCATGCGGATCGCGGCCAAGTGCTGCTTCACCGTGGGGGCCGATCCGGGATGGTCCGGATGTAGGCGGCCACGTGGAGCGGCGAGACGTCGCGCAGCCGGAGGCCTCGCGCCTCGCACCACCCCAGGAATTGCCCCACGGCCCGCCCGTACGCCGCCCGCGTCCTCGCGTTCGCGATCCGCCCCGCGAAGAACTCCAGGAACCGCCCCACCGCCTGAGGCCCCGGGTCGACGATCACCTGCGGCAGGACGATCTCCCCTCCCCCGCCCGTCGCGATCGCCGGCTCAGCGGCCGCCGGCGCCAGGGCTTCCGTCGTCATTCCGTCACCACCTCGCCTCCGCCGGCTCCCCTGTCGACGAGCGCCTCGAACCGCTCGTAGTCGTTCACGAGCGCATGCGCCAACGCGTAGAGCTGCTCGACGGCGTTCTTCGCGCCGTCGAAGCGCACCTCGATCCGGTCCCGTTCGACGGTGACGCCGTCGGGCAGGCTCGCGAGCTTCGCGCCGAGGGGACTCGACGGGCAGCTTCACGCGGATCCCGGTCAGCCGCGCCTGCCGGAGTTCGCCGACCAGGCGCTGGCGACGTTCCTCCTCGACGCGGAACGCGGCACGGCCGCGGTGTTTCCGGAGCTGCTGCCGGAGCTTCGTCCTCGGCAGCGTTCTCTGGTTGCCGGTGAGCTCCGCCCCGAAGGTCTGCATCAGCGTCGCCGCCCTGGCCTTCGACACGCCGAAGAGCCGCTCGACATCGCGCCGCGTGAGCAGGGTCCGGTCGAGCTGCTCGAGTTGGCTGATGGCGTCGGGGATGGCGAGGAGCCACCGGGGCTTCGCGGGCACGGTGCAGGTCCTCAACGCCAGTGGTCCGCCGTGCCGGCTGGCAGCGGCGTGAACGGGTTCGCGCGGGCGATGTCGGCCTGGGTGTCGACCTGCCGCCTGATGCGCCGACGGCCACGCTCGGCGGCGGCGGTCCGGGCCGGCTGGAGGCCTCCGTCTCGACGACGTCGGCCGGCGCGGTCGCGGCGAGTTCGACGGCCACGCCGACGGCGGCGCGCCCCGGGCGCCCGAGGGTCGCGACGAGCTCGTCGACGTCGGCTGGCGGACCTCCAGACCCGCCCGGCGCCGCCGCTGCCGAGGCGGCAGTTCCTGGGGCGAAGAACCTCCGAACCCCCGCCCTCGAGGCCCTCGGAGGCCTCGCCGCGGTCCTCGCCGGAACCGACGCCCTGACGAAGTGGGCTCGCAGTGCAACCGCGCCGTATCGGGTGGTGACCCACGCGAAGGCCTTGCTGATGGCCGGTGACGGCGTGGCGAACAGTCGCATCGCGGCCAGGCTGGGCATCAGCCGGCCGACGGTCTTGAAATGGCGATCGCGGTTTGGGTCCGATGGACTGGATTCGGTGGGCGAGATACGCCCCGGCCGCGGACGGAAACCCGAGATCACCGCGCGTCAGGTACAGGCCATCGTGCAGGCCACTCTGGAGGAAACGCCGCCGGGTGTCGCCCACTGGAGTTGTCGTTCGATGGCCAAGGCGGCCGGCGTGAGTCACTCGACGGTCCAGCGCATCTGGCACGCGCACGGGTTGCGGCCGCGCGGGGCAACGTCATTCAGGTTGTCGGCGGACTTGGCGTTCGTCGCGAGGGTGACCGATGTCGTGGGGCTGTACCTGAACCCGCCGGACAGGGTGGTCGTGTTGTGCGTCGACGAGAAGAGCCAGATCGCGGCTCTGGAGCGCACGCAGACGGGTCCGCCGGCGAAGCCGGCCTGCTCGGACACGATGAACGCCGGCGGCGAGCGCGCCGACGAGACGATGTTGCTCGCCGCGTTGAACGTGCTGACGGGCCGGCTCATCGGCGAGTGTCACGGGCGCCGGCGGGATCAGGAGTTCCTGAAGTTCCTGCGGCGTCTCGACCGTGGCTTCCCCCGAGACCTCGTTCTGCACGTGATCCTGGACGACCACGGAACCCCCAACCGAGAGACGGTTCACAAGTGGCTGGCCGGGCATCCACGATTCAGGTTGCACTTCACGCCCGCCGGTGCCTCGTGGCTGAATCTCGTCGAGAGCTGGTTCAGCGGGTTGACGCAGCACCTTCGTCGTGACGCCCTCTGCAGCGTGCACGAATCGGTCGCGGCCATCGAAGAGTACATGATGCACGACGACGCCGACGTGGGGCCGTTCGTGTGGAGCACCACCGTCGACGCCGTACTCGACAGGGTCCGCAACCGTGGAGCCGCCCTCGAGTCGAGCCGCTAGAAGTCGACGGCCATCCCGACGTGCACGCTCAGCAGGTCGACCGCCGATCGCGTCGGCTCCAGCGTCACCCCGCCCTCGTGGCGATTCACCGCACCCTTCGTCAGGTACTCGACGTCGCCGCCCGTGAAGTAGCGGACGCCGAGGTCGAGATTCAGCGTCGCGTGCGGTGTCGAGACGAGACCGACGGCCACGCCGCCGCCGGCCCCGGCGCTCGGCGCAAGGTCGCCGAGCAGGGTCGAGCCGGGGCGCCCCTCGTCGGGAACGATCGAGGTGCGCGTGAACACGTAGCGGAATCCCAGCAGGCCCTCGGCGTACGGCCGCACCCGTCCGGTCTGCGGCTGCAAGCGGACGAGGGCGTGCGTCTGCAGGAAGTGGTTGGTGGTGTTCACGTCGGACAGCACCTCGGGCACGGCCGGGGTCAGGGACAGGCGCCGCGTTTCCTTGCCGTACTGCAGGTAGCCGAGCTCGGCCCCGACGGCGATCGGCGTCCGGCCGATGTGGCTCGTGAAGTCCAGGCCCAGGCCGGGACTGGTGCCGACGCGGTCTCCGAAGTCGCCGATGGGGATGCCGCCGAGCGGCCTCGCGGCGAAGCGGTAACGCCGGAAGGCGGTCGGGCCGGCTCCCGGCGGGGCGGGCGGCGCCGGCTGCCCGGCCGTCGGCGGCGCCGTGCCGGGCACGGGCTGCCCGAGGGCCGGTGACGCGCACGCGAGCAGCAGACAACCGGCGAGACCGCCGATGCAGCCGGTGATGCGCGCCAGGTGTGACCGGTGACTCGCTGACCAGGGATGTTCTCTCACGGCGACCTCCCTCCTGCGACCTCGCGGGTGGACACAGAGCCTCGGTCACCTGGAGCAGCAAGGCCCGTGCCACCAGTCCAGGGAGCATCCAAGTCCCGTGCTGTGAACAGGTTGGCCCCGGTTGGGGGTGTCGGCGTCGACGAGGCCGGGTGACCTGTTCAGGCGACGGTCCTCGTCCTCTTCCTGCACCGCTCTTCAGAAGCTCGACCGTTTCACGTTGCTTCCACGCCCGATCTTGACATCGGGGGGCACGACCATCAGGATGCCCCGGGCGGGGACGCGTCGGAGCCGTTGACGGCGACCGACGCCCGAGTCGCCATTCGAGTCATGCAGAGGTGATTCCATGTTCCGGAACGTGACGGGCAGCGTGTTCGCTAGTGGTCTCGCATTGGTCGTCGTCTGTCTTGCCGGCGCCGGAGCGGCGCCCGCGGTGGGCCAGGACGCCGGCGGGGTCGTGATCGTCGAGGGCGGGCAGCTCGCGGGGGCGCCGTCGCCGATCGGCGAGGAGGTCATGGTCTACCGGGGCGTGCCGTTCGCGGCGCCGCCGGTGGGCGATCTGCGCTGGCGTCCCCCCGAGCCGCCCGCCGCCTGGGAGGGTGTGCGCGACGCGACCGAGGCCGCCCCGGCGTGCATGCAGAACCCGCTGCCCGCCGCGGTGAGGACGTTCTACGACGCGGGCGTCGACCGCATGGACGAGGACTGCCTCTACCTGAACGTCTGGACGGCGGCGGGGCCGGACGACCGCGCCCCGGTGCTGGTCTGGATCCACGGCGGCGGGCTGTCCATCGGCAACGGCGCCGACATCACCTACGACGGGACGAGGCTGGCGCAGCGCGGCGTGGTGCTGGTCACCATCAACTACCGGCTCGGGGCGTTCGGCTATCTCGCCCACCCGCTGCTGAGCGCCGAGTCCGGGCACGGGGCGTCGGGCAACTACGGCCTCCTCGACCAGGTCGCGGCCCTCGGCTGGGTGCAGCGGAACATCGCGGCGTTCGGGGGCGACCCGTCGCGCGTCACCATCTTCGGCGAGTCGGCCGGTTCGTGGAGCGTCAACCAGTTGATGGCGACGCCGCTCGCGCGCGGCCTCTTCCACGCCGCCATCGGCGAGAGCGGCGGCGGCTTCGGCCCGCGGGGCGGGGCCGCGCCCAGGGCCGAGATCGAGTCGGCCGGCGGGCGCTTCGTCGAGGCCCTGCTCGGCGACGAGGCGGCGCCGTCGCTCGAGGCGATGCGCGCCGCGAGCGCCGACGCGGTGCAGGGCGTGGCGCCCGACTTGGTCCGGTCGACGGCGAACGTCGACGGCTGGGTCTTCCCCGACACCGTCTACGACATCTTCGCGGCGGGGCGGCAGCACGACGTGCCGGTCATCGTCGGCTCGAACGCCGACGAGATGACGATGCTCGGCGGCGCGGCGGGGGCCGAGACCGTCGAGCAGTACCGCGAGACGATACGCAACGAGTACGGCGAGCACGCCGACGCGCTCCTCGCGACTTTCCCGGCCGCGACCGACGAGGAGGCGCGGCAGGCCCGGATGGCGAGCGGCACCGACGCCACCTTCGGCTGGGAGATGCGGACCTGGGCCCGCATGATGGAGACGGTCTCGTCGCCGGCCTATCTCTACTTCTTCAGCCGCGTGCCCCCGGCGCCCGACGCCGACCGCTACGGCGCGTACCACACGGCCGAGATCCCCTACGTGTTCGACAACTTCGGGGTCAGCCCCCACCCCTACGCCAACCGCGACTACAGCGACACCGACCGGCGGCTGTCCGACATCCTCGCCTCCTACTGGGTCAACATGGCCGCCAGCGGCGACCCGAACGGCGAGGGCCTGCCGGAGTGGCCCGCCTACGACCCCGAGGCCGACGCCGCCCTCCACATCGGCGACACCATCACCGTCGAGCGGGGCATCCGCAAGGAGCGCCTCGACTTCTTCGACCGCTACTACGCGGCGCAGCGCGAGGGGGGCGAGTGAGGTCGCCGGCAGACGGATGAGCCGAAGGTTGCGGGCAGGGAGTGACGGAGGAGTGCGGGCCGCGCCGCCGGTCAGCGGCCCAGCTCGTCCTGAACTATCGACGGCCGCTTGTCGATCAGCGCGAGGAGCACGCGCGCCGGCCCCTCCGGGCGGCGGCGGCCCTGCTCCCAGTTCTTGAGCGTGCCCAACGCTATGCCGATGCTCCGGGCAAAGGCCGGTTGCGAGAGCCCGGTCTTGCTTCGGATGGCGACGACGTCGGGACAGGGCACGTCGATCTCATGCACGGCGAATCCTGCACGGTCTCCCTTCAGGTACGCGCGGGCGTCGTCGAGCCCGGCCATGATCTTGTCGAATGCCTCGGTCACGACTTTCTCCCGTATTCCGCTGCGAGCTCCTTGGCCGCGGCAATCATCGCCGTCCGCTCGAATACAGTCGACGCTTGTTCAAGGTTCCCGCCGACCCTGACCGCCGCAACCGGACCGAGCTCACCGCAGCTTCTCGTCGAAGAACGCCAGCACGCGCGAGCGGTACAGCTCGGGGGCGGCCGACCAGACGCGGTCGTGGCTCGCCCCCGGGAAGATCCAGAGGTCCCAGACGGCTGGGCCGGCCGCGGCGGCGATGCGGCGGGCGTGGTCGACGGGGATCAGCCGGTCCGCCTCGGCGTGGATGACGAACAGCGAGCGGGGCGGCAGGCCCGCGACCGCCTCCACCGGGTTGAGCACCCGCGTGTCGAGGCCGAACAGCTCCCGGCCGAAGTAGAGGATGGCGGGGTTGAAGAAGCCGGGCAGGCCGCTCTCTCTCGGCAGCTCCCGCGCCAGCAGGTCCTCGAGGCGGGCGAAGCTGCTGTCGGCGACGATGGTGCGGACGTCCGGCGAGGCGCCGGCCGCGAGGAGCACGGTGGCCGCCCCCATCGAGTGCGCCCAGAACCCCAGTCGGTCAGCGGCGAACCCGCGGCTCTCGAGATACGCGACGGCCCCCAGCACGTCCCCCTGCTCGTCCGCGCCCAGCGTGTAGCGCGTGCCGTCGGACAGCCCGTGGGCGCGGAAGTCGAACAGCAGCACGTTGTAGCCGCCGTCGACGAGGGCGGCCGCCTGCGCCACGAGCTCGCCGTTGTCGCCGGTGCGGGACGAGCTGCGGCCGTGGACGACGAGCACGGCGCGGTAGCTGCCTTCCGCCGGCAGGAACCAGCCCCGCAGGGTCGTGTCGTCGACCGTGCTGGAGAAGGTCACGTCCTCGTGGGCCAGGCCGAGGGCGGCCGGCGACGAGGCCAGGGGGCGGCGGTACGGCTTGGTCAGCCGGTCGGCGACGACCATCGACACAGCGATGTAGCTGGCGATGACGACGGCCATGCCCACCGACAGACCGACCACGAGGCGGGCCGCGCGGGTTCTCACCATCGAAGCGGATTCTAGCGGACGCTGTGGTCATCCATCGTCGGGACTTTCCCAGACGTCTCTGCGGCGCGACGACGGGGCCGTGGCCCGGGAGGGGAGCGAAGGTCATCGACGGATGCGCATTCTCTTCTTGACAGGCCACGGGTCCCGGCCCCATATTCCTGTGTGATGACCATAGGAGAGGGGCGGACCGACGTGCTCCAGGGCACGCTGGACCTGATGGTGCTGAAGACGCTCGACGTCATGGGGCCGCAGCATGGCTACGGCATCGCCCGGCGCATCGAGCAGGTCAGCGACGACCTGCTCCACCTGAACGAGGGCACGGTGTACGCGTCGCTCCTGCGGCTGCGGCAGCAGGGCTGGATCGAGGCGAGCTGGGGGCGCTCGGAGAACAACCGGCGCGCCCGGTTCTACGCCATCACGGCGGCGGGCCGGCGGCGGCTCGCGGCCCAGACGGAAGACTGGGAGCGCATCGCCGGGGTCATGGCGCGCCTCCTGCGGCTGTCTCCGGACCCATGAGCCCGTGGCGAGCCGTCGTCGCGTTCGTGTCGCGCCTGCGGGACCTGCGCGGGCGACGCCGCCTCGCGCGGGAGGCGGAGCAGGAGATCGAGATGCATCTCGACCTGCTCGCCAAGCGGTACGTTCGCGCCGGCCAGCCCCCGGCCGAAGCACGCCGGCTGGCCCGCGCGAAGTTCGGCGGAGTCGCGCAGGTCCGGGAATCGCTCAGGGACCAGGCGGGGTTCCCGATGCTCGAGTCGATTCTGCACGACGTCCGGTACGCGGCGCGCTCCCTGGTCCGGCAGCCGGGGGTGACGGCCCTGACGGTAGGCATCCTCGCCCTGGGTCTGGGCCTGAACGCCGCGGTGCTGGCCGTCGCCTACGGCGCCCTGTGGCGCCCGCTGCCGTACCCGGCCGCGGACCGGCTGGTCACGGTGGCCCAAGTGCATCTGGAACACGGCAGGGAATCCGCGGTATGGCTCGACCGCGTCGACGAATGGAACCGCCGTCTCAGGACGGTCCGGGTGGCGAGCTACCACACGCGGGAACGCGTGCTCCGCGGCGCCGGGCCGATCCGCGTCACGGAGGTGGCCACCGTCAGCGATGGTTTCTTCGCGGTCGTCGGCGTGCCGGCGGTCGAGGGCGCGGTGCCGCGCCTCGCGGGCGGCGACGGCCGGGCCGTGGTGAGCGCGGCACTGGCCCGCGCCGTCGAGGACGAGACGGGCCGACCCGCCGTCGGTCAGGCGGTGGCGCCGCGAGCCCCGCGTACTTCATGTCGTCGACGACGGCGATGACCGGCGACTCACGTGCGATGTCGAGAGCATCGATGTCGCCGTACCACATCGGACGGCCGATCGGGTCCCTGTTCGGGTGGATGAATCGCGCCGCGGTCTCGCTACCCTGAACCCGTCGCTGCCCGCCCCGGACGTGCGGTCCCTGGAGGACCACGTCGCGGGCTCGATCGCCGAACGGCGGCTGCGCGCCCTGCCGGCGGCGGGCTTCGCGGCCCTCGCGCTGGCGGTCGCGATGGTCGGCCTCTTCGGCGCCCTGGCCCGGGCCGTCGCCGAGCGCCGGCAGGAGCTGGCCATCCGCGCCGCCGTCGGAGCGTCGCCCGGCCGGCTCGTTCGGCTCGTCCTGCGGAACGCCGTCGCCGTCACCGGGGCGGGGCTGGCGGCGGGGCTGCCGGCGGCGGCCGCGACCGGCCGCGGTCTCGCCTCGCTGCTCTACGGCGTCGGTCCCTACGACGCGGCCACGTTCGCGGCGGTCGCCGCCGGCGTCGTCCTTACCGCGCTGGCCGCGTCGGCGATTCCGGCGCGCCGGGCCGCCCGGCTCGACCCTGTGGTCGCCCTGCGGGCGGATTAGCAGTCTGCGCCCGTGGAACGGCGCGGACTCCAGGAGGGTCGGTTGGGCGCCAAGGGGGCCGAGGGCGACGATTGCGGGCCAGGTAACGCCGAGCGTGCCGGCAAGGGCCGACGCGCTCGGACAGGTGTTGGAGCGGACGGACGCGTCAATGCTCGATTATCGACTTGGGTGGGGACCCTTGGGTCTGCCGATTCCGAGGGTCCTCGACCTCACTTCGTTGAACGGGTGGACCTCGCTCGCATCCCGCCCTGCGCAAGTTGCGCCGTAGGCCGGATAGCGCGGGGTGGCGATTGGTCCGCGGGCTGTCGCGGGCCTTCCCGACCTCCCGCGGACTGACGGAGACCGGTCATGCTTCTCGAGCGATGGCGGTGCGCATGGCGGGTCCGGCTGGGGATGCTCTTCGACCGGCGTCGTGCCGACCGAGAGTTGGAGGAGGAGCTGCGGCACCACGTCGCGCTTGCGACGGAGGCCCGCCGGGCGCGGGGAGTCCCGCCGGCCGAGGCGCGACGGCAGGCGCTGGTGAGCCTCGGGGGTCTCGAGTCGGCCCGGAACCACGTTCGCGACGCGCGGTTCGCCGCGGCCCTCATGACGAGCTGGCAGGATCTCCGCTTCGCGGCTCGCGGGCTCGTTCGCCGACCGCTAGCCTCGGCGGTTGCCGTCGGCACGCTGAGCCTCGGCCTCGCGTCGGTGACGGCGCTGTTCGCGGTCGTCGATGCGGTGATTCTCCAGCCGATTGGCAACGACGACTCCCGACTGGTCCGGATATGGAAGGACGACGTCGAACGGGGCGGCGGGCTCCTGTTTCCGATCCCGATCGTGCGCGGACGCGCCTTCGCGCGCACCGACACCGCCGATGCGCAGCGCGTGGCGATCGTGAGCGAGAGCGCCGCCGCGCGCTACTGGCCTGGCGAGGAGCCGGTCGGCAAACGGGTCCGCCTCGGCCCGCGATTCGAGTGGACGACGGTGGTGGGGGTCGCGGCCGACCTGAGGTACCGCGAGCTCACCAGCAACTGGATGACGGTCTACTATCCGGCCGCGCAGTCGTTCCACTTCCAGCCCGGCAACCTCGCGATTCGCACCGGGCCGCCGCCGTCGACGCTGTTGTCGGCCGTCCGCGGCGCGATTCAGGCCATCGAGCCGGCGATACCGATGGAGACGCTGACGCCGATGGACGAGCTGCTCGCCGTGGAGCTCGCCCGGCCACGACTCGCGATGCGGATCTCGATCGCCTTCGGACTGGTGACGCTCGCGCTGATCGCGGTGGGCCTGTTCGGAACGGGTCGTTCGACGCCGGGCAGCGGCGGGTCGAGATGGCGATACGCTCGGCGCTGGGAGCGAGCCCGCGCGCGCTGCGGCGTCTCGTCGCGGGGCGGGGGCTGCGGATCGCGGCGGCTGGCGTCATCGCGGGCCTCGTGGCGACCGCCTTGGGAACGCGCGCGCTGGCCGCGGTGCTTTTCGGCGTCGCCCCGCTCGATCCGGTCACGCTGGCGACGGTCTCGGGCGGGCTGGCGCTCCTGGCCGTCGTGGCCAGCTGGCTTCCCGCCCAGCGGGCGGCGTCCACCGACCCCGCGGAGGCGCTCCGAAGTTGCGAATGAGACCCATGAGCCCGTGGCGAGCTGTCGTCGCGTTCGTGTTGCGCCTGCGGGACCTGTGCGCGCGCCGCCGCCTCGCGCGGGAGGCGGAGCAGGAGATCGAGTTGCACCTCGACCTGCTCGCCGCGCGGTATGTCCGCGCGGGGAACGCTCCCGCGGAGGCGCGCCGGCTGGCCCGCGCGAAGTTCGGCGGGGTCGCGCAGATTCGCGAGTCGCTCCGGGACCAGGCGGGCTTCCGAGGCTCGAGTCGTGGGTTCGCGACGTGCGGCACGCGTCGCGGGGACTGCTGAGGGACCCGGGCTTCAGCCTGGTCGTCGTCCTGACCCTGGGGGTCGGGGTGGGCGCGAACGCGGCGGTCTTCAGCTTCGTCGACGCGGTGCTGCTGCAGCCGCTGCCCTACGTCGAGGCAGGCCGGCTGGCGGCGGTCCAGGAGACCAGTCCTCCCGCGCCCTTCCTGGTCACGCCGGGCGACTACGTCGACTGGAGGGAGCGCAACGAGGTCTTCGAGACGCTGTCCGGGTACCTGTACAGCGTGGCGGGGCTGACCACGCCGACCGGCGACGCCGAGCTGCTGTACACCGTCGCGGTGTCGGCCGACTTCTTTCGGACCCTCCGCGCGCGGCCCCTCCTGGGGCGGACGTTCCTGCCCGACGAGGACCGGCCGGGCCGCGACGAGGTAGCGGTGATCGGTCACGGCCTCTGGACGCGCCGGTTCGGGGGAGAGCCGGACATCGTCGGGCGCGAGATCGCCTTGGACGGGCGCCCGTTCACCGTAATCGGCGTGATGCCGCCGGAGTTCGAGTTTCCCCCCGGGGGCCGCGACGTGTGGACCCCGCTGGTGCTTACCGAGGCGGACCGGAACGACCGGCGGAATCACAGCGTGGTGACGGTGGGCCGGCTCCGGGCCGGGGTGACCCTCGAGCGGGCGCGCGCCGCGATGGCGGCGCTCGGCGACCGCCTCGCGGCGGCCCATCCCCGGACCAACACCGGCCGCGGCGTCGAGGTCGTCGAGCTTCGGCACCAGCAACGCGGGGTGACGGGTCCGTTTCTCCTCCTCGGCCAGATCGCGGCCGTGCTCGTGCTGCTCGTCGCGTGCGCCAACGTGTCGAACCTGCAGTTGGGCCGCATGACCTCCCGGGCCCGCGAGATGACGGTCCGCGCCGCGCTGGGCGCCGGGCGATGGCGCATCGGGCGGCTGGTCGCGGTCGAGTCCCTGCTGCTGGCGCTCGCCGGCGGCGGCATCGGCATCGGCGTCGCGGCGTGGGGCGTCGGGGTGCTCAAGGACAGCATCTCGCCCGAGATGGCGCGGTGGATCCAGGGCTTCCGCGACATCGGCGTCGACTGGCCGGTCCTCGCCTTCTCGCTCGCGGTGGCGGCCGTCGCCGGTGTCGTGTTCGGCCTGGCCGCGGCGTCCGCGGCGTGGCGGCCCGCGGTGATGGACGCGCTCCGGGAAGGGGCCCCGACCGGCACCGCCCGACGGGCTGCGCTACGGCGCGTCCTCGTTGCCGCGGAGGTGGCGCTGGCCGTCGTGATCACCGTCTCGGCGGGGCAGGCGGTGCAGGGCTTCCGCGCGCTCCACGCGGGCTCGCGGGGCTTCTCTCCGCAGGGCGTCGGGACGATGCTCATCCGGCCGCCGGATGCGCGGGTCGAGGACTCGCGCCGGGTCATCGAGTTCTACGACGACGTGCTGGCGCGGGCGTCGGCCGTCCCCGGCGTCGAGAGCGCGGGCCTTGTCTCCCAACTGCCGGCCAGCCTCAGGCACGGTCCGACCGTCGAGCTCCGGATCGAGGGGCGGCCCGAGTCCGCACCCGGCGAGACCCCGCTGGCCGACGTGCTCGTCGCGAGCGGCGGCTACTTTCGCACGGCGGGCATTCCGCTCCTCGACGGGCGCCCGTTCGACGCGCGGGACGAGGCCGGGGAGGACGGCGGCTTCGCGGTCGTGATCGGCGAGCGCCTGGCCCGGCGGTACTGGCCTGACGGAAACGCGCTGGGGAAACGGCTGCAGGTGCCCGCCATCGCGGCCGGCGGGGCGTGGGCGAGCGTGGTCGGTGTCGTGGGAGACGTCCGACAGAACTGGTTCGAGTCCGAGCGCCCTTTCCTGTACCTGTCGGCCGGTCAGGTCGCGAACCGCCAGATGTACCTGACGGTCCGCGGACGGGGAACCGTGGAGCGCCTGCTGTCCGATACCGCCCTCGCCCTCAGGCGCATGGACCCCGCCCTGCCCATCTTCGAGGGAAGGCCGCTGAGCGTCGCGGTCGATACGGGGGTGGCGGGGGTTCGGGAGGTGGCCGCCGTCATGGGCGTGTTCGGTGTGCTGGCGCTACTGCTGTCGGCCATCGGTGTCTACGGCGTGATGGCGTACTCCGTGGGTCAGCGCGAGCGGGAGCTCGGCATCCGCATGGCGCTGGGCGCCGCGCCCCGCGCAGTGCTCGGCGCGGTCGTGAGGCAGGGCCTGGGAACGGCGGCCGTCGGCCTCTGCATCGGCGTTCTCGTGGCGATGGCCACCACCCGCCTGTTCGCCGGCCTGCTGTTCGGGACCAGCGCCGACAGCGCGGCCGTCACCGCCGTGGTGACGGCGCTGGTCTTCGCGACCGTGCTCGTGGCCTGCTGGCTGCCCGCCCGGCTCGCGGTGCGCGTCGATCCCGTGCGGGCCCTCCGGGCCGACTAGACTGGACGCGAAGCCGCTGACGACCTCGCCGGCCCCGGCCCCGTGATGCCGATCGAGACCGCCGCGCGACTCGTCTACCCGGACGAGGACGCGGTCGGCCGTCCGATGTACTACGGCGACGTGCCCGCGCCCGGCATCGCGCGTCGCGCGCCGATCGCGATGGAGTTGCCCGATCCCACTCGGGTGCAGTCCTTTTCCGTTTGCGCGCCTGACACCCGGCAGGGATCCGTCACCATCCTGACCGCCAGACCCGGATCACATGCACAGCGAGAACCGTCGCACCGGCAACGTCTTCCACGCCGCCCATCCCGAGTCCATCGTCCGGGACCCGGGCAGCGAACTCTCTGCCGACGGGCGACCGCGAGACACTCCCGAAGCACATTCGCAAGAGCACGTGCTCACCTGGGACCAGGCGTTCGCGGCCGGCCCCGCGGCGGCCGGGGGCAAGGGCTGGAACCTCGCCCGGCTCGCGCGATACGGCTTCGCGGTGCCGCGCGGCGGCGTCGTGGCCGCGTCCGTCTACGCCGAGCTGTTCCGCACGCCGGACGTCGCCGCCCTAGCCGCGCCGCTCGCGACGGTGACCCCGGACGAGGTCGGCAACGACGACGTGCAGGCACGTCTCGCCGCGCTTCGCGACCTCGTCGTTCGGACGGGCCCGCCTCCGGCCGCCCGCGAGGCGGTGGGCCGCTTCCTGAGCGAGGCGGGGCTGGAAGGCCGGTCTTTCGCGGTCCGCTCCTCCGCCGCGGCCGAGGACGGGGCCGGCGCCGCGTTCGCCGGCGTTCACGAGAGCTATCTGGGCGTGACCGGGCTCGACGCGGTGTGCGAGGCCGTGTCGCGCTGCTTCGCGTCGCTGTGGACGCCGCGCGCCGTCGCCTATCGGCGGCGGCTGGGAGTCGCCGACGACGCCACGCCGTGCGCGGTGGCGCTCTGCGAGATGGTCGGCGACCCGCGGGACGGCCCCGAGGCGGCCGGCGTCGCCTTTTCGTGCGACCCGGTGACGGGAGAGCGGCAGGTCGTGGCGATCGAGCTGGCGGCGGGGCTGGGCGACGCCGTCGTCCGGGGGACGGTCGCGCCGCAGCGGTACGCGGTTCGCCGGTCCGGCCCCGACGCCGAGGTCAACCGGGTGGATGCCGCGGGCGGCGCCCCCGTCCTCGACGACCGCGAGATCGAGGCGCTGGCCGCCGTCATCGTTCGCGTTCATTGGGCGCTCGGCGACGGCGACACGCCGCAGGACGTGGAGTGGGCCTGGGACGGTCGGACGTTCTGGATGCTCCAGTCCCGCCCCGTCACCCGGCTGCCGCGCTGGACCTTCCCCGGCGTTCCCACCGCGACCCCGACGTGGTCTGACGCCAACATCCGGGACTCGCTTCCCCGGCCGCTGACCGTGGCGACCTGGTCGATGCTCGACGGGAGCGCGCAAGCCGTCGTCTACGCCTCGGCGCGGGTGGTGGGCTATCCGCTGCCGCCGGGCATGCGGGTGTTTCGTCGGTTCGGCGGGCGCCCCTACTTCGACCTCGACAGCCTGCAGTGGAGCCTCTACGACTCGATCGGGATTCTGCCGGCCGAGACGAACTTCACCCTGGGCGGATTCCAGCCCGAGATCCCGGTGCCGGACGGGCACCCGCTCCTCGGGCGCGCCGGCCTTGCGCGCCTGCGACGGTCCCTGCGGCTGCTGCGCCGCCTCTGGCGCTTCCACCGGGAAGCCCCGCCCCGGATCGACGCGCTGATCCGGCGGTGCCGGGAGGGGCGCGCGACCGATTTCTCGACCCTGGACGACGACGTTCTGCTGGCGCGGTTCCGGGACCTGCTGCGGCTGGGGGTCGACTATCAGCCGGTCCTGCAGCTCGCGGCCACCTACTACGGCGCCTGGGTGAAGCTGTTGACCGACGCTCTCGACCGGGTCACCGATGACGCACGGTCGCTGGTCACACGTCTCCTGGCCGCGTCGGGAGAGGTCTCCAGCGCCGAGCACGGGTATCGCGTCCGCGAGCTCGCCGACGGCGCCGCGGGCGACCCCGCCGCGGCGGCCTCGCTGCGCGACCCCGACCCGTTCGCCTGGCGCAGGCTGCCGGCGGACGCCCCGTTCCGCATCGCGATGGAGGACTACCTGGACCGGTTTGGTCACCGGGCGGTCTTCGAGATGGAGATCGCCGGCCCCCGCTGGGCCGACGATCCGGGCTACGTGCTCGAGCAGGTGCGCTTCCACCTCGACCACCCGCCGGCGCGCGACCCCCGGTCGCGAGCGGCCGAGGTGCGGCGGCGGGCGGAAACGGACCTGGCCGCGGTTCCCGCCTGGCTCCGGCCGGTCGCGCGGCGGATGCTGGCTCGCGCCCGGCGCGGCGCCGCGCTACGGGAGAACGCCAAGTCGGGGTCGGCGGCGGCCTTTGCCCTCGTCCGGCAGATCTGGATCGAGGTGGGGCGGCGAATGCAGGCGGCGGGCCGCATCGACGCCGCGCGCGAGGCCTTCCACCTGAGCCTCTTCGACATCGAGGCGTGGCTGACGGGGGCCTGGGACGGAACCGGCGCGCGCGCGCTGGTCGGCGACCGCGAAGCGACCCTGGCGGCCCAGCAGGAGATGGAGCTTCCCGGCGTGATCGAGGAATCGCCGTCGGCGGCGCCGGGCGCGCACCCCGGGGGCGCCGCGGCGCCGGCGCCCGCGCCGGACGGCGACGCGTGGGACGGCGTGGCGGCGGCGCCTGGCGCAGCCGAGGGCGTCGCCTGCGTGCTGCGCACGCCCCACGACGGCGGCCGCATGCGCCGGCATGACGTGCTCGTGGCGCCCTCCACCGACCCCGGCTGGACCCCGCTGTTCCTGCGCGCCTCGGCGGTGGTGACGGAGACCGGCGGCTACCTGTCCCACGGCGCCGTGGTCGCCCGCGAGTTCGGGCTGCCGGCGGTGGTCAACGTGCGCGACGCCATGCGCCTGATCGCCGACGGCGACCGGCTCCGCGTCGACGGCGACGCGGGCCGGGTCACCCGCGCCGATCGAAGCTCGCCTCGAGGCAGCCCTTGAGGGCTCGGCCTGCCGTCGGGGGAGGGTGCGTCTCCGCCGCGCGCGACCGTCGTCCCGCGGGAATGCGCGTCGGTCCCATGCAGCGGTGCTCTTGCCGGTCTCTCGGCGGACTGTCGCAGCCGGCGCGGAGAAGCCAGGGTGCCCGCCGCGGGGATGGCGGGTCCGCGAGACGCCTCGTGACCTGAGAAGTGGACAGTGCCGACCCGTCGTGCCTCACGGTTCCTCGCAGCTCGGCCGTTCGCGCGTTTCCCCGCCGGGCGGTTCGGCCCCAGGCGGACGTCTTGACATCAATAGTGGTGGCCATCATGATGCGTGCATGAGAACGACGTTGACCCTGGACGATGACGTGGCCGATTTCCTCAAGGCACAGAGCCGGCTGCACGACAAGCCGTTCAAGCAGGTCGTGAACGAGGTGCTGCGCCGTGGCATGGCGCCTGCGTCGGCCAGGTCGCGACCGCCGCGATTCCGGGTGGTTCCCAACCGTAGCGGACTGGCGCCGGGTGTGGACCCGTTGAGGCTCAACCAGCTCAACGATCAACTCGAAGTCGAGGACTTCGTCGCCGAGAGCAAGCGATGATCGTGCCGGACACCAATCTGATCGTCTACGCCTACAACGACGCGGCACCGTGGCACGAGGCGGCCAGACGCTGGTGGGAGGGGCTGGTCAACGGCTCGGAGAGAGTCGGCGTGCCCTGGGTGGTTTCGACCGGCTTCGTACGGCTGATGACGCATTCGCGCGTGCTGGCGTCGCCCATCACCGTCGCCGACGCCGTCGGCCACGTCAGGGACTGGTTCCGGTACACCCACGTCACTCCGATCAACCCCGGCGCCGAACACCTGACGCATGTGCGGCGGAGTCTCGACGCCTGCGGGGTCGGAGGCGATCTGGTGACCGACGCCCATGTCGCGGCGCTGGCCATCGAGTATCAGGCGGAAGTGCATTCCAACGACTCGGACTTCGCGCGGTTCCCGGGCCTCAGATGGCGCAACCCCCTCTGAGCGGCAGTGCGAAGGCCATGCCCACCGACAGGCCGACCAGGGAGGCGGGCCGCGCGGTTCCTCGCCATGGAAGGGGATTCCAGGGTTATCCGGGAATCGCCGTCGCCGGGCGGTCCCGGGGCCGGGAGAAGGGCTCCGTGGAGGGCGGTGTCACCTGCCCGACACGTGTTGCGTAACGCCGGTCGTCGACAAGCTCGGGCGGGCCCGCGCGGAGCGGGTGACCTGCTCGATGCCGATCCGGCCGGCGCGGCACCGTACACGGCGCCCCGGCGGGCACGATGTTGCCGAGGCGGCCGACCAGGCCCGGTGACGCGCGAGTGGTTTCGGCCAGAGTCGCGGGTGGTCTCCTACGGCCACAGCATCAGCCACTCGGCGATGTACTCGGCCCGTCCCCAGGCGACACGGAGCGTCCCGGAGGGGACGGCTCCCTCTTCCGCCGGCAGGTCGGGTTCGAGCGTGACCGCCAGGCTCCGGACCGGCTCCGCCAGCTCCCGCCGATGGATCGGCGTCCGGCCGTAGTCGAACGACGGGTCGTAGTCGGTGCCCCACTGCCGGGTCTGGCGGCTGACGATCAGCTCGCCGCCGTCCTCGCGCGGGAGTATGAACAGCGTGTACTCCCCCCGCGGCACGTCGAGCTCGCCGAAGCGGACGTCGAAGTCGAGGGTCAGCCGGGTGGCCCAGTTCGCCCCCAGGCGCCAGACCTCGCCGTACGGCACCAGCCCCCCGAAGATCGCGCGGTCCCGCGCGTGCGGCTGGCCGTAGTCGATGGTGATGCGCGACGGGCCCGAGTGGGACGGCGTGTAGGTGAACCACGCGCCGTCGCGCAGGACGCGCCCGTCGAAGGTCACGCTCGTCGTGACCCGTCCGCTCGGCGCGACCTTGGGGACGGGGCCAGCCCCGTCCTGGGCGGCGAGCGGGGTCGCGATCAGGAGGACGGTCAGCGCGGCGCGACGGCGCAAGGTGCACATGGCGTCATTCTACGGCCAGTCGCCTGCATCGGTGCGCGGGCGTAGGGATGGGGACCGCGTTTCGGCGGGCTCCCGGCGGCGACTGGCCCGCACCTCGGCCGGACCAACCGGCGCTGGCCACCGCTTCGTGCGCCGTGCCGCAAGCAGCGGGGCGGGCAGCACTCGGTGCCGGGGCGGCGCTGGCCGCGGCCGGCCGCGCCGTCGAGGTGGTCGTCGTGGGACGCGACCCGGCGCGAGCATGCTCGCCGCGGCTTGCGGCGGAAGCCGCAGTCACGGGCGGCGATCGCGAGCGGACGGACGTGGCGCTCGAAGCGGGTGCCGGAGTGGATCGAATCGGCCGGATCTGACACAGTACGCGCAGTCTTGGCCTCACATCAGAGCGCGAGGCGCCCATGCGATTCCTGCTGCGATTCTTGATCTGTGTAGCGTTCTGCCAAACCGCCGCGGCCCAGGATGGTCCAAGCCGGGGAATTCACGAGACTGTCGCCGCCTACTTGGAACAGAGCGCCCTCGAGGTCGCCCTGAGTGCCGAGGGAGGGCTCGAAGGGCCTGCGGCGGAGTGGTTTCGCGCCGAGGCGGCCGAGGCCCAGTTCGTATTCATCGGCGAGGAGCATGATGTCCGGGAGGTCCCGATTCTGGTGGGCGCTCTCTGGCGGGAGCTCGTCTCTCTGGGTTACAAGCACGTAGCCATCGAAGCTGGCCCCTGGCTCGGCGACAGGCTCGACAAGTTCGCAAGATTCGGCGATCGACAGGCCCTTGCTCATTTCCGGGGGGCAACGTTGCCTCGTCTGCCGAACAATAGCGTGCCGCCGATCTCGGAGGAGGACGTTGCCTTCTACGAGATACTCGGCAGCGTCAGCGGCCCACACCGCAAGTCGGCAGCGCCCTTGATCTGGGGAGTGGATGCCGAGTATCGAGCTGCTCCATTGCTGAAGAGGCTGGCGGAGCTGTCGCCGCGGCCCGCGAAGCGACAGGCGGCACAGTCCTTGTTGGAGCGAGTCGCGGCGGCGGAGGGAAGCGGCGATTACGACACTCGTGCCTTCCGAGATGCCATCGAGCAAGTCATTCAACCGGTGCAAGCCGGGCCGGAGACCGAGCAGGGCTACATACTCGACGCGTTGCGTTGGCGAATTGCCGCCCCCCGGGAACACGCGAGCCGGAGCCTCAAGAAGGAGCTCTTCTTGCGCCAATACCAGGCTGCGAAGGAAGAAGACGAACCGAAGCCGCGCGTGATGCTCCGGCTCGGCGCCTACCATGCCGCCCGCGGATTGATGCACGATTTCGGCTCCTCCACCCTCGCGAATTTTGTCGCGGAATTGGCGATCGTTGAGCGAACAGGGATGCTGAACCTCGCGATTATCAACTGCCAGGATACTTCTCCCGGGGACTTTCCCAGACCTTGCACCTGGGAGCAGCAGAGAGCGCTACGGCCATTTCGCTCCGCCGCCGTAGCGGACTGGACATTGTTCGACCTTCGAGGGCTGCGGGCCCCGCTGAGGCAAGCGCGACTGAACGCATTGCAGTCCTATCCGGCCGGGTGGGAGTATTGGAATCTCGTGATGTCGTTTGACGCCGTGGTGCTCTTGGGCCGTTCGGAGCCAAGCCGGCTTCCAGGCGAATAGGGAGTCGAGGCGAGGGTCCTCGGTCGCGCCCTCCGCGATCTGCGGTCCCGCCGTCTCGCGCACGTCCGCCCCGAGGCCGCCTACGGGAGAAGCCGCAGGAAATCGGCGGCGACCTCCGCGGGGTCGGCGCCCCGCTCGTCGACGGCCAGGTTCATCTGCCGCATGGCGGGGGCGTCGATGGCGCCGTCGAGCCGGCCGAGGGCGGCCAGCACGTCCGGCGCCCCGCGGGCGAGGCGGGCGCTGACCAGGACCATGGCGTCGTAGGGCGGAATCGCCCCGCGGTCGTCGTCGAGCAGGGTCAGATCGTACGCGGTGATGCGCCCGTCGGTGGTGAAGGCGCTGATCAGGTCGACCGCGCCCTCGGCCGCCGCCTGGTACATCAGGGCCGGGTCCATCGGGCGCCGCTCGCGAAGCTGCAGCCCGTAGGCGTCGCGGATCGCGGTCCACTCCGGCCGCGAGAAGAACTCGTAGTCGCCGCCCATCGCCAGTTGCGGCGCGACGGGGGTCAGCTCGCTCAGGCGGGTCAGGCCGCGCGCCGCCGCGTCGTCGGCGCGCATGGCCACCGCGTAGGCGTTCTCGAACCCTAGGGTCGCCGCCACCACGATGCCGTAGGCGTCGCGCAGATGGTCGGCGACCCCCGCGAGCACCGCGGCCCGGTCGGCGCCCGCGGTGTCGCGGCCCAGCTCGTTGGCCCAGAGGGTGCCGGAGTAGTCGACGTACACGTCGACGTCCCCCGCCGCGAGGGCGTCGAACACCACCATCGACCCGAGCGACTGCAGCTGGGTCGTCTCGCGCCCGGTCTCCTCCTCGATCAGCCCGCCGATGAGGTTGGCCAGGATGTACTGCTCGGTGAAGGTCTTGGCGCCGATGGCCACCGGGCGCTCGCCGCGGGGCGCGAGGGCCGCGGCGAGGGTGATGCCGGCGTAGAGATACAGCGCGGCGACGGCCGCCGCGGCCGCCGCCTGGCGCGTCCGGCCCCCACGGCCCTCCGCCGCGAGGCCCCGCACGAGCCCGTCGAGGACGAGGGCGAGCACCGCGGCGGCGACGCATCCCACCAGCACCGCCGTGTAGTTTCGGGTCTGCAGGCCGCTGAAGATGTAGTTGCCGAGGCTCGTCGCCCCCACCGGGGTGGAGAGGGTCGCCACCCCCACCGTCCACACCGTGGCGGTGCGCAGCCCGGCCACGATGACGGGCATGGCGAGGGGCAGCTCGACGCGGCGCAACTGCTGCCACGGGGTCATGCCGACGGCCCGCGCCGCCTCGGTCAGGGCGGGGTCGACGCCGGCGATGCCGGTGACGGTGTTGCGCAGGATGGGCAGCACGCCGTAGAGCGTGAGGCCGATGAACGCCGGGAGAAAGCCGATGCTCTGCACGCCCAGTCCCGCCAGAAGCGGCACCATGACCGCGAGCAGCGCGAGGCTCGGCACGGTCTGGATGACCGCGGCCGCCCCCAGTACCGGCCGTTCCAGCCACGCCACGCGGGTCACCGCCACCCCCGCCGGCAGGCTCACCGCGGTGCTGCAGAGCAGCGCGAGCAGCGTCAACTGCAGATGTGCGGTCAGGTAGCCGGGCAGCAGTGCGAGCTGTTCGCTCATGAGTCCGCGTCTCCCGAGCCCGACGCTGGGTGTCGGCGCCGTGGAACGGCGCGGACCCCTGGAGGGTTGCTTGGGGCGCCAAGCGGAGCCGAACGCGACGATTGGCGGGCCAGGACGGCGTCGACGAGCCGGACGTCTCCGCACGGCGTGTCGACCAGCGTCGTGAGCCGTTCCGTCACGAGCCGTCCCCTCCCGAGGCGAGGAGCGAATCGACGAGCCGGGCGTCGCGGCACGGCGTCTCGACGAGCTGGCGCACGTAGTCGTCGGCCGGCGTCCGCATCAGCGCCGCCGGCGTCGCGACCTGCACGAGCCGGCCGTCCCGCATGACCGCGACGCGGTCGCCCAGCATCAGCGCTTCGACCATGTCGTGGGTGACGAAGACCACGGTCACCGAGAGCCGGCGGCGGATGCGCACGAACGACTCCTGCAGCCGCTGCCGGGTCAGCGGGTCGAGGGCCCCGAACGGCTCGTCGAGCAGCATCACGCGGGGCCGGGCGGCGAGGGCGCGGGCCACCCCCACGCGTTGCTGCTGGCCGCCCGAGAGCTGGTCCGGCCGCCGGTCGCGGACCGCCGCCGGATCGAGCTCGACCAGCTCGAGCAGATCGTCGACCCGGCGCCGTACGTCCGCCTCGCTCCAGCCGAGCAGGGTCGGGGTGACGGCCACGTTCCCGGCGACGCTCATGTGGGGGAACAGGCCCACCTGCTGGAACGCGTAGCCGATCCGACGGCGCAGCTCGTGGGGCGGCAGCGCGCTCACGTCCGCGCCGTTCACGCGCACGCGGCCGCCCGACGGCTCGATCAGCCGGTTGATCATCTTGAGGGTCGTCGTCTTGCCGCTCCCCGACCCGCCGAGCACCGCCAGCAGCTCGCCCTCGGCCACCGACAGCGACACGTCGTCGACGACGGTCTGGTCGCCGTAGCGCTTGGTCAGGTGCTGAAGCTCGATCATGTTCGCCCGGCGATCAGCGCCGATTCGCCGCCCTGCCGACCCCGCTACCGTCCGTTCCCTTCGCGACAGCGATGATTGCCCGCCGCCGCCGCCGCGGTTCCGGTTGCCAGCCAAGCAGCCGATCCCGTTCCACGACCTCTGTGCCGGTCCTCGGTATCGGCGCCCCCGCTCGATGGCTCCGTGGAGCAACATCCGGGGAGTCTGACCGTACTATGGCGCAGATCCCGGGGGCTCGGGCTCCCCGTCCGGCTTCGCCGTGCCCTGCAGCTCGAGCAGCAGCGGGTGCTCCAGCCGCTCGGCCACCCACCGCAGGAAGCGCACCGCGTCGGCGCCGTCGATGAGCCGGTGGTCGTAGGACAGCGACAGCGGCAGCATCGGCCGGGGCTCGAACCGGTTGCCGGCCCAGACCGGCGCCGGCGCCGACCGCGACATCCCGAGGATGGCCACCTCGGGGTGGTTGACGATGGGTGTGAACGCGGTCCCGCCGAGGCCTCCGAGGTTGGTGATGGTGAACGTGCCGCCCTCGAGGCGCTCGCGCGGGAGCCCGGTGGTGCGCGCCGCCGCCGCCACCTCGGCGATCTCCGTGGACAGGGCCGCGAGGCCCTTGCGGTCGGCCTCGGGAATGACCGGCACGATGAGCCCCCGCTCGGTGTCGACGGCCACCCCGATGTTGACGTACCGCTTGTAGACGATCTCGCCGCGCGCGATGTCGATGGACGCGTTGAACTGCGGGAACTCCCTGAGCGCGGCCGCGCAGACGGCCACCGCGAACGCGGTGACGGTCAGCGGCAGATCGGGCGTCGTACGCTTGAGGGTCCGGCGCACCGCCTCGAGCTCGCCGACGTCCGCGCGGTCGTGCTGCGTGACGTGCGGCACCGTCTGCCACGACGTGCTCATCCGGCGCGCGACCGTTCGGCGCACGTTGCGCATCGGCGTGCGCTCGATCGGTCCCCACCGGGAGAAGTCGGGCAGGGCGGGGGCCGGAGGCTGCGCGGGAGCGGGCGGCTGCCCCGGACCGGCAGGCTGGGGCGCAGGCGAGCGCAACTGCTCCATCGCCCGTCGGGCGTGCGCCTTGACGTCGTCGAGGCTCACCCGGCCGTTGGCGCCGGAGCCCTCCACGGCGTCGATGTCGACGCCGATCTCTCGCGCCAGCTTGCGCACCGACGGGGCGGCCAGCGCACGGCGCCGGGGTGTCGTGGACTGCGGTTCGGGGGGCGTCGGCGCGGCCGGGGAAGGAGGCGTCGGGCCCGTCGCCGGGCTCGGTGCGGGCTCGGCGACGGGCGTCTCCGCCGCCGGTGCCTCGGCCCCGGCCTCGGTCGGCGCATCCTCTACCGGTCCGTCTCCATCCGCGTCGAGGGAGGCTATCAGCCCCCCGACGGCGAGGGTAGCGCCCGCCTCGGCTGCCACCTTGGTGACGGTGCCCGCCACCGGAGACGGCACCTCAACCGTCGCCTTGTCGGTCTCGATCTCCAGCAGCGCCTGGTCGACCGCCACCGTGTCTCCCGGGGCCACCAGCACCCGCACTACGTCGGCGCGTTCCACGCCTTCGCCCAGCTCCGGCAGCCTGACCTCTGTCGCCAACCGTCTTTCTCCGTGCGAGTGCGCCGTCCCTGCCGCTCGTCAGCTCACAGCGGGGTCCGGCTTGTCCGGGTCGATGTCGAGATCCGCGATGGCCCGCGCCACGACCGCCGGCTCCACCGCGCCGTCACCGGCCAGGCCCTGCAGCGCCGCCACCGCGATGAACCGCGCGTCCACCTCGAAGAACTCGCGCAGCGCCTCGCGGGTGTCGCTGCGCCCGAACCCGTCGGTGCCCAGCGTCACCAGCCGCGCGTCGAGCCACCGCCCGAGGGCGTCGGGCAGCGCCTTGACGTAGTCGCTCGCCGCCACCACGACCCCCGCCGACGGGCCGAGGCACTGCGTCAGCCAGGGCACGCGCGGCGCTTCGAGCGGGTGCAGCCGGTTCCAGCGGTCGCACGCGTGCCCGTCGCGGTGGAGCTGCCCCCAGCTCGTCACGCTCCACACGTCGGCGGCCACGTCGTAGCCCTCGAGCAGCGTCTGGGCCGCGAGGGCCTCGCGCAGGATCGCCCCGCTGGCGAGGAGCTGCGCCCGGTGCGTCCTCGGCCCGGGGGCCGGCCGCAGCCGGTACAGCCCCCGCAGGATGCCCTCGCGCGCCCCGTCGGGCATCGCCGGCATCGGATAGGCCTCGTTCTCGACCGTCAGGTAGTAGAACACGCTCTCGCCGTCGACGTACATGCGGCGCATGCCGTCCTCGACGATGACGGCCAGCTCGTAGGCGTAGGCCGGGTCGTAGGCGAGCAGGTTGGGCACGGGGCTCGCGAGCAGGTGGCTCTGGCCGTCCTGGTGCTGCAGGCCCTCGCCGGCGAGGGTCGTGCGGCCCGCCGTGCCCCCCACCAGGAACCCCCGGCACCGCGAGTCGGCGGCGGCCCAGATGAGGTCGCCGACGCGCTGCAGCCCGAACATCGAGTAGAAGATGAAGAACGGGATGGTGTTGACCCCGTGCGTCGCGTAGGCGGTGCCCGCCGCGATGAACGACGACATCGACCCCGCCTCGGTGATGCCCTCCTCGAGAATCTGCCCGTCCTCGCCCTCGCGGTAGTAGAGCAGGGTGGCGTGGTCGACCGGCTCGTAGAGCTGCCCCGCGTGCGCGTAGATGCCCACCTGCCGGAACAGGGCCTCCATCCCGAACGTCCGCGCCTCGTCGGGCACGATGGGCACGATCAGCTCGCCGACGTCGGGGTCGCGCAGCAGCCGGCTCAGCAGCCGGGCGAACCCCATGGTCAGCGACGCCTCGCGCCCGCCGGTGCCCGCGTGGAGCTCCGTGAACGGCTCGGCCGGCACCTCGCGCAGGGGCGCGGCCCGCGACCGCCGCTGCGGGACGGGTCCGCCGAGGGCCTCGCGGCGGCTCCGCAGGTAGGCCATCTCCGGCGTGTCCGGGCCCGGCGCATAGAAAGGCAGCTCGGCGATCTCGTCGTCCGACAGGGGGATGCCGAACCGGTCGCGGAACGCGCGCAGCTCGTCCTCGTTCAGCTTCTTCTGCTGGTGGGTGATGTTGCGGCCCTCGCCGCCCTCGCCGAGCCCGTAGCCCTTGATGGTGCGGGCGAGGATGACGGTGGGGCTGCCGCGGTGGGCCGCCGCCGCCGCGAACGCCGCGTGGACCTTGGCGGGGTCGTGCCCCCCGAGCCGCAGCTTCTTCAGCTCGCCGTCGGTCAGGTGGTCCACGCGGTCCTGCATGCCCGCCCAGAAGTGGTCGCGCATGTACGCGCCCGACTCGACGGCGTACTTCTGGTACTGCCCATCGACCGTCTCGCTCATGCGGCGGACGAGCTGCCCGTCCCGGTCGTCGGCGAGGAACGCGTCCCAGTCGCGCCCCCAGATCACCTTGATGGCGTTCCAGCCCGCCCCGCGGAACGCCGCCTCGAGCTCCTGGATGATCTGCCCGTTCCCCCGCACCGGCCCGTCGAGCCGCTGCAGGTTGCAGTTGACGACGAAGATCAGGTTGTCGAGCTGCTCGCGCGCGGCGAGGGTGATGGCCCCCAGCGACTCGGGCTCGTCGGTCTCCCCGTCGCCCACGAACACCCACACCTTGGCGTCGGACGGCGGCAGCAGGTCCCGGTCCTCGAGGTACCGCTGGAACCGGGCCTGGTAGATGCCCATGATCGGCCCGAGCCCCATCGACACGGTGGGGAATTCCCAGAAGTCGGGCATCAGCCACGGGTGCGGGTACGACGACAGGCCCGGCCCCCGCAGCTCGCGCCGGAAGTTCTCGAGCTGCCCCGGGGTGATGCGCCCCTCCAGGTAGGCGCGGGCGTAGACCCCCGGCGCCGCGTGGCCCTGGTAGTAGACGAGGTCGGCGGGCTGGGTCTCGGTGGCGGCCCGGAAGAAGTGGTTGAACCCCACCTCGTAGAGGGTCGCGGCCGACGCGTAGGTCGAGATGTGCCCGCCGATGCCGTCCGCCTCGCGGTTGGCGCGCACCACCATCGCCAGCGCGTTCCAGCGGACGAGGCTCTTCAGCCGCTGCTCGAGGTCGCGGTCGCCGGGATAGGCGGGGTCCTCCTCGGCCGGGATGGTGTTGACGTAGGGCGTGTTCGCCGTGAACGGGAGCTGCACCCCGGCGTGCTCCGCCCGGCGGGTCAGCTCCTGCAGCAGCCTACCGGTCGCGGTCAGCCCGTGGTGGTCGATGACGGCGTCGAGCGAGTCGAGCCAGTCGCGTATCTCCTCCCGGTCGAGCTCGGGAAGGTCCCGTGTCGTGTCGGTCATTCAGCTCAGCGGCTTGCTGGGGGCGGGTGGGGGTCCATGCTCCGACAGGTATCGACGCAGCGCTTCGTTGACCGTAGCCGAGTCGCGGAACAGGCGGGCGACATCCGGCTCCAGGAGCACGACGTTGGTGCCCTGTCGGTAGCGCCGGAAGTACTTTCCTCGGACACCTCCGCGCAGGTCGTACTCCGGCCTCATGTCGTGTTCGTCCGACTCGTCACTCACGTTCTCCTCAGGATCCGTAGGCGTCGTCGAGGTGCCGATCGTGATTCTGGGCTACCCGGGTCTCGCCGCGTGGGTCGCGGTACTTGCCGCAGACGGCGAGCGCCGCCCGTACGCGATCATCGCGCGACGGCGCCGTCGTTTCGCGGTCCTCGGCAAGCTGTCCCTGAGTACGCACCATGACGGCCAGTGTAACATCGGCCGATGAGGCCCCCACCGACCGCGGGCGCGCGGGCACGTCACGCCTCTGACGCGATCGGCACGCCGGTGACGAGCGGGTCTTGACGAAGCGGATGTCCTCGTCGAGCGTCCCTTCGCGGCCGCTTCCTCCGGTCCGAAACCGGTGCGTCAGATGGGATTGCACAAATTGAAAGTAGCACTTTCAATTCAACACCGATTCGCCTAGCATCACCTTCGTGGTCCCCCGCACGATCGCGCCGCTGCTCGAGGATCTGTTCCGCCGGTACCCGTTCGTCACGGTCACCGGCCCGCGGCAGTCGGGCAAGACGACGCTCTGCCGGACGGCCCTGCCCGACCTCGCCTACGTCAATCTGGAATCGCCGAACCACCGGCAGTTCGCCGAGGAGGACCCGAAGCGGTTCATCGCGACGTGGCCGGGCGGCGTGATTCTCGACGAGATCCAGCGCGTCCCGTCGCTGCTCTCCTGGCTGCAGGTGTTCGCCGACGAGCACGGCGGGAACGGCCTCTTCGTGCTGACCGGCAGCGGGCAGTTCCTGCTGTCGGACCGGATCGACCAGTCCCTCGCGGGCCGCATCGCCCTCCTGCGGCTGCTGCCCTTCTCGCTGGACGAGCTTCGGAAGGCGGGTGCGGCTACCGGCGTGGACGACCTGCTCTTCGCCGGCTTCTATCCCCGCATCCACGACCAGGGCCTCGACCCGACCCAGGCCCTGGGCGACTACGTCGAGACGTACGCCGAACGCGACGTGCGCCGCATGCTGGAGATCAGGAACCTCACGGCGTTCCAGCGGTTCTTGCGCCTATGCGCGGGCCGGGTCGGACAGTTGCTCAATCTCTCCTCCCTCGGCGCCGACGCGGGGGTGTCGCACGCGACCGCGCGGCACTGGCTCTCGGTGCTCGAAGCCAGCTACATCGTGTTCCGTCTGCCGCCGTACCGCGGCAACCTGAGCAAGCGGCTCGTCAAGTCGCCCAAGCTCTACTTCCACGACGTCGGGCTCGCGAGCTGCCTCCTGGGCATCGAGAGCGTCCGGCAGGTGCGGACGCATCCCCTGCGCGGCGCCCTCTTCGAGAACGTGGTAGTGGCGGAAGCCCTCAAGCACGGCTACAACCGCGGGCGCCGGCCCGAGCTCTCCTTCTTCCGCGACAGCCGCGGCCTCGAGTGCGACCTGTTGTACCCCTCCGGCGGCCGCCTGCTGGCGATCGAGATCAAGTCTGGGGCCACCATCGCGTCGGACTGGTTCGGCGCCCTCGGGCGGGTCGTGCCCCTGCTGCCCGGCTGCGACACCGGCGCTGTCGTCCACGGCGGCGACGAACGCCAGACCCGCGCCGCCGGCGAGGCGGTCCCTCTCGCCGACTTCAGCCGCCTGCTCGCGCGCTTCGACGCAGCCGACGCACCAACGAGTGAAGATCGTCTCTCATAGCGTCGACCGTCTTCGAGTTCGACGCGCCGGTCCGCGAGTCCCGATGGGGCGGGATCCGCTCGCCGAACTTCTTGGAAAGCGGCATGCGGATCCCAGTCGTCCAGCGGCCGAAACGCCTCGTCGTCCGCCACCAGCAGACGCGGGGTCGTCGTCATGCAGCGGCGCCAGTCGGGGCGCCCCGTCGGCAGGAGCCGCGCCACCTCCGCGCCGTTCCTGTTACAGAACGCTCGCGACGCCGCGCAGGCGGGTGCCCTGCCAGCCAGCGTCGCTGATGTCGCGACGGAGCAGTGTGAACCATAAATACGGTATCCTGTGAAGCCATATGAAGACCACCATCGAGCTTCCGGACGATCTCTTCATTGCCGCGAAGAAGCGGGCCGTGGAATCACGAACGACGCTGCGCGCCCTGGTCGAGCGCGGTCTCCGCCAAGAGTTGCGCGGCTATCGGCCCGGCGGTCGGGCGGCGCGATCGAGCATTCGGTGGGTGACGGTCGATGGCGGTCTGCCGCCTGCAGTCGAGCCGGGTGACCGCGCATCGATGAGCGACTGGATTCGCAGGAATCGATGATCGCGCTCGACACGAACCTTCTGGTCTACGCGCATCGGTCGGCCGTTGCCGAGCATCGCGCGGCGCGCCGGGCCATCGTCCGGGCGCGTGCATCGTCTGCCGGATGGGGCTTCAGCCTGCCCGTCGTCGGCGAGTTCTGGAGTGTGGTGACGCATCCGACGGCGGCGGGCCGGCCCTCGGCGCCCGAGGAGGCGCGCCGCTTCGTCGTCGCGCTCGAGTCGGCCGGGGCCGAGATCTGGACGCCTGGCGTCGGTTTCGCGGCGCGCCTGACCCAACTGGCGATCGATCTGTCCGTCACCGGCCCTCGGATCTTCGATCTGCAGATCGCCCTGATGGCGTTCGAAGGAGGAGCGACCGAGCTGTGGACGGCCGACCGCCGTTTCGTCTCGGTGCCCGGGCTTCCGGTCGTGTCTGCGTTCGAAGCTGCTGTGAAACCAGATGAAGACCATGACAACGACTGACGCCGAGCGCCGCGCGCGGGACTCGGGGAAAGGAGAGTGGATGGAGATACGCATCGACGACGGCGGAGTGGCAAACGGGCTTCCGGCCATCCTGATCGACGGCCGCGAAGCGGGGCGGCTCATCCCGACGCCGACCGGCTTCAAGGCCAGGATGTCGCGCTGGCTGGCGTACGACGACGAGGAGTTCGGGAACATCACGAACGCGCGGGCGTTCTTCGAGCGCGAGTTCGCCGACGTTGAGACCAGCGAACCCGTACCGGAACGCGAGCGCACGAACATCGTCCTCTCGGCCGGCGACGGGGGGATTCCGGCCCGAGGGAGTGGATCCTCACGGCCGACGGTCGCGAGATCGGACGGCTCGTCCCGTACGGTCGGAAGGGTGCCCTGATGGCGCGGATGAGCCCTGTGGACGGCGTACGACGGGACGACGTTCGCCGATGCCGACGCCGCGCGCATGTACTTCGACACCGAGTTCAACGGCACGCCGCAGGAGGCGGCGACGCCATGAGGATAACCATCACCGACGACGAGGGCGAGGTGTTGGCCATCCACGAGGTGGGCCAGCAGGCCGCCGCCTACCTGGGACACCTGATCGAGCCCCGCTCGTTCCCGGCCCCGGTCCCCGAGACCCAGCCGGAGGACGCCGACGCGCAGGAGGTTCTCGACGACATCCTGACGGCCTGCCGCAACGAGATCAACGATTCCCGCCACGGCGCGACAACGCCCTACGAGGACCCCGAGCAGCGGCCCGGCTGGGCCAGCCCACGGCCGAGTGGATGACTCGACGACGCCTGCTGGAGGCGCTCGGGCGGCTCAACGTCTGGCATCAGGGCGACAGGCGGGCGCCGCACAAGCCGCTGCTTCTGTTGCTGGCGTTGGGTCGGGTGGGGCGCGGCGACGGGCGGTTCGCGTCGTACGAACACGACGTGCACGAACCGCTGGCGAAGCTGCTCAGAGACTTCGGGCCGCCGGTCAAGGGCGGTGTCGCACCCGATCGTCCCTTCTGGCACTTGCAGTCCGAACGGCTGGAGTCCGGCGAAGGCGCCGCGGGCAGTGCACTCTGGCAGGTCACCTTCGACGACGAGCGTTTCTCACCTGCGTTGTCGGAGAAGCCGCGAGCGGCGGCGCTGAAGCGTCACGGCGCGATGGGTGGCCTGGCGGAGCCGCTGTACCGGCGGCTGCGCCGGGACCCGGCGCTGGTCGAGGCGGCGGCGGAGTTGCTGCTGGACGGGCATTTCCCGGAGTCGATGCACGACGCCATCCGGGAGCGGGTGGGGCTGCGGCGGGAGACAGCAGGCGGGGCGTCGTTGGTGCGTGAGGAGCGGGAGGCCGACGATGCGGCAGTCCCGCGTCGGCCGCGCGATCCCGATTTCCGCGACGCGGTGCTGCGGGCCTACGAGCGGCGCTGCGCGGTGTGCGACTTCGACCTGCGCATCGCCGACGACCTGTTCGGCCTGGAAGCGGCGCACATCAAGTGGCATGCGGCTGGGGGACCGGATCGCGTGCCGAACGGCCTCGCGCTCTGCACCCTTCACCACAAGGCGCTCGACCGGGGCGTCATCGGTCTGGAGCCCCGATCCCGTGAGTACCGCCTGCTCGTGTCCAACGAGTTGACGGGGCGAAGTGCGGCTTTCAGCGACGTGCTCGGCCTGCGCGGCCGGCCGCTCCGTCCGCCGCAGGAAGAGGATCTGCAGCCCGATCCGCGCTTCGTCGACTGGCATCGCCGCGAGGTATTTCGCGGTGAGCCTCGGCGGCGGCCCCGAGCCTGAAGATGCGGTGGCCGCGCACGGTCACGCCATGGGCGGCAAGGGCGGCGAGCCATCCGTCGCGGGTGCCGATGGTGCTGGCGGCGTCGAGTAGCCTGAGGCGCTCCTCGCGGGCGGTCAGGCGTGCGAAGCGGGGGCGGGCGGGGTAGTCGTCGGCCACGAAGCGCTCCTTGCGGTGGAGCACCGGGGGATTGGCGGAACGCGTATAGTCGCGGAAGTGCAGCCGGAGGCCCTTGAGGTCGGCGACGATGCTGCTCTGCAGGGCGGGGTGGGCGACCCGGTCGAACGACTCGTAGACGAGGTACGACACGCGGGGCCGGCGGCGGGAGAGCTTGACGAGGGTCAGCCCGTCGACGGTGCCGGCGAGCTGGCGGGCGCAGCCTTCGTAGACGCGCAGCACCGGGGGAAGCTGGGCGACGGCGGTGTGGTGGACGTAGAGGGCGTCGGGCAGCAGCTTGCCGACCGGCGCACGGCGGCACGCGCGGTCCACCGCGTCCTGGTCGCCGGCCGAGAACAGCAGCGCGTCGGCGGCGGCGCAGCCGGACTTGTAGGACCCGAAGAAGGCGCGGATGTCGAGGCGAAGCGCCTCGGGGAGCGCGCCGAGGCGGGGGCGCTTCGGGAACGCGGCGAGGGCGAGGTACACGAGCAGGTCGTCGTGGCCGTGGGCCCGGAGCGCGTCCCAGCGTTCGGCGCCGGTGGCCCGCCGGAGCAGGGAGAACGCCCGGGCGACGCTGCCGAACGCGCGGTCGAGCTGCGGGGCGGTCGGGAGCTCTCCGGGGGCGGGCAGGCGCCCGCGCGCGGTGAAGAACGCGACGAGGGGTTCGAGCAGGTCCGCGTGTTCGGCAACGAGCTCACGGCATTCGTCGATGCCGGAGGCGCGGCGGCGGCGCGAGACGCGGCCGATGGCGAACGACTGCTCCTCGGCCTCGTCGCGGAACACGTAGAAGATGCCGGGCGCGGCGGCGACGGGGCGCCGGCCGAGGACCCGTTCGATCCACGTGCGCAGCTCCTCCTGCGTGAAGAACTTCTGGAAGGTGCGCCGGCCGGTGACGATGCCGTCGCCCTGGAAGTCGACGGCGGCGTCGGTCGCCTCCCAGTCGAGGCGGGCGGACACGACGAGGACCCGCCGGGCGAGCTCCCACGCGGCAGCCAGAACGACGGCGCGCTCGTCGGGGTCTTCGACGACGTTGACGACGTAGCCGAGGTTCACGACGTCGGCCGGCGTGCGCTCTTCGTCGGGGAAGAAGGCGGGGTCCCAGCCCGAGACCGGGACTCCCAGGCGGTGCAGCCGCAGCAGGTCGCCGCCCCGACCGCAGCCATAGTCGAAGAACGTCCGGTCCTTGCGGATGACGTCGTCCTGGAGGGCGAGCGCGGCCGGCCGCGACAGCGAGGTCCGGCGGATGGCGGTTCGGTCCGACCGCGTCGCGCTCATGGGGGCGATTCCCGTCGGCGATCCCGAGTCGGCGGTATCGTCGAGTTCGGCCTGCGGCGCCGCCTCGCCTTCGAGCCCGGCCGTGGCCCGGGCTCCGCGGTCGGGGCCTACCCTGGTCGTTCGCCCAATGTACCATCGTCGGACGAGAGCGGTGGCGCCGGTCAGCGTCACCCTCAGCGGCCCGAACCGCGGCGCGAGGGGGACGGGCGCGCCTGCCGTGAACGTCGTTTACCCCACTCGCTTCTGCAGGCACGCGAAGAAGCGGTCCATCATCATCTTCGAGACGCTGCCGAGCAGGCGCTGGCCGACGCGGGCGATGGTGCCGCCGACCTGCACGGTGCCTTCGACGGTCACCTCGGTAGCGCCGCCGGTGTCGCGGAGCGCGATTGAGGCGCCGCCGTTGACGAACCCGGGCTTGCCGCGACCTTCGACGGCGAGGCGGTAGGTCTTCGGCGGGTCGAGGTCCTGCAGCTCGACGGTGCCCTCGTAGCGGCCGGTGACGGCGGCGATGCCCATGGTGAGCACCGCGCGGTACTTGTTCTCGCCGGTGGGCTCAAGGGACTCGAGGCCGGGCAGGCAGGCGGCGACGGCGTCGATGTCGACGAGGAGGTCCCAGACGGCCTGGGGGGGCGCGTCGAAGGTGTAGGTGGCGTTGATGTTCATGGCGATTCAGGCGCGGTTTCCGACGCGCCGCGGGCCGGCCGCGTGACGGTGCCTGCCCGGCCCGCGGTCCCCGTCGGCGAGAGCTGGCGGCGGGCGGGCCGGCGGTCGACCAGCCGGTTCAGGTGCGTGGCCAGCGACTCGAGGCTGGCGAGATTGTGCACCGGGAGGAAGTCGTCGATCCAGGGCAGGGCCGCCTGCATGCCGCGGGTCAGGGGGCGGTAGCGCGGGGAGCCCAGCAGCGGGTTCAGCCACACGAGGCGGTGGCAGCTTCGCTGCAGCCGCGCCATCTCGCGGCCCAGGCGCTCGGGCTCGCCGCGGTCCCAGCCGTCCGAGATGAGGAGCACGATGGGGGCGTGGCCCATCACCCGGCGCGCCCAGTCGAGGTTGAAGCGGCCCAGGGCCTCGCCGATGCGGGTGCCGCCCGACCAGTCCGGGACGTGGCGGGGCAGGGTCGGCACCACGTCGTCGACCCCGCGCCGCGCGAGGCGTTTCGTCACCCGGGTCAGGGTCGTCGAGAAGAGGAACGTCTCGACCGTGTCGAAGCCGCGGGCGAGGGTGTGCACGAAGTGGAGCAGCATGCGGCTGTAGCGTTCCATCGATCCGCTGACGTCGCAGAGCAGCACGAGGGGGCGCGTGCGGGTGCGGCGGGCGCGGCGGGGGAGGACGACGAGCTCGCCGCCGAAGCGCAGGTTGTGCCGGACGGCGCGGCGGACGTCGATGGTGGGCCCCGCCCCGGGCCGCCACCGGCGGGTGGTCCGGGTGGCGGGGGCCCACTCGAGGGCGGACATGAGGGCGCGGGCGTCGGCGATCTCGGTGTCGGTGAAGGTGGCGAAGTCCTTCGTGCGCGATACCTGGCGCGCGCTGTAGGTCATGGCCGCCACCTGCTCGAGCCGCAGCAGGGCGTCCTCGCCCGCGTCGGGGGCGCCGGGCGCGGGCGCGTCGGGGGGGAGGTCGACCTCGGGGGGCGCGAAGCGGCGGCGCTCGCCCATCGCCCGCAGGTCGCGGGCGGTGCGCTCGCCCCGCGGGGGGCGCCAGAACAGGCGGAACGCCTCGTCGAAGATCGGGAGGTCCTGCGCCCGGCGGACGAGCAGGGTCTGCAGCGTGTGGTAGAAGTCGGCCCGCCGCCCGACGTCGACGTGGCCGAGCGCCTCCGCCACGTCGAGCATGCCGCCCGCCTGCACGTCGAGGCCGAGGGCGTGCAGCAGGCGGCCGAACCGGAGGAGGTTGCCGAACAGGTGGCCCGCCGCGCGCGGGTCGTCGGGGCTCAGCTCCGGCGGTCGGCCGGCTTCGGAAGCGCTCGGCCGCGCCCCTTCGGTCGCGGGAACGCCGGACTGCGGTCCCTCGGTCACGGGGACGGCAGGAAGCCCGCCGGCGGTTGCGCGGCGGTCCCGGCCGTCGGCGGTCATGCCGTCCCGTGGGCTGCCGTTCGTGGCCCCCTGGCGGTTACCGGCAATCCGGTCCCCGCCCTCGCCGCTCATGCGCCCCCGGCCGCGCCGGCCGGCAGGAGGCTGCGCTCGAACAGCGCCTGCGCCCGTTCGCCGCGAATCGCCTCCAGGTCCTCCTGGGTCTTCAGCACGAGGCCCAGGGTCTCGTCGATGGTCGCCCCGTCGAGCTCGCGGCGGTCGAGGGCGACGAGGGCGGCTATCCAGTCCAGCGTCTCGGAGACGCCCGACACCTTGTAGAGCTCGGCCGTGCGCAGTTCCTGCACGAAGCGGGTCACCTGCTCGGCGAGGCGGGCCGGCGCCTCGGGCACCTTGCCGGTGACGATGCGGTACTCCTTCTCGAAGTCCGGGTAATCGATCCACCAGTAGAGGCACCGCCGCTTCAGGGCGTTGTGCAGCTCGCGGGTCCGGTTCGAAGTGATGACCACGACGGGCGGCGTCGCCGCGCGCACCGTGCCCAGCTCGGGGATGGTCACCTGGAAATCGGACAGCAGCTCGAGCAGGTACCCCTCGAACTCCTCGTCGGCGCGGTCGAGCTCGTCGATGAGCAGCACCGGGGCACGCGCGCCGGTCGTCTCGAGGGCGCGCAGCAGGGGGCGCTTGATGAGGAAGTCGGGGCCGAAGAGGTCCCGGGCCACCGCCGCACGGTCGACCGGCCCCGCCGCCTCGCGCAGCCGGATCTCGAGGAGCTGGCGCGCGTAGTTCCACTCGTAGACGGCGTGGGTGACGTCGAGGCCCTCGTAGCACTGCAGCCGGATGAGCTCGGCCCCGAGGCCCGCGGCGAGGACCTTCGCGACCTCGGTCTTGCCGACGCCGGCCTCGCCCTCGAGGAGCAGGGGGCGGCCGAGGCGCAGGGCGAGGTAGATCGACGTCGCGAGGCCGCGGTCGGCGACGTAGGCCTCGCGGGACAGCAGCGCCTGCAGCTCGTCGATGGACGCCGGCAGGGTCGATGCGGTGGAGGTGTCGGTCATCCCAAGCGCGGGTTTACGACCCCCAGGGCCACCACCCGCCGCCGCCGGAGCCCGACCCCTCGGACGAGGGCGGGGGCGAGGCCGGAGCCGGTCGGAGCGCCGCCGTCAGGGCCCGCTTCACGCAGACCGGGGCCATCGCCCGCCGGTACTCGGCCGACGCGTAGATGTCGCCGATGAGATCGTCGCCGAGGTCGTTCGAGACCGCCGCCGCGGCGGCGGCGACGGCCTCGGCGGTCGGCGCCTGGCCGGACAGGGCCTGCTCGACCGAGCCGGCTCGCACCGCGGCCGGCACGAGGCCGCCCAGCGCTACGGCGACGCTGCCCACGGTGTCTCCCTGCCGCTCGACGGCGGCCGCCACTCCGATCACCGCGTAGCGCGAGGCGGGGTGCGAGAACTTCTCGTAGGCCTGGCCCTGGCCGCCCGGCCGCGCCGGCACGTCGATGGCGGTCACCACGTCGTGCTCGCCGAGGGCGGTGGCCATCATGCCCTGGAAGAAGTCGCCGGCCGCGATGCTGCGCTCGCCGTCGTTGCCGGCCACCGCGAGCGAG
The DNA here is from genome assembly GCA_965207615.1 of Vicinamibacterales bacterium. Lineage (GTDB taxonomy): Bacteria > Acidobacteriota > Vicinamibacteria > Vicinamibacterales > UBA8438 > JAJEEA01. The sequence continues at coordinate 6,513,307 of CBDBMZ010000003.1, forward strand.
GCCCCGAGGGCCACGAGCACCGTCGGCAGGTCCGACGCGGGGTCGGCGTGGGCGACGTTGCCGCCGATGGTGCCGCGGTTGCGGACGGCGGGGTCGCCGATGACCCCGGCCGCGGCGGCCAGGGCCGGGGCGTGCGCGGCCACGTCGGCCGACGCCGCGATCTCGGCGTGGGTGGTCAGCGCGCCGATGCGCACCCGGCCGTCGGCGACGGCGATGCCCTTCAGCTCGGCGACGCGGCCGATGTCGATGAGGGCCGTCGGCGAGGCGAGCCGGAGCTTCAGCAGGGGAATCAGGCTGTGCCCGCCGGCCAGCAGCTTGGCGCCGGGGTGGGCGCGCAGTAGCCGGCCGATCTCGGCCACCGAGTCCGCCCGGTAGTATGCGAAGTCTGGTGCGTACATCGCCCTGTCCTTTCGCTTGTGCCGGCCCCCCGGCAATCGCCGCGTGGCCGCTCCGCCTCGGCGGCGCCGCTCCTGCCTCCGGCAAGTCTGCGCAGTACTATGACGCGGACCCCTTGGCGTCCTGAATGGCCTGCCACACCCGTTCCGGCGTCAGCGGCATCCGGACCGACGTGACCCCCAGCGGCCGGAGGGCGTCCATCACCGCGTTGTAGACGGCGGCGGTCGACGCGATGGTGCCCGCCTCGCCGATGCCCTTCACGCCGAGGGGGTGGTGCGGCGACGGGGTCACCGTCGACAGCACCTCGATTTCGGGGAGCAGGTCGGCGCGGGGCAGGGCGTAGTCGAGCATGCTGCCGGTCACGAGCTGGCCGCCCTCGTCGTAGACGGCCTCCTCCCACAGCGCCTGGCCCACCCCCTGCACGACGCCGCCGTGCACCTGCCCCTCGACGATCACGGGGTTGATCTGGGGGCCGCAGTCGTCGAGCGCGACGTAGCGCTTCAGGGCGACGGCGCCGGTCTCGGCGTCGACCTCGACCACCGCGAGGTGGGCGCCGAAGGGGAACGTGAAGTTGGGCGGGTCGTAGAACGTCGAGGCCTCGAGCCCCGCCTCGACCCCCTCGGGCATGTTCCACGCCACGTTGGCCATGAGGGCGATGTCGCCGATGGTCTTGCTCTGGTCGGGCGCCCCCTTGACGAAGAACTTGCCGTCCTCGTACTCCATGTCCTCGACCGCGGCCTCGAGGAGGTGCGCGGCGATGACCTTGGCCTTGTCGCGTATCTTGCGCGCGGTCAGGGCGAGCGCCGCCCCGCCGACGGCGGTGGTGCGGCTGCCGTAGGTGCCCCAGCCCATCGGCGTGTTGTCGGTGTCGCCGTGGAAGACCTTGACGTCCTGGGGGTCGACCCCCAGCTCGCTGCCCACGATCTGGGCGAAGGTCGTCTCCTCGCCCTGGCCGTGCGGCGAGGCCCCGATGAACACGTGCACCTTGCCGCTCGGGTGGAAGCGGACGATGGCGCTCTCCCAGAGGCCCCCCTGGAACCCGATGGCCCCGGCGACCTGCGACGGCCCGAGGCCGCAGATCTCGACGTAGGTGGCGAGGCCGAGGCCGGTGTAGGTGCCGTTGGCCGGGCCCGCCTTCTGCTTCGCGCGCAGCCCCACGTAGTCGGCGTGGGCCATCACCTTGTCGAGGGCGCCGGGATAGTCGCCGCTATCGTAGTTCAGGGTCGTGACGACCTCGTGGCCGTCGTCGAACTTCGGGATGAGGTTCTTCTTGCGGACGTCGGCGGGGTCCATGTCGAGCTTCGCGGCCAGCACGTCCATCATGCGCTCGAGCATGAACGTCGCCTCGGGCCGCCCCGCCCCGCGGTACGCCTCGACCGGCACGCCGTTGGTGTAGACGCCGTAGACGTCCTCGTGCACCGCCGGCAGCGTGTACACGCCCGACAGCATCAGCCCGTGCAGGATGGTGGGGATGCCCGGCGCCGCCGTCGACAGGTACGCGCCCATGCCCGCGTACACGGTGCAGCGCAGGCCGAGGAGGGTGCCGTCGTTCTTCGCGGCCAGCTCCACGTGCTGCACGTGGTCGCGGCCGTGGGTCGTCGACTGGTAGTTCTCGCTGCGGGTCTCCGTCCACTTGACGGGGCGCCCGAGCTTGCGGCTGCAGAACATCGTGAGGAAGTCGGCGGGGTAGGCCGCGATCTTGCTGCCGAAGCCGCCCCCCACCTCGGGCGCGATGACCCGTATCTTGTCCTCGGAGATCCCCAGCACCAGCGAGGTGAGGAAGCGCACGATGTGGGGGTTCTGGGTGGTGTTCCACACCGTCAGCTCGCCCGTCGCCCCGACGAAGCTGGCGAGGGCCGCCCGCGGCTCCATCGCGTTGGGGATGAGCCGCTGCTGGATGATGCGGTCCTTCACCACGACGTCGGCCCCGGCGAACGCCGCGTCGACGTCGCCGCCCGCGACCTTCCAGTGGAACGCCTGGTTGCCGTCGATCTCGTCGTGCAGCTTCGGGGCGCCCTCGGCCGCCGCCGCCTCGGGGTCGGTCACCGCGGGCAGCGGCTCGTACGCGACGTCGATGAGCTCGAGGGCGTCCTCGGCCTGGTAGCGGCTCTCGGCCACCACCACCGCCACGATGTCGCCGACGAAGCGCACCACGTCCTTGGCGAGGCAGTGGTAGCTGGCGATCTTGAGGTCCGAGTCGGGCAGGAGCCACGCGCACGGTGCCGGCTGCAGCCCGCCCTCGGTGTCGGCGTGCGTGTACGCCGCGATCACGCCGGGGGCGGCCGCCGCCTTGCTCGTGTCGATCGAGGTGACGCGCGCGTGGGCGTGGGGGCTCCGCAGCATCGCCGCGTGCACCATGCGCGGCAGCGTCAGGTCGTCGGTGTAGGTGGCGCTGCCGGTGATGAGGCGCGGGTCTTCCCGCCGGCGGATGCCTGAACCGAAGATGCGTGTGCTCATGGCTGACCTGCCGTGGTTCCGGCGGCCTGGTGGACCGCCCGCACGATGTTCTGATAGCCGGTGCACCGGCACATGTTGCCCTCGAGGCCGTGGCGGATCTCGGCGTCGCTCGGGTCAGGCGTGATCCGCAGCAGCTCGTGCGCCGCCATGATCATGCCCGGCGTGCAGAAGCCGCACTGCAGCCCGTGCTTCTCCCAGAACGCGTCCTGCAGCGGGTGCAGGGCGTCGCCGTCGGCGAGCCCCTCGATGGTGGTCACCTCGGCGCCGTCGGCCTGGACGGCGAGGGCGGTGCACGACTTCAGCGAGGTGCCGTCCATCAGCACCGTGCACGCCCCGCACTGGCTGGTGTCGCAGCCGACCTTGGTGCCCGTCGACCCGATGACTTCGCGCAGGAAGTGCACCAGGAGCAGCCTCGGCTCGACCTCGCGGTCGTACCGCTGTCCGTTGACGGTGATCGAGACGGGGACAGTCAACCCGCACCTCCCTGGCGTCGGAGACGCCCGCTGGTCTTGGATGTGACGGAATTATAGCGCCGTTTCGGAAGGGCACGCCGATGCCGATGGGTATGGTCCAGTCTCGTCGTCCCCTGCGCTTGCCGTCGAGCATGGCGGCCGATGCGCTCCGAGGACATGAGCGAGCACACCCACGCCGAGTTCGACGCCCTCAGGGCTCAACTCGCCCGCGAGCGGGCAGTCGGACCCGCCGCCTACGCCGACCGAAGGGCCAGAGGCGCTGACCGCATCGCCCGGTGGGTACTCGGGATCGCGATCGCTCTGTGGCCCTCATCGTGGTCCAACTGCTCACCATGGAACAACGCATCACCACCGCAGTGGTCGATCGGTTGGCCCCGCTCGTCGCACCAGCAACGCCGACCGGCGGGTAGTCAGAACGGCACGCCGGCCCCCACGTAGAAGACCCGGCGCCACCGGGGGCCTTCGGCGGGGGCGCCGGGCGTGGCGTCCGGGTCGGGGACCGCGGCAAGCCCGAAGCGAAGCCGCAATGGAGCCTGGTGGACGAAGGCGAGCACGTCCGTCGTCAGCTCGACGCCGAACGACGTCAGCGGGCGCCGTCCCGCCGGTGCGTCCGGGGCGAAGGCCGCGCCGGCGCCCCACGCGTCGCCGGCGTCGACGAAGGCCGAGGCGAACAGGCGGTCGAGGTGCAGGCCCCACGTGCCGGCGCCGCGGTTGACCAGGGCCAGCGGCGCGCGGACCTCGACCGATGCGGACCACGCACGACGCCCCGCCCGGGCCGCGATGTCGTGGCCCCGGACCGCGAACTCGCCGAGGTCGCCGCCCGCCGAGAAGTACCCCGTGTGGGTCGCCGGCCCTCGCGCCGCGCCCCCGCTGGCGCGGACCGCGAGCACGGGGGCCGCGAATCCCGGACCCGGCAGCGGCAGGTAGGCCCGGAACCTGCCGACGAGGTCGTCGGCCGAGCGATCGGCGTCGGTCGCGCCCGCGAGCCCCGCCGGCACGTCGAGATCGCGGCGGGTCCGGGCCCGCAGGTCAATCGCGGCGCCGCGCGCGTTTCCCAGTTGGAACGCGTGCGGTCGCGCGGAGGAGACGTTCAGCGCGACGGCGAGCTCGCTCGAGGTTGCGCCCGGCCGCGCGAGCCGGTAGCCGCCGCTCGCCTGGAGGTCGGTGTCGAGCACCTCGCGGTCGCTCCGGACCACCCCGGCCGAGAACGTCAACCCGACGAACGTCCGGTAGCCGCGGCGTTGGATGCGCACCGACGTCGCCACGCGCCGCCGCCGCTCGAGGACGAAGAACGTCTCCGGCGGGCCCTCCGCCCCCGCCGCGTCGCTCACCCGGACGCCGTCGTGCCCCCAGCCCTGTGACGCCGCGAAGCCGATCGTCGGGTTTCCCAGTCCCCGATACTCGTACGAGACGTCTCCCGCGCGCCTGCCCGACCTGGAGAATCTGGCCCCGCCGGCGTAGGCGTGCCTGCCCACCACGTCGAACATCGCGGTACGGCCGCCGAACGCGAAGCCGAGAAGCTCGGTGCGCGGCGTCTCGACGTCCCCGACGGTCGTCTTCGCGACCGCCACCGGCGGGCGAATGTCGGGGACCCAGTACGTGGGCCACAGGGTCGAGACCGGCGAGTAGCCCCGCACCGCGTGGTCGGCGCGGCCCGTCCCGCGTTCGTCGCCGGCGTCGTCGGCCTGCGCCGCGCGGCCCGCGTCCCGCGACGCGGTCGCCTCGTTCTCGGATGCCGGCGTGTCGTCCTGGAGCGTGCTCGAGGCGTCCTCGGATGCCGGCGCGTCGGCCGGCGGTGTCGACGCGCCGGCTGCGGCCCCGGGCGCGTCGTCCGGTCCCGGGTTCGCGGCGACATCGGCGGCCGAGGCCGCGGGTGCGTGGTCCCGGGCCGTGTTCGCGGCGGCCGTGGTCGCCGGCGCGTCGTCGGCAGGGGCGCTCGCCAAGTTGAGGTGGGCGCCGGCGTCGTCGTCGAAGCGTGCGGCCGGCTCGGGCGCGGGCGGGGCGCGGTCGGGCGCGAACGGGACGCGCTCAATCTCCCAGCCGTCGACGTGGTAGCCCGAGAAGTAGAGCCACTCGCCGGCGGGGTCGACCCGCGGGAACGCCGCCCCCGTCCGCACGTTGGTCAGGAGGCGCGGCGGGCCGGCGGCGCCGGTGCGGGGGTCGATCTCGACCGCGAGGACGTTGGGGATGCCGGTGCGGTCGGACGACCAGACGAGGTGCCGGCCGTCCGCGCACCACGCCGGGGCCATGTCGAGGGCCCGGTCGCGGGTCACCGCGTGGACGAGCCGCCCGTCCGCGTCGAGGATGACGACGTCGTGCCGGCCCCCGGCCCAGCGGCTCGCCGCGATCCAGCGGCCGTCGGGAGACACCGCGGGCCAGGCCCAGTACGTGTCCGCGGCCGGAGCGACGATCTCCTCCAGCGCGCCGTTCCCGAGGTCGACCCGCACCAGGCCGTTGGTCCCCCCGCCGTCCATCACCGCGACGGCCCGGCCGCCGTCGGGCTCGGCCGACGGCGACGCGACCCGGGCGCCCTCGGTGACGCGCCGCACCGACCCCTCGGCGGTCAGGACGTAGAGGTCGCTGTAGTGACGGTAGCGATCCGTGAACTCGCGCTGCGAGAACACGATCCCGCCGTCCGGCAGGAAGTCGAACCGCGTGAGGTGGTTCGTTCGCGCCAGCGTCGACGCGTCCCCTCCGGCGGGCGGCACGGCCACGAGCCTCGGGTCGGACCGTCCGTCCGATCGGACGTAGGCCAGCCGGCCGCCGTCGGGCGAGACCGCGGGATGCAGCGCCTGGCGGGCGCCGCCGGTCAGCGACTCCGGCTCGGTGACGGGGCCGAACGCGGCGAGCTCGTCGTCCAGCCGTTCGACCCGGGCGCGCATCTCTTCGCGCCACGTGTCCCACTCGCCCGTCAGCGAGACGTCGTCGAGGACGCGCCGGGGCAGCCCCCCGTTGCGCGCGACCTCCTCGACGAACCGCGGCATGGCGTCGCGCCCGTGCTTGTCGAGCAGGTACTCGAAGAACAGCGACCCGTAGATGTAGCGGCGTCCGCCGCCGGGCCACTGGGGAGAGTAGCCCCCGGCCGTGCCGAGCGACTCGAAACGCCCCTCGAGCGCCGCCGTCCGCAGCACCATCTCGTGATAGGTGCCGCGCACCCGGCCGCCTCGGGTCAGGTCCGACTCGTACCAGGTGGCGAGCCCCTCGATCACCCACCCCGGGACGTTCGTGCCGGGGAAGGCGAGGATGGACCCGGGCCACGGCAGGCGGCCGAAGAGAGTGCGGAAGAACCGGCCGAACCACCCGGTGTAGTCGAGGTGGAAGACGTGCGCGAGCTCGTGGACGACGAGCTGCTCCAGCCAGTCGTCGAAGTAGCCCAGCGCGAGGTGGTCGGGCGGAGGGCGCGCGTAGAGCACGATGCGGTTCGAGGGCGATACGCGGGCGTAGCCGTTCGAGACGTCGACGTGGTCGGTCAGGACGATGTCGATGGTTCCCCCCGGGCCCGCGCGGAACCCCGCCGACAGGGCCTCGTGCGCCCGCTCCGCTACGGCCGCGGTCCTCGCCCCCAGCGCCGCGAGGTGCTCGGGGAAGGTGATGCGGAAGTGCTCGGTCTCGAGGGTCCGCCACGCCTCGTCCGGGGGAACTTGGGCCGCTGCGGGCCCCGGCGCCGCCGCGCCCAGGCTCACGATCGCCGCCATCAGGAGGGGACGAGCTCCCGCCAGGCGGGGCATGGCGGCTCGATGCCGCGGCCGACGCGGGTCCTCGTCCGGGCGGTTCTTCGAACCGCGCGGCGCCCCGGGTCGCATGTGCCGACCGTGTCCTTTTTCCGGACGCCCGCTGGAGAGGACCCTACCTTCGCGAACCGCCAGGCGCCTCGGATCGTCCGCGTCGACAACAGCCATTCCTGAACGGCATTCTCGTCAGCGTCCGTGCCCGGGCGGTTCCTCGAACCGCGCGGCGAGGGCCCGGGTCTCGTCCACGCCGATCAGCTCGTTGAAGCTGTCGAAAGCCATGATCCGGTCGTCGGCGCCGCGGGTGGCGCCGGTGTCGTGCAGGTGCCGGTAGACGGCGGTCAGGGCCTGCGCCGACGCGTAGAGCCCTGCGACCGGGTACAGGATCAGGTCGAAACCCAGCGCGGCCAGCTCCGACCGGCCGAGCACCGGGGTCCTTCCCTGCTCGACCATGTTGGCGACCGTCGGCCGCGGCGCCCGCCGGCCGATCTCCCGCAGCTCGTCGAGCGACCGCGGGGCCTCGACGAAAGTGGCGTCGGCGCCGGCCTCGCGCGCCGCCTCGGCCCGCGCGAGCGCCTCGTCCAGCCCCGCCGCGGCCAGCGCGTCGGTGCGCGCGACGATGAAGAAGTCGCGGCCGCCCCGGGTGTCGACCGCGGCCCGGATCTTCTGGAGATAGCTCTCCCGGTCGACGACCCGCTTGCCCTGCATGTGCCCGCACCGCTTCGGCCACACCTGGTCCTCGAGGAAGCAGCCGGCCGCTCCGGCGTCGATCAGCGCGCGCACGGTGCGGACCACGTTCAGGGCGTTGCCGTAGCCGGTGTCGGCGTCGACCAGGATCGGGATGTCCACCGCACCGCAGATCTGGCGCGCCCGGTCGACGATCTCGGTCTGGGTGAGGAGGCCGAGGTCGGGCTGGCCGATGAACGTGGCGGAGACCGCGTAGCCGGAGACGAAGGCGAGGGGGAACCCGGCCCGCTCGGCGATCTTCGCCGACAGCGTGTCGTAGACGCCGGGGAAGACCAGGGCGCCCCGCTCGTCGAGGATCCGCCGCACGCGGCCGGGGTCGGGATTGGGGTGAGTGACGGGGTTTGAACCCGCGACATCCGGAGCCACAGTCCGGCGCTCTACCACTGAGCTACACTCACCATGCGATACTGCGAGGAGCTTCCGGCGCCGGGAAGCGCCGGTGGCGCAAGGAGCGCACTTCCCACCATTCTATTCCCCTTCGCGGCGTTCCGTCCACCGGCCCGCCCCGGCTAGAATGGTACCTGAACCCCGGCTCTCCCGGGCGCGCCGATGACCCATCCTCAGCCGGTTCTCGAGACCACCTGCACCGACGAGGCGCTGCGCGCGGTCCGCGTGCTCGTCGACGCCTACCGGCTCACCGCCGACTCGCGCGACGCCGACCGGATTCTGAACGGCATCCTCGACTGCGTGGCCCGGCTCGTCGAGTACGACTCGGCCGCCGTCTACGTGCTGGGCAGCTCGGGCCGCCACGTGCGGCATTTCTGGTGGCGGGACGATTCGGGCGCCGTGCCCTGCCACGACGGCGCCCTGGAGGAGGGTCGGCCCGTCGCCCGGGCCATCGACTCCCGCGAGCCGGTGCTGCTGGACGAAAGCATCGATCCGGCGGAGGGGGGGCCGTGCCACCGGTCCGGGCTCGTCGTCCCCCTGGTGGGGCTCCACGGGGTGATGGGCGCCATCGAGCTCCACTCGCGGCGCGCGAAGGCCTACGACGCTCGCGCCGTCGAGATGCTGCGGCTGCTCGGCACCCTCATCGCCGGCACCATCGAGCGGTCCCGCATGCAGGAGGAGGTGCGGGCCAAGCGGCGCATCGACGCCGAGATGCTCGTGGCCCGGCAGGTGATGGAGGACCTCGTCCCGCGCGACATCCCCACCCTCGAGGGGTTCGACATCGCCGGCGTCAACGAGGCGTCGTTCGAGGTGGGCGGCGACTACTACGAGTTCATCCCGCTGCCGGAGGACCGGTGGGTGATCATCATCGCCGACGTGGCCGGCAAGGGCATCGCCGCCGCCCTCCAGGTCTCGGCCATCCGGGCCTCGATCTACTCGCTCGTGGGGCGCGAGCTGGCGATCCGCGCGGTCATGCGCCACGCCAACCGCTTCTTCCACGACTCGGTCGACGCCGGCCGCTACGTCACCCTCTTCTACGCCGTCCTCGACGTGCCGACCCGCCAGCTCATCTACGTCAACGCCGGCCACCAGCCGCCGCTCCTCGTGCGCCCCGACGGGGCCGCCGACAAGCTGTGGAGCGGCGGGGTCCCCATCGGGATGTTCGAGTCGCCGCGCTACTTCGAGGGCGGCGCCCGGCTCCGCCCCGGGGACCTTCTCGCCTTCTACACCGACGGCATCGTCGAATCGGCCAATGCCCACGACGAGGAGTACGGCCACGACCGGCTGGCCACGACGATGCACGGGGCGAGAGGGGAGAGCGCGGAGACGATCTGCCGGCGCGTCATGGACGACGTGCACCGGTTCTCCTTCGGCAGCCCCGACGACCGGACGCTGCTCGTCCTGAAGTCCACCTGAGGACGGCGTTCCGCCCCCGCCGGCGCCTCCGCGCGGCAAACAGGCCTCACTCCAGAGGGTGAACTCGGGGATGGACAGGACTTCCCGAATGTACGGCAGGACCGGGCCGACCGGTTTTCGACCGGCCCACCCGGCACGTGTGCGCGAGCCGTACCGTGCGATGCGGGCCAGGAGTCTGCGCCGCGGAAACGGCGCGGACTCCTGGAGGTAGCCGCGGGCGACGATTGGCGGGCTAGTCCGCGTTGCGCGTGCCGTGGTCGTACTGCCGGTAGTGCTCGGCCAGCAGGTCGCGGCCGAAGTCGCCGGCGAAGTCGCGCCACACGCTGTGCACGTGGTTGGCGTTGCCCTGGGTGTTGTCGTACTCGATCAGGAACGTCGGGCCCTGGATGCGATAGTAGTGCGGCTCGCCCTGGGCCTCGCCGCCCATCCAGACGAACCGGATGCCGTCGAGCCCGGCGTCACGCACCTCGGCCAGCCGCTCGTCGGCGACGGGGCCGGGCTGGGCGGTGGCGTACTCCTCGATGATCGACCACAGGGCCGCTTGCTGGTCGGCGTCGAGGTCCTTGTGCGTCACTCCGAAGTCCTCGAGCAGGGTGACCCGCTGCTGGGCGCGGGTGAGGATGTCGCTGGGCGCCTCGTCGGAGAGCTTGGCCGCCTTGCGCTGCTCGTCGTTCAGCGACTTGAGCAGGTCGCGGGCCTGGTCCTCCTCGCTGCCGAGGACCCGCAGGCCCTGCCGCGGCCCGCCGCGCACCTCGGCCGGGTTCGAGCCGAAGAACTGCGGCGTGGCCGCGATGGCGCTGCCGTCCACGATGGTCCAGTTCTGCGAGATGTGGTGCCCCTCGTAGCGCCAGCCCCACGTGTTGCCGTCGCCCGGCTCGCCGAAGATCATGAAGAAGTAGAGGTCGGGGTCGCGGATGTCGCGGCCCTCCTGCTCGTACAGGATCTGCTCGAGCTGGCGGATGATCTCCGACTTCGTGAACCCTTCCTCGCTCAGGCCCGTGCGCACGAGGTCGAGGGCGGCGGCTCGTTGCGAGCCCGACATCATCTTCAGCGAGACGCCCTTCCGCTCGCGCGGGATGAAGTGCCAGTCGAAGCGGTCCTCGCCGTCGAAGGGAAACCGCGTCGCGGCCTCCTGCTCGTCGTCGAGCGTGTCGAGGAAGCGCACCGCGGCTTCCGCCATCGCCGACGCGGGGTCGGCGGGCTGTTGAGAGAGCGTGATCGTACCGAGCAGCACGACGAGGCAGGCGACGTTGAAGATGGTGCGAGCCATGACCTTCCTTACCCCCTTACGCCGCCCCGCGGTGCCCGAGCACCCCGCGCGCGGCGTGCAAGACCGGATTCCGAGCGAGAGCCGGAGCGTACCTCCCGGGGGAGGGCGAGTCAAGATGGTGCGCCGGGGCGGCGGCGGCAGCGGTCCAGGAGTCCGCGCCGTAGAACGGCGCCGCCTCCGGAGGAGGCGCAGACTCCCTGGTGGGCTGTTTGGGCGCCATGCGGAGCCGGAGGCGACGATTGGCGGGCCGGCGAGCGGCGGCGGACTGCCCCGGCCCGGACCACCGCGCCCGGAGGCAACCCGGCGACTACTCGGGCGACTGGGCGTGACCGGGCGATCGGCCGGGTACGATCGGGAACGGGCTCCGGTAACGAACGGACCGGGAGACCGGAGCCGGACATCGTCCGCGAGATCGGCAAGAGGCCTGAAGCGTGAACGAGGCGCAGTTGCTCACGGCGGAGCTCACCGCCACCGCCTACGGATCGATCCTGTTCGCGGCGGGGCTGGCCCTCGTGGTCAGCGGATTGATTTTCCGGCCGAGGGGCACGCTCGAGGTGCCCGCGTTCGGCGCGGCCATACTGCTGCACGGCACCCGGGCGCTGGGGGAGATCCCGGCCGTCCGGACCGCGTCGGAGCTGCCCGAGGAGCTGTTCGCGTTCAGCGGCGCGATCTGCTTCTACTTCATCTCGGCCGCGTCGTACCTCTTCATCGACCAGTACTGGGGGCCGGGCCTCTGGAAGTCACTCCGACGGGTCTGGCAGTTCCACCTCGTTTTCGCCACCGTGGCCGCGGCGATCGACTTGTACAGCGGCACCCCGGGGGGCTTCATGGACGCCTCGGCCACGCTGGTGGTCGTCTACCGCGTGATCCTGCTCGGGAACATCGTGACGAGGTCGCTCGAGACCCGCCGGGAGGACATCTACGTGCTCTACGGCATCGACGTCGTCCTCGTCTGCACGGTCCACGACGTTCTCGCCAACGCCGGTGTGCTGCCCTGGACGCTGGAGGCGAGGCCGATCGGCATCGTGGCCGTGATGGCAGCCCTCGCTTGCTCGATCCTCCTGCGGGCGAGGGCCGACGACCGGCAACTCGGGACCCTGTCGGCCCAGTTGAGCACCGCCCGGGAGATACAGAAGTCCCTGCTGCCCCCGAAGAGCCTGCACCCCGCCGCGTGCCCGCACGCCGTCCGCTACATCCCGATGGACGCGGTCGGCGGAGACCTCTACGACTTCATCCGGATCGACGACGACCGCTTCGCGGTGCTGGTTGCAGACGTCACGGGCCACGGCATCCCCGCCGCCCTCCTCGCCAGCATGCTCAAGACCGCCGCCGCGGCGCAGAGCCACGTCGCCGGGGAACCCGGCCGCGTCGTCGAGGAGATCAACCGGCGCCTCCACGGGCAGCTCGACGGCTACCTGGTGACGCTGGTGTACGCGGTCGTCGACACGCGGGCGCGGCAGCTCGCGCTGAGCAACGCCGGCCACCCCGCGCCGTTGCTCCGGCGCCGGAGCGAGCTGGCGGCGGCCGAAATCGGGAGCGCCGACGCCGCCATCGGCGTGATCGGGGACGAGTCGTACGCGACGACGCGGGTCGGACTGGAGCGCGGCGACCGCCTCGTCTTCTACACCGACGGGCTCACCGACGCGGAATCGCCCGACGGAGAACCGTTCTCCGTCGACCGGGCGAGAGAGCTGCTCGCCGAGGACCGGGAGAGCGACGTCGAGCCGTGGACCGAGGCCCTACTGGAGCGTGTGAGGCGCTGGCGGGGCCGGGCCGAGCTGCAGGACGACCTGACCGTCGTGGCCCTGGACATCCCCTAGGAGTCTGCGCCGTAGAACGGTGCAGACTGCTAGCAGGGTTGGTTGGGCGCCCGGCGGAGCCGAAGGCGACGATGGGCGGGCTAGTCCCTGGTGGACTGTTCCGGAGCCGACTTTGCCGCCCTGTCGCCGAGTCGCGCCGGCAAGTGCCGCGAAGACGTCCCGCGGGGTGGGCAGCCTTCTCGAGGGACGGTCCACCAGCGGCCCGTGGCTGTTCCGCGTGGACTCTCGCCGCGGGTTTCCGGCCGGGCCCGAAACGGCTAGGAACCGACCGCGACGGCGCCCGGCTGATCCAGGGCGTCGTCGAGGGTGGGCCGAATGTCGAGGATGCGGTAGAGGCCGGTGACCCGGAAGACCTCGGAGACGTGCGGGATGAGACCGGCGACCCTGAACACCCGCCCCTGGGCCTTGGCGGACCTGGCGCCCAGGATGAACGCGCGCATGCCCGAGGAGGCCACGAACAGCAGGCCGGCGCAGTTCACGACCACGTTGGAGCCCGCCTCCGTCAGATGCAGGATCGACTTCTCGACCTGATGCGCGTTCGCGGAGTCCAACCGGCCCGCGAGCTCGACGACTTGGAACTCCGTCGCCTCGGCCGTGACGCGTCGGGTCGACAACCGGAGAGCCTCGGTCATTGCACACCATCCCCGGGCGAGTGGGCGCCTTCCGCCGCCTCTCGCGGCGGCAGGGCCATGACGGAGCGGTCGCGGTCGTAGCGCCGCTCGAACACCACGACGTTCCGATCGCCGTCGCGGCGGTAGCGCATCTCCTGAGCGAAGGCCTGCACCAGGCAGAGCCCCAACCCCCCGACCGGCACGTCGTCGAGATGGGATCGATCGTCGAAATCGGGCGTCACGAACGAAACCGGATCGAAGGACTCGCCCGGCCAGTCGAACACGAGCCCGACGCTGTCGCCCGAGAAGGCGACCGAGATCTGGAGCAGCGCGCCGGGGTCCGGCCGGGCATGGCGAACCACGTTGGCGACCAGCTCGTCGACGACCACGCTGAGGCCGTAGACGACCGCGCCCGGCGCGTCGTGCCAGCGCCCGACGGTCTCGATCATCGTGATGAGGGGGCCGATCTCGCCGAGCCGGGCGGGAAACCGAACGGAGAACTGATCGCCGGCCACGGTGGGCGAAACGGGGCTGACACGGTCCGGAACGGCAGGAGTCGTGTTCACGGATACACCTGGCCCGGAGAGCGTCGCCTACGGCTCCGCTCGCCGCCCAACCAACCCTGCCAGGAGTCTGCACCGTTCTACGGCGCAGACTCCTGGTGTCACGGAAACCGACCGGCACGACTGGCCGGCGGCGAACACCGAAACCGCAGTATACGACGGATGCCGCCGGTGACGGCCCCGGGCGGGCAGCGGCGCTCCGGTCGAAGCGAGCGTCCCCGACGCTCGGCCCGTCGGCGCCGTGACGGCGCCGGCGCGGTTGACGCCAGGCGCGAAGGCCGTGGTACGCTTGCAGTCGCGTGCGCCGGTCTGCCGTTCGTTCGTCGCGTGACGCCGCCGGCCGGACGGGCCGTTGCCCGTGCTGGTCCAGCCGCGTGGCGAGCACGGGGCCGGGCCGCGATTTGGCTGGCAGAACCGGCCGGCAGGGTCGAAAGGGTTGCCGTAGGTCGTTTGTTCCAAAGCACGCGCCCGTAGCTCAGCTGGATAGAGCATCGGCCTTCTAAGCCGAGGGTCGCAGGTTCGAATCCTGCCGGGCGTGCCAACTCTCCAGGCCCTTTTCTGCACGGAAAAGGGCCTTTTTTGTTGGGTTTTCTCTCGATTGCCCGCTTCGAGCCCGGTGTGCCGGTCCGGTCAGAAACGGTCAGAAATTGCCACAAAGCGCCCCGATGGGGCATCAAAAGTTAGCAATAAAGTTAGCGCCACCGCGAGAGCAGTGCCAGGGACCCGAGGGGCGGCTCAGAGAGCCTGAACGCAGGCGGACCACCTCCTGGAACATCGGCGGCCGCTCGTCGATGGCCTCCACGATCGGCGTGCGGCGCGCTCTCGGCGCTCAGGCGCTCGACGTGTTGCGGCTCGTGTCGGGGGCCGGGTCATCTGGACGGGCTCCTGGGGAACCGGCCATACGGGTGGCCTTCGCCTTTGGGACACCATTGAGGTCCGGCAGGATGCGCCCGCGGGCGTCGTCAGCGCGGAGTGAGGCCGAGGTCGCGGCGGATGATCGAGAAGTCGAAGGGTTGCCCCGGGCTGCGGTGCTCCAGGTGCTCCATGTCCGTCAGCAGCAGATCGACCGCGCGGCGTCCCGACGCCGTTCGCATGCACTCCCGCGGCGTCCTGTCGTCGAGCGCCGGCAGCGGCCGATCCGCCCAGTCGGCGTAATGGCGGGCCTTGAACTCGGCGACCACGCTCTCCTCCTCGGGTGTGGCCGGCGCTCGCGGCGGTCGCGCGGCGCTGTTCAGGAGTGTGAGCGGGTCGGAATGCTCGCGTGCGCGGTGACGGAGGCGAGGGCCGCAGGCCGCCGCGATGCGTTCCCGCAGGGCGTCCGCGCGAGCCCGCGAGTTGGTCTCCAACCGCAGCGTGGTCGCGTTCAGCACGGCACGGCCGACGACGGTCGATTCGCCTTCGGGTTGCGTCGGGTCGTCGGGGCGCAGGAACGTCCAGGTCGTCGAGTCGCTGTCGGCACGGTCCCTCTCGGCGCCGTCCAGCCCGGCGATGGCGGTGTCGACCGCCGCCTTGGCGCCGGGCGTCACCTCGAAGTGATCGACCGTCAGCAGCAAGGGATCGCCGTCGTGGTTGCGGAGGTCGGGGGGCATCGCGCTCCGCGCGTCGTGCCCTTCGACGGCCTCTTCCCAGCGCCGGATCAGGTAGCTGCCGAACGAAGCGTCGCAGAGGCGGTCGACCGGCACCGCCCGCCGGCGCCGCAGGCGGCCGCGCGCGCGCCGGACGACCTCGGCCGCATGGTACGGCGGCAGCGGGCGCGGATGCGTGCCGCAGAGCAGCGACACGCCCTCGTGGTCGACGACGCGGCCCAGCACCGCGTGGCGCCGCACCAAGGTCTGCGAGGCGCTCCTCTCCGACACCGTACGCCGCTCGTCTGACAGCAGGTCGTGCAACGTCAGGGTCTTGCCGGCATCGACCGCCTCGACCTCCCACACCGAGAGCCACGCCGCCCGCTGCGCGTCCAGCCAGCGGCGCTCGTCCGGCGCGCAGCGTCGCCCGTGGGCGGCGCGATAGGCGTCGGCGACCGTCCCCCCGCTCACCTCGAAGCCGTAGACGGACCAGGGCCAGGCCAGCGGCGCGGCGGCGACCGGATCGGCGAAGTCGTCTTCGAAAGCCCTCCACTTCTCGCCGAACTCGTCGAGCGCGAACCGGGTGAGGCGAAGCACCAGCCGCTCGTCCAGCTCGTGCGTCGCGACCACGCCGCGGCTCGCGGCGTGGTCAGCCTCGTCGGCGGCGAGATGACACTTCTTGTACTTGCGGCCGCTGCCGCACGGGCAGGGGTCGTTGCGGCCCGCCCTCGGGCGGAACGGTTCCGCCGGCTCGGACGGGGAGGGCGAAGCAAAGTCGTCGGCGGGCTCCGGTCCGGCGGATTGCGTCAGGTCGAAGTCCGCCGCGGCTTCGTAGGGAGCGGTGAGCCGCACCTCACGGTCGTCGTCGTCGTAGTACGACTCGCAGACGGGAACGGGTACGTCCGACTCGAAGACCGCCGAGTGCCTCGCGAACAACGCGCTGAGCGACCGCGCGGCGGCGGTGACGATCTCGATGTCGCATTCGACGAGGGGACGCGGGGCTCCGTCCGGCTCCATCCGCACCACGGAAGGGTAGGCGTCCGGGCCCGCCACCGGCCACCCGTGCTCCATCGCCTCGCGCCGCATCGACGGCGGCAGCTCGGTGGCGGGCTCGAAGATCAGTGACAGCAACTCGGTGCCGGGAAGCGCACCCTCCTCAAGGAGGCCGGCCGCCACCTCGAGAAAACGTTCGAGGCCCTCGACCGACGGGAAGATCGACACGCCGGGGCACCCGTCGAGGCCGCCGATGACGGAGACGCAGGCGCCGTCGACATCCAGGGCGGGAATGTCCATCCGGATTGCCTGGGTGTCGTCGGCGACCGTCCACGGCTTGACCGCGAACAGGTGGGCGCAGGCCGTGAACAGCTTCTCGACGGCCGCGGGCGACACGCGGCCCGACGCGAAGTAGCTCGGCTCGCTCCCCGCGTCGGCCGGCATCGACGCGACGAGGTGCTCGATAGGCTCCTGCAGCTCGGGCGTCGGCGCGACGTCGACGGGTATCGCCCCGGCGACCTCGGCCCGCACCTCGGCGGCGTTGGCGGCGTCGGCGACGCGGATGAGGTGGGGCCGCCGCGGCGAGCCGACGAGCGGCTGCGTCAGGGCGCTGCGCAGCGTGCGCGCGACGGCGCCGTCGGCGTCGCCGGGCATGACCATCGACTGACCGACGACGAGCCCGTCGGGCAGCTCTACCCAGAGCACGATGTCGGGGCGGCAGGGCTCTCCGCGTTCGTGGACGAAGAATGGCGTCGAGAGGCGGCCGCCGATCCACTCGCGGAGGAACTGCGCCTGACCCGGGCCGCGCCTCCGGTCGGCGGCGGGGGTCGCGGCTTCACGCGGGAAATCTCCCCGACATGAATGGATCATACAGGCGGCCGGGTGGGCGGGCCCGGTCGGATGCCGGGCGTCGCTCCGCGCCAGACGAAGCCGGGCGCAAGCGTTGCGCACCGGCCAGCGTGACGGGTACAGTCGGAGGCAGGGACGAGATGAGAGCCTACGATGGAGCCGCGTGGGCGTGGCGCGGCATCAACCCCGATGGAACACCCGACGAGGGAACGCTCGCGCGGCTGAACTCGGCAATCGTCGAAGCGGTACAGCCTGTACGGATCATCCTGTTCGGCTCAGCCGCCCGGGGCGAGATGCGGGCGAAGAGCGACCTCGACGTGCTGGTCATCGTTCCAGACGGCCAGAACCGCCGCCGCGTCGCCGGAACCATTTACCGGGCGAGGCCTCGAGGTACGCGTCCTCTCGACCTTGTCGTCGCCACGGAGAGCGATGTCGACCGGCACCGTGACGCGCGCTGGTACGTCATCTCGTCAGCGCTGCGCGAAGGACGGATCCTGTATGAGCGCAGGGCGCAAACCTGACTCCGCGAGGTACTGGCTGGACCAGGCGCACCGCCGTCTCCGGGATGCGGCGCAGCGTGGCCCCGACCGGGACCGGCGAGTCCAGTGCGAGCAGGCGCACTACGCTGCCGAGTTCGCCGTCAAGGGTGTGGTCATCGCCCGCGGCACCGACTTCGACACGACGCACGACATCGGGGCTCTCCTCGATACCGCGCGCGCTGCCGGTGAGAGCATCCCTCACGAGGTGGAGGAATCAGCCGCTCTGTCGACGTACGCCGGTAGCGGGCGGTACGACTTCGACACCGACCCGGAACATGCCGACGTGAGCGAAGAGGAACTCCAGGAAGCGCTGGAGCAGAGTCGCAGAGTCGTCGAATGGGCCGACGGACGGATCACAACCATGCTGCAGGGC
Source organism: Vicinamibacterales bacterium (assembly GCA_965207615.1). Lineage (GTDB taxonomy): Bacteria > Acidobacteriota > Vicinamibacteria > Vicinamibacterales > UBA8438 > JAJEEA01. The sequence goes on from CBDBMZ010000003.1 coordinate 6,531,494, forward strand.
CTGCCGCCCCCTTGAAGAAGGCTGCCGCCGACGTTCGCGTGAGGACCGCCGCGGCGATCTTCAGCGAACCGGCCGCCGAAGCCAAGGCCGGCGCCGACGAGACGGCCCCCGACCGGCTCATCGTCAACGGACTCACCCGCTGCTGCCCCGGCATCGTCGGCGAGGCCCGCAGCACCCTCCGCCACACGATGGTGGCGGTGGCGGCGGTCGTCCTCTCTTGCCCCGCCGTTCATGCACAACCTCGCGTGACCTTCTCGCGCGTCACCACCGACCCCGGCCTCGGGCCGGTTCGACTTCGTCCTCGCGGTCGCAGATCTGAACGGCGATGGCCGGGACGATCTCGTCGTTGGAGGACGCGTCGAGCACGCCGTCGGAGCGACGCCCGAGGACCGCTTCGCGAAGACGCCACTGCACGTGTTCGTCAGCGCCGGGGACGGGCGCTTCAGACCCGCCCCGGAGTTGGTCGAGGGGACGATCGAGGCGCGCAACGCGGTCGTGGTCGCCGACGACTTCAACGGCGACGGCCGGGACGACCTCGCGATCTTCGACGCCGGTGCATACATGGACGCGCACAGCTCGGGGTACGGCAATCCGCCGCAGTTGTTCCTGAGCCATGACGACGGCGTGTTCCGGGCGTCGACCGCGCTGGCCGATGCGGTCGAACGGGAGCACCAACGGGATCCGCCCGTCCCGCCTGCCTCCGGCCCCGCCGACCTCCATCTGAAGACGGCGACGTCGGGCGACATCGACGGCGACGGCGACATGGACCTGTGGGTCGAGAGCGGCGGCGGCGCCAACGTCGACAGCCATCGGATCGAGGCCCTCTGGAAGAGCGGACTGAATCAACGGGACATAGCCCGGCAGTTGAACCTGGACGAGCAGGCGGGATGTCAGGCGGTGGACCACCCCCTGCGGCGGGCGGCCGGCGAGGTGTACCACGGCGAGCAGGCAAGACGGATGCATCTTCACACCGGCCGTCCGGGACGGCGGGCCACTGACCGCGATCGACGGGATCGACGGCGGAGCCCTGTGCGAACGCCCCGACGGGGCGTGGGCGGCCGCACAAGCCGCTCGTGGCGGAGTTGCCGGCCCTCCGGGGTCTGCGGAAGAGCCGCGAAGAGGCGATGGACACCGTCGCTCGGGTCGTCGAGACCCACCGCCTTCGAGGGCCGGCCGAAGGCGTGCGGCGCAAGCACATCGCGGGGCTCGGAGCGGACCCCGCACGCGCTCCGGAACGCGCTCGCGAGGTTCGCGAGGGGCGAGAGGAGCCTTGAAGTAGCCGGAAGCCCCGCGCCCGCACGTGTCCCCTTGGGGGCAGTCCGTGACGCCACCCATGGGTACGGCTCGAGGAGCCGAGGGCGGGGCGCTCGTCGAGAGCGCCGGGGTCTCGTTCGAGAACAGGTCCAGGCGCGCCCGAGAGTCTGCCGGAACCGTACGGTCCTGAATCGACTGCGAGAACGCGGTATCCTGCTGTAGCCGCACCGTCCGACGTGGCGACAAGTCGCCAGCATTCGGCTCGGACGCACGGCCGGACGAAAACAGTGATGTCAAACCGAAATCCCGAATGGCGAGGCGAGCTGGGATCTGGTGTGGGGAAGGTGCTCGGGCCGCCAGCAGAACGGAAACTCACTAAATGGCAAAGAAGGACCGCCGGCTCGGTTTATGGCAAGCTGGAAACACGCTGTGTCCGATATGTCTAATGGAGTTCTCGGAAGAAGACATAGCGTCTCGGCTGGCCGAGCTTGAACACACGCCACCCCTTAAGGCCGGAAAACCTCACCTCACGGTGCTGACTTGTCAGAAGTGCAACCGGAGAGGCGGAGAGTGGATTGACAAGGCCGCAATTGAAGCCCTGAAGCGAGAATATGATGCAACGCTGACTGCCCAACATCGTACAATTAGTATGAAAATTGGGTCCAGACATCCGGGTTCAATAGGACGCGGGTTGATAACGATGAGTCACCCTGCTGTTGATGGGTCGCTGTATCTTCGACCGACACGGAAACAGGAGCTGCCACACCTGCCAACAACGGAGCTCAAACTGGCCTGGGTCCAGCGGAAGCACAGAAGCGTCACAGTTGGGCTACTAAAGTCAGCATACCTGGCGGTGTTTGCAATCGTGGGCGTGGAGTTCGCCAAGGCCGAGGCATTGGGAAGAGTTCGGGCGCAAATTCAGCAACCTGATGATCTGATTCTGGACAATTTCTGTATTCCATGCCGGAAGGACGCGGGAAGGACAATATGCTTGGTGTATAGAAATGGCAGAAATACTTGTTGGGGGGTGATGTTGGACGGTTTTATGGTGCTCATTCCGAGCATGGACGACGAGGAATGGGAGTCGACTGGCGATATTCGGGAGGTATCGGCGGTTAAACAATTCACGCATACGTTTGGCGCGTCCAAAAATATCTTGTTCCCAGCGGTTACTGAGCTTCCGGTAGCGGCTTTACCGGAGAGAGGGATAAAAGAAGTCGGAGCACTGGGCTGGGAGCTGAGGATAACAGCCATGGAGACGGTGAGGTATTTCGTGTCAATTGGACGGCGAGGTGATAGACTCTGGCTCATTGAAGTGGGTCGAGTTCCTTTGTAGGGCGGCGCTGTGATGACGGAGGCCATCCGTCGCCACTCCAACTACGCTTCCGCAGATGCGGCACCGGCTCGAAACGCACCGGATGTTTCGGAACGCCTGCGCGAGTGGACACACCTCTACAAGCGCCTCGGCATCGTGCTCCAACATCTTGCGGCGCACGGCCGACGAGGTCCAGGACCTGCTCAAGACCGCGGTCGTGGTGGAGCTCTGCCGCGCCAACGGTGACCGAGTCTCGTGCCGGATCGCCGAGGAGGCCGTCGGCCGGATGCCGGGGTGACGCCCGACAGCTCGAGCTCCGGCATCAACCGCCTCGATGTCCGGTTCTCCGAGGCCGGCAACGCGTGGCTCGAGCGGCTGCGGGGGTGAAGATGGACGTCACCCTCGCCCGACCCGCCCTCCGCGGCCGAGGTCGGGCACCCGGCGCCGACCCCCGCCGGCTCGCCGATGTCTCCATCAACCCGAACACCCGCCAGGCCTACTCCAGAGCGCTGCGGCCGCCTCGACGGCCTTGACTCGACCGCCGGTCGCTCGAGGACGCGACGGTACCGACTACCTCGCCGAGCTTCACGACAGGTGACGGAAAGACGACCGAGGCTCTGGTGCCGGCCGTGGAGCCGGCGACGGCGACGGGCGGGAGGAGGGGAGAGCGTCCTGCCGCAGGTGATCGTCGAGGCGAACCTCCCAAGCCACGGCGCGGTTTCTTGAGTTATTCGCGGGGCGGCTCGGGAACGAGATGTCGCGGGCGGGGGTACGGGCGGGCGGTCGGGCAATTCCTCGGGTGGTGCGAGCGGCGAGGACCTCGGGCTGCGCGACGTCTCGCTGCGCCGCGGCGGCCGTACGCGGTCCGAAGCACGTTGTCACCAAGGGCGCGACGCCGGTCCTCTCGCTGGCGGAGGCGAAGAAGCTCCTTGAGTCGATCGACACGGGCGTCCTGGCCGGGGCTCCGGGGCCGGGTGCTCCTCTCGGTCGTGTTCTACAGCTTCGCGCAGGTGAGCGTGGTGTCGGGGATGCGGCGGCAGGACTACTTCGGGCAGGGGGAGCCGAGGGTGGTTGAGGCTCCACGAGAACGGCGGGAAGCGGCACGACGCTCGGCCCACCACCGGCCGGCGGCGGCCCTCGATTGCGTCCAGGCCGCCGGGCTCGAGGACGTGAAGGCGGCGCTCTTCCAGAGCATGGACCCGGCGGGCGCCGACTGACGGGCGGGCTATCGACCGCCGGGTGGTCCAGGCGATGATCAAGCGGCGGGCCGCGTCGGCCGGGCTGCCGCCATCGACGTGCTGCCACGCGTTCCGGGCGACCCGGATCACGGCGTACTTGTCGACGGCCGAAACCCAGGAGCAGGTTCAACGGACCGCCCCACGACAGCGGCTCAGTGTAAGGTACCCGATCGGTTTCGATGCCTGCGACCCAGTTCCCCGTCGATTCCCGCGTGGTCCGCGAGCGGCTCGTCGAGGCGCTGAGGCTCGATCTGGTCGGTCCGCGGGCGGGACACGAGCTGGATGCCGAGCAGTTGCCGGGCCGCGAGCGTCCCTCGAACTGGTACGTCGCCGGTTTCCTCATCCCGACCGGTGCCCCGCCGGAGCAGAGTGCCGATGCGGACGAGGACGACGACCTCGACACGGTTCCCGAGTCGTCGGGCTTGGCCGAGGAGTCGAACGATGAGCGGAAGGCGGCGCGAAAGGCGTTCTTCCCGTCGTCGATCGGGCTGAGCTTTCTCGTCGCCGCGGGGTGCCGTGAGCTGACGATCACGGTGCGTTGGGGCGACTACGCGCCGGCCGAGATCGAGGAAGCGGGCGGCGGCAAGACGCCGGTCTGGCGGCGGACGGCGCACGAGGAAGCGTTGTCGGTCCCGCTCGGCGAAGACGCGGGGCCGGTGGTGCGGGATGTCCCCGGCTCCGGCGGGCTGCAGCTTCACGTCGTCGAGCGGCCGATCGGCGCGATGGGGACGGCCGGTTCGGAGCTGCCCCCCGGCACGCACTCGGCGTCGTGCTTCCTGGTGAACCGGCGCACGCCCGACGAGGCGCAGCCCGACTGCGCCTATGCCTTCCAGGCCGAGATCGAGGTGCGGGCCGACGAGGGCCTCGTGCCGCGGCCCGACCTGCGCGGGGCGCACGCGGCGGAATGGGACGACCAGGTCGCCGACCTCCACTACGCCGACACGCCGGAGTACGCGACCGGGCACGGCGTCTCCGTCGCGTGGGATCTCGAGGACGGCGGGTGCCGGACCATCCGCACCGCCTGGATCGGCGCGGCCGAGGTGGAGAAGACGGTGGCGTCGGACGTTCCCGGGGTCGAGCTGTCGATGGAGGTGCTGGGACAGCTGGCCGGCGGCGAGGCGGCGGGGCGGGCGCTCGGCCCCCTCGTCGAGCAGTACCGTGACTGGATCGACGAGCAGCGGCGCAGGGTGGCGAGCGGCCCCCTGCAGGGTGCGCGCCGGGAGACGGCCGAGCAGTTGCTCGACTATGCGACGGTGGCGGCCGACCGCATGGCCAGCGGCGTGGCGATGCTCGACAAGGATGCGGATCTCCTCGACGCCTTCCGGGTCGCGAACCGGGCGGTGGCGCGCGCTCTGCACCAGCGGCTCGGCGACCAGATCGAGCCCGAAGGACCGAGCTGGCGGCCGTTCCAGCTCGCGTTCCTGCTGCTGAACCTGCCCGGCCTCGCCGATCCCCGCGACCAGCACCGCGAGACGGTCGACCTGCTGTTCTTCCCGACCGGCGGGGGCAAGACCGAGGCGTACCTGGGGCTGGCCGCGGTCGCGATGGTGCTGCGGCGCCTGCGCCATCAGGGCGACGAGGGGCTGGCCAGCGCTGGCGTGAGCGTCATCATGCGCTACACGCTGCGGCTGCTGACGCTCGACCAGCTTGCGCGGGCGGCAGGGCTGGTCTGCGCACTGGAGATGGAGCGGAGCGAGGCGGGCGGGCGGTACGGCTCGTGGCCGTTCGAGATCGGCCTCTGGGTAGGGAAGGCGGCCACGCCGAACATCCTGGGCCGGAAGGGGGACGGCCGCCCGGACTCGGCGCGGACGAAGGTGACCAGGTTCAAGCAGAACCCCAACAGCAACCCGTCGCCGATCCCGCTCGAGAACTGCCCCTGGTGCGGACGCGAGTTCGAGCCCGAGTCGTTCAACCTGCTGCCGGACGCCGACCATCCCCGCGAGCTCCGCATGGTCTGCGCCAACTGGGAATGCGACTTCAGCGGCGACCGTCCCCTGCCGGTCATCGGGGTCGACGAGCCCCTCTACCGCCGGCTGCCCGCGTTCCTCATCGCGACCGTCGACAAGTTCGCGTCGCTGCCGTGGGTGGGGCAGTCGGGCGCCCTGCTCGGCGGGGCCGACCGCGCCGATGCGAACGGGTTCTACGGCGCGGCCGAACCGGCGCAGGGGAGGCGGCTGAAGGCGCCGCTCCCGCCCCCCAACCTCATCATCCAGGACGAGCTGCACTTGATCGCGGGACCGCTCGGCACCATGGCCGGCCTCTACGAGACGGCTATCGAGGCGCTGGCGGTGCGCGAGGTGGACGGGCGGGCCGTCAAGCCGAAGATCGTCGCCTCGACCGCGACGGTGCGCCGGGCGCAGGACCAGATACAGGCACTGTTCGCGCGGGGACTGACGCAGGTGTTCCCCCCGCCCGGGCCGAACCGCCGCGACACCTTCTTCGCCCGGACGGTGCCGTCGTCGGAGACGCCGGCGCGGCGGTACGTCGGCATCGCCTCGCAGGGCCGGAACCCCAAGGTCCTGATGCGCCGGGTCCTGCTGGCGCTGATGGGGGCGGCGCAGCAGGCTTGGCACGAGGCGGGGGGCGACGGGAACCCGCGGAACCCGGCCGACCCCTACATGACGGCGCTGACCTACTTCAACAGTCTGCGCGAGCTTGGCGGAGCGCGACGCATCCTCGAGGAGGAGGTGCGCACCACCGTCGCGCGCTACGGGGCGCGGCGCCGGGTCGGCGAGACGCGCCGCCTGTTCCGCGATCGCACCGACTTCTCCGAGCCGGTGGAGCTGACCTCGCGCGTGTCGACCGACCAGGTGGCCGAGGCGCGGCGGCGGCTCGAGTGCCGGTTCAACGACCGGCGCAATCGCGTCGACTGCGCGCTGGCGACGAACATGATCTCGGTGGGCCTCGACATCCCGCGCCTCGGGCTCATGCTGGTGCTGGGGCAGCCGAAGGTGCACGCCGAGTACATCCAGGCGACGAGCCGCGTGGGGCGTTCCGACGAGGGCCCAGGGCTGGTGGTGACCCTGCTCAACGTCCACAAGCCGCGGGACCGTTCGCACTACGAACGGTTCCGCCACTATCACGAGACCTTCTACCGCTCGGTCGAGGCGGGCAGCGTCACGCCGTTCTCGCCCCGCGCCCTCGACCGCGGCTTCGCGGGCGCGCTGGTGGCCTTGGCGCGACACCTCGAGCCGGGGCTGACACCGCCGCGCGGGGTCGAGCGCATCGGCGACGTGCGCGCCGCCCTCGAGCCGCGGCTCCTGGCAGCGTTCGAGGGCAGGGTCGCGCAGCAGGCGTTCGCCGAGGACGCCGAGCGCGAAGAGCGGATGCGGAGCGTGCAGGACCGCGTGGGCGACCTGCTCGACTCGTGGCGGCGGGTCTTCGACGACTATCACCGCGACGGTGTCGAAGTGCAGTACCAGCGCTATGAGCTGAAGCAGCCGAAGCCGCTGCTGCGCGAGATGCTGGACGATCGGTTCGAGACCGAGCATCACCGGAAGTTCCGCGCCAACCGCTCGCTGCGCGATGTCGAGCCCGAGGTGAACCTGTATCTCCACGACCTGCGCGGGCCGCGGCCGACGGAGGGGGGGGCGTGAGGCGGAAGGCGCACGGACGGGTCGGCCGCAGCCAGGTCATTCTGCGAGCGCCGGCGCGGGCGGGGGCGTCGTGAAGCAGAAGGCGCACGGCCAAGTCCGCCGCAGCCAGGTCATCACCACCTACGGCCCCGGCGCCCTGATCGACCTGCCGCACGAGTCGGCCATCGTGGCGGGGCTCGACGAGTGGCCGCCGCCGCACAAGCTGGAAGAGGTCGACGAGCCGCGGCTCGCCCGGAAGCTGCGGACCATCACCGGCGTCGCCGTGCCGCGGATGGTGGCGCCGCCAGCGGTATCGTCCGACCCCGGCTCGCCGCCGGTGGGCATCGGCGCGTGGCGCTTTCCCGAGTGGTTCGTCGTCCAGGAGGCGGACCCCGGCGACGGGAACGTCCGGTCGCGGCGGCTCGTGCACCGGAAGGCCCTCGACGACCACCGCCGTTTCGAGGGCCGCCCGGTCGTGGCCACCCGGTTCGTTCGCGCGTGCCCGCGGGGGCACGTCGACGATGTCGACTGGCGCCGGTTCGTGCACGGCCCCGGCAGCGACTGCCCGCCGACCCGGCCGCTCTGGCTCGACGAGCAGGGGACCACCGGCGACCTCGCCGATCTGCTCGTGCGCTGCGAATGCGGCGCGTCTCGCCGCCTCTCGGACGCCAGTATGCGCGAGCACACGCCGCTCGGGACGTGCTCGGGCGCGAGGCCGTGGCTGGGGCGCGGCGCGAACGAGGACTGCAACCTGCCGAGCCGGCTGTTGGTGCGCACCGCGTCGAACGCCTGGTTCCCGCAGGTGGTCAGCGTGCTGTCGCTGCCCGAGCGGGGGTCGGCGGTGGAGACGGCGGTGCGGGAGCTGTGGGACGACCTGCAGATCGTGGACGACGCGGCAGACCTGGCGTTCATGAAGAAGAAGCCGAAGGTGGCGGCGGCGCTCGCCGCGTTCACCGACGACGAGATCCTTGCCGCGATCCACGCCGCGAAGGGCGTCACCCCGGGGACCGAGCGGTCCGTGAAGGAGATCGAGCTTGAGGCGCTGCTCGCGGCCCCCGAGGGCTACGGCGACGACGTGCCCGTCGACGAGAACTTCCACGCGCGCCGGCTGCCCGACGCGGTGTGGCGCCGGTCGGAGCGCAGCGCGGGCATCGAGTCGGTCATCCAGCTCCACCGGCTGCGCGAGGTGCTGGCCCTGGCCGGGTTCACGCGGTTCGAGGCGGTGACCCCGGACATCCACGGCGAGTACGACGAGTCCGACGTCGAGCGGGCCGCCCTCGCCCTCGAGCCGGGCTCGTTCCCGGCGGTGGAGAACCGGGGCGAGGGGCTCTTCCTGCGGCTGCGCGTCGACGCCGTTGACGCCTGGCTGCGGCGGCCCGCGGTGCGCGAGCGCCTCGACGCGCTAGAGCGGGGCCACGCCCAGTGGGCGCTGAAGCGGAAGCACGCGCGGTCGTTCCCGGGCGGCCCCTACGTGCTGCTGCACACGCTGTCCCACCTGCTGATCCAGTCGCTCGCGATGCACTGCGGCTACCCGGCCAGCTCGCTCCGCGAGCGCATCTACGCCGAGGACGGCCGCTACGGCCTGCTCATCTACACCGGCAGCCCCGACGCCGAGGGGACGCTGGGCGGCCTCGTGCAGCAGGCGCGGCGGCTGGAAGATCATCTGCTGCACGCGCTCGCGGCGGGCGCGCTTTGTTCGAACGACCCCACCTGCGCCGAGCACTCGCCCGGCGACAGCATGGCCGAGCGGTGGCTGCACGGCGCGGCGTGCCACGGCTGCGCGCTCGTCGCCGAGACCTCGTGCGAGATGCGCAACGACCACCTCGATCGAGCCCTCGTGGTGCCGGTGCTCGGCGTGCCGGACGCAGCTTTCTTCGGCCCCGCCGCATGACCGAGGTGCTGCTGGCGCTGCCGTCGCATCTGCGCAAGCGCCTCGAGTCGGCCCTCGAGGCGGGCACCCTCGGGCCGCCGTACCGGGCGGTGGCGGTGCGCGCGGCGTTGGGCGGGGCGCCGGCGAGCGACGCGGTGGCGGGGGCGCTGGGCGAGTTGGCGGGCCTCGGCGTCTCCGGTCCGGCGTGCGCGGCGTGGCTGCGCGGCTTCGACCAGGCGGCGGGGCGGCGGGCCGCGCCCGACTTCGTGTGGTCGGGGCCCGAGGTCGCCGGACTCCACGCGCGGGACACCCGGCGGGTCTACGAGGAGCTGCTCGGGTCGGCGGTGCGCTCGGCGTGGGTAGCGACCTATGCCTTCTTCGACGGCCCTCGGGCGTTCGAGGTGCTGGCGCGGCGGATGGACGAGACGCCGGGCCTGGCCGTCACCCTGCTGCTGAACGTCCAGCGCCGGAAGGGCGACACGACCGGCGCCGATCACCTGGTGCGGCGGTTCGCCGACCGCTTCTGGGAGCAGGAATGGCCTGGCGCGGCCCGCCCGCGGGTCTTCTACGACCCGCGCTCGCTCGACCCCGACGGCGGCGCCGGCGTCCTCCACGCCAAGGCGGTCGTCGTCGACGACGAGGCGGTCTTCGTGACCTCGGCCAACCTGACTGAGGCCGCGCTCGACCGGAACATCGAGATCGGCCTCCTCGTCCGCGACCGGGCGCTGGCCGCGACGATGACGCGCCACTTCACAACGCTCATCGAGCGGTCGCTGCTGCAGCCGTTGCCGGCGTGATGTTCGTCTAGAATGGCGGCGGTCGCTGTCGCCGTTTCCCTGATCCTCCCTGCGTGTCATGGCTCGACCCGACCCGATCGGCACGCTTCCGGAACGGCCGCCCGAGGTCGGCGAGCTGGTCCAGGTGCGCTCGCGCCGGTGGCTGGTCGAGGAGGTCACGCTGTCGGAGACCCCGGGCCAATCGGCGCTGGTGACGCTGGCCTGCGCCGACGACGACGCGCAGGGGCAGGCGCTTCGCGTCTGGTGGGACTACGAGATCGACCGCCGCATCCTCGAGGAGGAGGGCTGGGAGCACCTCGCGGAGAGGGGCTTCGACGACCCGCGCCGGTTCGCGGCGTTCCTGCACACGCTGCGCTGGCACTGCGTGACGGCCACCGACTCGAACCTCTTCCAGTCGCCGTTCCGCGCCGGCATCCGCATCGACGCCTACCAGATGGAGCCGCTGCGCAAGGCGTTGCGGCTGCCCCGGGTCAACCTGTTCATCGCCGACGACACCGGGCTCGGCAAGACCATCGAGGCGGGGCTGATCGCACGCGAGCTGCTGCTGCGCCGTAAGGCGAAGACGATCGTGGTGGCGGCGCCACCGTCGGTGCTCGAGCAGTGGAAGGGCGAGCTGGAGGACCGCTTCGGGCTGGTCTTCGAGATTCTCGACCGCGCCTACTTGACGAGGATGCGGCGCGAGAGGGGCTTCGGCGTGAACCCGTGGATGACCCACAGCCGGTTCCTCGTGTCGCACAACCTGCTGATCGACCCGAGCTACGCCGACCCGATGCGGGCGTGGCTCGGCCCATTGCGGCCGGGCAGCCTGCTCATCCTCGACGAGGCGCACCACGCGGCGCCGTCGAGCGGCGGGCGCTACGGCATCGAGTCGAAGTTCACCCGCGCCGTGCGCGACCTCGCGGGACGCTTCGAGCACCGGCTGTTCCTGTCGGCGACGCCGCACAACGGCCACTCGAACAGCTTCTCGACCCTGCTGGAGCTGCTCGACCCCTACCGGTTCACCCGCGGCGTCAAGGTGCGGGGCCGGAAGGCGCTCGAGGATGTCATGGTCCGGCGCCTGAAGGAGGACATCCGGGCGACTCAGGGCGGCTTCCCCGAGCGGCGGGTCGAGCGCGTGCTCATCGACGGGCTGCCGGCGGACGCCCCCGAGCTGGCGCTGTCGCGGCTGCTCGACGAGTACCGCACCGTCCGCGAGCAGCGGCATGCCAACGCCTCGGGCAAGGCCCAAGCCGCGGCCGGCCTCCTCGTCGTCGGCCTTCAGCAGCGGCTGCTCTCGTCGGTCGAGGCGTTCGCGCGCAGCCTGACCGTGCACCGGCGGACGGTGGAGCGCCATTGGGAACGGGAGCAGGCGGACGAGGCACGCGATGCGGCGGCGGTATCGCGGGACGACGAGCACCAGCTCTTTCTCACGCCGCCCGCCGCCGACGACGAGCGGGGCGAGCAGGACCCCGAGCTGGCCGAAGCCGAGGAAGAAGCACAGATCGAGGCGATTACCGAAGCCGCGGAGTCGGGCGCGGCACGCGAGCGCGGCGCGGAACAGGCGGAGCTGTGGCGGCGGGAGCAGGCGCTGCTCGACCGCATGGAGGCCATCGCCGAGCGGGCTCGCCACGTACCCGACGCGAAGACCCTGCGGCTCATCGACTGGATCCGCGACGAGATGTGCCATGAGCTCCCGCCGTTCGGCCAGCCGCCCCGCGGCCGGCCGCCGCGCTGGAACGAGCGCCGCGTCCTCGTCTTCACCGAGAACCGCGAGGGGACGAAGCGCTACCTGCGGAATATCCTCGAGCAGGCCATCGCGGGCACCGACCGCGCCGACGAGCGCATCGAGGTCATCGACGGGCTGACCCAGGGCGCCCGCCGCAAGGAGATCCAGCGCCGGTTCAACGCCGACCCCGCCGCCGATCCGTTGCGCATTCTGCTCGCCACCGACGCGGCCCGCGAGGGGCTGAACTTCCAGGCCCACTGCGCCGACCTCTTCCACTTCGACCTGCCGTGGAACCCCGGCCGCATCGAGCAGCGCAACGGCCGCATCGACCGCAAGCTGCAGCCGGCCCCGGAGGTACGCTGCCACTACTTCGTGCTGCCGCAGCGCGAGGAGGACAAGGTGCTCGAGGTGCTGGTCCGGAAGACCAGGACCATAAAGCGCGAGCTTGGCAGCCTGTCGAAGGTGATCGACGACGACATCGAGCGGCGGCTGCGCGGCGGCATCCGCCATCGGGACGCCGACCGGCTGAAGCACGCCATCGAGACGGCCGACCTCGACGAGGTGAGGCGGCAGATCACCGAGGAGGAATTGGAGGCGGCGCGCGACCGCCGGGACGACTTGACAGAGCAGGTCGAGCGGTGCCGCGGCCTGCTCGAGCGCTCGCGGACCTGGGTGGGGTTCGAGGCCGAGCCGTTCCGCGACGCGCTCTCCTGCGCCCTCGAGCTGCTCGGCGCCGAGCCGCTGGCGCGCGACGGCGGCGGCAACGGCGGCGGCCAGGGGCGGGCGACCTGGACCTTCCCGGCCCTCGACCGGCGGACGGGGGCCGACCCGACCTGGGCGGCGACCCTCGACACCCTGCGGCCGCCCCGCCGGCGCGACCAGAAGCTGGCTGAGTGGCGGCGCGAGGCGCCCATCCGCCCGGTGGTCTTCGAGGACGCCGGCGTGCTCGGCGACGACACCGTCCACCTGCACCTTGAGCAGCGGGTGGCCCAGCGCCTGCTCGCCCGGTTCCGGGCCCAGGGCTTCGTCCACCACGACCTGTCGCGGGCCTGCCTGGCCCAGGCCCGCGACTCGATTCCCCGCGTCGTCCTCCTCGGTCGGCTCTGCCTCTACGGCCGCCGGGCCGAGCGGCTGCACGAGGAGATAGTCCCCCTGGCGGCGCGCTGGGTCGAGCCCGCGCGGCGGAGCGATCCGCTCAGGGCCTATGCCCGCGAGGCCGAGGCGCGCACGCTCCAGTTGCTGGAGCAGTCGCTGGCCGGCCGTCCGGGCTGGATGCCGCACGAAGTCATCCGCACCAAGCTCTTGGCGACCGCGCCGCGCGACGTCGAGGAGCTGTTGCCGCAGCTCGAGCCGCGGGCCCATGAGATCGCCGAGCTGGCGACCCGCCGGCTGAGGGAGCGGGGCGAGCGGGAGGCGCGCGACCTGGAAGAGACGTTGCGCCGCCAGCGCGAGCGCATCGTCGAAGAGCTCGGGCCGCCACGAGGGCCAGTACGCCCAGATCACGCTCGACTTCGATGACGACGAGTGGCGTCAGCTCCAGACGAACATGCGCTACTGGCGCACGCGCCTCGACCAGTTCGACCGCGACCTGGAGCGGGAGCCGGGCCGCATCCGGGCGTTCTACGAAGTGCAGACGCCTCGCGTCGAGCCGGTGGGCCTCGTGTACCTCTGGCCGGAGACGAACTGAGGTTCCCCGGTCAGACGGGGACTTCGACGCAAGTACCTGGGCCTGCCCGCCCAATGGCGGCGCGAACGTCAGCGATGTGCGGTCGGATACGCGGCCATGACGCAGCCAGCAGGACGACCACGCCGAGCCGTCTGCGGGCGAGGTCCTGCTGGTAACGGAGGCTCTGGTCCGTGGTAGCTGTCGGCCTCGGCCCGGTCGAGCAACGCGCCATTGCGCAGGTTCGACCAGCCGCGCTCGAAGGCGGTATCGACGGAGTGCTCGTACAGATGGTCGCGCAACGGCGCCGGCGTACCCTGGTCGAACAGAATTCTCACGAACGAGCCGACTCCCTGAGGGCCTCGTTCTCGTGGTCGAGGACGGCCCGGAGCTGTTCTCTCTCGACTCCCGGGAACCACTCGAGGAATTGTTCGATCGTGGCGCCGTCGCGGAGATTCTCGAACAGCGCGGATACCGGCACCCGGGTGCCGCGAAACACCCAGGCCCCACTGACCTTCTCGGGGTTGCGCTCCACGGCGGGACAGGTGTGCCAGGTGGTCATGGTTTCGTGAGGCTTCATCCGATCAGCGATTTCGATCATACGCTCATGGCGTGTGGGTACACTACGACGCGCCTCGTTCGCACGCCGTCACGTCGACGCGGCGGCTGAGCCCCAGCCCCGTCTCGTTGACCGCACCGATGTAGCTGATGCCGAAACGCGACCCGCAGATCGACGCCCACCTCGAGTGGATCGGCTTCGTCCGGCCGACGGGCCTCGTGGTGTCGGCGCCGGCCCTGGTGCGGGCGGGGGCGGTGCTGCCGCGCGACCCGGAGGGGCAGCGGCGGCTCAGGGCGTGCGTGGCCGAGCGGCGGTTCCGCCCCGACGGCGAGCCCGAGCCGTGGCTGCCCGACTTCCGGGCGTTCGCCGCGTCGGTACTTGACTGGAGCTTCTCGCCGAAGGGCTACGCGGGGACCGACGACAGCCCGATGCCGCCCGAGCTGGAGACGCCGCTGCATGAGGGCGGAGAGGTGCTGCGGCCCGACTTCGCGGTGCGCGAGCGCGATCCCCGCGACGACGGGTCAAGGTGGCAGCTCCTGGTCGAGGTGATCGAGCCCGGCGACGAGTTCGACCGCGTCGGCGGCGGTGCCGGCCGCCTCGAGGTGTCGGCCCACGGCCGGATGGAGCGGCTGCTGCGGCAGACCGGGGTGCCGGCGGGGCTGCTGTCGAACGGCCGCACCCTGCGCCTCGTCTCGGCCCCGCGGGGCGAGAGCTCGGGCTGGCTCGACCTGCACGTGGCCGACATGGTCACCACCGCGGGCCGGCCCATCGTGGCGGCGCTGCGGCTGCTGCTGGGCGAGACGCGGCTGCTCGCGCTGCCCCGCGACAAGCGCTTCGCGGCGCTGCTGTCCAACAGCCGGCGCTTCCAGAACGAGGTGAGCGAGCGGCTGGCCGAGCAGGTGCTGCACGCCCTCTACGAGCTGCTGCGCGGCGTGCAGGCGGCCGACGACGCGTCAGACCGCGAGCTGCTGCGCGAGGCGCTGGCCGAGCGCCCCGACGACGTCTACCACGCGCTGCTCACGGTCATCCTGCGGCTCGTCTTTCTGCTCTACGCGGAAGAGCGCGACCTGCTGCCCGAGGGCGAGACCTTCGCGCGCCACTACTCGCTGGCCGGCCTCTACGAGCGCCTGCGCGAGGACGCGGCCCTCCATCCCGACACGATGAACCAGCGCTACGGCGCGTGGGCGCAACTGCTGGTGCTGTTCCGGCTGTTCCACGACGGGGCCGAGGCGGACGGGCTGCAGCTTCCGCGGCGTCTCGGGGTGCTCTTCGACCCCGACCGCTTCCCGTTCCTCGAAGGCCGCCGGGCCGGCGGGGCGCGCCAGGGGCACGAGCGCATCGAGCCGCCGCTGATTCCCGACGGCACCGTCTACCGGGCCCTCGACAAGCTGCTGGTGCTGGACGGCGAACGCATCTCGTACCGCGCCCTCGACGTGGAGCAGATCGGCTCGGTCTACGAGACGATGATGGGGTTCCGCCTGGAGACAGCGACGGGGCGGTCGGTGGCTATAAAGGCGCAGAAGAAGCAGGGGGCGCCGACCACCGTCGACCTGGAGGCGTTGCTCGGTGTGGCGGGGGGCAAACGGGCCAAGTGGTTGAGGGACCGGACCGACCGCGCGCTAACCGATAAGGTGCGGACCCCGGTGGCCGCGGCGGAGAGCGTCGCCGACCTGCACGCGGCCTTGCAGCCGGTCATCGACGTCGCAGCCACGCCGGACCTCGTGCCGGCCGAGGCGATGGTGCTGCAGCCCAGTCAGGCGCGCCGCCGTTCGGGGTCGCATTACACGCCGCGCGAGTTGACGGAACCCATCGTTCAAACGACCCTCGAGCCGATCCTCGCCCAACTGAGAGGCCCCGACGGCGAGCCGCCGACCCCCGAGGCCATTCTCGACCTGAAGGTCTGCGACCCGGCGATGGGCTCAGGGGCCTTCCTCGTCGAGGCGTGCCGCCAGCTTGGCGACGCGCTCCTCGACGCGTGGCGCGCCCACGACGCCGCGCCAGCGATTGCGGCGGGCGACGACGAGGTGATCGTGGCCCGCCGCCTCATCGCCCAACGCTGCCTCTACGGCGTCGACCGCAATCCGATGGCTGTCGACCTCGCCAAGGTGTCGCTGTGGCTGGCCACGTTGGCGAAGGCGCACCAGTTGACCTTCGTCGACCACGCTCTGCGACACGGCGATTCGTTGGTAGGGCTGACACAGCGGCAAATCGAGGCATTCCACTGGGAAGACCGCGCCGAGCCGCTGCAGCAGGGTATCGAGACGATCGAGCTTCGCAAGTGTTTGGCACGGGTCGCCGACTTGCGGCGACGGATTCGGGAGGCGGACGAGACCGTCTCCGACTGGGCTCTCCGTGACTGGTGGGACGATGCTCGATTCGAACTCGCCAAGATGCGTCTATTCGGCGACATGGTGATCGCCTCCTTCTTCGACGGGAGCAAGCCGCAGGAGCGCAAAAATAAGCGCGACGCGTACGCCGCCGCTGTGTTCGCCGGCGACTTCGACGGGTACTCCAACGCCATCGAGCAGCGCCGCTGGAAAGATCCGCCCTTGGTACCGTTTCATTGGGACACCGAGTTTCCAGAGGTGTTCGACCGAGACAATCAGGGGTTCGATGCGTTCGTCGGGAACCCCCCATTTCAGGGCGGGCGCAATGTCACCACAACCCAGGGCGAGGCGTATTCCGCCTGGATTCGTGAGTCGCACGATGGCACCAGTGGCGGGGCTGACCTCGTAGCTTACTTTTTCCGACGCGCTTTTGCACTGGTCCGTCAGGAAGGCGCCCTAGGATTCATCGCCACGAATACAATCGCACAGGGAGACACACGCCTGAGCGGTCCGCAATGGATCCGGAAGCACGGCGGAGACATATTTTGTGTACGGCGACGCGTGCCGTGGCCCGGATCGGCCGCGGTTGTCGTAAGTGTGCTGCACATCGGGAAGGGAAGAATAGCTAGCAGCAGACTCATCGATGGACAAGCCGTCGAGCGGATCACAGCGTTCTTGTCTAGCGGTGGGAGCGATGAGGACCCGCGACGGCTTCCTGGAAACTCTGGCGTGGGTTTCCAAGGCAGCATCGTGCTGGGTTTGGGCTTTGTGTTCGACGATACGGACAAAACCGGCGTGGCGTCGCCGTTGCGCGAAATGTATCGACTCCTCAACCAGAATCCCAGGAATCATGAAGTCATCCTTCCCTATATTGGCGGCCGAGAGGTCAATGCCAGTCCGAGACATGCTCATCATCGATATGCAATAGATTTTGGCGAAAGAAGCGAAGTAGAATGCCGTCGCATCTGGCCCGAGCTTATGGAGCTCCTAGAACAGCGAGTCAAACCTGAGCGGGAGAAAAGAAACGCCAAGAAGTATCCACGCATGGTGTTCGAATGGTGGAAGCACTGGAACAGCCGCCCTCAACTCCGGGCGGCAATCACTGGGCTACGGCGAGTGCTCGTCTGCGCGATGATTAGCAATAAAATCCACTTTGCCTTTCTCCCTACCAAAATGGTTTTTTCCCACAAACTTGCGGTCTTTGCCTGCGATAGCTTCGCGTCTTTTTGCGTGTTGCAGTCGAACGTCCATGAGATTTGGGCGCGTTTCTTTAGTTCTACTATGAAAGATGATATCAACTACTCACTTTCCGACTGTTTCGAGACCTTTCCGTTGCCGGAATCATGGACCACGAACCCCAAGTTGGAAGTTCTTGGAGAAGAGTACAGCCGATTCCGAGCCGACCTCATGGTCCGCAACAGCGACGGTCTGACGAGAATCTACAATCGATTTCACGACCCGGAAGACGAGAGCGGCGCGATCAACCGCCTACGAGAACTCCAAGCGCGGATGGACCGAGGAGTGCTTCACGCATACGGATGGACGGACGTAGACTTGGAATACGAGTTCGCCTCGGACCGGGATATGGAGCACGCCGATCAAGCGAACAGGAAGCACTCCTGCAGATACCGCTGGCCAAAACGGCTTCACGACGAAGTCTTGGCCCGCCTCTTGGAGTTGAATGCACGACGCAGCGAGGGCAAGCCGTGGAATCTGTCGACCGACCGGGGCCCGGCGCCCCGGTGAGAGCCGGACGCTGACGGCGCGTGCCCGACGTCGCCCTGAAGGATGGTTCATCATGTTCGTCAGCGCCGGCAGCCGACACGGGGGTGGAAGCGCCACACAACGTCGGGCGCTCAACTGGTGTGGCGGCGCGGCGTGGAGGGGTTGCGCGAGCGATTCCCGACGCCCTGCCGGCTAGCGGGCGCCGAAGGATGGAGAAGATAGCTTGGCTGTCCAGTCGGCGGGCTTGGTGCAGTCCACCAG
Organism: Vicinamibacterales bacterium; assembly: GCA_965207615.1. Lineage (GTDB taxonomy): Bacteria > Acidobacteriota > Vicinamibacteria > Vicinamibacterales > UBA8438 > JAJEEA01. The sequence goes on from CBDBMZ010000003.1 coordinate 6,549,783, forward strand.
CTCTCACGGTGGCAGCTGGGCCGGGGTGCCTGCCCGGCGGCCCGAATGGATGAACGACGCCGCGGAGGGGGGAGCGAGTGGCCCTCCGGGACGTCACATAGAACAGCCACGCGGCGGGACGACTGGTTCGCGGGAGACGCGGTGCAATCTGCGACCTCACCGGAGGGCGATATGGGAAGCACCGGGGATGGGGACGGGTGAGGGCACGGTGCGGACGCAGGAAGACTCACAGTTGTTGAAGCCGACTTGGTCATCTGGGTCCACGGTCGGAACTGACTTGACCTTTCACCAACTCGCACCGTACATCGGCCGCATGAAGACGACGATGGCAAGGGCTTTGGTGGACGCATACTCCCAGAGTGGAGATCTGGTCGTCGACCCTTTCTGCGGTTGCGGGGTCGTCGGGGTGGAGGCCGCGGCCGGCGACCGCCGGGTCTACGTGGGCGATTGGAATCCATACGCCGTGTTGCTCAGTCGTGCGAAGCTCTATCCGCCAAAGAATCTGACGGTGGCACTAGATGGGCTAAAATCCACGTGGAGCCTGGCGCTGAAGAGACGAGGCCAACAGGACCTGCGCTCGGTACCCCGCTGGGTGCGCGCCTTCTTTCATCGGGAAACGCTCCGGTCAGCGCTAGCGTTTCGAGATGCCTGCGTGGAACTGGAGGAGCACTTCCTCTTTGCATGCCTGCTGGGAATTCTGCATCATCAAAGGCCGGGGTTTCTGTCGTTCCCCAGTAGCCACTTGGTGCCGTATCTGAGAAGCCACAACTTTCCCAGAGCAGATTACGGCGAACTATACGAGTATAGAGCGGTGCGTCCACGGCTGGAAGCAAAGGTCAAACGGGCATTCAGGCGACCACCGAATGCCTACCGAGAGTCGCGCGCTGTTTTTGCTGGTGACGCACGAAACTTTCCCGTACCACGCGGGATCCAGGCCGTGATTACCAGCCCACCGTACATGAACGAATTGGACTACGTACGAGACAATCGACTACGCCTTTGGTTTATCGACCGGACGATTCCGACGGGCCTGGAGCTCCCTCGAAGAGAGAGGAGCGGGGCGTATGTGTCATTGCTCAGCGACGTGTGTTCTAGGATGGCGGACAAGATTAACAGTCATGGCTTTTTCGTACTCGTTGTGGGTGACGTTTCACGTGGTGGGGGAACGACAGGTCGAACTGTCGGTTTGACACGCCAGTTGTTCAAGGAAAGCTCAGCGTTGGCGCGCTTCCGTCTGGTCGCCGCATACGAGGACGCAATTCCTGACATTCGTCGATCTCGACGGGAGTATCAGGGCACAAAGAAGGAAGCTGTTCTGGTATATCAAAAGAAATGACGCATACAAAGGACGACGCCTGGCCGAAGTTGCTGGCTGGCAAGACGGTAGGCGACTTCGAGTTGGTCGAGTTTGTGGGTGCGGGCCGAATTGGGTACGTGTACAAAGCCGCGCGTCGGGAATTTCCAGAGACTTTCGTGGCAGTCAAGCTGATCTTCGACACTCTGCGCCGGGGCTGGGAGACTGAGCTGCGCAAGGTCCTGCGTCTGGCGTTGCATGTGAACGTTGTCCACTTCCATCACGCGGATACAACGACGATCGCCCATGAAGGGCGAACTCGGATGTGTCAATACACGGTCTGGGATTACATTTCGCCGGGGGAAAACCTAAGACAATATCTGCGCCGGACGCGAGAGATCGACGCGGGCTTTCTCGTGGCCGTGGTCGAACGAGTTCTGCACGTGCTACACGGCTGCCATGTGGAGGGGGTGGCCAGACATGGCGACCTGCATTCAGGGAATATTCTGATCGGAGACGAATCACCGACGCTTTTGGATGAATCCCTGCAGCCAAGGGCACCGATCTATATCTCTGACTTCGGTTATGGTGCGACCGGGGGCACGGTAAAGCCGAGGGATGACTATCAGGGGCTGGCCAAGATTATAGATGAAATGATTGCCCATGTGAACTACTCGTCGGCAACAGCGACACATAGACAAATGCTGCGGGCAATGAAACGCGATCTGAGTAAGTTACTGGCGGAACGAAGCGCGGCAGAGCGCCGGAGTCCGTTAGAATTGCTCGAGCTACTTCGGGACATAAAGCTCACTGCGCAAAGCGGCGGGGGATTTGGGCACGGAGGCGATAGTTCGGCTCCCGGTCGCAAATTGGCGCCAGCGGGCGCGTCTAACGTTGGGCAGTTTCAGGTTAGCGAGATGATCGGCGAGCGCTGGGATTGGTGGAAGCAGTTGTTTGTGCCGACGGTACCGGCCAGATCAAAGATCTTCACGCTGGATATACCTACGGTTCTCACGGGTCCACGCGGCTGTGGAAAGACGATGCTGTTTCGGCGATTAAGCGAGCGTCTGGTCGTTGAGTGCGGGGATGTGGCCGAGCTGTCGGGAGGGGGACGAATGGCCGCGTTCTACGTAAACGCCAATGACTTCGCGGATGCGTTCGCACAATACCCCGATAGTCCAAGTGCGTCTGACATTGCGAGACTGGTTTGTTACGCGAACCTCTGCATACTCGGTGAGTTCTTGACCGTTCAGTCGGCACGAGCTGGTAAGCTGGGTGAGGCGGCGGACGAAGGATTGATGCGGGCCGTTCGAGGGTGGCTTGTGCGAGATGAAATGACCCTAGTTGTTGGGCAGGATCGCCTGGAACGCTACCGCTCTGTTCTGGAGGAGACTAAGTGGCGGGTCGCAAGTCGACCGCGTTGGACGGAATTTCCGGGTTGGTCGGAGCTGTCGCAACACCAGTGGTTACCACGCTTTGTGCGTTTGGCCCGGCGGGAATGCGCGTGGCTCGCTGGGCGGGGAGTATTTTTGTTTGTCGACGACTTCTCCACGCCGCGGGTGTCTGGGCCGATGCAAAGGGTATTGAATCGGCTGTTCCTTCAACGGTCGGCCGAATTCCTGTCGAAGGTGGCGACGGAATCATGGACGACCTTTGTTCCGCAGGACTCGAGCGGGAAGGCACTGGAAGATGGGGATGATTATCAACTGGTAGATATCGGCGAAGAATCGCTGTTTTTGCCCGATGCGGAGAGGCTTGCCTTTCTGCGGGAGGTGTTCGGGCGGCGTTTGGCGGCCGATTCGCGGGTGCCGGATGGAGCGCGGACGCTTGTGGGGCTGTTGGGGCGGCTGAATTTGTCGAAGACAGAGTTTGCGCGGCGCCTGCGAACGTCGGTGGTTGACGAGGGCACGGCGGGCCGTGCGGAGGTGATGGGTGGATCGCAACGGAGGGGCCGGTCGCGAGGGCGGGTGCACTATTGCGGGGAAGACGTTCTGGCGGGACTATGGTCGGGTGACACGCGGATGATGATCCAGCTTGTCAGCGATGTGATCGACCAAACGAGCGAGTCGGCCGGAGATAGTGGTGGAATTGGACCGTTGCCCGTTGACTCGGGCATACAGGATCGGGTGTTCCGAAATAGAGGTGGAGAGTGGCTGAACTCGTTGACGAGAAATGAGCCGACGGACGCTGCTGCGGTGAAGGCAGGTGTGGAAAACGCGCGGGTGTCGCGCGGACGGTACGCTCTGTACGGGCGGTATGGGGAACACCTAAAGGCAATCGTGGAGGCCTTTGCGGCCGCTTCGGGCCGGCTGCTAGAGGGTCCAATGTACGAGATTGCCGATGGAAAGGGGGGCCGGCGGGAGGTGCCACGTATGGCGTTTCGGATCGAGATTCTGGACGAGTTGAGGTTGAGTGGGCTTGCGGCGGAGATTTATAGAGATCTGCTTCGGTATGGAGTGTTTATGCGTGATAGTCGGGGGAAGAGCGTGCGGGGTGCGTTTGTGCCGCGTCTGTATTTGCGCCGGGTGTTGCTTCCGTATTGTACGCTTGCGCTATCGAAGCGAGATAGTGTCGCGCTGTCGTGCGCGGACTTCAGTGGTTTGTTGCTGGATCCCGACGGCTTTCGAGCGTCGTTCAGGGAACGACGATCGGCGGATGGGCAGCTGCCGATGCCGTTCGGGTCAGCGACGGAGGTGCTGGAGGATCCGGCGTACGACGATTTGAAGGGCGAGAATGGAGGAGGCGAAAGTCGAGGGACGCTGGCGGGGGAGAAAGGGAGAGAGGACGGATGACTAGGGCCCAGGGACGCGTTTCGGAGCGGCTCCCGGCGCTGCAGCCGGTTACGTCGCTACGGGTGTTGGAAGGAGATGTCTTGGTGCATGCTCCGGGATTTGAGGATCGCACTTTGGGGAGTGGTGGTGTTTTCGGAAGGGCCGACGGACTGAGATGCGTGCTTTTGGACTATCGCCCGGTGGATAGTAGAAACCGATTGTCTGAAGTGCGGGATAGATTCGTTGGAATGGGCGCGGTGTGCGAAAGAGACGATATTCTGGAGTACGATCGGTTTTGTCCAGAAGATTATGGAGCGCGTCTGCGGAAGCGTTTGCTGGTCACAAATGCGAGAAGGGTTACGGTGGATATTTCAACGATGTCAAAACTGGCGATATTGCTCACATTAGATGTATGCGTGGAACTTGACGTGGACGTTCGCATTTTTTATGCGGAGGCGGCGACGTACGGGCCGACCCGACAGGAGTTCGAGCGGGCCAGGGAGCGGAACGAGATCCATCGGCCGACGCTACAGGTGTTCGACGGGGTTCATGGCGTCGTGCGGGTGGATTCCTTGGCCAGCGTCGCGATGCAGGGTCAACCGACGGCGGCGATTGTGTTCATGTCGTTTAATGACGCTCTGACGCAAGTGTTGCTGAACACGGTCTATCCCAGTCGGCTATTCTTGGTGAACGAAAAACCGCCAGTGCACAGTTGGCGGGAAGCGGCCATGGCGTGGATCCACGATCAGGTACGGCGAGAGTGGTCGGACGACAACGTAGTGATGGGTGAGAGGGAAGGTGTGGGTATTCCGGAGCGCTCGGTGTCAACATTGGACTATCGGGAGACCGTGGCGTTGCTTAGCGATCTGTACTGGCGACTGTCAGAAACACATAGGGTTCTACTGGCACCGGCGGGGAGCAAGATGCAGGCGGTGGGTTGTTGGATTGTTAAAGCGCTGCATCGCGATATTCATGTAGAGTACCCCTCAGCGGAGGGCTTTCAATCAGCGTACAGCGACGGGGTAGCGCAACGGTGGTATTTGGATTGTGGCCGATTAGCGGCGCTGTTGAGGAATGTGGGTGCGGAAGAGCGTCAGAGATACCTGGAGCTGGGTGAGTTGTCGGCGGCGGCGCACTTGTAGCGTGGTGGCTACGGTGATGAATCGTCATTGGTTGGATTTGGGCCGGCAGTGCGGTAGCGGCTGGGTGACGGGGGCGGGGGGCCAAGCGCGGCGGAGTTCGGGTGGGCGCAGAAGTGCCGGTGGTAATTTGGGGGACTTGGCGGGTCGGGGTTGGGGCGACTGTGGAGTTGCGGTACGGTGCGTATGGTCGATGCGGGGTCGCGGAAAACTCGTGGCTGGCGAGGCGATGGACTTGGCGACGATAGGAAGGTTGAGGCCGAGGTCGGCGCTGGGGCGCTCCACGACCGCGCGCGAAGTCGGTCCGCGAAGGGCACGTCGGCGGGGGTTTGGTCGCGGGGTTGGACAGGGGTGAGCGGGTGCCGGCGCGCGGCGCGGCTCGTGGCTGGTCTCGGTGTGCTGGTCCAGGATGACGGAGGCTTGAGTTGGCGCGAAGGGCGACGGCTCGGGCCGGAGGGGCCTTGCGGGCGGCTTTTGGGCGAGGCGGCGGGGAGCGGGTGCGGGTGAGATGGCCGGCGCTTGCACGCGCCACATCGGTAAGGGGTCCGGCGGGGGGGGTTGGCTGCCGTGGCGTGGGCCTCGGCCGCTTCGCGTTGTTGCGCGCGCGCGCTGGCTTCGAAGGCCAGTGTCCGAGCGGAGAGCCGGAGGTCTCGTCGAGCAACGCGGCTGCATTGCAGAGCCGGGGCGGGTCCTGTGGCTGTCGCCGAGGATCTCCGGGCTGCGGCATTGCGGCTCTACCGAAGGGTTACGCCCGGACACTCCCGGTGACGACCGTCGGGGACAGAAGGGTCGGCGAAACGGGGGTTTGTAGGGTGTGGGCGTGCTATGGTTGCCGGCGGTCGAGTAGACGGGGGACGATCGTGTACCGGGCCTCGTGGGCGAATCGTCGGTGCGTTCGGGCGGCGCGTCGACGACCTGCGGTGCCTCAGGGCCGGCTTGGCCGACGGCGTACCCGAAGGCACGCACCGCGTGCGTGGAGTACTGGCGCCTGGCACGCCCACGTGAGCCAGCATGTGGCCGCGAGGGCGGCCCGCTCGAGCGAACCCGACCCGGACAAAGACCGGCACGTCGTTACATGAAGTGGTTTGGAGCCGGGCACGACCGACGAGTTGGTCGCGGACATCTAACGTGCACACGGTGCGGGTCGGGGCCCTCGCGGCGATCCAGAAGGCTGGGACGGCGCGGGCGACTTGGCCTCAAGACGATGAGATCGCCGCCCGCGCCGTGACCGCCGCGGTGCTCCAGCAGGGCGGCGTACAGTGACAGGTGGGCACCGAGCCGCGGCGACGGACCCGCCACCCGAGGATCGGAGCTGCCTCGACGTGAAGCACCTGTACCTGGAGGAACTCCACCGCATCGTCGGGACGAAGAAGCCCGGGGGACGCGGCATCAGGTGGATCATCGACTACACGGAGGCACATCCGGTCGCGGTCCATCGACCCGACGCGCACTGCACATGGGTCTGGTCCGACCTGCACCCGCGGCATGCCAACATCATCAAGTACTGCAGGAGGCCGTTCGCGGACGCGCGCGACATGGACAGGACGATGATGACGGCCTGGAGGTCCGTCGTCGGCAGTGAGGACACGGTGCTGAACGGCGGCGACGTCGCGCTGGCTGGTAGCCTCGGCGAATCCGGGCGAGCCCGGATCCGCGAGGCCCCGGGGCGCAAGGTCCTCGTGGTCGGGAACCATGACTTCAATAGGAGGACCGGGTTGCTGGACGCCGCTGGACACGGTGTCGCGACCGGAATCCTGGCGATCGACAGCGATCCGCCGATGGTGTTGACTCACTTGGCGATGCGCACCCTTCCGCCAGGCTGGGTGAACCTGTACGGCCACGTGCACAACAACGAACCGCTTCTGGACACGCCGCACATCAACGTGTGCGTGGAGCACACGGACTACCGACCCCTCCCGCTCGAGAGCCTGCTGACGCTCGGAAAGCGGCTTTTGGCCGGCCGCGTACCCGAAGGAGCGACCACGGCTGACCGGATCTCGAAGGTAGTGGGGTCTGAACTCTCGTCCGGGGCATGAGGAACGCCCGACCACGGATTCGCGCGGCGTGCATATGCTGGTCGGTGCGGGTCTGGACGCAGTGAGTGGCGGGCTTCCGGTGATCAACGACAATTATTTTTGCCGGTCGCCGACGCGGTGATCGGCGGTCGCGTGGGGCGGCCGCGAGGCGTGTGACACTGCCCGTTTTCCTCGCGGAGGACGGGTTGGTCACCGATGCCCAGGTGCGGCGATTGCGCGAGAAGCGGATGGCAGGCAAGACGCTGGCGGCGGCCGCGGCGGCGGCCGGGATGAGCGAGCGGGCGGCCCGTAAGTGGCAGAGCGGGCCGTTGCCGTCGACGGCGAAGGCGCCGCGATGGTGGCGCACGCGGGAGGACCCGTTCGCCGGGGTGTGGCAGTCGGAGGTCGTGCCGCAGCTGGTGGCCGACACCGACGGCCGGCTGCAGGTGCTGACGCTGTTCAAGGCGCTGTGCCGGCGGCACCCGGGCCGCTTTCAGCCGGGGCAGCTGCGGACCTTGCAGCGGCGGGTCCGCGAATGGCGGGTGGAGTACGGTCCCGACCGTGAGGTGTACTTCGAGCAGGTTCCGGTCCCGGGTCGGGAAGCGGCGTTCGACTTCACGGACTTGAGCGACCTGGAGGTGACGCTTCGGGGCGTGGCGTTCCCGCACCTGCTGTTCGAGTGGGTGCTGAGCTACAGCCGGTGGACGTACGTTGAGCTGGCGCTGAGCGAGACGTTCGAGGCCCTGGTGTCGGGTCTGCAGGGCGCGCTCTGGACGCTGGGGGCGGTGCCGGCGGTGCTTCGTCACGACAACCTGTCGGCGGCGACGCACGAGCTGAGGCGCAGCGGCGGTCGTCAGTTGACGGCGCGGTTCCGGCAGGTGCTGGACCACTACGGGTTGCTCTCGTCGCGGATCCAGCCGGGGAAACCGCACGAGAACGGGGTGGCGGAGCAGTCGCACTTCCGGACGGCGACGGCCATCGAGCAGGCGTTGCTGTTGCGGGGCGGGAGGGACTTCGTCGACGAGGCGGCGTATCTACGCTTCGTGCGGAGGGTCGTCGACGAGGAGAGGAATGCCCCGGCAGCGGCTCGGTTGGCCGAGGAGCGTCCGTATCTGCGGTCGTTGCCGCCGACTCGGGTCCCGGAGTACACGACGTTCCAGTGCCGGGTGCGGAAGTGGAGCACGATCCGGGTCGGCGGGCGGGTCTACTCGGTGCCGTCGCGCTTGATCGGTCACCTGGTCGAGGCTCGGCAGCATCCGTCGACGGTGGAGGTCCTCTACGGCGGGCGGGTGCTGTGCACGATGCCGCGGCTGCGGGGCGGGGCTGAGCACCGCATCGACTACCGCCACATCATCGGGAGCCTGGTCCGGAAGCCGGGGGCGTTCGCGCGGTATCGCTTCCGGGAGGAGCTGTTCCCGTCGCTCGTGTTCCGGGCCGCGTATGACGCGCTCGGGCGGACGCACGGCGAGCGGGCCGACGTCGAGTACGTGCGCCTGTTGCACCTGGCGGCCACGACCAGCGAGCGACGGGTGGAGGCGACGCTTCGCGGCCGTCTCGACGCCGGCGATCCCTGCGACTACGCCGCCGTCCAGGCCGAGGTTCGTCCGCCGGTACCGACCATCCCCGTGGTCCACATCCCCCGCCCGGATCTGGCGCAGTACGACGCGCTGCTGGCCGGAGGTCGAGTCGGATGACGGCGCCGAGCACGCAGGTGACGTCGTTGCTGACGCAGTTCGGGCTGACGACGGCGGCCGAGGAACTCGTGCCGCGGCTGACCGAGGCGGGCCACCCCGAGGCGATGCCGGTGCTGGTCGAAGTGTTCGAGGCGGAAGCCGAAGCGCGCCGTCAGCGCCGGATCACGCGGTTGCGTCGCGCCTCGCGGTTGCCGCCGGGCAAGACGTTCGCGACGCTCGACACCGGCAGGTTCCCGGCAAAGGTCGCGCAGCAGCTGGAGACGCTGGCCACCGGGGCGTTCCTCGAGACGGCGACCAACGTGCTCGCGTTCGGCCTGCCCGACCCCGCGTCATGATGCCCACCTCGCTACATGCCTACAATTGCAGGGATTCCTGGCGCGGGCGCGCTGTTACGGGACCCTCTTCCGCGTCCGCTGGTCCCAGCCGCACCCGCTCCAGGGCCTCGGCCGAAATCGCCCAGGGAGCGCCCTTGCAGGCCTGACGGGCAGGAATCAGCCCCCGCCGGATCTGCCGCAGAATCGTCATCTTGCTGACGTCGAGACGATCCGCAGCTTCCTGCAACGTAAGTTCATTGCGCTCCTGGCGCTCACCCTCTCGATAGACCGCGATCCCGCGCGACGTCCTGAAGGCGCGCACGCGCGTCTCGGTCCAGGGATTGCCTCGCCCAGTCCGCAATCCGACACGATTCAGGTGACCGGCGATCAAGCGATCAGGCATCAGTCGCGCCAGCTCCCGGACGACGTCCCCCGTCTCGGCGTCTGTGGTCCATCGGTGATGGCCGCTACGGTTCTTGCGCACCATCAGCTCGGTGTGGTCACCGCCCTGCCAGTGCAGGCGCAGCCGGATGCGCTCACCCTCGATGTTCGCAACGACCTCCACGAGGAGCGCCCGCAAGATGCGTTTGCGGGTCTCCGGGGTCGCCCGCTCATCGTGCCAGGCCCGCTCGAGGTCGGCGCCGAGCGCAAGGTACTCCTCGCGTTCCTCCGGACCGAGCGCCTCGTGCTTCCGGCTCGCACGCAACGCCGCCACGGCTTCCTCACGTTGCCGAACGACCGCCAGACGTTCATTCCAACGCCGTTCCAATTCGCCAGCGACCAGCCGATTGTCCGGATCCACGACATCGTATTGGCGGTGCGCCCGCTTCGCCTCGAAGCGGGCCGCCTCCAGCGCAAGCTCCGCCTGACGCAGCACCTCGCGCGACGCTCGTTGCCGTTCCTCGATCGCCCGCAGCGCCGCTTCGATTCCCAGCGGCTTCAACACGTGCAGCACCGCTTCGCTGACGGCCCGATCCACGCGGAGTCCGCCGAACGAAATGCAGCGGTCTTCGTTTACCGGGTAAGGGCGAGAAAATCCGCGAAGTGGTGTGCAGCTTCGGGGCGCATGTGCCGATACGTGGGGCATGGCCGGCGAGAGCGGCGGAGGGGGCGATTCGAAGGCACCGCGGCGAGAGCAGGATGCGCGGGACGAGCGCATCGAGGAACTCGAGCGGGAGAACGCCAAGCTGAACGAGGACTTGGCGCGGACGACCCGCGACCGAGACCGGTGGAAGCGCCGGAGCGAACACCTCAAGAAGCAGCTCGACGACGCCCGGCGGGCGGGTCGACGGCAAGCCGCCCCCTTCAGGAAGGACCGGCCGCAAGGGCGCCGCGGGCGCCCTGGGCGCCGACCCGGCACAGAGTACGGACCCCAGGGACGCCGCCCGCGCCCGCCGCGGGTCGATGAGACCTATGCGGCGCCGGCGCCACGGGCGTGCCCCGACTGCGGCGGCGCCGTCGAAGTGACACGCGTGGCCTCGCAGCATCAGGAAGACCTCCCCGAGGTGCGCCCCCTCGTGCGCCGCTTCGACATCGAGGTCGGCCACTGTTCGCAGTGTCGGCGCCGCGTGCAGGGCCGCCACCGTCTCCAGACCTCCGATGCACTCGGCGCGGCCGCGGTCCAGCTCGGCCCGAGCGTCGTCGCGCTCGTCGTCGAGCTGCACACCGAGATGGGTGTCCCGCTGGCGAAGGTGGCCCGCGTGTTGCGGAACACGTTCGGTGTGCACGTCACCGAGGGCGGCCTCGCCCGTCTGCTGCATCGAACCGCCCGGGACGCCACGCCGGCCTACGGGGAACTCTGCCGGCAGGTCCGCAACGCGCCGGTGGTCACGCCGGATGAGACGGGCTGGCGCGTGGACGCCAAGCCCTACTGGCTGTGGGCGTTCGTTACCCCGGAAACCACCGTCTACGCCATCCGCCCCGGCCGCGGGTTCGACGATGCCGCCACCGTGCTCGGGACCGACTACGCGGGCGTGCTCGTGCGCGACGGGTGGCAGGTGTACCGGTGCTACACCGACTCCTTGCACCAAAGCTGCGTCAATCACCTGGTTCGCCGCTGCAAGGAGCTGGACCAGAGCCACCCCTACAGCCCCTGGGGCTCGAAGGTCATGGCCGTCCTCCAGGCTGGCCTGGACGTGCGGGACCGTTGCCGGAACGGCGAGCTGACCCGGCACGGTCTCGACTCGCTCCGCGGCCGACTCGAGGCCCGGCTCGCTCGGCTGATTGACGCGCCGCCGCCGTTGGAGGGCGGCAAGCGATTCGCCAAGCACCTCGCCAACGAATTCCCGGCCGTGTTTCTCTTCCTGCGGGACCCGTCGATAGACGCCACCAACTGGCGGGCCGAACAGGCCATCCGGCCCGCGGTGGTCATCCGCAAGGTGTGCGGCGGCAACCGCACCCGCAAGGGCGCCGACACCCAGCAGGTGCTCTCGACGGTGGTGCGTACCGCTCGCCAGCGCGGCCTTGACCTGCCGCCCCTGATCGCCGAGATGTCGCGCGCCCGCGAGCCTGCCGTGCCCGAGGCCTTCGGGCTCCCGCCGCCGCCCGCGTAGGCGGCTGACGCCCGCATTGCCGCTCCGAAACGTGCCCGGCTCACCGCCGCCATGGTCAAGTGCGGACATGCTGACCTTCGGGTCGGCTGCCGGATGGGCTCTGGAAGTACCCGGTGGACGCTTGGCCGCGCACGTTAGCCGACCGACCGCCGCCGGTGCGTACGGCTTCCGCCACGGCATCGCGCCGGCGGCGAAGGCGACCCGTAGCGAAACGTGACGTCAGTCACGGCAACCTCGGTGTGGCTCCGAATCCGACGTGCCTCTATGGTCACTGTCGGCCCGTACCACCCTGTAAACGAATACATGCAGCGCTCGGTCCCGTGATTGACATGGCTCCCCTGACACTGGTAGCGCACGACGTTGCTCTGGGTCCCGGAGTAGCCCACATGCAGATTGCGGCCGCAGTGGCCGCAACGTAGCAGGCCCGCCAACAATGCCTCGCCCTTGCGAACCGAACCCCGGACCGCGGCCCCGTAGCGGTTCGCGTTCTCGGTTATTGCTCTCTGATTCCTCTCATACTCGGCCCACGTGATATAGCCGTCGTGGTGGTCGCGAATCAACACGTCCCACTTGTCCCGTTCACGTCGAAAGCCCCGAACCACCCGCTTGCGTCCGTCCTCGAGATAGGTGCGGCTGCCCGTCCGCCCGAACGCATAGGCGCCGGCGTAGACCGGGTTCGTCAGCATGTGATGCACGGTGTTGTAGACCGGCAGCTTCCATACGACCCGATGTCGCGATTGGTCACGAACCACCGCAGGCAGCTCGATCCCTTCGTGCCGGAGCCACAGATGAACCTGGCGAATGCTGCCCAGCTCGGTGAACTTCCGAAACACGAGCGCGACCGCTTCCTGCACGCGTTGATCCGGATCCATCCCGATCCCGTCACGGTCGACCCGCACGTAGCCGACCGCCACCGTCAGGAACAGCTCACCGCGGCGCGCCTTGCGACGCAGCGCCTCGACCGAGCGGAACCGCAGCGTCGACAACTCCATCTCCGACATCGTCCCCTTCATGCCGAGCAGCAGCCGGTCGTCGGGCAACCGCGGGTCGTAGACACTGGTCTCGTCGGCGAGCAGGCAGCCGACCAGTCCACAATAGTCGATCAGGGTATGCCACTCGCGTCCGTTGCGAGCCAGTCGGGAGGCCTCCAGAGACAGGACCGCTCCGACGTCGCCTCGACACACGGCCGCCAGCAGCCGATCATAGCCCGGACGCTCCGTCCCGCCACCCGAGCGCCCGAGGTCCTCGTCGACCACCTCGACGTTGCGCCACCCCAGCTGTCGGGCGCGGTCCCGGAGCGCGTACTGTCGGCCCCGGCTCTCCTGATGCTGTCGAACCTGGCCGGGCGTGGACTGTCGGACGTAAACCCAGGCCGCACGCGTCAGGTGCTCAGGCGTCACCCGCGTCATGATCGCCCCCTGCCTGCTGCGCGTCCCGATTCGTCATCACCTCCAGCACGAGCGCGCCGACGAGCTCGACCAGGCGGTCCCGCTGCTCCCCGGTGGTCGCGATCGTCGGGCTCTCCGGCTCGAACAGCCTTCCCTGTAGCGTCCTTCCGTACCGTCGCATCGACGCTGCCTCCCTCCTTCGGTTCCGTTGCCGAGAGGAAGAATGCATCGACCACGCCGCGCAGCTCCGATAGCGCCTCACGCGGCAACGCCGGCACCTCGCACACCTCGAAGGAGGCGGCCCGTGGACTGGTCATCCACTCCGGCAGGTAGGCGAGCGTTCCGTCCGGCTGCCGGACCACCAGGTACTTCCCCTCGTGCCGGCGTACCACTTCGACCTGTTCACCCGCACGCGGGTGAAAACGGTAGTGGACCGTCCTCGAATCACCCTGATATGCAGCAGTATGTCGTCGGTCTCCCCGGCGTGGGCAAGAGCCACGCGCTCTGCGCCGTCGGGCACGCGCTGGTCGAGGCCGGCCACAGCGTGCTGTGCGCCCCGGCCTACGCCCTGGTGCAGGAGCTGCTCGGTGCGAAACGCGACCTCGACCTGCCCCGCGCCCTCCGGAAGCTCGATCTCTTTGAGGCAATCTTGCTTGACGATCTGGGCTACGTACAGCAAAGTCCCGACGAAGCTGAGGTGCTTTTCACGCTTCTGGCCGAGCGCTACGAGCGGCGTTCGGTGCTGGTGACGAGCAACTTGGTCTTCAGCCAGTGGGACCGGATCTTCCGCGACCAGATGGCCACGGCCGCGGCGATCGACCGCCTCGTCCACCACGCGGTCGTGATCGAATTCGACGTACCCAGCTACCGCACGGACCGGTCGCGCCGGAAATCGCCGCCCGCACCTGCTCCCCGCGGTCGTGCGCCCGGTCCGCTGTTGCCCCGAGCCCGCCGACGCTCGACGTCGTGAACGTCCGGGGGGCGAACCGCCTGTCACCGGTCCGTTACGTAACGGTGTGGAGTTGGTCATGGCGTTGACGAACGCGGAGCGGCAGGCGCGTTACCGGGAGCGGCGGCAGGCCGGCGAGCCCCGGCTCCGGTACCGGCGACCGGCGGACCGGAGGTCGCGGCCACAGCAGTGGAACGACGCGGTGCAGACGCTTCTGGCGCTGCAGGACCAATACCAGGAGTGGCGGGACGGGTTGCCGGCATCTCTCGCCGGGTCCGCGACCGCGGAGTTGCTTGAGCAGGTCTGCGACCTGGACCTGTCGGAACTGGAGGCTGTCGAGCTGCCCAGGGGCTTCGGGCGTGACGGCTAGACCGCCGGCGACGGCTTCCGGTTGGCGGCCACGAAGCCGCGCTGGGCGCTGGGCGCCCGGCTCCGGAGGCCGTTCGCGCTCCCCGTGACGCACGACAGCCCTGTCGGGAGGTCGGGAACGCGTAGCTGCGGGACGGCCGGCGTGTCAACGTGCTGCGCACGTCCTCCGCTCCGCTACGGCCCTGCGGGTGACACGCCGCCCGCCCCGCGGCTCGGATGGCAATTGTGGGCCTTGCGGCCCGGCCTGGACGGGGGCGTCCCGGCCGACCATGACGCTCACTGGGACGCGGCGGACCGCCGGATTCGGGGTCACCAGGGGACTGTGCTGCTCAAGGCAGACCAACGGTGACGCCGACCTTCGGAGCCCGGAGCACGCCGCGTGCCGCGGCGTGCTCCGGTCCGGGCTGATTCTCGATACACGACGATCGGAACCGGCAAAAATGGTTGCCGTCAACCGGCAAAAGTAGTTGACGCTGAACATCCGGTCTTCCCCGCGCCGGGGGGGCCCTCGGTATCGCAGACCGGTGACGCGGGCACGGCGGCTTCGGTCATGGACGCCAACGAGCTGAAACGGCTGTACGAGCAACAGTTCGAAGAGGACCTCGAGCCGCCGATCCGGGAGGATGTCGACCGGCGGACGACTCAGGGGATGTTGCGGGCTTCGCGCGGGATGACGGCCGGCGTGCTCCGGGAGCAGTACCATCAGCGGATCTGGGTTTGGTCGGATCTCCACCTTGGTCACTCGGGGACGATCTCCGTCTTCGGCCGGCCTTTTGTGGATCCGGAGGACATGGACAAGCGCTTGTTCGGGGTATGGCGCCGCACCGTGCGACCCGACGACACGATGATCTGCCTGGGGGACGTCGTGTTCTCCGGGCTGTGGGGGCAGCGCCGCAAGCGGGTGGTGGCCGCGCCCGGTCGGCGCAAGATTCTCGTGTTCGGCAACCATGAGCTCGGCATTGCGGGGGTCGGCGTTTCCGGGTTTCGACGAGATCCACAGCGTGCTCTACGCCGACGGCGACCCGCAGTTGCTGATGACGCACTTCCCCCTCCGTCGGGTCCCGGAGGGGTGCGTGAACCTGCACGGCCATCTGCACAACGCAACCGTGCGGGACAGCACCCGTCACATCAACGTCTGCGTCGAGCAGGTGCACTATCGTCCGAGATCGCTGACGGCGCTCCGGCAGCTGGCGAAGCACCTGGTTCGGGGCGAGGTCGTCCCGGGACGGACGACGGCGCACCAGCTGGCGCGCGTGGGCTGAAGGCGTGCGGTTGTCGCCGAGCCGGGACCGGTGCCGACGCCGCGGGACCGCTCTGGCTCTCGCAGTCGGACTGACCTACGCCGAGTCGACCGAGACGCAGATCCCGTCGGTGCTTCACCCGGGGGGCGCGGCGGGCGCCGTGGTGAGGGGCTCTGTCCAGCCGACGCGGCTTGAAGTGAGCTGCGCAGCGCCAGCCGCTGCGGAAGCGCGACGACCCAGCCGGCACCGGGGGTATCTACGATTCGGCAAGGCAGCGGGACCTCAGCTCGTCGAACGCCCGCCGGGAGGCGGCGGACGCGGGCGTTGTCGTGGTTCCGGGCCACGAGGATCTTGCGGCTGGATCTGCGCCGGAGGCGGTCGATTAGGCCGTCCGTCGGGCGGCCCATGGTGACGTCGCCCAGACAGATCACTCGGGTGGACCTCCCAGGAGGTCGGCCAACGGCTCTGCCACCCCCTCTCGGCCTGTCGGCGAGGCGGTCGATTAGGCCGTCCGTCGGGCGGCCCATGGTGACGTCGCCCAGACAGATCACTCGGGTGGACCTCCCAGGAGGTCGGCCAACGGCTCTGCCACCCCCTCTCGGCCTGTCGGCACCGCTGGTTCTCATCGTCCCCCTCGCCATGCCGTCGGTCGTGTTCTCAGCGGTCGGCCCCACGTATGTTTATTCGTGCCGCACCACCGCGCTCTGGATTCGTACCCGGACGTCCTGACCATCCGCGAACTTGCTCAGGTGCTACGGTGTTCGGAATCGACTATCAGGCGCGGGCTGCGCGCCCGCACGTTTCCGATCCCGCGCCTCCTCGGCCTCGGCAAGAGAATCCGTTTCGCGAAATCCGCCGTCGCCCGCTACCTCGACTCCGGGGGCGCCGTGGGGAGACCGGGCCGATAGTCGTCTTCGTCCGAGGTCGGAGCAGCGAGGTCGGTGCTGCGATCGCTGGCGAACCGCCCGGCTGCGGCCGACGCCCTGCGGGCAGGCGGGGCGGGCGGGACAGCCGGGGCGGCGCCCGGGAACGTCCTCGCCGCCCTCGATCACGGGCTCGATTTTAGCGGGAGGACGGATGCGAACTCGCGGATGGGGTCGTCGGGTCGCCGGGCTCTCCAGCCTGACGCAGGTCAACGTGAAGCCATAGCCCCCGCGCTCATCCACGAACGCGCTTGCCGCAGCGCGATCGGCGAACACACCCGCCGTCCGCCGCGGGCCATCGTCCCAAGCACTCTGCAACTCCAAGCGACCATCGCCATCTGCCACGACCGGGACGACCCGCCACCTGAGCAACAGCTCGCCATCGCCGCCCCCGGCCGGAGGCCGATCAACGCATGCACTCATTGTCAAGCGACACTCAAAACTGACCCCCTGGCGACACTGAAAACTGACCCCCGAAGAAACGGCGTATGTAGATCCACAACGACGATTCCGTGGTCGATACCGACTGCACCCCCGGGACGGTAGCTCCGGTTCGGCGCGCTCGCGAATCCGGCGGTCCGCGGCGTCCCCGTGAGCGTCGTGGACGGCCGGGACGCCGCCCGTCCCGCAGCTACTCGTCCCCGACCTCCCGACAAGCTGCCGTGCGTCCCGGGGGCGGGTCCGAACCGGGGAGCACGATCCCGCAGGCACCAGCGGCCTCAGGATGCCCGACATCCGGCGCCGGTTCGGGGCCGCCAACCGGAAGCTCGTCAGCCGTCACGCCCGAAGCCCCTGGGCAGCTCGACGGTCTCCAGTACCGACAGGTCCAGATCGCAGACCTGCTCGAGCAACTCGGCGGTCGCGGACCCGGCGAGGGATTCGGGCAACGCGTCCCGCCACTCCCGGTACTGGTCCTGCAGCGTCAGGAGCGTCCGCACCGCGTCGTTCCACTGCTGTGGCCGCGACCTCCGGTCCGCCGGCCGGCGGTACCGGAGCCGGAACTCGCCAGCCTGCCGCCGCTCCCGGTAACGCGCCTGCCGCTCCGCGTTCGTCAACGCCACGACAACTCCACACCGTTACGTAACGGACCGGTTGGTGACGGTGACAGGCGGCTCGACCCCCGGACGTTCACGACGTCGAGCGTCGGCGGGCTCGAGCGGTGCCGCGTTGCAGCGGGCCGGCCAGCCTGACAACCGCCACGCCGGCCGAAGGGCGGCGTGGCGCGGCACCGGCGTGTGAGCGTGAGTCCCTACCGGTGCCCGCCATGATGTCGGTCGCGTGGTCATGACGACGCTCCCGAGCGGGTCTCCGGCGCGACAGGCTTCGGCGCCGGGATCCTCAGGGCGCCCGCCCGACGCTTCTCGCGCAGCCTGTAGCTCTCCCCGGTAATCGTCAACACGTGGCTGTGGTGCAGCAGCCGGTCGAGGATCGCGGTGGCGACCACGGCGTCCCCGAACACCTCGCCCCATTCGCCGACCGAGCGGTTCGACGTGATCAGGATGCTCCCGCGCTCGTAGCGCCTCGAGACGAGCTGGAAGAACAGGTGCGCGGCATGCGCCTCGAAAGGGAGGTATCCCAGTTCGTCGGCGATGAGCAATTTCGGCTTGGCGTAGAAGGCCAGGCGGTCCTCCAGCCGCCCCTCGCTGTGCGCCTTGACCAGCGCCGCCATCAGCGCCTGCGCCGTCGTGAACAGGGTCGAGTAGCTCTGCCGGATCGCCTCGCGCCCGAGCGCCACCGCGAGATGCGTCTTCCCGACCCCCGGGAGACCGACGACATACTGCTGCATATCAGGGTGATTCGAGGACGGTCCACTACCGTTTTCACCCGCGTGCGGGTGAACAGGTCGAAGTGGTACGCCGGCACGAGGGGAAGTACCTGGTGGTCCGGCAGCCGGACGGAACGCTCGCCTACCTGCCGGAGTGGATGACCAGTCCACGGGCCGCCTCCTTCGAGGTGTGCGAGGTGCCGGCGTTGCCGCGTGAGGCGCTATCGGAGCTGCGCGGCGTGGTCGATGCATTCTTCCTCTCGGCAACGGAACCGAAGGAGGGAGGCAGCGTCGATGCGACGGTACGGAAGGACGCTACAGGGAAGGCTGTTCGAGCCGGAGAGCCCGACGATCGCGACCACCGGGGAGCAGCGGGACCGCCTGGTCGAGCTCGTCGGCGCGCTCGTGCTGGAGGTGATGACGAATCGGGACGCGCAGCAGGCAGGGGGCGATCATGACGCGGGTGACGCCTGAGCACCTGACGCGTGCGGCCTGGGTTTACGTCCGACAGTCCACGCCCGGCCAGGTTCGACAGCATCAGGAGAGCCGGGGCCGACAGTACGCGCTCCGGGACCGCGCCCGACAGCTGGGGTGGCGCAACGTCGAGGTGGTCGACGAGGACCTCGGGCGCTCGGGTGGCGGGACGGAGCGTCCGGGCTATGATCGGCTGCTGGCGGCCGTGTGTCGAGGCGACGTCGGAGCGGTCCTGTCTCTGGAGGCCTCCCGACTGGCTCGCAACGGACGCGAGTGGCATACCCTGATCGACTATTGTGGACTGGTCGGCTGCCTGCTCGCCGACGAGACCAGTGTCTACGACCCGCGGTTGCCCGACGACCGGCTGCTGCTCGGCATGAAGGGGACGATGTCGGAGATGGAGTTGTCGACGCTGCGGTTCCGCTCGGTCGAGGCGCTGCGTCGCAAGGCGCGCCGCGGTGAGCTGTTCCTGACGGTGGCGGTCGGCTACGTGCGGGTCGACCGTGACGGGATCGGGATGGATCCGGATCAACGCGTGCAGGAAGCGGTCGCGCTCGTGTTTCGGAAGTTCACCGAGCTGGGCAGCATTCGCCAGGTTCATCTGTGGCTCCGGCACGAAGGGATCGAGCTGCCTGCGGTGGTTCGTGACCAATCGCGACATCGGGTCGTATGGAAGCTGCCGGTCTACAACACCGTGCATCACATGCTGACGAACCCGGTCTACGCCGGCGCCTATGCGTTCGGGCGGACGGGCAGCCGCACCTATCTCGAGGACGGACGCAAGCGGGTGGTTCGGGGCTTTCGACGTGAACGGGACAAGTGGGACGTGTTGATTCGCGACCACCACGACGGCTATATCACGTGGGCCGAGTATGAGAGGAATCAGAGAGCAATAACCGAGAACGCGAACCGCTACGGGGCCGCGGTCCGGGGTTCGGTTCGCAAGGGCGAGGCATTGTTGGCGGGCCTGCTACGTTGCGGCCACTGCGGCCGCAATCTGCATGTGGGCTACTCCGGGACCCAGAGCAACGTCGTGCGCTACCAGTGTCAGGGGAGCCATGTCAATCACGGGACCGAGCGCTGCATTTCGTTCGGCGGACTCCGCGTGGATCGGGCCGTCAGCGAAGCGGTGCTGCACGTGTTGAAGCCGCTGGGAATCGAAGCGGCGCTGCGGGCGATCGAGGAACGGCAACGAGCGTCGCGCGAGGTGCTGCGTCAGGCGGAGCTTGCGCTGGAGGCGGCCCGCTTCGAGGCGAAGCGGGCGCACCGCCAATACGATGTCGTGGATCCGGACAATCGGCTGGTCGCTGGCGAATTGGAACGGCGTTGGAATGAACGTCTGGCGGTCGTTCGGCAACGTGAGGAAGCCGTGGCGGCGTTGCGTGCGAGCCGGAAGCACGAGGCGCTCGGTCCGGAGGAACGCGAGGAGTACCTTGCGCTCGGCGCCGACCTCGAGCGGGCCTGGCACGATGAGCGGGCGACCCCGGAGACCCGCAAACGCATCTTGCGGGCGCTCCTCGTGGAGGTCGTTGCGAACATCGAGGGTGAGCGCATCCGGCTGCGCCTGCACTGGCAGGGCGGTGACCACACCGAGCTGATGGTGCGCAAGAACCGTAGCGGCCATCACCGATGGACCACAGACGCCGAGACGGGGGACGTCGTCCGGGAGCTGGCGCGACTGATGCCTGATCGCTTGATCGCCGGTCACCTGAATCGTGTCGGATTGCGGACTGGGCGAGGCAATCCCTGGACCGAGACGCGCGTGCGCGCCTTCAGGACGTCGCGCGGGATCGCGGTCTATCGAGAGGGTGAGCGCCAGGAGCGCAATGAACTTACGTTGCAGGAAGCTGCGGATCGTCTCGACGTCAGCAAGATGACGATTCTGCGGCAGATCCGGCGGGGGCTGATTCCTGCCCGTCAGGCCTGCAAGGGCGCTCCCTGGGCGATTTCGGCCGAGGCCCTGGAGCGGGTGCGGCTGGGACCAGCGGACGCGGAAGAGGGTCCCGTAACAGCGCGCCCGCGCCAGGAATCCCTGCAATTGTAGGCATGTAGCGAGGTGGGCATCATGACGCGGGGTCGGGCGGGCCGAGCACCAGGAGCGCGTCGCCGTGCGCCACCCACCGCGACGTCGCCAGCTCCCGCACCTGGCGCCGGTCGACGCTCGGCTGCGCCTTGAAGTCGAAGTCGGCGAGCTCGCGCACCATCGGGAAGCGCGCGATCTTCAGCGCCATCTCGATGCGCCGCTCGTCCTTGCGCGAGACCTCCCGCTCGACGAGCATCGCCAGTGCCTCCCGCAACGTCAGCTTCTTCTCCGCCGCCTCGTCGAGCAGGTTGTCGAGCTGGTCCCGGATCGCGGTCAGCTGCAGCCGCGTCAACCAGCCGAGAAGCGTCTCATGGTCTACGGCCATCAGAACCTCCCCCCGGCGACGGCCGCGTACTCGTCGAGCGGACGCAGCAGCTCCGGTTTCGGCCGGGCCGCCGCGGTCTCGGCCGGGCGTGGGCCGCCGACGACGCCGACCAGGTGGGCCCGGTCGGTGACCCGCGCGTGGCGTCCCTCGTGCTCGACGTGCTCGGCGACAACCCTCGGGCCGTGGTGAACGCGTACCCGGCCGCCGCTGACCACCACCCGCACCCGCTCGCCGATCAGCCGCCACGGCACCGAGTAGGCGTTGGTGTCGACCACCACCGCGCAGTCGGCGTGGACCGTCCGGGTCAGATCACGCAACTGGCCGAACGGCGGCCGGCCCCCGCAGGGGCGAAGGCGCTCCGCTTCCCGGGCGAAGCGCTCGAGAGGGACTTCACCGGTGGTGCCGTGGCGTCGCCGGTCGGCGATCTCCCGCTGCCACCACCCCAGATGCGCGTCCATCCCCGCCCAGCTCTCGAAGCGATGTCCGGCGATGGCGCTTGCCTTGACGTAGCCGACTCCGCGCTCGTCCTTCCCCTTCGTCCGAGCCCGATACGGCGCACACGCGCGCGGACGGAACCCCCAGTGGGCCGCGAACGCCAGGAACCGGTGGTTGAACTCGACCTCCCGAGTCGACACGTCGTGATTGACCACCAGCGGTCGCGGGTTGTCGAGCAGCACCTCCCTCGTCACGCCGCCAAAGTGATTGAACGTGCCCTCCAGGCCGCGGAACCAGGACGACTGCCGCTCGTGCGTGAACGTCGCCACGTAGCAGCGCCGCGAGTAGCCCAGCGTCGCCACGAACAGGAACACGCGCACCCGTTCCCCGGCAATCGGCACCCGCCGCTGGCCGAAGTCAACCTGGAGCTGACGCCCGGGCGGAGTCTCGAACCGCACCGTCGCCTTCGCCTCGGCCGTCAGCAGCCGCCGGAACGGCGCGACGGCCCGCTCGACCGTGCGCAGGCTCACGTCGATGTCCTGCTCCCGCACCAGGTCCTGGCGCACCACCTCGGCATTGCCGCCGTGCTGGAAGAAGCGCTCCTTCAACCACGCCTCCTGATCCTCGAGCTTGCCGCCGCCGGCCCGTCGGCTGTACGTCATCCAGCCGTCGGCCGCGACGTAGCGTCTCACCGTGTTCTTGCTGCACCCGAACTCCCTCGCGATGCGCCTCAGCCCCCAGCCGAGCGCCCGCAGATGCAGCATCGCCTCCACCTCGTCTGACTTCCTCATCTGTGCCCGTGGCCTCCCCGCCCACGGGCCGACATCCTCGCATCCCTTCATCTGCTGACTCCTCCCTCGGACTGGGGGGGTCAGTTTTCGCTGTCGCCAGGGGGTCAGTTTTCACTGTCGCCTGACACACTCATGAGGCAATCCCCCCAAGACGAGGGCCAGTCCCGCGTCGGCAACGGCCGCGGCCAACAACACGAAGCCGGCTGACAGGTGGATCCGCAGGCAGCCCCGCAGTACTCGTCGCCGAGTCCGTCCGCGGTGTGCGAGCTTGAGGCGGGCGACGTCGTCGCCGCTCGCAGGGCGCGTCACCGCCGCGTCCACGCCGTGGGCGGATGCCGGGGTAGACGGTACTGTTTGTTGAGCGACACCAACGAGTAGTCGCAACGCGCGCCGGGGCCGCCGCCGGTCCCTCCGGGCCTGGCTGTGAAGACCACCGGTCTTGTCCGTGCGCTCGGAACGCGCCGGAACGGGACACGCCGATCCCGAACGGGACGCGGTCCCCGTCTGGACCGGACGGCGCTGTCCAGACACTCGGAACCGCGGGAGACGCGGACACACGGGGCCGGGCTCACGCTCGATTGGGTTATCGGACCGCGTCATCGGACGGTCTTCACGCGGCCGCCGACCGACTGCCGAACGCGAGGATCGACGACCCCATGGCGTAGCAGATGTCGCCGGCCGTGCCCTTCGCCGGGTCCGCCGGGACGCCGGCGACCTCGAGGTTCGGCACGGCCAGGTGGACGGGGCTGAGGGAGCCGAGGTGCGATCCGGACGCGCAGTCGACAAAGTGCGGCGTCGACGACGACGAGGGCGGATCGGGCGGATCCGGCGCGCCAGAGATTGACAAGGCGACGCGCCCGGGGTCGCCGACGGAGTGCGCCGCCCCGCCAGTGCGGCCGCACGATCCTACACTTCGGACCAGGAGGTCTCCAATGGCAAGCACAACTCGTACGACAACACGCTCCCTGCGTCAGCTTGACCCGGAGCTGCAGGGAACGCCGGGCTTGATCGGAGGGCGGCCGAACACCGAGACGGCGTGACCCGGCCTTCGAGAGGTTTATGGACCGTGCCCCGTAAACGCCGTACTCAAGGCGAGCTGGCTGCTCTCGACGCGTCGATCTACGAGATCCTCGAGGCGGAACATCCGCAGTCGGTGCGCCACGTGTTCTACGTGCTGACGGACCCAACGAGGGCGGTGTCGGTGCCGAAGCTCGAGACCGGCTACAAGACGGTCGGGCGGCGTTGCACGGCCATGCGCAGGGCCGGCCGGCTGCCGTACTCGTGGCTGACGGACGCGACCCGCCGCGGGTACTTCGTCAACACGTTTGCGAACGGCGGCGATTTGATCCAGAGCTTCGCGGGCCTCTACCGCGTTGACGCTTGGCGGCATGCCTCGTCGTACGTTGAGGTCTGGACGGAGAGCCGCTCGATCGCCGGCGTGGTCGAGGCCGACTGCACCGCGCTCGGGGTGCCGCTCTACCCCTGCGGCGGCTTCGCGTCCCTCTCGCTCGCGTACCAGGCCGCGGAGGTCATCAGGGCGGGGGCGCGGGAACGCCCGGTGCGGATCGTGTACATTGGCGACTACGACCCGGCCGGCGTTCTCATCGACCGCTCCGTCATCTCGGAGCTGCGCGGTCACCTGCCCGGGCTCGACATCGAGGAGGTCCGGATCGCGATCACGGCCGACCAGGCGGAGCGGCTGCCGTCGAAGCCGCGGAAGGCGGGCGACCGGCGGCGTCCCGACATCCGAGAGACCGTCGAAGCGGAGGCCATGCCCGCCGGGGAACTCCGCGTGCGGCTCCGAGAGACGGTGGAGAGCTACATGCCGGCGGGCGCGCTCGCGGCGGCCCGGGCTGCCGAGCAGTCGGAGCAGGAGGGGCTCGCCCGCCTTGGCACCCTCATTGGCGACACCGGGCTTGAGGACGCGATCGCGACGTTAGAGGGAGACGACGCGTAGCCGGCCGACGGCACCCGCACCGCTGCTGGCGGTGCTTGATGAGGAGATCGAGCAGTCTAGCGCAAGGAGCAAGCCGGTCTCACGGCGCACCGCAAGGCGCTGGAAGCGGCTCCGGTTCGCCAACACCGTCCTCGGTCGTACCAACAAGATAACGTAAACGCGGGGAGCCGCAAGATAACGTAACGCGGGGAGCCGCCAGTTGGCGGTCCTGGCGTTACAAAAAACTGAAACCCCCATGGGGAGGACCAAGAAGTACGCGTCGAACGCCGAGCGTCAACGCGCGTATCGGGCTCGGCACCGGACTGGGCCTTCGCAGACGCTGACGCATGCAGAATTGGCGTGGAGGACGGGCGTGTCTGCGCGCTCGCTATCAAGGGCCAAACGGATCAACCGTGAGGTGCCGGAGGCGGCGAGCCTAGTGAGCGACGGCAAAGTGTCTCTTGCTGACGCTGAGAGCTTGGTCGGGCAGGACGCACATGTGCGGAGGTTAGCCGTTGAGCTTGTCGAGAACGGCGATTGCAAGCGCCTGCGCCCGGCCTTGGCGTTGGTGATGGCTCGGACGGGGGATGTCGGGGGGGGCAACGGCCATTGAGAACCCGAGGCCGCCGAGCGAGACGCCCCATGGTTACGCTCCTGACGCTGATCAGCCTGGGACTGGCCCTGTACTACTTCCACGACCGGTACAAGGGCGCCACCGAGGTCACGCGCACCGACGGCGACGGCACCGCGGTCGAGGCCGCGGCCATCATGATCGAGATGCTGTCCCGCGCCGAGTCGAGGATCACCGTCCTCGACTACAGGAAGCACCCCAGCCAGGCGCTCCACGGCTCCGGAGACGTCATCCGCGCGATCGACGCCGCTGAGCGGACGAACCCGTACCTCGAGATCGAGCTCGCCACCGCCTCGGCGCACCGCACACCCCTCGCGGAACGCATCGCCGCCATGCCCGGGGGCAGGACCGCCCTCGGCGCCCTCGACGCGGGCACCAAGGAGCTGATGATCCAGGCCGACGACGGCCGCCTCTCGTACCACGTGCCCGAGATCGGGAAGGCCCGCCGCTGTGTCGACGGCGGAGCCGTCGGCGCCACGGAACAGCTGCCGGGCCCGGCGGCCCGGCTCGATCACCAGCTCGAAGACGCCCTCGACCGGGCCGAGCCCGTAGTCGAGCTCGGCAGAGCCCGACACGCGGAGATCCGCCACGCTGGCCAGCGCGGCCCTCCCGCCTACCGCCTCGAGCGCCAGGTCGACGACGTCGCCGAGGGACTGCCCGCGGGCATCCACCGCCGCGCTCGACGCGAGCGCCCCGGCGACCGCCACGCCCACGACGACACGGTTCACCCAAGCCGGCAGCACCACAACACCCCCACCTGGTCAGCAGGAAACACGCCCGTCGAGCCGACCTCCGCCCTGCAGGGGGTCATCTCACCGGTCCACCGGTCCACGCGGTAGAACACGATCCGCCCGGGAGCTATCGCCACCTCCCGGAACTCGTACCGCCCCGACACGACCGCGGAACCCAGGTGCAGGAAGCCCAGCAGCACCGCGGCCGACAACAACAACCCGAGCGCGCAGCCACGAATCGCGACTTCAGCACGGCTCCGGCGCCGGACGGCCGGGCCGACAGGCCCGCAGCCTGCGACGCCGGCATCCGCACCAGCCCCATGCCTGGGATCGCCACCGTCACCCAGCCGTCACCGCCGAACGCCTCCGCCGCGACCACCATGGCCGACGAGGGCGACTCGCCCGCCGGCGGGGAAGACCCGTCGTCCGACGACCCGGCGCCGCCGGCGTTCCGCTCCTCGGACG
Source organism: Vicinamibacterales bacterium (assembly GCA_965207615.1). Classification (GTDB taxonomy): domain Bacteria; phylum Acidobacteriota; class Vicinamibacteria; order Vicinamibacterales; family UBA8438; genus JAJEEA01. Next base: position 6,576,068 of record CBDBMZ010000003.1, read on the forward strand.
CCTGCGACCCGGACTGCCTGCGGTCATGCGGCGACCCAGCGCCAGACGCACCCGGCGCTTCCTCGACCGGAAACGCCACGTCACGCCCGACGCCCGGGGGCAGATCCTCGGGATACGCCGGCGGCGCCGAATCTCCGGCGTACGCCGACAGGTCGACGGACGGCCGGACGCTCCGCGGAAGCCCCTGCACGCGGTGGGGCTCCACCTTCTCCACGACGACGCCGTCGGCGTCCTCGACCACGGGGGTCAGCGGCGGCGCCGGCCGGCCATCCACATCATGGACCCCGCCGTGCCGCCGTGCGGACCCTCGAACCCGTCCGGAGCCATGTCGCCGACCATGGTGATCGGAATGCCCGACGCCGGCGATCCCGCCCGCGGAGCCGACACCCCATGCCCGCCGGCCACGGGCCCGGCGCCGAGACCCCGCTGCACGAGCTCGCGCATGATCTCTGCCTTGGAGACGCCGCGCCGCGACGCCTGATCATCGATCCAGGCCTTCTGCCCGGCCGACATCGAGAAGCCGAAGCGCGGCAGGGCCGCCGATACCGATCTCGACCTGCCAACCCTCTTCATCCTTCGCCCCCTTGACATCCGATACCTCCTTCCACCGGACAACCCGAACCACGACCGCGCAATCCACCGCGCGGGTCAACCACGGAACTCGACAACCTGCACCGGCCTCGACCCGGCCACGCGATCCTCGGTGACGAGGTCGCGGCCGGCATCGAACCAGCCGATGCAACGTGGCGACGTGGCGACACGACCGAACCCGCCGACATGCCCGCGGGCATGCCGGCCAACGCCTGGCCAGACGACTCGGGGCCGGACAACCCGACCGAGGCGAACGCGCGCAGCGACCCGGCCGCCGCGCCGGCGACAAGCCCCGAGACCACCGGGAACGCCGGCGGGAGAAGCCAGGCGAAGACGACCGTCGCGCCCGCCAGGCCGCGGACCCCGATGAGCTCGTGAAGGAACCTGACGCGATCCAGCCCCGCGGCCGCGCGCCGCGACCGGCCGACCAGATCGGCCGACGCGTCGACGCCGACCCCTCGACACCCCGAGCATCGGGCAACGTCGATCACCAGGGAGCCATCACCCGACCCGAGGTCGACGAACACATCGCGATCAACGATCGATAGCTCGTCGACGAGAAGCGCGGACAACACCGCCGGGGCACGGCGCCACGGCGCGAGCGACACGGCCGAAGCCGGCGGGCGCTCCACGCCCGACGACCACGCCGGAACGACCGCGCCGGCGAACGCCGCCTCATCCTCGTACTCGTCACCGCGAGCCACCGCACCCTCCCCCGGAAAGCCGACGGCCTAGTCCCGGTCCACCTGCGGCTCCGGCAACGACGGCTCCTCCGGCGAACCGCCGGGCAGCTTCGTCCAGCGGGCAGACACGACACCCTCGCCCGAAGGCGAACGCGGCAGGCCCTCGCCCAGGCGCCGCGCGATGGCGGCGGACGAGACGAAGCCCCGACCCCGAAGAACCTCGATGTCGTTGACGAGCGCCGGGAGCCCACGCCGCACCGCCTCACGCAGGAGGACGGAGACTGGAACGCGATGCCGCGCCGCGGCACGCTCCACCGCCAGCGCGAACGACGCCGTCGCCTTGAACGACATCGACCGGTCGAGCGCCTCCCACGTAGGGTCAACGGATCCAGGCACGCGCCTCACTCCCGGCCGGCGCAGGAGGCCAACACCCTATGTCTCGACATAACCGGCCACCGCCATCAGTCGATATCGACGTCGTCCCCGTCAACCGGAACCTCAACCGGCTCCTCGCCCGCGTCGACGACTGTCGACGCGCCAACGGTACCGACCGCATCATCGAGAAGAGACGCAGACCCGCGACGAGCAGGCGCGCCAGTCGCGCGCGACCCGGCCCGACCAGAGCCAGGTCTCTGCCGGCCGCCAGGCCGAGCCGCCGAACCCCGACCCGCGCGCGAGGTGGGAGAACCGCCCGCGGGCGAACCACCGAACCTCGAGGCCGCAAGCTGGTCGACGACCGGGCGGAGCACCTCGAGGTCCAATCCGAGAACGCGCCCCTGGGCCGTCACCATGGACTCGAACACCGGCCGCTCGATCGCCGGCTGCATCTCGACGAGCGCATCAGCAAACTTGCCGAGATCAAGAACAGGCGAACGCCCGGCCGGGGCCGGCCTCGACGGAATCGAGTCACGCCTATTTCCCGAAGCCGCGGCGCGGGGCGGCGCCTTCGGCGCCACCGGAGACAGCGCCGCCTCGCACCACTCCGACGTCGACTTGAAGCCGCGCTCGAGCGTCTTCCGATACAGCTCGCTCTTGGTGACCCCGAACGTCTCGGCCAGCGCCGAGTACTGTTCAACAAGCCTGGGCGACAGAAAGCAGATCACCTTCACCTTCTTGCGAAGCGCCATCAACCACCTCAACGAGGAAAGCCGGCCCGAGCAAACTGAACCGTGAACCGCAGCACGCCTACACGCCACTGAGCCCAACTCCCGGTCCAGACCCAACTGGGCTCAACTGAACCGACCGACGTTGGCGGCCCAACACGTCCACCCTGGCCCTGAACCACGACCATTCCGACCTGCCATCGAACCCGTCCATCCAACGCAACGGAACATAGCCCTGATGAGGGCAATGCAATCCACGATCGGAAGAGGGACACTGCCCCAGCCCCTCCAGAAACGCGTCCAAAACGGCCAAGTGTACCCTGTTGCTACCCTGTGGAGTCTGGACATGCTACTGGGGCGGAAGCTATTTCGGACGGCACATTACCCCGGGGCAGCAAAACCGTACCCTCTTGACATGACCCCCATGGTGCCCTATCCCCGGGTGTTTTCGGCCCAATTTCATTGGCCATTTTTGCGCCGACCCCTAAACAGGACCATGTCCTTACACCACGACCCCCAGCCCCAGCACCCTTGCTAACACGAGCGACCCCCCGAGGGGTCGCTCGATCTCCAGAACTGGCCTTTCGGCACATGCTCCGCTTAAGGGCAATGTGTGGGCATATTGCCCTCATGAGGGCAAGTGTAACGGACAGGGGTCGCCCCAGGGCGATTTCGACGGCCCAACCAAGGCCTGGCCGGCCCCGCCAGCGCACGCCGAAGCCGAACCGCGCGCCGTCCGGCGCGTACAGCACCGAAGCACACGGGACCGTCGACGGCCCCTTCCAACGTCGAGAGTACGGGAGGCCGCTGACCGCAAGCTGACCGTCGAGCGGGCGAGCCGCGGAACGCCGAGCACACACAACAGCCGCGCTCCCCGCGAACACCCGGGCGGCAGCACCGCCGAAAACGATCGACAGAACGCGCTCCGCGCGCCCACCAGGCGTCGGCAGCGGATCGAAACGCGCCGTCAATAGACGCGGTTGCGCTCCCGCAAGCCGCGGAACCGATCGGCGGCCGACGAGCGCCGCCGCGCAGGAACCGGCGGCACCCGAGGCTACACGACCAGTCACGAGCTGACGCTACGGCGCGAAAGAGTCGCGGCACCATGAAGCCGCGTGGCGACGCACCGCGCCGGATCTCCACGAAGGGACCCACAAGCGACCGCGCTAGACGCGCGACGGTTCTCCACGACGACGCCACGCGCGCGAGGGTCACGAGCGAGAAGTCACCGGGAACTAATGCCCGCAGGCCTCCGCCAGCGGCCCAAGGACGCGGACGTACGAGTTGACTCACGGCCCGACAGGCCGAAATGCGATCACCGGACTCCACGTGCAGCGCGACGCGCGCGCCCCGGAGAACGACGTCGCCGGCGCAACCGACGGGCCGACGCCCCGGCGACCGTCGACGCGACCTGCGTCCGACCGACCGGTCACGCACGCCGGCGAGAACAGTCTCGGTACCGCATCGAGGCCGTGCCCGCGGGCATGAAGGACGACGCCGACGTGAAACGCGGACGCGCCCGTCGCGACCGACGCGGGCTGCCGCCTGTCAAGCGACACTCAAAACTGACCCGTATGTCCAGCTGGACATACGGGTCAGTTTTCGCTGTCGCCTGACAGGAGCGGAACGCCTCGAGCAAGCGTCGAAGGGCGACATGATCGCGGTACTCGGGACCGTGTCGAAGCACTTCTACCACCACCGCGACGGCGAACGCCGGATCGAGCGCACCATCTTCGCCGACGACGTCATGTCGGCGGACGCCGTGCTCGCGTCGAAAGGGCCGACGCAGTCCGGACCCGCCCCCGCGAACGCGTACCCACGCGGACTCCATGGAACCTACCGAGGCCGCCTGGTCCGGGACCCGCGCACCATCGAGCGCGACGACAAGCCGTCGATGACCACGACCCGACTGGCCGTCAACCTCTGCCCGCCGACCACGCCGCGCGCAGAACGAGAGAACCTCACGGAGTGGGTCGACGTGATCGCGTTCTCCGAACGCGCGCGCCACCTGCTCGAACAGACGCGCAAGGGCGACCTGGTGGAAGTGACCGGCGGCGTGTCGAAACCGCGGTGCGCGTTGGGCGACGCGGGCACCGACCCACGGCCGCGCGACACGCCCCGAACCCTCACGAGTTCACCGACAGCGGATCAGTCCAGAAACGGAAACGGAAGGAGAGAGACGGCGGGCGCGGTACAGGAAAGGAGAGACAGAGGAGACGGGCAGGCCCAGGCTCAGGGACAGCCAAGCCGGACGGAGGACACGTGAAGGAGGTGTCAACGGACGGAGGCTTCAGCCGCTGGCGCGACGGGATCGAGGGGAACCTCGATGGTGCGGATCACGAGGTCGCTGCCTTCGTACCTCGCGGTGAGCGCGACGAGCTCCCGGGTCGCACGCAGATCCTCGATGAGCTTGACGGCGCGCTCGCGGTCGAAGCTCAGCGGACCGAGATCGGAACTCTGCGGAAAGAAGGTGATGCGCCGGGCGCGGCGCACGGCTTGCGCGACGTCCTCGAGCCCGGCCGCGGTGTAGTCAGCGGGGAGCAGCGGGTCCGCGACCTCCTCGAGGAGGTCGCTGTTCCGGGCCAGGATCCGGTCGACCTCCGTCTGCCCGCGGGCAGCCGCCGAGGCCCGACGCCCGCTCGCCGGTCCCGACGGGCGCGAGGCCCCCGGTGTCAGGACGCCGCCGACTCGATCGATCGAGCCCGCTCGAGCGCACGCTCGGACGGGTCGACGTACCGCCGCCGCCGCCGCCAGAGCTCCTTGACCACCTTGAGGCCATGGACGGCGGCCGCGCGGGCGAGGACCCCTCTCGACGCACCGGTCTCGAGCGCGAGACTGTCGAGAGCCACCGCGGTCTCGGCGCTGACATTGAGGGAAATGCGCACGGGAAAGTTCCCGGGCTTCGAAATCGTCGTCGCGGTTCTGTTCACAGGCATGGTGATCTGTCTCCGGTAAGCCGACTGGGAACGGGCCGGGGACGCAACAACAAGAGAGAGAATACTGGACGCCAGCCGGCCGTTCGTCCACCGAGGTGCCCCCGCCCGGCTTCGCGTAAGCCGACGCCGGCGGCGCGGCCGCTGCCGCGCCCCGGCCCCCAGAGCGGCGCTCGTACCCCTCGCGCAGATCGGCGGCGATCTTGACGATGCTGGCCTTCCGGGCGGGGTTCGACAACTCGCTCTTGTAGCGATTGGTGACGTTCTGCACGGCCGCGGCCCTGACGCCGCGCAAGCCGCCCTTTCTACCCTGAACGATGTCGATCGCGGCCAAGGCCGCCGCGATCTCCCCATCCCGCTTCCGCTCCGCCGGCGTGGGCTTCCAAGCCGCCGGCTTGCCCGCACGCGCGGACTCCCTGCCGGCAGCCGCCGCCCCGCTAGGCAGCGCCGCGCTGACGGCCGGCTCGCCCCCCGAGGGTCGAGCCGAGGCGCCTGCCGTCGGGCCCGGGCCGGCGGCCGCCGCGCGCGCCGGCGGCGCCCGGCTCCGAGCGTCCTCGGGCTTCGGCGAACGCGCCGCCTGGTCGCGCTTCGGCTCCATCGCCGGAGGACTATAGGAGATCGGCTTGTACCACGGGTCCCGGACGCGGGCGGCGGCGAGCCGCCCGTCCTCGACGAGCTTCGAGTTGTCGATCCCGGAAGCGCGGCCGTCGTACGCCTTCCGGACGTCGCCCCCGCGCGAGGACACCTCCTCGAACCCCAGCGCCCGCGCCGCCAGGTCATCACGGTACGCGAGATGCCGGCGGTCCTTCTGAAGCACCGGGACGGGGCCGCCGCCCCGCCGGGCCTCGGCGTTCTCCACGGCGGCGCCGAGCTTCCGCAGGTGCGCCGCCTCGCGCGGCTCGCCAGCCTCTCCCGAACGGACCGGCGCGCGAACGCGCCCCGCCCCTTCTCGGGCACCAGGAGGCGCTCGACCGACCCCCCCCGAGGACCAAGGCCACCGTCAACGAGTCGACGCCGGCGGCGACCGCGACCCCACGGCCCTTGGCCGTCGACGCCTGACGGGCGAGCAGGTCCCGAGCCACGTGCGGGCCGGAACGCATGGCCCGCTTGAATTCCCTGGCGAACCGCCTCACCTCCATCTTGCGGCGCTGGGCCGAGTCCCCGTAGGCGACCACCGCGGCACGCCGGTCCGCGGCCGTGTACACACGCCGCCCACGGGCGTGGAGCCCGCGCATGGCGGCCGACCCGGCCGCCCTCACGGCCACCGGGCGGCCCGCACGCCCCCGACGGCCGCCCCGACCGCCAGGACCCCGGGCATCGCCACGGCGACACCCACGCCGCCAGCCACGCGGCCGGCGAAGGCGGCGGCGCTCCGCGCCCCGGCGGCGAGTCTCGCGCCCGCCGCGCGAGCCGCCGCCCGCACCCCGCCCACCGAGGCCGACAAACCCTTGGCGGCGCGCCCGCGAGCCGCCGACACGGCCGCGAATCCGCGTATGCCCACGCCCTTCATCGCGCCCACCGAGGCGGCGAAGCCACGCGCGACCGCCTGCCGGCCGGCGGACGCGGCGCGCCCGGCCCGATTGGCCGTCTCGACCGTCAGGTCCACGGGCACCGCCGCCGCCCGCGAGATCGCCTCGCCCGTCCGACGCACGCCCCGGGCCGCTGCGGCGGAGAAGTCCCGGCTGGCTTCGGCAGCGAGCACCGCCCGGCCGCCGGCGGCGCTGCGGTCGAACGCGCCGGCGTCGGCGAGCTCACGCACGACCCGCCCGCTGACCGCGCGACCGCCCTTGACCCCGATGTCCCGGAGGGCCGGCATCTGTTCGGGCCGGTAGACCTGGGCCTTGCCGTCCCTGACGATGGACCCCGCCGCCGGCGGGATGCGCAGCTCCCTCATGACGCCGACCGGCTTGTAGTCGGCGGGGTGCGACTCCGCGGCGACGGTGCCCCGCGCCTCCGCGATGTTGACGCCGACGGCGGCGCAGTACGTCGCCCGCACGTCACCGACCCTGCCCGCGAACGGACCGCGGTCCAACGCCCGGCGGTCCCGAGCCCAGCGGTTCTCGAGCTTCGCCGCCCGCGCGGGATTCTCCTTCGCGAGGTCGAGGTGCTCCTGAGCGACGCGGGCAGACAACCGCTCGAGCGCGGTGCTCGGACTCCGATCGGCGGTGTGCGTCCCCCCGAGGTTGTCGACGGCCCGCTTGCCGGCGAGGCACGCGACGACAACGGGGTCGGGCTTCGACGCGATGAACGCAGCCATGCGCTCCGGATCGTCCATCAGCCAGCCCGCGAACTTCTCGGCCGACCGCTGTGATCCGGCACACACCGAAACCGCCCGCAAGGCCGAGAACCCCTCGGTCATGCCGCGACCGAACGCGGCCATCCCCGACCGGGTGTCCGAGATGGACCTCGTGAGCTCCTGCTCCAACGTGTCCGCCCACTCCGGACTGACCTTGGTCATCGTCGAACTCCAGACGCCGGATTGCACCCGGCGTACCTGAAGAATAGCGTCGAGCGAGCGCCGATCAACCCTCGCCTATATAAAGGAAGGGATTTCGGACACCCCCGCGGCCGTCGAGCGGACCTCCGTATCCACCCGGTACAGCCCACGCATGGGTCACCCCCGCCACTCTCTGCCCCACAGGGCGACCACGACCGCCGAGATCCCGAGGACACGATCCAGAGGAACATCGCGCCCCGCGCGGGGATCACCGAACCCCGGGAGACCGGACTGAGCAAGTGGAGGGCCCGCCCCGCGACGCGGGAGAATCACCGCTCCCCGCCAACGCTACGCCCGTGATCGGGCTGGTCTCTCGTCTGGCGCTGCGCCACCGCGTCCTCAAGCCGCCCCACCACGTGGTCCGCGAGGCGGTCCGCCTGGGTCTGAAGAGCCCCTGCGCCTACGGGCACCTCCAGATCCCCCTTCCACGCCGCACGGTCGTCATCCGACGCCGCCGGCAACTTGATCTGCCAACCCAGACGCTCCGCGACCTCGACCGCCGTCGCCCGAACCGCCAGCGGATCAGGGTCGCTGCTGTCGCCCGCCCGCACCTCAGCCGCCAGCTGGACGAGCGCGCGGCCGCGCCTCAACGCGGCGCTGCCGCCCGCGGGCACGCGGCTCAACGGGCGCTGGACCGCCTCCTCGTACGCGGCCTCGAGGTCGGCTTCACGCACCTGCAGTGCAAGGACATCACGCTTGGGCGGCGCGAAGCCCACGTCTTCAGCCACGCCCTCACGGCGCGAGCAGACCCGCCACAGGAACGTAATCCACGGCGCCGGCTTCCGGAGCGGATTCCACAGCAACGCCGCTGCGCGCGGCGGGCCGCCCCACCCCGCGAGATGAAAGCCCGGCCTGACGGTTGCGGTTGCCGTCTGTCATGCTGGACCCGGGCGCGGTGCTGTAGGCCGCAGGTTTTTCGGCGGTCCTCGCGGTGACCCCGCACAGCAACGCGGCCGGAGCCGTCTGGTGCGCACCCCGCAGTGTGTCCGGCAACTGCCGTTGCCGAGGCCGAGGAGGAAATGGTTCCGGGTCCCCGGCGAGAAGTCTCCCGGCGGTTCCCCGCCGCCCCCGTTTGGCGGTCGCGTCCCGGCAGAGGTGTCGCGGCCCCGAGGGAACGCGGTCGACCAAGGAGGGGAGCATGCGGAAGAAGCCGAAGGCAGGACGGGAGTCGCGAGCCATCGCGCCGCCGCCCCCGGACCCACGCCATCCCGAGGCGGTGCTCGACACGGTGGCGCGGGCGGCGGGCATCGACGTGCACAAGATGAGCCTGACCTGCACACTGCCGGTCGAGGACGACCAAGGCCGCATCGAGTCGGAGACGCGGCAGTACCGCACGTACGGCACGGAACTGAGCTTGCTGGTCGAGTGGCTGGCCGGGCTGGACTTGGCGCGGGTGGTGATGGAGAGCACCGGGGTGTTCTGGAAGGCGGTGCAGCGGTCGCTGGCCGAGGCCGGCGTCGAGGTCTGGGTTGTGAACGCGCGTCACGTCAAGCGCGTGCCGGGACGCAAGACCGATGTTTCCGACAGCCAGTGGCTGGCGGCGCTGGCCCGCTACGGGCTGGTCAGCCCGAGCTTCGTGGCGCCGCCGCAGCTGGAGAACCTGCGGCGTCTGACGCGCCTGTACGCGCGCACGCGGCGGGTGGCGTCGACGCTACGCAACATGCTGCACCGGATGCTGGACGAGAGCGGCCTGCGCATCGGGGGCATCCTGACGGACCTGTTCGGTCTGTCGGGACGCAACCTCCTGGGCGGTCTGGTCGCGGGACAGGATCCTCAGGACGGCCGCGGGCAACCCGTGCGCGACGAACGCACTCCAGGGCCTTGCAAAATGGTGGGGAGTCCTTTTCAGGTGGTCACGAGGTCCTTTTTCATGTTGCCGTTACCATAAATGGCGAATGCGTACTGTATATCAACGGCGATTGACGTACGATCTTCTCGTTGAAAGATGTCGATCGTTTTGGTGCGGACGCTTGAACCTGACCCCGCCGGCGTGTTGCGTGCCACGTACCAGTACCGGCACGCCTGGTGCGTCGACGAGGGCGAGCACGTCGAGTCTTGGGACTGCCACCCGACGCAGCCCAACCGGAACGACTTCGAGCGGGACGAGGACTACGAGCGGGCGTTGGACGAGCAGTGGAGCTGCGGCCGTTGCGGGCTGCCGCTTTCGAACGTCGACGGCAGCTGCGGCGACGGCGGCGGCACGGCTCCGGGCGCCGGCGACATCTGGGGCGCCGGCTCCTCGTCGCTCGCGTACGACCCCAACGCCTACCGCGAGCTGTAGATCGTAGGTGTAGATTGAGGATCACCAAGACATCGGAGGTAGACGGCGAGACGAGCTTCGAGACCGAGGGCGGCACGATCTTCACCCGCTCCGAGGTCGACATCCGGCTCCGCGTGGACGGGCGGCTGGTCCGCGACCGCGCGGGCAACTTCCTCTTCGCCGAGTCGGTGGAGGGGACCCGGCGGCTCATCGAGAGCCTGGTCATCCTGGACGGGCTCTACGTCAGGACGGTCTGAACGGCGCTCGCTCGTGTAGGTGCTCGGGGCTTCATGCCGCCGGGTGCCCTCCCAGCGGCTTGCTCCGCTGGGCCGAGCGGGCTGGTGCACCAGCCCGCTCACCACTTCTGCTATCATCCACCCGGAGACGGTCCATAGCCCTGCGGGTGACTACGGGCGTTGGCGAGCGTCCAACCTGACGGCGGAATGGACCCGATCAGGAGGAGATTCCGGGATGATGGGCGGCCCCCTCAGTCGACGTTCCGCGCCGGTCGACAGCATCTTCGACAGCCCGACGGTCGCACTGCAGTGTGGTGCCGGCGCCAGCACCAGGAACAGGTCCGCCGGGTCGCACGGATCACCAGCCCGAAGTGCGGGCTCCGGGCAGCTGTCGCTCAAGGCGATCGGAAAGCGCTTATGGCTCTATTGGCGTTGTGCGGTGAGAAACGCGATCTATCGGTCAAGGAAGTACGTCTCAGCGAATCAGCGCACGCGGATGTCTCTGCGGTGTTCGCTGCTCAGGAAACGACGTTTCGCGATGGCGATGAAAGGCCCTTCGACCAAAACTGGAAAAGCGAGAGCAATGAGATCTCCACCACGCCCATTCCTCCAGACGAGCAGGTGTTCGACCGCATCAACGACTCAACCGACACAACTCTTCCGCCGGCGCTAGACACCGAGGAGATTCGCGGCCTTGCGATGAGGCCAGGAGGGGAGCGGATCCTAGTGCAGGTATTCGCGTCGGCACAGTCACTCAGCCGGTCGGTGCTATCCTTGATTTTGGACGAAAAAGGTACCTTCGACCGATTAGAGTCGCCCACGTTCCGACTGGGCGATAAGCTCGTCTGCATCGTCGAGGGCGGCCAGATTAAGTTCCGTAGTCTCCACAATCTTGGTCACGTGATTGACACATCGGCCATCTTCAGGGATGCGACAGACCAGGAAACGGAGGATTTCGCGATCAAGTACTCGAATGTGTTCGCGATCGATGATGTCACTGTCTTCGTAGACCGCTCCAACCGTACCGCTCGGAAGTACATAGCGTCGTTGGAAAAAAGCGGCGCGCTTCACGGGCATACGGCTGAATCGTTGCAGACGGCGGCACAGGAGACCAACCTGACCATCATGCTCAATGAGGGTAAGATCGTCATGCCCCAAAAGAGCGCAGACATCGCGAAGTTGCTGCAATTCCTCAATGATGGTCGCTTTGTAGGTCCGGTCTCACACAAACCCCGCGTCACCAACTCGTGGCGGCCAGCGACTTAAATTAGCTGGGCGGAGCTTTTTCGAGCAGGACGAAGTCCGTGAGCCGGGCAACAATTAGCTCTTCCCCGGTTCTGTAGATGCGCCGACGGGTGATGAGAACATGGGGCATACCCTTCGGCTCCGTCACCCTATAGAAGTGATAGCCGAGGAGAGTCAGGAGCGGGTTGAAGTGGTAGCCGTAGCCGACAGCAACTACCAAGCAGAAAAGGAACGTGACCAGAATCCATGCGGGCCAGTTGTACGCAGCCAGGTCTCTGGTTATGAGCGGCAAGAGATAAACGAGTAGGAAGCCGAAGACCTCGTTGTCGACCGTCTCGACGGCAGAGGCGCGGAAGGACTTCGACTGTACCCTTGTTTTCGCGATAGAGAGCAAGTCGATGCAAAGGACCACCAATACGGCACAGGCGAACAGGAACCAGATCGCGTGGCAGTACTCGCTGTTCAGAGCCGATACGCCAGCGTAGGTGAGGAGTGCAGGAGCGAATGCCGTGAACGCCAGTAGGAGCTTGGCCAACTTGCTCATGGCGGTCTCTCGGCTGATTCCGTCTCTCGTGCAGAGGGGCCGGGGCACCAATGCTGCGGCAACCCCGCCAGTCAGCCAGTGGCCCAGCGCATTGCATCCTACCGGACCCGACGTACCTCGGCAAGCCAAATCGGCCCAGCGTCGGCTCATTGGCCGATCGCGCAGCCCGTCGTCGGGTACAGCGACGGCAAGTTTCGTGCCATAATCGGGGCGATCAGGCCGAGTCAGAATCCGCGTGGCCGAACTGCCGCGCCCGGCGCGGACCGGGTGTGCGCGGGACGGGAGTCTGTCCGGTGGCCAGGGGACGACGCGAGCGGTTCTCGCGTTGATGCGGTGGTCGAGACGCCCTTCGGAGCTGCGCGAATGCCCTGCCGTAGCGGTTTGAACCGACCGGCGCCGGCCATCCGCCCAACACGACGGCGAAGAGACGGCTGCAGCGACGACAGGCGCGCTGTCGGAGGGCTGGTCCACAGCGTCGGAGCGCGTGCGCGGGCGATCTCCGATTGCTACAACGAAACCTCAAGCGCGGCACAACAGCAGAGCCGGCTCGGTCTGTCGCAGTTCGGGGCGGTCACGAGGGCCCGTGGGCCCGAGCCCCACCCTACGCCGAGTCGGCTCCTACACCGCCCGAACGCCGTGGCCGGCGGCCAGCGCCCCGGCCGAGATCTTCCTTCTCCACGAAGATTCACGGAAGAACGCGTGCCCGAGCCGATCAGGCCGAGGAGTGTCGAGGATCTGTCAGTTCTCGATGCCCGTTGACACGCCGGCCACGCGCTACGTCCTCGCGCGCTGGAAGCGCTGCCGCGTCAACATCGACTACCACGTCGAGCTCGACCGCCACCTCTACAGCGTGCCCTACCAACTGGTCCGAGAGCAGGTCGAGGTCCGCTACACCGCCGCCACCGTCGAGGTCATCTTCAAGGGCCGGCGCGTGGCCTCCCACCCCCGGCGCCACGACCGCCGAACGTCCACCGTGGCCGAGCACATGCCCAGCGCCCATCGCGCCCACGCCGAGTGGACGCCCTCGAGGCTCATCGGCTGGGCCGAGAAGGTCGGACCCGCGACCGCCCAGCTCGTCACCCGCATCCTCGAGAGCCGCCCCCACCCCGAGCAGGGATACCGGACCGTGCTGGGCATCATGCGCCTGGGACGCCGGCACGGCGACGCCCGACTCGACGCCGCCAGCGCCCGCGCGTTGGCCATCCGCTCGTACCACTACCGCTCCGTCAAGAACATCCTCGCCGCCGGCCAGGACCGCCTGCCCCCGGAGCCGCCGGCCGAGACCATCCCGACGCCCGTCCACACCAACATCCGCGGCGCCGACTACTGGGCTGCGACCACCCGGGAGGACCCATGCTGATCGAACAGACCCTCGACAAGCTCAATGCCATGAAGCTCGGCACCATGGCCGACGCCTGCCAGCACCAGCTCCGGACCGACGAGGCCGCCGCCCTCGGCTTCGAGGAGCGCTTCGGCCTGCTCGTCGACGCCGAGTGGGCGGCCCGCGAGCAGCGCAAGCTCGACCGCCGGCTCCGCACCGCCAAGCTGCGCCATCCCGCCACCCTCGAGGCCGTCGACTTCACCCACCCCCGCCGGCTCAACCGACAGCAGGTCCTGACGCTGGGCACCTGCGCGTGGATCGCCGAGCGCCACAATTTGATCGTCACCGGGGCATGCGGCATCGGCAAGAGCTTCCTCGCGTGCGCGTTCGTCGAACGGGCCTGCCGCCGCGGCTTCACCGCCCGCTACGTCCGCATGCCGAGCCTGCTGCACGAGCTCGCCGTCGGCCGCGGCGACGGCTCCTACGCCCGGCTGCTCGTCCGGCTGACCAGGTTCGACCTGCTCGCCATCGACGACTGGATGCTCGCACCGCTCCGCGACGCCGAACGCCGCGACCTCACCGAGGTCATCGAGGACCGGGCCGAGCGGGCCTCCACCCTCATCGCCAGCCAGTTGCCCGTCACCGACTGGCACGCCGTCATCGGCGACCCCAACCAGGCCGACGCCATCTGCGACCGCCTGCTCCACGACGCGCATCGCATCGAGCTCAAGGGTCGCTCGATGCGACGGACACACCGCGCTCCGAAGACTCGCGCGGGGGAGACGAGGTGAGCCGAGTGTCCAACGACCTCGTGAGCGCCCGCCTGGCTCCCGGGCGTTGACGAACGCGGAGCGGCAGGCGCGCCACCGGGAAGGGGCGGCAGGCTGGCGAGTCCCGGGTCCGCCATCGACGGGCCGGCGGACGGTTGCAACCACGCCCCCACGAAGAGCAGCCCGGCGCTTCGCGCCAACCGGTGTCGGTTCGGCTGCTAAAACGACGAAGAGCGCGTCGTCTCCGCGAACCGCAGCACGGATAGAATCTCAGGTGACCATCGCGAACCGAATGGGAGGGACCGACCGCTCAACGTCGCTGCGCTCCGACGAGCGTTCCACTTCGCCGCAATCCGTGTTCCACATCCCCGGAATGCGTGTTCCACTTCACCGAAATACGCACACGCGTTCACCTGCCGCGAATGGACATCCAACCCGGCGCACCTCGGATGCAAGACTTCCATAGTCTCCTCCAGACCGCAGAACGCTGGCGTGGAGCCCTCGGTTACGAAATCTAGAGGTCGCGCTCACCGAACGATCCGGGTCTCGCAATACGGGGTGCTCGCAGGATTCCGGGCCATACTTTCAACGGGCTCTCCGGCACCACGGGGAATACCGACCTCTGTGCCAGCATGCTCCGGCACCGCCGGGTGGAGGACTTTTCGTATTGCCGCTACCAGCGCGGGCCGGCCGACCGGGCGCGGCGGGGTTCCGACCCGCCCGCGGCCGGGGCGCCCCCGTGGGCGGTAAGGGGTCCAGACCCTCTCGGAGTTCGGTGCGCTGAAACCAAGCCGACCCGCGTCCTCCTCCTCGACGCGCTCAACTACCGGCCGATCGAAGAAGCCGGCATCGGCCGCCGCGTCGTCCAGCGGACAGCCCGACCGGCCGGCCTCGCGACCCCTGCGGGAACATCAGCTCCCCGAATCCCGGGTGGATTCCTCCCCGGCTGCATCGGGAGGGAAGTGTCGCTCAAGAACTTCGATGAGGACATCGCGCATCGACCGCTGCTGGGCCGCGCAGGCCACCTTGATTCGCGTGTGGAGAGCCTTCGGGAGTTCCAGCGTCAGACGCGAACGGGGTTCGTATTCCGCTGCAGCCGGGGTCGCGGGGCGCTTCCCCTTGTCGTTCTCCATCGCGGTGGTTTCCTCCAGCGCGCCCATGGTGCCCTCAAAACTGCATTTGCGCAAATGTGGTTCAGGTGCTACTATGGTGTCGAGCCGCCGGTTGCAGCGGCGGCTCGACGCATCCAGCATTCGTGAAAGGAGCACGAGATGCCAGACGCTGCGTTCAGCGTACACCCGCCGCCGTTCAACTACCAGCACCCCGCCTTCCGCGCCGCCGCCGCCGAGGAGAAGGCCCGTTCACGGGGCCGCTGTCGGCTCTGCGGCCGCGAGGCTCCCCTCCAGGCCCACCACTGGGGCAGGCCGCCGTACCCGCCGCCCCACGAGACGACGGCCGCCGCTCTGACGGCGCTGTGTCCTTACTGCCACGTCACGGTGCACCTCGGCATCTTCTTCGAGTCCGCCGGCGGCTCGCCGGAGACGTTCTGCGCGGCCCTGTCGGAAACGATGGCAACCCTCCTGCTCCGCGGCACGCTCCCGGCCAGCCCAATGCGCGTGGGCCGGGCCGTGTGGGCGGAGGGTTGGGCTGCGCTCGTCACTGGCAGGTTGAGACCGCATGTCGGCGAGATCTTCGCGCTCTTCCTCCGCTCGAGGGAAGGGTGGCGGCGCGTCGCGGTGACCGAGGTCCTGGACGGTCAGCCGGGATGTTGGCGTGTTCGGAAACGGTTCCTCCGCAACAACGGGATCTGTGTCAGGACGGTCTCGGCGGAGCAGTCGGTGCCGACCGCGGCGGGACAGGCCGCCGCGTGACGCGCGGCAGCCTGCTGCAACCGTCGAGGGACTGGATCCGGTTGGGATACCGGTCATCGTCGTTTTCCACATCCTCGACTGCAAGGGCCGGGCAGGGCCTTTACGGTCCTGCGAACCCTCAACGCGGTTCTCGGAAGAGGATTCGCGCGGTCTCCAGCGGCGCCGTTCAGCACGAAGAAAGGGAACTCATGCGTAACGGAAACAGGAGTCGAGGGTGCCAGGCGCCTCGCGTAGCACCCTTCGGGCCGCCGGCGATCGCGTCGCCGGCCGCGCTCGCCGCCCATCTCGGGCGCGACCTGTCGGCGTCGGCGGTGGACGACGGCGGTTGGACGGACCTGCACTACGCCGCCGCCTTCGGGTGGCCGTCGGCGGCGCGGGCATTGCTGCTCGACGGCGCTCCGGTAGACGCCCGGTTGAAGACGGACGCCGAGCCCCTCGGCCCGCAGGTGCTCGACACCTTGCGCCGCTACGGCCGGGACCGGCTCGGCCGGCTACGCCGGACGGGCGCCACGCCGCTGCACATCGCATCGGCCGCGGACGCCGGAGAGGTCGTTACCGTTCTGCTCGCGGCCGGCGCGGACGGGGACGTGAGGGAATCGACATCGGCGGCGCCGCTGCACTACGCGGCCGCGTTCGACAGCGGTTCCGCCGCCGGCGTGCTGGCGGCGCACGGGGCCGACGTCGGTGCGGGGACCGACAAGGGCGTCACCCCGCTGCACGCGGCGGCGCGGCGGGACGCGCTCGCGGTGGCCCGGGTGCTGCTGGACCACGGGGCGAGCGTCCGGTCGGTGGACATCGGGGGCAACACCCCGCTGCACCGGGCCGCGTCGGGCGACGCGACTCCGGCGGCCGTCGCGCTGCTCGACCGCGGCGCGGAGGTCGACGCGCGGGCGCACGACGGGATGACGCCCCTGCATGTGGCGGCTCTGAAGGACGCGGGCCGGGTGGCGCAGGTGTTGCTCGACGGCGGCGCGGCGGTCGGCGCGCGGGCGGGCGACGGGGTGACGCCCCTGCATGTGGCTGCCCTGAAGGACGCGGGCGAGGTGCTGACGCGGTTGCTGACCTCCGGGGCCGACCCGGGAGCGGCGGACGCCGCCGGCCAGGCGCCCCTCCACTGGGCCGCCATAGGTGATGCGGCGGCGGCCGCTTCCGTGCTGGTCGACCGGGGGGCGCACGTGCATGGGCGGGCGGCCGACGGTTCCACGGCCTTGCACGCGGCCGCGTTCACGAATGCCGCCGGGGCGGTGCGGACGCTGCTGGCCCGCGGGGCGGACGTACACGCGGCGGACGCCGCGGGCCTGACGCCGTTGCAATGGGCGGCGGCGGCCGATGCCGGGGCGGCGGCCGAGGTCCTGCTGGCCCGCGGCGCGGGCGTCGATGCGCCGTCGGCCGACGGCTCGACGCCGTTCAGCCTGGCGGTGCGCCGGCACGCGCGGAGGGTGGCGGCGGCGTTGCTCGCGCGGGGAGCCGACTCGGCGGCGGCGGACGGCGACGGCGGCGCCGTCGTCCCGGACACGGGCTCGGAGACGGTGCATTGAGGCGCGCGGGGTGGCGGCGAGCCGCGGTCGCGCGCGGTCGGCGGTAGCGGATGCCGGGAGAGAGCGAGATGCAGAGGATCGAGTTGAGGAACGACGGCGAGCCGGTGCCGCGCGATTCGGGCGTTGCGGCGGAGCGGCGCGTGACGCTGATGTTTCCGGCGACGAGCGCGGAGTACGAGGAGGCGCGGGTCGAAGTCGGCTCCGGGGCGGCCGCCGCGCCGGCCGGCGGACGCTACGTGCTGACGACCGACGAGCAGCGGCGCGCGTGGGGCCTGCCCGATCTGGCGAACGGGGCGGCCGCCCCCGACACCGCCCCCGGGGAGCCGGGCGCGGCGGCGGGACCGGACCCCGTCCCGGTGGTGGACCCCGCCGAGGCGCTCGACCTCCTGTTCGAGGACGACGCGGGCCGGTCCGGCGACGCGGCCGCGGTGAAGGAGGCCGGCGACGGGGGCGGCGGGGGCGCGGCCGGCCCGCGCCGGCGCGGCCGGACCGACCCGGCCCCGTTCGTGAACCTGAAGCACGGCCGCGGGCCGATCCCCGACGACCTCCGCGTGACGTTCAGCGAGCTTTGCCGGCAGACGCGCATCGACGGTCTGCTGGAGTCGATCGATGCGCTGATCGAGCCGATCGAACGGTCGGTCGTTCCCGACCTGGAGGCCGCCCGCCGCGGGACCGAGGCCCTGCGCCGGCGGGAGGTCACGCCGGAAAGACTCGGCGACCCCGGCGGCGAGGATCCGGCGGACGAGTGGGCGGAGCGCGTCGCCCAGACCTGCTGGGTGATCGAGAGGCGCCTGCGGAAGCTCGGCAAGGCCCTCGGCCGGATCGACTTCTCCAACCTGAAGGTCTCGCCGGCGCCGCGCTTGTTCCGCAGCCTCCTGCGTCGACTGGAGGACGACCCGGTCGGGAACGCGCCCCCTGAGGGGATTCTCGCGGCGTGCGACCAGGCCCTGCGGGGGTTCGAGCGGGCGGCCGGGGAGGCGGTCGGCCGCATCCGCGCCGCCGCCGCCGCCCGCCGCGCGGTCGAGGCGGGCGAGTGGACCCATGACGCGCTCCGGCGGATCCGGCTCGTGCTGGGGCGCCTCGAGGAGGTCCGCGCGGTGCTGGACGACGACAGCGTGCCGGACGACCGGCTCGAGGCCGTGCGGAACGGCCTGGAGGAGATCGAGAAGGAGAGACGGGCGACCGACCCGCTGGCGGCCCTGACCCAGGACGTGCTCCAGCGGTTCGAGGCGGCCGAGCTGCCGGTCGCGGTGCTGGCCCGCGGGCTCGACGAGATCCGCCTGTCGCAGACGGCGGGCCAGGAGGCTGCCGCAGCGGCCCTCGAGCGGCTGCGGGTGGTGGCGTCGCTGCCGTGGACCGCGCGGGCGGCGGAGCGGATCGACATCGAAGCGGCGATGCGGGAGCTCGAGGCGGCGTATGCCGGGAGGCCGGAGATCAAGGCGCGCATCCGGCAGTTCCTGGCCACCCGCCGCTTGACCTCGACGACATGGACCGTCGAGGGCTGCGCCCGGGCCGCGGCCGGGCCGGAAGCGGCCTGTACCGCGCGGCCGCCGGTCAAGGCCCGCATCCGGCGGTTCCTGGCCACGGGCCGCTTGGCCTCGACGACACCGAACGCGGAAGGCCGATGCGGGTCCGCCCGGTCCCGCCGCCGGGCCGGTTCGGGACCGGTTGCGCCACGCCGCCTCGTCGTGCGCCCCGCCCGGCGCGCCACCCGCGACCCCGTCCTCTGCCTCGTCGGACCGCCCGGCTGCGGCAAGACGGCGCTGGCCAAGCTGATCGCCGGCGCCCTGCGCCGCCCGGTGGTGACCATCGCCCTCGGCGGCGTGTGGGACGAGTCCGCCATCCGGGGCCTGCCCATCAGCTTCCGTTCGCCCGAGGCGGGACGGATCGTGCGCGGGCTGCTGGACGCGAAGGTCCGCAACCCCGTGATGGTCCTGGACGAGATCGACAAGGTGGGCGGCGCGACGAAGAGCTTCGGCGACCCGTCGGCGGCCCTGCTCGAGATGCTGGACCCCGAGCAGAACACGCGCTTCCGCGACGTCTACGTGGACGCCCCGATCGACCTGTCGGAGGTGCTGTTCATCGCCACGGCCAACGACCTGGCGGGGATTCCCGCCCCGCTGCGGGACCGGCTGGAGGTCATCGAGGCGTCCGGGTACAGCGACGACGAGAAGGTCGCCATCGTCCGCCGCAGGCTCTGGGCGGACCAGCTCGAGGTCAACGGACTGAACGCCGGCGCGTTCTGGACCGGGACGCCGGCGGTGACCCGGGGGGAGCCGGCCGCCCCGGCCGCCGCGGCGCCCGGCCGCCGGTCGCCGGCGGTGGAGGTGATCGCGGGGGAGCTGACGGCCGTGACGCGGCCGGGGGAGGGTCCGGCGACGTCCCCGCCGCCGCCGGCGGGCGCCGTCGAGGTGACGGATGCGGCGATCCGGGAGGTGATCCGCGGCCACACCTGCGAAGCGGGGGTGCGCGAGCTCGCGCGGCAGCTCGGCGCCGTCGGCCGGTTCGTGGCGTGCCTCCGGGTGGAGACGGGCGACACCGCCCCCCTCACCGTCGCCGCCGACGCCGACGAGGCCGCGCGCCTCGATCCGACCGGCCGCCACGTCACCGTGGGCGAGATTCTGGGCCCGCCGCGGTACGACTCGCTGCCCGACCACGTGCGTGACGCGCTGTCGCGCGAGCGCGCCCGCGTCACGGGCCTGCAGCCCGCCGACCCCGAGGTCGTGGCCGCCGCCGCCTGGGTCGAGGTGGTGGAGGAGCTGCCGTGGCGGCGGGCGGAGGAACGGCTCGGCGCCCCGGCGGCGTTGCGGCGGGTGTTCGACCGGGAGCACGTCGGCCGCGACCGCGAGAAGGACCAGGTGATCGACCACCTGGTGGCCCGCCGGGCCGCCGCACGGCGTCACGCGGCCGGCGCCCCCGCCGATGACGCCGTCATCCTGTGTCTCCGCGGGCCGGCCGGCATCGGCAGGACCGCGTTCGCGCGGGCGCTGGCCGCGGCCCTCGGCCGGCGGTTCGTCCGCGTCTCCCTGGCCGGCGTCGAGGACGCGGCGGCGGTTCACGGGGTCGCCCGCCCCGCCCCCGACGCGGCGCCGGGCCGCCTCGTGCGCGCCCTGCGGGGCCTCGGCCCGCTGCCCGGCCGGACCGGCGACAACCCGCTGGTCGTCCTCGGCGAGCTCGACCGGCTCGCCGAGGCGGCGGCCGACGCACTGCTCGACGCGCTCGACCCCGCGCGCAACCACGCCTTCCGGGACCGCTACGTCGGCCTGCCGCTGGACCTGAGGGGCACGCTGTTCGTCGCGACCGCGACCGACCCGGCGCGCATCCCGCCGCTGCTGCGGGAACGGCTCGAGCTGTTGACGTTGGCCGGCTACACGGACACCGAGAAGGAACGCATCGCGGCCGAGCACCTGATCCCGGGGGCACGCGGGCGGCACGGGTTGTCCGGCGACGACCTGTCCTTCTCGCCAGCGGCCCTCGGGCTCCTGATCTGCGGCTATTCGCGCGAACCGGGCGTGCGCGGCCTCGACGGGCACATCGACGCGATCTGCCGCAGAGGGGCGCGGTTGCGGACCGAGGGCCTGCCGCCGCCCGGGGAGATGACGCCCGAGACGGTGGCGGCCTGGCTCGGCGCGCCGCGGTTCCGCGACGCGCAGATCGCCGGGCGGACCCGGCGGCCCGGGGTCGCCGTGGGTCTGGCCGCCACCGCGACGGGCGGCGAGGTGCTGGTCGTCGAGGCGGCGTGCCTCCCCGGCCGCGGCCAGTTGCGCGTCACCGGAACGGCCGGGCCGCTCCTGCGGGAGTCGGTCGACGTCGCGCTGACGTGGGTGCGCGCGAACGCGGACCGCCTCGTCGGCGCCGCCGGGCTCGACGACTCGACGGACGTGCACGTGCACCTCGCCGAAGCCGCCCGGTCGAAGGACGGCGCGTCGGCGGGGGTGGCGCTGGCCGTCGCCCTGGTCTCGGCGCTGACCGGCCAGGCGGCGCCGGTCGACGTGGCCATGAGCGGCGAACTGACGCTCGCCGGGATCGTCGAGCCGGTTGCGGGCATTCGGGAGAAGGTGCTGGGGGCGTGCCGGGCGCGGATGACGGCGGTGGTCCTGCCGTCGGCCAACGAGGCGGACATCGCCGAGAGCTTCCGTGACGAGCCGCCGGGCGGCATCCGGGTGTGCTACGCGCGCACGATGGACGATGTGCTCGAGGTGGTGCTGCCCGGCGTCGTGGCGGCGAACACCGCGCAAGCCTCCGGAGCAACAGCGAGACACCCATGAGTAACGGGAACAGGGTAGTTCTCGGCGGAGGGGGTTGCGATGAATGCCGAAGCGTTGAAGGCGCTGTACGAGGGGCAGTTGACTGCGGATATCGAGCCGGCGATAGCCGGGGCTGTCGACCGGTCGGGTACGGCCCGCGTACTGACCGCGTCGCTCAACATGCCTCCCGGCGGGCTTCACGAGGCGGATGCGCCATCGCGCGGGTGCTGTATCACTTTGCCCTAGCGGTCCAATCTGTTGGATGATGTACGAATTCGGCAGATGCCGTCACCAACCCCTGAACCGCTGCGGCTTCGCGTAACGTACCGAGTACGGCTCCTGCCGAAACGCCGGCACCACCGCCGCCTCCAGCAGTGCCTCGATACCTGCAGGCAGATCTACAACGCCGCCCACGAAGAACGCCTCGCCGCTCACCAGCGATTCCTCCGCGACGAGTGGATCCCCGCCGCAACCAGGAAGGCCTCAGGACTACAGAAGACCGAGCGCCGCAACGCCGCCCCGACCCTCTACGACCAACACAAGGCCCTGACCGCAATCAGGGCCGACGACCCCGACATCAAGGCCGTCGGCATCTCCCTCGCCCGCGGCTCACTCGCCATGCTCGACGCCGCCTGGAAACCCGTCGGCAGCACCGGACATCGCCGGCAGGACGCGGAAGCCGCCCCGGTTCAAGCCGCGCCACCGCGACCACTCGCTGCTCTTCCACGACCCGAGAGACGTCCGGATCAACAACCGCCACCTCGCCTGCAAGCCGCTCGGCGCCATCCGGTACCGCTCGCACCGCCCGCTGCCCGCCGGCAACCCCGTCGCCGTCCGCCTCCAGAGAGACGAGCTCGCCGGCGACTGCCGCGACAACCGCGGCGGACGCTGGTACGCCCACCTGACGTTCAACGTCGACATCACGCCCCAGCCGCCCCGCGGCCGATTCGAAGGCATCGACCTCGGCCTCACCGACTACGCCACCGGCTGCGACGGCCTCCTCCTGACGGCCCTGCAGCCCGGACGAAACGCCGACAACGAGCGCCTTGTGAGGCAGTCGACTGTCTACAGACCACAGGACGGGCGGAACCCGAGCCTGCTCCAACGAGCCGACATCCCCGACCTCCCATGCCGACGCCGCACGCCTCAAGCCACCCCGAGGGAGCCCGAGCCACCGCCGATGCCGGCAGCGTTGCTGACCGCAAACCGGGCCAACGCTACAATCCAACGCACCAGAAGAGCAGCGGCCGCCGGCACCAGGCCCCGTAGAACCGATGACCGCCGACGAAATTCCCGACGGATTCGAGTGGCTGCGACGCGAGAACGCAGACACACTCACCGTTCTGAAGTCCTGGCGGCTCCGCGACGAGCCGCCGCCCTCCCGTCCGCCCGTCGAAAGCCTCGCCCAGATCAACGCGAACCGCGGCTTCCCGGCCGGCATCGGCCGCACGACGCGCCGGCACCACCTGACCGGCACGGCCGCGCTGAACATCCCGCGGATCTGGCTACCGGGCGGCGACTGGCACATGGGAAGCTCCTGGCACAACGCCGACCCGTGGTGGCTCGGAGACAGCGCCTACAGCAGCGGACCCGCCGATCTGGCGGACCTAATTGGACTGGGTGGCGTCGTCGACGCACGGCCGGGCCTCCAGGGCCTGGGCCACCCGGCGGGAAACCGCCGGGAGCCAGTGTGGGCCGCCGCCCACGACCGCGCCGCGCTGGAGATCGCGTGGCGCGCCTTCAGCGCCATCCGCCGCGCGCCAGGCGGCTTGGACCCGGGCGAGCTGAGCCGCTGGCTCCAGTGGCCGCCCCACTGGGTGCGCCTGAAATGGTGGGCCGGGCGACTCACCCGCAGACTGAACGGTCCGAGGCGCGAGGAATGGATCGCCATCACGAAGGAGTGGTCGCCATGGATCTGACCGGACCATATCCAGCGATTCCACTAACACGCGAGGAGCAAGTCCGCGAGACTCGCCTCTGGACGCTCGCCCGGGCGTTCCAAGCCGAAATGGAGGAGCTGGGAAACCCATGCATCCTGAAAGGCGGGACGGCGTTGAGGTTCCGCCTGGGCCTCCCGAGACCGTCGACCGACTTGGACTTCGACGGCGATCAGCCTCTCAACATCCGCCGGACGATGAAGCGCGTACTCGAACGCGCCGGCCTCGACCGGACGTACAAGGCCGGCCGAGACTGGCGCGGCGTTGGCACCGTCAACCTGCAGCCCCGGTGGAGAGCGCGCCTCCAGGGAACCGCGAAGAGCAAGATCGACTACCGATACGCCGGCCAATTCCCCGGACAGCAAAAGCGGACCCCAATCGAAAAGTCGGACACACTGACGCGCGGCATCCGGATCTACACCGACACCGAACTGGCGGGCCGCAAGCTGACGACCATCACCGGCGAACGCCCGCGATTCAAGGCCAGGGACCTGTATGACGCCGGTTGGCTCGTGACCGAACATCCCGATCTGATCGGACCCGGACAAACCGACGCATTGAAGGGATGGATCAGCGACCTGCACCCGGATGAGCGGGCCGAACACATCGCCGACATGAACGAGGACCGAGTGATCCGCCGAGCTGGAGGCGGCGAGTGCTTCGCGCGCCTCGAGCGCGGCATCGCTCTGCTATAGCCGAACCGCCCCGCCCCCGGGGGAACCGCGGAGGACCCAGGGACCGATCACGGTGGCTCCGCGCCACCCACCCACCGGATACCCCGAAGACCGAGCGAACGCCGCCGACGACAGCGCGAGACGCACGCCCGGCGGGCCGCCGCCCGAATCGCCCGCGCCAACGACGGCGTCGCCGTCGAAGAACCGAGCAACCTCGCCGGGCTGCGCCGCACACCGATGGCGCGCAGCATCCACGACGCCGCCTGGACCACATTCCGGAACGCCCTGCACTGGGCATGCTGCAAGATTGGAATCACGCTCGTCACCGTACCCGCCAGCGGAACAATCACGCGACTGCCCGGCCTGCCTGACAAAGAACGCCTTCCCGGCAGACCTCAAGGCCCGCTGGCGCACCTGCCCCTGCGGCTGGAACGCGCCGCGCGACGTGACATCAGCCGCCGAAATCCTCCGGCGCGGACTGCCGGAACTGATCAACCGGGGCGGGGGCGCCCCGGGAGGCCGCAAGCTGCCCGCCGTGGGGCGGCTGGTCTCGGAAACACCCGCCGGCCAAGACGGCCGGCGTGGGAGCCCGCCGCCCTCAGGCGGCTGCCGTACATCAGTGATCCATACCGATGGATCCAGCCCGTAAGGGCAAACTGATACAGCACCATCGCGCGGGTCTGGTCCGACCTGCACCTGGCCACGCCGGCAGCGTAACGGCGTTTTGCTAGGCCCTCGAGACGCCCAAGAGATGGACGATGTCCTGTTCGGGCGCTGGCACCGCGTGGTGGGACCCGGGTGATCTGGCCCTCAGGGACGAGATCGCCGCGCGCCTCATCACCGCGGCAGTGCCGCCGCGGGGCGGCCTCCCAGTGTCAGGCGACAGCGAAAACTGACCCCCTGGCGACACTGAAAACTGACCCCCCTGGGCCAAGGGAGGGAGTCAGCAGATGAAGCGATGCGAGGATGTCGGCCCGTGGGCAGGGAGGCCACGGGCACAGATGAGGCAGTCAGACGAGGTGGAGGCGATGCTGCACCTGCGGGCACTCGGCTGGGGGCTGAGGCGCATCGCGAGGGAGTTCGGGTGCAGCAAGAACACGGTGAAGCGCTACGTCGCGGCCGACGGCTGGATGACGTACAGCCGGCGGGCCGGTGGCGGCAAGCTCGAGGATCAGGAGGCGTGGTTGAAGGAGCGCTTCTTCCAGCACGGCGGCAATGCCGAGGTGGTGCGACAGGACCTGGAGCGGGAGCAGGGCATCGACGTGAGCCTGCGCACGGTCGAGCGGGCCGTCGCGCCGTTCCGGCGGCTGCTGACGGCCGAGGCGAAGGCGACGGTGCGGTTCGAGACTCCGCCCGGGCGCCAGCTCCAGGTTGACTTCGGCCAGCGGCGGGTGCCGATTGCCGGGGAGCGGGTGCGCGTGTTCCTGTTCGTGGCGACGCTGGGCTACTCGCGGCGCTGCTACGTGGCGACGTTCAGGCACGAGCGGCAGTCGTCCTGGTTCCGCGGCCTGGAGGGCACGTTCAATCACTTTGGCGGCGTGACGAGGGAGGTGCTGCTTGACAACCCGCGGCCGCTGGTGGTCAATCACGACATGTCGACTCGCGAGGTCGAGTTCAACCACCGGTTCCTGGCGTTCGCGGCCCACTGGGGGTTCCGTCCGCGCGCGTGTGCGCCGTATCGGGCCCGGACGAAGGGGAAGGACGAGCGGGGAGTCGGCTACGTCAAGGCAAGCGCCATCGCCGGACATCGCTTCGAGAGCTGGGCGGGGATGGACGCGCATCTGGGGTGGTGGCAGCGGGAGATCGCCGACCGGCGACGCCACGGCACCACCGGTGAAGTCCCTCTCGAGCGCTTTGCCCGGGAAGCGGAGCGCCTTCGGCCCTGCGCGGGCCGGCCGCCGTTCGGCCAGTTGCGTGATCTGACCCGGACGGTCCACGCCGACTGCGCGGTGGTGGTCGACACCAACGCCTACTCGGTGCCGTGGCGGCTGATCGGCGAGCGGGTGCGGGTGGTGGTCAGCGGCGGCCGGGTCCGCGTTCACCACGGCCCGAAGGTTGTCGCCGAGCACGTCGAGCACGAGGGACGCCACGCTCGGGTCACCGACCGGGCCCACCTGGTCGGCGTCGTCGGCGGCCCGCGTCCGGCCGAGACCGCGGCGGTCCGGCCGAAGCCGGAGCTGCTGCGTCCGCTCGACGAGTACGCGGCCGTGGCCGGGGGGAGCTTCTGATGGCCGTGGACCATGAGACGCTTCTCGGCTGGTTGACGCGGCTGAAGCTGACGGCGATCCGCGACCAGCTCGACAACCTGCTCGACGAGGCGGCGGAGAAGAAGCTGACGTTGCGGGAGGCGCTGGCGATGCTCGTCGAGCGGGAGGTCTCGCGCAAGGACGAGCGGCGCATCGAGATGGCGCTGAAGATCGCGCGCTTCCCGATGGTGCGCGAGCTCGCCGACTTCGACTTCAAGGCGCAGCCGAGCGTCGACCGGCGCCAAGTGCGGGAGCTGGCGACGTCGCGGTGGGTGGCGCACGGCGACGCGCTCCTGGTTCTCGGCCCGCCGGGGGTCGGGAAGACGCATCTCGCGGTCGCGCTCGGGCGCGAGGCGATCCGGCAGAGCTACTCGACCCTGTTCACGACGGCTCAGGCGCTGATGGCGGCGCTGGTGAAGGCGAACAGCGAGGGGCGGCTGGAGGACCGCCTGACCTTCTACGCCAAGCCCAGACTTTTGGTCTGCGACGAACTGGGGTACCTCCCTTTCGAGGCGCATGCCGCGCACCTGTTCTTCCAGCTCGTCTCGAGGCGCTACGAGCGCGGGAGCATGCTGATCACGTCGAACCGCTCGGTCGGCGAATGGGGCGAGGTGTTCGGCGACGCCGTGGTCGCCACCGCGATCCTCGACCGGCTGCTGCACCACAGCCACGTGTTGACGATTACCGGGGAGAGCTACAGGCTGCGGGAGAAGCGTCGGGCGGGCGCCCTGAGGATCCCGGCCCCGAAGCCTGTCGCGTCGGAGACCCGCTCGGGGGCGTCGTCATGACCATGCGACCGACATCAGGGCGAGCACAGACAGGGACTCACGCTCACGCGCCGGTGCCGCCGCCCTTCGGCCGGCGTGGCCGTTGTCAGGCTGGCCGGCCCGCTGCCACGCGGCCCCGGTCGAGCCCGCCGACGCTCGACGTCGTGAACGTCCGGGGGTCGAGCCGCCTGCCCCCGGTCCGTTACGTAACGGTGGGCAGTGGTCGTGGCGTTGACGAACGCGGAGCGGCAGGCGCGTTACCGGGAGCGGCGGCAGGCCGGCGAGTCCCGGATCCGGTCCCGGAACGCACTGCAGCTTGTCGGGCGGTCGGGGCGCGTAGCTGCGGGACGGACGGCGTGTCAACGTGCTGCGCACGTCCTCCGCGATGCTACGGCCCTGTCGGGTGACACACCGTCCGCCCCGCGGCTCGGATGGCAATTGTGGGCCTTGCGGCCCGGCCTGGACGGGGCGGCCCGGCCGTCCACGGTGCTCACGGAACGCGGTGAATCGCCGGAAGTCGATCTACATACGCCGTTTCTTCGGGGGTCAGTTTTCGATGTCGCCGGGGGGTCAGTTTTGAGTGTCGCTTGACATCCCAGTGACGAACGACCTCCGGGGCGCAGCGGTGGGAGGGGCGACCGAGGATCGGAGCTCCCTTGAAATGAAGCATCTGTACCGCGAGGATCTTCGCCGACTCCTGGTGTCGGAGAAGCCCCGGGCATGGCCCCGCGGCATCCGGTGGATCATCGAGCACGCCGAGACCCAGTCGGCGTGTGCCGACCCGACGAACACCGTCCAACTGCGACGAGGGAACAAGTCACGTGAATCCGACCAAACGATTCGTACCGCGTCGCGGGGGCTACGTGGAACAGCCGCCGGACCTCGAGTACCGTCCGACCAGCACGACGCTCGCACAGGCGGTCGAGCGCGAGCTCGACGCCAAGGCGTGGGCCACAGGGGCCGTACACGGGGACTTCGAGCTGACCGTGGACGGAGAGAAGACGGTCGACACGCTGGAGATGGAGGGCATCAAGACGCTCGCCGCCCTGGGCCACCCAGCCCTGTTCGGACGAGGCGAGCACACCGTCTACGACGAGGCGGTACGGCGCTGCACACAGATCGAGGGCGCACGGGTGCAAGCGAGCGGTGCGGGATGGCGGGGCGCCTGCGACGCTATCCGCGCAGCCCTCGCGACGGAGATGGGCCTGGCCGGATGCGACATCGAGATCGAGGTGCACAAGCTCCTGCTCTATGACGTGTCCGGGCACTTCGACAGCCACGCGGACACCAAGAAGAGCCAAGGGATGATCGCAAGCGCGGTGGTTGTCGCCGAATCCGACCACGCGGGCGGAGCGCTCGTGATGGCGCACCGGGAAGCCGAGGCCCGGCTGATCGACGGGCAGACGCCCCGAGGATACGTCCAGTGGGCGGTCTGGTATGCCGACGTGGCGCACAGGGTCGAGCCCGTGCGGAGCGGACACCGTGTGGCGCTCGCGCTGAACGTACGGCTCGGCGCGAGCCGACCGCTCGAAGCGCGGCCAATCCTGGACCGGCGGCTCGACGAGAGCCTGTGGACGCGCACCCTCGAGGGCCATCACACCATGTGGGCGGGACGTCCGGGACTGCGCGGAACGGGCGCCCGGCAGTACGCGCGCAAGCTGGTGTGGCTGCTCGGACACCGCTACACCGAGCCGGGACTGAAGGCAGAGCTGCTGAAGGGGGCCGACCGCCAACTCGCGGCCCTGCTCGGCGCCGGGCGCGGCTCAGAGCGGGCGCTGCTCGGCTGGATCGAGATCCGCACCGTCGGAGACGCCCGCACGGTCCAGGGGTGGTGCTGGAGCGACGACGATTCCGGATGGGACGAGGGCGACACCGCCCGGGAGAGCCTGGAACGACAAGAAAAAGAGGAAGATCGGGCTGGTCTCGATCTCCACCGTGAGGACGAGTACCAGGACGACGACTACCGCATGAGGCGGGTCGATCCACCGGCGAACCTCCCGGTGCTCGAGATGGGCTCCGCAAGCCGGAGAGACATCTGGATCGAAGGCCTGCGCAGCTTGGACGGCGAGCGCGCGGAGTACGGGCGGATCGCGGTGGAGACATGCGAGCTCGCGCCGGCCGAAGCGGTGAAGGGTCTCGAGAGCTGTGGCGCGCGCGTCTACGAGGCCACCGGCAACGAAGGGGCGATCCTGGAGCTCCAGTACAGGCATGCGGCGCTCGTCGTATGGCAACGCAACGAGAGCGCGCTCGACATGCTCGCAGACTGCGGAGGGAGGACGGCGCTCGCGGGGGAATTCGCCACCGTGCGAAGGCTCAACAGCAAGGCCACGAGCCTGAGCGATGTGGCGAAGCGGTGGAGCCGGGCGATGGCCGCTGACGGCGGGGGCCCGGCCCCGGAGGCGCACCGCACGCTGCTGGCCGCGCTGCGCGAAGGCGAGGAGAAGACGTACGCGCACGAGATCGCAACGATCGATCTCGACGAAACCGGAGCCCGGATCGTGGCGCGCGAGCTTCGGGCAACGGTCGGGCGGGAGAGCACGGATCGGCGCGAAACGCTGCACCAGTTCGTGGACGGCCCCGGACGGAGCTACGACGAACACAGGAACCGCAGTGGCGAGGCGGCGGTGCTCAAGCACCTGCTCACCGACGACGCCGGACTCGCGATCGCCGAGCGGATGTGCAACTGCGAGGGTCGCGAGGCGGTCGAGGAGGAGATGGCGAGACTGAAGCGCGATGAGCACGTCAGAACGTACTATCGGCGGCGGAAAGCGCGAATGACCCGCGACTACCCCGGCGACGGGTTGCCGGTCGAGTCCGAAGACGAGAGAACATGAGCGTCGCAGCCATCGAACGGGAGGCCGGCACGCGATGCCGCTCCCGAGCCCATGTTCGGCGCGGAACGTCCCACCGTTCCGCGAGTTCCCGCACTCACGGCGCCGCCGCAGGCCCGGTGGCGTTCCCGCCCGTGCCGGCTTCTTCCGGCGGGTCGACGTCGATGCCGTCGGCCGCGATCGCTTCGCGGGCGAGCCGGCAGAAGTCCCGGGCCGTCTCCGCCCACCCGGCGGCGTCGTCGATAGTCGTTTCGTCGTCCCTGTCCGGGGTCCAGTCGACCTCCGCCTTCCAGGCCCGCCAGAGGGTTTGGATGCGGTTCCACCAACCGGGGCCCAGCACCCCGGGTTCGATCAGGTGTCGTTCGACGCTCGCCGGGAGGTCCCTGCGCCGCACCACGCTCACGCCTCTGACGAGGCACCACGCCATGGCGGAGAAGAAGACCGCGTCGAAAGCGGGGCGGGCCGCGATGCCGGGGTCGTCGAACCGCCCGTCCTTCAGCCGCTCGACGTGGCGTTCAAGCACCCCGAGGTTGCCCCGGGCCTCCTTCAGCCATACCGGCACGGCGTGCCGGATGCCCTTCCGGGTCACCGGCGGACGCTCGCCCGGTCGCTTTCGCGCCGGTCGGCGGACCGGATGGATCTGGACTCCCTCGGCCTCGACGTTCCGCGGGAACGGCAGCTCCCTGTCGATGTCCCGGAGCCAGTCGGCCTCGGTACGCACCACGACGTTGTGGTCGACGCCGCCGGGGTCGTCGTCGCCGTAGATCAGATTCCGCGCGCGCCGCACGGCGTCCGGGGCCTCTCCGACGAGCACCAGGACGTCGACGTCGCTCGCCGGCCCGGCGTCGCCCCGTGCCTTCGACCCGTACACCAGGAGCCGCTCGAGGATCCCGCCCGGCGCCTTCCTCAACCGTTCGAGGTAGTTCTCGAGCCACCGCAGCTCGTCCGGCTCGAGCGTCGGCCGGCTGCGGGGTTCCGCCCCCGCGTGCCCGCGCCCGGTCGCGCCGGGCGCGTCGGTCACGGCGCGTCCCCCTGTCCGGCGGCTGTTCCGGCGTCCGGCCGGCCCTTCGCCCACGCGATGAAGAGGTCGGTCGTGGTGTTCCCGCCCAAGGGCGCGCCATCCAGGCGGCGGGCCAGCCCTCTCAGGTCCGCCACGGGGATCGGCCGGTACCCGATCTGCTCGACGCACACGTTGATCCGGGTGTCGTCCACCGACGTCTTCCGGTGGACGTGGCCGTGGACGTTCACGCAGCCGGCGGGCACGGCGTCCAAGGGAACGTGGGTGAACAGCAGGTGGGGCTCGCCCGGCAGGTGGGCGCACGCCGCCACCTCGAACGCCCGCCGGAGACGGCGGATGTGCGCGTGGTCGTGGTTCCCGACCACCAGGACCTTGCGACCGGGCCTGCGCCGGAGGCGGTCGATCAGGCCGTCCGTCGGGCGGCCCATCGCGATGTCGCCCAGGCAGATCACCGTGTCGTGGTCCCGCACGTCGCGCGTCCACTGCTCCAGCAGGTAGCCGTCGCCGTGGTGGCAGCCCCGGAACGGCCGGCCGAAGATGGCGACGCTCGCCTCGTGTTCGAAGTGCGGGTCGGAGAACACCCAGGTCCGGTGTTCGTCCCCCGGGCGCAGCATCGCGCCCAGCAGCCTCCTGGATGCGGCCAGCACGGCCGCCGCAGCGTTCCGGTCGTGGGCGGGGAGGCTCACGTCCGCGACCTGGGCGGCCAGTTGCGCCTGATAGACCCGTTGAAGCTCGAACTCGTTCATGCCCGTTTCGTGACGGAAACCGTACGGCCGGCGACCTCGCTCCTTCGCCGCGGACCGGCGCCGCCCGGGTCGCGGAAGCCGCCGCCGAGCCCAGCACCGCCGAAACCGGAGCGGCTGGGCTGGCCCGGATAGCCGGGGGGCCGGGATGACCGCCGAGGAGGTCCGCGATCGGTGGATGTCCGAGTTGACCGCGGGACCGGGCGCGGGCTGCGGGCGGGGCGCCGCGGGCGAACACCTGGTACGGCAACTCCTGACGAAGACGGCGATCACGATTCTACACGCGGACCCCCGCCGGACGTGGATCTGGTCCGACCTCCACCTCGGCGACCGCTCGATCATCGAGGCCTGGGACCGGCCGTTCCGAAGCGTCGGGCACATGAACCGCGCGCTGCTGGCCGAGTGGCGCCGGCGCGTGCGCCCCGGCGAGGCCATCATCTGCCTGGGCGACGTCGCACACGCCGACGCTTGGCGCGACGACAGCCGGCTTCGGCTCGACGTCGCCGGCTGCCCCCGGGGCGCGCGAGCTCATCCTCGGGAACCACGACCTCTTCGCCCGCGCGGAGCTGACGGCCGCCGGTTTCGACCGGCAGCACGCCGGGGCCGTCTGCGACACCGACCCGGTCCTCGTCCTCACCCACTCGCCCCTGCGCCCGGTGCCGCCGAACACCGTGAACGTCCACGGCCACCTGCACGGCGCGGCGAGCCCACCCAGCGCCACCGCAATCTCTCCGTCGAACGCACGGGGTACGGACCGGTGCGCCTGGAGACGGTTCTGAACGACGCGGCCGGAGAGTCCTCCTGATAGGCGGCCGGCGGCCCGTCGGCACGCACGACGCCGCGCGGTGCTCCCTGAGGCCGGGAGGTGGACGTCGCCGTCCGTTCCGCGGGGCACACCGGCTGGTTGACCGTCCTTTGCCAGGTCCGCCGCGACCGTCGTACGATCGACTTCGGCCTTCTCCTGGTTGTGGCTGATGCGATCGACTCGAAGACCCGGGCGCCGAAGCCGGCCTGGAGCAACCGCTTGACGACGCGGTGCGACCCGGGCAGGCAGAAGGCGATCTGCAGCCCGCGGATTCGCCGTCGGAGTACCGAAATGCAGATCCGCGACTCGCTCTTCTTCAGCCAGCTCGTCGTCAGCCTCCGTTCCCAATCCGCCGCGGCGGACTTGGAGTCGCTCCGCGCCGCGTTCGCCGACCCGCACTTCGATCAGCAGCGCGACATCCTGAACCCCCTCGGCAACGAGCCGGTGGACGTGTCGGCGACGCCAACCCTCGAGCTTCCGGATACGGTCCTGTTTCCCGACGAATTCGTGCAGTTGACGGTGAGCCGGACGGACCCGCTGCTCCAGCTCATCGCGGAGGCCGGGGCCGTGGCCCCGCGGGCCGAGCAGCCGCCGACGCTCTTCCGCAAGTACCGTCCCGCCATCGTGGGGCAGGACACCCCGCCGCCCGAAACCGTCGTCAGGTTCCGCCCCGGGTCGAGCGGGCCGCGCCAGGACGACAGGGCGCCCGGCGCGGTCTGCACGATCGGCGCGGTCTCCGTCGCCCCGCGGTACGATGGCGATGTGGGCCTCGACGTCATGACGTGCGCCCGCGTGATCGGCGACCACGGCACCGACGATCGGCCGGGTCGCAACCCCTCGTACCCCGTCTTCGGCGCTTGCGCCGACTTCCCGGAGCTCCGGGCTAACTTCGTGAAGCTGATCGAACAGTCTCCGGGGCTCGACGCCGTTCCGGGCAGCAATCTGCTGGACACGCTGGAGGTGATGGACCGGGTCGGGCGCGAGTACGACCGGTGCCGCGAGCCGCTTCCGCACGACGAGCCGGAAGGCTGGGACGACGACGGGCACGAGGCCCCGGGGCGGCCCAAGCGGTTTCTCGACGTGGCCGCCGACTTCATCGCGGTCAGCCTGATCAGGAGGATTCCGGAGCTTGAGGTTCCGGTCCGCCTCCAGCAGGAGTGGCTCGAGATGCTCGACCCGTGTGCACGCGTACGCGCGCTGAACGCGTTCGTGGTCGAGGCGCTCGACGACATGATGACGCCGGACAGCATCTACGAGCGTGCCCTGCGGGCCAGGATCGAGCGCTACGAGCGCGTGCGGGCGAACCGCGGGAGCAACGACGGAAACGAATTCCCGAGATCGAGCGGCAACGAGTTTCTGCAGCAGAGACTCGAGGATGCCCGGGCCCAGTTGAGCGACCCGGTCGCGAGACTCCGCGGCAAGCTCGACACGTGCCGCATGCCCAGGGCGGTGCGGGCGCAGTTGAGGCCCGAGCTCGACCGCCTCTCGGACAAGACCGACGCGAAGACGATGGAGCACCTCCGGTGTCTGGCCGAGCTGCCGTGGACCGGCGGCAAGGCCGACACGTTCGATCTCGAACGCGCCGGCGGGACCCTCGACGCACGGCACTTCGGACTCCGGGAAGCGAAGGACCGCATTCTCGAGTACCTGGCCGTGCGCCGCCGGAAGCGCGACGCGCGGGGACTGGTCCTCTGCTTCGTCGGACCGCCCGGCGTGGGCAAGTCGTCGCTGGCGGCGAGCATCGCCGAGGCGCTCGGCCGGCGGTTCGCGGACATGTCGTGCAACGGCATGCGGAATGCTACCGACGTGCGCGGCGACCACCGCACCTGGGCGGGCGCGCAGCCGGGGCGCATCATCCGGCAGTTGCGGAGCGTCGGGGCGAGGAATCCCGTGTTTGTGCTCGACGAGATCGACAAGGTGGGGGAGGTTGCGGGCGAGGCGCTGCTCGACGCGATCGATCCCACGCGGAACGCGGCGTTCCATGACCTCTACCTGGAGGTGCCGTTCGATCTGTCGGAGGTGTTCTTCATTGCCACCGCCAACGTGCTCAGCCGGATTCCGACGGCCCTGCGCAACCGTGTGGAGGTCATCGAGATCGCTGGTTACTCGGAGGCCGACAAGCTGGAGATCGCGAAGCGGATCCTCGTGCCGGCGCGGGTCCGGGACCACGGGCTGACGAACGACCTGATCGCGTTCGACGACGCGGCGCTCAAGGCGATCATCAGCGACCACGCGTACGAAATGGGCCTGCGCGGCCTCGACCGCGCGGTCGCGGCGTTGTGCAGACGGGCGGCTCTGCGGCTGGAGACGGCGGGCGGCCGAGCCCCCGCGAGGGTCGAGATCACCGAGAAGATGGTCCGCGACGTGCTCGGCGCCCGGATCGGCCACGGCGAGAGCCTGCCCGACGTCGAGCGGCTCCGGGCGGTGTTCGAGCTCGGCGACCTGCCGCTGGAAGCGCGGCGGACGGGGAGACGCGAGCTCCAACTGATGTTGGCGAGTTCGCCGGGCGATTCCGACTACAACCACCGCTTCACCTATCTACGGTGGCTGGCCGGGCTGCCGTGGAACGCGCGCGACGAGGCGCGGATCGACCTGCCGCGCACCCGCACGCTGCTCGACGAGCGGCACTGCGGACTCGCGACGGGGAAGGAGCGGATTCTGGAGTACTTGGCCGCGCGCAGGCTCGGCGGCGGCGCGAAGGGATCGATTCTCTGCTTCATCGGTCCGCCCGGCGTCGGCAAGACGTCGCTCGCTCGCAGCATCGCCGACGCGATGGGCCGCAAGCTAGTTGCGATCTCGTGCGGCGGCCTGAGCGACGAGACGGAGTTGCGCGGACACAACCGCACGTGGAGCGGCGCACAACCGGGCCGAATCGTGCGCGAGCTCGTCGGCATAGGGGTGAAGAACCCGGTGCTGGTGCTGGACGAAATCGACAAGATGCAGCGGACCGCACGCAGCGCCGGCGACCCGGAGTCGGCGCTGCTCGAGGTGCTCGACCCGGTGCAGAACGATCGGTTCGCCGACCACTACGTCGACGTGCCGTTCGACCTGTCGGAGGTGTTCTTCGTCGCCACCGCCAACGTCCGGGACATGATCCCTCCGCCCCTTCAGGATCGCCTGGAGGTCATCGAGCTGCCGGGCTACGCCGAAGACGAGAAGCTCCGGATCGCCCGGTCGCACCTGGTCGGGCGGCAACTCGCCGAGAACGGGCTGACGGCCGCCCAGGTTCGTTTCACCGATGCGGCGCTGCACGCGCTGATTCGCGGCTACACGAGCGAGGCAGGGGTGCGCGATCTCGAACGCCGGGTCGACGCCGTCTGCCGCAAGGTGGCCTTGCGGCGGGCGGAGGGCGACGAATCACCGGTCGAGATCGATGATCGGGCGGTCGCCGACCTGCTTGGCGCTCCGCGGGGCGTCGACGCGGCAGTGTCCGACCGCATGGGGCGCCCCGGCGTGGCGCTGGGGCTGTCGTGGACGCCGACGGGTGGCGAGGTGCTGTTCGTTGAAGCGCGTCGGATGCGTGGCGCCGGCAGGTTGACCCTGACCGGACAGCTCGGCGACGTGATGAGGGAGTCGGCGCACGCGGCGCTCTCGTGGGTGCGCGCCAACACCGCCCGTTACGGCATCGACCCGGAGTTCTACGAGAAGGCCGACGTGCACCTGCACGTGCCGGCGGGCGCCGTTCCGAAGGACGGACCGTCGGCCGGCGTCACGATGGCTGCTGCACTGGTCTCCGAGCTCACCGGCCGCACCGTGCGGGTCGACATCGCCATGACCGGCGAGATCACGCTCTCGGGGCACGTGCTCGCGGTCGGCGGCATCAAGGACAAGGTGCTGGCCGCCCGTCGCGCCGGGGTAGGGCAGGTGATCCTCCCGAAGCAGAACGAGAGCCGGGTCGCGGATGATCTGGGCGAGGACCTGCGGCGCGAGATCGGCGTGCAGTACGTGTCGACGATCGACGAGGCTCTCGACCTCGTGCTGTCGTCACGGGCGGCGCGACAGAAGAACGGCTAGAGTGGATACGCGCCGGCCCGGCGCAACGTCCGGTCGCAAGCGGGGCCATCCACCGCGCAGAGGGTGGCTCTGGGTCGCCCGTCAACGTTCCCGTCCGACGTCGGAGCGCTCCCGCTCGGCGGCGTCCCGTTCCACCGGCATCCGCTCGCGTTCGAGGGGCGGCCGATGCACCGCCGCCTGGGGCGTGTCCGTCAGGTCCTCCGACACGCCGGCCCGGGCCAATTC
This sequence comes from Vicinamibacterales bacterium, assembly GCA_965207615.1. Lineage (GTDB taxonomy): Bacteria > Acidobacteriota > Vicinamibacteria > Vicinamibacterales > UBA8438 > JAJEEA01. Next base: position 6,613,167 of record CBDBMZ010000003.1, read on the forward strand.
GCTCCGCACTAGCTCGCCGACCGTTTCCCGGACCTGATCGACCACCGACGCCGTGATCCGCTCGATCGTACGCTCGCGATGGGTCTGGAGAATCAGCCGCTGTTCGGGGCTCATCAGCAGCTCGGCGAGATCTACGTCGAGAACGCGCGCGATGCGCCTCAGTGTGCGGGTGTCCGTCTCTCCCCCGTGCCGAATTATCGTCGTCAACGTGTTCGGACGTAGTTGCGCCGCGCTCGCCAACTGCTTCTGCGTCCACCCGCGTTCGTGCAGCAGGGCGGCGATCGCGACTCCCCATCTGGTCGGCGGCACGACCCGATTGTACGCCTGACGGCTCCGCGTAAGTCCATGTTCCGCAAGCAGTTGCAGAACAATATCGCTATACCGATAATTCCGATTGATTCGAAAGTCGCTAGCGCGGTATTATCGCTCCCGCGCGGGCATTGCACGTTCCTGTTCGCGACCTGCAGAGGAGGAATGAGGCATGACTCGCATCGTCGCGTCCCTCATCGTCACGTCCGTCGTCGACGCAGGCCCTCTCATCGCGCTAGCCGGTCCATCCTCGAGCCCGCCCGGGAGTTCCCTGCGTCCAGCTAAGGAGAACGACACATGTACGAAGGCCAACATCCCTTCTCCTGTCAACGCGTAGGAGCCGCGCCGAAGGCGCGCGTTCTGACTGTCCGAAACGCTGTGACCTCGGCTCTCCTCACTGTGTTCATGGCTCTGCCGGTCGTCGCCACCGGCCAAGACGGTCCGGCGGACCGAGCTCGCGAGGCGCCTCTGTCCGCCGCGCCGACATCGGCAGCTCTCGACATCGATCGCCTGGTCGCGGCGGCCGCGGAGCGCGCCGTCCTGCTCCAACGTTCCCGGCCGGGCCAGCGCAGCAATTCGAACGCGAACACCATGAGGTGGGTCGGGATCGCCATGCTCGGTGCCGGGGGCCTGTTGGCCGTCAACGGGGCGCTCGCCACCTGCGGCACGATCGACAGTGGCGTTTACCGCGAAACCGGCATGTGCGGGGGCCGCGTCATCGTCGGAGGCGGCGTCGCCGCTCTAGGGGCGTGGTTGATGACCCGATGAACTGGGCTCCCTTCGCAGGGCGCTCGATCCCCGCATCGAGGTCGGCGGACCGCCGAATCGATGCGGCAGGACGGCCGGATGCGGTTGCCGCGGCGGCGTGAGCCGTCGGAACGAGGGAATGCCGACCTCGCAGTTCCGATGGAGGTGCAGATATGAGGGCGATCTGGGGTGTAGTCGCGGCGAGTGTTCTTGCGTCGGCGGTGCCCGACGCGGCCTGGGCGCAAGACAGGTTCATCCTCCTCGCGACGAATCGGACGGGCACGATGGAGGACGAACTCAACGCGGCCGGCGCCGACGGGTACCGCTTCATCGGCACCCAGGGCGGCGAAACGGCCTTCGGCGGCAGCGAGGTGGTCGTCATCATGGAGCGCGACCCGGAGGGTCGACGCTACCGCTACATGCTGTTGGCGACGAGCCGCACGGGAACGATGGAGCAGGAGCTCAACAGCGTCCCCCCGGAGTTCGAAGTCGTCGGGATGACGGTCTTCGAGTCCACGTTCGGGGGAGACGAGTCGGCGGTGATTCTGCAAGCCGAAGCGTCCGCGTTTGCCACGACGACGAACTCGTCCTCCGCCACCGCGTCCGGGGGGCGGCCCGACGCCCCGACGGCTCGGGAGTCGAACATCTACCTCGTTGCGGAGGACGGCTCCCGCCAACTGGTTGCGCCGAGCGCCGTCCGGCGCATTGAGGAGGAAGGCGGAGGGTTGTTCAGCCGGTCGAAGCTGTTCGCGATCCTCGCCGGGCTCGACGCCCCGACCAGAACCTCAGACCACTATCAGACCTTCGATTTCGAGACGGCGGATCGGGGCGCCACCGACGAGCTGGTGCTCGTCCGGTTCTACGAAGAGGCCGACTACGGCGAGCGCACGTTCGACGTCCTGCCCGGCGGCGTCAACCTGGAAGCGGTGATTCCGCTGAGCACCGAGCTGCTCGACGACGGGATGTACCGCCTCCGGCCGGCCGAGCCCCTCGGTCTCGGCGAGTTCGGCTTCATCCGCCTCGAGACTGGTGAGGACATCACCCGGGGCTTGACGGTTCACGATTTCGGGGTTGAGCCCTGAGTCTGGCTCCAGGAGAGCGGCACGTTGACCGGTGGGAGCGCGCGTAGCGGTAGGAACACGGGCGCGCGGAACCGGTAGACAGGCCGCTTCATGCGTCGCCTGCACACCATGCCTGACCGAGCCGGCCGCGCCGTCGTGGCTTGTTTCGTGCTGACGCTCGCGCTCGCCGGCTGCGGGTCGGGCGGCGACCCGGTGCCGGCCCACTGTCTGCCCGGCGCAGCCCCCGCCGCCGGTGAGCGTCTCGGCGCCGTGGACGCCCTCGACATCTACCTCGACGTCTCGCAGTCGTCCACGAACTTCGGTCGCGCCCGCGGAGAATCCGCGTACCGCAACCTCGTCGCGTGGCTCGTCGATCTCCGGGGCGAGTTCGCAGAAGCTCGGAGCTACGGCTTCGCCGAGCGCATCGCCGAGATCGACGAGGATGTCTTCGTCGGGGCCGCCCGCGGCAACGCGAACCCCTGCCGGGCTTGCGGCCTGCGGGAGTCGCGGCTCGACGACGTGCTCGCCGCCATTGCCTCCCCCGACGCCCGCGGGTCGCTCGCGGTGGTCGTCACCGACCTCTGGCTGGACAACTCGGATCTGATCGGCAGCGCCCGGCTCGCGCTCCAGCGCCCCATCCGGAGCATCCTCGCCGACGGCCGCGCCATCGGGGTCCTCGGCGTCGCCGCCCCCTACTCGGGCCAGGTGTACGACCTTCCGGAGTCATCCGGCAGGTCCTCGATTCGCGCCGGCCGCGTCGAGCGGCGCCCCGTGTTCGCGCTCGTCATCGCCCCCCCGGAACAGGTCGTCGAGATCGAGCGCCGCATCACCGGCGAGGTCTTCATGAACGCGGCCGCGGCGGAGCGGCATTTCTCTCTGTTCTCCCCGGCTCTCGGCATGAGCGGGCCGGTCGAGCACAGCCTCCAGCCGCGGGCCGCCGGCGTGCGGCGTGACTGGGTCCTCCCCGTCGAGGGTGCCGATATCCCCGGCTTCCTGATTGACCGCCGCACCGTCGATCCGCTGCTCGGCGAGGATGCGGACCCCGGTCCGGCCCTGGTCGCTCCCATCGCCGACGCGGGGCATCCGGGCGCCCCGAAGCCGGCCGACTACGAGCTCGCCGTGGACGCGTGGACACTCGTGCCGCCCGAGCCGTCCGTCGCGTGCAACGACGGCGCGTGGCTGCCGATCGACGTGGGCCGCGCCTTCGAGCAGTTCACCGATGCGGAGGACGGCCCGGCTATCGCCCTGGACGCGGCGCATCCGGATCTGCTCGCGATTCGTCCCGGCGAGATTGCGCTCGTCCGCTACCACGCCGCGGTCGCATCACTTCAGCAGGGCGGTCCGGCCACATCGTGGCTCGACGACTGGAGCTTCGACGAAAGCGCGGCTCGAGATCTGGCGGCCGACCCGCCGCCGTTCTTCCCGACGCTCAACCTCTCGGAGTTCGGACGGATTCTGGAGATCGCGATGGGCGAGCTGGTCGCGGGCGAGGCCGTCGCGCGCGGCAGCGTGCTCTTGTCGGTGGAGTGAGCGAAATGGACCGTGCCCTCAAGTTCTGGATAGTGCCGAGCGTGATCGGGCTCGCCGTGACCGCCGCCCTCGGCTTCGCGCTGACGGCGCTGTGGCGGGCCGCGGCCATCGACGTCGACTACCTGAACGCCACGGCGCGCGAACGCGCGCTGGAGGATCGCGTGTACCACGACCGCATCATGGCGGAGGTGAGCGGGGCGGCGGACGCGCTGCTGCTCACGGTGGCCGCGGTGGTCTGGCTGACCGCGGTCCTGTGGTTCCTCGGCTGCTGGCGGACATCGCCCGCCGAGGTGGGGGCCGTGAGCCGCCTGCGCTCGCGGTGGCGGCTGACCGGCGCCACCGGGATGTCCCTCAGCTTCCTGGCCGCGGGCTACTTCGCGGTGTGGGGCTCGCAGCTCTCGGCGCTGCTCATGCTGCGCCCGTTGCTCATGCTGTTCGCGTTCCTCGTGCCGTTCTTCTACATCATCTACTACGCGGCCGGCATGCTCGGCACGCACCGCGTCTACCTGCCGGCGATCACCGCGAGAGAGTGGCGGCCGTGGTGAACCTGGTCCTCGGTCTCGGCGGCACCGGCGCGAGGCTCGTCGAGTCGTTCGTGCATCTCTGCGCCGCGGGCCTCGGCCCGCCGCAGGCCTCCGTCGCCTTCATCGACCAGGACCAGTCGAACGGGAACACGCTCCGGGCGCGCACCGCCCTCGGCAAGTACGTGGCCGCGCACCGCACGTTGCGGGTGCTCGCCGGGGAGCACCCCGAACCGGGCAGCGACCTCCTAGGCACGCAGCTCCACCCGCATCCCGACGGGGCCGACGTCGAGGCGTGCCACTGGGTGCCTCAACGAGAGAGCAACGCGACCCTGGCCAACCTCATCAAGTACGGCCTGATGGGGGAGGGGAACGCCCGAGACCTGGCGCGCACCCTGTTCCACGACCGGGAAGAGCTGCGGATGCCGCTGAACGAGGGTTACCGCGGCCGCCCCCACGTGGGGGCGGCCGCGCTACTCGCGCAGATCGAGAACGACGAGTTCTGGAGATCCCTCGAAGACCTCGTCCAGAACGCCAGCCGCGCAGTGCGCGTGTTCCTGTGCGGGTCCGTGTTCGGCGGCACCGGAGCGGCGGTGCTCCCGACCCTGGCCCGGCGGCTGCGCCAAGTGGCGGAGGAAGCGGACCGGCCGCTGTTCATCGCGGGTGCGCTGATGCTCCCGTACTTCACGTTCCCGCCGGCCGAGGACCGGGAGGCGAACGTCGCGACGGGCCACGAGCTGCTGCTGCAGTCGCAGTCGGCGCTGCAGTACTACCACAGCGAGATGGAGGTCGGCGGCAAGCCGTACAGCTTCGACGACATCTATCTGGTCGGCTGGAAGCCGGCCATCGAGTTGAATCATCACGCCGCGGGAGCCGGGGAACAGGTGAATCCGCCGCTGGCGCCGGAGTTGTTCGGCGCTCTCGCCGCCGCGAAGTTCTTCTCGGAGGAGCGCGCGGGCGGGGCGCCCAGGGGCGGAGAGCAGCCGCCCAAGCTTCACGTCATCGCGCGCGAAGCGCCGAGCCGCCTCGACTGGAGCGATCTCCCGCCGGTGACGGACGCCCGAAGCACGGCGTCGGCCTATGCCTCGTGGCTGCGGTTCTGCGCGTTGTGGCGCTTCAACTACGGGAAACCGTTCAGGCCCGACGCCCCGTGGCGTCTCCGAACCGACTCGTGGTTCCGCAACCTCACCGGCCGCAGACCTCGCGCGTTGCGCCGCGACCCCGGGCTCGATCCCGTCATGGACGGCGCCGCCGGCGTCCTCGACGAGTACGTGAGCGGCGCGCTCCGGTACGCGGCGGCGATGTCCGCATTCTCGACATGGAGCGCCGGCAGCGACGCTTCGTTCAACCTGTGGACCCACGGACCCATCGCGGCCGTCGATCGGACCGACGTGACGGCCGAAGCCAATCTCGAGGGCGGCGCACTCGCCGGCGGGATGGAGACCTTCGGGCGCCTGGTCCGCGGCTTCGACAGCGCCCCGGACGCGAACGCCATCTTCGAGAGGATCTCGGCCACGCCGGCGCCTGGCTCCCCCGGTCTGTGGCCGCTGGTCGCGCACCTGCACGCGTGCGCAGCACCGTCGTCGACCTGAGAGGTTCGAACCATTGCCTGTGGAGCTCAACCTTCCCGGTCTCCGCAAGGACGGCCGTGTCCGGATTCCCGCCCGTAGCGGGGCGTGGTCGCCCTTGGCCCAGTTGAACGATCTCGGCGCCGCACTCGAAATCGAGGCGGGCAGCATGAAGCTGGGCGGGATCAAGTCGGTTCCGCACACTTGGGGCCACATCATCGTCTTCGAGACGGCGCTGCTTGACGAGCACCATCCCGGCCATCAGGACGCGAAGGGGCAGTGGCGTGGCCTGCTGGCGATGCTGGCCCTCCGCAACCGCCCCGGAATCTCGATCACCGCGCACGAGGTCGAACTCCGACGCCCCCCGGGCGCGCAGGGGGGCACCCATCGGTTCACCGGCCTCGCCGAGAAAGAGCAGCCGAAACGACGGATCGACGGCAACTGCACCTGGGACCCGGTGCACCTGCTCTACGCCGAGACCGACGGGTCGCCGAACGAGCCCGGCGTGCTCGTCGGCGCGCTCTCCCCCTCGACCATCGTGGCGCCCGCCCGCGACTTCTCCGGGCCCGCGAGCCTCGGCCAGTTCTGGGCGCGCCGCGGGCTGCGCGATCCCCTGGCCGATACGCCGCGGTCGGAGGAGCTCAGCCCCGACGAACTCGAGGTGTGCCGCCTGTTCACCCTGCACGTCCGCGACAGGGTGAGAAGCCTCGAGTCGCCGGAGAATCTGGACGCGGCCAACGCCATCGTTGGCCTCCTGGACGAGTTCGCGAAGAACCTCCAGGAGCGCGGCGCCGCGAATGCCATCGCGAGCTGGACGGAGAAGGCTCTCGGCGACCTCGTGGCTCGGGATCCCGGAGGCCTGTACGGAGCGGTCAATTCCGTTTGGGTGGAGAAGGGCAAGCCGGACGTCACCGACCTCCTGCTCTGCACGGTGGACATCGACAGGAAGACCTCCCTCAAGGTCGTCCTCGCCGACCCGCGCTGCGTCCAGACGCTGGGCAAGCGGCCACAGCACATCTCGCTGTTCGGCTCGCGGACGCTCGCCGATCTGCCGATTCCAGCCCAGGATGGCGCACCCGTCCAGATACCGGAACGTCTTCGCGAGGAGGCCGCAGCGAACAACATTCTCCTCCTGGGGCCCGAAGACCTTCTGGCCGACCGGCTCACCATGCTGGAAGGGTTCCGGACCGACGCCCATCCCGAGGACTTCAGGGAGCACCTGCTGCCGGTCAGGGCGGCCGCGCTTCTGCTGTACTCGAACATCGACCAGCTCAAGGAGTCCGTCGACCTTCTCGGCAGCGCGTCGCGCCCGCGGGCGGGCCTGCGGGTGACGCTGACCGATCGCCAGGGGCGCACGCACAACCATCTCGTCGTGCGGGACTACCAGGCGGATGCGGTCGAACCGGCGAATCCCCCCGAGGCTCTGGCCGCTTGGCCCGACTTTCGATTCTCGCGCGCCGTCGAGCCGGACGACGCCGTCGGCTGGAAGTGGAACTACCTCTTCACGAGCACGAACATCAGTCGCGAGCCGCAGGAACGCGCCGCCATCGTCACCACCGGCCTCTCCCGCGACATGCTGTGCCGGGACCTCGCGCGGGTCTACCGCGACAAGAGGGCTGCGGGCGTGAACCGGCGGCTGCAGGAATGGAGTAGCGCCGAGGGCCCCTGGCTCGCCCCGAGCGGCGTACAGCGGGAGGACGGCGGACGGGGGCAAGGGGGTGCTTGGTTCGAGTGGCTGCGCATGCGCGACGACAACGGCCAGGACCCCCACGAGAAGAACCTGCAGCGCGGCGACTCGGCGTTTGAGGGCGCGCTGTTCCGACTGCCGACCGACCACGGCTCCGTGTACGCCGGGCTCGGTCTGCTGCCGCGCGCCAGCGACATGTCGACGCAGGAAGCCGCCGCCGGGGGCACGGCGCAGATTTCGCTCGATTTCGGCACGAGCAACACCGTCGTGTACTGCAAGCGGGGCGAGGGCGATATCGAACCCCTCCCGTTCAGCGACCGGCTTCGCAGATTCAACGCACAACGGGACGACAACGGCCAGCACGCCGACCTCGAGGCCGAATACACGGCGTTCATGCCGAGGGAAGACGTCTATCAGCCGTTCGCCACGGTCATGCAGGTTCGCAACGCCGGCGGCATCGACGACCTGAATCGAACGTGGAAGAACGCGGGCGAACCGGCGCTCTGGCGCGACTATGCGTTCTTCGACCCCAACGTGCTGCATCTGACCGAGAGCCTGCTGTCCGGCCGGGGGCGGTCGAACCTGATCTTCGACCTGAAGTGGGGGCGCGACGCCGACGACCGGAAACGCATGGGGCGGTACCTCCGGCACATCGGCATGCTCGCTCTCGCGGAGGTCGTCGGGCACCACGACCTCCAGGCGCCGAGCTCGGTGAAGTGGCGCCTCTCGTATCCGATAGCCGCGCCGGACCCGGGCACCTACCAGCAAATCCTCAGGTTTGCCGTACCCCCGATGCGGGCGGACGACGCCGACGGGAGTGCGGTCGAGTTCCACACCGAGAGCCAGGCGGTGCTCGACTATTTCCGCCAGGTTCAAAAAATGCAACCGGAGGCGATGCTGGTGCTCGACATCGGCGGCGGGAGCACGGACATCGCGCTGGCGACGCGCGAGAAGGGGGTGTGGCAACAGTCGGTGCGGCTCGCTGGCGACGATCTGATGACCGAGTTCCTGCTGTACAACCGACCCGTTCTCGAGAAGCTGGAACTCGCCCACCTCGGGAAGGATGGAGTATTCGGTGACCGGCGGAGCCAGCAGGCCTTCATGCACCCCCCCGCCGACCAGCGACCGGCCGACAAGGACAGGAACGCCGCCAAGGCCATCATCAACAGCCCCGTGTTCGCCAGGGAGTTCGCCGAGAACTGGCCCCACGTCAAGGACGACGACGCGCTACGGCTGCTCAAGGCCGGGGCCTCGATCATGATGGGCGGCTTGTGCGCCTTCCTGGGGCTCCAGATTCGTGCTCTCCTGACGGCCGAACCGCCTGAGCTCGACGCGAGAAGGCTCACCTCAATCCGCCTCTGTTTCGGGGGTCGCGGGTCGACCCTGTTCAAGCTGCTGCAGGACGCACCGTCGTTCAAGCGCATGACGCAGTACCTGACGACGGATTCCGGCCTGGACAACCCGCCCGAGGTGACGTGGTACTTCAGCGAGGACATGAAGCACGAGGTCGCCAAGGGCATGCTCGCGCAAAGCGGGAACCGGACCAAGTTCCCGGGCAGCCGGCGCGTCCTCGGCGTCGGAGTTCGGCTCGACCCGCAGTCCGAGAACGAGCGGGACAGCCCGGCGTTCGCAAACACGACCCGCATGGAGGACGTCAAGGACCGGCTCGCGGACGGTACGGCTCGCGAAGATGTCGGAGCCCCCGAGATCGTGTGGGACGAGTTCTATCGATTCCTGGAGCGTCTGGGCGGGGACGCCGGGTTCTTACTGACCGTCAAGCGCGAGGCGCGCGACGACATTACCTCCGACGGCAACGACGCGTTCTCCCGCATCGTCAGCGGACAGAGGGAACTCGAGCCTCCGTTCATCGCCATGCTCCGCAAGACGCTGAGCCTTCTCTACGAAGGCAAGGGAATCACGGTGGACTGGGATCCACCCCAGGACTGGTAAAAGTGCACATGTCCCGTGCACCGGAGCAGAGCCGTGCCCGAGTATCAGAAGACCGTCGACGGGGACTGGATAAGCAGGCGAAAATGGAGCACTGTCTGCGCGGACCTGCAGGCACTGCGGGGCGAGGGGGCCGACTGGCGCGCATTCAGGGTCCGGACCAGCCCGCAGGAGGGGGACGAGGCACGGGCGGACGCTCACCCGGAAACTCAGGCTCTATTCCGGCTTCGCACAGATACATCTCAGTCGCCCCGCAGGCACACTCTCGCTGGAGAGTCCACAACCGTTGCGCAGGAGAGGAGCCCGACGAGGGCGAGGGCCGACGCCGATGACATCCACACCGCCGAGGAAACCGATGCGCACGGTGGTGCCGGACACAGAGGTTTCGATGTCGGCGACGACCGCCACGAGGCATACGACGACGGCGTCAGTATCGGCGCGACCCGCCTGACGGAGCACACCGCGGCACCGCCACGAGCGTACGACGACGGCGACGGCGACAGGCCCGAGGTCGTTGCGCCCGCACCGGACCCCTGGTACCCGGACACGGACCGGTACGACGACAGCGTCAGGCCCGAGGACGTTGTGACCCATCCGCGGGTTGATGACGTCGGATGGCGCGTTTGGGCAGTTATTATCGTCGTCGGTGTAGGAGCCCTGTACGCAGCCTATGCGGCGCTCGTGTTCCTCGCTGGCCTCTTGGGCTTTGGCAGCGACCCGCCGGAGGTGTCAACCTCTGTTGGCGATGACACCAGCACTGTAGTGACAACGGTCCCCGGTGCCGGCGAAAATGTCTCGTCCGCGGCTGGCGATGGGCGGCTCGACCTCGGCGATGCTGGCGAGGATGTCTCGTCCGAGGATGACGGAGGCTCCGTTCTGGAATCCGCCGAGCGACGGCTCGGTCTCGACGGGGCGGCCCGGCGCCGGGTACAGACCGCCTTGGCGGCGGAGGGTTTCAATCCCGGTCCGGTCGACGGCGACTTCGGCCCTGGCACGCGCGACGCCTTCCGTGCCTGGCAGCGGGCCCATGGCCTTCAGGCCACGGGCTATCTGGACCGCGAGGCCGCTGAGCGGTTGAACGCCTTCGCGGCTCCTGCCCGATCGGAATCCGGCCGGCCGGCCCCCCGGCGTACCCCGGTCGATGCCCGCGGGGCGGCCGGCACGCTAACCGTGCAAGGGGAGCCATCGAGCTCGATCGAGGTCGATGGGGTGGTCATCGGCGTGGTCCCCGCGTCGGGCGTCGTTCGCGTTCCGGACGTCGGGCCGGGGGAACATGTCGTCGTTGCCCGGCGCGAAGGGTACCTCCCGGTGAGGAGCGTGGTCGAGGTCGTGGGTGACCGCGCCCAAGTCGTGGATGTGACCACCGAGGGGATGCCCGGGCGGTTGACGGCGTCGGCCGATGTGGCCGGCGCGGTGCTCCGTATCGGCAACGCCGAAGCGCGGTCCCTTCCCGTAACGGACCTCGAGATTCCGGCCGGCGCTCACGATCTCCTGGTGAGCCGTGACGGGTACCGGCCGATCGCCGACCGGGTCGACGTCCGTCCCGGCCAGCTCGTCCGCCGCGACTTCATCCTCGAGGCGATCCCGCACGAGGAGCGGGTCAGGGCTGCTCTCGCCCCCGCGGAGGCGCACTTCAGGGCGCGGAACTACCGCGCCGCGGTCGACGCGCTCCGGTCCGTTCTCGATGTCGTCGGGGACTCTCCGCGCGCGTACTGGATGCTCGGCGCTGGCCTCTACAACATCGGGGAGTTCACGGCGAGCGTCGAGCCGTTGCTCCGGGCCATCGCTCTCGGGGAGGCTGTCGTTCTACCGGCCAAGCATCGCCACCGCGTGGGCCTGTTCGGGGAAAACTTCTGCGAGGGCAGGCTCACGTTGAGCCTCACCGAGATCGCCTTCGAGTCGCCCGGGGATCCCGACCACGGCTTCGCCGTGGCTCCGGACAAGGTGGCGGAGCTCACCATCGCGGGTTCGGTCGGCGGTTTCCCGTACCGTTTGAACACGAGCGTGCGGGATCCGGACCGCGGCATCGAGCGGGACAACTTCGACTTCGTCCACAGGAACGCGGTCCAGACTCCGTCGCCGGAGGGCATTCTCGTCCTCGGGTGTCCCGACTGCGACGCCTCGCTGCACGTTCAGCAGGCGCTAATGACGGCCTTGATCCGCTCCGCGAACCAGTGAGCGCCCGTATGCGAGACATGAGAGTCGGCGGCATGGACGGTGCCCGACAGGAAGGAGGCGGACGTGGAATTTGTTTTTTTCTGGCTGCTCATGTTGGGCGTGGGTCTAGCGTGGGTTGTCGCGCGGGGTTTCAATCGTCTGCAGTCGCTGTCTCAGAGCATCAGTGAGAGCCGGAGCAATATTGAGAACTCGCTGGCGAAGCGCTCCGATTCCGTGACGCAGATGTTTGAGATCGCCAAGGAGATCGGCGTTAGCGAGGCGGAGATTTATAGCGCCGTAGCACAGCTTGAGTCCCATCCGGGTGGTTTGGCCGGTGCCGGCATTGAGGGTGTGATGAATGTCATGACCCCGATCCAGCGCGCGTATCCCGATCTAAAGAACAGCGCAGGATACATGACCGTGATGGATCAGTTGCAGCAGGTCGAGAACGAAATCCTCTCGCGGCGCGACAAGTACAATGCCTGTGTGCGGGCGTACAACACCACCATCACTTCCCTGCCGACGCTGCTCTGGGCCGGAGCTGTCGGCTTTGCGGAGGCGCCCTTCTACAACAACAAGAATCCAGAGACGTTGGCTCTGTTCCAGGGGAACAGCGGACAGAAAATGCGCGAGGCCATCTTCAGTGTGTCGAAAGCGATTGCCGACAAATCCACCGAGATGGGTGGAACGCTGATAGACGAATCGCGGCAGATTGGTGCGAAGACCGCCAGCACCGTGATGGCCCGGGGACGGGAGATCGCCTCCCATTATGGACGCAAGGCAGGTCGACAGAGAGCGTCGGTCGAAGGCGAGACGTCGAGGGACGATCAGGAGAGAGATACGTTCGTTGATCAGGCTTGAAAAGAAAAGAGGACGACATGGCCATGAACTTTGCACTCCAGGGGCAGCAGGCGGCGACAAGTCAGAGCTACATCGGATGGCTCGTGTTCGGCGTCTTGCTGGGGATCGTGGGCCCCATATTCGCCCACCTGATGACGCCGGTACCACCGGCCGAGGTACTCACACAGGGACCCAGTGACTCGGCAGACCAGCAGGTGTTCGTGGGCAGCTATATCGGCGCAAACAAGAGCCTTCGCGTGAAACACGCCTGGATAGGCTTCGCGCTGAGCTTCGTGTTCTACGGTGCCGGCTGCGTAGCGTGCACGACGCTGGGCATAGGTACCATCGGTACCATGCCATAAACGGTCATGCGCAGCTCTGGAGGGTGACCCGAGCGTAGTGGAAAGGGGTGCGGCTCTTTTGCGTCGGCAGTCCCTGGAGGATCATAGGTTCTGCGACCGGCATGACAAGAGCTACTTGGCCCGTCGAAGGCGGGCTGGGGGTGGGGGCGGCTCGACCGGCGGGACTATCCTGTCGGCGTACCGCTGGGCGTGGTTCCGTTCGTACTCGCGCGCTTCGTGGAAGGTCCAGTACGCATCGAAGTCGCCGCTGGCCCGCAGCGCCCGGAGCTTCAGCACCGGCTCGGCCCCGACCAGGTGCCAGCGGGCCCGGTCAAAGTGGATCCGGTCGCGGACCGGGTGCCGGCACGCGCCTTCGACCACGCCGATGGCGATGGGATAGCCCGCGGCGAGGTTGGGGTCATACTGCAAATACGGGGCATACTTCAGCAGGTAGTCCGCACACGTATCGACCGGCTTGCGGGTGTCGGACGGCAAGCCCGCGACGGTCGCCGCACGCCGCATCGACGACGCCACCCGGCGGGCCTTGCCATCGGGAATGTCCCGCACCCGCGTCCACGCCCAGCACGCCAGCTCGGGGCTCCCGTCGCGAGGGAATTCGTTGGCCAAGTAGTTGGTGAAGCACTGGACGGCGGCCAACGGCGGCGGGTCATCGATCAGCCGGCCGGGCCACTGTTGAGCGCGACATCCGATGTAGGCGATCACGCGGGAGGGCGCCTTGGGCCGGGACGGGGATTGTGGCGACCGGGGCGGGGGGGAAGCTGATGTCGAATGAGGACAAAGCTGCGCTGGGAGATGGGTGGGAACTGCTCACGCAGGGACGAGCCGAAGAAGCCGCCGTGCTGGCGCGTGGGCTCAGCGGCGACGACGCAGCATACCCATCCTTTCGGATGGCTGTTGCGCACCATCTGAACGTACCGGGGAAGTACGGGGAGCTCGTCGAGTTCTTGGATTGGTGCCGGAGAGAGGAGCCGGGTAACCACAAGTACACAGCGATGCTTGGGTTGGCCAACGCTAGAAGCGGAACGGCGGGGTGGGTTGAGGATGGTGGGCGGCGTTGGCCGACGGAGCAGAGGGATGTAGTTGAGGCGAGGGCGTGCGCGGACGCGGCGCGAGACTGCGCGAAAAGTCTTGACGGTCGGGACGACGCTCTTTGTGAGGCAATCCAGTGCCTGGAGGACGATATCGCAGTGGCGACGGAGCGGTCTTGGAATGGGAACGGGTTGGCGACTTGTTTCTATGTCGTAGGCGGTTTCGGCTTTCTATTTGGTTGGATAGACGGAGGGAACCGGATAGGGGGCTTGATGTGGTTGGTTCTCATTGCGATGTATATCGCCGGGTCCTTCAGTCCACGATGGGAGGTGAGGGCACGGGACGTGGGAGCGCGGGAGGCAAGAGATTCGACGTTTTATTGGGGTATGGATCCTGATGAAGTTGAGCGAGAGCGGTTCCGGTCGCGGGTGCTGTTTGTGGGAATAAAGGCCCTGTGGATCTCCTTTTGGATGCCATTTATTGCGCCGTGGAAGTTTGGTAAGAAGGTGATGGTGCCGTTAGTCGGTCGGTTGTGGAGGAGCTATCGGGCGAACAGGGAAGCGGTACAGAAGTAGGGCTGTCCCCGATGGGAGGGTGGGGAAGGGTAGCGGCAAGGCGGGTTGGCGCGGATACGTATGAGACCGGCCAGAGGGGCGCGCGCAGGAACCGGGCACGGATTGAAGCGGGGGGTTGGGTCGGCGGGTTACGCGGGGCGACGGGAGCAGGAACGGCGCAGGAGGGGCGGGCAGGCTGGCGGCCGAGCCCGCTTGGCGGCCTTCGAGTTCGCCGCCCGCAGCACGGACAACGCCGCTTTTCTGTATTTCGGCTGCGTCGTCCAGGCCACGGATCACGACGCGGACGGCATGGGCATCGCCGCTGACGCGTTGCGGATGAACGGCGGCGCGATACGCGATCTCGCCGGCAACGACGCTCGGCTCGACCTCGGGCCCCACGCCGTCGCCGACGCCGCGGGTCAAGCCCGTCGCCGGCGATGCGGAGCTCGAGACCGGTCCGTCCCGGCCGTGACCGGGAGCAGGGTGACCATGGTGGAGGAGCGACTTCGCATGAGGATTTTCTCTCCGGCGGCCGCCGTGCTGACGCTGGCGCTGGCCGTCCTGCCGCACGACGCAGGCGCGCAGGACCGCCGGACGCACTGGGGCGTCTCGGCGGGGTTCGCGCCGCGTTGGACGGCGTCGGCGACGTGGGTGGAGCGGCTGTACGCCGCGGACACCATAGATTGGGCCGGCGGCGACCTTCGCGTCGGCGTCGTGCGGGGAAGCGACCTCGGCGGCGATTGGGGGGTCGCTTTCGTCAAGCGCTCGTTGGAGGACGGCGGCGTCTACGACAACCCGGGGGGCGTCGGACGGCTCCGGCCGCTACGTCACCAACGGCGTCACCGCGGCGGGCGTTGAGGTGCACCGGTTCGCGCCGTTCGGCGGCGCCATCGCGGACCGCGTGCAGATCGGTCTGGAGTTCGGCGCCGGGGTCGCGAGGCTCGGCGGGCTCGCGGATCGGATGGATGCGGAAGCGGGCGGCGTGATCGAGTCGGTGCCGGCCCGGACGGCCATGGCCCTGCGGGGAATCGACAAGCTGGGCATCGACGGCCTCGTGCCGCTCGGCCGGCTGGAGCTGGCCGTCGCGGCGATACCGCTCTGGGGGCTGAAGGTGAAGGCGAAGGGCGGGCTGAACTTCCCGGGCACCCAGGTGTTCAGCGTGTCGGCCCACTACCTGTTCGGCGCTGACTGACGGAGGTTCGGCATGCACACGCCAGCGCGCGGCCGTCGTCGCCGCGGACCGGCCCTGTGGAGCGCGGCGGCCGTCATGCTCCTTGCGGGCTCGACGGTCGCCCAGTCCCAGGACGGCGGGGCGGTCACGTCGCTGCCCGTGTCGGGCACTCCCGAGGGCATCGTGAACGTGGCGGGCTTCACGGCGTGGGACGGCGACCGCGCCGGCCTGTTCCTCGACCTCGTGCGCCACCTCTACGCCGCCCCCGACGCCGATTCCCCCGCGGTGCGGGCGGTGCGGCGCCATGCCCGGACGGTGGGCGACTTCATGGAGGCGTGGCGGGCGGTGCGCGCCGCCGAGGGGAGCGCCAGCCTGGCCAACGCGGGCGACCGCCGCGCGCGGGGACGTCTGGAGGACCTGGTCGAGGCGGCCGGCTTCCGCCTGCGCCGGTCGTCGGGCGGGTACGCGGCGCGGGTCGACGACGGCGACGGCGCGCGGGCGCGGCGGGCGTCGTTGCGCGCCGCGGGCCTGGCCGTCGACGACCTCGACCGTCGGCTCAACGCTGGCGAGGCGGTGGCTTTCGAGCTGCCGTCGTTCGACATGCCGCTGCCGCTGACGGCGGACGCGTGGCGCGACACGGTGCTGCGCTCGCGCGCCGACGACGGCGAGCTCCTTGGGCTGCGCATTCTTGCGGACCGCCGCGCCGCCCTGCTCTATCACGGCCTGCTGTCGATGCCGGCCGGCACGCGGCGGTTCCTGGCCGCGAACCCGTGGCTGCTGCGCGATCTGTACGAGGACCACGCCGAGAGACTGGCCCTGTACGGGCGCGGCTTGGCCGTGGCCGGCGACCGGGTGGCGGTGCCCGGCGGCGCGGACGCCGAGTCGCTGTGGCGGTCGCTCACGAGCGAGCGGGTCGACCGGCCCGACGACTTCATCGAGGCGGTGCTGCGGCAGGACGACGGTACGCTGGCGTACTTCTACGACGTGGTGGCGCACCTCGACGAGCCGCACCGCCGGTTCGCCCTGGGCCTGTGGCTCGACGAGGGCCGGCGCCGCTCGCGCTGGTGGCGGCTCTACGACGTCTTCCTGGCACGGGCCCCCGTTCTCCCCGAGCGGCCGTTCAACCGGCTCTATCCCGACCCGGCGGTGCTGATCTCGACGCTCGCGGTGGACGCCTCCGGCCGGCCTGCACCGCCTGCGTGGAGGGCGCTGTGGGAGGAGGTGTTCTCGGGTACGGACCTGCCCGGCAATCCGGAGCGGGACGTGCGCGGGGTCGCCGATAGCGAGCTGGTCGACGCGGGCTGGCTGGCCGAGCGGGTGTTCGAGCGGCCGGACCTGGTCGACGACCGCGTGCACGTGCTGGCGTTCGCGCAACGGCGGTTCGCCGATGCGGCCACCGCGGAGCTGCCCGACGTGCTGGTGGCGCTGCGCGGATTCTCGCACTTCCGGGCGCTGGTGCTCACGCTCGAGCGGGCCGGGGTGCGGCGGCCGGCCGTTTACGCCGCGGCGCTGCGGCGCGCGGCGCGCATCGACGGGCTCTCGGACCCCGACCGGCGGGCGCGGACGCTGTCGCAGTTCCAGGGGGCTCTCGCCCTCGTCGAACGGGCCCGTTACTCGGGAGTCCTGACGGACGAGGGCGCCGAGTCGCTGGTGTCGTCGGCGGTCGCGGTCGAGCTCGACCGCGACCGGGAGTACGCCGGCGGCATGGCCGACTGGATTGCCGGCGTGCTGATCCCTGGACTGGGGACGGAGCGCGAGGGCGGCGCGGCGCCGAAGGAAGATGTGGTGCTGGCGGCCCTGGCGGGGCGCGACGCGGACGGCGGCGCCCCCCCGCGGGTGGTGGTGCCGTGGGAGGGGTTCGACTACGTGGCCGACCTCGGCGGGGCGACGCGAACGCGGCTCGCGGCGGCCCGGCGGGCACAGGGGGGCAACTCGCTCGACGTCGCGCTGGAGTTGTCCGCGGTCGCCGCCCGTCTGGCGGTCCCGCCCGGCACGATCGAGGCGGTGCAGGCCGCCGCCCGCGATCTCGAGTCGCTGGACGGCCGGCTGGTCGAGCGGGCGGCGCCCGGGTCGGTCACCGTGGCCGAGTATCTGTCGCGGGCGCGGCGGGACGTTCAGGCCATCCGCGAGCCGCGCCGCGTGGGGCGCGCGGAGGATGTCGGCCGGCGGCTGCTCCGTCTGGCCGACGCGCTGGTGGGCGACGTGCTGCGGTCGCTGGTGTACGCAGGGCTGGTCGGCGACCCGGGCAGCGGCGTGCTCGACGGCGACGACCTCGCGGCGTGGCACGACTTCGGCGTCCGCATCCCGGACGGAGACGAGCGGCGGCGCGCCGCCTGGCGGCTGCCCGTCGCCCGCGCCACGCCCGACCGCCCGTGGTTCGCGCACGGCGCGCTGCTCGGGCTTGACCTCGCGACCGCGAACCTGAGACTGTCGCAGGTCGTCACCAGCACGCCGCCGGTGCGCGAGGTGCTCGACGCGTACGACCGCCGAGTGCTGGCGACCGGCGTGGCGCTTTTCAGTCCGTTCGAGAAGAGGCAGGAGCAGCTCGACGCCGTCGCGGCCGCGGTCGAGGCGGGGCGGGCGCGGGTGGCGCGGCTGTCCACGGCCGCGGTCGACGCCGGTGCGGTGGCGGCGGCGGCCGGTCTGAGCGCGCGCCGCCGCACGCTACTGGACTGGACGCTGGCGCACGAGCCCCAGCGGGCCGCCGCCTCGTTCTCGCCGCAGGAGCTGTTCTGGCTGGGCTGGCCGGAGGACGAGGCGGCGGGCCGTGACGTCCTGCGCGGGTGGGGCGCGCCGGCGTGGCCGGCGACCGGCTGCCTGTGTCTGGAGACGTCCCCGGCCGGATCGTGGGAGCACTGGATCGGCGTGCCCGGCAGCGGCCTCGGACCGACCCTGACATCGGATCTGGCGGTTTGGGTGGCGGCGGGGCTCGGTGCCCGCGACCTGCCGCCGACGATCGCCGGCGACGTGCTGCGGGTCGCCATGCGCCACCTCCTCGACCGCGTACGCGCGCGGCACCCCGACGACTGGTCGACCGTGGCCCGCTTCCCGTCGACGCTGGCCCCGGCCGCCCTGGACGACTACGTGTCGGCCCTCACGGGAACTGGCATCCTGATGCCCGCGGACGGTGCTTCGTCGTTGGAACGGCCATGACGAACTCGCGGAGGTCATCCGCCCTGCACACTCGGCCGACCAGCCCGACTTCAGGTCGGCCTCCTCCATGACCGGCATCGCGATGATGCCCGCCGACGAACCTTGCCGCCGGAACGACCATGACCAACTCCCCGATGTCCCCCGTCCCGCGCGCCCGGCGGATCGCGTTGCGTGTGGCCGCCGCGATGTTCGTCGGCGCCGTCGCCCACGGGCAGCCGGCCACGCCGGCGTTGGAGGTCCTGTCGCCGGACGGCGCCCGGTACCTGTCGGGCCGCGAACGGCTGGCGGTTCGGCTGACCCCCGCCGGCGCGACGGCGCGCGTCGAGTTCTTCATCGACGGCCAACGCGTCTGTCTGCGTGAACGGCTCCCGTTCGAGTGCGACTGGGACGCCGGCGCCGACGGCCAGGCGCGCGTCGTACGTATCCTGGCCACCCTCGCCGACGGGCGCCGGCTGGTCCGTCGCGTCCACACCCCGGCGCGCGCCGGCATGACGTTCAGGAGCGCCGTCAACGTCGTGCTGGTGCCGGCCGTCGTGACCGACCGGCGCGGGCGGTACGTGACCGACCTGGTCGAGGACCGGTTCGAGGTACGCGAGGACGGCGAGCCGCGGCAGGTCACCTACTTCTCGCCGCCGTCGGCCAGCGGGCTGGACCTGGTCATCGCGCTGGACATCAGCGGTAGCATGCGCGACGCGATGCCGGCGCTCAAGCGGGGCGTCTCGACCCTGATCGGGAACCTCGCCCCCGGCGACGCGATCACCGTGCTCGCGTTCAACGACCGGGTCTTCGAGGTGGCGACACGCGAGACCGACCGATCCCGCCTGCTGTCGGTGATAGCCGGGCTGGAGACGTCCGGCTATACATCGCTCTACGACGCCATCGGTCGGTCGCTGGCCCTCGTGGCGGGCGAGCCGCAGCGCAAGGCGGTGCTGGTGTTCACCGACGGCGACGACCGGTCGAGCTTCTCGAGCCTGCAGTCGGTGGAACGGCGCGTCGAGACATCGGACGCCCCGTTGTACGTGGTGACGCTCGGCCGGCGCTCGGAAGTGCGCGAGGTGCGCGACGTCGTGACGCGCCTAGCCGGCGTCAGCGGTGGCCAGGTGTTCCCGGTCGACCGGCTCGACCGGCTGGAGCGGGCGCTGGGGAGCTTCGTCGACGACCTGCGCCACCAGTACCTGCTCGGGTTCACGCCGCCGCCGGCGGCGGGCGGCGCTGGCGCTTTTCGACGTCTCGCGGTCGACGTGCGCGGCGGCAGCTTCCGGGTGCGCGCACGCGAGGGCTACCGGTCGTCCCCGTAACGCCGTCGGCCCCTGACTCCCGCCAACCGGGTTCGGGCATTGCCCGCGGTGCCGTCGGCGGGCGACCGTGACGGGCGGCGCCCGGGCATCGCCCGGGCGCCGTTCCTTGCGCTCGTCGGTCGGCCATGACATTCCGTGGCCGCTGCCGCCGGTCAGGCCTGTTACGCCGTCGGCGGCGCCAGCGCCCGCGCCAGCATTTCGTCGATCGTGGACACGAAGCGCACGTCGATCCCCCGCAGGAGGTCTTCGCCGAGCTTCTCGTCGACCTCCGTCGCGTTCGCGTTCGGCAGGATCACCCCGGCGAGTCCGAGGCGGCGGGCGGCCAGCACCTTCTCCTTGACCCCGCCGACCCCGAGCACGTCCCCCGAGAGGGTGATCTCGCCGGTCATGGCGATGTCGCGGCGCACGGCGCGCCCGGTGAGGGCGGAAACCAGCGCGGCGACCATCGCCACGCCCGCCGACGGTCCGTCCTTCGGGATGCCGCCGGCCGGCACGTGCAGGTGCACCTCGGCGGCCTCGTAGAACCCGGGGTCGACGCCGTGGCGGGCGGCGTTGGCGCGCACCCACGCAAGCGCCGCGTGCGCCGACTCCTTCATCACGCCGCCCAACTGTCCGGTCAGGGTCAGCGCGCCGCCGCCGGACATCCGGCTGGCTTCGACGAACAGCACGTCGCCGCCGCCGGGTGTCCACGACAGCCCCATCGCCACGCCGGGGTTCCTCATGCGCCCCGACGGCGCTTCGTCGGCGTGCGGTGGCCGGCCCAGCATGTCGGCGACCGTCGGCTCCGTGATCTCGACCGGCGACTCGTCTCCCCCGGCCCGCCGCAGCGCCACCTTGCGGCAGACCGCGCCGATGCGGCGGCCGAGTTCGCGCACGCCCGCCTCGCGCGTGTAGCCGCGAATCAGGGCGTGCAGCGCCCCGTCGGTGAAGCGGACCCCCGCGGCCGCGAGCCCGTTCTCCTTGAGCTGCCGGCCGACCAAGTGCGCCCGGGCGATCTCGAGCTTCTCGTCCTCCGAGTAGCCCGGCAGCTCGATCTTCTCCAGGCGGTCGCGGAGCGGAGCCGCTATCCGGCTCCACTCGTTCGCGGTGGCGACGAAGAACGTCTCCGACAGGTCGAACGGCACCTCCACGTAGTTGTCGACGAACTTCTTGTTCTGTTCCGGGTCGAGCACCTCGAGCAGCGCCGACTCGGGGTCGCCCCCGCTGTTCGAGACCCGCGAGATCTTGTCGACCTCGTCCAGCAGCAGCACCGGGTTCTTCGAGCCGATTCTGGCGAACTCGCGCACGAGCCGGCCCGCCTGCGCGGCGCGCCACGTGCGGTTGTGTCCGCGCAGCTCCGTCCCGTCGCTCATCCCGGCGCACGAGATCTTGGCGAACTTCCTGCCCATGGCCCCCGCGATGCCCTGCGCCAGCGACGTCTTGCCCACCCCCGGGGGGCCGACGAGGCAGAGAACCGTCCTCGGGCTGCCGCCGAGTTTCCGCACCGCCAGATCCTCCAGCAGGCGCGCCTTCGCCTTGGCGAGCCCCCAGTGCCCCTCGTCCAGCAGCTCGCGGGCGCGCTGCTGGTCGATGGGTTCCTCGCGGCGGGCGTTCCACGGCAGGCCGGTGAGGCACTGGAGATAGGTGAACCGGTCACCGTAGTCGGCGTCGCCCGGCGACCTCGACAGCATCAACTGCAGCTCGCGCTTGGCGTGCCGCCGCGCCGCGTCCGGCAGGCCGCCGCGGTCGATCGCCGACCGGATCCCCTCGACGCCGGGCAGGACTTCGCCGCCGCCCTTCCCCGCGCCGAGCACCTCCCGGACCGTGTCCGCCGTCACCGCGGCCGTCTCCGCGGCGCCGCCGCTCGACGCCTCCAGTCGGAGCGCCGTCCGCCGGCAGATCGCCGAGACGCCGCGGTCGAGGTCCCGCACGCCCATTTCGTTCGCGTGGTCGCGGATCATCGCCCGCAGCGCCTCGTCTTCGAACTCGATCAGCCCGCCCGTCAGCCCGTGGTCGCGGATGCGTGCCGGCACGAGGATCCGCTTGGCGATCTCGAACTTCTCCTCCACCGTGTAGCCGGCGATCTCGATCGCCTCCACGCGGTCCCGCAGCACCGCGGGAACATCGCCGAGCACGTTCGCGGTGGCAATGAAGAAAACCTCCGACAGGTCGAACGGCAGGTCCACGTAGAGATCGTGGAATGCGGCGTTCCGGGTCGGATCGAGCGCGTCGAGCAGCGCCATGCCCGGCGCCCAGCCCACCTTGTCGATCTCGTCGAGGAGGAACACGGGATTCCTCGCGCCGATTCTCTGCAACTGCCGGATGATCGCCCCGGGGTGCGACGCGGCGTAGTCGCGTCGGGCGCCCCGGACGTCGGCGACCTCCGTCAAGCTGTTGCACGACATCTCGGCGAATCTGCGGCCGAGGGCCCGAGCGACGCCCGCCGCCAGCGAGGTCTTGCCCACGCCCGGCGGCCCGACGAAGCAGAGAATCTGTCCCCGCGCGTCACCCTTACGACGGCGCACGGCCAAGTGTTCGAGGATGCGCTTCTTCGCGTCCCGGAGTCCGACATGCCGTTCGTTCAGGACGCTCCGGGCGCGCTCGACATCGATCGTCTCCGGCCCGCCGCCGCGCCACGGCAGGTCGGCCAGCACGAGGAAGTACTCCCTGACTTTCTCGGCTGTGTCCGCCGACAGCTTGTCGAGCTCGGGTCTCAACCGGTTCAGCACCTCCCGGGGCATGCCGCACGCCTCGATCCTGCCTCGGAGTCTTTTGGTCGGGTCCTCCAACTGCGCCTGGACGTCATCAAGCCTGGTCTTCAGAAGCCGGCCGCCGAGGGAGTCGTCCCGCCGGCGTTCCGATGCCTGCCGCCAGTGCTCCTCCCTCGCCTTCAGGCCGCGTTCGTAGGTCTTCTCCGGGCCCGTTCCCTCGAGCACGTCGACCATGAACGCGTTCAGCGCGCGCACGCGTTCGTCCGGATTGAGGATGTCGAGCCACCGCTGCTGGAGCGGGACCGGAACGTCGAGGTCGGCGATGCGTCTGATCAGGCTGACCGCGATGAAGTCCGCGGCCACGTCGATGGGCAGGGCGGGCGCCTGCCACGGCTTCGCGGACGTGCTGTCGCACGACGGTGAAGCCGAGCCGTCGCGTTCGCGCCCCCGCCCGAGCTCGATCGCCTCGAGGACATCCAGCAGATCGGCCGCCGCAACGGCGTCGGTGCCCGGAGACCGTTCGAGCAGCTTCACGAAGTTGTCCCGGACCCCCTGGTAGTCGGCGCAGCGGCCGAAGACCGGGTACGCGGGGTTGGGGCCCGGCGAGGCGCCGCCCTGATCGCCGACCGCGCGCGCGAGGAGCCGCAGCGTCACGCGGGACGGCTCCGGGAAGCCGGCTGCCGTGCCGAGCGTGCAGACCCTGCCGGGGACGCCGACGTCCCCGTGCGGCGGCGGGTCGAACCGGCAACGGAACTTGAAGACCCTCGACCCGGGCAGGTCGGGACTCGACCGGCCGCGTGCCTGCTCAACGAGCCGCGCGAGCGGGTCCGTCGGGGTCACGGCTAGCGTGACCGACTCGCCCGGGAACAGGACCATGCCGGGAAGATCGAGCGTCGGGAGCCTCGACACGTCGGGCAGCCCGCGGAACGGTCGAGGGTCGAACGAAGAACGGCTAATCGTGATTGGCATTTCGATACTCTCCAGCGGTTCTCGAACCGCTCGGACATTCGATGAAAGGGCCAGCCGGCGCGCTCCGAGCCTCGCGGATGGACGCAGAGCGCACGGAACAACCGGGCTGCGCGCGAGCCGCCCTCGGCCACGTTGGGCGTTGGCAAAGATCGCCAGCAAGGGCAACCGAACGACTTCCCCGGATTCAGGAATTCGGACGTGTTCGTCCGTCAGGTGCGGGGCTCACTTCTAGCGGCCCGCCGGGATGCGTGGCATCCCCAAGTCGCCGGTCGCCCTCTGGCGGGGCCGGCTTCGGACCTTGGGTCCGATCAGGTGCGGGGCTCGCGTCTAGCGGCCCGCCGGGATGCGTGGCATCCCAAGTCGCCGGTCGCCCTCTGGCGGGGCCGGCTCGGACCTTGGGTCCGATCAGGTGCAGGGCTCGCTCTTCTAGCGGCCCGCCGGGATGCGTGGCATCCCAAGTCGCCGGTCGCCCTCTGGCGGGGCCGGCTCGGACCTTGGGTCCGATCAGGTGGCACACGACGATGCTGCGACGCTACCATGCACATCCGCCCCTGTCAAAGACGAATCGACCTCGACGAAGCCGGAGCCCGGATCCGTACGGCGAGGGTCGCCCGCTCGAGCGCCGGCGGCATCCGGTCAAGCCCTACGCGGGGAATCAAGTGAAACCCGATGGCCCATCCCCTTCGCAGTGCCACGGACAAACGGCCCGCGCAACGACGCGGCGCTGCCGAAGGTCGGCGTCAATCCGTAGAAGCCGCCCAAGCGATCCGGTCGATCGTCGTCGCGCCAGCGCGCGTCCGCCCGCCGACGAGCGCTCCGCCCCACCATCGGGAAAGCCGAGGACGATCGGCGCAGCCCTACGTACCCGCGGACCCGGGCGCCCATTGGGCGCCGCCCGGCGACGGGGACCTCCGCCAGCGAGGCCATCTCGGTGGCCTTCACGCCCCGGTCGCTCCGCCGTCGTCTTCGACGAGCTTGATGTCGTTGGACGAGACGGTCGCCGTCCGCGGTCAGGAAGACGGGGCCGTGCTTGTCGGTCACGGTCTTCTGGCCGTGCCATTCGGGCTTGGTGTATCCGTCGTGCGTGAACCGGGGCTTCCCGTCGTCGCTCCGCTCGAACGAGCCGGGCTCGATCTGCGCCGATGCGTACAGCGACTCGAGGGTACCCGTGATCGGTGCGCCGGTGTTCTTGTCTACCGCCAGCATGGTCGTCGTCTCCCGATGTCGTTGCACGGCCTGCAGTACGCCGGGGTTTTGGCGGTCTGGCTCTCGGCGTCTCTACCCGCCCGATCCGGCCATCAGCGCAGAATTCCGACCGGCAGCGCCGCAGTCGCGAGCACGGTCCCGACCATCCAGCGGATGAGCCTGGTTTCGAGGCTCGCAATCTCGGTGCGGACGCCGGCGATCTGGGTTGAGAGCCGTGTGTCCAGGTTTGCGATCTCGGTCCGGACCTCGGCCCGTAGCTCGGCGATTTCGGTCCGGACCTCGGCTTGACCGGCCTTGAATTGGCCCGGCGTGACGTGATCGCCCGCCTCCGTGACTTCCCGGAGGGCGTCGGTGAGGGCGTCCGCTTGGGCGGGCGTGAAGTCGGCCGCGGTCAGTGACCGGGCGATCGCATGCGTGTCGAGCATCGGGCGACTCCTCCGGTCTCGTGGGATCCCCGACGCGTTCAGCGGCGATGAACGCGATCGTCGCCCCCAGGCGGGATCGCGACGCGACGGACCACCGGGACCCAATGGTCGATACCCGAATCCGGCTCTCGGACGAGGTCGCCGCCTCGTGCACGGCCGGTCCGGACCGCGGCACTGGCCCTGACTCTCCTCGCTGCGGAGACGCAGCGCACATGCTATCGTGAGGCCAATGGGCGCGGCGGCGCGTCTCCCCCGGCGGGCGCGGGCCGCACCTGCATCGGCCCGAGACATCCGTGAGCATCCGAACCATCTTCGACACCTGCCGTCCCCGCGGCGACGTCCTGCGCGGGACGGTGGCGGAAGCGGACTTCGCGGCCGATCGGCGGGACGGAAACGCAAAGTGACGAAGAGCCCCTCAACATTGCAGAGGCGAAGACGAGGCTGGCTCGGACGCTTGGCGTCGATCCTGCGAACATCAGGATTACGGTTGAGGCGTAGGGGCGCGTCCGGGGCACCACCGCGGGAACCGTCCCGGCGGGGCATGAGGATGGCTGCTCGACCCTCCGTGAACCGGACGAGCCAACGCCGACGCGTCGGACGCATCTACGTCGTCCGCGCCGACGACGGCCTGATCGTCAAGCGCGCCGGCAAGAACCGCGCCGGCGCTTGGCAGCTCGCCAGCGACAGCCCCCACAGCAGGCGTGGCCGACCCTGCCGTGGCCGGGTGACGCTTCGGTGATCGGCGAGGTCAAGTGGGACGCGCGGACCCTCGTGTAAGGGGAGAACAGATGGGCGGCAGGCGACCTCACCGTGAACGCGGCATTCGGCGTGACACCAGCGGCAAGATCCATGCCTACGTCCGCGTCGGCGGGCAGTTGCGCTTCAAGCGCTTTCCGGTCGACACGTCGCTGGACACGGTTCGACGCTGGCGCAGCGACACGGGGGCCTCCCTGCGGTCGACCCAGCGTCCCCGGGGCACCCTGGCCGCCGACATCGAGCCCTTCCTGCGACAGATTGCCGATCGGCCTCGTCTGGTAGCCGAGCGCCGCCAGCAGTTGGAATGGTGGGCGGCGCGCCTCGGCCACCTCCGGCGCGATGTCATCGAGCCGGGCGATGTGCGGACGGCGCTGGCGGATCTGCGGCGAACGCATGCGGCGTCGACGTGCAACCACTACCGCCAAGCGCTCGTCTCGCTGTACCAGGCGCTCGACGGTCGTGATGCCCCGAACCCGGTGCGGGATGTGAAGCCCTTCGCGAGTCCGCCCCCGGAAGCACGCGGGCTCTCCTACGACACGGTTCGCCGCATCCTCGCGGCCATGTCGGATCAGGGCAGCGCGATGGTCAAGGGGAAGCCCCGCGCCGCCGCATCGGCGGCGAAGGTCCGTTGCCGCGTCCTGGCCTTCACCGGGTTGCGGCCCAGCGAGCTGATGCGCTACCGGCCCGAGCACTGGGACCGGACGACGCAGACACTCGTCGTGTACACGGGGAAGGGCGGCCGCACGCGGACGATTCCGCTCAGTGCGCCCGCCGTCGAAGCGCTGGCCGATCTGGAAGCCCTGGGTGCGATTGGGCCGTTCTCGACGTCTACCGTCTGGCGGGCGTTCGTCCGGGCCGCAGAGCGGATCGGGATTCGCGGGGTACGGCCGTACGACCTCCGCCACAGCTACGGCACCGCATTGTATAGAGTCGCGGGGGACACGCGGCTCGTCAAGGACGTGCTCGGCCATTCCGACACGCGGACGACGGAGCGCTATACTCTGGGCCACGTGCCGGAGGCGATGCGGTTGGCGACATCGCGTTTCGAGGAGCACCTCGGTGCTTCGAGGGCACCGGCAGCCGCGGCGAACTCGTAGCGGGCAGAGCAGAAAGTTAGCACCGGAAGTTAGCAGAGCCCGTAAGTTACTGATAAAAAACGGCTTATTTCGCACGCACTCGGCCTTCTAAGCCGCGGGTCGCAGGTTCGAATCCTGCCGGGCGTGCCATTCCCGCCGGTCGAACCCGGGAGGCGCCGGTGACCGACAGCATGCGTGTTCCCCGTCGTCGCGCCCTGCAGGTGCTCGGCGCCGCGGCAGTGGCGCCGGCCGCCGCGGAGGGCGCGCGGGCGTTGCATCCGCTGGTGCCCGCGCAGCCGGACGGCAGTGCGTGGCGGCCGCGCTTCTTCACCGCCGACGAGGCCGCCGCCGTCGAGGCCCTCGCCGAGGCCATCATTCCCGAGACCGACACCCCCGGCGCCCGGGCGGCCGCCGTGCACCAGTACGTCGACTGGATGGTGAGCCGCGCCGCGGAGGGCGACGGCCCGGCCGCGCTGCCCGGGATCATGCGGGCGGGGCTGGCGTGGCTCGACCGGCGCAGCACCGCCCTCTACGACGGCCGGTTCGCCGATGTCGGCGGGGAGCGGCAGGCAGAGCTGCTGACGCGGCTCGCCGCGGACCCGCCACGGGAGGAGAAGGCCGGCGTGGACCTCTTCCGGGAGGTGCGTCGCCTGACCATCAGCGGCTACTACCGCTCGGAGATCGGGATGCGGCAGGAGCTCGGCTACGCCGGCAAGCAGTACCTGACCGCGTTCGAGGGGTGCACGCACGAGCGCCACCTCGGCTGGGAGCCCGATGGGGCGGAAGGGCGCGGGTAGCCTCGATGGAGATCCTGCAGCGGGGCCCGGTGCACGACGTCGTGGTCATCGGCAGCGGCGCGTCGGGGGCGATGACCGCGCACGCCCTGGTGGGGCACGGCGTCAACGTGCTCATGCTGGACGCGGGCTGGAAGTTCGACCGGTCGGAGTCGTGGGCGCACGTCCTGCCGTTCGAGGCGGACCGCCGCCGCCGCGAGGGCGAGGCCCCGCCCCGCTACCGCCTCGACGACCGCGAGCAGCCGTACCTCACGCCGGAGGGACGTCCCTTCCAGCTCTGGCGGACGTGGGGGTGGGGCGGCAAGACCAACGTCTGGGGACGGGTCAGCCTCCGCATGTCCGACCTCGATTTCTCGGGTCCGGAGCGGGAGGGGTGGGGCATTCCCTGGCCCGTTCGCTACGCGGACATCGCGCCGTACTACGACCGGGTGGAGCAGCTCATCGGGGTGACCGGCGGCGACGACGACTCGGACTCCCTGCCCGGGAGCCGCCACCATCTGCCGGCGGTGAAACCGCGTTGCGCCGAGGTGATCCTGTCGCGGGCGGCGGGACGGCTCGGCATCCCCGCCGTACCCATCCGCCGCGCGGTGCTGACCCGGCCCCACGGGGGGCGGCCCGCCTGCCACTACTGCGGGTCGTGCGGGTCCGGCTGCCGCACCGCGTCGTTCTTCAACGCCACCGACTACCTGCTGATACCGGCCCTCGAGACGGGCCGGCTGGAGATCGTCTCCGGCGCGGTGGCGGCGCGGGTGCTGACCGGTGCCGACGGCCGCGCCGACGGGGTGCAGTACTTCGAGCGCGAGAGCGGGGCCGAGCGGGTGGTGCGGGCGCGGACTGTCGTCGTGGCCGCCTCGGCGATGGACTCGACGCGCATCCTCCTCAACTCGCGTTCGCGGCGGCACCCCGCCGGGCTCGGGAACGGGAACGACCAGCTCGGCCGCAACTACTGCGAGCAGGTCCGCTTCCACCGCTTCGGCTTCCTGCCGCAGCTCTTCGGGCAGGGCTACACGAACGACGACGGCATCGGAGGCGGGCACGTCTACATCCCGCGGTTCAACCACCGCCTGACCGGCCTCGACTACGTGGGCGGCTTCGGCATCCAGTTGTGGGGCAACGGGTGCCAGACGACGGGCGTGAACGTGGCCGAGCGGCTGCCGGGCCACGAGTTCGGAGCCGGCTTCAAGCGGCGCGTCCGCGAGCGCTACCCGGCCCTGGCCGCCCTCCACCCTTACGGCGAGATCCTGCCGCGGCCGGACAACCGGGTGACCGTCGACGAGGCGCGCACCGACCGCTACGGGGTGCCGCTGATGCGCATCGACGTCACCTTCGGCGACAACGAGATGCGGATGGTGCGCCACATGCACGAGGTGGCCGACGAGATCCTGCACACCGCGGGGGCCGAGATGGTGCCGTCGTCGCCCGGCGAGCACGATCCGCCGGGGGCGGCCATCCACGAGCACGGCACGGTGCGGATGGGGGACGACCCGGCGCGGTCGGTGCTGAACCGCTTCAACCGGATGCACGAGGTCGACAACGTGCTGGTCGTCGACGGCTCGTCGTTCACGAGCGCGTCCGAGAAGAACCCGACGCTGACGATCCTCGCCCTCGCGTGGCGGGCCGGCGACTACCTGGCCGAGGAGCTGCGGAGCGGGCGGCTGTGACGACCCGGGGCGGCATCGGGCGACCGGTGGCCACCCCGCCCGGGAGCCGCGGCGGTGGCGGCCAGGGTCGGCACTCGGAGGCTCGTCAGTCGGCCATCCGGCCGGAGGTCTGGGAGCGGACGGCGACGACGGGGTCGGGAAGGCCGGATGCCGGATAGCCGGGACCGTCCCGCGCCCCTCGACGGCATCCGGGTCATCGATCTCAGCCGGGTCGTGTCGGGCCCCTGGTGCACGATGACCCTCGGCGACATGGGGGCCGACGTCGTCAAGATCGAGGAGCCGGGCCGCGGCGACGAGTCCCGCGCGTTCGGCCCGCCGTTCCTCGGGGGCGAGGCGCCCTACTTCCTCTCCGTCAACCGCAACAAGCGGAGCTGCACCGTCAACCTGAAGCACGAGGCGGGTCGGGCCATCGCGTGGCGGCTCGTCGCCGGCGCCGACGTGGTCGTCCAGAACTTCCGGCCGGGCGCCGTCGCCCGCCTCGGTCTGGACTACGAGGCGGTGGCGGCGCGGCATCCGCGGGTGGTGTACTGCTCGATCTCGGGCTTCGGCGAGGGCGGGCCCGACGCGAGCCGGCCCGGCTACGACCTGATCGTGCAGGGCGAGTCGGGCCTGATGGACCTGACCGGCGAGGCCGACGGCCCGCCGTCGCGCGTCGGCACCTCCATCGCCGACCTCACGGCGGGAATGATGGCCGCGCAGGGCATCCTCCTCGCCCTCTACGCGAGGCAGTCGACGGGCCGCGGGCAGCACGTGCACATCGCGATGCTCGACGCGGTGGCGTCTCTGCTGACCTACAACGCCGGCAACTACTTCGCCTCGGGCGAGAGCCCCACCCGCCGCGGCAACGACCATCCCTCGGTCGTGCCCTACCAGACCCTCCGGGCCCGCGACGGCTGGATCAACCTGGGTATCGCCAACGACTCGCTGTGGGTGCGCTACTGCGACGCGGTGGGGCGGCCCGACCTGCGCGACGACCCGCGCTTCGCGGCAGCCCCCGACCGGGTGAAGCACCGCGACGTGCTGGTGCCGATCATCGTCGAGCTCACCGCGTCGCGCACGGTGGCCGAGTGGATGGACGCGCTCGGCCGGGCCGGCGTGCCGTGCGGCCGCATCCGCAGCGTGGCCGAGGTCTGCACCAACCCCCAGCTCACCACCCGCGGCAAGATCGTCGACCACCCGCACCCCACGGCGGGACAGGTGCGGATGATCGGCCAGCCCATCGAGCTGAGCGACACCCCCGGCCGTATCGACCGCGCCCCGCCGCTGCTCGGCGAGCACACCGGCGAGGTGCTGCTCGCGGCGGGGTACACGGAGGAGGAGATCCGGGTGTTCCGCGCCGACGGGGTCGTCTGATTCCGCGGGGCACGGCGGCCGGGAACCGCCGGATCCGCTCGGGGCGTTGTGGCGGCCGGAGCGACGCGTAGTCGCGGCTCGTCGCGCCGGGCTCCTCTGCCTTGCCGCCCGTCGGCGTCTTCGCCGGTCCCGGCTGCGACGCGGGTTCACAAGGGGCTCCCGGTGATGCGGCACGTGGTAGTCTGGGGGCGGACCAGGTCGGAGAAAGGAAGGAGGGCGTGGACAAGGAAACGCTGACGCTGATCGTCGGGATCGTCACGGGGCTCATATCGCTCGTGGCGGCGGTGGGAGTACTGCTCGTCAACGCCAAGGTGGACCGTCTGACGGGCCGCGTGGACGCGTTGCAGGCAGTGATCACGTCGTTCGTGACCCGGTGACGGCGTGGCAGGCCGGTTCGTGATGTCAGGAGCAAGTCGAATGACTGTCAGGCGGACAAGTGTGCTGGCGTGCTGTCTGCTGATGCTGGCCATGGGCCAGGCGGCGCACGGCCAGACGGCGGAGTACGCGGAGGTCGAAGGATGGCCCGACGCGCCGGTCTCGGCCGCGGGCACTCCCGCCGCGTGGAACTTCGGGCAGGTGTCGGGGATCGCGACCACCGCCAACGGGTACGTCCTGATGCTGCACCGCGGGGCCCGGCCGCTGATGCTGTTCGACCCCGGCGGGCGCTTCGTGCGGGCGTGGGGCGACGGCCTCTTCGAGAACGGCAAGGTCGCGGGCATCGCTCCCGCCGACCGGCAACCGGGGCAGTCGGGCTACACCGCCGTCTACGGGGCGGCGGGCTGCCACAACTGCGGCGCCCACGCGGTGCGGGTCGACCCCGACGGCGACATCTGGGTCGTCGACGCACCCGGTCACGTCGTCTACAAGATGGACTTCCAGGGCCGCGTACTCATGGAGCTGGGGGCGAAGGGGGTCGCGGGCCGCAGCCGCCACACCTTCAACCTGCCGACGGACGTCGCCTTCGGACCCGACGGGTCGATCTACGTCAGCGACGGCTACGGCAACGCCCGGGTCGTGAAGTACTCGGCCGACGGCGAGTACCTGCTCGAGTGGGGCAGCCGGGGAACCGGTCCCGGCGAGTTCGGCCTGCCCCACAACCTGCAGGTCGACGCCGGAGGGCGGGTGTACGTCACCGATCGCGACAACCGGCGCGTGCAGGTTTTCGACGCCGACGGCGGGTTCCTCGCCGAGTGGCCGGAGATCGGCGGCAACTCGGCCCTGTTCATGACCGAGGACCAGCACCTGTGGACCGGGGGCACGCTGCGCGATCTCGACGGCGAGGCGGTGGCGACCCTGCCCGGCGGCAACGGCGGCCACGGGATGACGGTGACGGAGGACGGCGAGGTGTTCGTGGCGCAGCTCGGCGGCCGCGTGCAGAAGTTCGTGGGCGCGAAGGAGGACTGACGGTAGTCGCAGACGGGGGTCGCGACCGCCGGAGGGCGGGTCGGGCGCGTCCCGGCGCGGCGAGGGACGATCCCCGGGGGGCAGGTATCGGTGCCGCGGTGCGCCGGCGGTCCCCGGGACGGCGAATTCGGAACCGCGCAGATGGAGGAATGGTCGAGATGAGAGTACGAAGCCTTGCGATCGTCGGTGCGCTGCTGGTGGCGGCGGCCTCGGCCGGCGCCCAGACCTACGAGCCGCCGCGGCTTCCCGACGGCAAGCCCGACCTGCAGGGGGTCTGGGACTTCCAGTCGCTGACGCCGCTGCAACGGCCCGCGGACCAGGACAATGCGGTCCTGACGGCGGAGGAGATCGCCGAGATCGAGGCCGCGGCGGCCGAGCGCAACGCCGAGGCCAACGCCCCGAGCGAGGTGCGGGACGAGCTCCTGCCGGTCGGCGGCAATGTCGGCGGCTACAACCGCTACTGGGTCGACCAGGACGCCTCGGTCGTCGACGACGGGCGCACGTCGCTCATCGTCGATCCCCCGACGGGCCGTCTGCCGGCGCTGCAGCCCGGCGTCGAGCTGATCGAGCTGTCGCTGGGCGAGGACCGGCCCGGCACCCGGCCCGTGCGGGCGCGGGCGGCCGGCATCGGGGCCGACAGCTACGAGGACCGCGGCCTCGCCGAGCGGTGCATCCTCGGGTTCAACTCGGGCCCGCCCATCGTGCCCGCCGGCTACAACCAGAACATCCAGGTGTTCCAGACCCCCGACTACGCGGTGATTCTGAACGAGATGGTGCACGACGCCCGCATCGTGCCCCTCGACGGGCGCGAGCACCTGCCCGAGAGCGTCCGCCAGTGGATGGGCGACTCGCGCGGCTACTGGGACGGGGACACCCTGGTCGTCGAGACGACGAACTTCACCGACAAGACGGCCAGCTTCAATCCCTCGGTGGCGCATGCCGTCGGCACCGGAACGACCCTGCACCTGACCGAGCGCTTCAGCCGGGTGGCCGACGACACCCTGCTCTACGAGTACACCGTGGACGATCCGACCTCGTTCACCGCGCCGTTCACCGCCGCCCTGCCGATGAAGCGCGGCAACGGCATGTACGAGTACGCGTGCCACGAGGGGAACTACGGGCTGCTCAACATCCTGACCGGCGCGCGGGTCGAGGAGCTCGTCGCGAGCGAGCAGGAGCAGTAGCGCGGGAGTCGTCGCCTGCGGAGCCGCTCTCCGCACGGCCTGCCCGCGGCGTCCGCGCCGGTCCTTGGTGCGGACGCCTTCCGGGGGGCCTCATCCTTGGCGGCCGGCGTCCCGCGTGGAGAACGCGGGGCGCCGTTGCTGCGCGGCGGCGGCGCGGCAATCGCCGCTGTCGGCTCCGATTGCCCGCCCGACCAATCCTGCGGGAGTCGGTGCCTCTTGCGAGACGAGCCGCGCCCCTGCCCCGTTCTCATCCCTCCGGCGTGACCAGCACGTCGACCGCCACGCTGTGGCTGCCGCCGCCGACCGTCACCCCCTTCAGGGGGCTGACGTCCTCGAAGTCCCGCCCCCACCCCAGCGTGATGTGCCCCCCGGCCGGCCGGACGTCGTTGGTGGGGTCGAAGTCCACCCATCCGACGCCCGGACAGTAGGCCGACACCCAGGCGTGGGACGCCTGCGCGCCGACGACGCCGGGCTTGGGCACCAGGTATCCGCTGACGTAGCGGGCGGGGACGCCGTGCGACCGCAGGCAGGCGATCATCAGGTGCGCGAAGTCCTGGCATACGCCGTGCCGCTCCTCCAGGACCTCGGAGACGGGGGTCGACACGGTGGTCGCGACCGGGTCGTACCGGAACTCCCGATGGATGGTCCGCATCAGCGCGTCGACGCCCTCGAGCAGCGGCCGGCGGGGATCGAGGAGCGGGGCCGCGTAGCGGGCGTAGAGATTGCCCCGCGGGGCCAGGGCCGATTCCACCTGGTACTCGACGGCGGCCAGCTCTTCCGCCGTCTCGCGGGCCCGCAGCCGGGCCACGACGTCGGTCAGCGAGGGAGAGTCGAGGCCGGCGCGCGGGGGCCCCGACACCGTCACGAGGCTCTCCGCCGTCACCCGCAGGTGCCGGTGCGCATTCTGGATGGTGAACGTCGTGGTCGCGTTGCCGAAGTAGTCCTCGCGCGTGACCGAGCCGTTCGCCGGGGGATCGATGACGAGGCGCGTGTCCCGGACGGCCTGTGCGCCGCTCGCCCGCGGCGTCAGCCGCACCTGGTGCATGGAGAGCGACACCGTCTCGGCGTACGCGTAGTGGCTGGTGTGCCTCACGCGGTACCCTCGCCCGGTCTGCGGTGTGGTGCTCATTGGTCCGCCCGGAGTCGGCGCCGTGGAACGGCGTGGACTCCGGTAGGATTGGTTGGGCGCCCGGCGGAGCCGTCAGGCGACGACGGGCGGGCCAGGAGCGCGGGTCGTGAAACGGCTCGGGCTCCTGCAGGGTTGGTTGGGCGCCCGGCGGAGCCGTCAGGCGACGACGGGCGGGCCAGGAGCGCGGGTCGTGAAACGGCTCGGGCTCCTGCAGGGTTGGTTGGGCGTCCGGCGGAGCCGTCAGGCGACGATGGGCGGGCTAGGTGCCGGACCGGGGCGGCGTGGGTGAGGTAGTCGCGGGTCAGCGCGTCCGAGAGGCCGCCCAGATCGGCCCGGACCCGGTCGAGCAGCGCCGTCAGTTCGTGGCGCCGGCCGTCGCGCACCTCGCACAGCGCGTCGAGATCGACGAGCTGGATGGCGGCGACGGCCGAGGTGACGAGCTTCGATTCCGGCGACGTCCGACCCCGCGTGGGCGGGTCGGGGAGTTGCGCGACGTGTTGCTTCAGCAGATCGAGCTGGAACGCGACGCCCCGCGGGTTGGCGTCGTCGAGCAGCAACAGGTCGACGACGAGGTTGGCGCGCAACGAGGTGAGATAGCGCGACCGGTAGGTGATCGCGCTGTCGGTGGCGTCGAGCAGGAGCTCGATGCGCGCCCTCTCGTCCTCCGCCACCGTGGTCAGGCCGTGCCGCAGGAGCAGGAGCACCTGGAGCGCACGCTCGAGCCGACGCCCGATATCGAGCAGGCGCCAGCCGTGCCCGCGGGTCATGCCCTCGCTGACGGCGCCGCTGAAGCTCGCGAGCATCATGACCATCTGGTCCAGGGTGCGGCGCAGGCCCCCGCGCTCCCGCCGGCCCGACCGGCCCGACCGGAGGTCGGACTCCAGACGGCTGATGATGCGCCACGAGTCCGCCGAGAGGCGGTCGCGCAACAGCCACGCCGCGTTCCGCAGGTGTTCCACCTGCCAGCGCAGGCCGCCGCGCCGTTCCGACTCGGACAGCATCGCCGCGACCGCGGCCTGCAGGGCGCGGGTGGGCGGGAGGTTCGCAATGCCCGTCCCCCGCGGCACGTAGTCGAGGTCGGTGAGGAAGCTCAGGGCGCCGGTCAGCGCCGCCGTCGACCGGCGTGACGATTCCTCCGAGAGCAGGGGCATCGCCGCGCGCAGCAGCCGCACCGCCGCCCCGACCCGTTCCGAGTACCGCCCGAGCCAGAACAGGTTGTCGGCGACCCGGCTCGGCAGGTCGAACGTGGCCCGGCTGACGTCGATGGGGGACAAGCTGGCCGGGATCAGCGAGCGGTGGGGCTCGGCCGTCTCGCCCACCACCCAGACGTCTTTGCTGCTGCCGCCCCCGAG
Source organism: Vicinamibacterales bacterium (assembly GCA_965207615.1). GTDB lineage: Bacteria > Acidobacteriota > Vicinamibacteria > Vicinamibacterales > UBA8438 > JAJEEA01. Next base: position 6,649,100 of record CBDBMZ010000003.1, read on the forward strand.
CAGGGTCACGTCGAGGGAGCCGGTCGACGACGACACCCGGCCCAGCCCCCCCGGCAGCACGTCGTAGCCGTCGCCGACCGACAGCGCGTAGACCCGGACGACGAGGAAGCGCGGCGAGAGGCCGCCGCCGGCGCGGACCGGGGTCGTCGAGAGGGCCACCTGCTCCTGGGCCACGTAGCGGTGGGGCTGGCGCGCGATGCGGTCGGCGAGCCGGGCTCGCTGCCCCTCGGGCAAGCGCCGCCCGAACGTCCGCTCCCGCCGCGCGCTGGGATAGGCGGGCTTGATGACGAGCTCGTCGAGGCGGTCGAGCACGTGCGCGCGGGCCGCCTCCTCGCCGCACCACCACGTCGCCACCGACGGCAGCAGCAGCTCCGCGCCCAGCAGGCGGCGGCAGAGGTCGGGCAGGAACGCCATGAGGGCCGGCGACTGGGCCACCCCGGCCCCCAGCGGGTTGATGACGGCGACGTTGCCGCGCCGCACCGCCTCCACGAGCCCGGGCACGCCGGTGTGCGACGGCCCCCCGAACTCGAGGGGGTCGCAGGCCTCCGACGGCTGGCTGCGCAGGACGAGGTCGACCGGCTGCAGGCCGCCCAGCGTCTTGATGTAGACGCGGTAGTCGCGGACGGTGAGGTCGGTTCCCTCGACGAGGGTGTAGCCCATGTAGCGGGCGAGGAACGCGTGCTCGAAGTAGTTCTCCGAGGCCGGCCCCGGCGTCAGGACGACGATGCGGGGGTTCTCGCGGTGCCCCGGCGCGCTCGCGGCGAGCGACATCCGGCGGGTCTCGAACGTGCCGGCGAGACGCCGGACCTTCGAGGCCACGAGCACGTCCGGCAGCACCGCGTTGACGACGATGCGGTTCTCGAGGGCGAAGGCGAGCCCCGCCGGCGCCTCGGTGCGGTCTCCGAGCACCCACCAGCTCCCGTCCGGCGCCCGCACGAGATCGGCGGCATAGAGGGGCAGCCAGCGCCCCCCCGGCGGCTGCAGCCCGTCGCATTCCCGCAGGAAGGCGGGGCTCGCGTGCAGCCAGTCCGCCGGCAGCGCGCCTTCGCGTATCAGCCGGCGCGGGCCGTAGAGGTCGCCGAGGACGGCCTCGTAGAGGCGGGCGCGCTGAACGACCGCCCGTTCCAGGTGGGCCCACTCGGCCCCGTCGATGACGCACGGAATCAGGTCGAGGGGCCAGGGGCGTTCCCGCGTGCCGCCGCGCCGGTGGACGTGGAACGTCATCCCGTTGTCGCGGATGAGCCGGCGGGCATCCTGCGTGCGACGGTTGAGCTCGTGACGACCCGCGGCGGCGAGGGCGCTCGTCGTCGCCTCCCAGTGCGAGCGGAGCGCGCCGCCCGCGTCCACCATCTCGTCGTAGTGGCCGGCGAGGGGCGCGTAGGCGGGCGGTCGGGTCACGGCTGCGCCTCCGGCGGCGGCCCCGCCGGCGCGGCGCGACGTGGGTCGAGCTCGTTCGACGCGGCGGCGTCCGTCTCCGGCGACGGCCGCGCGGGGGCGGCGCGGCGCAGGTCGAGGGTGTGCGGGGCGATGGGGTTCGTCTCGGGGGGACCCGGGTCGAACCGTCCGGGCGTGTGGCCGAACGGGTGGAACCGCGCCGCGCGGCGGGCCTCCGCCTCGGCCGCGTTGACCGGGAACGTCTCGTAGGCGAGGCCGCCGGGGTGGGACACGTGATACGTGCACCCGCCGACGGACCGGCCCGACCAGGTGTCCACGACGTCGAAGGTCAGCGGCGTGTGCACCCCGATGGTGGGATGGAGGCACGACGGGGGTTGCCAGGCGCGGTAGCGGACGCCGGCGACGAGCTCGCCGTCGGTCCCGGTGGGGCGCAGCGGCAGCCGCCGCCGGTTGCACGTCACCACGTGCCGCCCGTCGACCGCGCCCCGCACGAGCACCTGCAGCCGTTCGACCGACGAATCGACGTAGCGGGCGGTCGCCCCCGCGTGCGGTTCCTCGCCGAGGACGTACCACGGCTCCCCGGCGGTGCGCAGCTCCAGCTCGACGTCGGCGCAGGCCACGCCGCCGATGCGCGGGTAGCGGAACTCGAAGTGGGCGTCGAACCAGTCGACCTCGAACGGGAATCCCGCCTCGCGCAGGTCGCCGATGACCGCTTCGAAGTCGCGCCGCACGTAGTGGGGCAGCATGAACTCGTCGTGCAGCCGGGCGCCCCAGCGCACCACCGGCCGGCGGTAGGGCCGGGCCCAGCACCACGCGACGAGGCCGCGCAGCAGGAGCTGCTGGGTCAGGCTCATCCGCGGATGGGGCGGCATCTCGAACGCCCGCAGCTCCACGAGCCCCTGCCGGCCCGAGGCGGACTCGGGGGCGTAGAGCTTGTCGATGCAGAACTCCGCGCGGTGGGTGTTGCCGGTGACGTCGACCAGCAGGTGACGGAAGACGCGGTCCACCAGCCACGGCGGGGAGTCGGGGCCGCCGCCGTCGATCTGCTCGAACGCGATCTCGAGCTCGGCCAGGCTGTCGGCCCGCGTCTCGTCTACCCGCGGCGCCTGGCTCGTCGGTCCGATGAACAGCCCCGAGAACAGGTACGACAGCGACGGGTGGTTGATCCAGTAGGCCACGAGGCTGCGCAGCAGGTCGGGCCGGCGCAGGAACGGCGAGTCGGCCGCCGTCGGCCCTCCCAGCACCACGTGGTTGCCGCCCCCGGTGCCGCTGTGCCGCCCGTCCAGCATGAACTTCTCGGTTCCCAGCCGGGTGTCGCGGGCCGCGTCGTAGAGCGTGGTGGTGATGGAGACCAGTTCCTCCCAGGTCCGGGCCGGGTGGGTGTTGACCTCGATGACCCCGGGGTCGGGGGTGACCTTCAGCACCGAGACTCGCGGGTCGGACGGCGGCGGGTAGCCCTCGATGACCACCGGGGTCGCCAGCTCCGCCGCGGCGTCCTCGACGCGCGCCAACAGGTCCACGTAGTCGTCGGCGGCGGCGAGGGGCGGCAGGAACACGTGGAGCCGCCCCTCGCGCGGCTGCACGACGAGGGCGGTGCGGACCACCCCGTCGGCCGACTCGCCGGTGGCCGGCGTCCGGTCGCGGGGGGGCGGCGCGGGCGTGGCGCGCCGGGTCTCGCGGCGGGGCAGGATGTCGCGCGCCGGCAGCGGGCGTCGCGGCGCGAGCGGATCCTGCGCGATCACCGGCGCCGCGTGCCGCGGGTCGACCCAGGCGAGCGAGTCCAGGGGCAGGCGCAGGCCCGCCGGCGAGTCGCCGGGTGTCAGGAACACGTGCCGCCCGCGCAGCAGCCAGAGGCCGCTCTGCCACATCGTGGCGCCGGCGGTCGACGCCCGGGCCAGCGGCAGCACCCAGGCGGCGGGCCGGCCGAGGCCGCCCTCCAGCACGCGCCGGAGCCGCTCGCGGTCGTCGGCCCGCTCCAGCCGCGGGTCGCCCGGGGCCAGGTTGACGGGGAGCCGCCGCTCGCGGTGGAGATAGGGGAGGGGATCCTCGTAGGCCGCCACGACGCAGCCGGGGCTGACCGCCAGCCGGTCGGCCAGTCCCCGGATCAGCGCCTCCGCCTGCGCCCGACCGTGTCCGTGGTCGTCCGACGGGGCGGCGAGGAGCGCGCGGTTCCGCCACAGCGGCTGGCCGTCCGTGCGCCAGTAGCAGCCGAGGGCCCAGCGCGGCAGCGGTTCGCCCGGATACTGCTTGCCCTGCCCGTCGTGCAAGAGCCCGCCGGGGCCGAACGCCCCCTGCAGGCGCCGCACGAGCTGGGCGGACAAGCGCCGCTTGGCCGGGCCGAGCGCGTCGTAGCTCCACTCTTCGCCTTCCATGTCGTCGATCGACACGAAGGTCGGCTCTCCCCCCATCGTCAGTCGCACGTCGTTCTCGGCCAGGGTGCGGTCGATGGCGCGGCCCAGCGCGTCGACGGCCGACCAGGCTGCGTCCGAGTAGGGGCGCGTGACCCGGGGGGCCTCGCTCAGCCGGGTCACCGTCATCGCGTGGTCGAACTCGACCTCCGCCTGGGACACGCTGCCGCTGATCGGCGCCGCCGCGGCCGGCTCCGCCGTCGCCGCCACCGGCAGGTGCCCTTCGGCCGCGAGCATGCCCGACGTGGGGTCGAGGCCCACCCAGCCCGCGCCCGGCAGGTACGTCTCGACCCAGGCGTGGAGGTCGGTGAAGTCGCGGGGCGGGCCGGCCGGCCCTTCCTGGGGCTTCACGTCGGGGACGAGCTGGATCAGGTAGCCCGAGACGAACCGGGCGGCCAGCCCCAGGTGGCGCAGGATTTGGGCGAGGAGCCAGGCGCTGTCGCGGCACGACCCGCTGCCCCGCGCCAGGGTCTCGTCGCAGGTCTGGATGCCCGGCTCCATCCGGATCACGTAGTCGATGCGCCGCTCGAGCTGCTGGTTGAGCGCGACGAGGAAGTCCACGGTGCGGCGCGGCCGGGTGTCTACGGCCGCGAGGTGCTTCTGCAACTCGGGCCCCGGCGGCTCCGTTTCCAGGTAGGGGCGCAGGTCTCTCGCCAGCCACGGCTCGTACTCGAAGGGAAAGCGCTCCGCCGAGGGCTCGAGGAAGAAGTCGAAGGGGTTGATCACCGTCAGCTCGGCGACCAGGTCGACCTCGATGCGGAACCGGCGCGCCGGGGTCTGGAAGACGGCGCGGGCGAGGTGGTTGCCGTGGGGGTCCTGCTGCCAGTTGAGGAAGTGGTCGGGCGGGTCGATGCGGAGCGAGTAGCTGCGGACGGGCGTGCGGCAGTGCGGCGCCGGCCGCAGCCGGACAGTGTGCGGCGACAGGGTGACGCGCCGGTCGTACTCGTAGCTCGTCCGGTGGTTGATGGCGACCTGAATGCCCATGGGAACGACGATGCCGGTGCACGCCGGGAGGCGCGGACTCCCTGCGGCGCGTCGGACGGGGCCCGGAAGCCCGTCGGGGAACGAGCTCCCGGGGAGGCCGTCCGAGGGATGGACGCAGCCGGCGGGTCAGTCGAGCTCGGCGTAGATCTTCTCGGCGTTGTCCTGCGCGCTGGTCAGGGTGCCCCGGCTCATCGCGTAGTTCGCATAGACCTCGGGGAGGTCGAGCGAGGCCGCGGTCTCCGCCGCCGACTTGCCCTCCGCCCTGCCCGCTTCGACGGCCGCGAGGAAGTCGCGGTTGAACTCGCCGAACTCGCGGAAGTCGGCCCACGTCATCACCGGGCTGTGCCCGGGGATCACGGTGTCGACGCCCGGGATGCCGTCGGCCGCGGCGAGCACCGTCCTGCCGTAGTTGATACCGCTGCCGCCGTTGTTGACGTCGATGTAGGGCGTGCCTTTCCACGCGAAGAGGTCGCCGGTGTGGGCGACCCCGAGGCCCGTGAAGACCACGACGGAGTCGCCGCTCGTGTGGCCGGGGCCGAAGTGGTAGAGGTCTATCTGGTTGTCCCCGTCGAGCAGGGTCAGCCGGTCCTCGTAGGTCGTGCCCGGCAGGTACTGCTGCCCGCTCGCGGTCTGGAACGGCGGCATGCGCTCCATGTTCGTCCGGGTGTTGACGTGGGCCACCACCTCGACCGGCTGCGCGAAGTCGATGTTGCTCCCCACGTGGTCGCCGTGGGTGTGGGTGTTGATGATCATCGTGACCGGCTCGTCGGTCACCGTCCTGACCTTGTCGAGGATGGCCTCGCCCCACCCGGGGTTCTTGGTGTCCACCAGGACCACGCCCTCGCCGGTGACGAGGGCCGCGGTGTTCCCGCCCCCGCCGGTGATCACGTACAGGTTGTCCTTGACGTGCTCGATCCCGGCGACGTTCCCCTGCGCCACGGGGCGGCTGACGGCCGCCGCGAGGCCGATGGCAATCACCGCGGCCAGAAACGTGATGCGTCTCATGGAAGTGCCTCCGTTCATTCACGTTCCGCTAACGACGCCCACTATACAACGGTCCGCCCCGCCAGCCGGTGGTCGAGCACCATCTCCTCGGTCAGGGTCGTCCCGAAGCCCGGTTCGGTGGGGGCCACGACCTCGCCGTTCTCCACCGGCGGCGACATCGCGTCGAGAATCGCCGACCCCGCGGGGAAGCTCTCGGCCATCGTGCAGCTCGGCGAGATGAGGGCGATGGGCAGCCCCCAGGAGCTGGCGCCCCGGTGGGGAATGATCTCGAGCCCCGCGGCTTCGACGAGCCGCGAGATGCGGAGCCCCGCGGTGGTGCCGCCGCACCACGTGATGTCGGGCTGGAGAATCTCGGCCGAGCCGAGGCGCACCAGCACCTCGAAGCCGTGCTCGGTGTACTCGTGCTCGCCGCACGCGACCCGGGTCCACCCCGGGCCGGCGCCCCCGATGCGCCGGACCAGCTCGGCGTAGCCGAACACGTCGTCGGGCGACAGCATCTCCTCCATGAAGTAGAGCCCGGCCGGCCGCAGCCGCTCCGCCACGCCGACCGCCCAGTCCGCGGTGCCGTTGCGCGAGACGCAGTCGGTCATGAGGTTGCCGTCCGGCCCCAGGACGTCGCGGGCCTCGAGCACCGCCTCGATGGCCCGGTCGAGCACGTCCGGCGGGGTCAGGGGGTTCACGGGCAGGCTGCGCTTGAAGTTGCGCACGCCCGCCGCGACCCCCGCCGCGACGTCGCCCCCGGTCTGGTAGAGGGGGATGCGGTCGCGGTCGGCCCCGCCGAGCAGCTCGTGCACCGGCTGCCCGGCGTGCCTGCCCGCGATGTCCCACAGCGCGTTGTCGACCGCGCTCAGGGCCATCGCGAACACCCCGCGCCGCCCGTAGAAGATGGCCGACTGGTACATCTGGTCCCAGAGCTGCTCCACGTTCAGGGGGTCGGCGCCCATCAGCAGGTGCTTCAGGTGCCCGTCGATGATCTCGACGGCGGCGCTGCCCCCGGCCCCCATGCCGAAGCCGGTCACCCCCTGGTCGGTCTTGACGATCGCGATGATGGCCGACGGCAGCTGCTCGAACGGCCCGCCCCAGCGCCAGCGCCGGGGGTCGTCGTCGCCCGAGAACGTCGGCGCGTCGAGCAGCCCGTCCGAGCGCTGGTTGATGTAGATGGGATAGGCGTCGACGGCGCGTATCCGCAGGGCGGGCCCCTGCGCGCGGGCCGCCCCGGCCCCCGCCGTGCGCCCTCCCAGGGCCGCGGCCGCCGCCGCGAACCCGCCGGCCGTCTGCAGGAACCGCCGCCGAGTCGGCAGCGTCAGGTCTCGTGTCATGTCATGTCTCCGCGATGTGGGTCCTTCCCAGCGCAGGTGTGCAACCTTGTACCACGATTCGACTGCTGTCCACGCTATTCTGGTGGTGGCCATGGGCAGCGCGGACGCCACGGCGTCCATCCGTCGGCGGCAGGCCCGCTGTCCACGCTATTCTGGTGGCGGCCATGGGCGGGGACCGGCTGACCGGCGACGAGCGCAGCGCGGCAATGGCCTCGAAGTACGTCTGGTGGCAGCCGGCCGAGAGCACCCTGGCGGATCGGCGGCTCCTGCTCGCGCAGATGATGACGCTGGGTACCGTCGACGACGTCCGCTGGCTCTTGACGCGGGTGTCCGAGGCCGACTTGCGCCGCGTGCTGCACGATCCCCCGGTGGGCGTGTTCAACCGCCGCTCGTGGAGCTTCTGGCGCCGCCGGCTCGGCCTCGATCCGGCCGCGGGCCCGCCGGCGCGCCGGCTGCCGCCGCGATTGCCGCGATGACGTTCACGCCGATGCTCGACGTGCTCCCGGAAGCGCAGCGCGCGCTCTGGCCGTCGCTTGGCGACCTGCCCGATTCGCTCGTCCTGTACGGCGGCACCGCGCTCGCGCTGAGGCTGGGACACCGATCGTCGGTCGACTTCGATTTCTTCTCCTCGGAACCGCTGGATGTCGACGCGTTGCTCGAGCTGCCCGGTCTCGCCGGCGCCGAGGTCCTGCAACGCCAGCCCGACACGCTGACCGTCTCCACGAAGCCATCCGGCCGCCTGCCGCCGGTCAAGGCCTCTTTCTTCGGCGGCGTCGACACCGGCCGGGTGGGAGAGCCCCAGCGGACCGACGACGGCGTCGTCCTGGTCGCCTCGCTTCTGGACCTGTTCGGCACGAAGCTCAAGGTGCTCCTGCAGCGCGTCGCCGCGAGGGACTACCTCGACCTCGCGGCAATCCTGCGCTCCGGCGTACCTCTCGAAGACGGACTCGGCGCCGCCGCGGCGCTCTACGGTCACCGCTTTCCACCGATGGAGGCGGTGAAGGCCCTGGCGTACTTCGACGAGGGCGAGGCGGCCGAGGTCGATGCGGGCGACTCGCCGATACTTGTTGGAACAGGCCGGTCGCTGGGATCTCAAGGTAACCACGATTGCCCACGCCGCGAGCACCCTCACGTGAGGGGTGCTTCCCGGAGGCTGGCCAGTCACCCCATCGTCGTGTCGGGATGGGTTCGCCTCGACGAGAGTCAGGGCCCCAGGTTGACGGCGAGTTCATGAGTCAACTAGAATTCGACTCATGATTCGACTCAACATGCACGAGGCCAAGACCCACCTCTCGCGCTACGTCGCTCGGCTTCGGGAGGGCGAGACGATCCTGCTCTGCCGACGCAACGAGCCGATCGCGGAGATCCGGGCCCTGCCCCGGGCGCGCAGCGAGCCGCGGCCGATCGGGTTGGCCCGCGGGCAGTTCACGGTCCCGGACTCGTTCTTCGAGCCGCTGCCCGACGATGTCATCGAGTCGTTCGAGGGCCGGGGGGATCCGTCCGGGAAATGAAGCTGCTCCTCGACACCTGCGCCTTCCTCTGGTGGACCGAAGACTCTCCCCGGCTCCCCGAGCGGATTCGGTCCGTGGTATCCGACCCTACGCACGAGGTCTACGTGAGCACCGCCTCGATCTGGGAGGTCTCCGTCAAGCACGACCTCGGCCGACTGCCCCTGCCGGAGCCGCCCGAGCGGTTCCTGCCGGAGCAGAGGGAGCGCCACGGTTTCCTGAGCTTGCCCATCGACGAAGCGAGCGTGCTTCAGTTGCACCGGTTGCCCCGGCTCCACAAGGACCCGTTCGACCGGTTACTGGTGTGCCAGGCGATAGAGCACGGCATGACCCTGCTCACGTCCGATCGCCTGATTGCGCAGTACCCCGTGCGGACCTCCTGGTAGCGGACGCGGTATCCGCCGGTGTCGGAGGCGGGCACGGCGTGAACGCGGGGACGGACGCTGCCGCGATTGTCGCGGTGACGTGCAAGCCGATGCCCGATGTGCTCCGGGAAGGCAACATGCGCTCTGGCCGGCGCTCGGCGACCTGCCGGAAGGCGCATGATCCGTCCCTCTCGACCTGTTCCGCCGCCGCACGCCGAGCCCCGCGGCCGAGGCGCAGCTCCCGCACCACTCGTTCCTGCTACTCGCTCGCCGGTATCGCCTCCATCAGCAGGGCCAAGGCGTTGCGCAGGGCTCGGCCGCCGTCGCCGGCGCCGGCGTAGTGGCCCTGGCGCACGACGACGAGGTCGTGCGAGGGGACGATCAGCGTCGTCTGCCCGCCCGCCCCGGACATGTAGTAGGCGTCGCGCGGCACGGGGAACGTGCCGGTGGTGTTGATCCAGAAGAAGCCGCCGTAGATGGGCCGGCCGTCGGCCTCCCAGGCGGGGGCGATGGTGCTGACGAACTCGGCGTAGCCCTCGGGCAGGATGCGCTCGCCGTTCCAGACGCCGTCCTGCAGGTAGAGGTTGCCGAGCCGGGCCCAGTCGCGGGCGGGCGCGAGCTCGTAGCCCTGGAGGAGGTAGTTGCCGTAGGGGTCGGTCTCGAGCACCATGCCGCGGATGCCGATCTTGTCGAACAGCTCGCGCTGCGGGAACGAGAGGTACTCGTCGCCGCGGCCCTCGACGCCGAGGCGGACGAGGTAGTTGGTCAGCACCGGGTCCGAGTTGCGGTAGCGGCCGATGGTGTTCGGAGGCCACTGCGGCGGGCGGGTCGCCGCCCACTCGAACGAGTTGACGGTGCCGGTGTAGACGTAGAGGTGGTCGGGGTAGCCGAGGGCGGGGTCGAGGTCGGGGTCGGCGACGCCGCGGAAGCGCACGCCGCTCGACATGCGCAGGATGTCGGCGATGCGGATGGCCTGCCGGGGATCGCCCTCGGTCTGCCACTCGGGCACCGGCGCCGGCTGCCACAGGTCGTAGACGCCCTGCTGAATCAGGACCCCCATCAGGGTCGCGGTCAGACTCTTGCCCATCGACCAGCTCTCGAGCGGCGTGTGCAGGTCGATGCCGGGGCCGTAGCGCTCGCCGATGATGCGCCCCCGGTGGGTCACCACGAACGCGGCGGTCATGCCCTCCGGCGGGTCGAACGCGGCGTCCACCGCCTCGGCCACCTTTGCGGCGTCGACACCCTCGGCGAGGGGCGCGACGGGCACCGCGTCGCCCATCGGCCACATCTGCGTCCAGGGATCGGGCAGGGCGCTACGGATGTCGACCGGCTCGAAGAAGACGTCCTCGGCGTCGATGGGCAGCGCGACGCAGCCGTGGTCGCCGTTGAACTTCGCGGTCCGCACGACGCCGTCGGGCAGGGTCAGCCGCACCCGGCGCTCGTCCTGGTCGACCTCGATTGCGGTCACGTGGGAACGGTGCTGGTGGGGGCCGCTGAAGAAGCCCACGTTCTCGGCCGCGAACGCGGCGTCGAGGCCGGTCACGAAGACGGCCGAGCACAGAGTCTTGGCGAAGCCGGCGGTGTGGTGCCACAGGGGGTCGCCGGGCGGGGCCTCGTACTCGGTGTCGAGCTCCGCCGCCGCCGCGCGGGCGAGCATCGCCTCGCGGCCGTCCTGGGCCGCGCTGTCGGCGGCCGGACCCGTGGCCATCAGCAGTGCGACGGCCAGCCAGACCGCCGGTCCCAGCGAACGGTGATGTCGTGTCATGCTGCCTCCTCCGTCGTGCCGTGTGAACGGACACTACCACGACGGGGCGGCTCGCGCACACAGCGGGAGACTCGCGGCGAGGCGCCGGCCTGCACCGACATCGCCGCCGGCGACGGCGGGTGGTAGCGCGCGGGCGTGGGCGTCGCGGCCGGGGCCCTCGATCGGTCCCAGACGGCGCGTGCCTTCGCCGCGCCTGCCGGCGGCCCGCACGCAACGCGCGGTCCGCGCCGTCACACGGCATGCGTCGCCGGTCGAACGAGGCGAGGCTCCTCGCTGCGGTGCGCCCCAAGCCCCCGACGACCTGATAGGATGCGGCGTTCCACCGTCGTCCGGCGCCATGCGGTCTTGCGGCCTGTCGGCGACCGGCATCACCGGCTGTCGCTCCGTGCTGTTCACCGACTCGATCTTCCTGCTCCGCTTCCTCCCGTCGCTGCTGGCGCTTTTCTTCCTCGCGTTGGCCGTCACGCCGCGGCGCTGGAGGCAGGGGGGGCGTCGCTTCGTCCTCGCCAACCCCGTGCTGCTGGCGGGAAGCCTGGCGTTCCTCGCCTGCGGGGCGGGGCCGTTCGCGCGGTGGCTCGCGGGTATGGCGCTCGTTGCCTGGTTGGTGGGGCTGGCGACCGCGTGGGCGCGGCGGCGGGGACGGGCGTCGGGCCGGGACGGTGCGCTCCCGGAGGCGTTGCTCGGCGTGGCCGTCACCGGCGTGGCGGTGCTGTTCGGGGCCTTCAAGTACGCGAGGCCGCTGCCGCCGGTTCTCGAGGACCCCGGGTTCGCGGTTCCCCAGTTGCTGGTCCCCCTGGGGCTGTCGTTCGTCGTCTGCCACGCCGTCTCCTACGTGGTCGACGTCCACCGGGGCGAGGCGCCGGCCCAGGACAACCCCATCACCGCCGGGTCGTATCTGCTTCTCTTCCCCCTGCTGTGCGCGGGGCCGCTGGCCCGGTATCGCGACATCGCGGGTCAGCTCATCGAGCGGCGAGCGACGATGGCCGCGTTCGCCTACGGGGTGCGGCGGTGGCTGGTGGGGTTCTGGAAGGTGGCGTTCCTGGCCTCCGCCCTGGCCGGTCCGGCGGACGCCGCGTTCGCGCTGCCGTCCGGCGCGCTCGGCCCCCTGCAGGCGTGGCTCGGCGCGGCGTGCTTCGGGCTGCAGGTCTACTTCAGCCTGTCGGGCTACGCCGACATGGCCATCGGCTTCGCGCGCATGTTCGGGTTCCGGGTCGCCGAGAACTTCCGCTGGCCGTACGCGGCCGACTCGGTGACGGAGTTCTGGCGCCGCTGGTTCGTCACCCTTTTCGACTGGTTCCGCGACTATCTCGGCCTGTCGCTCGATCCGTCTGGCCGCGCCCCGCTCGTCCGCACCGGCCGCATCCTGCTGCTGTTCCTGGGCGTGGGCCTCTGGCACGGTCCCGGCTGGAACGTCCTGACCTGGGGGCTGCTGCACGGCGCGGTGGTGGGGCTGGAGCACGTCGGTCTGGGCGCCCACCTCGCCGGCTGGCCGCGAGCCCTGCGGCACGGCTACGCGCTGCTGACCGTGCTGTGCTTGTGGGTCGTGTTCCGGGCGGAGACGCTGCCGGACGCCGGCGTCATGTTCGCGGCGATGTTCGGGCTGAGCGCGGCCGCCGACGCCGCGCCGATGGCCCTGACCCGCGTCGAGTGGGCGGCGTTCGTCATCGGGGGGCTTTCGGTGGTCCCGCTCTGGTCCGGGTTCAGCCGCTGGCTCGTGACCGTCGACGCCCTGACCACGTCCATCCTGTTCCTGGCCTCGACCAGCGTCCTGTTCGTCTGGCGCCGCTTGGTCAACGCCGTTCTGTTCGTTGCGGGCCGCCGCCGGCGGTAGCAGGGCTGCGCCGCGCCATGGCGACAGGCCGCCTACAGCAGGGGAGGGCCGCCTCGACGCGCGTGCCAGAACGAGAGGATCTCGACGCGTCGCAGGTCTTCGGCCACGCGGTAGTAGAGGTCGTAGCGGACGCGCGCGAGGTGCAGACGACGAACACCCGCCAGCGAGAGATTCCGTGCGCGAGCGCCGATGCGTGGCTGGAATGAGATGAGAGTCGAGGCGCGTTCGAGTTCCTCGCGAATGGCGTTCGGCGTCCCAGGGCGGTTGACACGCCACCACCGCTCGGCCGCGACGATCTGCACCCTGGCGAGATCGCTGACCTCGACGTCAAGAGGAGGACTCACTCGCGGTCGCGCAACTCCGAGAGGATGTTGGCCAACGGTGTAGTCCGGCCTTCGTCGCACTCGGCGATTGCTTGCAGCAGCATCTCTTCGGTTTGCCTGTCGGCTTCGAAGGTGCCGTCACTCTCGATCGCCAGCACGGCTACCGATGCGCCCTCCGGCAGGTTGCCCACGAACTCGACTCGGCCGCCGACGACCTTACCGGGGGCGAAGCGCATACCGACATTGTAGCAGCGCGGAGAGCCGACGCCGAGCCCGTTCCCCATGGCCGTCCCGGGGTTGCGCAGCTCACCGTCGTCCATCCCTCCGGAGCCGGTTTCCAGGCCGGCTCCGTTACGACGGGCCCTCGTACAGGCCGACCATCGTCCGCGCGAAGTCCGACAGGTCGCCCAGATGCTCCCGTACTACCGACGTGACGATGTCGAGATCGAGGTCCTGGTACTGGTGGACGACCACGTTGCGCAGGCCGACCATCGCCTTCATCTGCCCGGCCGTCGCCGCGGTGACGAGGCCCGCCCGTTCCAGCAGATCGAAGCTCTCCGCGCTGGTCCGGGGCCAGCCCAGCTTCCTCGCCGCGACCACGTGGTTGGCCATGTCGAGGGCCTGCTCACAGGCCCGTTGCAGGTTGAGGGCGATGATGTCCTGCCGGTCGTGGTCCCGCTCGAACGGCAGCGCCGAGGGTTGCTCCCAGGCGTGACGGACTCGCGCCAGACAGCGTTCGAGGCTCTGCTGCTTCGCGATCAGGACGTCGGTCATGGCGCCGGCGTCCGTCCGCTGCCGACGATGGCCGCCCGGATGCCCGCGCGCTCCGCGTTCAGCTTCTGGTACATCGACAGCACGAGCGACTCGAACCCCAGCCTCGCGGCGTCGTCGCCGCTGTGGGTCAGGCGTCCCGTGCGCAGGATCTCGGCCTGCAACGAGGTGTCGGCGCGTCGCAGGTTGACGAGGTCCGCGTGCTCTGCGCCGACCGCCCCCGCGATCGAGACGGCGAGCAGGTGCCACTGCCAGCGGTCCGCCCGCATCGCGGCGCCGTGCGGCAGGAGAACGGCGACGTCGACATCGCTGTCCGGGCGCTCGGCGTCGGTGCCGGAGGTGCCGTACCGGTAGATCGCCTGGGCGTCGGGGTGGGCTTCGAGGACGAGGCGATTGATGCGGTCGTCGGCCGCGGCGGATCGATGCTCGCGGGTCATGGCGTCGATGTGTCGCGGGGTCACCTTGTCAGGAGCTCGGGGTCGCGGCAGGTGGGTCGGACCGCCCGGTAGTCCTCGACCACTATCACGTCCTCGGCGGTCGGGCGGCGCGAATCCCTCTGCCTGACCGACACTCGAGGGTTGAACGGGCTCCTCCCCGGGCCGAGCGGCCTCCCCACGCCGGGGAAGTTGCCGCCGCCCGGCGGCGGCAGAAGGGGCGGCTGGGCGATCGCCCGGGGCGGGTCCGGGTTGATGCGGCCGGTCACCTGGATCTCCTGCCCCTCGCGCAGCGCGATCTCCTCCAGCAGGTCGTCGTCGCCCAGCAGCAGGAAACGCTCTCCCGCGTTGACGGAGTTCTGGCTGTCGAAGGTCTGGCGGCTGGCGCCGTTCGCCCGCAACACCACGCCCTGCGGGGTTTCCTCGACGCACCCACGGACCCTGTCGGACTGGGCGAACGTGAGGACCGGCGTGAGGAGGACGGCGGGGAGAGCGAGGGCGAAACACATCGTCACCTCCGTTGAACGCCGGGAGCCCGTGGCGAAACGCCGCTTGCATCGCCCGATCGAATGCGGGGGCCTTCACCGCAAGCTCCCAAGATTCCCATTCTGACATACGTCGCGGACCAGCCGGCGGCCCGGGAGATGGAGGATAATCGGGCTCCGGGCGCCGCGTGTCCGGTTCGGCGCGGCGGCGACGCTTCGGCGTCGGGCGGGAGGGCGGTTCAGCGTCGATGAACGCACTCGATTTCAGGAGCAACGTCATGCGACTTCCGCTCACTTTGTCGAGTCTCGCGCTCTGCCTCGCTCTCGCGGCCGCCCCCACGGCCGGCCAGGGCGGGGCGGACGACACGCTGGAGATCTACGTCGTCGACGTCGAGGGAGGCGAGGCCACGCTCTTCGTCGCCCCGTCGGGCGAGTCGATGCTCTTCGACACGGGGTGGCCGGGCTTCGACGGGCGCGACGCCGACCGCATTGCCGCCGCGGCGGCCGATGGGGGCGCGTCCGCCATCGACCACCTGATCGTCACCCACTTCCACGGCGACCACATGGGCGGCGCCCACCAGCTCGCGGAGCGGCTGCCCGTCGGGAGCTTCATCGACCACGGGACCACCGTCGACGAGGGCGAGCGCCAGCTGGACGCCTTCGCCCGGTACGTGGACCTGCGGGAGACCGCCCGGCACGTCGTGGCCGCGCCGGGCGACCGGGTGCCCATCGAGGGGCTCGACGTCCGCATCATCGCCTCGGCCGGCGCCGTGCTCGACGCGCCGCTGCCCGGGGCGGGGGGCGCCAACCCCTTCTGCGAGGGCTTCACGTTCCACGGCGAGGACATCACGAGCCGCTACGGCGACGCCGAGGACGACCAGTCGATCAGCACCTTCGTCGGCTTCGGCCGGTTCCGCACCGTCATCATGGGCGACCTGAACTGGAACCGCGAGCACGACCTGATGTGCCCCGAGGACCGCATCGGCACCGTCGATCTCTACCTCGTGTCGCACCACGGCTCGGAGACTTCCGGCTCGGAGGCGCTGACCCACGCCATCGCGCCGCGGGCCGCGGTCATGAACAACGGCCCCCGCAAGGGGGGCGCCGCCCAGACTTTCGAGATCCTGCGGGCGGCGCCGGCGCCGCCGGACATCTGGCAGAACCACTACTCCATCCCCGCCGGCGACCTCAACGCGCCCGAGGCGTTCATCGCCAACCTCGACGAGGGCGTGGAGATGCCCGACGGCCGGACCGTCCACATGGGAGCCGCGAACTGGATCCGGATCTCGGCGCGGCGGGACGGATCGTTCACGGTGACCAACAGCCGCAACGGGTTCAGCCGGGACTATCCGGCGCCGCAGTAGCCGAACGCGGTGTCGACCGGAGGGGACGGCTGGCGGCGATCCGGGCTGCAGGGGGGGATCTTCAGCCTGAAGCCCGGAGCTCGGCCCGGCCAGGGTTCCCGGCGAAGTCCGTACGGCCGAGCGACGACGTAGCGCGTCCCTGCGCTTCCAAGCCGCTCCGGCCGCCCGCCTACTCGCGCCCCGTGCGTTCGAGCCGCTCCTGCAGCCGGGCCAGCGTGTCCCGCGTGCGGGACAGCTCCGCCATCAGCTCCTTGTGCGTCGGGGGAGCCGCGAGGTCCCGCAGCCGGTCCTGCTTCGCCTCGTCGAGGCTGTTGATGACCACCGCGATGAACAGGTTGATGACCACGAACGTGCCCACCACGACGAAGCTCACGAAGTACGCCCACGCCCACCAGTGGTGCTCCAGCGCGGCGTACATGATGTCGGTCCAGTCCTCCAGGGTGACGATGCGGAAGAGCGACAGGAGCGAGATGCCGAGGGTGCGCCAGTGGGTCGGGTCGACGTCGCGGAACAGGTGGTAGCCGGCCACGCCGTAGACGTAGAAGACGATCGACATCAGCGCGAGCACGTTGAACATGCCGGGCACCGAGCGGATCAGGGTGGCGACGATGAGCCGCAGCTCGGGCAGCGCCGACACGAGCCGCAGCACCCGGAACAGGCGGGCGAGCCGGGCGAGGGTCGCCAGCTCGCCGGTGGCCGGCAGCAGGCTGACGGCGATGACCGTGAAGTCGAAGAGGTTCCAGCCGTCCGCGAAGTAGTCCCGGAGCCGGGGCCAAACCGCCGCCATCTTGATCAGGGCCTCGACGACGAAGATGGCGAGGAACGCCTGGCTGGCCAGCGCGAAGGCCCCGCCGAAGCGCGCGGCGAGGGCGACCGACGTGTCGAGGCCGATGACGACGGCGTTGGCGACGATGACCGCGGTGACGCCGTGCCGGAACCACGCGGCGCCGACCACGCGGCGCGCCCGGGCGGCGAGCGGGCCATCCGGGCGGGATGGCGAACCGGCTGGGCTCATCGAGCGGGTGTCTCCGAGATGGGGTGCGTTCGAGACATCGGTGCCTGATCCTATAGCTCCATGTCTTCTGGGACTACCTGGGGCCCTGTCTTGGTGAAGTCGCCGGGCCGTGGTGGTTCCGCCCGCATGCCTGAGGTTTCGATGTCGTCGTGGGCGCGTATCTCTTCGCTCGGTACAGGGGCTTCGCGCCGCTTGCCGAGCCTGCACCGGCGTGACCCCACCCCACGCCGTTGCGCTGGTCCCGTTCGGTCTACGAAGGGGTGGCCTTCGTCCGACCTGGTCCGATGACAGAGCCGGCATCGAACGAGGGGAACGAGACCCTCGTGATGTCGGCTACTGATAGCGGAACGTCCGCGCCGCGGCGGCGGCGCAGGCGAGGGCGGCGACGGCCAGGGCGGCCGCGTGGGGCAGGGCGGCGGCGGGGCCGTAGCCGAAGCTCACCAGCCTGTGCAGCGCGTCCATCGTCCACCCGGTGGGCAGGAAGCCGGCGAGCGACTGCATCCACGCGGGGGTGATCTCGATCGGCCACCAGCAGCCGCCGAGGGCGGCCAGCGCCATCGTGCCCAGCACCCCGATGCCCGCCATCTGCCCCTCGCTGCGGGCGAGGTTGCCGAGGAGGAGGGCGAGCGAGGCGTTGAGCCCGGCCCACGCGAGGAGGACGAGGCCCACCATGCCGACCGCGGCCCCCCAGTCCATCCCGAACAGGACGCGGCCGACGAGCATGGCGAAGCCGATCTGCACCACGCCCAGGGCCATGCGCGCCGCCCACTTGCCGGCAACGACCGAGGCGGGCCGGACCGGGGTCGACGCGAGCCGGCGCAGCAGCCCCTGCTTCCGCTCGATGACGAGGGTGATGCCGCCGGTGGTCATCAGCACGAGCATCGTGAACATGACCATGGTGCCGGGGATGGCCTGCGCGTAGCCGGTCGGCGGATCCTCCCGCCGGCCCGCGGAGCTGACCTGCAGGGTCACTGTGCGCGGCGCCGCCTCGAGGGCCGCGAACGTCTCCGGCGACGCGCCGCCGTCGAGGACCGAGGCGGCCGCGAGATCGGCCAGCACCGTGTAGACGGCGCGCCCCACGCGGAGCTGGTCGTACTGCCGGTTCAGGTCCTCGCCGCGGCGGTCGAAGGTCAGGGTGGCCTGGTTCCCGTCGAGGACCGAGGCGGTCAGGTCGTCGTGGCCGGCCGCCGGCTCGGGCAGGGTCAGCCGCCGCGCGTACCCTTCCGCCTCGTCGGCCGACGCTGGCGTCGCCACCGCGAAGTTCTGCTCCTCGAGCCGGCGGGTCAGCTCGACCACGAGGAAGCCGCCTCCGTCCGCCCCGCGCAGCGCGATCGGGTCGGGCCGGTCGGGGTCCGGGGTTCCGAAGCCGCCGCTGACCGTGCCGAGGAAGTAGAAGAAGATCACCGGCATCGCGAAGGTCCACAGCAACGTCTCGCGGGCCAGCAGCATGCGGCGCAGGTCGTGCCGTGCGATGAGCCGGGCGTCCCGCCACATGATCAGTTCACCATCCGGATAGCAGCGCGATGCCGACCCGAGCCTCCGGGATGAACCCGGGCGTTGCCCCACACGGTCAGCTCACCAGGAAGCCACCGCGCAGCCGCCGCACGGAGAGCGCGAACGCGGCGGCGGCGGGAAGGCCGATGGCGAGGGCCGCCACGAGCAGGCCGCCGGCGTCCGGCTGCCCCGCGACGATCTCCTTGAGGCGCACGAGGGCGAGGCCGTTCGGCGTCCGCCGGCCGATGGCGGCCATCCACTCGGGCATCGCCTCGAAGGGGAAGAACGAGCCGCCCAGCATCACGATCGGGAACAGCACCAGGTTCGAGAGCATGCCGCCGGCCTGCTGCCCCGAGGCGAGAAGCTGCAGCAGCACGAAGTAGCTGAGCATCACCACGCCCGCGAACGTGATCCAGAGGACGGCGAGGGGGGCATGGAGCGGCGGCAGGTCGAGGAGGACCATGCCCAGCGCCACCCCGACCACCGCGACCGCGCCGACGACCGCTCCGCCCGCGAGCAGCTTGCCGGCGAGGACCGCGGCCATCGGCGGCGGCGCCGACGCGGCGCGGCGCAGCGTGCCGAGCCGCTTCTCGTCCCAGACGTCGCCGCTCATGCCCTGCGCGGTGAACAGGATCGACATGAAGATCATGCCGGGCAGGAAGATCATGCCGAGGTCGACGGCGCCGGGCGGTGCAGAGGTCTCTTCGGCGTCGGGCGGGTCGACGAACTCGACGGTGAGCACGGGTGGCGACAGCGTGTCCCCGAGCTCCCGGAGGCGCGTGTTGATCGCGATGCTGAGCTCGGCGACGGCGTCGTTGGGGAAGAAGCTGCCGTCGTCGGGCGGCCCGTCCAGGAGCCGGCGCGCGGGGTCCCCGAGCAGGCGGTCGCCGTAGAAGGCCAGCTCGACCGCGATCTCGAGCGCCTCCTCGATCATGCCGGGCAGGATGCGCTGGGCCGGGTTGGTGACGAGCCGGATCTCCGCCGTCCCCTCCCCGAGCACCGCCTCCTGCAGGCCGGCCGGCAGGACGACGAGGGCGCTGGCGTCGCCGGCGTCCATGATGCGCCGGCCCTCGTCACGGTCCACCGGCGTGACGTCGAAGAGCTCGGCGATCGGTCCCTGCACCGCGGCGCCGCCGATCAGGCCGCTCAGGAGCGACTCGTCCTCGTCGGCCACCAACAGACGTCCCCGCGGCGAGCCACCGCCGCCGGCGGTGATGAGGACGATCAGGCCGCCGATGGCCAGTGGCAGCCCCATCCAGATGAGCAGGCCCACCGGATCCGCGAGCTGCCGCCGCACGTCCTTGCGGGCGGTGGCGGCGATGAAGCGCCCCGTCACTCGCGGAGCTCCCGCCCCGTCAGGGTGATGAAGAGGTTCTCGAGGCTCGGCTGGCTCAGCGTGATCTCGGCGACCTCTCCGCCCGCGCCGCCGACCGCTTCGAGGATGGCGGGCAGCCGGCGCGAGGCCGACCCCGCCGCGATGAGCAGCGCGCCCGCGTCGGCGCTCACCACCCCGGCGTCGCCCAGAGCCTCGACCGCACCTCGCGCCAAGTCCGGATCGAAGGCGCCGGTCAGCCGCAGGAGGTCGCGCTCGCCCACCATGGCGCGCAGCTCGGCCAGCGTCCCCGCCGCGAGGATGCGGCCGTGGTCCATGATCGCGAGCCGGTCGCACAGCGCCTGCGCCTCTTCCATGTAATGGGTGGTGTAGAGGACGCAGGTGCCCGCCGCCACCTGCTCGCGCACGAGGTCGAGCAGCCGCACGCGGCTCTGCGGGTCCACCCCCACCGTGGGCTCGTCGAGCAGGAGGACGCGCGGCTGGTGGACGATGCCGCAGCCGAAGTTCAGGCGGCGCTTCATGCCGCCGCTGTACCGCTTGACCGGCTCGCGCGCGCGGTCGAGCAGCCCGGTCAGCTCCAGCACCTCGCCGACCCGCCGCTTCAGCTCCGGCCCCCGCAGGCCGTAGGCGGCGCCCCAGTAGCCGAGGTTGTCGGCCGCGCTCAGGTCCTCGTAGAGGGCCAGCTCCTGCGGCACCACGCCGATGCACGACCGCGCCGCGCGCCCGTCGAGGACCACGTCGTGCCCGAGCACGTGGATGCGGCCCGACGACGGCGGCAGCAGGCCCGAGATGCAGCCGATGGTCGTCGACTTGCCCGCCCCGTTGGGCCCGAGCAGCCCGAAGATGCCGCCCTCGCCGGCGACGAAGCTGACCCCGTCCACCGCGACGAGGTCGCCGTAGCTCTTGCGCAGCGCGTCGACCGTGATCAACGTTCCTCCTGCCCTCTCAGTTACGTAAGGTCGGGGACTGCGGTTCAACGACCGGTTCGGCCCGTGGTGAGGGTGCACCCTGACTCGATCAGGCGAAGCCCGTCATCGATCGGGATTCAACCGTCCCCCGGCGCCCCGCGGGCGGCGGTGTAGCCGCTGCGCTGGCGGTCGCGGCGATAGGGCGACCGGCTACGCGTCGCCGGTGTCCGTGGCGGCGGTCGCCGTGGTGGCGGTCGCCGTCGCGGTGGTCGCCGGAGGGACGGTCTGCGGGGGGGCGCTCTTCGACCCACTCGTTCCCCGGGGCCCAATCGGCCAGCGGGACGGTTCGTGGTGCTCGAGGTACTCGCGCCGCGAGATCGAGCCTACGATCATCGACTTCGTCAGCCACCAGTTCCTGGGCCGCGCGCCGAAGATGATGTGGGCGAGGCTCAGCCCCGCCAGGGACAGGCCGGTCATGCCGTGGAAGACGTAGATCCAGCCCCACGCGCCCTCGGGAAGGATGTAGGGGTTGGGGGTGATGAACGGCGTGCCCATGCGCCACAGCATCACCATGCCGGTCAGGGCCACCGTGCACCCCACGAACGTCAGCACCAGGTGATACAGGCGGTTGCCGATGGGGTACTTGGCCGGATGCGGCCCCGGCACCTCGTGGCCCGCCTCGCGCATGACCTCGGCCTTGAACTCGGGGATGTCCTTCGGGCCCACCCAGATCGACCAGAAGTCGAGGAAGAACACGGTGTGGAAGATGTGGAAGACGATGGCCCCGGTCAGCACCAGGCCCGCCGTATAGTGGACGCCGACCCAGTCGAACCGCCACCCCATGATCGGGAAGAACGCGGTGCCGAGCAGCGTGAAGATGGACCCCGCCATCACCCAGTGGAACAGCCTGGCCATGAACGAGTGCCGCTTGACGCGCTTCGGCAGTCCGGCGTGCTTCACCTCCAGCGCGTCCGTCTCCGCCTTGCCGCGGACCCGGTGCGCCGACAGGATGACGTAGGACGCGTGCGCGACGAGAAACGTGATGAAGACGAAGATCGACACCCACAGGACGTTCCACGCGACATGCGTCAGCACCTCGCGTCCCCACGGGTCGGCGGCGGTTTCGACAAAGCCCACGACGGTTCCTCCAGGCGGTCCCCGATGCCGTGCGTGCAGGGGTGGATGGACGAGCGCGGTCGCGCGGCGACCCGCGGCAAAAGGATACTCTCCATGCTGTGGTGCCGCTATCCGACAGCGCGGAAGACGTGTCAGGAGCGGTTCGACCGGTCCCGGACGATCACATGGTCTGCCCCTTGGCGCGGTCCGAGCAGGACGCGGCGGACGGTCCGCGGGACCATCGGCAATCCGCGTATGGGTTTCGGGAGCAGTGTGTCCGTCACCCCTGCCGCCGCCCGGCGGTCCAGCCGTACGCGCCCATCGGCCGAATGTCCGAGGGTTGATTTCGGCCGCGGTAGAATGCCGGCAAACTGCGGCCGGATGCCTGCGGAAGGCCAGGTAGTTCGTGTCGCGTCTGGAGGCAATCTTGGGCAAGAGGACAATCCTGGCGGCGGTGGTGTTGGGAACTGCCGTTGTCGCCGGGGTCGGAGCCGCGCAGGCGCAGGAGCGGCCCAACATCCTGTGGCTGAGCAGCGAGGACAACGGACCCGCCCTCGGGGCCTACGGCGATCCGTACGCGGACACGCCGAATCTGGATCGATTGGCCGAGCGCGGCACGGTTTACCTGAACGCGTGGTCGAACGCGCCGGTATGCGCGCCCGCGCGAACCGCGATCATCACGGGGATGTACCCGCCGGCCATCGGGGCGCACCACATGCGCAGCCGCGTGCGCCTGCCCGACGGGGTGCCGATGTTCCCGCAGCTCCTGCGCGCGGCCGGCTACTACGCGACGAACAACGCAAAAGAGGACTACAACGTCGAGAAGCCGGGCCGGGTCTGGGACGAGTCGTCGAACCAGGCGCACTGGCGCAACCGTCCGGGGCATGGGAGACCGGGGGCGGCGCCGTTCTTCGCGGTGTTCAACCTCGGCATCACCCACGAGAGCCGCATCCGCCAGCGGCCGCACGAGGCGGTGCACGACCCGGCCGGGGTGCGGGTGCCCGCCTACCACCCGGACACGCCGGAGGTGCGGCGGGACTGGGCGCAGTACTACGACCGGCTGACGGAGATGGACGCGCAGGCGGGCGAGCGACTGGCCGAGCTCGAGGCGGCGGGGCTGGCCGGCGACACCATCGTCGTGTACTTCGGCGACCACGGCGTGGGCCTGCCGCGGGGCAAGCGGTCGCTGCTGAACTCCGGGCTGCGAGTGCCGCTGATCGTCTACGTGCCCCCGCGCTTCCGTGAGCTCGCGGGCAACGGCTACCGCGCCGGCGAGAGCACCGCCGAACTCGCCGCCTTCGTCGACCTGGCCCCCACGATGCTCAGCCTCGCCGGCATTCGCCCGCCGGACCACATGCACGGCCGGGCGTTGCTGGGGCCGTATCGCGACGTCCCCGCGGAGTATCTGCACGGGTTCCGCGGCCGCATGGACGAGCGCTACGACTTCGTCCGCGGGGTGCGCGACCAACGGTACCTGTACGTGCGGAACTACGCCCCGCACCGCATCTACGGGCAGCACGTGGCCTACATGTTCCAGACGCCGACCACTCGCGCCTGGAAGGCGTTGTACGACGCGGGACGGCTGGAGCCGGCGCAGCGCCGTTTCTGGGAGACGAAGCCGGCGGAGGAGCTGTACGACCTCGACGCCGATCCCGACGAGGTGAACGACCTCGCCGCCGACCCGCGGCACGCGGCGACCCTGGACCGGCTGCGCGGCGCGTTGGGCGACCACCTGTTCGCCACCCGCGATCTCGGGTTCCTGCCCGAGCCGGAGCTGCTCGCACGAAGCGGCGGCGGGGCGCCGCACGACCTCGGGCGGGACGACGAGCGCTATCCCCTCGGCGAGATCATGGAGATCGCGGATCTGGCGACCAGGCCCGGCGTCTCCGCGGTCCCGGAGCTGCTGACGGCCCTCGGCCATCCCGACAGCGCGGTGCGGTACTGGGGAGCGGTCGGCCTGCTCGCGCGCGGCGAGCCTGCCGTCGGCGCGGCCCGTGCCCGGCTGCGGGCGGCCCTCGACGACCCGTCGGCGAGCGTGCAGGTGACGGCGGCGGAGGCGCTGGGCCGGTTCGGGGCCGCGGAAGACTTGGCCCCCGCCCTCGATCTGCTGCTGGCGCGGGCGAATCTCGACGCCAACGGCCTCTTCACGTCGGTGCTGGCCCTCAATGCCCTCGACTACCTGGACGGTCGCGCCCGCGGTGCTATCGAGGCTATCCGGTCCCTGCCGCGCGAGCAGGCGGGCACGCGGCGGCAGTACCGGAGCTACGTTCCGCAGTTGATCGACAAGATGCTGGCCGATCTCGAGCCGTAGCCGGCGGACTGTCGCCGTCACCGGCGGCCAAGAACTTCGTGCCGGCGACAGGCGGGCGGTTCCGCGGCGCCGCGCGCCTGTCGCGTGCAGCTCGATAGGGAGGCAACCGGACCACGGCCGTTTCGGATCAGGGCACGGCGTCGACCGGCACGTCGCGCAGGCGCTCCTGCACGGTGCCGGGGATGCCGAGGTCGGTGTCCGCCCCGAGGCGGGCCAGGAGCTCGGCCGTCTCGGGCCAGCTCTGGAACTGGAACGACTGCTTGGCCCCCTCCGCCATGCGGTAGGGGGTGCGGCCCCGGAAGTCGCGGGCGTCGATGTCGGCGCCCTGGGCCACGAGGTACTCGATGACCTCGTTCAGGCCCCGGAAGGTCGCGCCGTGCAGGGCCGTGAAGTCTGCCTCGTTGGTCGCGTTGACGTCGGCGCCGGCCTCCACGAGCAGGCGCACCGCCGCCTCCGCCGTCGGCGACCGCACTCCGCGGGGCTGCCGCGGCGTGTAGGTGGCCCGGCCCAGCCCCGCGGCCGCCATCAGCGGCGTGGTCCCGTCCACGGTGGTCAGGGTCAGGTCGGCCCCGGCCTCGAGCAGTCGCGTCAGTATGTCGGTGCTGCTGCCGGTGAAGCTGGGGATGACGCTGAACACCTGGCTGGGCGCGCCGTTCAGGTCGAACGCGGCCACCCAGAGGGGGGTGGCGCCTTGCAGGTCGCCGGTGCCGGGGGCGAACGGCTCGAACGCGCCTTTCCGCGGATAGCCGATGTAGGACATCAGCATCGCCCACGAGGTGATGCGCGCATTGGGGTCGGCGCCGGCCGCGAGCAGGGCATCGACCAGCTCCAGCCGCTCGTTCGCGCCGAGCCGGCCGCCGACACGCCCGTGGCGGCGGTACCAGTCGCCCAGCCACGTGCCGACGCCGCCGACGGCGGCGTGCAGGGCGGCGACCCCGCCCGCCCGGTGGTTGGGGTCGGCGCCCTCGTCGAGCAGGAACCGGGCGAACCCGGCCTGGCCCGCGACGATCGCGAACGGCAGGGCGTGGGTCCCGTCGGACCCCGGCGCGTTGACGTCGACGCCGGCCTCGACGAGGGCGCGGCCCATCGCGACGTCGCCGTTGCGCGCCGCGAACATGAGCGTCGTGAACCCGGCGGAGGTCTCCAGGGTCGGGTCCGCCCCGTGCGCGAGCAGCAGGCGCGCGACGTCGTGGTGGGGTGCCGCGAGCGCCCACATCAGCGCCGTGCCCCGGGTCTCGGCGGTGACCGCGTTCACGACCGCCCCGTGGTCGAGGAGCGCCTCGACGATGGTGGCGTCGCCGGTGCGCGCGGCCGTCATCAGGGGGGTGAGGCCGCTCGTCCGGGACGTGCCGGCGTCGGCGCCGCCGTCCAGCAGCAGCTCCACCATCGCGAGGCTGGCGTTCTCGGCCGCCCGCTCGAGCGGCGTCACCCCGTGGTCGTCGCCCGCGTCGGGATCCGCCCCCGCCTCGAGGAGCCGCGCCGCGAGGGCGAGGTCGTCCCAGTGCGCGGCCCACATCAGGGCGGTGGCCCCGTCGGGACGCCGCGCGTTCACGTCGGCGCCGCCGGCGAGCAGCGCCTCGACCGCGGCTGCGTCCTGGGCGGCCACCGCGTCGACCAGGCTCGGGCCCTGCCCGGCCGCGTCGGGCGCGGCGCCGGCGGCGACGGCCAGGGACACCAGGCAGACGACGATGGCTCGCATTCCGTTTCTCCTTCGTTCCGTGACGGTCCGGGTCGACCGCGCCCCCTATTATGACGCGCCGCGGGGCCGTGCGGGGCGCGCCGTCCGTGGCTGGTCGGACCCCTCGGGGCCACCGCGCCGCGGAGCCATGAGGCGGTCTCCGGAGATACGCGAGGCCTGCAGGCGGGCCGGCCCTGTCCGGGGGGTCCTGCCCCGCGGGCCCGCCGGCCGACCGCGGAGACTCCTGTAGGATGGGTGGTGCGGACGGCGGGGTCGCGAAGGGACGGTGTCCGGGGCCGCGCTCCCCGCGGCAGCGGGAGGAGAGGGACGCGATGGTCTTGCAGGGCGTGTTCTTGCCGAGCGTCGTGAGCCTGGTCGTGCTCGCCGCGCCGTTGTCGCCGGGGGGCGGTCGTGGCGAGGAGGGGCGCGCCGCGGCGACGAACGCGGGTGCCGCCGGCGAGCCCGGAACGTCGGTACGGGCGGCGGCTCGGCCCGGGCAGACGCCGCGCGCGGGCGAGGCCGCGGAGCGATGCGACGTTCTCCCGGGGTCGTCGGCCGAGACCATCCTCATCGGCGGACTCCTTCTGGGCGCCGCCAGCGCCGATCCCGGGGCGGTCCTCGTCGCCGGCGGCCGCATCGAGGCCGTCGGCGAGCCCGGCGCCGTGCGATCGTCGGCGCCGGAGGCCACCGTCATCGACTGCGGCTCCGCCTACGTTTCGCCCGGCCTCGTCAACCCGCACGAGCACCCGAACCTCAGCGGGGGGTTCCCCGATCCGGGGATGCGCCCGGTCTATACACACCGCGAGCAGTGGCAGGGCCGCGCCGGCGACGAGCACTACCCGCTCGAGTACGCGAGGACCGATGCTCCCGTCCAGCAGTTCTGGATCGAGCTTCGTCATCTGCTCGCGGGCACGACGACGCTGGGCGGGTCGGGGGCGGTGGCGGGGCTGCTCAAGAACGCGGGCTGGCGTGACGATCCGGCCTATGTTTACCGGGCCGACATGCAGACGTTCCCTTACGGCACCGCCAGCGAGTCGTTCTCCGGGTTCACCTGTCCCCACGAGGGACCGGCGCCCCTCGAGCCGAGGTCGAGCCCGGGCTTTCCGTCGGACGCGCCCTACACGCCGCACATCGCCGAGGGCACGGACTGCACGGCGGCCCTCGAGGGCCGGTTCTACCTGGATCACGTCGCGGCCAACCCGGGCCGCCGCTACGCGCTCATCCACGGCGTCGGACTCGACTCCGCGAGCATCGAGCGGCTGGGAGACCTGGACGTCACCCTCGTCTGGTCGCCCCGGTCGAACCTGGCGCTGTATGGCGAGACGGTGGACGTGCCCGACGCCCTGCGGGCCGGCGCCCGCGTCGCGATCGGCTCGGACTGGTCGTACTCGGGCTCGTACAACCTCCTCGAGGAGCTCCGCTGCGCCGAGAGCGTCGACGCGGCGCTGTGGGACGACCGCCTGTCGGCCCGCGACCTCTGGGAGATGGCCACCCGTCACGGCGCCTACGCCCTCGGCATCGAGGACCGGACGGGACGCCTGGCGCCGGGGCTCGCCGCCGACCTCGTGGTCTTCCGCGGCCGATCCGGCGATCCGTACGCCGACCTCGCCGCTTCGACGCCCGCCGACGTCATCGCGACCTTCGTCGACGGCGGGCTCGTGAGCGGACGCGCCGACGCCTTCGAGCCGGCGGGTCTGCCAGCTGCCTGCGCGAACCGCATCGGCGACCATTTCCTGTGCGTCGACTACGACGGCTACCCGTTCGACCACGACGAGCTGCTGCGGGCCAACGCGAACGCGGTCCCGTTGTTCTCCACCGAACGGCAGGCGAGCTGCGGGACCTTCTGACCACCGCAGGCGGCGAAAGTAGCGGTTCCCCGGGGTCGGCGACGCCGGCAACCGCGCCGAGTCGGGATGCGGGGTGCCGTGGCGCGGCAGGGGCTTTCCGACTTCTGCCGGACGTTGTCGAGACCCGGGTCGGCAACCCCCGCAACGCCGGCGGGGCGGCAGGGGGTGGAGGCCGACGGGCGTGTCGCGTGGCGTGACGGCGCGTGGCGGCAACCCTCGACGCGCGGCCGCGGTGCCCGGCCGGTCGTGGTGACTTCCCTGTCGGCCTGCCCTATACTGCCCCTGATTCGTCCGATATCGACCGGGACCGCGGAACGCCGCGCATTCCGTTGCGGGGGAGAAGGACCATGCAGCGAGTGTCCGTCACCGTCGTCGTCGCAGGGATGGTGCTGGCGGCCGGTGTGGCCTCCGGCCAGGACGTCCGGCTCGTCGACGCCGTCGCGGTTCAGGACGCACAGACGGTGCGGGCCCTGCTCGACGCCGGCGCCGACGTGAACGCGTCGCGCGCCGACGGAGCGACGGCGCTGCTGTGGGCGGCCCACTGGGACGATGCGGACCTCGCGGGCCGGCTGATCCGGGCCGGCGCCGAGGTGAACGCGGCCGACGACCACGGCGTGACCCCCCTCGAGCGGGCGGCCGAGAACGCCAGCCTGCCGATGGTCGAGCGCCTGCTGGCGGCGGGCGCCCGCGCCGACGTCGCCCGCACGAGCGGGTTGACGCCGCTGATGACGGCGGCGCGGACCGGCAGCGTGGCCGTAGTCGAGGCGCTGCTCGCGCACGGTGCCGACGCGAACGCGGCGACCCGAGAGACCCGGAGCACCGCCCTGATGTGGGCGGTGGCGGGGGCGCATCCCCCGGTGGTGCGCGCGCTCCTCGACGCCGGCGCCGATCCCCACCCGTCGACCGCCAAGGGGTTCACGCCGCTGCTCTACGCGGCCCGCAACGGCGACGTCGCGATGGCCGGGACGCTGCTCGCGGCCGGCGTCCACCCCGACGAGACGGGGACCGACGGCACCCACGCCCTGCCCTACGCCATCGTTTCCGGCCACGACGCGTTCGCGCACTTCCTGATCGAGCGCGGCGCCGACCCGAACGGGAAGATGGCCGGCGTGCCGGCCCTGCACGCCGCCGCCGGCAGCATCTTCACGTGGATGACCGACTGGAACCGGCGGCACAACGACATCGACCGCTACGCCCAGTTCGGCCGGAGCGGCCTCGACTCGGACCGCCGGCTGCGGCTGGTCGAGGCGCTCCTCGCGGCGGGAGCCGACCCGAACGGGCGCATCACCACCTCGGCGATGATCATGAACTACATCGGCTATCCGCGGAAGGGGGCGTTCGAGCCGTTCGCCTGCGGCACCGGCGACCTCCGCGGGGCCACGCCGCTGTGGGTGGCGGCCTTCGAGCTGAACCGCCCCGCCCCCCGGTACTCCGGCGCTCCTCGCAGCTACACCTCCAGCGGCGGCGCCATTCTCGAGGTCCTGCTCGCGGCCGGCGCCGACCAGCACCTGACCACCGTCGACGGGACGACGCCGTTCATGGCCGCGGCGGGGCTCGGCCGCTCGACCTACACCCCGCGCGAGCCGCGGGGCCTCCGGTCGCCCGGCGCGGAGGCGGCGGTCCGCATTCTCCTCGAGGCGGGGGCCGACATCGACGCCGTCAACGAGGCCGACTTCACGGCCCTGCACGGGGCCGCGTTCCGCGGCTTGAACGAGGTCGTCGAGTACCTGGTGGCCAACGGCGCCGACATCGACGCGCGCGACTTCCGCGGCCGCACCGCGTACCGGATGGCCGAGGGGTCGAAGCAGTCGTTCCAGTTCCAGAGCTGGCCGGAGACCGCCGCCCTCCTCGCGCGCCTCGGGGCGAACACGCGGCTCGGCATTCCCGGCACCGTGCAGGAGCGCCTGCGCGACGTGCCGCGCACGGCGGAACAGTAGGCGTCTGCGCTACCCGTCTGCGCGTTTCTCGGTGCCAGGAGTCTGCGCCGTGGAACGGCGCAGACTCCTGGCAGGGTTGGTTGGGCGCTGAGCGGAGCCGCAGGCGACGCTCTCCGGGCCAGGCTTCGCGTGGCTCGGTCGGGGCCGGAAACGGGGGCCCAGGCGTCTGCGCCGTATAACGGTGCAGCCGGGCCGGTTCGCATCCGAGCGTTCCGCACGCTGACTCTCCGGGGGGCGACCCCCCCCAACACCCTCGCGTCGCTTCCGATGGCAGGGGCCACCGGCGTGGCAGGGGAGGAAGGGGCAGGGAACATGGTCAGTGACGAGGTCCAATTCATCTTCAATACGTTCTCGTTCCTCATCTGGGGCGGGCTCGTCATGTGGATGGCGGCCGGCTTCACGATGCTCGAGTCCGGGTCGGTGCGGACGAAGAACGCGTCGGTCATCTGCCTGAAGAACGTCGGCCTGTACTCCGTCGCCGGCATCGCCTTCTACCTCGTCGGCTACAACCTGATGTACGTCGACGTCGGGAGCCTGATCGGCTCCGTCCGGTTCCTGTATGGGCCCTCGGCCGACGAGATCGCCCTGCTCGGGGGGAACGCCGAGGCGGAAGCGGCGGTCGTCGCCAACGGCTACTCGGTGATGTCGGACTGGTTCTTCCAGATGGTCTTCGTCGCCACCGCCGCGTCCATCGTCTCGGGGGCCCTCGCCGAGCGGGTCAAGCTGTGGTCGTTCTTCGCGTTCGTCCTCGCGCTGACCGCAGTCATCTACCCCGTCGTGGGCGCCTGGACCTGGGGCGGGGGCTGGCTGAACCAGCTCGGGTTCCAGGACTTCGCGGGGTCGACCATCGTGCACGGCACCGGGGGCTGGGCGGCGCTGGCCGGCCTCCTCGTCGTCGGCCCCCGGCGGGGCAAGTTCCGGAAGGACGGGACGGTCCGGGCGACCCCCCCGTCGAGCATTCCGACCGTGACCCTCGGGGTCTTCATCCTGTGGTTCGGCTGGTTCGGGTTCAACGGCGGCTCGGTGCTCGCCCTCGGCGGCGTCGCCGAGGCGGTCCAGATGAGCAACGTGCTCGTCAACACGAACCTCGGCGGCGCGGCCGGCTTCATCGCGGCCCTCGCCTTGTCGCGGCCGATCCTCGGCCGCATCGATCTGCTCGGGGGCCTGAACGGCGCCCTCGGGGGCCTGGTCGCCATCACCGCCGGCCCCGACATCGTGCAGCACCCCTGGGCCCTCGTCATCGGCGCCATCGGCGGCATCGTCTGCATCGCCGCCATGCGGCTGCTCGAGAACCTGCGGGTGGACGACGTGGTGGGCGCGGTGCCGGCCCACCTGTTCGCCGGGGTGTGGGGCACGCTCGCGGTCAGCATCGCGGCCGGCGGCAACATCGGCGTGCAGCTCCTCGGGGTCGTCTCCGTCGGCGCGTTCGTGTTCGTCCTTTCCTGGCTGCTGTGGATGGGGCTGGAGAAGACCGTCGGCGTCCGTGTGTCGGACCGGGTCGAGCAGCTCGGCCAGGACGTGGCGGAGCTCGGCATCGAGGCGTACCCCGAGTTCGTGATCATGCCGGAGGACGACGACGAGTGATGACGCGTCGTGGCGCGATGAGGTACCGTGAACGGACGCGGTCGCCGACGGAACGGCGGCCCCGGGTTCCCCGTAGTGGAACACCCGCGTTGTACCTGGCAGCCCGTGGTGGAACGCCGCGCTACGCCGCGCCCGAAGGGCGCCGGCGGACAGCTGGGGCGCCCACCTGACAAGGCGTGAGGAGGGCGCATATCGGGCATATGCAACCGACGAACACTCAGTCAGGCGGGATGCATCGCCGCTCGAACGCAGCGGGGCTTTCGCCACGTGCTGCTAGACCGCCCGGTCGATGCAGCGGGATGATCGGCCACGCGCGCTCGTGGCTCACGGAACGAACGAAGCGGGAATCGAACGAAGCAGGAAACGGCAAGGAGCAGCGGCCATGAGGAAGCAGAGGTTGGCGGGGGCGTTGGTGATTGCGGTGGCGGGCGTGTTGGCGCTCCCGCTCGCGGCGGCGGGGCAGGCGCAGGAGGGCTGGACGGTGCCGCGGACGGCGGACGGGCATCCCGACCTGCAGGGCATCTGGGCCAACAACAGCGCCACCCCGATGGAGCGGCCCGAGCAGCTCGGCGACAAGGCGCGGCTCACCGACGAGGAGCTCGCCGACCTGACCGCCCGCATCCAGGCGTTCCGCGACGCCGAGCAGGCCGGCGACCTGCTGGGGGACCGCTTGATTCAGCAGGCCCTCGGCAACGCCGAGTTCCAGGACTTCGACGTCGTCACCGGCAACTACAACGCGTTCTGGCTCGTCGAGCGGACGCTGGACAACCGCACGTCGCTCATCATCGATCCGCCGAACGGGCGCCGGCCGCCGCTGACCGACGCGGCCCAGGCCCGCCGGCGGGCGGCGCAGGCCGGCGGCCTCGGGGCGACCAGCTCCGACGGGCCCGAGGACCGCACCCTGGGCGACCGCTGCCTGTTCTTCGGCGTGCCCAACATGGGGTCGGGCTACAACAGCTACACCCAGATCTTCCAGACGGAGGATCAGGTCGTGATGATTCAGGAGATGGGGCACCACGCGCGGGCGATTCCGCTCGACGGGCGCCCGCACCTCCACGAGAACATCGCGCAGTGGGCGGGGAACTCGCGCGGGCGCTGGGAGGGGGACACCCTCGTCGTCGAGACCCGCAACTACGACCCGCGCACCCGCTACAGCGGCGCCTCGGCCGGCCTCGTCCTCGTCGAGCGGTTCGATCGCATCGCCCCCGACGTGCTCCGGCACGAGATCACGCTGAACGACCCGGACACGTGGACGCGGCCGTGGACGGTGGAGCTGCTGCTCGACGGCACGCGGGACCCGATCTTCGAGTACGCCTGCCACGAGGGCAACTACGCCATGCCGGGCATTCTCGCCGGGGCCCGCGCCGAGGAGCGCGCGGCGGCTGAGGGCGGTCAGTAGGGTTTCGCGCCCGCAGAGCGGCGGCACTCGAGGACAGTCGGTTGGGCGGGCGGCGCGCGCTGCCCGCCCGGCTCGCGTACAGGCACGGAGGTGATCGAATGAGGCTCTACCGGGTGGGTGTTGCATGCGGGCTGGCGGCGCTGATGGCCGCCCTTGGCGGAACGCGCGCGCAGGAGCCGGCGGCCGTCGCGCTGGACGCGGACGACATCGGCGGCGTGGTCACGAGCGCGCGGGGGCCGGAGGCCGGGGTCTGGGTGATCGCGGAGACCCGCGACCTGTCCACCCCGTTCGCGCGCATCGTGGTCACCGACGACGGGGGACGGTACGTGGTTCCCGACCTCCCCGAGGCCGACTACGAGGTCTTCGTGCGCGGCTACGGCCTCCTCGACTCCGAGCGGGTGGCCGGCGTGCGGGGGCAGCGCCTGGACCTCGCGGCGACGGTGGCCCCGGACGGCCGGTCGGCCGCGGCCGTCTATCCCCCCGGCTCGTGGCTCAGCCTGCTCGAGATTCCCGACGGCGACATCCCGCCGCAGCAGGTCGCGTCGACCGTCAAGTCGTGCCTGCAGTGCCATCCCCTCGGCAACGAGGGGACCCGGCGGATACCCGCGCACCTCGCGGATCTCCCCACCGACGAGGCCTGGCTTCAACGGCTGAACAGCGAGCTGTTCGGCGGCAGCATGATGACCGGCATGTTCCGGGGGCTCGGCGAGCAGGCCGGGATGTTCGGCCGCTGGACCGACGCCATCGCCGCCGGGGCCTTTCCCGAGCCCCCGCCGCGGCCGTCCGGGCTCGAGCGCAACGTCGTGATCACCGTCTGGGACTGGGCCACCCCCCAGGGCTCGCGCAGCGACTCGCAGGGCACCTACGCGTGGAACCAGACCCTGAACGCGGGCGGGCGCGTCTACGGCGTCCACCAGGAGGACACCATGCTGTCGTGGCTCGACCCGGCGACCCACGAGGTCGGCCGCATCGAGCTCGACGCCCAGGGGCTGCGCAGCATCGCCATGGACGGCGAGGGGCGGGTCTGGGCCACCGCGCGGCTCGACCCCGGCGACGCGCCGCCGGACTTCTGCGGTCCGGGGTCGGACAATCCGTACCTGGCCAACTTCCGCCCCGGCGGCAGCCCCAAGCAGGCGGTCGTCTACGACCCGCGCGACGGCTCGGTCGAGAAGATCCCGTCCTGCCTCGCCGTCGACCACAACCACTTCACCGACGAGGCCGACGAGCCCATCTACTTCGGCGTGAACGACGCGGTGGGTTGGATCAGCACCGAGGTGTGGGACGAGACGCAGGACGCCGAAGCGTCCCAGGGCTGGTGCCCCGCCGTGCTCGACACGAACGGGGACGGCGTCATCACCGAGTGGACGGAGCCCGACGAGCCCATCAGCCCCGGCCTCGACCGCCGCATCGAGTTCGGCTGCTACTCCATCGGGGTCGACACCAACGACGGCAGCCTGTGGTGCGCGGGCATCGGCGAGGACGACAACAAGCTCGTGCGCTTCGTGCGGGGCGACGACCCGCCCGAGAGCTGCATGGCCGAGGTGTTCGAGGCGCCGGAGCTGGACACCCCCATCTTCAAGAGCGGCGGGGTGGCGGTGGACGGCGACGGCATCGTCTGGCTCAACTGGCGGGGGTCGGACCAGGTCACCAGCTTCGACCGGAGCCGCTGCGACGTGACGAGCGGGCCAACCGCCACCGGCCGGCACTGCCCCGAGGGCTGGGCCGTCCACCAGATGGAGCGCCCCAACCTGCGGGGCACGCCGTCGCCCCTCCACGCCGAGATGATGTACCTGACCCAGATCGACCACGCCGACGTGCTCGGCCTCGGCGGCGAGTCGGTGATCACCGGCCCCGTCAACAGCTACTCGCTGCAGGTGCTGATTCCGGCGACGGGCGAATTCCTGGACATGGTCGTGCCCTATCCCAAGGGCTTCTTCTCGCGTTCGGCCCAGGGCCGCATCGACGATCCGGACGCCGGCTGGAAGGGCCGGGGCCTCTGGTCCAACTACTCGACGTACACGCCGCACTTCATCGAGGGCGGCACCGGGCCCAAGATCGTCAAGTTCCAGATGCGGCCCAGCCCCCTCGACCGGTAGCCGGGTGCCGTGATTGCGGCGCCGAGGTCGGACCGACGGCGTTTGTAGCTACAATAACGTCGTGTCATGCGTTGGACGTGGGATTCTCGCAAGAATCGCGACAACAAGCGCAACCATGGCCTCAGCTTCGAGACGGCGGCGCTCGTGTTCGACGATCCGCATGCGGCATCACGTCGAAATCCGTACCCGGACGAGGAACGCTGGCAGACACTCGGTCTGGTCGGCAACGTGCTGCTGCTCGTAATCCACACGTGGCCGGCTCGCGAGGTCGGGGGATACGCCGGGCGCATCATCAGCGCCCGAAAGGCGACCGCACGTGAACGGAGACTCTATGAGGAAGATATCTGAGACGGCGCTGACCAGGAATCAGGCGGCGGAGCTTCAGGCCCTCGCAGAGCTGCCCGACGATCGGATCGACACCGACGACATTCCCGAGATGCTGGATTGGTCGGACGCGAGAAGGGGGCTGTTCTATCGGCCGGTGAAGCGGCAGGTGACGTTGCGGCTGGACGCCGACGTGCTCGCCTGGTTCAGGCAACAGGCACCCGGGGGACGCGGCTATCAGACCGCGATCAACCGCGCGTTGCGCGATCATGTCCGGCAGCACCGCACCGCCGCCGCCCCGGGCACCGCTTCCGAGTGAAGGCCGCCAGGACCACGGTGGCGGCCTTCTCGTCACTTCCGTGACGCGGAACGCCGGCTACCGCCCCTCGCCGGCGCCGAGATCCGTCAGCCGCCACAGGTGCGACCGGGTGCGGATGAACAGGTTGCCGCGGGAGATGGCCGGGGTCGACATCGCCACCTCATCCAGCTCGTTGGTGCCGACGACGTTGAAGTCGTCCTCGGTGTCGATGACGTAGGTGACCCCCTCCTCGCTCAGCACGAAGACCTTGCCGTTGTAGGCCCACGGCGACGAGGTGAAGCCGCCGGTGCCGCGCGCGACGCGCCGCCGCACCTCGCGGTCGAGGACCTGGCGCTCGGTGTAGTAGAGCTCCTCGCCGGTCCGGGCGTCGTGCACGCTGTAGAAGCCGCGGTCGAGCAGCGTGAAGTAGTGGTCGCCGTAGACGAGCGGGGTCGGGTGATAGGGGCCGGCGGTCTCGGCGTACCAGGCCACGTGGTCGTTGGCCGTCTCGCCCGGCTCGAGGGTGATGTCGCCGCTGGCCCCGGGCCGGATGGCGTAGACGGGCCGAACCACGTCGCCGACGTAGCCCGACATGACGTAGAGCAGCCCGTGGGCGCTGAACGGCTGCGGGATCGAGATGGAGTTCATCCCGCGGAACGACCAGATCTCGTTGCCGTCGAGGTCGTAGGCCCGCACGAGGTCGCTGCCGGTGGTGATGAGCTCGGTGCGCGCGTCGTGCTCCCAGACGAACGGCGTGGCCCAGTTCGTGCCCTCGTCGCGGTCGACCCGCCAGCGTTCCGCCCCGGTTGCGGCGTCGAGGGCGACGACGAACGACTGCTCGTCGTTGTCGTTGACGATGAAGAGGGTGTCGCCGTGGAGCGCCGGCGAGGCGGCGGGGCCCCAGCCGAGGCGCGTCTCGGCGGGGTCGAAGCGCCGCTCCCAGACGAGGGCGCCGCTCATGTCGAGGGCGAAGACGCCGACGTTCCCGAAGTAGGCGTAGACGCGCTCGCCGTCGGTCACCGGGGTCGCCGAGGCGAAGCTGTTCTTGAGGTGCCGGTCGAACCGGGGCGGGCCCGCGTTGACCTCCGTGGTCCAGACGACCTCGCCGGTCTCGAAGTCGAGGGCCTGGACGAGCCAGTGGTGCACGTCCCGCTCCCGCTCCATCAGGTCGCCCGGCTGGGCGGCGGGGAACCGGCTGTCGGGCATCTCCTGGGGCGAGCCGTAGGGGAAGTAGAGCCCCATGCGCGGCTCCTGGGTCTCGCCGTCGCTGACCACCGTGGTCAGGAAGATGCGGTCGCCCCAGATGACCGGCGACGACCAGCCGAGGCCGTCGATGGGGGTCTTCCACACGACGTTCTCGGTCGTGCTCCAGGTGAGGGGCAGCCGGTCGTCGTCCTCGGCGGTAGCGAGGGCGTCGGCGCCGCGGAACGCGGGCCAGTTCTCGTTCTCGGCGGCCAGGGTCGTGGTCGTGGCCAGCGCCGCCGCGAGGAGCGCCGCCGGAAGGGTCATGCCGGCGAGACGGGCCGGCCGGAGATGCCGTGTCGGAAATCGTAGAAACATGGGGAGAGATTATATGCGGCCCGCGCGGCGATGCGCCCCCGCGAACCTGAGATACTACGAGGGTGCGCGGGTTCGGGTCAGCCGGGAGACAGAGTGATGACGAAGCGAGCGAGAGCGATCGGTCGCCGGGAGGCGATGCGGGCGTTGGGGGCCGGTGCGGTCGGACTGGGGTTCGGCGGAGTCGGCAATCCGGCCAGCGCCCGCGGCCCGGCGGGGCGCCAGCCCGCCTCCGGACCGACCTTTCCCGACGGGGCGGTGGTGCGCACGCGGCTGGGCGACGTGTCTCCCGACGACCTCGGGGGCGGCGCGACCCTCTTCCACGAGCATCTCTCGTTCGCGTACAGCAGCCCGCCGCCCGAGCCGCGGGCGCCCGGCACGCCGCCGCCGCCGACGCCCTCCAACGACGAGATGGTCGACCTCTTGGTGGAAGAGCTGCAGATGGCCGCGTTCGACGGGGTGAGCTGCATCGTCGACTCGTCCATCGGTCCCCGCACCGAACAGCAGCTCGCGAACCTCACCGCGATGGCGCGGCGGTCGGGCGTGCACGTCGTGCTCGGCGGCAGCTACTTCCTGCTGCGGTCCTATCCCGAGGAGATCGTCGGGCTGCCCGAGGAGGAGATCGCGGCGCGGCTCGTCGAGCAGGCCGGCCGCGAGGGCTGGGGGGCGCTGGGCGAGGTCGGCACCTCGTTCCCCGAGATGCACGACGAGGAGCGGAAGATGCTGCGCGCGGTCAGCCGGGCCCACCGCGAGACGGGGCTCCCCATCTTCACGCACGTGCCGCACGAGAGCTGCCCCTCGTGCGCCATCGAGCAGCTCGACATCTACGAGGCGGAGGGGGTGGACCTCGCCCACCTGTGCATCGGGCACCAGTCGACGATCAAGCGCTCGGACGATCCCGGATGGGAGACCCACCGGGAGATCGCCCGCCGGGGGGCGTTCATCGGGCTCGACACCGTCGGCCACCGCATGAGCGCGTCGTTCATCCCCGAGAGCGAGAAGGTCGACATGGTGCTGAGCGCGGTCGACGCGGGGTTCGAGGACCACGTCCTGCTGTCGTCCGACTTCGCCAACACCACCCAGCTCAAGGCCAACTGGGGGAACGGGTTCTCGACGGTGCTCGTGCAGTTCGTCCCGAAGCTGCGTTATCGCGGCGTGCCGGAGGAGACCATCCGGAAGATCCTGGTCGACAACCCGCGCCGGTGGCTCGCCCACCGGCCCGCAGCCTGATGCGATAATGTACAGTTTGCGGCGGCCGGGCGGCGACGTCCACCGACGGGTGGAGGGCGGCGGCCCGGCTGCCCGCGTGGGAACGTCGAGTCAAGCCGCCGGATGAAGCCGCCGGCCGCCAAGCCCACGGAGAGTCCATGAAAGCCCTCGAGGGAGTACGTGTTCTGGACATGACCCATGTCCAGTCGGGACCGACCTGCACCCAGTTGCTCGCCTGGTTCGGCGCCGACGTCATCAAGGTCGAGCGCCCGGGCAGGGGGGACGCGACGCGGGGTCAGCTGCGCGACATACCCGACGTCGACAGCCTGTACTTCACGATGCTGAACCACAACAAGCGCAGCGTCACCCTCAACACCAAGAGCGAGAGCGGGAAGGTCCTCTTCACGCGCCTGCTGCAGAGCTGCGACGTCCTCGCCGAGAACTTCGCCCCCGGTGCGCTCGACCGGATGGGGTTCTCCTGGGAGCGCATCCAGGAGATCAACCCGCGCATCATCTACGCCTCGGTCAAGGGCTTCGGGCCGGGGCCCTACGAGGACTGCAAGGTCTACGAGAACGTCGCCCAGTGCGCGGGCGGCGGGGCCAGCACGACCGGGTTCCCCGAGGGGCCGCCGGTCGTCTCGGGCGCGCAGATCGGCGACTCGGGCACCGGCCTGCACCTCGCCCTGGGCATCGTGACCGCCCTCTTCCAACGCGAGAAGACGGGGCGCGGCCAGCGGGTCGAGTGCGCCATGCAGGACGGCGTGCTCAACCTCTGCCGGGTCAAGCTCCGCGACCAGCAGCGCCTGACGCACGGGCCCCTCAAGGAGTACCCGCAGTATCCCAACGGCACGTTCGGCGCCGCGACCCCGCGGGCCGGCAACGCCTCCGGCGGCGGCCAGCCCGGCTGGATCGTCAAGTGCAAGGGGTGGGAGACCGACCCCGACGCCTACATCTACGTCATCGCGCAGGCGGCCGCCTTCGACGGGCTCGCCCGCGTCATCGGGCACGAGGACTGGCTGACCGATCCGGCGTGGAACACCCCCGAGGTCCGGCTGCCGAAGATCGACGAGATGTTCGACGAGATCGAGAAGTGGACGCAGACCCTGACCAAGTTCGAGGTCATGGAGGTGCTGAATCCGCTGAACGTGCCGTGCGGGCCGGTGCTGTCGATGAAGGAGCTGTCGGAGGAGCCGTCGCTGCGGGCGACGGGGACGGTGGTCGAGGTCGACCATCCCGAGCGCGGGCCGTACCTCACCGTGGGAAACCCCATCAAGCTGTCGGACTCGCCGGCCGCCGTCAAGCGGTCGCCGCTGCTGGGCGAGCACACCGACGAGGTGCTGCGCGAGGTGCTCGGGATGGACGACGTGGCGATCGCCCAGGCCCGGGCCGACAGGGCGGTGTAGGACTCGGAAACCACGGGCACCCTGGCAGGGGCGGATCCGGACGTAAGCGCTGTCGAGCGATGGCCGTGGGCGGTGCCGAGACCGTGGGGTGACGGCGCGTTGGAGCCGGGATCCCGGACCCGGGTTCGTGGCGTTCCGGGCAGCGTGCACGCAAGGAGAGACATGAAGGTCTGCGTAGTCGGAGCGGGAGCCATCGGCGGCTACATGGCGGTGCGGCTGGCCGAAGCCGGCCACGAGGTGTCGGCCATCGCGCGCGGTCCGCACTTGGCCGCCATCCGGGCGAACGGTCTGAAGCTGGTCGAGGGCGACCGCCAACTCGTGGCGTCGGACCTGACCGCCACCGACCGCGTCGGCGACCCGGGGCCGCAGGACGTCGTGCTTCTGGCCCTCAAGGCGCACCAGATAGTCCCCGTGGTCGACGACCTGCCGGCCCTGTTCGGTCCCGAAACGTTGATCGTCACCCTGCAGAACGGCATCCCCTGGTGGTACTTCCAGCAGGTCGACGGCGACTACGCGGGCCGAATCGTCGAGACGGTGGACCCCGGCGGCGTGCTGTTCCGGGCGATCGACCCGGGACGGGTCATCGGCTGCATCGCCTATCCGGCGGCCGAGATCGCCGAGCCGGGCGTCATCCGGCACATCGAGGGCAACCGCTTCCCGGTCGGCGAGCTCGACGGCCGCGGCTCGGACCGCGTGCGCATGGTTTCCGGCCTGTTCGAGGAGGCCGGCTTCAAGTCCCGGGTCCTCGACGACATCCGGTCGGAGATCTGGCTGAAGCTGTGGGGCAACCTGACCTTCAATCCCATCAGCGCCCTCACCCACTCGACGCTGGTGGACATCTGCCAGTTCCCCCTGACCAGGGGCCTCGCCGCCGCCATGATGACCGAGGCGCAGCAGGTGGCGGAGCGGCTCGGCGCCCACTTCCGGGTGCCGATGGAGCGGCGCATCGCGGGGGCCGAGAGCGTCGGCAAGCACAAGACGTC
This sequence comes from Vicinamibacterales bacterium, assembly GCA_965207615.1. Lineage (GTDB taxonomy): Bacteria > Acidobacteriota > Vicinamibacteria > Vicinamibacterales > UBA8438 > JAJEEA01. Next base: position 6,689,549 of record CBDBMZ010000003.1, read on the forward strand.
GATGCTGCAGGACGTGGAGGCGGGCAAGCCCCTCGAGGTCGACGGCATGCTCGGCGTCGTCGTCGAGCTCGCGGAGATGACGGGGGTCGAGGTGCCGACCCTGCGGGCCCTGTACGCCTGCGTGAGCCTGCTGAACCGGACGATTCAGGACGAGGGTGTGCGCATCAAGGGCGCGCCGAAGTAGCGGCGGCAGCGGCTCGCCGACGCAGTGGTGGTCTGGCCGCTGCAACCGCGGCCGGCGCCGAGGCTCGGAACCGGGAGTTCGCTCGGATTCCTGACCGTCGGGTCGGATTGCGGTCTGCGGAGCCGCACGGCAATGACGTTCATGGCAGGGTTGGAGACCGTCCGCATGAGATTGACGTTGCTCGTCGTGGTGCTGTTCGTGACCGGTGCCGCCGGTCCGGCGCGCGCCGAGGCGGGGGAGGCCCAGGAGAACCGCACCACGGTGTGGGACGGGGTCTACACCGCCGAGCAGGCGGAGCGCGGCGAGGCCGTGTACAAGAGCCACTGCCTCAGTTGTCACCAGGCCGACTTCAGCGGCACCGAGGAGGCCAGCGCCCTCTCCGGGGAGCCGTTCATGGAGTCGTGGCGCGAGGACACCGTCGGCAACCTCTACAACCGCACCCGTAACCTGATGCCGTTCGACGAGCCGGCCAGCCTGAGCGACGACGCGTACCTCGACAGCGTCGCCTATCTCCTGCAGGTCAACGGGTTCCCCGCCGGCCCCCGCGAGTTGACCGCGGTCGTGGCGGCCGACGTCCGCATCGAGGCCGAGGACGGCCCCGGCGACGTGCCGAGCTTCGCCCTGGTGAGCGTCGTCGGCTGCCTGGAGCGTGGCGACGGCGGAGACTGGATGCTGACCCGCGCCGCCCCCGCGGTCCGCACCACCGACCCTTCCGAGTCGAGCCCCGAGACGCTCGCCGCGCTCGCCGGCCGGTCCCTCGGAAACCGGACCTTCGGGCTGATGGCGGTCTATCCCGATCCCGCGGCCCACGCCGGGCACGTCATGGAAGCGAAGGGGTTTCTCATCCGGTCTCCGGACGGGGACCGCGTCAACGTCAGCACGCTGGGCATGGTGGCGGAAGTTTGCGACTGAGTCCGCGCCGTTCCAAGGCGCAGACTCCTAGTTCCCGCGTAACGCGAGCAGCGGGTCGACCCGGCTGGCGCGCCGGGCCGGCATCGCGACGGCGCCCAGGGCCACGGCGGCGAGCCCGAGCGACACCGTGACGAACGTGGCCGGGTCGGACGCCTCGACCCCGAAGAGGAAGCTGGCGAGGAGACGGGTCAGCCCCGTTGCCGAGGCGACGCCGATGACGACCCCGGCCGCCACCAGCCGCATTCCCTGCAGCACGACCATTCTCCAGACGTGCGCGGTCTCGGCCCCGAGGGCCAGGCGGACGCCGATCTCCTGCGTCCGCTGCTCGACCGAGTACGCCATCAGGCCGTAGACGCCGATGGCGGCGAGCAGCAGCGCCGCCGCGCCGAACACCGTCATCAGCAGCATGTTGAACCGCTGCCGGGCGGTGGACCGCGACACCACCTCGGCCATGGTCCGCACGTCCGAGACCGGCAGGCCGGTGGCCAGCCGCAGCTCCTCCTGGATCTGCCGGCCGAGCGCGCCGGGGCCGGTCCGCGTCCGGACCGTCCAGCCCATCGGCGCGATCTCGAGGGCGAGCGCGCTCACCGCGTCCGGCAGTTGCGCCTGCGGCACGTACATGCGGGGCTGCGGGTCGGTGTCGAGCCCCGCGTCCCGCACGTCGGCCACCACCCCGACGATCTGCCGTTCGGGCTCGTCGGCGAACTGCTGCATGACGCCCCGGCCGATCACGAGGCGGCCGGTGAGGGGGTCGCCGTCGGGCCAGTAGCGGTCCGTCATCGTCTCGTTGATGACGACGACCGGCGGCGTCCCCCCGACGTCGCGATCCGTGAAGACCCGCCCGCGCCGGAGGGGGATGCGGAACACTTCGAAGAACCCGTCCGACACCGTCACCCAGCCGCCCCCGCCGTGGAACGGCCCGTCTTCGAGCGGCCGCCCGGAGATGATGAACGGCAGCCCGAACCCGCCCTCCAGCGGCACGCAGCACGTGGCCGCGGCATGCTCGACGCCCGGCACCGCGCGCAGGCGGTCGACCCCGGTGCGCAGGACCTGCTCGACGCCGGCGGTGGTCTCGAAGCGCGGTCCGGTCAGCGACGTCCGCATCGTGAGCACGTTGCCGGCGTCGAAGCCGGGGTCGACGGCGTTCAGGGCGATGGACGTGCGGATCAGCAGGGCCGAGCCGATCAGCAGGATCAACGCCAGCGCGACCTCGCCGACGACGAGCACCGCGCGCGTGCGGTTCTGCCGGAAGCCCGTGCCGGTGCGCCCGCCGCCCTCCTTGAGGGTCCCGCCGAGGTCGGTGCGCGACCCCTGCAGCGCCGGGATCAGCCCGAACAGCACCCCCGTCCCCACCGACACCGCGACGGCGAACAGCAGCACGCGCCAGTCGACGGCGACCAGCGCCCCGTCGGGGCCGATGCGCGGCAGCCCGACGGTGCTCACCGACAGCAGGGCCCGGACGCCGGCGACGCCGGCGGCGAGCCCCAGCGCGCCGCCGACGACCGACAGCACGACGCTCTCGGTCAACAGTTGCCGCACGAGCCGCCCGCGCGCCGCGCCGAGGGCGGTGCGGAGCGCGATCTCCCGCTTCCGGCCGACCGCCCGCACGAGCAGCAGGTTGGCGACGTTGGCGCAGGCGATGAGCAGCACGAGGCCGACGGCGCCGAGGAGCACCAGCAGCAGGGGGCGGGCGTTCCGGACCAGCATCTCCCGGATCGGCTCCGCGCCGAAGGCGGACTCCCCGTCGGGGAACACCTCGGGGAAGCGCTCGCGGTAGGCGCCGGTCGCCTGCTCCAGCGCCGCCTGCGCCTGCGCCAGCGAGACGCCGGGCCTCAGCCGGCCCGCGACAGTGAAGTAGTGTCCCTGGTCGGTCGCATTGGGGTCGAGTTGGAACGGGGTCCAGACGTCGGGGGCGGCTCCGCCGAAGTCGCTGAAGTCGAAGCCCTCGCTCACCACGCCGACGACGACGTGCGGCTCCCCGCTCAAGGAGAGACTGCGGCCGATGAGCGCCGGATCGCGATCGAAGCGGCGCTCCCACAGGCGCTCGCCGACGAGCGCCACCTTCGGCCCGTTGGGCAGGTCCTCCTCTGGCGTGAAGGCGCGTCCGGAGACGACGGCGGCGCCGAAGAGCCGGAAGTAGTCGGCCGACACCTGGGCCCAGCGCAACTGCTCGGGCACGTCGCCGCCGGTGTCGTTGATGCGGCCGCCCCGGAAGGCGGATACGTCCTGCAGCACCTCTTCCTGCGTCCGCCAGTACGCGAACTTCGCCGGGGACCCGCCGGGGTTGCGGCCCTGCGGAGACACCACCTGCAGCCACACGATGCGATCGGGCTCGGGGAACGGCGCCGGTTTCAACAGGACCGCGTTGACGATGGAGAACACCGCGGTGGCCGCCCCGATTCCCAGGGTCAGCGCCGCGACGGCGGCGAGGGTGAAGCCGGGGCTGCGGACGAGCCCGCGGACGGTGTGCCGGAGATCCTGCAGAAGTGTGTCCATGCCCTGGCCCCGCGTGTCGAGTAGCGGCGGTCGTCCGTCCTGAGCGAGGGGACGCCTTACAGGACTAGGACGGTCCCGCCCCCTCGATGGTTCGGGCGCGGGCCTGCGGGGGAAGGGGGTCTGGAGGTGTGCGACGGCCGAGGACGACGGGACGGCCCCGGACGCCTTGAACGGCCGGCGTCGCGGGCCGTCGTGGGGTCTCCGTCCGGCGCGAAGAGGCCGCCCGCGTTGCGAAGTACGTGCTCGAGCTGCTCTACTGACCGCCCGCCGGCCTGACCACCGCCACGCTGTTGACGTCGCGCTCGTGCTCGGCGCGGTAGACGCCCTGCTCGCGCATGTATCGGCGCAGCAGCTCGGCCGAGTGGTCGGCGCGCTTGACGGTGCCGGTGTAGTGCACGCCGTCGGCGATGCGGAGGGGCGTCCAGCCCTCGCGGCTCTCGGCCAGGAGGTCGGCCCCGCGGTCGACGAGGAACTCGACGATGGGGTTCGCCCCCCGCAGGGCGGCGCCGTGCAGGGCGGTGTATCCCCGGTCGTCGGCCTGCAGCACGCTGCGGTCGCCGAGCTCCCAGGCGAGCTGCACCGCGCCGAACGCCTCGTCGTTGGTGCCGGCGCTCTCGCCCACGTTGAAGATGCCGACGCCGGCCGCGACCATCAGCGGCGAGGCGTTGCCCTCGGTCGGCATGCGGGTGTCGGCGCCGTGGTCGGCGAGGAGCTGCATCAGGGGGACGTCAGCGTGCTTGGCCGCGAGCAGGTAGGGGGTGGCCCCCACCCGGTTCAGGTTGTTCCGCTCGCGGTTGTTGAACCGCCGGGTCTGGCGCAGGTTCGGGTCGGCCCCGTTCTCGAGGAGGAAGCGCGCGAACTCGAGGGTGCCGAGGCTGTCGAGCAGGCGAACCGGGGGCATGCCCTTGCCGGAGTTCGGACGGCGCGTGTACGAGAGCTGGTGCAGGGCGGTCCACCCCTGCTCGGCCGCGTTGGGGTCGGCGCCCCGCTCGACGAGGTGCTTCGCGAGCGAGAAGTGCCCGTTGGTCACCGCGATGACCAGCGCGCTGGTGCCCGCGGGGCCGCCCACGCCGCGTCCCGGCGCCGCCTCGGCTTCCGCCGACAGGGGGCGGATGGTGTCGTTCACGTCGGCCCCGGCCGCGAGCAGCGCGTCGACCGCCCCGGCCTGTCCGGCCCGCACCGCGAAGAGCAGCGCCGACCAGCCGGCGTCCGAGCGCTCGTCGACGCGGGCCCCGAGCTCGATCAGGTTGTGCACGGCCCGCGCGTGGTTCTGGGCGGCGGCCCACATCAGCGCGGTCTGGCCCCGCCAGCTCTCGCGCGCCCCCACGTCGGCGCCGTGGGCGAGCAGCAGCCGCAGCGTGTCGACGTCGCCGGCGCGGGCGGCGGCCATCAGCACCGTCTCGCCCTCGGGCAGGGTGGCGTTGGGGTCGGCGCCCGCTTCGAGCAGCGCCCCCACGATGCGGGCTTCACCGCGCTCCGCGGCGAGCGCGAGCGGCGTCACGCCGTACCGGTTCGTGACGCCGGTGCGCGCCCCCGCCGTCAGCAGGAGGCGGGCCGTCTCGACGTCGCCCTGGTAGGCCGCCCAGTGCAGCGCGGTGGTGCCGTCCACCTCGGCCGCGTTCACGTCGACCTGCCGCTCGAGCAGGGTGCGGACGGCGGCGGTGTCCTCCGCCTTCGCCGCGTCGACGATCGGTATCGCGGGCGCGGCGCCGACCGAAGCCGCGGCGCCGGCGAGCAGCGCCGAACCGACGAGTGGCAGCATCCGGAATCCGAATGACCGCGACTCCGATCGAGGGTTGGTGCGCATCTGTGTCTCCAGGGGCCACGGCGGGAGTTGCGGGTCCGGCGAAGCCTAATGCTACCGTCCGTTCCGGTGATCCGCAACTGCGGCGGGCCGGGCGCCGGCCAGCGCCATTCCGGTTGACACCGCGGGCCGAAGCCGTAAAATCGCAAGATCGGTCCCGTATACCCGGAAGGCACAGCAGCATGATGGCGATGGAGCAGGCGTCCAGGCGGCGTTCATGGCGGCTCGCCGGCATCGCGGTGGTCGCGGTGCTCGCCGCGGGCGGGCTCGCCAGGGCCGGCCAGTCCCAGGAGCCGGCGGCAGTGCCGGAGAGCGTGAGTGACGCTCGCGCGAGCGAGATCGCCGGCCACGGCGCGCTGATCCAGCGATACTGCCTGACCTGTCACACCCAGCGCATGGTGGAGCGCGGCACGGTCCCCGTCGAGCTCGAGAGCGCCGACCTCGAGAACGTGCCGGCCCAGGCCGAGATCTGGGAGAGGGTCATCCGGAAGGTCCGCACCGGCACCATGCCGCCCCTCGGTCGCCCGCGCCCCGACGCGGCGGCGGCCGACCGCCTCGCGGCGTGGCTCGAGACCGAGATCGACCGGGCCGCGGCAGCCAGTCCGAACCCCGGCCGCACCGTGCCCCTGCATCGGCTGAACCGCACCGAGTACCAGAACGCCGTCCGCGACCTCCTCGACCTCGACGTCGACGCGGCGGCCCTGGTGCCGGCCGACGACCAGAGCTACGGGTTCGACAACATCGCCGGTGTGCTCAAGGTGTCGCCGACCCTGCTCGAGCGCTACATGAACGCGGCGCGCTTCATCAGCCGGCTCGCGGTGGGGGCGTCGCCGATGGCCCCGACCGGCGAGACCTTCCGCATCGTCTCCGACCTGTCCCAGTACGGGCACCAGGACGGCCTGCCGTTCGGCACCCGCGGCGGCCTCTCCGTGGAGTACAACTTCCCGCGGGACGGGGAGTACGACATCGAGCTCGCCATGCTCGACCTGTTCGCGGGCGCCCCGATCCGCGAGCCGCACCAGCTCGAGGTCAGCGTGGACGGCGAACGGATCGCCCTGTTCCCACTCGCGCCGGTCGACCCCGACCGGGACCAGGGCGCCGCCTACAACACCGGGCCCGAGGACCTGCGGGTGCGCGTCCCCGTCCCGGCCGGCCCGCGCACCGTCACCGCCACCTTCATCAGGAAGACCGGCGCGCTGGCCGAGAGCCTCCGGCAGCCGTTCGACCGCCCCCACGGCGAGGGCGACTACCTGCTGTACGCCCCGCACCTGGGCACCGTCACCATCACCGGGCCGTTCGACGAGACCGGCATCGAGGACACCCCGACGCGGCGGCGCATCTTCGTGTGCCGGCCTGGGAACGCGGCCGAGGAGGCGCCCTGCGCCCGCCAGATCCTGTCGGCCCTGGCCCGCCGCGCCTACCGCCGTCCCGTCACCGGGCGGGACCTCGCGCCGTTGGTGGCCTTCTATGAGCAGGGGCGGATGGCCGGCGGCTTCGAGGCGGGCATCGAGCGCGCCCTCCGGGCCCTGCTCGTCAGCCCGGACTTCCTGTTCCGGGTGGTCTCCGACCCGCCGGGGGCCGAGCCGGGCACGCCCTACCGGCTGAGCGGCCTCGAGCTGGCGTCGCGCATCTCGTTCTTCCTGTGGAGCAGCCTGCCCGACGACGAGCTGCTGGCGGCCGCCGAGGCGGGCAGCCTCGACGACCCCGCCGTCCTCGAGGCGCAGGTGCGGCGCATGCTCGCCGACCCCCGCTCCGAGGCCCTCGCCAGCAACTTCGCGGGGCAGTGGCTGCGCCTGCGCAACATCTCGGGGGCGCTGCCCTCCGACGTGCTCTTCCCCGACTTCGGCGAGAGCCTGCGGCAGGACTTCGTGCGCGAGACGGAGCTGTTCTTCGACAGCATCCTGCGCGAGGGCCGAGGCGTGACCGACCTGCTGACGGCCGACCACACGTTCCTGAACGAGCGGCTCGCCCGGCACTACGGCGTCCCCGGCGTCTACGGCAGCGACTTCCGGCGCGTGTCGCTGGCCGACGGCAACCGCCGGGGGCTGCTCGGCCAGGGCAGCATCCTCACCGTCACCTCGTACCCGGACCGCACGTCGCCGGTCGGCCGCGGCAAGTGGGTGCTCGAGAACGTGCTGGGGACGCCCCCGCCGCCCCCGCCGCCGAACGTGCCCGAGCTCGAGCCCGCGGAGGACACGGGCAGGGTCCTGGCGATGCGCGAGCGGATGGAGCAGCACCGGGAGAACCCGGTGTGCGCGAGCTGCCACCGCGTCATGGACCCGCTGGGCTTGGCCTTGGAGAACTTCGACGCGATCGGTCGTTGGCGCGGGCACATGCCCGGAGGCATCGCCATCGACGCCTCCGGGACCATGCCCGACGGCACCGCGTTCGATGGGCCGGCCGAGCTGCGCGGCCTGCTCGTGCGCGACCGGGAGCAGTTCGCGACCGTGGTGACCGAGAAGCTGCTGATCTACGCGCTCGGCCGCGGCATCGAGTACTACGACGCGCCGGCGGTGCGGCAGATCGTCCGCGGGTCGGCGGCCGACGACTACGGCCTCGCCTCGCTCGTGGTCGGCGTGGTCCGGAGCACGCCGTTCCGGATGCGGCTGGTCGGCGTCGCGGCGGAGGCGGAGTAGGCTCGGGAGTCAGTGCCGGAGGACGGCGCGGACGGCAGGGTCGGTCGAGTCGGCGGTGCTTCCGGGTGCGGCGGAGCCGCAGGCGGGCCGCGACGGCGGCTGACGCGACCGTGGCCGTCGTCGTCGGCGCTACCAGGTGCGGCGGAGCCGCTGATGGAGAGTTAGGTGGCGGGCCGGGAGGCCGGGCTGCTGAATCGCTCAGAGTCGTGTAGGATCGGTCGGGCGGAAGAAACGGAGCCGCATGGCTCCGACTTCCGGTCCAGGACGTCGAGCCCGGGTCGAGGAGACTGACTGTCATGTTCATCAGCAAGATGGCGTTGCCCCGTCGGACGTTCCTCCGCGGCATGGGAGTCAGCCTCGCGCTGCCGCTGCTCGACGCGATGGTGCCCGCCGCCACCGCGCTGGCCAGCACCGCGGCGAAGCCGGTGCGCCGGCTCGGCTTCGTCTACATCCCCAACGGGGCGGTGATGAAGTCGTGGCAGCCGGCCGGCGACGGGAAGATGACCGAGCTGTCGCGCACGCTCAGTCCCCTCGCCCCGTTCCAGGATCAGGTCATCGTCCCCATCGGCCTCAGCCAGAAGCAGGCCGAGGCGCTCGGTGACGGCAACGGCGAGCACTCGCGGGCCGGCACCGTGTGGCTCAGCGGCGTGCACCCGAAGGAGACCGAGGGCGCCGACGTCCGCAACGGCATCACCGCCGACCAGATCGCCGCGCAGCACATCGGCGGCGACACGCCGCTGACGTCGCTCGAGCTGGCGATGGAGCAGACCTACCTCATCGGCAACTGCGACAACGGCTACAGCTGCGTCTACACCAACAGCATCTCGTGGCGCACCGCCACCACCCCGAACCCCCACGAGACGAACCCGCGCATCGTCTTCCAGCGCATGTTCGGCGACGGCGGCACGCCGGAGCAGCGGCTCGCGCAGCTCCAGGAGGACCGCAGCATCCTCGACTGGGTGACGAAGGACATCTCGCACCTCCAGCAGAAGCTGGGGGCGGCCGACCGCAACAGCGTCGGCGAGTACCTCGACTCGGTGCGCGAGATCGAGCGCCGCATCCAGGTCGCCGAGCGCCAGCACGGCGAGTCGGTCCTCGAGTTGCCCGACCGGCCCATCGGCGTGCCCGAGGACTACGACGCGCACGCGAAGCTGATGTTCGACCTGCTCGCCGTCGCCTTCAAGGCCGACATCACCCGCGTCTTCGTGTTCACCTTGGGCAAGGAGCAGACCAACCGCGCCTATCCCGAGCTGGGCGTGAATGCCGCGCACCACGCGGTGTCGCACCACCAGCACGATCCCCTCAAGTTCGAGCAGGGGGCCAAGGTCAACCAGTACCACATCGGCCTCACCGCGCACTTCCTCGACAAGCTGAAGTCGACGCCGGACGGCGACGGCAACCTGCTCGACCACTCGCTGGTCCTGCACGGCGGCGGCATCAGCGACGCCAACGAGCACTCGCACATCGACCTGCCCCTGGTCATGATCGGCGGGGCCGGCGGGGTGAAGGGCGGCCGCGTCCTGCGCCACTCGAAGGACACCCCGATGAACAACCTCCTCGTCGCGATGCTCCAGCGCGCCGGGGTCCCGGCCGAGAAGTTCGGCGATGCGACCGGCTCGCTCCCGCTCGAACCCATCGAGCCGCTCGCCGGCGTGTAGCATCCAAGGGGGTTGCGCCGCATGACGGTGCAGCCCCCTTGCACGTTCCCCACACGAATCTCGAACGATCTCTTGGCGGGGTTGTAGGTGCGGGCGAAGCCGATGGCGGCCTCGATCCCCCCGGGGGTAGGAGCGAGCGGGCTACTCGTTGCGTTTCGAGTTTTCCGACTGGTGTCGGGCCCGGAAGCGGATCCGTGGGTGGGGAGCGAGCGGGGCTACTCGTTGCGTTGACGATCCTGCAGGACGGCCTTCATCCAGGGAACATCGCCGGTCAGCAGCCTCTTGACGTCCTGCTTGAGGCCGTTGACCACCTGCTTGATGCCGTCGGTATTCCCCGTGAGCTCCCGCCTGACGGTGTCGATGTTCCCGGTGAGTTCGCACCTGACGGTGTCGATGTTCCCGGTGAGTTCGCGCCTGACGGCGTCGATGTTCCCGGTGAGTTCGCGCCTGACGGCGTCGATGTTCCCGGTGAGCTCGTGCTTGAAGGCGGCGATGTTTCCGGTGAGCTCCCGCCTGACGCCCTCGATGTTCCTGGTGATGGCGTCGTGGGCGGCGGCGTTCTCCGACCGGGTCCATTCCAGCCGAACGACCAGCCAGACGAGGGCCAGCAGCACGCCGACATCGGCGGCGTTCACGCCCTCCACGAGTCTCGCCAGGATCCCCACCGGGAGATAATTTTAACACGGCCGCCCGTACTGGCGGGGTTCCGTTCTCGCCCGGCGGAAGCTCACGGATACGTGTAGGCGCCCTGGATGCCCAACGGCAGGCCGATTATCCAGTAGGCGACCAGGAACAGCGTCCATGTCACGAACAGCACGACGCAGTAGGGCAGCATGAGCGACGCAACGGTGCCGATGCCGGTCGACTTCACGTAGCGCTGGCAGAAGACGACGACCAGCGGGAAGTACGGCATGAGCGGGGTGACGATGTTGGTCACGCTGTCGCCGACGCGGTAGGCGGCCTGGGTCAGCTCGGGGGCGATGCCGAGGCTCATCAGCATCGGCACGAAGATGCTCGACAGGAGCGCCCACTTGGCGGAGGCGGAGCCGACGAACAGGTTGACGACCGAGGTCAGCAGGATGATGCCGACGATGGTGATCTGCGGGGGCAGGGCGAGGTCGCGCAGGAAGTTGGCGCCCTTGAGGGCGATGAGCAGGCCGACGTTCGAGTTGTTGAACGCGGCGATGAACTGGGCGGCAAAGAACGCCATCACCAGGTAGTAGGACATCGTGCTCATCGCCGCGGTCATGCCCTTGACGATGTCGCGGTGCGTCTTCACGGTGCCCGCGACGTAGCCGTGCACCACTCCGGGAATCAGGAACAGCAGGAAGATGAGGGGCACCATCATGCCCATCAGGGGGGCGGCGAAGCTGGTCAGCCCGCCTTCCGGGCCGCGAAGGGCCGACCCCTCGGGCAGCGCCCACAGGGTCAGGAGCAGGAGCCCCGCGACCATGGCCCCCGCGCCGGCGAGGAAGCCGCGGCGGTCGTCGTCGGTCAGCTCCTCCATCTTCGGCATCTGCTCGGGGTCGCCGTCGACCGGCGTGTCCTGGAGGCGCGGCTCGATGACGCGGTCCGTCAGGTACCACCCGACGCCGATGACGAGCAGCGAGGACAGGGCGGTGAACCCCAGGTTGCTCAGGGGGTTGACCATCCGGTCGGCGTCCAGGATCTGCGCCGCCTGCTGGGTGAAGCCCTGCAGCAGGGGGTCGATGCCCGACGGGATGAAGTTGGCCGAGAACCCGCCCGAGACCCCCGCGAAGGCGGCCGAGATGCCGGCCAGCGGGTGCCGGCCCGCGGCGTAGAAGATGACCCCGCCCAGGGGGATGACGAGCACGTAGCCGGCGTCGGCCGCGGTGTGGCTGACGATGGCGGCCAGGATCAGCATCGGGGTCAGCAGGCTCGGCGACGTGCGGCCCAGGATGAGCTTGAGGCCGGCGTTGATGAAGCCGGTCTTCTCGGCCACCCCGACCCCGAGCAGGGCCACCAGCACCACCCCCAGCGGCGCGAACCCCGTGAAGGTGGGCACCAACTGCACCAGGAACGTGGCGAGGGCGGTGCCCGTCAACTGGTTGGCGATGCGCAGCGGCTCGCCGCTGCGCGGGTCGACCTCGGCGAACTCGACCGGTGAAAGGACCGCCGAGGCGATCCAGGTCAGCACCAGCAACAGCAGGAACAGGATGGCGGGGTCGGGCAGCCGGTTGCCGACCGTCTCGATGCCGTTCAGGGCGCGGTCGACGAAGCTGCCCTGCGCGGCGGCCGGTGTCTTCGGCCCGTCGGATTGTTCCTTCGCCATGGATGAACCTCCGCCTGCCGTCGAGCTCCGGCCATCTCCGCGGCGCCGTCAGTCGAGCACGTCGAACAGGTAGCTGTACTTCAGGATGACGCTGCGGCCGGCGTAGGAGGGGATGAAGTCGCCGAGCCCGTCGGTCTCGTTGTAGACGAAGAAGAACCCGGTGTTGGCGTCCTGCAGCCAGCCGACGCGGAAGTTCACCGCCCAGAGGTCGGCGCTGTCGTTGTGCTGCAGGAGGGTCTGGGCGTAGAGCCGCGGCGAGAAGTTGTAGCCGATGTCGATGCTGCTCAGGTTGGTGACGGTGCTGCCGCTGGGCAGGTCGATGTCGTTCCGGCTGTAGCTCAGCGACAGGTTGAAGGTCTCGCCGTAGCGCGCGTTTATCGTGGGCCGGATGGTGACGATGTGGCCGTTGAAGAACCCCGCGGTGGTGGCCCGGATGCCGGCGCTGACGGGGGCCGACCGGTCCGAGTTGTACTGATAGCTGAGCTCGTTGAAGTCCCAGCGGCCGGCCGGCACCGTGAGGCCCGACACCTGGAAGTCCTGGAACACGTACTCCTGTCGGATGTCGTAGACGACCCCGGCCGACGAGCTGTCCTCGAACTCGCCCTGGTAGTGGAGATGGATGTAGGTCGTCTCCATGATGCCGTCGAGGTTCCAGAACCGCGCATAGCTCATGTGCGGCGTCAGCTCCTGGTACCTCAGGGGGTTGTCGCCGGGCCGGGTGGTGTTGTAGACCGCGAAGTCTAGCTTCCGGAACCCTCCCCAGCGTTGGAGGTGGCCGACCTCGGGGTTGAAGTCCTCCCCGTTCTCCTGGTAGCCGGCCCCGAGGCGCCAGGACTCGGAGCTGTACTGGCTCGTCACGCTCACGGCGTGGTCGTGCCCGTCGTGCCCGGGCGTCTCGGTGCGGGCCACGTAGCCCTGCACCATGCCGTTCTCGCCGATGCCCCACCGGCCGTCGAAGGCGTAGGTGCGGTTGTAGTCGTCGTTCAGGGCGAGGCTGCCGGTGCCCTGGCGGTTGACGAAGAGTCCGCCGATGCTCGAGCGGTTGGGCAGGTCGCGGCGCAGCCGGGCCACCGAGAAGTTGTTGGCGGTGTTCACCGTGTCGCCGACCTGCTGGGTCTGCATGTTCAGGAACCCCACCGTCATCGCGTCGGTCACCTTGCCCGACATCCGGGCGCCGCCCATGATCGGGATCTGGGCCCCGTCCTGGATGCCGATGCGCCGGCTGAAGAACAGCTCGGTCTGCCCCAGGTTCCGGCCGCTCGACTGGTTCGCCACCGAGAAGGCGCCGGCGTTCTCGAGGAAGAACGGGCGCTTCTCGGGGAAGAAGAGGTTGAACCGGTCGAGGTTGATCTGCTGCTGGTCCACCTCGACCTGGGCGAAGTCGGTTCTCCACGTGCCGTCGAGGGTCAACCCCGGCGTCACGCTGTACTTGAGGTCGGCGCCGTAGTCGCCGACCCCCTGCACGCCGAGGCTCGGCTCGAGGTCGCGCGTGGCCATCTCGCCGACCACGTAGGGGGTGACCTGCAGGTTCCCGGTGAAGCCGGCGGGGGCCCGCACGCCCGTCAACTGCCCCGCCATCGAGACCCGGTAGAGGTTGTACTGCCGGGGCAGGGGCGCCCAGTACGCGGTCTCGTTCCGGCGGCGGATGTTCCGCTGGAAGTTCATCCCCCACACCTGGTCCTCGCGGTCGGGGTAGCGGATGGTCCGGAAGGGGATGGCGAACTCGGCGCTCCACCCGATGTCGGAGATCTCGGTCTGCACCTGCCAGGCGCCGTCCCAGTTGAGGTTGAAACCGGCGCCGCTCCCTCGCGAGAAGCCGCCCCCGCCCCCCGAGCCGCTGCCGCGGCGGGCGCCGCCCTCGTCGGTCACCTGGCCGTCGTACTCCTGGCCGGCCGGGGTGGTGCCGAAGACGAAGCCGTTCTGCCGGTCGCGGAAGGTGTCGAGCACCATCTGGAAGCTGTCGGAGTCGTTCATCGACGAGTCGCGCCGGCTGTCGCTCATGATGATGCCGGAGGGGTCCCGGTCGTAGCAGACGATCCCGAAGTAGACGGTGTCGTCGGTGAACACCACCCGCACCTCGGTCCGCTCCGTCGCCGGCTCCCCCTCGTCGGGCGCGCTCTGGCGGAAGCCGCTGACCGGCAGCACCTCGGCCCAGGCGGGGTCGTCGAGCACGTTGCCGTCGAGGTCGGGCGCCTGCTCGCGCCACTGCGCCACCGCCCACTTGCCGGCGACGGGCGCGCTCATGCCGGCGCCGGGGGCGGTGATCTGGATAGACGCCGGCTCCTCGCCGCCCGCCGCGGGGGCCTGCGACTGGCCGCGGGCCGGCGCCGGGCCGGCGAGCATCACGCAGACGGCGAGCACGAATCGAGCGCTCTGTCGCATCTTCGGTCTCGTCCCTGGGCACGGTCGGGGGCGCACCCCGACCGCCGAACCTGGGAGAATCGGTCCATTAGACCACATCGACCTGCCCGAAGGCCGCCCCGGCCTGCCGGCGGCCGTCCCTCTCTCACGCGGCTTCGATGTCCGTGAGGGCGAAGTCCCCGCCCTTGAACAGCAGCGGCTCGCGGGTCGTGCTCGCGAGCGCGTAGGCGAAGCAGTCGCCGAAGTTCAACGCCGCCGGGTGATTGCCCTTGCCGAACCGCCGCCAGGCCCGGCGCGCGGCCTCGACCTGCTCCAGCGTGATCGGCGCCAGCTCGATGTCGGCCTCCCGCAGAAACTGGTCGAGGTCATCTCCAGCGTCCGGCCCGCTTCTGCCCTCGATGACCATCGTCGTCTCGAGCAGCGCCACCGTCGACATGCGCCGGGGCCAGGCCGTCGAGATGGCCCGTTCGTAGCGCACCGCATCCGATTCGGCGAGCAGGATGGCCACGACCGCCGACGTGTCGATGATCACTTCGGCAGTCCTCGCTCGTCATAGAGGTAGTCGCCATGCTCGACTGCGGAAGGTCCCGGCCCCATGCGGGCGGCGCAACGCTGTCCGATCTCGTGGAGCTTCGCCGCCAGCTCATCCGCGTTGCGAAGGCGTTTTTCCCGCTCCAGTCGGTCGCGTAGCGCCACGGTGATCGCGCCGGTCATCGTCTCGCCGGTCAGGCCGGCGAGCTCCGCGGCCAGCCGGCAGGTCTCCTCGTTCTTGATGTTCAGGCTCATCCTGGTTCCTGGTAGAAAATTACGCGGCCATTCTACCCCAGTCTCGATTCCCGTGCCAGGAGTCCGCGTCTCCCCCCGCGTCGGCCCGCCGCTTCGATCAGCTCGCAGGTCCGCGTCACCGGGTCGATTCCGTCGAAGCGCCCCGCCGCGTCGCGGCAGGCGCCTGCAACGTCGTCTGACCCGAGGAGGGCGTCGAGCGCGCGCGCGGCGGCGCGGCCGTTGAGGCCGCCGGGCCCCACCGTCGGCCGTCTCCGCCCGCAGCAGCCCCCGTCGCGGACCCGGCGCCGCACCGGGCGCGGCGGGGCGCCGCCACGGGCGACGCGACCGCCCTGCGTGCTATTCTGCGGGCGACGGGTCCGGGTGGGCCGCCGGCCCGAGCCGTGGTCGGATTCGATTCCGGGGAACGAGGCCGGGCCGGGGAGGAAGGGACCATGAACCGCTCGAGTGGGTCGCGTATCGGGATCGTCGCGGGGCTCTTGTGCACCCTCGTTGCCGCATCGAGTACGCCTGCGTTCGCACAGGGTGCGCCGGACGGTTGGACGCCGGAGATCCTGGCCGACGGGCAGCCCGACATCACCGGCATGTGGAACAACTCGAACGCGACGTTCACGCCGCTCGAGCTGCCGGAGGAGCTGGTCGGCCGGGAGCTGTCGGCCGACCAGCTGCAGGCCCGGGCCGAGGCGCGGGCCAGCGGCCGCAAGGCCCGGTCGGAGTGGCGCGGCCACGAGAACTCGCGGGGGGTCGGCGGCTACGGCACCTACTGGTTCGACTGGTACTGGGAGAACCCGGTCGACATCGGTCAGGCCTCGATCATCGTGGACCCGCCGACCGGCCGGGTGCCCGAGTACACCGCGAACGCGCGCGAGTCGATCGCCATGAACATGGCCGAGCTGCACGCCGCGGCCGGGAACATGGAGTCCGGCGACCGGTGCATCTCGCGCGGCGTGCTCGGCATGATGATGCCGACCGAGTACAACAACGGCACCCTCATCCTGCAGTCGCCGGGTTACGTCGTGATCCACAGCGAGATGATCCACAACGCCCGCATCATCCCCATCGACAGGCCCCACGCCGACGCCAAGGTGCGGCAGTGGGAGGGTGACCCCCGCGGACGCTGGGAGGGCAACACGCTCATCGTGGAGTCGACGAACTTCCGGGCCGTGAAGAACATTCGGGGGCCGTCGGCGGGCATCCGCTCGCGGCAGTCCGAGGCGCAGCGCATCGTCGAGCGGTTCACGCTGACCGGCCCCGACGAGCTGCGCTACTCCGTCACCATGGACGACGCGGAGACCTACACCGAGCCCTGGACCGCCGCGTTTCCGTTCAACCGCGACGACGAGTACCTGCAGTTCGAGTACGCCTGCCACGAAGGGAACTACTCGGTGCCCAACGCCCTCGGCGGCGCGCGCATGGAGGAGGCGGCCGCACGGTAGCGGCCTTCGCCCACCACGCGGGATTCCGCGGGCTCAAGAAGAACTACGAGAAGGCCGTGGCCAGCACCGTAGCGGCCTTCGCCGACCACAGGGGATTCCGCGGGACTCGTCGGGCCGGGCAGTCGACGCCACCGGGGGGCGATGCCCGCTCGCGGTTCGTGGCGTCCGGAAGGGGGCGGCCGGTTGCCGTCCTCACCGTGTCTTGACTCCTGCTCCAGGCGGGCGCCCGGTGCAAACGTCCGCCGTCGACGGCGCCCGGCGACGCCGTTCACCGCCCCCCGGCGGTGCCGTCCCGCTCGTGCGCCAGCAGGGTCTCCTTCACCGGCAGCCCCCCGCCGTATCCGGTGAGCGTGCCGTCCGCCCCGATCACGCGGTGGCAGGGGACGACGATGGCCAACGGGTTCCGGCCGTTGGCGGCGCCCACGGCGCGAGAGGCGGTCGGCCGCCCGATGCGCCGCGCGAGCTCGCCGTAAGAGATGGTCTCGCCGTAGGGGATGCGGCGCAGCTCGTCCCACACGCGGTGCTGGAATGGGGTACCGGCCGGGGCGAGCGGCAGGTCGAAGTCGCGGCGCGCCCCGTCGAAGTACTCCAGCAGTTGCCGCTTCGCTCTCTGCAGGGGGCCGGGCAGGGACCGGCGCCGTGCCCGCCACTCGGGGTCCGGATCGCTCGCCGCCGAGTTGGGCAGGTCGACCCGCTCGACGCCGTCGTCGTCGCCGACGATTCGCAGGGTGCCGATCGGGGTGTCGAAGTCGTGGTAGGCCAGGCTCATCCGGCTAGTGTCTCACGGGCCGCACGACCATCGAAAGGACGGCCGCCCGGTCGGTCGGAAGGGCTCGCGCCGCGCCAGCGTGCAACGGCGTCCGAATGGCGTTGAATCCTGAGCGTTGACCGTTCAATCTCCAAGGCCGGCGAGCGCTTCCTGCGCCATGGCCTCGGCTCACGTCCAGTCGGGTCGCTCGGACGCGCAGGAGCGATGCCCGGTCCGTCACCAGAGCCCCAGCAGGCGCCACCAAAGGCTGCCCGCGCCGAGCCAGATGATGATGTTCACCACGCTGATCAGCGCTCCCAGCCTCCACCACGTGCCGATGTCGACGTTGCCCGAGCCGAACAGGATGGGGGCGGCGGCGGTGCCGTAGTGGGTCAGCGACGCGAACAGGTTGCTGAAGAACGCGAGCACGAGGGCGGCGAGCACCGGCGGGGTCCCCACCGCGAGGGCGACGGCCAGGAACGGGGCGTACATCGCGCTGACGTGGGCGGTGTTCGACGCGAAGAAGTAGTGCACGTAGAAGTAGATCAGGCACAGGGCGAGGAACGCGGGGAGCCAGTGGCCCTCGCCCAGCACCCCTGAGACGCGGTCGCTGAACCAGCCCACCAGGCCCAGGGTGCCGAGCTGGCTCGCCATCATCACGAGCACCGCGAACCAGATGAGGGTGTCCCACCCCTTTCGCTCCTCGAGGATGTCCTGCCACGCGAGGGCGCCGGTGGCGAGCATCGCGGCTACCCCCGCCATCGCGGTGGCGGTCGCGTTGACGCCGAGCTCGCCGCCCACGATCCAGAAGCCCAGGAGGAAGACGAAGACCGCGACCAGGACCCGCTCGTCTCGCGTCATCGGGCCCATCTCGCGCAACCGCTCGCGTGCGAACTCCGGCGCCTCGGGGGTATGGGTGACCTCCGGGGGATAGAGGCGGTAGATGAGCAGCGGCACGAGCAGGAGGCTCAGCACGCCCGGCACGATCGCCGCGACCGCCCAGCCCGCCCAGGTGATGGTCACGCCTTGCTGCGCGGCCAGCTCGGCCGCGAGCGGGTTCGCGGCCATGGCGGTGAGGAACATCGCGCTCGTGACCACCACCCCCTGGTAGGCGGTGAATGTAAGGAAGCCGGCGACCCGGCCCTGGGTGCCGTCGGCGGCGTCGCTGCCGAGCGAGACGCACAGCGACTTGAGGATTGGGTAGATGACGCCCCCGCCGCGCGCCGTGTTGCTGGGGATGAAGGGCGAGAGGAAGAGGTCGGTGGCCACGATGCCGTAGCCGAGCCCGAGGCTCCGCTTCCCGAGCATCCGCAGGAAGTGGTAGGCGATGCGCGCCCCGAGCCCCGTCTTGACGAAGGCGGTGGCGATGAAGAACGCCGCCACAACCAGCCACACCACGGTGTTCCCGAACCCGGCCGTCGCCTCCGCGATGGTCAGGGTGCCCGACATCACCGCGAAGGCCACCCCCACGAACGCCATCGCCCCCATCGGCAGGGGGCGCAGGATGATGCCCAGGATGGTGGCGACGAACACCGCGAGAAGCTGCCACGCCCGCGGCTCGACCCCTTCCGGGGTCGGGACGAGCCACACCGCGGCGCCGACCGCGGCCACCACCCCGAGCCGGGCGGCGTCGACGCGGGGTGGGCGGGCGGGTCTCGGCGGCGCGTCGTCGGCCATCGAGTGGTACTGTATACGACGACGGGGAACGGCATCGGCGACCGCCGGGTCATGGCGGGGATGGAGACGTGACGAGCACGTGTCCGGCGACGGACGATCCCCGGGACGAGACGATCACGGTGCCCAGGAGCGGCTGACCCAGGCCCGCGTGACGCACCTGGACAACCTGGCCGACAAGCTGCGCGAGACTACATGGATCGTTGCGGGGCGGAGTCGGGACACCTGGTGGTCTTGGACCGCTCGCCGTCCAGGACGTGGAAGGAGAAGATCTTCCGCCGCGAAGAGTCGGCCGGCGGCGATGCGCCGCTCACCGTCTGGGGCATGTGACGGTCTGCGCCGCAGATTTCCCCGACCCGGTCGGTACCGCGCAGCCGACGGTCCCGATGGCTCCCGCTGCTACTGCTTGACGTACTTCCGGATCCGCTGCGGGCCGACGTCGGCGGCATAGACGTTGCCCTCGCGGTCGGCGGTGATGCCCGACGCGCCGGAGATGCGCAGCTCGTCCTGCCGGTCGAGATCCGGATCGGGGATGTAGGCGTGGACGGTTCCGTCCACGGCGCTCCCGATGTAGATTCCGCGCTTGAAGCCGGGGTTGTTCGACGAGGTCGATGTCGAGTCGGTGACGTAGAGCACGTCGTCCTCGTCGATGAACATCCCGCTCGGCCGCCCGAACTGCTTCCACTCGGCGACGAAGGTCCCGTCCGGCTCGAAGATCTGAACGCGCCCGTTCGAACGGTCCCCGACGAAGACGCGCCCCCCGCTGTCCAGGGTGAGGGTGTGGGGCTGGTCGAACTCGCCGGGGCCGTCGCCGGGGCCGCCCCACGTCAGGAGAAAGCGGCCGTTCCGGTCGAACTTGACCACCCGGTTGTTCGGCCCGTGCCCGTCGGTGACGAAGATGTCGCCGTCGGCGTTGACGGCGATGTCGGTCGGCCGGTCGAAGGTGTCGGGTCCGTTGCCCGCGACGCCTGCGCGGCCGATGGTCATCAGGATCTCGCCGGTGGGGCTGAACTTGAAGACCTGGTGCCCGCGCCCCCCGGCGGGCATGCCGAGCACAGTATCGCTCCCGTTGTAGTCGCTCGCCCAGAGGTTGCCCTCGGGGTCGATGTGGAAGCCGTGCGGGGCCGCGAACACTCCCTCGCCCCAGCTGTCGAGCAGCTCGCCGTCGGGACTGAACTTCACGACCGGCGGGTCGTCGTCCCGCCCCACGCAGGTCGCGGCGCCCGGCGGCTGGTTGTTGAAGCAGCGGTGGAAGACCCAGATGTTCCCCTCCGCGTCGCGGTCGACGCCGATGGTCTCGCCCCACCTCCCGCCGTTCATGTGCACCGGCAGGCTCGGCCACTCGTCGACGAGCTGGTAGGGGTTGGGGAGCGTCTGCGCGGCGGTCCCGGTAGTCACGCCCATGAGGACGGCCAGCCCGAGGCCCACGCGGGCCGAGAGATGAGTCGTCATGGCCGCTATGCTACCACTGGCGTGGCCCGTGGGGCGTCGCCTCGCGCGCATGATGAGCCTGGTTCGCAACTCCCGTGCCGTGCTGTCGAAGTTGCGTGAGAGGAACGTGCGGAGGCTCGGCTCGGGTGCGCCATTCATGCTACGGTCAAGCCATGCCGCACCTGCAAGTGAACATACCCGACTCGCTTTCACGACCGCCTGCGCCGCTTCGCCAGTGAGACGAACCGCACCCTGAGCGCGGTTGTGCTCGATGCCGTGGAACGCGAGCTGGAAGCGTGGGAGTGGCGCGAGCGGCTGGCTCGGCGGTCGGAGACCGACCTCGGCGTCGACGCTTCGACGCTGGTTGCCGAGGCCCGCGTCGTCCGGGAACGGGAGTTGGGATCAGGGTGACTCGTCGGCCAGAAGCCGGCGCAGCATGCGCCGGACGTGATCCTGCCCACCGAAGAACACCGCGAGCACGCGGGCGGTCCGGCGCGCTTCGTCGACATCGAACCAGTAGATGGCCCGGTCGATAGTCAGGTGCCGCAGACCCGGCAGAATGTCGTCATGGCGCTCGCCTCGGTGGGGCGCCGTCAGGATGCGATTCGCGCCGGCGCGCACGGCGGTGACCCGCGCCGCAGCGTGATCGAGTGCGTCTTCCAACGGTTCGCCGAGGCTCCGGTAGCTGTCGAACAGATGGTCGAAGATCAACTCGAGGTCCCGTTCGGCATCCGCGGAGAACTCAAGACGGTAGTCCATGCGAGCGGCGCTTCGCGGCGATTGCGCGGGCCAACCGACGATCCATCTCTTCCCCGGGAATGAACTCCTGCGCCCGCCGCCGCGCGAGAAGCTCGCGCAGCGCCGCCCGTTCCAGCTCCTCGCCGTCGAGCCGCCCGCGCAGCAGGTCGAGGCCCTGCTGGAGCACGGCACTGACGCTGGAATACCGCCCGGTGTCCACCAGGGTCCTGGCGAACGCGTATTGCTCGTCGGTGAGGGAAACCGAGGACTTCATCGTCATGGATCCCCAAGGTAGCACTGGGTCGTACCGACAGTCAACGACAGAGGCTCGCGATCGGTATCCGCGCGTGTGCTGGCAGTTCGGCAAAGACGGTGGGCGCTGGCGGCTACGCCGACGGCTCGACGCCAGCGCGTCCAACCCGCAACCGTCGCCTGACGGCTCCGCTGGGCGCTCCACCAACCCTTCAGGAGCCCGCGCCGCTCTACGGCGCAAGCTCCTACCGCCCGAACGAGTAGCGCACCCCCAACTGCGCCTGCCAGCGGCTCCGCAGGTCGTCGCGCGCGTAGCGGTCGCCGGCGAACCCGGGCCGGGCCGGGGTGTTGAGGCTGTAGACGTAGCGGCCGCTGTCGGGGTCGACGCTCGAGCGCACCGGCTGGAGGTTCTGGAAGAAGGCGAACTCGACGAGCCCGTTCCTGGCGTCGAACGCGTTGATGAGGTTGCGGACGTCGAGGAACAGCTCGACCTCGTTCGGCCCCCGCGGTATGTCCACGGCGAGGCGGAAGTCGAGGGCGTGGACCCAGGGGCCGCGGCAGGCGTTGCGGGGCACGATCGTCCCCGGCGTGACGTCGCAGGCCGCCGACAGGAAACGCATCAGGTCGTCGAAGGTGCCGTTGGTGACAAAGACGTCGGTGGCGTCGCGCGGGACGTACAGGAGGTCGTTCCCCCGCGTGCCGTCGCGGTTGCTGTCGCTCCCGTCGAGGTAGCTGTAGGGGCGGCCCTGCTGGGCGTCGTAGTAGGCCGAAAGGGTGACGCCGGCGGGTCCGGCGGGGATGCGGTACGAGCCCGACAGGCTGAACCGGTGGCCGGGCGAGAAGTCCGACACCGCCAGGGGCACCGCGTTGGGGTCGCCGCCGTGGTAGTTGTAGCGCCAGTTCGACGTCGCCTGGCTCGACCCGCCGTCGTTGACCGACCGCGACTCGCCGTAGAGGTACGAGCCGCTCATGAACCAGTTGTCGCTGAACCGCTTGTCGAGCTTCGTCGCCACCGTCCAGCTTCCGCCCTGGTCGGTGTTCGTGAGGAGGACGACGTTGCTGAAGTCGCGGTGCAGGCGCGCGTGCGTGGGCCGCCCGTCGGGCGCGGCGCCGGCCGCGACGAGGTTGAGGTTCCGGTAGTCGATGTCCCGGACGGTCTTCGAGAAGAGCAGCTCGACACTTCCAACCAGGCCGAAGAACCCGAGGTCGCGGTCGTAGGCGAGGTTGCCGCGCAGGAGCTGCGGGAAGCGGTACTCCGGGTCGACGAGGTTGATCTCGTTGGTCGACGCCGAGCCGATGCCGGTCGGCTGGGCGTTGGGGTCGGCCGAGAAGGGAATCCGGTTGTCGGGGTCGAAGAACACCCTGATGCGCTGGAACTCGTTCCCGGTGTTCGAGTACTGGTTCGACAGCCAGACGTACGGCGTGCGGCCGTGGAACAGGCCCAAGCCGCCCCGCACCTGCTGGCGCAGCCGCGACCGCGGGGCCGGGTCGTAGTTGAAGCCGATGCGCGGCGACCAGTTCCGCGTCGCCGGCACGACGTCGGTCGCCCGCCCGTACAGCGTCTCGACCAGCGGGTTCGCGCTCGGGGCGTCGGGGAAGACGGGCGCGTCGAGGCGGATGCCGTAGGTCAGCGTGAGGTCGTCGCGGACCCGCCACTGGTCGCCGGCGTAGAACCCGAGCTGGTAGACCCAGAACTCGGCCGCCTGCCGGGGGTCGGCGGTGCGCGAGAAGCTGTAGCTGTAGGACTGGGCGAGCCCCTGCTCGAAGAGCGCCGGGCTCGTGAACTCGTAGACGCCGAAGTTGTCGCGGATGAACAGGTTGCGGAACCGGAAGAGCTCGTTGTGGGTGCCGATGGTGATCTGGTGCCGCCCCCGCACCCACGTCAGGTCGTTGTGGAGCTCGACGATGTTCTGATCGAGCTCGTTGGCGGTCGAGAACTGCTCGCTGCCGAACCGTATCTCCTCCCCGCCCTCGAGATCGATGGTGACCTGCGGGAACGGTGCGGTCCGCGGCCCCCGGCGGTCGCGAACTCGCTGGAAGCTGACGCGGGCGAGATTGAACGCGCGGCCGAAGGTGCTGTTGAGCTGGGCCACCGTCGAGTTGGTCCGGCTCCGGAAGAGGTAGAAGTTGTCGGTGAAGCGGTAGCGGAAGTTCGACTGCGAGCCGACGTCGGCGGTGGCGTTCACGAGGTTGTGCCGCACCGACAGCCGGTGGGCGGCCGACAGGTTCAGGTCGGACCGCACGAAGACCTTGTCGTTCGGGTTCCCGCGGATGAGCTCGCCGAAGCCGCCCGGGATGTCGTAGCCGTACCGGGTGCGCGCGATGTCGACGATGCGCCGGCCCTCGGCGAGCCGCCCGAAGTCGACGCCCGACGATCCGTCGAGCGAGTAGCCGACCGGCGTCTCCCGGCGCTGGACGTCGACGTTGGCGAAGAAGAAGGCGCGGTTCCGGGCGAGTGGGCCGCCCACGCTCGCCCCCTGCTGCCGGTCGAAGAAGGTCGCGATGGGCACGTCGTCGATGCCCCGCCCGACGAGCCCCTGGTTGCGGTTGTAGAGGTACGCCGTGCCGCCGTAGCGGTTCGAGCCGCTGCGAGTGATGACGTTGATGCCGCCTCCCGAGAAGCCGCTCTGGCGCACGTCGTAGGGCGCCACCACGAGCTGCAGCTCGCTCACCGCGTCGAGGCTGATGGGCTGGGTGTTGGCTTGGCCGCCCGGCGTCCCCTGCCGGGCCAGCCCGAACAGGTCGTTGTTGACGGCGCCGTCGATCTGGATGTTGTTGTAGCGGCCGCTCCGGCCCGCGACGCTCAGGAAGCTCTCGGAGTCGGCGTTGCGGCTCGTCTTGACGAAGAACGGGTTGGTGCGCGCGAAGTCCTGGAGGCTGCGCTCGAGGGTCGGCAGGGTCTCGATGACGCCCGTCTCGACGCTGGCCGTCGTGCCGGACCGCGACGGTGAGAAGACGGCGCTCGCCTCGGCGGTGACCTCCACCGTCTCGGTGACGGTGGCGAGCTGCAGGGTGACGGGAACCTCGGTCGCCTCGCCGAGGCTGACGACGACGCGGGAAAGCGTCCGGACGCCGAAGCCGCTCAGGGCGATCTCGAGGTCGTAGGGGCCGACCTGCGCGTTCAGCAGGTCGAAGCGGCCGTCGGCGCGGGTGACGGCTTCGTACAGCGTTCCCGTCGGGGCGTGGACGGCGACGACGCTCGCGCCCGGCAGAACCCCGAGCTGCGCGTCGCGCACGACGCCGCCGAGGGTGCCGGTGGTGGCGTTCTGCGCCCGGACCGCGCCTGTCGCTCCCAGCACCCAGGCAAGGGTGAGCGCCGCTGCTATCCGCCATGACAAACCGTGAATCATCTCGGACAACCTCCCTGCAACGATTCCGGGAGAACGGAATGACGTCACGGTGAAGGGCGGGCGTCGTGAGGGCAAGATGTCGTGGGGAGAGGCCGTGCGTCTTCAGAGCGAGCGCAGGAAATCGAGCACCAGCCGGTTGACCTCGGCCGCGCTCTCCTGCTGCACCCAGTGCCCGGCCCCGTCGAGCAGGTGCAGGCCCCGCAGGTCGGTGCAGGCCTGTCCGTCCATCCGCTCGAGGGCGCCCGGGCGCTGGTGGATGCCCCAGTCGCGGGCGCCGGCGATGAACATCGAAGGCTGGTCGATGGTCCGTCCGGCGAACACGGCCAGGTCGGCGTTGATGCCGCCGCCGAAGATGGACGACACCGAGGCCACGCTGCGGTACCACTGCAGCCCGCCCTGGAACCCGGTCCGCTCGTACTCGGCGCTGTAGACCCGCAGCTCGTCGTCGGGCAGCCACTCGCAGGCGGCGATCTCGGCCGGCGACGGCATGTGCTCGGCCACCGACTCGGCCATGCCCCGTCCGAGGTCGAGGACGTAGTAGCGGGGGAGCCGGGCCAGCTCGGCCGCCGACCACTCGCGGAGCGGCTCGGGCCGGTTGCCGCTCCAGTCGCCGCTCTTCATGTGGTAGTAAGCGCGCAGGAAGTCGTGCACCCCCTGCGGCGCCCGCCACAGGTCGTCGTTGGCCCCGCGAGTGGCGTAGAAGCGGCGGTAGTGCCAGCGGGGCGGGTCCAGGCTCGCCAGACCGGCGTCGATGTCGGCCGCGGGTGCGCCCGCCGGGGCCGCCGCCGCGTCGGCGGTGTCGAACGGCAGCGTCGCGGTGCCGCCGAACGGCGCGCTCATGAGGACGACGGAGGGGAAGACGTCGGGCCGCGCGACCGCGCACCACGACGCCACCAGCGACCCGAAGTCGTGGCCGGCGAGGTGGACCTCGCGGTAGCCGAACGCCGCCACCAGCGAGAGCATGTCCCGCACCTCGTTCAGCATCCGGAACGGGCGCAGGTCGTCGTCGTACCCGACGCCGGTCCCGTCGGTGCGGCCGTAGCCGCGCAGGTCGGGGGCCATCACGTGGTAGCCCGCCGCCGCGAGGGCCGGCATCAGCCGCCGCCAACTGTAGGCGAGCTCGGGGAATCCGTGCAGGAGCAGCACGCCCGCGCGCGCGCCGGTCCTCGACCCTGCCTCGAGCACGTGCATGCGGATGCCGTTGACGCCGGCGACGAAGCGCGAGCGGACGCCGGGCGGCAGCACGTCGTCGGCGTACGGTTCCGGCGCGTCTTGCACGGTCGGCCTCGCGGTGGTTTCGGTGGTCGATCCTGCCGCGGTCACGGCGATTCCGGCGGCCGCGCTCCGCAGGAGCTGGCGTCTCGTGAGTGGGGGATGGCGCATCGCTCTGGGATTATGTCACCGTCGCGGAGGCCCTGCCGCCACATGAGGACAGTGATCGCCACAGGGGTGACAGGGGCACCCAAGGGCAGCCCCGCGGGACGACACGCTCGGCACGTGGCAGAGCAGTTTCCGTCTGTGTCCTGAGGGGGGGGCGCGCGCTAGTCCCCGCCGCCTCGCAGCAGGCACATCCCCATCGAGCCCCACAGCAGCGGCAGCCCGGCATCGAGGATCATCCACGCGAAGGAGACGGTGTCGCCTCCAATCGCGGTGAACGTGGGGGTGACCTGGGCGAACCAGTTCAGCAGGAACATGATGCCGAAGAACAGGCCGCCGTAGAAATGCACGTTGGCGGCGAGGAACTCGCGCGTGACCGGTCCCTCGCCCCCGCCGCCCTCGACGGCCTTCTTCCGGGCGTAGCCGAACGCCACGCCCAGGGCCAGGGGCACGAACATCAGCCAGCCGATGATGCCCCAGGCGGGACTGTAGGGGCTCTCTGGCGTGGACGTGTAGTAGAGCGGCTCGACGACGGTGTGGACGGCCACCACCAACGCCATCGCGACGAGGACTGCGCCGCTGATGCGCTTCAGGTCCATCGTTCTCTCCCCTGCAGGACAGGGTCGGCGGGTCAGTGCCGCCGCGGCCGCCCTGCTCGGTTCGAGGCAGGAGCGCGACGACGCCGCCCGCCTCGTCCCGTAGACGATAAGGGATGGGTCGACCCGCCGCAAGGAGCGTCCGCCCGGGTTCTCCATCGTCGACGCGGCCCCCCATCACCTTCTCCGACAGGTTCTTCGCGGCGCCGCAAGGAGGGCGCCGACCGGGTTCCCTTCGCCGTTGCCGGGCGCGGGCACTCGCGCGATGCCCGAACCGTCCGGTCCGCGCACCCGGCCGCCGTCGGCGCGTACCCTTGACGCGGTCACGCAAACGCGCTACAAGGACTCCCATGTGGCGAGTTGGGTCGAGCCTGTTGCAGTGGGGCGCGTTCGTCGCGCTCGCGCTGCTGGCTTTCGCGGCGGCGCCTCACTTCCACGACGAGGCGGACGGACGCGACGACACCTGCGTCCTGTGCCACGTCGAGGGTTCGCCGACCCTCACCTGCAACGTCCACGAGAGCCCCGATCCGGCGGTGGGCGGCCACGCCCCCGCGTGCGAGCAGGGGCGCACCCACGCCGTCGACCGCGAGGGCCGCGCCTCCCGCGCGCCCCCCGCCTGACGCTCCTTCACGTCGAGCTCCCTGTTTCCGTAGTTGCTGCGTCGGCGCGCCCGTAGCGTGCCGGCGGCTTGCGCCTTCCCTAGCGGAGGGCTCCCTGGTGATCGACCGGGGATTCCGGGGCCATATCCATGAGCGAAGCCGCGACGATCGATTCCCCGTCCCCATCGGCCGCCGGTGCGTCGGCATCCGTCCTCGAAGCGCGTGCGCTGTCCAAGCGATACGGCGAAGTGGAGGCCGTCGTCGACCTCGATCTGCGCGTCGGGCCGTCGGAGATCTACTGTCTGCTGGGTCCCAACGGGGCCGGCAAGACGACCACCATTCATCTGTTCCTGGGGTTCCTGGAGCCGACGGCGGGGAGCGTGCGCGTGATGGGCCTCGACGTCGCGGCGGAGCCCCTGGAGTCGAAGAGGCGCCTGGCCTACGTCCCCGAGCAGGTCATGCTGTACCGCAACCTCAGCGGCCTCGAGAACCTGGAGTACTTCGCCGCCCTGGGCGGCACGGGGTCGCTGGCCCCGGAGCGGCTGACCGACATCCTCGTCGGCGCGGGCCTGCCTCGCGACGCGGTCGGTCAGCGCGTGTCCGAGTACTCGAAGGGCATGCGGCAGAAGGTCGGCATCGCCATCGCCATCGCCAAGGAGGCCGGCGCGCTGCTGCTCGACGAGCCCACGTCGGGCCTCGACCCCCAGGCCTCGAACGAGTTCTCGGAGCTGCTCGAGCGGCTCAGGGATCGCGGCGTCGCGGTGCTCATGGCGACCCACGATCTGTTTCGCGCCAAGGAGACCGGCACCCGCGTCGGCATCATGCGGCACGGGCGCCTGGTCAACGAGATGAGCACGGACGAGATCGGCCACGCCGACCTCGAACGCATCTATCTGGAGCACATGCACGAGTAGCGGCCCGCGGCGAAGCCCCGCGTTGCACGGCATGCGGCGGGGCCCCTCGCGACGGGCCGGCCAGGCGGCAATCGGCGCCCCGGGGCGACGGTTGCCGGGCAGGGAGCCACCGATGATCAAGCACATCGCCCGCAAGGAGTTCACCGACGTGGTCCGGGACGGCCGCTTCCGCTGGTGCGCGGCCCTGGTGGGGGCGCTGCTCCTGGTCTCGCTGGGCCACGGCTGGGTCCAGGCGCGCCAGGCGCAGGAGGAGCTCGCGGCGGCGCAGGCCACCGCCCGCGACCACTGGGAGTCGCAGGGCGAGAAGAACCCCCACTCGGCCGCCCACTACGGCATCTACGCGTTCAAGCCCCGCCTCGCCCTGTCGTTCGTCGACCAGGGGGTGGACCCCTACACCGGCACGTCGGTGTGGCTGGAGGCCCACCGGCAGAACGAGTTCCTCATGCGCCCGGCCCAGGACGCGACGGCCGCCCAGCGCGTGGGGGCGCTGACGGCGGCGCAGGTCCTGCAGAACCTGGTGCCGCTGCTCGTCATCCTGCTGACCTTCGGCGCGCTAGCCGGCGAGCGCGAGCAGGGCACGCTGCGCCAGCTTCTGGCCACCGGCATCGCCCGGCGCGAGCTGGCCGTGGGCAAGGCCCTGGGCGTGGCCGGCGCGCTCGCGCTGCTGCTGGTGCCGGCGGCGGTGGTGGGCGCGGCCGCCCTCGTGGTCGGCAGCACCGGCCCGGCGGCGTCGCCCCTGGCCCGGGGCGCGGTCCTCGCCGGCGTCTACCTGGCCTACTTCGCCGCGTTCGTGGGGCTGGGGCTGGCCGTGTCGGCCTGGGCTCGCTCGGCGCGCACCGCCCTGGTCGTTCTCCTGGGCGTGTGGGTGGTGAACGGGCTCGTGGCGCCGCGGGCCGCGGTGGACCTGTCGAAGTGGATCCATCCCACGCCGTCCGCGGTCGAGTTCGCCCACACCCTCGAGCAGGAGATGGCCGCGGGCGTCGACGGCATCCAGCGCCCGGACCGCGCCGCGTTCGGCGAGAGCCTCCTCGCGGAGTACGGCGTGGAGCGGGTCGAGGACCTGCCGGTCAACGAGGTGGGGCTCTACCTGCAGGAGAGCGAGGAGTTCGGGAACCGCATCTTCGACCGCAACTACGGCGCGTTGTGGGACACGTTCGAGCGCCAGGGCCTCGTGCACGAGGCGCTCGCGGTGGCGGCGCCGCTGCTGGCGGTGCGCACGTTGTCGATGGGGCTGGCCGGCACCGACGTCGAGCAGCACCGGCATTTCGCGACCGCGGCCGAGACGTACCGCCGGGACATGATGCGGCAGATGAACCTCGACCTCGCTGAGAACTCCCGCACCGGCGAGCTGTACACGGCGGGTCCCGAGCTCTGGGCCGACGTGCCGCCCCTGCAGTACGACGCCCCGACGCTGGGCTGGGTCCTCGGGAACCGGATGCTGTCGCTCCTCGTGCTGGGGCTGTGGCTGGCCGGCGCGGTCGTGCTCGCGGCGAAGCGCGTGCGCCTCGCGGAGGTGGCGTAGCCATGACCCTGCGCACCGTCCTGCTGAACGAGTGGCGCCTCCTCGCGGCCGACCGCGCGCTGCGCGTGGTGCTCGGGGTGTTCGCCGTCCTCTTCGTCTACGCGCTGGCCAACGGCATGGCCTGGGCGCGCTTCCAGGAACGGACGGTGGAGGCGGCGCGGACCGGCAACGCCGAGCGCGTCCAGGCCCTGGAGCAGGAGCTGGCCGACATCGCGGCCGGGGGGCGGCCTTCGTCGCCCTTCCGCGATCCCCGCGCCCCCAACGTCCTCGGCGGGGCCCGCGGCGCCCGCACCGCGGTGCTCGAGCCGGGGCCCCTGACCGCCCTGGCGGTTGGGCAGAGCGACCTCCTGCCGTACTACTACGACGTCAGCATCTACACCAATGAGGCGTCCTTCCAGCAGAACGGGGAGGTCGAGAACCCCCTCAACCTGATGGTCGGGCGCTTCGACCTCGCCTTCGTGACGATCTACCTGCTGCCGCTGCTCGTGCTCGCCCTCAGCTACAACGTCCTCTCGGAGGAACGCGAGCAGGGGACGCTGGCCCTGACCCTGTCGCAGCCCGTGTCGGCGCGCGACGTCGTGCTCGCCAAGCTCGCGTTCCGGGCGGTCCTCGTGGTGGGGCTGGCCGCGGCGGTCTCGCTGCTCGGCATGCTCGCCACGGGCGGGTTCGGCTCGCCGGGCCGGGTGCTCCTCTGGTGCGGGACGGTGACCGTGTACGCGCTGTTCTGGTTCGCGCTCGCGGCGTGGGTGAACGGCCTGCGGCGGTCCTCGGCCTGGAACGCCACCGCCCTCGTGGGGGCCTGGCTCGTCCTGGTGGTGGTGCTGCCGGCCGCCGTCAACATCGCGGCGGGGTTGCTGCACCCGCTGCCGTCCC
This sequence comes from Vicinamibacterales bacterium, assembly GCA_965207615.1. Taxonomy (GTDB): domain Bacteria; phylum Acidobacteriota; class Vicinamibacteria; order Vicinamibacterales; family UBA8438; genus JAJEEA01. The sequence continues at coordinate 6,720,186 of CBDBMZ010000003.1, forward strand.
GCGTGGAGATGATCACCGCCCAGCGCGAGGCCTCGAACGACGCCGTCAACCGCCGCAGCGAGCTGCTCGCGCGTTACCTGGAGGACCATCCGGAGATGGCCGGCGGCGTCGTGGCCGAAGAGCCCGGTCTGGGCGCGCTGGCGTGGGCCGCCACCGACGCCGTGAACAGCCGTCTCGAGGAGGTGACCGCGGTGCACGACGCGCGCCGGGCCGACCAGCTCGCGGTGGTGCGCCGCTACCGCTTCCTCTCGCCGGCCCTCCTGGCCCAGGAGGTGCTCGTCGACGCGGCGGGGACCGGCGACGCGCGCTTCGCCCGCTTCCAGTCGCAGGTGCGGGCGTTCGCAGACGAGTGGCGGCAGTTCTTCGTGCCGGCGATCCTCGCCAGCGAGCGGATGGAAGCCGACGTCCTGCCCAACGTGCCGAGCTTCCGGTTCGTGGACGAGCAGCCGGCCGATGTCGCCCGCCGCGCGGCGGTCCCGCTGCTGGTCCTCGTCGGGCTCGTGGCGCTCGTGGGCGTCGGCGCCGGGGTCGGCCTGGGGCGGGTGCGGGGCGCGGACTGACCGGCACCGGCGTCGTGCGTAGCGGGTCCTGGTCCTCGGCGGGCTCGTGGGGCCCGTGAGCGTCGGCGCCGGGATCGGCCTGGGGCGGGTGCGGGGCGCGGACTGGCCGGCACCGGCGCCGTACGCGGCCGGTGGTATCCTGTTCGCCATTCGATTCGGGAGGACGTCATGAGCAAGGCGAAGCTGGCGGCTTTGGGGTTGGTCACGATGGTGGCGGTGGGCTGCGGCGCCCCGGAGCCCGCGCCGGAGCCCGAAGCCGAGGCCGCGCCGGAGCCGCCGCAGTTCGCGGTCACCGGCGAGCACCCCTGCGACCCGGTCGGGGACGTGCAGTTCATCTGCGACATGGTCAGCCCCGAGGACATCGTGGTCGTCCCCGGCGCGGAGTGGGCCATCGTCTCCGGCGCCCGCGAGGGCGGCCGCATCAACCTCGTGAACGTGGGCGACAAGGCCTCGACGGTGCTGTTCCCGACGCCCGACAGCGAGATGCGGCCCGACGCCGAGGCGTATCCCGACTGCCCCGGTCCGCTCGACCTCGCGGACCCCGCGTCCGTGTACCACGGGCTCTACCTCGCGCCGGGCGCCGACGACGTCCACACCCTGCTCGTCGTCCATCACGGCCCCCGGGAGTCGATAGAGTTCTTCGAGGTCGACGCCGGCGACGGCCCGCCGACCCTGGCCTGGACGGGGTGCGCGGTGGCCCCGGAGGGCGCCCGCCTGAACTCGGTGGTCGCCCTGCCCGGCGGCGGCTTCGCCACCACCAACGCCGGCATCGGGGTGTGGGAGTGGCAGGCCGAGAGCGGGTGGGCGGTGCTGCCCGAGAGCGAGGACACCGCCCCGAACGGCATCGAGGTGTCCGAGGACGGCGAGACCCTCTACATCGCCGGCTGGGCCGAGGAGAAGCTGACCCGCCTGTCGCGCGGCGTCGAGCCGGTGCGGAAGGACGTCATCGACCTCGGCTTCCGGCCCGACAACCTCCGCAAGGGTCTCGACGGCTCCGTCATCTACGCGGCCGGCCACACCGACAGGGACGGCAACTCGATCACCGACCCCCGCGAGCCGACCCTGGAGACGAGCAACGTGGCGGCCATCGACCCCGAGACCCTCGAGGCCGAGCGGATCCTCGTGCAGCCGGCCATCGCCGGGTTCATCTCGTCGACGACCGCGCTTCGCATCGGCGATGAGCTGTGGCTGGGGTCGTACCGCGGCGACCGGCTCGCCTACCTGCCGGCGCCGGAGTAGCGCTGCGCGTCCGCTACTCGCCGGCCGCCTCCCGCTCGGCGGAGGATGACGGGAGCAACCGGCGTCCCGCCGCGAGGAGTCGATCCTTCCAGACGACGCGTTCCAGCCAGGTGTCGGGGATGCCGTCCAGGCCGTAGAGGGCGCCGGCGAGCTGCCCCGCCACCGCCGCTACCGTGTCCGTGTCGTCGGCCAGGTTGGCCGCGAGCAGGACCGCGTTGCGGACGTCTCCGGTACGGGCGCAGAACTCGAGCCGTCACGTGCCCCGCGCAGGCGTTGGCGCAGGGCGTGAAGTCTCCTGCCTTGCGCCTTCATGCTTGATTTTGCACGATTTTGACGGAAACTGGCGAGAGAATGTCGCTTCTGCGCTAAACTGTGTTCGTGCTGCTGCGATTCCGGGTCGCCAACCACCGCTCGATTCTCGAGCCGGTAGAGCTGTCGATGATCGCCGTCGACGAGGATCGGGCGGCGACACGCGGGTTCGACGGCCTCTCGGAGCGCGTCCTGACCGTCGCCGGAATCTACGGGCCCAACGCGTCGGGCAAGTCCAACGTGCTGGACGCCCTGGCCTGGCTGTCGATGGCCGTTGGCACGTCGCTTCGGGGGTGGGAAGACTATGTTCCGCGCGATGCTCACAGGTTCGGCCGGGGGCCTGCCTCGCCATCGGAGTTCGACGTGGATCTGGCCGTCAAGGGTGTCCGATTCGCGTACCGGCTTGAAGTGGACGACTCGGCCGTGCTGTTCGAGAGCCTGGACAGTTACCCGCAAAAGCGGCGGCGGAACCTCTTCACTCGTCATCAAGACGAAATCGACTTCCGCCGAGGTTTGGAAGGGACCCGGGCAATACGGGAATTGCTGACCCCAACGACGCTCGCGCTCTCCGCCGCCGGGCGCGTAGGTGATTCCGACTGCAGAAGCGTTGGCCAAGCTGTGGCGAGAATCCGTGTTCTCGGCCTCCCGAAAAGGGGGCCCTATCGTCTTGGTGGCGTGTCCGCCGGCGCGGATTCCACGCTCCGATTGCTCCTGGAGGGCACTGGAGCAATTCCGCCAGGACTATTCGATGCTTCCGAGGAGCGATCAGCCGTTGCAGACCAAAGCCCCGCCCTCGACTTGCTTCGCTTCGCGGATCCCGGAATCGATGATTTCGTGATGGCGGAAGAAGAGTCACGGGGCACCACGGGATCGCGTCATCGCCGCCTTCGCCTCGTTCACCGCGGAGAGGGTGAACCGGTTGCCTTCGACATCGAAAACGAATCCGCCGGAACGCGGACCTGGTATCGTCTGATAGGTCCGGCGATTAGTGCGCTCCGAGACGGTCGCGTTCTTTTGCTCGATGAGATCGACGCGAGTCTTCACCCCCGGCTTTCGGGTCGACTGATCGAGATCTTCCAGGATCCCCAGACCAATGCGCATGGAGCTCAACTCGTCTTCACTTCCCACGACACGTCCCTGCTGAACAGCTTGAACCGGGACGAGGTCTGGCTCACTGAGAAAGCGCCCGACGCCACCACACGACTCATTGGTTTGGCCGAGTTCAGGGGCGAACGCGTGAGGAGGTCCCTGAACCTCGAGAGAGCCTACCTGCAAGGCCGCTTCGGGGCCGTTCCCGAAGTCGACCAGGTCGCCGTTCGCAGGGCCCTCGGGCTCGCTTCTCAGCCTCGCGATGGCTAAGCGGACAGGGCACAGGCGGGGCAAGGACTCATCGCTCCGCCGCCGAGTTGCATTCCGCACTCCCCGGCGAACTTTCCTGGTGTTTTGTGAGGGCACGAAGACGGAGCCCGACTACATCGAGGCTCTGAGGCAGGAACCGGCGGTCCGCGACTCGGCGTCAGTCGACCTCCGCATAGAGGCGAGCGGCGCGGTACCATTGACCCTTGTGAACTCGGCGGCGGAGGCGCGAGCTCGCAGCCCCCAGGGGCACGGTGAGATCGACCAGGTGTGGTGTCTCTTCGACGTCGAATGGCCTCGGAATCATCCCGGGCTTTCTGAAGCCAAGATCAAGGCTGAAGGGACCGACGTCCGTCTTGCCGTTTCGAATCCATGCTTCGAGCTGTGGCTGGCGCTCCATTTCAACGACCATACCGCGTGGCTCAACAACGACGCTGCGGGGAAGCTGCGCCGCAAGCACGACAGGAGCTCGGGCAAGGGACTGGACGGCTCGCGTTACATGCGCCGGCGAGCCGATGCGGCTCAACGTGCGCGAGCCCTGGCTGCCAAGCACGAGGGTGACGGAAGGGAGTTCCCGAAAGACAACCCGTCGTCGGGGATGTACCGTCTCCTCGAGGCGATAGAGTCCGACGAGTAAGGCACCCGCAACTCGCTTGGTGAAGTCCGCCATCAACGGGGTTCATCTCGTTCAACACTACGATCCGCATCGCTGACGAGCCGTTGCTGAGGTCGTACCGGGGCGAACGGCTCGCTTGCCTGCCGGCGCCGGAGTAGTCCGTCTCCGGGAGCAACCGCCGCCCCGCAATGGTCGCCTCGTTGCGCCCCGCTACGCTTCCGACAGGTCGATTCCGGCCAGCACGTCGTTCTCGGGAACACGCTGCAGCGGGGGACCCCACGCCTGCCTGAACACCTCGACGCTCAGGATCCGGTCGACGTCCGGCTTGCTGAAGAAGCAGCGATCGATGGGAACCTGCTGCGTGCGATGCGCCCGCAACGCGGCCGCCTTCGCCGCGCGCTGCGCCGCCACGTCGACCACGAAGTCGACGCCCGGTTCGCGGTCCAGGTGCCGGGGCCGTGTCACCTCCCACGGCAGGACCGGCGTGGTCCAGAGAAGGCGCGGCACGCGGTACGGCCGCCCCGCCGCGGCCATCCACCGCGGATCGGCCGCTGCCGCGATCGCGTCGATCGTGAAGCGGGCGATGGCGACGTGATCGGGATGGCCGTTCATCCCGTCGGGATCGAAGCTGATCACCACGTGCGGCCGGTGTGCCCGGATGCGGCGGACCAGGGCCTCACGCATGGCGTCCGCGGGCGCTTCCGCGAGGTGCTTGTCGCGGTAGTCGAGCAGTTGCACGTCGGAGATGCCGAGGACGGCGGCGGCCCGGCGGAGCTCGGCCTCGCGGACGGCAGGCAGCGCCGCCCGGTCGCACAGAGGCGGATCACCGACGCGCCCGGCGTCGCCTCGGGTCGCGGTCACGAGCGCGGTTCGTGCGCCGCGGTCGGCGTGGCCGCGCACCAGGCCGGCGGTGATGAAGCTCTCGTCGTCCGGATGCGCGAAGATCAACAGGATGCGTGGAGGCGGCATGCGGCCCCTATGGCCGATGCCGGGCCGCCGCCGGCTCCGGTGTTCGAGGGTGTTCACGACGCGATGGGCCCACGCGTGCCGCCTCCATGCGGCACTGCGCTCGGCGGGCGCAACGGCCGATTCGGGCCTACTTGTCGGCACGGCCAATCGGTTGATGAAAGTAGTAGCAGAGGCCGTCGGGCGCGACGACGAAGAAGACCTGGTACCGTTCGCCGTCGCGCTCGTCCACGCGCCAGTTGGCGATCTTGACGCCGTTGGCCTCCAGCTCGTCGCGGGCCCGCTGGATGTCCTTCACCCGGATAGCGGCTCCCTCGTTGGCGGGGTCACCGCCGTTGACGGCGAAGCCGATGCGCACGCCGTCGCGCTCCAGAATCACCGTCGGCACCGGGTCGTCCCGTCGCTCGACTTCGATCAGGCCGAATCGAGGGCCGTACCACCGCGCGGCGCGGTCGATGTCGTCGACCGGCAGGGCGAGAGCGTCGTCGGCGAACGGGAAAGCCGCTTCGTAGAGTCTTGTCGGGGTCATGTCGTCGGTCAGGCGCGGGCATCGCCGTTGCCAGCGTCCTGCCACCAGATTATCAGCCCCGCCACGATCAGCGCGACCACCGCCGTGAGCAAGCGCGAAGGCCGAGAACGACACCCACTGCATCGCTTCCGCCGACAGGTCCAGCAGTGATCTCGGGCGCCAGCCGGTCGCTGCCACCCCATAGGCCATGAAGCCGGCCGCGCGTACCGTCGGTGCCGCCGCCGACGCTCGGCAGCCCGTGGCGGAAGTCCCGCGTCGCAACGCGCCCGCAGGGCGTCAGCGGACGCCGATGCGGCGCCCGTCGAGTGCGGCGCGGACTTTGCGCCACGGATTGTCAGCGCGTTGGCGACCGGCGTCTCGACCACCGCGGCGGTGACCCGGTCACGGCGTCGAGCCGACCGTCTCCTCCACCGCGTCCGCGTCGAACGCGAGGCGGTCGCGCACGAGCTCGGCCTCGCGATACGGTTGCTCGTAGCTCCACGCCGCGTCGCGGATCTCGCCTTCGGGACCGTGGATCACGTAGTAGGTGGCCAACCCCTTGAAGGGGCAGAACGTCGTCTTCCCCGTCTTCTCCAGGCGGGAGATGTCGACGCCGTCGCGGGCCAGGTAATGGCGCGTCGGGTACCCCTTCTCCTCGAGCGCCACGACGTCGGTGGTCGCGGCAATCTCGGCCCCGCTCGCGGCCACGCGCACGCGGACGTGGCGGGGCACGAAGGCGATGCGATGTCCGGGGGCGCGGGGGTAGCCCGGGGCGCGCGCGCCGCGCGGGATGTCCGTCGGTCTCTCAGCCATGGGCCATTATGTCCTGACCGCCGCCACGCGCGCCGGAACCCCGACGGACCTCAGCTCTCGCCCGGGAGGCCGTCCACCACCTCCCCGTCGAAAGGTGCACCTCGCGGCCGGCGTGCTGGGCGTAGCGGGGGCGGGGGTGACCATGCAGATGGTCGAGCAGACCGAGAATCGACAGCAGCGTCGACTTGCCGCAGCCGGACGGTCCCGAGATGGCGATGTACTCGTCGAGGTAGATATCGAGGTCGATCTCCGCGAGCGCATGCGTCTCGACTGCGTCCGTGAAGAAGATCTCCGTCACCTTGTCGAGGCGAATGAGGGGCTGGGCTGCGTCGTTCATTAGCTGGATCCTCCTTCCTCGGTGCGGCCCGGGGCGTTCCAGGGCTGCGCGTCTACGGCGCGGACTCCTGGCGGAGCACGGCCGGCGACGACGCGCCCTCGAGGAGCAGCTCCGGCGTGCCGCCGCCGTCGGCCGGCACCCGCCAGACGTTGGTCACCATCGGGGTGGGTGCGGAGGGGTCCGGAAGCGCGTACAGAATCGTCGAGTCGTCCAGCCACTCGGCCTGATCGTCGACGGACCGGAGCTCGGCGAGGGGCGTGACGGCCCGCGACCCCAGGTGCATGACGTGGAGCCGCCACCCGAGCCCGGCCGCGAGGGGCAGGCGCTTCTTGAAGACGACGCGGCTCTGGTCCGGCGACAGCGACGGGCACTCGACGCCTTCGACCACGACCTCCGCGCGGCGAGTCGAGACGCGTCCCTCGACGAGGTAGGTCGTCCCCCCGGTGCCCAAGGTCGCGTAGAACCGGTCGCCGTCGGCCGCGAAGGTGACGCCCCAGAAGTTGAAGTCGACGGCCCTGAACGGTGCGCCGTCCCGGTAGACCCGGAGCTCCTCCAGGTTGGCGATGAGCCGCTCGCCGGAGTACGTGTCGACGATGCTCGTCTCGGTCGAGAAGCCCTCGTCGAGATACGAGTGGCCCGATACGAACACCGTCACCGCGGCGAGCCGGCCGTCGGGCGCGAGGCGCACGCGGCTGGGGACGCCGTGCAGCGGCAGCCGGTGCAGCGGCTCGAACGCGCCGTCGAACACCATGATCGCGTGCGTCGTGTAGAAGCGGTCGGTCGTCAGGCAGACGCCGCGCTCGCCCGCGAAGTCGACCCGGTCGCAGCGCAGCGGCGTGGCTCGGCGACCGCCGGCACCGAGTCGCTCGACGCTCGCCACGCCGAAGCTCTCGTCCAGCCCGGTGTGGCGGAAGAGCAGGGGGTGCCCGGCCCGGGGGTCGTCGACGTCCGGCTCAGCGGGGCCGTCCGCTGCGGGCGCCGGCTCGTGACTTTCCGGCATGGGGCCGTCCGCATCCGCCGCCGGATCGGAATTCCACGCCTGCGAGGGCCGTCCAGCGGCTCCGAGTCGATCTCCAGGCCGCCGAGCGGTCGCAGGGGCGGGCGCCGCCGAGTCGCCGCGTGGAGCTGCCGGGCGCGGTGCGGAACCCGCCGCCCCCTCGGGCGCCACCGAAACCGCTCTGGTGGGCGGCGCGGAACCCGTCTCCTCGGACGACGCCGCACCCGCCCCCGCGAACGGCGCGGAACCCGTCTCCACGGGCGAAGCCGAACCCGGCCCCATGGGAAGCGCGGTGTCCACGCCCGCGGGCGGCGGCGAACCCGGCCCGGTGGGAAGCGCGGTACCCATCCCCGCGGGCGGCGGCGAACCCGGCCCGGTGGGAAGTGCGGTACGCACCCCCTCGGGCGGCGCGGGAACCTCGTCCACGGGTGGCGCGGAACGCTCTCTCGCGAGCGGCGCCTCGAGCTCGGCCAGACTGCCGATCAATGGCAGGGAGACTTCCCGGACGAAGCTCGTCCGCCGTGCCGTCGACCACCAGGCGTAGCCGGCGGCCAGCGCGACGGAGGCGGCGCACAGGAGCACGAACGCGACGACGCGGGGCGGTGTGCCCCGACTCGCCGGCGCCACGCCCGGCCCGCGGGCCGCGTGCCCGTTCTGGCGATCTTCGGTAGGAACCGTCATGGTTCGCCTCCAGCCGCCCGCGGCGCGATCCCGGGAGGACGAGGGTCGACAGGTGCAAGAGCTGGGCGGTCATGGTTCGCCCGCGCCGCCCGTGATCCTGTCCCGGGAGGACCGATTCCAACACCCTGGACGATCGGAGCCGTCATCGTTCGTCTCTGTCGGCCGTCTCTCTCAGCAGGACCGCCGCGACCGCCATCGCCGCGACGAGCGCGATCAGGAACGCGGGGACCGCCGTCCCCGCGCCGTAACGCGTCCAGAGCGCGCCGAACACGACCGAGGCGAGCAGCCTCGCGAGGCCGGCCGCGGTCGTGAGCAGCGCCAGTCCTCGGCCGCGCCGCTCGGGGGGCAGCCGTCCGCTGGCGAACGCCATCAACACGCCGTCGGTCAGCGCGTAGTGGGTCCCCAGCACGAGGACGCAGGCCGCCACCCCCGGCAGCCCGAGTCCGGGCTGCATCGTCGCCAGGTAGGCGGCGGCGAGCGACCCGTAGCCCGCGAGGAACGCGCGCCGCCGCCCGATGCGGTCCGCCAGCCCGCCGGCCGGCACCGCCAGCGCCAGGTAGCAGCCCGACGTGCCGACGTAGAGCAGCGGAAACAGCCCCGGACTGAAGCCGGCCTCCCGCTGCAGCAGCAGGTAGAGGAAGCCGTCGCTCACCGTCGCGGCGCCGAGCAGCGTCGCCGCGACGGTGAGTCGCAGCAAGCCGGGGACCTCCAGGATGCCCGCGGCGAAGCCTCGCGTTGCGGCGAGCCCCGAGGGCGCCGGCGGATCGCCGATGTGCCCGCCCGACGAGGCATGACGGCGCCCCGCGGCCAGCGGCGGGACCGCGGCGGCCGCCGGCGTCCCGGACCGCGTCGGCGCCCGCGCCGCGCGTGCGGTGGTGACGGGCGGTCCGACCGCGGCGGCCGCCGCCGACGGCGCGGGGGGCCGCTCGGCGTTGTCGACGAAGAGCAGCAGCACCCCGAGGCCGACGACGGCCACGCTGAAGCTGGCGACGAAGACGACGTCGAAGGCGTTCGGGAGGGCGCCGAGTATGGCGAGCGCGACGAGCGGCCCCAGCATGGCGCCGGCGCTGTCGAGGGCCCGGTGCACGCCGAAGGCCGTCGCCAGGCCGCCGGGGCGGCTGCTCAGCGAGATGAGCACGTCGCGCGGCACCGCGCGGGCGCCCTTGGCGGCGCGGTCGAACGCCACGACCCCGGCGATGAGCGGCCAGGATGCGCCGGCCGCGAGCATGGCCAGCCGCGACACCGCCGAGGCGCCGTAGCCCGCCAGGGCGATCTCCTTCGAGCGTCCGGTCCGGTCCACCGCGACGCCGCTGGCCAGCCGCAGCAGCGCCGTCACACCGTGGTAGAGCCCGTCGACGATGCCGAACTGGAACGGCGTCAGCCCGAGGTAGAGGACCAGGTAGACGGGCAGCACCGTGGCGACCATCTCCGACGACACGTCCGTGAACAGGCTCGTGAAGCCGAGCGCCCAGACGGTGCCGCTGACGTGAAGCCAGCGCAAGCCCCCGCCCGCGTCGCGTCGGGCCCGCCGCAGCGCCGACCACGCCTCGACCTGGTACATCGGCTCGGTCGCGCCGTCATCGCCCGCCGCCGGCGGCGCCGGAGACGCCCTCCGAGGCCGCCGCGGCCGGCCCCGGCAGCGGCTCGTCCGACGCGAACCGCCGCAGCACGTTCTCGGTCAGCCGCGAGACGTTGTTGTCGTAGTCGTTGAACGACAGGCTGCCGCTCCACGCGATGGAGCTCGTCGAGAACACCGCGCCCCCGTTGGGGTACTCCACGTAGGCCATGTCGGCGTAGACCAGTGGGTTGACCGTGCCGCCCTGCTCGGAGTTGCTGGTGTTCACCTCCTCGATCACGTGCTGGTAGGCGTCGGAGTGGCCGAACGAGCGCGCCAGCACGAGGGTGTGGGGCGGCGAGCCCTGGGCGTAGTCCACCCGGTCGAGCTCCGAGCCCGCCGCCCCGAAGTCGAGCACCAGCGATGGGTGGTTGCCGATCAGCTCGTTGTCGCCGATGCCCTCGAAGATGAAGGCGACCCGCGGGTCGAAGCTGTCCGGCATCCGGCGGTAGGGGGAGTTCCGGTCGAACCCCTGCGCGGTGAACCCCACTCCGACCAGCCACTGCGGGGCCCGGCCGCGGAAGCGCCACAGCCCGCCCGGCTCGCCGGTCAGGCTGTGGTGGCTCTCGCCCGGCGCCCCCTGCCAGTGCTCGGTGCCGTCTCGGCGCCGCACCTCGATGAACGTCCCGGTGGGGTCGACCGGCGTCACCCAATAGAAGCCGTTGCCGCCCATGTACATCAGCCGGCCGCCCTGCTCCAGGTACGACCGCATTCCGTGGAACATCTCCCACGAGTAGTACTCGGGGTGGGTGCCGGTCAGCACCACGTTGTAGGGCTCTAGCAGCGCCGCCCTCTCGGCGTGCAAGTCGTGGTCGGTGACGACGTCAACCGTGAAGCCCTTCACATCGAGCCAGTCGACGAGGTGGGTGTCGGCCATGAACTGCCACGGGTTGCGGGTGTCGATCTTCGGCCGCATGTTGGTGATGGGGCGCAGCCGCGACGAGTACGCCACGCCGCTCCCGTCGGTGTGGGTCGAGTACAGGCTCATCGGCTGGAAGCCGGTGCCCCCGGTGCCGGCGTAGGCGAGGTAGCTGACGGTCGGGGCGAGGAACGCGATCTCCGCGGTGGCGGTCCCGCGCGGCGGCCGGACGAAGAACGGCACGTAGTCCTCGCTCGTGATCGTCCGCAGCCGCGCCGCGTACACGCCGCTTTGCAGGTCCGCCGGCACCTCGAAGGCGAAGCCGACGTCCCACCCCGCGTCCAGCAGGTCGCTGTCGTGGAAGTGGATGGCGCTGTACTGCTCGCGCGCCCGCCGATAGTCCATCTCCGTGGCGTCCCATAGGTGTCCGGTCACCGCCCGTGTCGGCGTGTTCACGGTGCGGCCGTCCAGCCCGCTCCCCGCGGTGTCCCGCACCCGGTCGGTCTCGATATCCGCCGCGAAGTCCCACGCCGCCACCGCGTCGGTCGGTCCCGCGCCGGCCGCGATCGCCTCGATCTCGGCCCGGCTCAGGGCCCGCGCATAGAGGCGCGGGTTGTCGATCTTGCCGTTGTAGTGCCCGGCCACGCCGCCGCCGACGGTCGCGTGGGCCGCCATGTGCAGAGGCACATCGGGCGTCGCCAGTGCCCGCACGGGCGTCGTCTCCTCTACCACCACCCGCGTCGGGTCGTTCGCGTAGAGGTCGAGCGGCTCCTGGTACAGCGTCACCCGGCCGGTGTCGGCGTCGAACGTCGCGGCCACGAAGTACCACTGCGTCGGCACGCCGTGGGGCCGCGGCCGCCCTGCCCCCGGAATCGCCGGCGCCCACCGGCGGAGCGCCGGCTCCGCCGCCACCCGCGCCACCTGCCCGTCGGCCCCACCGAGCCACAGGGCCAGCCGCCCCTGCTCGTCGATCACGAGCCCGTAGCCACGGTCCGCCGCCCACCTCGTCACCACGCCCTGCGCGCCCGGCTCGCCCACCCAGCCGACGACGCCGGGCCGTGTCGGCGCCACCCAGGCCGTGATCGTGAAGCTCCCGCCGAGCCGCAACGGCTCGGCGTCCGGCACGGTGACGTAGGAGCCGAGCGGCAGCTCCTGGCGCCGGCCGGGATAGTCGCCGTTGGCCGGCGTCTCGACCAGCGCCTCCTTGATGCCCGGCCCGTTCGGGTTGGCGTCGCCGTGGATCAGCCGGACGATCTCCGCCCGGTACGTCGGGAGCTGGCTGCTCACCATGAACCGGATCGTCTCGCCCGGCGCCACGCTCATCCGGTCGGCGTAGCCGACGATCCCCATCGCATCCAACGAGGCCTGCGGCCCGATCTCGGCCGCCGACTGCGCCCGGGCGGCACCGGCAAGCGCGAGGACCGCGGCGGCGGCCAACCCAACGCATCTACTGGTTCCAGACATCACTGAAGCTCCTGGTCGTTTTGGTCGGTGGCCGCGGCCCCCCCGACCATGAACCGCTCGAACCACAGCCGCAGGTAGAGCTGCACCCGCAGGAAGTTGGTCGGGGGCGAGCTGCGGCTGTGCCAACTGTCGGTCAGGCGAATCATCGCGGTGGGCACCTTGCGCAGCTTCAGGGCCCGGTAGTACTGCTCGGTCTGCTCCATCGGCGTCCGCAGGTCGCGCTCGCCGGTCATCAGCAGCGTCGGCGTGGTGACGTTGCCGACGTACATCAGCGTCGACCGCCGCAGGTGCTCCTCGGGGTCCTCCCAGGGCAGCTTCTCGAAGTTGCGGTACCAGCCCGACCCGTCGGTGGTGCCGACGAAGCTCAGCCAGTTGGTGACCGGAGCCTTGACCACGGCGGCGGTGAAGCGCCCGGTGCGGCCGACGATCCACGACGTCAGGACGCCCCCGCCGCTGCCGCCGTACACGAACAGGTTGCGCTCGTCGACGTAGCCGCGCGAGATCACCTCGTCCACCCCGGCCATCAGGTCGTCGTAGTCCTCCCCCGGGTACGCGTTCTTGATGGCGTTGCCGAACGCGCTGCCGTAGCCGCTGCTGCCGCGCGGGTTCGTGTAGAGGACGACGTAGTCGTTCGCCGCGTGGTCCTGGTTCTTGAAGTCGAACCCGGCGTTGTACATGGCGTGGGGGCCGCCGTGGATGCGGAGGATGAGCGGGTACTTCCTCGCCGGGTCGAAGTCCGGCGGCTTGACGATCCAGCCCTGGATGTCGAGCCCGTCCGGCGACCGGTACCAGATCTCCTCGACGTCGCCGAGGCGCACATCGGCGAGCAGCCCCGCGTTGGTCCGGTGCAGGGTGCGCATCGTCTCCGGGTCGTCCACGTCGAAGGCGACGAGGTCGCCGGGCGCGTGGTAGCTGGACACGACCCCGACCGCGACGCCGTTGTCGCTGACCGACGACACCGACAGCATGTGGTTGCCGCTCGTCACCTGCCGGACCTCGCCGTCGACCGACGCGAAGTGGAGGTTGCTCGTCCCCCGGAGCTGCGCGTTCAGGTAGACGCCGGTGCCGTCGGCGGCCCAGCCCACGATGCCGGGGCGCCGCCCCATCTCGGTGGCGACGACCCGGGGGCCCGAGCCGTCGGCGGCCATCACGTAGAGGCCCTCCTCGCGGTAGGTGTCCGTCGTGTGGTCCATGCCGGTGTAGGCGATGGCGCGGCCGTCGGGAGAGGGGACGGCGCCGGCGTCGGGACCGTCGCGGTTGGTCAGGGCGGTGATCTCGCGGGTCGCCAGGTCGACCCGGTACACCTCGGACTGCCGCCAGGCGTACTCGGCGTTCGGCTCGCGGAGGCCGGAGAAGACGATGGCGCGGCCGTCGGGGGTGAACCGCGGGCCGTCGTGGTGGAAGTCGCCGCTCGTCATCTGGCGCGGGGCTCCCCCCGCCGCGCTGACCACGAAGACGTGCCGGTAGCCGGCGGGGGTGTAGCCGGAGCCGTCGCGGCGGTAGCTGAGCCGGGTCACGATGCGGGCCGGACCCGTCCAGTCGGCGCCCTCCGGCGGCCGCGGCAGGTCGATGTCCCAGGCGGGGTCGGGCGCGGGGGAGACCACCGCCCGGAAGGCGAGCGAGCCGCTGTCGGGCGCCCATCGGATCTGCGACGGCGGGTTCTCGAGGCGCGTGATCTGGCTCTCGGCGCCCTCGGCGTCCATCCAGCGCACGAACACCTGCGACCCTCGCGGCTCGCCCGACCGCGTGAAGGCGATGCGGGTGCCGTCGGGCGACCAGCGGGGGCCGGCGCCCTCGGTGAGGAACCGGTTTCGCGAGCCGTCGGCGCCGATGACCCACAGCTCGCCGCGGACGCCGTCGGCCACCGGGTCGACGAAGCGCCGCTCGTAGACGACGGTCGCGCCGTCGGGCGAGATGCGGGGGTTGGCGACCGTCTCCCACGAGAGGTAGTCGTCGAGGGCCAGGCGGCGCCGGCCGTCGTCCTGGCCGAGGGCGCTCGCCGCCGCGAGAAGGAGCACCAGCGGCAGGCAGACGCCGAGCCGCCAACGGAGTCGCGCGGGCATCGTAGCGAGAAGAGTCATGGCCTTGCCTCCCGCGGCGCCCGCGATTCGCCAGGGCGCCGCACGGTGCGAGTCTACCCCCAACCGGCCGGAACGGGGCCTGCGTTGACCTCCATCGCGCCCCGGCGTATCGTCTGCGCGGGCCGCGCCGCATGCCGCGGCCGTCCGGGAAGTCGACATGTACGACGCCATCGTCATCGGCGTGGGCGGGATGGGCAGCGCCACCGTCTACCACCTCGCGCGGAGCGGGTGCCGTGTGCCGGGCCTGGAGCGGTTCGGCATTCCCCACGCGTTCGGCTCGTCGCACGGGTCGACCCGCATCATCCGGCTCGCCTACTCCGAGGGACCGGAGACCTGACGGGGGACGAACGACGACCGCCACGGAGACTGCCATGCCGGAATCCGCTCTGACCATCCGCGCGCTCACCGCGCGCGCCGTCGCGGCGCCGTTGGCGCGCCCGCTGCGCACCGCGTCGGGAGACATCCCGGTCTCGCCGCTCCTGCTGGTGGACGTCGCCTCCGAGGAGGGGCCGGTCGGCCGGGCCTACGTCTTCGGCTACACGACCCTCACGCTGCGCGCGCTGAAGGCGTTTCTCGAAGACGTGGAGGAGCTCGTGCGAGGACGCCCGGCCGTTCCCGCGGTGCTCTACGACGAGCTGGCCGCGCGCTTCCGCCTGATGGGGCGCCAGGGGCTCGTCGGCATGGCGCTCTCCGGCCTGGACATGGCGCTATGGGACCTCCAGGGGCGCGTGCAGCGGCGGCCGGTGGTCGAACTGCTCGGGGGGCAGGCCGGCCCGGTGCCGGCCTACGACAGCTACGGCATCGTCGATCCGGCGGCCGACCGGGCCGCGCTCGAGCGGAGCCTCGAGCAGGGCTTCCGCGCGATCAAGATCAAGATCGGGGCCCGAGACCTGGCCTGGGACGTGGCGGCGGTCGCCGGGGTGCGCGAGATCGTCGGGCCGGACGTGCGGTTGATGGTCGACTACAACCAGTCGCTGACCGCGCCCGAGGCCCTGCGGCGCATCCGCGCGCTGGCGCGGTTCGACCTCGAGTGGGTGGAGGAGCCGGTGCCGGCCGAGGACCTCGCCGGTCACGCCCGCGTCCGCGCGGCGTCCCCCGTGCCGATCCAGACCGGCGAGAACTGGTGGTTCGGGCACGACATGGCCCACGCCCTCGCGGCCGGCGCCTGCGACCTCTGCATGCCGGACATCATGAAGATGGGGGGAGTCACCGGCTGGCTGCGCGCCATGGGTCAGGCCGAGGCGGCCGCCGTCCCCGTGTCCAGCCATCTCTTCATCGAGGCGAGCGCCCACGTCCTCCCGGTGACGCCGCTGGCCCACTACCTGGAGTACCTCGACCTCGCCGGTGCCGTCCTCGCCGACCCGCCGCGGGTGGTCGACGGCATGGTCACCGCACGCGGCCCGGGCCTCGGCATGGACTGGGACGAGGCGGCGGTGGCCCGTTTTCTGGTATAGGCCGGTGATGCACATGAGACCAGCGTCCTCCTCATGCCTCGCCGGGTGGGCGCCTCGGCGATCCGCTCGCGCCCTGCCGGTGCGGCGCAACGGGGGGGCCACGGGTTCACGGGTATCGCACCCGCGCGTTCGGAGGGTCCGGTTTCCCTGCCTTCGTACTCGCCGGAAGTCGAGATGAGCGACCTCGAGCGCAACAAGCAAATCGTCCTGGCGTTCGTCGACGCCGTCAACGCGCAGGACTGGGACGCGCTGGACCGCCTCGTGGCTCCGGAGTTCGTCCGGCACAGCGACGCGGCCGGCGAGCCGGGGGTGCTCAGCCGGGACGATCTCAAGTGGTTCCTGCGCAACGAGCACCTGACGTTCCCCGACGCGCGGGAGACGGTCGAGGACCTCGTCGCCGAGGCAGACCGGGTTGCCGCGCGCCATCTGCTCACGGGCACCCAGACCGGCCCGTTCGGGGACCATCCCCCGTCCGGCCGGCCGGTGCGGGTCCGCTATCTCGCCGTCTACCGCCTCGAGGCGGGACGCCTCGTCGAGGCGTGGGCGGAGTGGGACCACCTCGCGGTGCTCGCGCAGATGGGCCTCACGCCCGGCGGGGCGCAGGCGGAGGCGAGCCTGCACGAGCTCCTCGACGACGGTTACGGCCCGGACGGCGACGCGGAGCTCGCACGCCGCCTGGAGGCGGGGGCGGACCTCGCGGCGCGGGCCGGCGCCGCGGCCGAGACGCCGCTCCACGTGGCGGCGCGTCGCCGCCGCCCCGAGGCGGTGCGGCGTCTGCTGGACCACGGCGCCGAGGTCGACGCGCGCACCGCGGGCGGGAAGACCGCCTACGCGCACGCCGCGCGCCGCGGCTTCTCCGAGCTGACGACTCTGCTGGCGGAGCGCGGGGCCGACACCGCGCTCGCTCCCGCCGACCGGCTGGCCGTCGCCGTCGTCGGCGGGAGGCTCGACGAGGCCCGACGCCTGCTCGAGGCGCATCCCGGGTGCGCGCGCACCGGCAACCCGGAGGAGGACCGCCTGCTCGCCGACATGGCGGGGCGGGCCGGTACCGCCCCCGTGGCCCTTCTCATCGCCGCCGGCGCGGATCTCGGCGCGACGGGTCTCGACGAGGGCACGCCGCTGCATCAGGCCGCGTGGTTCGGCCAGCCCGACAACGTCCGGCTGCTGCTGGAGGCCGGCGCGCCGCTCGACGTCTTCGATGCGTGCCACGACAGCTCGCCGCTCGGGTGGGCGGTCCACGGCGCGCGCTACTCGGGCGGCGCCCGGGACCGCAGCGACGCCTACGTCGAAGCCGTCCGCCTGCTGCTCGACGCGGGGGCCGGCCTGCACTATCCGGGCCGGCCGGACGACGACGCGTACCTGACGCGCCTGATGGCGGACGCGACCCAGGCGGTGCTGCCGCTCGTGGAGCGCGCGGCGTCGGCGCGGCGGCGGGGGCGCGGGCGCGCCTGATGGCGCACGCGGCCCCGGGCTGCTGCTGCTGGAGGACGCGGCGTCTGCGCGGCGCCGAGGGCACCGGCTCGCCTGATGGCGCACGCGGTCCCCGGGCTGTTGCCACTACTGGAGGCGGCGGCGAGGGCGCCGGCTGCCTGATGGCGCACGCGGTCCCCGGGCTGTTGCCACTACTGGAGGACGCGACGTCGGCGCGGCGGCGAATGCGCCGGTGCGCCTGATCGCGCACGGGCCCCCGGGCTGCTGCCGCTGCTGGAGGACGCGACGTCGGCGCGGCGCCCGAGTGCACCGGCTCAACGAAGGAGGAGAATGCGATGAGCGCCGACCCGGCCGGTCTCTTGCGACGCGAGGTCTCGACCCTCATGTTCGATCAGTACGGCACCATCGTCGACATGCAGGGCGGGCTGACGGAGATGGTGGCGCCGTTCCTGGCCGGCAAGGGCTGGCGCGGCGACCCCCACCGCTTCGTTACCTGGTGGCGGCGCACGCACTTCGAAGACTCGATGATCGACTCGCTGTGCGACCGCGGCCACACGTCCTACCGCGAGATCGGCCACCGCGCGGTGTCGCAGGTCATGCGGCGCGCGGGCATCGACCACACGCCCGACGAGGTGCGCTGGCTCGTCGGCTGCATCGAGCGGCTGAAGCCGTTCGCCGACGTGATCGAGGCGCTCGAAGGGTTGCGCGGGCGGTACCGCCTCGCGATTCTCTCGAACGGCGACCGCGACATGCTCGCGGCGGCGGGGCCGCACATCGGGTTCCCCTTCGACGCGGTGATCTCGGTCGAGGAGGCCGGCTACTTCAAGCCGCACCGCGCCACGTATGCGACGGCCTGCGAGCGTCTCGGCGCCGACCCTCCGAGCGTGCTCTTCGTCGCCAACCACGCGTTCGACTGCATCGGCGCGAAGGCCGGCGGCCTGCGTACCGCCTTCATCGACCGGCGCCGGCGTCCCTTCGGCGGCTCGCCGCACCAGCCGGACCTCGTCGTCGAGGACTTCGCGGCCCTGGCGCGGGTGATGTCGGGGTGACAGGGCCTTGGCCGCCTCCGGCTCATTCGCCCGCCGCCTGCTCGCCTGGTGGGAGGTCCACGGTCGCAAGGACCTGCCGTGGCAGCGGGAGCGCACGCCGTACCGGGTGTGGGTGGCCGAGATCATGCTGCAGCAGACCCAGGTCGGCACGGTCGTGCCGTACTTCGAGCGGTTCACGGCCCGCTTCCCCGACGTCGAGACCCTGGCGCGCGCCGACCTCGACGACGTGCTGCACCTGTGGAGCGGCCTCGGCTACTATGCGCGCGCGCGCAACCTGCACCGCGCCGCGGGCATCGTCGTGCGGGAGCGCGGGGGGACGTTTCCCGACACGCCGGCGGAGCTCCAGGCGCTGCCGGGCATCGGCCGGTCCACCGCCGCCGCCATCGCCGCCCAGGCCCACGGCCGCCGCGCGCCCATCCTGGACGGCAACGTCAAGCGCGTGCTGGCGCGCCAGCACCGGGTCCCCGGCCCGGTGTCGTCGTCGGCGACTCTCGACGAGCTCTGGCGCCTCGCGGAGCTGCACACCCCCGGGGACCGCGCCGCGGACTACACGCAGGCCGTCATGGATCTGGGCGCGACGGTGTGCCGCCGCCGGCCGCGCTGCGACGACTGTCCGGTGCGCGCGGGCTGCCAGGCCTTTGCGGCCGGCGACCCCGAGCGGTATCCGGAAGCCGCGCCCCGCCGTCGCCGCCGCCTCGAGCGGCGCCGGTTCTTCGTGCTGGTCGATCCCGACGGCGCCTGTCTCGTGGAGCATCGGCCGCCCACCGGCATCTGGGGCGGCCTCTGGTCGCCGCCCGACCGCGACGCCCGCGAGACGGTGGACGGATTCCTCGACGAGGCCGGCGTCGATGCCGGCCTCGTCGACGAGATCCGCGCCGCCGACGTCTTCCGCCACGCGTTCACCCATTACGACCTCGACGTCGAGCCGGTCTACGTCCGCCTCAAGTCCCGGCCGGCCGCGGTCCGCGAGGACGCCGCGCGATGGATCGACCCGGACGATCACCGGCTGGGCCTCTCCACGGTCGCCGCGAGGCTCGTCGCCGCGACCAGCGGATCGGCCCGTTGACGTGCCGGCGACTTCGGACGGACCCCGATTTCTTCGAGAGCGTCCGGCTGCGTCCCGAGCCGCCGCCCGCGGCCGGGTAACCCGGGGTGAGGTCGGATTCGACGGAATCGGGGGCGAGGGGAGAAGCGTCGCGTGGACCTGACCGGGAGCGTGTCTCTCTTCGACGCTTGCGTGCTGCTGCGGCAGTGGAGTCTCGCGGACCTCGATGCGTTGATCGAAGTCGGTCTCGACCCGAGGATTTGGCAGCACACCGTGAGCTGCCTCGAGAACCCGGCCGATGCCCGCGACTACATCGAAACGGCGCTCGACCAGCAGCGGACAGGCCGGCTCCTGCCGTTCGCCGTGGTCGATCGCCGGGACAGGGCGGTAGTTGGCGGGACCGCCCTCGGGAACGCCTCGGCGAAGGACCGGCGGATCGAGATCGGCTGGACCTGGCTGTCGGTCGGGGCGCAGGGGCGCGGGATCAACACTCGCGCGAAGTGCCTTCTCCTCGAGCATTGCTTCGCGACGCTGTCCGCGCACCGGGTGGAGTTCAAGACGGACGCGGTCAATCGTCGGGCGTGCCGCGCGCTGGAGAAGATCGGCGCGACGCCGGAGGGAACGCTGCGTTCCCACACGCTGATGCACGACGGGCGGTATCGCGACACCATCTACTACAGCATCCTGGAGGATGAGTGGCCCCGGGTCCGGAAGCGGCTGCGATCGTCGATCGAGAGCGGGTGAGAAAGAGCCGGGCCGTGTCGCCTCGGGTCTTGGAGTCGACCGGCGGGCGGCGGTCGACGGAAGCGTGTCCGATCGGTCGTGTGTCCCTGGAATGTGCGGCGAAGGCCATGGGAGAGGGTGCATCCGATGAGACAGGTGCTCAAGATCGCCGGTGTGGGGTGTCTCACCGTGTTGGTCGCGGGGGCGGTCCTGATTGCGGTCAACTGGGACCGAATCACCTTCGTTGCCCGCAATCTCGGAGCGATGTTCGATGGGGTCGAAGACGCCCAGGCGTTGCGCTCGGTCGACGCGCTTCTCGACTTCATCGACGCCGACCGTTCCCGGGTCTCGCTGGTCGCCTACCGCCTGGACGATCCCGATTCCGCGATCCTCCTGAATCCCGACGTGCCGCGCCCTCTCGCCTCGACCATCAAGATCCTCGTGCTCGCCGGCTACGCCGAGGCGGTGGACGACGGCCGATGGTCGCCCGACGAGCGGGTTCCGCTCGCCGACGTCGAGGCCTTCTTCTTGCCCGGGACCGACGGCGGCGTGCACGATCGCGCGGTCGAGGTCTACCGGGAGCGGGGATGGCTCGACGCGTCGGACACGGTTTCCCTGCGGGACGTGGTCTGGGCGATGATGACGGTCAGCGACAACGCCGCCACCGACTACCTGCTGCACCGACTCGGGCGTGACGCGGCGGAGGCGCTTCCGGCCCGGCTCGGCCTCGACGGGTCGGATGCGCCGCTGCCGATCAGCGGCGTCTTTCTGAGCTGGGCCGAGATGGTCGACGAACCGCTGGCGGACGCCGCCTGGTTGCTGGCGGATCGGTTGCGCCGCGAGCCCGAGTTCCGCACGACCCGGCAGGATAATCCGGTGACGAACGAGGTCACGGTTCGCGAGCAGGCGCGCTTGAGCGTCGCGCGCTTCCCCAGGGGGACCGCGCGAGACTACGCCGGACTGATGGCGCGGGTCGAGCGCGGCGAACTGGTCTCGGATGCGGCCTCGGCGACGATGCGCGAGTTCCTCGAATGGCCGATGGAGAATGAACCTGTCCGGCGTGAGTTCGCGTCGTACGGCACCAAGGGCGGCAGCTTGGCCGGGGTGTTGACCGAGGCCACCTACGCGCAGCCGCGAGATGCCGAGTCGAGCGCGGTTGCCGCCTTGTTCTTCGAGGAGTTGCCCTTCGCGGTCTGGCTCACGTTGATCCAGGGCCAGGTGAGACAGGATGTCGCCAGTACCGAGGACGGACGGATGCGCGTGACGGCCGAGGTCGGCGTGCAAGGGCCGAGCATCCTGCACCAGGACCTCTTGCGGCGACTGCTGACGGACCCCGAGTTCTTCGAGAGCGTCCGGCGGCGTCTCGAGGCGCCCGCGGTCGGATAGCCCCGGCGAGGACGAGAAGGACTGCCCGCACGGAGAACGGCCCATGAGCGATTCCGTCGAGTTGAAGGGCGTCGAAGAGACCTTGACGATCCCGTT
Source organism: Vicinamibacterales bacterium (assembly GCA_965207615.1). Classification (GTDB taxonomy): domain Bacteria; phylum Acidobacteriota; class Vicinamibacteria; order Vicinamibacterales; family UBA8438; genus JAJEEA01. Next base: position 6,741,771 of record CBDBMZ010000003.1, read on the forward strand.
GTGGGCCCGGGCCATGGCCACGCGGCGCCGAGGCCTGATCGACGACCCCGCGGCCGTCGAGCTGGTCGAGCGGTTGGGGTACGACTTCGAGTCGAAGCTCGGCCATGCGAAGACGATGATGCCGATGCTCGAGGTGCGGGCCGCGCGCTTCGACCAGGCGGTGCGCGAGTTCATCGACAGGCACCCGGACGGCGCCGTCGTCGAGCTCGGCTGCGGCCTGGACACCCGCTGGGAGCGGTGCGGCGGTGGCCGGGTCGACTGGTTCGATCTCGACCTGCCGGCCGTGATCGGGCTTCGCCGGCGGTACTTCGAGGACGGTGCGCGCAGGCGGATGCTCGCGGCCTCGCTGCAGGACGCGGCGTGGCACGATCGGGTGGGGCCGAGGGAACGCCCGTTCCTGTTCGTGGCCGAGGCGGTGCTCTACTACCTGGAGCCCGACGACGTGGCGCGGTTCATTCGTGCGGTTTCGACCGGCTTTCCCGCCAGCAGTATCGTGTTCGACACGGTCGGAACGGGAGTCATGAGCCGCCAGGCCGGCCATCCGATGATGCGGCACTACGACGCGCGGTTCCGGTGGGCGGTGGACGACCTCGAGTCGCTCGTGGCCGGCACCGCGTACACCGTGGCGAGCGCCGAGTTTCTGGCGGAGCTGCGACGCGACGAGCGCAAGCGGCTGCCGCTCGTGACCCGGCTGTTCTATCTGGTGTTCACCCGGATGTCCTGGTTCAGGGAATCGTCCCGCCTCGTCCGTCTGTCCTCCCTCGGCCTGTAGAGCCGAATACGGCCGCCCTGCGGGGCCACGTCCGCCGGACGCGGGCGTCATGCGGACGACGAATCCCGTCGCGTTCCGAGGCGCGGTCCAACCGCGAGAGCGACGCACGCCGTGGCTGGCAACTGGAGACCGAGCCGCGCTAGCCGCGCGCGGCCTCGACCGCCGCGGCCATCTCGCCCATCGAGAAGAACACGAAGTCCGTCGACGGCATGGTCGCGACGCGTTCGGTGGCGCCCCAGCTCCCGCCCTCCGACAGCCGCTGGCGGTCGATCCAGGCGTTGGCGAGCCCGAACCGGTTCGCCGGCGCGTGGTCGTGGTGGAGGCTCTGCGCGGTGTGCAGGACGTCCGCCCGCTCCAGCCCCAGGTCGGACTTCAGGTGGGCCAGCATGTAATCGAAGTTGGCGTCGGCCGGCTTGTACGACCCGATGTCCTCGGCGGTGTAGATGGCGTCGAACTCGACCCCGAGCTTCCGGTTCGAGGCGGCGATGCCGTCGCGGTGCACGTTGGACAGGATGACGAGCTGGAAATGCCGCTTGAGGATGCGTAGCGCGTCGGCGGTGTCCGGGAACGCCGGCCAGTGCGGCACGGAGGCGCCGAAGGCCGCGTCGAGTCCGTCGTCCGTCCGCAGGTCGAGGCTCTCGGCGATGCGCCGGTGAACGCGGGCGAGCAACTCCGGATAGCGCAGGCCGGGCGTGGCCTGCTCCTGCCGGGGCTCGCACTGCGCGAAGGCGCGGAGCCCGGCGTCGCGGGTGACGCCGGTACCGGGGTTCCGCATGATCACGGGCTGCAGCGCGTCCCAGATGCCGCACTCCCAGTCGATCAGGGTGCCGTAGCAGTCGAAGGTCAGGACACGGTAGTCGGTCAGTGCGGCCATGCGGGCGTCCCTACTGGTCCTTGAAGTAGTCGTCCGTGTGGTCCAGCCAGTCCTGCCGGGGCGGGCTGAAGATGTCGACGTCGAGCGTCTCCTCCAGGGCCTCGGCCTTGTGCGGCACGTTGGAAGGCAGGCGCAGCACCTCGCCTTCGCCGACGTCGATGACCTGCGAGAGGTCGTCGCCGACCCAGAACCGGAGCTTGCCCTTCAGGATGTAGGCGAGCTGCTCGTTGTGGTGGGAGTGCTCGGGGACGACGGCGCCCTTCTGCAGGTAGACGTGGGCCACCATCGCGCTCTCGCCGGTCACGATCCGGCGGTCGATGCGGTTGGTGACCCGCTCCTTGGGCATGTCGTTCCACGTAAACTTGGTGACGGTCGTCGAGGCTGACATGGCCTACAGTGTACGTGACCCGGGGCCGGGCGGCGATTCGGGCCGGCCCCCGCGCCGGCACGTGCCCCGACCGAGGAGGGATCCGTTATGAAGCTGACCCCCGAGGAGATCGAACGGTTCGACGAGCAGGGCTACCTGTTCTTCCCCTCGCGCTTCTCGGCCGAGGAAGCGGCAGTGTTGCGGGCCGCCGCCGACGAGGTCTACGCGCTGGACCGCGACGAGGTGTGGCGCGAGTCGAGCGGCGTCGCCCGCACCGCGTTCGCGGCCCACACCTACAACGAGGCGTTCCGGCGCCTCGGGCGCCACCCGCGCCTCGTCGAGCCGGTGATGCAGCTCGTCGACGGCCCCGTGTACATGCACCAGTACAAGGTGAACGCCAAGGCCGCGTTCGACGGCGAGGTGTGGCAGTGGCACCAGGACTTCGGCACGTGGCACCGCGACGACGAGATGCCCGAGCCGCGGGCCATGAACATCGCGGTGTTCCTCGACGAGGTGACCGCCGCCAACGGGCCGCTGCTGTTCCTGCCGGGGAGCCATCGCCAGGGGGTGTTCGAGGCCGGCCACGACCTCGAGACGACGAGCTACCCGCTGTGGACGCTCGACCGCGCGACGGTGACCCGGCTCGCCGAGCGCGGCGGCTGCGTGGCCCCGACCGGCCCGCCGGGTAGCATCATCGTCTTCGCCTCGACCCTCGTGCACGCGAGCCCGCCGAACATCAGCCCGTTCGGCCGCAGCATCGTCTACCTCTCGCTGTGCCACGTCGACAACCACATCCGCCGGTTCAAGCGCGCCGCGTGGATTGCGCACCGCGATTTCACGCCCATCGAGCCGCTGGCCGACGACTGCCTGACCGAGCTGGCGCGCGCCGGCGCGGCGGCGGTCTGAGAGCGAGAGCCATGTACCTCTGGGACGAGTTGCGCGCGCGCACCGCGGCCGGCCGGCCGGTGCGGGTCGGCCTGATCGGCGCCGGCAAGTTCGGATCGATGTTCCTGAGCCAGGTGCCGTCGACGGCCGGCCTCGAGGTGCGCGCGATCGCGGACCTCGACCCCGATCGCGCGCGCGCCGCGTGCCGCGGCGTCGGGTGGGACGAAGCGCGAGTCGCGGCGACCGGATTCACCGATGACGCGTTCGAGGCGGTGCGCGAGGACGCGGTCGACGTCGTCGTCGAGGCGACCGGCGACCCCGTGGCGGGCATCGCCCACGCGCGCGCGGCGTGCGCGGCGGGAAGGCACGTGGTGATGGTCAACGTCGAGGCCGACGTGCTGGCGGGGCCGCTGCTGGCGGCGGAGGCGCGCGAGGCGGGCGTCGTCTACACCATGGCCTACGGTGATCAGCCCGCCCTGACCTGCGAGCTGGTGGAGTGGGCGCGCTCGTGCGGCTTCGACGTGGCGGCGGCGGGGAAGGGCACGAAGTACCTGCCCTCGTACCACGCCTCGACCCCGGACACGGTGTGGGACCACTACGGGCTCACGGCCGCCGAGGCGCGGGCGGCGGGCATGAACAGCCGCATGTTCAACTCGTTCCTCGACGGGACGAAGTCGGCCATCGAGATGGCCGCCATCGCCAACGCCACCGGCCTCGCGCCCGCCCCCGACGGCCTGCGGTTCCCCCCCTGCGGCCGGGACGACCTCGCCCACGTGCTGCGGCCCGCCGAGGCTGGCGGCCAGCTCCACCACAAGGGGCAGGTCGAGGTGGTCTCGTCGCTCGAGCGCGACGGGCGCCCCGTGCCCGGCGACCTGCGCTGGGGCGTCTACGTCGTCGTCGAGGCGCCCAACGACTACACCGCGGGCTGCTTCCGGCAGTACGGCATGAACACCGACGCGACGGGCCGCTACTCGGCGATGTACAAGCCGTTCCACCTTATCGGGCTCGAGTTGAACGTGTCGGTCCTCGTGGCCGGGCTGCTCGGGAGGCCGACCGGCGCCGCGCGCGACTTCGTCGGCGACGTCGCGGCGACCGCGAAGCGCGATCTCGCGGCGGGCGAGACCCTCGACGGCGAGGGCGGATTCACCGTCTACGGCAAGCTCCTGCCGGCGCGGGCGTCGCTCGAGCGCGGGGCGCTGCCGATCGGCCTCGCGCACGGCGCGGCGCTGACGCGGGCCGTTGGGACGGGCGAGATCGTCGGCTGGGACGACGTGGCCATCGACCCGGACGGGATGGCCGTGAAGGCGCGGCGCGAGATGGAGACGCGCTTCCCGAGTCGGCAAAGCGGGGCGTAGCCGTGGCGCTCCGACTCGGGACTCGTACTCCACAAGCAGACTCGCAGCCGGTGCATCTGCTTCCGAGCGCGCGTCCGGTGTGATCGCCGGTCTTGCCCGCATAAACGGGATGTTTCTCGGGGGCGGTCTCTCCGAAGGAACAGGACGACCACGCGAGCGCGTGGGCTTCGTGACGGCACGATGTCCCGCACGCGAGCCAGAAAGTGTGGGCGACGGCCGCCCGTCTGCGGTGCTACCGGTCGGGCGTGGAATTGGCTGACGGCCCGCCGAGCGCGAATCACTCGCGCACGTCGAACGTGGCGGGCATGAGCGACCGGACCTGGATGCCCCAGTGGTCTCCCGCGCGGGTCACGATCCAGAGCGCGGGGACCGTCCAGTAGCGGGTGCCGTCGGGGTGCCAACGGGTGAACGTCAGCTCGAAGTGCACCTTGTTCCGCGTGACGATGCTCGGCTCCAGCGCGTCGACTGTGCTCATGTGCCAGCCTTCGTCGCGGCGCATCCGGTCGAAGTTCGGGCGAGGGCCATCGGCGGGCGACTCGGCCACCGAGAATCCCCCGCCGGGGGTCATGAACAGGTGCGGGTGGTTCAGCGTGGCGACGGAGCCGTCGACGTCGCCGGCATTGAAGGCGGTGAAGAAGTCGAGCACCGCCCGGCGGGCCGCCGAGACGATCTCCGTCCGCTCGGCGGCGTCCATATCCTCAGGCTCGGCCGCCGGCGTCCGAAGCTGCACGCCCCATCGGCCATCGCGCCGGGTCACGATGTAGAACACCCGCGCCGTGCGATAGGCGACGCCGTCGGCCCGGTAGCGGCTGAAGCCGATCTCGGCGTGCACCTTGTCGGGCGCGGACCTGACCACCGTGAGCGAGCCGAAGTCGAACGAGCTGCGGCTCCATCCCTCGCGCGCCTGCATCTGGTCGAAGCCGGCCGAGAAGTCCTCCGGCCGCTCGGCGACGAGCAGCGCCCCGCCGCCCGGCACCGTCGCGAACGGAAAGTGCATGGCCAGGCGCAGGTTGGCGTCGTCGGCCGTATTCCACTGCGTGATGAAGGTCTCCAGGGCCGCGCGCGCGGCCGCCTCCGCCGCCGCGTCCCGCGCCTCGGCATCCCGGGTCTGGGACAATGCGGACGACCCCGCGGCCAGGATCCCCACGGCCAGAATCAGGGAGGCGCCGAAATGGTTGGTCATCATCGCTATTGTCTCGTCTCGTCGATCACCGATGCGACCGCCGCGGTATCCAGCCGGACCGCCCGGCTCTCCGTGGGTTTTCGCGCAGTCCACCGTTCTGGCCCGCCCATCGTCGCCTTCGGCTCCGCTTGGCGTCCAACCAGCCCTGCAAGAGTCCGCGCCGTTCTACGGCGCAGACTCCTGGCCCGCCCATCGTCGCCTTCGGCTCCGCTTGGCGCCCAACCAACCCTGCAGGAGTCCGCGCCGTTCTATGGCGCAGACTCCTGGTGAGGTCGATTCGGGGAAGGAATTGGTGCGGTGACGAAGCGTCGGTCACTCCGTCACCACGAACGTGACGTCCTCGTAGGTCGCCAAGCCCCCGTCGTGGGCGATGCACCGCAGAACGTAGGTGCCGGGGGCGGTGAAGGTCGCCTGCACCATCCACTCGTTGTCCGGGGGTGGCTCGGGCGTCTCCCAGCCCGCGCCCCACGGCGAGTTCGAGTTCGCGCGCGTGTCCTCCCACACCTTCGTCTGCACCGGGTCGAAGGTCACCGGCACGGCTCCGCGGTAGACGAACCACGAGAGCCGGAGGCCCGTCGCCGCGATCGGCGTCAGGCTCGTGGGCCGGCCCGGGTCCACGGCGCGCATCCCCCGCCGCCTCGGTAGCTCGTCGTCGTCGTGAGCGACGGCGGTCAGGGTGACCGGTTCGTTCGCCTTCACGGTGCGGGTTTTCTCCCCGTGCACCTCGAGCGTCGGGCCGACGTTGTTGAACAGCTCGCCGGAGACGCCGGCCCCGTTGTTCGCCATCCGGACGTTGTTGTCCATGTAGTAGTCGGGCTTCAACGTGCCGTAGGCGCGTTTCGTCTCGCCGTGGCTGGTCAGGGTCCAGACCAGCTCCTTGTCGCCGAAGTCGGCGGGCACCCGGATGCGGAAGAGGAACCGGTTCCGCCGCGGCAGGAACCACGTCGGCTGCCCCTGGTCGGGCCCGCCGGGCTCGATGTGGTTGTCGGGGCCGACGGGGATGTGCAGCTCCTCCTCCCAGTTCCGGTTCATCGTCCCGAACACGAGGTTGAACGAGCCGTCCGGGTTCTGCTCCCAGCCCTCGTAGGCCGGCACCACCTCCTGGCCGAAGTCGTAGGCGCGCCGCGAGCCCTGCGCGCCGGCGTCTGCCGCGGCGAGGCCGCCGAGCAGCCCCGCGAGCAGGAGGGTGATGGCGGGGGAGACGGTCCGGGTCGTGGCCGACCGGGTCCGCGAGACGAGCAGCCCCGCGAGCGCCGGTAGGCTCCCGCCGCGGGCGGCCGCGGCTCTCACTGTCCGCCTCCGGCGTTCTCGGCCGGCGCCTCCACCACCGTTCCGCACAGCGGACAGCCGAGGACCACCTCGCCGTCGACCAGCCCGAGGGCCTCGCGCCGCTTGGCCATCTCCGCCGCGAACTCCTCGTCGGTCAGGTAGACCCCGCGCATCAGGTTGATGAACATCTGGTCGACCGAGCGGTGTCCGCCGCCCGACCAGTTGCGCGGATCGGGCACGTTGGGGTTCGACGGCGAGTTGTTGAAGTAGCCGGTCATCCGGAGGATGGTGCCCTTCGGCAGCAGCGGCGCCGCGTCGTCCGCGTAGTTGTAGACCCGCACCCAGCTGTGGTCGTAGCCGGCGCAGTTCAGGGTCTGGACGTTGTGGCCCCAGATGGCGTCGAGGCACATCCGCACCCCGGGGGCGTGCATGTGGGGCTCGAAGATCGTGATCAGCGTGTTCTCGGGCAGGGTGAAGTACGCCTCCTCCTGCTGGTCGGGGTCCATCGCCTCGATGTCGAGGTCGACCCCGTTGCCGAACGACATCCGCACCCACTTGCGGGTCGGCTCGTAGCCGCGGGGATGGAACTTGAACCCGACGTCGAGGTGGGCCCGCGTGTCCGCCCCGTTCGCGTGCAGGTGCATCGAGTTGAACTGGAGCTTCGACCCCGCCTTCATGATCTTGCCCGCCTCGGGGTCGAAGACGTCGGCGTTGCGCCCCACCTCGTGGGTCGGCCAGCGGCGCTGCGCGGCCAGCGGATCGTCCTCGTTCTCGTCGGGGTTCGGGTCGGTGACCCCGAGGGTGGCGTGGTGCACCACGAAGAGGCCGCCGACGGTGTTGCGGGTCTCGCCCACGCTCGACTCGGTGATCTCCTTGTACTCCATCGCGGCGACGTAGCGGTCCTCGGTCAGCCCCGTCGGCACCTCGCCGATCGAGCCCCACCAGTCGGGGGCGTCGCCCGCGACGTCGAAGCTCGGCGACGACACGATCAGGTCGGGCTGCCCGATCTCCCATTGGTCGACGTCGATGAACGGGACCGGCGGGGGCAGGTCGGCCGGATTGCCCCGCGGGGCGCCGTTGTCAGCCCACCGCGCGATCAGGGCGACCTCGTCGTCGCTCAGCGACGGGTCGTCCTTGAACCGCTGGATGCCGATGTTCTTCTCGATGTACCACGGGGGCATCACCCCCGGCTTGTCGCGCAGCCCGGTGCGGAGCTTGATGGCGCGGGCCCAGGGCCGCACCTCCTCGTAGTCGATCAGCGACATCGGGGCCAGCGAATTCGGCTGATGGCACTTCTGACAGCTCCGCTGGAGGATGGGGGCGATGTCGCGGGTGAAGGTGACCTCTTCGGTCGCCGCGGCCTGCGCGGCCGCCGGGGCCGGCATCGCGGCGAGGGCCGCGACCGCCGTGGTGAGCACGACCCGCCAAGGGAACGTCCGCCGCCAGTTTCGCGTGGTCGTCATCCGGGGCCTCCTCGGTGCGAACGCGGTTTCCGGCCGGGGCGAGAAGTCCATTCTAGGAGCCTGGGGGGCAAACCGCAACGGGCGCCTCAGCCGACCGGCCCGTCGTCGCCCGGACGCGGGCCAGCAGGTCCGACGCCGACGCGCACTCGATGATCCAGTGGCCGACCCGCGCAAGGCGGTCCGGGTCGGTAACGCCGGCCAGGGCGGCGGCCAGTCCCTCGGCCGCCCCCGCATCGAGTTTCCGGGCCGCCAGACGGCAGAGCAGCGCCCGCTCTTCGTGGCGGCCCTGCTCGATGCCCTGCACGAACCCCTTCTCGATGCCCTGTTCCATGCCTTGGGCGCGGCCCTGCTCGATGCCTTGGGCGCGGCCCTGCTCGAGCCATTCACGCGTCCATTCCCGCACGGTCTCTTCCAGCATCGTCTGCGTCTCCCGCAACCGCGCCAACGGCTTCTCCCCGTCCGCCGGGGCGGGCGGCTCCTGCCTGCGTCCGTCATTGCAGTTCCCGCGGTTCGTCGACGACGCTGTCGAGCTCTCGTTCAGTCAATCCCGCCGCGAGCAGATAGTGCCGCGTGCGCTGCACGAACTTCTCCGCGTTCTCCGCCGCCGAGTCGGCGTCCTGCTCGGTGAACCTGATCGTCGTCGAGGTCCCGTAGTCCGCCAGTTGCCTCTGCCTGGCACTGGGGTGCAGCATCCTGCCCCATTCTCGTTCGACTCCGCCTCTCTTCACGACGTGCTCGCCAAACTGCTTCCGTACCGCCTCGTGGCTCGACGTGCTCACGTCGTGGACGAGCAGTGCGGCCCTGGCCGCGTGCATGATGGCGTAGTAGGCCCGGGAGATCGTGCCCTTCACGCGCCCCTGCTCCCTCATCACCCGCGTATCGATCAGCGCATCGGCCGAGCTTCCCCATTCGGCCAGCACTGCTGCCTTGTTCATCGGGCGCTCCTCGGCGACTTGCCCTCCAGTTCGCGCTGCCAGTGATCCCGCCGGCCGGCGCCCCGGCCTGCCGTGCGTTCTCCGTGCGCGTCCTCTCTCCTCGATCGGGCCGAAGAGCACCGAGACCGCGTCCCGTTCCACATTCCGCTGGAACGGCAGTCTCAGCTCCTTCATGCGCCCCCATTCGTCCTCGGTCAGTGCAATCGCGGACGGTGCGGCGTTCGCCGTCACCGCGAGGTCGTCGGCCATGTCGGTCAGCCGGTTCTTCACGTGATCGTGGCCCTTCTTCACGATCACGAGCATGTCGATGTCGCTGTCCTCGCGGGCGTCCCCCCGCGCCTTCGAGCCGTAGATCAGGAGATCCCGTACCGCGTCCGGGCATTCCCTCCGGATCGCGTCCCGGTATCGGTCGAGCCACGTTCTCTCGTCCGGCAGCAGCGTGAGCATGCTCTCGATCCTGGCCCGCCCATCGTCGCCTACGGCTCCGCTGGGCGCCCAACCAACCCTGCAGGAGTCCGCGCCGTTCGACGGCGCAGACTCCTGGCCCGCCAAACGTCGCCGAACGCGACCGTAAGGTCGCGCTGCGGCGTCCGCCCGGCACCCAACCGATCCTACAGGAGTCCGCGCGGTTCCACGGCGCAGACTCCTGGCCCGTTCCCGCCGCGCTGACCGAACCGCCGGACGGACTATCATCGGGACGGCGTCTCGCGGAGTGAGGCGCGCGTGACCGGGCACCGTCGATGGCCTGGATCCGATCGGCGGAGGACGTCTCGGCTCCGGGTCGCGGAGCCGCGATCGACGACGGAGCGGCACCAGGGAGGGACCCATGGGAACAACCAGGAGACGATGGAGTCTGGCCGGCGTCATCGCGCTGGCGGGCGTCGTCGCGGCGCCGCTGCTCGGGCAGACCGTCCGCTCCCCGGGCTTCCAGCCGGGCTCGGCGCCGGCCGCCGGCGGACAGCGGGTCACGCAGGCGGACGTCGAGCGCTGGAAGCAGGAGCTGACGAACTGGGGGCGGTGGGGAGCCGAGGACGAGCGGGGCACCCTGAACCTCATCACGCCGGAGAAGCGCAGGCAGGCCGCCGCCCTCGTGCGCGAGGGCATCTCCGTCTCGCTCGCGCGCGACGCCGAGACCGAGGCGGCGATCGACGGCCCGCGGCCCTATCAGGTCACCCCCCTCGGGATCACCGCCGACGAGATCCGCATCGCCTACCACGGGTTCATACACACCCACCTCGACTTCCTGAACCACAACTTCATCGGCGAGGGCGTGACCTACAACGGCTACCGGCCCGATCCCGCCGAGGTCGCGGCGCGGGGCGGCCACGCCCGGAACACCGTGCACAACGCCAAGTCGGGCATCGTCACCCGGGGCGTGCTGATCGACATGGCGCGGTTCCGGAACGTGCCGTACCTGGAGCCAGGCACGCCGATCCGCGTCGAGGACATCGAGGCCTGGGAAGCGGCGACGGGGGTGACCGTCTCCGCCGGCGACGTGGTGGTCATCCGCACCGGCCGCTGGGCCCGGCGCGCCGAGGTCGGCCCCTGGGACGTGGCCAACGCGGCGGCCGGCCTGCACGCGTCGGTCATTCCGTGGCTGAAGGAGCGGGACATCGCGATACTGGGCGGCGAGGCGGCCCAGGACATGGCCCCGGCCGACGCCGACCCGGCCGTGACGGCGGCGGACGACCTCGGTCCCCGGCCGCTCCACCGCTTCGCGCTCATCTACCTGGGGATGCCGCTGTTCGACAACCTGGACCTGGAGGCGGTGGGGGAGGTGGCGGCCTCGCTGGACCGTTACGAGTTCCTGCTGACCGCGGCGCCGCTGCCCACGCGCGGCACCGGGTCGCCGATCAACCCGATCGCCACGTTCTGACTCGTCGGTTCAACACGTCGCGACGGGGCGCGGCGCGAGATCGCCGCCCTCGCCGTCCAGCATGGCCTGTTGCTCTGCACCGCCGACCGCCACTTCCGCCGGATTCCGCAGTTGGTCGTCTGCTGAGCGCGCCGCCCCGGGGCTCAATGGGGTTAACTGCGGTCGCCCAAGTCGATCGGATTCTGACGCGGTGTTTCGAGAAACATCTTGTTTCGTCAATGCCGAAACACTACAATAATCGGAATGCCGCCCCGGAAGAGAACCCCCTTGCCTGCAACCGACAAGCAGCCCCCGACCGGAATGCAGGTCGAGCGCCTAATCGAGCGGGTGCTGGCTGAACGAATCCCGGCCGGCTGGTCGTTCCTGGCCCGACGGACCGAGTCACCCGTCCCGTACCGCGTAGACCTGCTCGCGGAGGTCGCGTCACCCGCCGGCGAGAGCGCGGTCCTTGCCGTCGAGATCAAGCGAACGCTGGAACCACGCGATGTCTTCCGGGCAGTCGAGCAGATCTCGGCGACCACGGCCGCCGCGTTGCCGCCCGCCGTGCCCGTCGTGGCGGCCGCCTATCTCTCCCCCCGCGCCCGCGCCATGCTCCGCGACCGCCGGGTCGGCTACGTCGACATCACGGGCAACGTCCGCATCGAGGCGTCCACGCCGGGGCTGTTCATTTCCACCGACGGGGCCGACCGCGACCCCTGGCCAAGGGAGCACAAGCTCCGGTCCCTGCGGGGACGGGGCGCGGCCCGGGCCATGAGGGCCATCATCGATACCCGTCCTCCGTACGGCGTACGCGAGCTGGCTCAGTCGACCGGTGCGTCGGCGCCGACCCTGTCCCGCGTGCTGGACCTGCTCGAACGCGAGGCAGTAGTGACCCGCGTACGCGGCGCCGTCTCGACCGTCGACTGGCAGGGCGCCCTCCGCCGGTGGGCCGAGGACTACGACCAGACCGACTCCAATTCGCCGACGACGGTACTTGAGCCACGAGGCCTGCCGGTCCTCGAAGACAAGCTCCGCTCGACGGAGTTCGCGTACGCCGCCACCGGCGCACTGGCGGCTCAGCAATTCGATCCCATCGCACCCGCAAGGCTGGCGGCCATCTACGTCACCGATCCGAGCCAAGCCATCGACGGCCTGGATCTCCGCGAGACGGAAGCCGGCGCCAACGTCGTGCTGCTCGAACCTCTGGATCCTGTCGTCTTCGAGCGGACGGTCGAACGCGGCGGCCTTTGCTGTGTCGCCCCCAGCCAGCTCGCCGTCGACCTGCTGACCGGACCCGGCCGGGAACCCTCACAGGGCGGAGAGATGCTGGCGTGGATGGAGAAGAACGAGCATGTCTGGCGGTCCTGACCCGCTGTACGTCCGCGCCCGCACGGTGCTGCTCGACGTCGCCGTTGCGCTGACCGAACAGCGGGATGCCCTCGTGCTCGTCGGTGCTCAGGCGATCTACCTCCACACGGGCCAGGCGGACTTTGCCGTCGCGGAGTACACGACCGACGCTGATTTCTGCGTAGTGCCGGCGGCTCTGACCGACACGCCCCTTCTGCCCGGACTACTCGAGGCACAAGGCTTCCTGCCCGGAGGGCATCCCGGCGCGTGGTTGAGCCCCGATGGGATTCCCGTCGACCTCATGGTTCCCGAGGCTCTGGCCGGCCCCGGTTCGCGGCGGGGAGCTCGCCTCGGACCCCACGGCAAGAGAGCGGCAAGGCGGGCGAAGGGGCTGGAAGGAGCGATCGTCGACCGGCAGCTCACGACGATCCCATCGCTCGATCCCGGGACAGAGCGGTCCGTCACGATGCTCGTCGCCGGGCCGGCGGCGCTGCTCGTGGCCAAAGTTCACAAGATTGCCGAACGCATCGGCATCGACCGAGTCAGCGACAAGGATGCGCTGGATGTCCTGCGTCTCCTGCAGGCAACCGAGACCGCAACGCTTGTGGCGGGCTTGGCCCAACTGGCGGACGACGAGTTGAGCAAAGCGGTTACCGCCGAGGCAGTCTCGCAGATCGTACGGTTGTTCGGCCACTCGGAGGCCCCGGGCATCGAAATGGCGGTCCGTGCGGCACGGCCGAACGCCGAGCCGGCCGTGATTGTCGCATCGTTAACCACGCTCGTCTCCGAGCTCCTCGCCGCAATCGGCCGTAGCCGAACGGGAACGTGACGTTCAGCACGCCGGACCGTGAACCGTCGGCGGGCACGACCGAGCGGCCGAGGGTATTCGGGCACAGCCGTATCCCGCGCATCGATCGACGTCATATCAGTAGGAGCTACAGGCCGTATTTTTCACGCAGGAAGTTCTGTAGCGCGCTCGGACACGCGTCTGTACCGCACCCGGTTTCTTGGACACAAGTTTGGGCTACGCGGCTTGGCGTAGCTCGTACTCCTCTCGTGCCTCGAGGGGCGTGCGATAAGCCAGCTTCTCGAGGCGCCAGCACCGGTTGTAGCGCTCGACGAATTCGGCGACGGCGGCGTGCACGTCGGCGAGATTTCGAAACACCCGGCCGTAGACGGCTTGCTCCTTGAGCGTGCGGTTCCAGCGCTCGACGACGCCGTTGGTCTCCGGCTCTTCGACGAAGCCGAAGCTGGGGCGGATGCCCCAGTAGCGGACCTGGTTGAGGAAGTGGTCCGACAGATACTGGCTGCCGTGATCCATCCGCAGCGCCAGCCCGCGGGCCACGTCGGCCTCGACCGAGCCGCAGCGTCGCCGGAGCCCTTGCGCGACCGGCTCGAGGGCCGCGAAACGGCTGCCCACCTTGCACACGTGCCAGCCCACGCACTCGGCGTTCCAGTGGTCGACGGCCGCGAAGGTCCAGACCCAGCCGTCGTCGACGGTCAACACCCGCACGCCGTCGGTACCCCACATGACGTCGGGCGCCGAGGTGACAATCGTGCCGTCGTGCCGCTGCGGCTCACCCTGCCGCCCGCGATGCGGCGAGAGCAGGCCCTGCGCGCGCATCACGCGCAACACCCGTGTCCGCGAGACCCGGATCCCGTCGAGGATCCGCAGCCGCGCGTGGACCTTGCGATGGCCCTCGCCCTGGAACGGAGAGCGGGCCAAGTCGCTGTGAATGGCCGCCAGCAGCTGCGCATCCGACAGCGCGGGCGTCGGCCCGCGGCGGCGCGGACTGTCAGCCGACGCTGAACACTGCACGCGAGCCCGCCGCGCGTAGAACGCCGAGCGTGACCGCTCCCACGTTCGGCACACCCGCTCGAGCCCGTAGCGCCGTCCCGTCGTCGCGGAGGTCGTTTGGCTCATCGTCGCGACCTCCGCGTCGCCAAAGGGACGCGGCGCTCCGCTGCGCGGGCACGCGACCGCAACAGCTCGTTCTCCATCGACAGCTCCCCGATGTGTCGCTTGGCCGCATCCAGCTCGGCGGCCAGCGGCTCACCGGCCTGCTCCTTCAGACCCAGCTCGAGACCGGCCAGCGCCCGCGCCTTCCACCGCTCCAGCCGATAGACCTCCACCCCGACTTCACGCGAAACCGCGTCGAGCGGCTCGCCGCAAAGCAGCCGCAACACCACGTCCCGTTTCCGGCTCGCGCTCCACCGCTGGCCGGGAGCCAAGCCCCCCGACCCCATCGCCGCCGCGTCGGTGCCGACTCCGGTCGCCCTCCGGGCTCCCTCCGTCGGCACCGACCCAGCTCCCTTCACCCGCCTCGACCGAACCATACCCCCACCTCCTGGTGACATCGGATTCTCCCCCTAATCCGTGTCCAAGAAAACTGGGGGCGCCCCACTCGGACACGCGTCCACCACTTGCTGCCAAAGCAAGAGGTGAATTCGTACTCGAAGAGCGGCTGCCCGGATGGCCCCACGCACTTGCTGCCAGTGGTGCAAGAGATCGGGCCGGCGGTCGTTGCAAAGAAGCACAAAAGTGATAGTCATGTACGGCCGCGGCCAGAATGTTGCGAATTAATTGATAGCCTTGATAAGTATCGTCGGTTTGTGAAAATGCCGTTATATCAAACACGGTATACAGATCGCGATACCGCTCCAACTTGCCTGCAGACGCTTCGTAAAAGTGTGACTCGGTCAGTTTGCTCTCGAATACCACCGTGCCTGCTCGCATGTCCAGTTCAGTTTTGTCACATTTGCCGTTGAGAAGAGGTACTTTCCCGGCAACGCCGAACTCCAATAGCTCCGATGGACCGGTCGGCAGCGAAGGCAGGAAGCTCTGGAAGATCCGCGTAGCGGCTCCTGGATAACAAAAACAGTTCATCAGTAATGCGTCAGAGCTATTACTGGAATCAAGCTCCCTCGCGTCGTCGCGCCGGTCTTCTGGCAGCGCGTCGTGCCGGGGGTGCGCTTTCTCCAACCGCTTGGCCCAAGTCGGATTCTCCAGAATCGCCGCATAGCTGTCGTCGATGAAGTTGCCGTGGCGCAGACTTGCGGGGTCGCTCGGAAACAAGATGGTCGGAGGGAAGCCGCAGCTCTCGTAGTGCGTAATGTTGTGGGCAACCGCGAAGCGCTTGGCTCTTTGCGCCAATTCTCTCCGAAGTGCCGGCCCCCAGTTCGTCATGGAATCTCCGTTGTTCGTCAGTGCGGGTGTCGGTGCGCCCTTCCGTCATACGGACCAAAGATCGTTGGATCTCGGTAATGTCAACCCGCCCGTCAATCGGATTGTCGCGAAGTCGGCCCAGTCGTTTGAGGAAATTGCTCTCGGCCTTGCGCGCTTCCGCAGACGGCAACACGCACCGCCTTCGCCAGCGCCGTCACCTGGACCCGCGTGATCAAGGCCGTTCCGACCGCCGAGGCGTCTTCTTCGATCCCGCCGAGAAGCGCTTCCGACCCGGCTTCCGCGACCCAGCGCTTGAACAGGGCGCTCGTGTCCAGGTAGAGCAGCGTCACCCGCGATTCTCCCTGACGATGTCGGCTATGCTGCCTCCGCCGCGCAAGCGGGCCCTCGGCTTGGCCTTCTTCAGCCGACGTCCGCTCCAGGCGATTGGAAGTCCGCCCTCCGAGGCGCCGGCGGCGGGCTCCGGGATGAGGCGGCCGACCCGATGCCCGCCGTCTGTCAGAAGAAGAGTCGTCCCGCGCCGGACCTCGTCCAGGCACCTGCCCAGGTTCGCGCGGAATTCCTCAATCCCGATGCGTCGCTCTCGCATGCGTACACAGGGCTAGCGGGGCTAGCGGTCCCCGTCCCCGCCGTCGGAATCGGTGACGATCCGCCGCTCGTCGGCGGGCGGCGCAGGCAGCGTCGGGGGGTTCTCCCGGATCCGCCGCATGAGCTCCGCGACCGCGGCGTCGAGCTGCGGGTCGTGCCCCTTGGCCAACTCGCCCGGGTGGTCCGTCACCGGGATGTCCGGCTCGACCCCGTGGCCCTCCGCGAACCACTGCCCGTCGTTCCGGTAGAGCCGCCCGGGCGGCGCCGTGTAGAAGCCGCCGTCGATGAGCTGGTGGCCCGAGGCGGGGCCGATGAGGCCGCCCCACGTGCGCTCGCCCACGAGGACGCCCGCGTCCATCTCGCGGAAGAACCACGGGAACGCGTCGCCGCCCGAGCCGGCCTGGCCGTTGATCAGCATCGCCTTGTGGCCGCGATGGGTGATGGTGGGGTGACGCGCCGTCGCGCCGTGCCGGAAGTAGATGTGGCCGACCGTCTCCCGGTTCATCAGCTCGACGAAGCGATCGGGCAGCTGACCGCCGCCGTTCCACCGCTCGTCGATGATCAGCCCGTCCTTGGCGTGCTGGTGGTTGAACTGCCGCACGAGCTCGGTCTGGCCGGGGACCGCCGTGTTCGGCACGTACACGTAGCCGATGCGGCCGCCCGACGCCTCGTCGACACGGAGCCGGTTCCGCTCGATCCAGTCGCGCATCCGGAGCGTCGCCTCGCTCGCGAGCGTGGTCACGACGACCTCGCGGGCGCCGTCGACGGTCGGGCTGTCGTTCACGGTGAGGAGGACGGTCTCGCCCGCCAGCCCCTCGAAGGCCGAGTGCGGGTCGCGCGCCGGGTCGAGGGGGTTTCCGTTGACGGCGAGCAGGTAGTCCCCCTCGTCGACGTCGACGCCGGGCTCGTCGAGGGGAGACCGGTCCTCGATGTCCCAGGGGGCGCCCCGCACGATGCGGGCGATGCGGTAGGCGCCGTTCTCCAGCGACCAGTCGACGCCGAGCAGGCCGACCCCGCGGCGCCGGCGCGGGGCCTCGGTGTCGCCGCCGCCGACGTAGGTGTGCGACGCGTTGACCTCGCCGATCAGCTCCCCGATCAGGAAGTTGACGTCCCAGCGCGTGACCGCCTGGTCGAGCAGGCCGCCGTATTGCGCCCGCAGTCCGTGCCAGTCGAGGCCGTGGAGGTCGTCGTCGTAGAAGTAGTCCCGATAGGTGCGCCACACCTCGTCGAACATCTGCCGCCACTCGGCCGGCGGGTCGAGGGTCATGGTCAGCGCGCTGGTGGCCAGGCGGTCCTCCAGCGTCTGCCCCGGCGCGACGTCGACGATCGCCCACGAACGCGCGTTCGACACGAGCAGCTTCCTGCCGTCCGCCGAGATCTCGTAGCTGTCTCCGTCGGGCAGGATGGTCTGCTCCTCCCGTTCCTCGAGGTCCCAGGCGACGATGGGGCTCGGCTGGTCGTCGGCGCCGCCGGCATGCGGCCTCCGATGGAAGACGACCTTGCCGTCGGCTGCCCGCAGGCGGCCGAAGTTGCCGGCCTCGACCGGCAGGATCACGGCCCGGCTCTCGAAGCCGTCGACGTCGATGTCGAGCGGCGCCGCATCGGCGTCGTCTCCGTCGTCCGACCCGGGCCCGGCCTCGTCCCCTTCCCCGGCCGTCTCTTCGTCGGGCCCGTCCTCGTCGTCGTCCTCCGCCACGGGCTCCTCGTCGTTGCGGGGCGCGAGGGGCGACGGCACGTCGTCGCGCAGGGTCGCGGCCACGATGTTCGTGGCGTTGGGGTAGACCCAGGTGGCGTCGAGATCGGAGTAGACCGGGGCGAGCGTGCGGTTCGAGTAGTAGTAGAGGTGCTTCCCGGCGGGGTCGAAGACGGGCCGGAAGTCGTTGTAATAGCCGGAGGTCACCTGGAACCGCTCTCCGGCCTCGGTGTCGAAGAGGAAGACGGCGCTGTTGGTGGTCTCGAGCCCCCGGGACCAGGCGATCCAGCGGCTGTCGTGCGACCAGCTCAGCTCGAAGCCGGCCAGCGCGTTGTGCAGCATGTGCAGCCCCCGGTCGACCTCGGTCAGCGCCTCGGTCTCGCGGTCGAAGACGTGGATGCGCTGGGTGTGGTCGATGAACGCGAGCTTGGTGCTGTCGGGGGCCCAGAACGGCCGGTAGCGGAACCCCGGTCCGAGCGCGGTCACGACCTGGGGCTCGCCGGTACCGTCGGCCCGGTGCAGCGTCAGCTCGTACTCGCCGCCGCTGTCGCTCCACGAGGCGATCCATCGGCCGTCGGGCGACCAGGCCGGGAACCGGTCGGCCGCGCCCGACGAGTGGGTCAGGTTGCGCACCGCGCCATGTCGGGCGGGGACCGTGAAGATCTCGCCCCGCGCCTCGAACACGGCGCGCTGCCCGGTCGGGGAGATCCCGGCCGAGGTGATGCGGTTTGCGACGTCGGCGGTGCGCGGGACCAGGGCGGCGAGATCGGTCACGACGTCGACCGCCACCTCGGAGACTCGCTCGGTGGCCAGATCCATGCGAAAGAGCCGGCCCCCGGCCTGGAAGACCAGGTCCGATGGCCCGATGGCGGGGAACGTGATGTCGAAGTCGGTGAAGGTGGTCACCTGCCGCTTCGAGCCGGTCGTGAGGTCGTGGGCCCAGATGTTGTAGCGCTGGGCCGTGCCGCGATCCGAGAGGAAGTACAGCGTGTCGCCGTGCCACATCGGCTGGGCGTCGTTGGCCGGGCTGTCGCTGACGTTCTCGGCGTCGAGCGTCTCGAGATCGAGGAGCCAGATCTCGGGCGCCGCCCCGCCCCGGTAGCGCTTCCACGTGCGGAACCCGCGGGTCTCCGGGGTATAGGCGATGCGCCGCCCGTCGGGCGACAGCGTGCCGAACTCCCCGTAGGGCACGGCGAGCCGCTCGGGCTGACCGCCCTCGATCGCGACGCGGTAGATCTGCCGGAAGGCGGGCAGCCCGCTCCGCCGGTTCGAGGCGAGGAGGACCCCCCGGCCGTCCGGCGTCCAGTCGAGGACCCGGTCGTCGCCCGGATGGTGCGTGATGCGGAACGGGGCGCCGCCCAGGGTCGGGACGACGTAGACGTCGCTGTTGCCGTTGTAGTTGCCGGTGAAGGCGATCTGCGCGCCGTCGGGCGAGAACCGCGGGAAGGCCTCCTCCCCGGGCGGCGAGCTCAGCTTGCGGGCCGGGCCGCCCTCCTTGGCGACCACCCAGATGTCGCCGGCGTAGACGAAGGCGATCTGCGTTTCCGAGACGTCAGGATGGCGCAGCATCCGGGCGTCGATCTGGGCCCAGGTCGACGTCGCGCCGAGCGAAACGAGCAGCGTCAGCGTAGCGGTCAAGTGGCGCATGTCTTCCCCCAGGGACGCTCGGAATCCCGAGCCGTGTTCTTGTTCCTGCTCCGTGCCTGCGACAAGAGGATTAGACGCTTGGTCGACCAGCTTCGTTCCGCACTTGGCACCGACGACCTCGATCAGTCGGTTTGGGCTGAGTGGTGTGGTGGCCCGCTTGAACGGCGCTCGATCGGCTCGAGCAGATTCTCGGCCGCGGCTTCAACAACGGCTGCCGGGACCGACGGGGCTGGCGGCGGCCGCCTGCGGCGGCAGCCGAAAGTCGTCGGCGCACCAGGCGGCGCGCATCGTGGGCGTGCGGTCCAGCGCGTCGGCGGCGACCGACGGGGCGCGCAGCTTGAGGTGGGCGAAGATCCGGCGACGGGTCGGGAGCGGGCGGAGGCTGCCGTCGGGGCCGTCATCGGCGGCCGGGAGCAGCTTCAGGCTGACGGCGCCGCGCACGTTCCCGCCGATGGCGAGAATGCGGCTGCGCGCGGGCTCGACCTTCACGACGATGTCGCAGTGGGTCCGGGCGCCGACGCCGAGTTGGCGCCGTCGCTCGGCGATGGAACGGTAGGCGGGCCGGCGCGCGCTGCACAGCAGGTCGCCGGGCACGACCGGCGCCTCGCCGACTTCGTAGGCCGCGAACGCCGCGCCCGGCGCGCCGGCGCCGCGCGCGCGGATGGCCTGGTCGATGTAGACGTGATGGGCCACGGCGCGCTGGAAGAGGGACGCCTCGCCGAGGCCGGCCTCGCACATCACCCACGACACGAAGGCGGCCGACCACGGGTAGCGCCAGCGCGAGGCGACGCCGCGCGGCCCGCGCCAGCGGTCGTTCTGGGCCCCGATGATCCAGCCACCCTGCGGCGTGACCGCCCAGTAGCCGGCGATCGAGGCGGCCACGCGGGCCGACTCGGCCCGGCCCGGCCGGCGCCAGCGGCGCCGCCGCGGCTGGCCCGGTCCGGACGCTTCGTCGATGGTCTGGTCGACGACGATGAACCCGAAGAACGCCCACTCCTGCACGGCCAGGTCGACGATGCGCCGCCGGACCTCGTCCATCGGCGCCGTGCCGCACGACGCCCGGCGGACCTTCATGGCGCCGGGTTCGCCCGTGACGCGCGCCGACGGCGCCTCGGCGTCGAGGACATCGGGCGGCAGGCGGTCGAACCCGGTCTGCTGCGCGCCGAGGGTCGCGGCGAACGCGGTGGCGAGCACCACGACGAGCGCCCGCTCGGCGCCCGCATGACGGACCGACCTGCGCCGGGTCGCGGCGAACGCGGTGGCGAGCACCAGGGTGAACGGCTTCATCGGCATCCGACTCTCCGAGTGCGAAGTGCGTCTGGTGCGGCAGCCGGCGATCCTATCATCACGAGGAGCGAATCGGCCATCACGAGCGGCGTGTCGGCAACGGTCGAGTCACACCGGACTGTCGGCTCGTCCCCGGGGCGTCTCCCGTGCATCATCGTCGACCGACGAGCCGGCTGACGGTTCCCATCGGCGTCAGCGGCTGGGAGCAACTCCGGGCGCGCCGCCGACTCGTCGACCGATTCGGCACCACGTGCACCACGGTTGCTCGAGGAGCAGTTTCCCGCGCGTCGCGGGGTCATCGGCCGACCGGTCCGAAGTCCGGCGGCGGCCGGCGATGCTTCGTGGCCGCCTCGTAGGCCGACGCGACGCGGAGGACGATCGGCTCGTCGCCGGGCCCGGCCCAGAACGAGATGCCGACCGGGAGCGGGGCGTCGAGCGCTGTCCGCCGGCGGCCCGTGACGTTGTCGTAGCCGTCCCTGTCCTCGCTCAGCACGTACTCGGGGTCGTAGACGATGCGATTGAAGCCGGCCGGCACCGTGATCTCCGGAACACCGAGGTTGGCGCTCGTGGGAAACCGGCCGGTCGGTCGGTCGTTGACCGACGGCTCGCCCGCGTACCCGATTCGCACCGGTGGCACCGTGATCGTCGGGTTGACGAGCACGTCGATGTCGTTCCGGTGCAGCACGTTGAGCAGGACGAGCCGCATGACCTCGCGCATCTTCACGCGCCGGGTGATGCCCGCCGAGAGGATGTTGCGCGCGTTCTCCCAGTTGCGCATCGCCACCGCGCGCCGCTCGCTGTAGTACTTCGAGTTAGCGTTCAGGCTCGCCCAGTCGGTCACCGTGGCGTCCCCGCGGCGCATCAGGTACTGGGCCAGGTGAAAGCTGAAGCTCAGGGTCCGCGGCGAGCTGTTGATGCTTCGCAGGTTCAGGTCGGGCGACAACGGTGCGGTCCCTTCGGCCGCCCTCACCAGATAGTCGCGGCTGGTCACGTCGTGGCCGGGCACCGCGAACCGGTACTCGCCGCGCGGGTCCCGGGCCTGGATGTACTCGGGCATGTGGACGGGCAGGATCTCGGCTATCGCCCGGTGGAAGTCGTACGCCATGTTCGGAATCGACGGGTCGTCCGGATACGCTGGATCGGACGACTCGACGATCTCCGCGCCCAGCTCGTCGCGCAGCACGCGCAGGATCTCGTCGTTGACGAGATCGCTCATCGCGGCGTCGTTGTCGGTGTGCTCGACCATGTACTCGCGCACGACGCCGACGCGCACGCCGGCGAGCGGCCTGGCCCCGGCGGTCTCCTCGTCGACGACGAAGCTCGCGTAGGGCGCCTCGGGAATCAGCGCGCGCGGCAGCGCGGCATAGATGTCGCGCGGGTCGTGGAAGCCGCGGTCGGCGTTTCGGAGCGCGTCGAGGACCCGGGCCGCGTCCTCGACGGTGCGGCAGTTGATGCCGCCCCGGTCGAGGTAGGGCTCGACGCCGGTCGCGCCGCCGTAGGGCACGAGCCCCTTGGTCGTCACGAGGCCGACGACGCCGTTGCGCCACGCCGGCTGCCGGCACGACCCGCCGGTCTCCTCGCAGATCGAGCAGGTGGCGAGATTGGCGCCGACCGACACCGCCGACCCCGAGCTCGAGCCCCCGGGCTCGCGGGCGGTGTCGTAGACGTTGCACGACGGGCCGGCCCAGGTGCTGCGGGCCACGCCCGCGCCGAACGTCCGCGAGCGGGCCACGGCGCCTCCCGGGTTCCCGCCGCCGGCGTTGTACTCCGAGAGGTTGGCCTTGGCGTAGACGATGGCGCCCTTGGCGCGCAGCTCGGCCACGACCGTCGAGTCGCGCGGCGCGGCGTCCATCGCATAGGCGGTGTCGGCCCCGCTCGTCGAACGCATGTCGGTGGTGTCGAAGACGTCCTTGAACGAGATCGCGGCGCAGTACATCGGCATCCGATCGAGGTCGGGATTCGCGCCGTACCGGGCGTCGAGCTCGGCCGCCCGCTCGAGCGCGTCGGGCTGTCGCCGGAACGCGTCGCAGGCCGCCGGGCAGTGCGCGGGCAGCTCACCGTCCGACGGGTGCGCGTCGCACTCGGCCTTGCAGGTCACCGAGCGCTCCCCGCGCAGGTTGAGCGTGCTCAGCGCGTTGAGCTGGCCCGCGTCGTCCATGCCGACGACCATGCCGTACTGCTGCTGGACGCTCGGGTCGGACCGCGTGGCCTCCATGCGGCCGAACTCGATCGGCAGCCCCCGGTAGTCGTCGAAGTCCGGCAGAATCTCCCGCACCGGCACGGTGCTGGAGGGAAACTCGATCGGCGTCCCCGCCCGCACGGCACCGCGGCCCGGCGCGACCGGCGCCCCGTCCGCGGTGACCAGCCGCGTGCAGATGCCGTTGTAGGCCCTCGCGCGCTCGAGGTAGGCCTCGACCACCTGCACGCAGGTCGTCTCGCCCCGCCGGATCGCGCGCTGGATGTCGCCGATGGTGGCTTCCTCGATCTGGAAGCCCTGGGCCAGCGCGATGGTCGCACCCATTGCCCACGCGCTTACGAGCGCCGCGCACGCAGTGCCATGACTCGAGCCCGACAGCGTCGTCATCGTCTGCTCCTGGCTGACCGCATCGACATCACGGGGATCATCATAGCGTCACGTTCCCGCGGGAGTCCGTCGCTCGGCCCGGTGCCGCTTGACTGGCGATGGACGCCGAGCCATCGTAGAGACGAAATGCGAAACGAGTTCACGGCGGTGTTCGAGCGCGACGGCGGGTGGTACGTCGCGTACTGCCCGGAGATCCCCGGCGCCAACGGACAGGGTCGGACCAAGAGTGAAGCGCGGCGCAGCCTCCTCGACGCCATCGCGTTGATTCTGCAGGACCGTCGCGACGACGGCCTCCGGGGCGTCCCCGCCGGTGCGGAACGGGAGACGGTGGTCCTCGAGTGAAGCGCAGCCGACTGCTGCGGCACTTGCGCAAGCACGGTTGCCACTTGAAGCGAGAGGGCTCGGCTCATTCGTTGTGGACGAACCCGAGGACCGGCGCCGTCGAAGCGATTCCCCGCCACGTCGAGATTCCGGACATGCTGGCCCGGAAGATCTGCCGTCGGCTCTCGGCGTCCGATTCCTGAACGGCCGTCGCCGAACCGCAGCCGCTCAGAAGCGGAACTGCCGGGTGACCTTCACCACGAAGGCGCGGTTCTCGAGCACCGGGAAGCCGCGGTCGAGCCACGTGTTCCGCTGGTCGTTGTACACCACGAACAGCTCGCTGCCCGGCTGGTACTCCCAGCGCAGGCGCACGTTGGTGCTCAGCACGTTGTCGACGGAGTTGTGCTGCAGCAGGGCGCTCGCGAACATGCGCGGCGTGAAGGTGTAGGTGAGCCGGGTCGTGGTCACCCGGGCCGTGAACGCCCCCTGCGGCAGGGTGATGCGGTTGAGCGAGACGCTCGGCTCGACCGCGAACTGCCGCGTGACCTCGATGCGGCCGCGCGAGTAGCCGACGGCGGTGATGTCGCCGTCGAAGAACTCGCCGTGCTGCACCCACAGGTTGCCCGCCACCCGGCGCTGCGGCCCCATGCGGTACGACACCTGGAAGTCGGTGAACTCGTAGCCGCCGACCGGCAGGGTCACCGCGTCGGCGAGCTCGAAGGGCTCGGTCAGCAGCTCGTAGTCCTGCTGGATGTCCGCGCTCAGGCTGTCGCTGTTCTCGAACGAGGTCTGGAAGCGCCCCGAGAGGATGCGGGTCTCGACCTGCCCGGCCCCGTTCGTGATGTAGTCGAGGCTACCGGCCCAGGTGAACTGGCGCACCGCCTCGATGCCCTCGGGCCGCGGGCTGAACTGCCCGTGGACGTAGCTGCGCCGGAAGTCGTGGCGGCGCATGAAGCCGATCTCGGGGTTGAAGTTCCCGCCGACCTGCAGGTGGTCGACGAGGAGGCCGTAGAGGTCGCCCTCGTAGGAGAACGCGGCCTGGTAGCTCTCGTCGTCGCCCTCGAGGCCCGGCGTCTTGGTTTGGGCGTAGTAGCCGTAGAGGTTGACGTTGTCGTAGAACGAGAACGACCCGTCGAGGCCGTAGGCCTGGTTCGCCCCGTCGCCGTTCAGCGAGACCGACCGGTTGGTGAGCATCGCGCCGACGCGGCTGCGGCGGAGGATGTCGCGCTTGATGCGGAGCACGCTGAAGTTGGTGCCGGCGGCGCCGGCGGGCGACGCGGCGTCGCCGGTCGACACGTCGTCGGTCTGGATGTTGATGGCCCCGACGCTGAAGTCGCCCACCTTGCCGGTCAGGCGCCCGCCGCCCAGGATGGGCACCGTCCGCCCTGACGCGTCGAGACCGATGCGCCGGCTGAAGAAGAGCGTCGGCGCGTCCCCCGGCGGGAACACCCCCGGCGCGGCGTTGAGGCTCCCCCGCGCGGACCCGCCGAAGCCGCCGAAGCCGCCCACCCGCGCGAAGTCGAAGATGCCCTGGCTCTCCAGGAAGAACTCGCGCTTCTCGGGGAAGAACAGGCTGAACCGGGTCAGGTTGATCTGCTGCTCGTCCACCTCGACCTGCGCGAAGTCGGTGTTCAGGGTGAAGTCGGCGGTCAGGTTCTCGGTCAGCCCGTACTTGAGGTCGACGCCGCCGTTCCCGTCGCCGGCGTTCGAGATCGGCGGCGCGACGGTCCGGTCGGTGTTGAGCGAGCCGATGGCGTAAGGCTTGATCTCGAAGGTGCGGCTGTCCGCGGGCACCTCCAGGCCGACGAGGGTGCCGGCCACCGACAGGCGGAACTGCCCCGGGCCGGCCGAGATCGGCACCGCCGTGAGGTACGCCTCCTCGTAGTTCGACCGGATGTCGCGGCCGATCTGGATGCCCCACACCTGGTTCGCCCCCGGCCGGAAGCGGAGCGACTGGAAGGGAATCTCCATCTCGACCGTCCAGCCGCCGTCGAAGCGGCCGGTGCGCACGTCCCAGACGGGGTTCCAGTCGGGGTTGGGGTTGCCTTCGTCGGTGATCTGCTGGTCGCTGAACCCCCCGATGGGGTTGACCCGGAACGAGAAGCCGTTCCGCCGATCATAGAAGGTGTCGAGGACGACGATGTACCCGTCGTTGTTGATGAGCTGGAACGAGTCGCGCTGCATCTCGTTGGCGACCCACGCCGACTCGGGTACCGACTCGTACACCCGGGCCCCCACGTAGAGCGACTCGTCGTCGAAGAAGATCCAGTTCTCGGTCGCCTCCGTGGCCGGCGCCCCCTCGTCGGGGGCCTGCTGGATGAAGCCGCCGAACGGCTCGACGGCGGCGTACATCGGCTCGTCGAGCACGCCGTCGAGCCGCCAGGGGCCCTCGAGGCGGACGGCGCGCACCGTCGCCCCGCCGGCCGCGTCGCGGGTGATGGTGGCCGGCGGCACCGGGGCGGGCGGGCCGTCGATGGCCCCGGTCTGCGGGGCGAGGGCCTGCTGCTGGGCGGCCGCCGCGCGGGGCGTCAGCGCGAGAGTCAGGGCGCACGACACGAGCACGGCGGCAAGCCGCACCGTCCACCGGGCGTTCATCGTGCCGACGGCTCGACGACGCTGGCGGGCAGCGCGAAGACGCAGAGCGCCGTGCACCCGCGGCGGTAACACGGGAGCCGGCGGGCCGGGCGTCCACCGCCCGTCCACGTAACCAACAGCCGTGCCGGTTCATGATGTGTCCTCCTTCGACCGCAGAGTCGCCGATCGGGTGGCCTCCGACCTGGATCGGGCTCGGCCACCCCGGCCCCTTCGCGATGCGGACGAACGAAACCGTCGGCCAGACCGGAGCTCGGGGCGGAGCCCGCTGCATTGTAGACGCCCGGCGGCCGCAATGCGCTTAGGACGGTGACGGGAATCACCCTGCCACGCGCCGCGCACAGGAACCGCAGGCGAACGGGACGGTCCTGAACGTAGTCGGCAAGGTTGTATCGATCACTGTCCTCGGGTTCTCGGGATGGCCTCGCCGTTCGTCGGGGTCGCCTACGGGGTTTCGCTCGAGGCATCCCGCGCCAGGCAGATGCCCGGGGGCGCCCCGTCGAAATCGATACCCTCGACCGCCCGCCGGGCGCTCGCCTCTTCGAGCGCGTACAGGGGATCCAGCATGCGGGGGGTCGTCGTGGACGTGTGCCCCGCGAAGCGCACTTGCCACTGCAGCGGTCCCTCGAAGCGGTCCGGCACGACCATGACGCAGGCGAACCGGTGCCGCCCCGGCTGGAACACGGTGGGCTGCTCGCGGTCGGGCGCGCCGGAGAGGAACGCGTTGTCGTTGCCGGCGACCGTCACGTCCACGTGGTTCAGGTTGTGGTAGCCGAACGCCAGCGTCTGCGAGCCGTCGGCGTTCGTGATGAAGCCGTCGTAGATCAGGTAGAGGGGGTGCCTGGGCTGGGCCCGGACGACGGACGCGGCGACCGCGCCCGCCAGCGCGAGGACGACGGCGGCCCACCGCATGCGGCTACTCCTCCGCCTGCAGCTCGGCGTACTCCTCCTCCGAGATGTGAAAGTAGTCGAGCCAGCCGATGTTCATCTCGTCGATGGTCCGCTGGCCCCAGCCGACCGCCGCGTCCGGATCGGGGTTGACCCGGTTGGCGGCCGAGTTGTCGTGGTACGCGGTGACGTGCATGACGGTGCCGGCCGGCAACGTCAGCGGCGTCTCGTACACATACGTCGGCTGCCAGTCCCAGGCGAAGCGGTCCACGTCGCTCAGAATCTCGGGGCGGCTGCTGCCGGGCCGTATCGCCTCCAGGGTCATCGCCTTGCCCCGGTAGTGCATGTGGGGCTGGAAGCTGATGATGCGGGTCGGCTCGGGCAGGGTGAAGTAGGCGTCGCTGCGCACGTTCGCCGCGCCCGGCGGAATGATCAGGTCGGCGGGGTTGGAGACCGCCCGCGTCCTCACCACGTACTCCGGCTCGTAGCCCGCGGGGTAGAACTTGATGCCCACGCTGGTCCGGTCGGTGAAGCTCCGCTCGTCGTCCGGCAGGTAGTGGAGCTGCAGGCGGATCCGGTCGTCCTTGCGCAGCAGGCGCGCGTAGCCGTCCTCGAAGTGGTCGCCGACGAAGTCGCCGCGCGCGCGGTTGGCCAGCAACTGCCGCACCCCGCGCGGTCCGGTGTCGGCCGCCTGATCCTCCGTGTCGCGCACCGCGTAGACGAGCACGTGGTGGACGACGCGCGACTCGCCCGGCATGACCTGGATCCACTTGATGTAGCGGTCCTCGGCGAGTCCAGTCGACATCTCCGGCTCGGGGTAGGTCTCGGTCGAGTTGGGCGGCACCACGACCGGCGGGCTGGTGATCACCAGGTCCGGCGCTTCGCCGTGGTACCACGTGTCGACGGCCGGCCACTCGACCGGCGGCGGGGCGTCGGCGGGGTTCCCGCGGGGGGCGCCCTGGTCGACCCAGCGGGCGATGGTGGCGATCTGCGCCTCGCTCAGCGACGGGTCGTCGCGGTACCGGCCCACCGTCCGGTCCGCGAACCACGGCGGCATGACGCGCTCCTCGACCCGCTGCCGGATCGACCGCGCCCACGGCCGGACCTCCTCGTAGGTCAGCAGCGACATCGGCGTGAACATGTCCGGCCGGTGGCAGATCTGGCAGGAAGTCTGCAGGATGGGCAGCACGTCCCGGGTGAACGTGGGGTGCTCGGGCACGGACACGCCTTCGTTCGCCGTCGCGTGGAGTGGACTCGCCGCCGTGAGCGCCGCCAGCACGACCGCCCGGACGTGCGCATTCGACAAGGAGATGCTCATCGCTTCACTCCGACACCATGAGTCCGACGTCACGCAATCTATCACGGGTCGTGCTTCCCCGGCGATCCGTGCCGGGTGGTGACGTGGGGGTGCGTTGCCGTGAGGTTCACCTTGCCGTGGTGAGACTGCCTCGGGAGCCGGCGCGGCCCCTTGGCCACGGAGTGGGCCCGCCGGGGTGGCCTGCCCGCCCGAATTCCTGAAGCGGTTGTCGATCATCGGCCGGCCCGAGCACTTGCGCCACGGCCGGCGGAACCGCCGCAACCGGTCGGAGTCTAATGAGCAGGGAAGGGGCGTTGCGCCGGGTCCGGCGGTTCGACCCGCCGGCGTGAACGGCCGTGCACGGCTCCGTCGCGGGAGATCAGGGCGTTCCCGCCGCCACCGGCGCGACGCATCTCGTCGAGCTCGAGAGAGAGGTTCGGAAACACCGGCGGGACGCGGTTCCCGGCGCCGGCGAAGGCGCGTCCGTCGCACCTGGAACGGAGATTGTCCGCGATGTCGAGTCCCCTCACGAATAGTCGTCCGATGACGCGCCTCGCTCGCTTCGGGAGCCTGGGCGTGCTCGTGCCGGCGTCGATCATCGTCGCCGGCCTGCAGTCGGGGCCGGTGACGGCCCAGGACACCATGTTCCGCGTCGACTACGTCAAGACGCGGACGCGCGGCGCGACGCTGCTGGAGCGGGAGGAGGGCACCCACACCTTCACCCCGACCGGACACCGCCGGATGGATCGCGTGGTCGACGGCGACCGGACGACCACGGAGATCGTCGTCCCCGGGGCCGATGGTGGCGGCCGCCAGATCGTGATCGACTACGGCCTCGGGGTCGTGCGCACCGGTCCGCTCAACGTCGCGACGGGTGCCGAGGCCTCCATTCCGGGGCTGCCGGGGCTGCCGGGCCTGCCTCCCCGCGCGCGGGTGGTGTCGATGACGCGGACGGTGATGCGGGACGGGGCGAGCGCGCCGATGCGGTATGTCGGCGAGGAGGTCCGGGGCCCGCTGACCCTCCACCACTCCCGGGCGGAGTTTCCGACCGGCATCCTCGACCACTGGGACTACCGCTTCCCGAACTTCAATCCTGTCGTCGACCTCGGCCCTTGGCTGACGGTGGCGGAGTCGTGGGTGAGGACCGCCGAGGACGGCACACCCGAGCTGGACGAAACGCGGATCGTGAACGTGACGGAGATGGCGTTCGACCCCGACACCTTCACCTTCGATCCCTCGCTGGGCTTCCGGGTCGAGGACCTGTGGGATGTGCTCACGCGGTGAGCGGGGTCCAGCGGCCCGCGACGGCGTCAGTGCGCCGTCGAGGCCGCCGCGTCGATGAACAGGTCCAGTACCTGGCGGACGACGCCGTTGTCGGCCGCGGTCAGATTGATCAGGCCGACGACGACCACGCGGGTCTCAGGCTCCATCACCATGAGCGACGTGCCGCCGACCGAGCCGCCCGAATGCGACAGTAGCCGGCGGCCGTCGTCGCGCGTCCGGATGAACCAGCCGAAGCCGTAGCCCACGCCCTCGCCGTCGCGGGTCTGCTGCTCGGTGAAGAGCAGCTCCCGGGACGACTTCGAAATGAACCCGTCGTCGAGGTGCGCGTTGGCGAAGCGCAGCACGTCCTCCGTCGTCGACAGGAAGCCGCCGCCCGCCCACTTGTAGCTGTTGTTGACGAACGGCGCGTTCACCACCCGCCCCGCGTCGTCGCGCACGTAGTAGCGGGTGCGGCCGGGGATGATGGGGGTCACGAAGTCGGCGACGGTGTCGCGCATGCCGAGGGGACGGAAGACCGCGTCGCGCATGTAGTCGAGGAACGGCTTGTCTGCGGCCCCCTCGACCACCGCGCTGATCAGGTTGAAGCCGTGGCTCGTGTACGAGAACGCGGTGCCCGGCTCGTGCAGCAGCGGGTCGTCGGCGAAGATGGACAGCCCGTCGAGCACCGTCGCGTACGGGTCGCGGATGAAGTTCTCGTTCCCCCGGTAGTGGCGGATCCCGCCCAGGTGGCCGCCGAGCTGGCGCGTCGTGACCGGGTGCGCCTTCTCGGGGAACGACGGGACGTACTGCTGGACCGGGGCGTCGAGGTCGAGCCGTCCGTCCTCGACCAGGCTGGCCACCGCTGCCCCCGTCAGCGACTTCGAGATGCTGCCGACGCGGAACTTCACCGACGGCGACATCGGCACCCGGTGCTCGAGGTCGGCGTAGCCGAAGCCCTCCGACCAGACCGTCGTGCCGTCGACGGACACCGCGATCGCGATGCCCGGGTAGCCACGCTCGGCGATGTCCGCGCGCACCCGCGCACGGGCCTCCTCCACCACCTCGGCGAAGTGCAGCGGCGCTGGCGCCACCGCGGCCGGCGACACGGGCTGGGCCTGCGCGAACGGCGCGGACAGGCAGGCCAGCGCGACCAACAGGAGAATGCTCCGGTTTCGTCTCATCGTTCCGTCCCCTCCTCCACCGCCCGCTCCTCGTCCCGCGCGTGCGCGCGGCCTCGTGACGTGCGGGTCGGAGCCACCGCCGCCTACCGCGACTCCTCTGCCCCCCGCTGCTCGTCCCGCGCGTGCGCGCGGCTTCGTGACGTGCGGGTCGGAGCCATTTGCCGTCTACCGCGACTGTGCCGCCGCCCGCTCGTCGGCCCGGGCGCCGGCCAGGATGCCTTCCATCGAGTAGTTGCCCTCGTGGCAGGCGTACTCGTAGAGGGGCTCGTCGGTCCTCTTCAGCTCGACCCGCGCCGTCCACGGGCGCGCCCACGTCGCCGGGTCCTCGATGGTGAACTCGTACTCGATGAGGTCGGGGGCGACCCGGGTGAAGCGCTCGACGAGCCGGGCGTCGGGGGTCGAGCCCCGGAGGCTGGTCAGGCGGTTGAAGTGCAGGGTCTCGACGACGAGGGTCTCGCCCTCCCAGTGGCCGCGCGACTGCCCCGCGAACTGCCGGATGGGCTGCTCGGGCCGCGGGCGTCCGTCGAGCGGAACCACCCGCAGGGTGTGGGTCATCTCGATGACCATCGCCACGTGGTCCGGCGTCTGGAAGATGTGCACGTTGTTGTTGTAGGCGCTCGGGACCATGGGCAGGCCAGTGGTGAACATGCACCGGTCGTTCAGGCCGCGGTCCTCCCACGAGTCGGCGGGGTGCTCGCGCCGGTACGCGGCGCGCTCGGCCCGCCGCCGCTCGGCCTCCGCCGTCAGGGGCGGCATGCGACCGTTCGGCGGGTCCACGATGAGCGACGTGCGCCGCGTGGTCTGGGTGGTCGTCCCGCGGTCGAGCCAGTAGTCGTTGTAGGCGCCTAGCGCGCCGTCCTCGCCGCGGTCGACGCTGGACCCGGCCCGGGTCCTCCGGGGGGGACGAAGCAGCAGCTCGAGCTCGCGGTCGACGGTGGCCCGCTCGAGGCCCGCCGCCTCTTCCTCGGTGAGAAACTCGCGGTCCGCGTGCCGCTCGGGCCGCTGCAGGGGGGTGATGGAGCGGAAGTCCCAGATGCCCACGAGCGAGGGCTCGCCCCACCCCGTCCGGAGCGATGGCGCCCCCTCCTCCGACTGCGCCGCCGCCGGTCCCGGCGCCACCGCAAGCCCCGCCGTCACGACAAGTACGGCAACGAGACGTCGGCTCATCTGAACCTCCTCTTTCGTGCAGTCGGCGTGCTGCCGACGCTCACCATGATGGACCCGGTTGCCTCCTTGTGCAAGCGGCGTTCCCGACGCTGCCGGTCTCCCTCGATCAAGGGTCGGGGCGCGACACCCCGGCGGGTGCGAACCCCGCCGAGACCCGGCGCGAGCGAATCGCCCGCCCGGCTCGGCTGCCGCGCGCGCAGTCGAATACCCCGGCTGGGCGTCGCGTAGATCCGGAATACGAGGAGCCTGATGATCCAGAGCGAAGAACGCAACGACGTCACCCCGGTGTGCCCGCACTGCAACGAGCCGCTGCGCGCCATCCAATACCGGTCCCTGTCCGGATTCCTCGGCAAGCGCTACGTGTACTTCTGCGCCGGCTGCCACAAGGTGCTCGGCGTCTCCCACCGGAAGGGCTTCTGGATGGGGTAGGAGTCCGCTCCGTGTCACGGGGTGATTCCTGGAGGGTTGGCCGGGCGCCCAGTCTGGAGGCGGCGGCGCGACCCTGCGGAAGTTCCGGCGACGATGGGCGGGCTAGCCCGCCCATCGTCGCCTGCGGCTCCGCTGGGCGCCCAACCAACCCTGCAGGAGTCCGCGCCGTTCTACGGCGCAGACTCCTAGTCCGCCGCGTCCTCGCCGCGGGCGTGCGCGACCTCGCGCGCGCTCGGGTTGACCGAGGGTCGGAACGGAACCTCGCACACCTGCGCCCGCTCGGGCTTCCCCGGGCTGCTCGCGTACTCGTCGGGCAGCCAGACCCGGAGCTCGGTGCCGACCGCCGACCTGCCGACCGGCACGTAGCCCAGGGCGATGTTGCACCCCAGCTCGGGCGAGTACCAGGGTGAGGTCAGGTACCCGATGGGATCGCCGCTCCCGGCGTCAGAGACCAGCCAGAAGTCGGGCGCATAGTCGTCGACGGGCTTGCCGCCCAGCGTCATGCCCACCATCACCATGCTGAACGGCGGCCGCCCCGCCTCGACCTCGGCCCGCATCCGCTCGAGGGCGGCCCGGCCGATGTAGTCGCCCGCCTTCTTTCGCGGCACCTGGTAGGCCAGGTTGCACTGAAACGGCGCCGTCTCCTGGTCCATGTCCTGGCCCCAGGACAGGATGCCGGCCTGGATGCGCCGCTGGTGTCCGGGGGCGATGACCTGTAGCTGGTGGGCCCGTCCCGCCTCGAGCACCGCGTGCCACATCGCCTCGGCGTGCAGGGTGGCGTCGCGCAGGTAGATCTCGTAGCCCTTCTCGCCCGAGAATCCGGTCTGTGATACGACCACCGCGCAGCCCGCGATCTCCGCCTCGAGGAGGCCGTAGTAGGGGATGTCCCGGATCGCGCCGCCGACGAGGTCGACCATCAGGGCCAGAGACTTCGGCCCCTGGATCTGCACCGGGCATACGTCTATCTCGTCGATCGCCACGTCGCGGCGCAGCCCTACGTTGACGCCCTGGAGCCAGTACAGCAGGTCGGAATCGGCGAGCGAGAACCAGAACTCGTCGCGCGAGAGGCGCAGCAGCACCGGATCGTTCAGGATGCCGCCCTTCTCGTTGCAGAGGATGACGTAGCGCGCGCGCATCGGCTCGATGCGGGTCGCGTCGCGGGTGATGACGAAGTCTACGAAACGCTCCGCGTCGGGACCCGCGACCCGGATCTGCCGCTCGACCGCGACGTTCCACAGGGTGACGTGCTTCGTCAGGGCCTCGTGCTCGGCCGCGGCGCCGCCCTCCTCCGGCCGCACGTAGCCGCGGGGATGGTAGACGCGGTTGTAGACGGTGGCCCGCCAGCAGCCCGCGGCGTGCGAGAGGTGCCAGTAGGGCGACTTGCGCACCCGCGTCGAGATGAGCAGCTCGGTGGGCGTCCGGCCGCTCTGGCGCAGGTTGATCGGCACCATGCGGTCCGACTGATCGACGCTGCGCAGCTGACCGCTCATGGCTCCTCCCCGTGAGGCCGTTGCAAGAGCGAGAGCAAGGCATGATCATGCACGGTCGCGTCCCGGTCAACGGTCCGGCCGCGCACGGGCCCAACGCGCCGCAACGGGAGATCGATGATGAACGGATCGGACAGCACCGCGCGGGGCGCTTCGCCCCCGCCGCCGGCGCGAGCGAGCCTCGCGGTGATCGGCGCGGGCATCGTCGGCAACTGCCTGGTCGCGCACCTCGCGGAACTCGGTTGGCGCGACCTCGTGCTCATCGACAAGGGGCCGCTGCCCAATCCGGGGGGCTCCACCGGCCACGCGTCGAACTTCATCTTCCCGACCGACCACAACCGCGAGATCGCAATGCTGACCCTGGACAGCCAGCGGCAGTACGCGGCGCTCGGCGTCAACACCACGTGCGGCGGCATCGAGGTGGCGCGCACCGATGCCCGCATGGAGGAGCTGCGCCGGCGCATGACCTCGGCGCGGGTCTGGGGCATCGAGGCCCAGCTCCTGTCGCCGGACGAGGTGGTTGCGAAGGCGCCCTTCGTGAACCGCGACGTCATCCGGGGCGGCTTCCACACGCCGAGCGTGTCGGTGGTCGACTCGGTGAGGGCGGGCACGATCATGCGCGAGCGGGCGCAGGCGAAGGGCGCGCTCACGGTGCTGGCCGACACCGAGGTCGTCGGGCTCGAGGTGACCCGCCCGCGCTACGGCCGCCCGCGCATGCGCGCGGTGGCGACTGATCGCGGCACGATCGCGGTCGAGCAGGTGGTCATCGCCTGCGGGGTCTGGAGCCCACGCGTCGCGGCCATGGCCGGCGCCACCATTCCCCTCACGCCGGCCGTGCACCAGATGGCGGACCTCGGTCCCATCGACCTCCTGCACCGAACCGGCAACGAGATCGCCTATCCCATCGTGCGCGACATGGACACGTTCATGTACGAGCGGCAGAGCCACGACGCGATGGAGGTCGGTTCCTATGCCCATCGCCCCATCCTCGTGCATCCCGACGACATTCCGTCGCTGGCGACGGCCGAGCGTTCGCCCACCGAGCTGCCGTTCACCGCCGGCGACTTCGCGCCCCAGCTCGAGCAGGCCCGCGAGATCATGGGCGAGCTGCTGGCCGGGTCCGAGATGCGGTACTCGGTGAACGGCCTGCTGTCGCTGACCCCCGACGCGCAGCAGGTGCTGGGCGAGACCGCCGAGGTCGAGAAGCTGTGGTCGGCGGCGGCGGTCTGGGTCAAGGAGGGCCCGGGCACGGCCCGGCTCGTCGCCGAGTGGATCACCCACGGCTACCCGCGCCTCTGCGACCCGCACGGGTCCGACGTCACCCGTTTCTATCCGCATGAGCGGACCGTGCGGCACATCCGCCGGCGGTGCCGCGAGCACTTCAACAAGACCTACGGCATCGTCCACCCGCGCGAGCAGTGGGCGTCGGGGCGCGGCATGAGCCGGGCGCCGTTCCACGACCGGACCGCCGCTCTGGGCGCCGAGTTCTTCGAGGCGCGCGGCTGGGAACGGCCGCAGTGGTACGCGTCGAACGCGGACCTGGTCGAGCGCTACGGGGTCGTGGACCGCCCCCACGAGTGGGACCGCCGCTGGTGGTCGCCCATCATCGACGCCGAGCATCTCCACCTGCGCGAGAAGATGGGCGTCGTCGACCTGAGCGCGTTCCAGGTCTTCGACGTCTCCGGACCCGGCGTCGTGCCCTACCTGGAGCGGCTGACCGTCAACCGCTGCGACCGGCCCGTCGGCCGCTGCATCTACACGCCGCTGCTCACGCCGGAAGGCGGCGTCCGCGCCGACCTCACCATCCAGCGGCTCGTCGCCGACCGGTTCCGCATCGTGACCGGCGTCCTCGACGGGGCGCGCGACGAGGTCTGGTTCCGCCGCCATCTGCCCGCCGACGGCTCCGTGCAGCTCGAGAACGTGTCGTCCGCGCTCTGCACGCTAGGGGTATGGGGTCCCGACGCCCCGGCGTTGCTTTCCACCCTCACCGACACGCCCCTCTCCCAGGCCGCCTTCCCGTACGGCACGCTGCAGGAGGCGATCATCGACGGCGTGCCGGCGACGATGCTGCGCATCTCGTACGTGGGCGAGAACGGCTGGGAGATCTACGCGCCCATGCCGCAGGGGACGCGCCTGTGGGACGCGATCATGGAGGCCGGCCGCGACCTCGACGTCCGGCCGGTGGGCTTGGGGGTCTACGGCACGACGGGCCGGCTCGAGAAGGGCTACGCGCTGATGGGCGCCGACCTCGGCTCGGAGCACTCGCCGGTCGAGGCGGGCCTGGGGCAGGCGCGGGTGAAGGACGCGGACTTCATCGGCCGGGCCGCCTACTTGCAGGCACGCGAGGCGGGGCCGGCCGCGAAGCTGTGCACCCTGACCATGGACCGCCACGCCGGCGCGGCGGGGGTGGCCCGTTTTCCCACCGGGGGCAACGAGCCGATCCTGACCCCCGACGGCGCCCGCATCGTCGACGCCCGCGGTCGCGAATCGCGCGTCACCTCGGCCGGCATGGGGCCGTCGGTCGGCAAGTACCTCCTGCTCGCCTACCTGCCGCTCGAGGAGGCGGCGCCCGGCACCCGGTTGCGGGTGCTGTACATGAACGAGACCTACCCGGTAACGGTGGCCGCGGGTCTCGCCCTGTTCGATCCTGAGAACCGCCGGATGAAGACGTAGGAGTCTACGCCGTGGAACGGCGCCGCCTCCGGAGGAGGCGCAGACTCCCTGGAGGGTTGGTCGGGCGCCGAGCGGAGCCGAAGGCGACGATGGCGGCCAGGACCCGTCAGGGGGTGTCGTCGCCGGCGTACACCTCGACGGGAATCCGGAGGTTCGGCGCACGCGCCAATCGACGGTCCGTGGTCAGCAGGGGACCGTCGAGAATCTCGGCGAGCGCGACGTAGGCGGCATCGTACGCGGTCAGGTTCGAGCGCCGGTCCCAAATCCGCCTCAGCATCGGGCCGTGGCGATGTCGATGGAGATTCAACTCGTTCAAGCTCCGCACCGCCGCCGTCGCCCGATCGGGCGCCATCCGGTTCGCCTGCACGTAGCGTCGAATCACGTTGAGCACTTCCAGATCGACCAGCTCTGGGCTGTGCAGCGAAATCGCGGGACTTGCGAGGCGCCGGCGAATCTCCGCTGCTACCGGCGTGACGAGCACGAGCTCGACCACCACAGATGCATCCAGCACCAGGGCGGTGCCGTCGTCAGTGGCGTTGCCGTTCGTCACGCAGAATCTCCGCAGCCGGCGGCTCGAGTTCGATCGGCGGCAGCTCGGCCATGCGTGCGAAGATCTCCTCGCGTGTCGGCCGCGTCAACGACTGGCGGATTTCGCGGAGCACGTAGTCCGACATCGACACGCCGGCGCGCGCCGCGCGCGCCTTCAGGCGACGGTGCAGGTCGTCTGGCACATTGCGGATCTGTAGCATCTTCGACATGTCGACATGATGATTTCATGTCGCTGACATGTCAAGCGGTCCAACGGGGGAACAGCCGGAGTTGGGCGCGGATGAAACAGAGGTGCGAGGCCGGCCGGTCCGGCCCCCGCCGGCCCAGCCCGGAGAGCGTCGCCTACGGCTCGGCTCGCCGCCCAACCAACCCTGCCAGGAGTCTGCACCGTTCCACGGCGCAGACTCCTACACGCCGGACAGCAGCGGAAGCCGCCCGGTGCTGTCGCCGAACGCCTCCTCGCGCACGCCGAACTTGGCCATCAGGCTCAGCGACAGGTTCGCGAGCGGCGTGCCCTTCGGGTAGACGAGGTGGCGGTCGCCCTTCAGCCCGCGCTCGGGCCCGCCGACCACCACCACCGGCACGTCGTAGTTGTTGTGGATGTTGCCGTCGCTCATGCCGCTGCCGAAGAGGACCACGGTGCCGTCGAGCAGCGTCCCGTCGCCGTCGGGGATCGACTGCAGCCGGTCCAGATAGTACGCCAGGGTGTCGACGTGGTAGGTGTTCAGCTTCGTGAAGTCCTTCATCTTCTCGGGGTTGTTGCCGTGGTGCGACATCGAGTGATGCGCCTCGGGCAGCCCGATCTCGTTGTACGACCGGTTGATGTTCTCGCGGGCCATCATGAAGGACGTGACGCGGGTGATGTCGGCCTGGAACGCGAGCACCTGCAGGTCGAACATCAACTCGGCGTACTCGCGGAACGTCTCCGGCACGCCGACCGGCCGCTCGGGCACCGCGAAGTCGCTGTTGGTCGACTCGGCCCGGGCGATGCGCTGCTCGACATCGCGGATCGAGTCGAGGTACTCGCCGAGCTTGGTGCGGTCGTGGCCCCCGAGCCGGCTCGACAGGGCCGCGATCTCGCGGGTAAGCCCGTCGAGGATGCTGCGGTCCTCCTCGACTCGGAGCTGGCGCTCCTCGGCGGTGTCGCCGGTGCCGAAGAGCCGCTCGAACACGAACCGGGGGTTCGTCTCGGCCGGCAGCGGCTGGGTCGGCGTCTTCCACGACAGCGAGTTCATGTACGCACACGCGTAGCCGTGGTCGCAGGCGCCGACGACGTCGTTGCGGTCGACCGAGACCTCGAGCGACGGCAGCTTCGAGTCGCGGCAGATCAGCTCGGCGATCATCTGGTCGACGGTCGTCCCCGCCTCGACGTCCGCGCCCTCGGTCTGCTTGGGGTGCACCGAGCTCATGAACGCGGGGGCCGCGCGCGGATGCTGGCCGCCGGTGTCGCCCTGGTCGGTCGCCGGGTAGTTGTCTAGGCCGCTCAGCACGAGCGTGTGCCGGCGGAACCGCTCCATCGGCTGCAGGATGGGGGAGAGCTCGAACCCCTTGCCCTCGGTGGGCGGGGTCCAGTCCCACATGTTCATGCCGTTGCCAACGTAGACCGCCGCGAACCGCGGCGTGCCCGGCGCCCGCGCCGACAGGGCCGGCACCATCGCGTCGAGGAGCGGCAGCGCCAGGGTGGCCCCCATGCCGCGCAGGAACGTCCGTCTCGGTAATGCCAGCTTCGTGATCACCATCGTGCAGCTCCTGTCGTCCGAAGTCGATCCGTCTGGCCGCGTCCCGGCCTCGACGCCGGTCTACGCCCCCGGCGCGTGAACCTGTTTCCGAGCGCACCGTACCCGCGAACGGAGTTCACCAAGGGCTGGATTATAGAGGAAAACGGCGTGTCTGTCAGCGGTGCCGCTGCTTGTCGCGCAGGGCCTCGGCGGATGGGGGATCGTCAGTCGGCGGATCAGACGTAGCCGGGTCGACACCCCCTATCGAGTCGATTCGGAGGCCGAGTCAGTTCGTCGGTTCCTGCGCCATGCGCATCTGGAACGGGGCGCTCGCGACGACGCCCTGCACGAGGGCGGCGAACCGGTGACCGTCGTCGTCGGCATCGCGCTTGATGCGGCGGACGGTGGGCATGTCGGTGGCCTCGAGGCCGCGGCCGAGGGCGTAAGTCAGGAGGCGGTCGATGGCCGTGGTCAGGAAGTCGTCGGCGTGGCTCAGCAGCAGGGCGCGCAGCTCGCCGGGGCCGTCGAAGGTGGTGCCGTCGGGGAACTCCGCCGAGGCGTCGATGGGGAGGCCCGAGGCGTAGATGTCGCGCCACTCGCCGATGGCGTCGAAGTTCTCGAGGGCGAAGCCGAGCTGGTCCATCTGGGCGTGGCAGGCGGCGCACACGGGGTTGGCGCGGTGGACGGCCATCTGCTCGCGCATCGGGAGCACCTTGCGGGGATCGCGCTCCTCGACGAGATCGGGCACGTCGGGCGGCGGCGGGGGCGGCGGCGTGCCCAGGATGTTCTCCATGATCCACTTGCCGCGGATGACCGGCGAGGTGCGGTTGGCCCGGGAGGTGCCGGTGAGGATGGAGCCCTGCCCGAGGAGCCCGCGGCGCGGGCTGTCGGCGGGCAGCGTGACGCGCCGGAAGCGCTCGCCGTACACGCCGGGCATGCCGTAGTGGCGGGCGAGGCGCTCGTTCAGGAACGTGTAGTCGGCGTCGAGCAGGTCGAGCACGCTGCGGTCCTCGCGGACGATGCTCTCGAAGAACAGCTTGGTCTCCTGCTCGAACGCGTGGCGCAGGTTGTCGTCGAAGTGGAACAGCAGCTCGGGGCTGGGCTGGAACCCGGAGACGTTGCGGATGTGCAGCCACTGGCCGGCGAAGTTGTCGACCAGTGCCTGGGACCGCGGGTCCTCCAGCATGCGCCGCACCTGCTCGCGGAGCACGTCGGGGTCGTGCAGCCTCTCGGCCGCGGCCAGCTCCAGCAGCTCGTCGTCGGGGATGCTGCTCCAGAGGAAGAACGAGAGGCGCGAAGCCAGCTCGAGGTTCGAGATGGGGTACGGCGTCCCCGGCTCTACCGACGCGGGCTGGTCCTCGAAGCGGAACAGGAAGCTCGGGCTGACGAGGATGCCGCGCACGGCGAGCTCGACGCCCGCCTCGAAGCCGCCCCGGGCGGCGCCCTCGCGGTACAGCCCCAGCGGGATCTCGAGGTCGGTCTCGGTCACCGGGCGCCGGTAGGCGCGGCGGGCCAGGGTGGAGACGATCTCGTGGGCGCAGGCCGCGCCCTCGTCGGCCGTCGCGCCGGCGTCGGGCGCGCAGACGAGCAGCTTCCGGCGGCTGGGCGAGTCGCCGGGCGACGCGGTCTCGGGCATCGGCCCGGTGATCGACACGCTCGACACCACCGGCTCGCCGTTCGCGGCCCGGTACGGATCGCGCCGCAGGTCGGGGTCGAACAGGTCCTCGACGTAGGCCGAGGTCTTGGCCGTGAAGTACACCTGCACGAGGTGCGAGCCGGCCGTCACCGGCGCCTCGAACCGCATGCGCTCGAGGATCAGCCGGATCCGCTCGTTGCCGCGCGCCCCCTCGGGCCGTTGCACGATGCCCGTCCACACCCGCGTGCCGTCGATGCTCACGTGCAGTTCGTGGGGCTCGGCCGTGACGCCCTCGAACCCGCCGGCGACGCCGCTCTCCTTCGGCCGCAACTGGAAGTGGTACTCGCCGTCGGCGGGGAAGTAGTAGCGGAACGCGGCGCCGCCGCGCGAGCCGAACGGCAGGTCGTCGCTGATGCGGACGCCCTGGTCGCGGTCGGTCGGCACCAGGATCGTTTCGGGGGCGGGCGTGCCCCGCGGGCGGCCGAGGGCCATCTGGGCGATGCGGGCGGCCGCGCCCAGGTACCGCTCGGTGAGGGCCGACGACAGGGTGAGGGCGTCGGCGTTGTTGTCGAAGCCGTAGGCGGCGTTGTCGGCGGGCAGCAGGGCGGTGTCGATGTCCACCGCCAGCAGGTCGCGGATCGCGTTGCGGTACTCGGTCCGGTTCAGGCGGTGCAGCGTGGGCCGGCCGGGATCGGGGTTCGCGAGCGCGGCGCGGTCGAGCTCGGTCTCGAGCCACGCCACCACCTCGCGGTAGGTGGCCCGGTCGGGCCGGGGGCGTCCCGCCGGCGGCATCGCCCCGGTCCGCAGCTTGTTGATCACGGACTCCCAGACCTCGGCGTGATCGCCGGGGCGGGTCATGTCGAGGACGTCGAGGGCCAGTCCCGCCGTCAGCGTGCGCTCGTTGTGGCACGCGAAGCAGTAGCGCTGGAGGACGGCGCGGGGAGCCGGTCCGTTGGCGGCCTCGCGCGCGGCGTTGGCCGGCTGGGGCTCGGCGCTCTGTCCCGTCGCGGCCGCGGCGGCCGGCTGGGGCTCGGCTCCCGGTCCCGCGGCTGTCGCGCCGGCCGGCGCGAGGCAGGCGGCGAGGACGAGGACGGCGGCCAGCAGCCGGGGCACGGACAGCGCGGCGCACCGCGGCCGGCGAGAACGCCAGCCGTCGGTAACGTCCGGACCGGCTGCCGGGCGCCGGCGGGCGGCGAGGTCCATGTGGCTGACCAGGCGTGACGAGGTAGCGTCCGTCATCGGTTCAGCGCCTCCTCCGGGATGGCCGCCGCGCAGGGCGCCGGACACGAGATCTCGCTGGCGCCGAGCTCGCGCAGCAGTACCGCCGTGTGCGGGTGCGCGGCGAACGAGTTGCCGTACTCGACGCCGTCGGCGACCCGCAGGGGGGTCCGTCCGTCGAGGGCCACGACGTCGAGCTTCGCGCCCCGGTCGAACAGGTACTGCACGACGCTATTGGCGCCGCGGTACGCGGCCGCGTGCATGGGGGTCTCGCCGACGTCGTTGACCGCGTTGACGTCGAGGCCCAACTCCTCGACGAGCATGCGGACCGCCTCGAGCACCTGCGCCTCGCTCGCGCGGTCCTGGTTCGACGCCCACGAGATGCCCGCCGCCGCCATCAGCGGGGTGATGCCGTCCTCGGTGTCGATGGTGGGGTCGGCGCCGTGCTCGAGCAGCAGCCGCAGCACCTCGACGTCGGCGGACTTGGCCGCGAGCATGAACGCGGTGGCCCCCGTCATGTGCCGGCGGTAGCGCGCGCCCGACCAGCGCGGCTCCTCCATCGAGTTGCGCCCGTTGACGTCGGCGCCGTGTTCGAGCAGGGCGCGGATGACCCGCAGCCGGTCGATGTTCACCGAGATGAACTGGTCGCTGATGTGCCAGTTCGCGACGTGCACCGCCGCCTGCAGCGGCCGGCCGAAGATGTTGCCCCGGACGATGCCCTCCGACTCGCGCTCGCTGTAGCCGAGCTTGCGGATCGCGAGCGGCATCGCCACGGCCCGCATGCCCTGTACCGTCAAGCGGGTCGAGCCGCCCTCGGCGTTCGGGTCGGCGCCCGCCGCGAGCAGCAGGTCGACGAGGTCCTCGTGCCCGTTGACGACGGCGACGAGGAGGGGGGCGGCCCCGTCGGGGCGCGCCTCGTTGACGTCGGCGCCGGCCGCGAGCAGCGCGCGCACGGCGCCGACGCTGCCCTTGCGCGTGGCGAACAGCAGGGGCGTGGCGCCGCTGTTCGAACGGGCGCGGATGTCGGCGCCGGCCGCGATGAGGGCGTCGACGACGGGGACGTGGCCCTCGGCCGTCGCCCACATCAGGGCCGATTGCCCGTTCCAGCCCTCCTGCGCGTCGACATGCGCCCCGGCCTCGACGAGGGCCCGCACCGCCGCGACTTGCCCCGCGCGCGCCGCGTGCATCAGGGGGGTCTCGCCGGTGTTCACGGCCTGCCGCGGGTCGTTCGGGTCGACCCCGGCGGCCAGGAGCTGCCCGATGATGGCGGCGTTGCCGTTCCTGGCGGCGAGGGCGAGCGGCGTCACGCGGTAGCTGTTCGGGGCGTCCGCCCGCGCTCCGGCGCGGATGAGGGCCGCAGTCGTCTCCGCGTCGTTCAGGTACGCGGCCCAGTGGAGGGCGGTGGCGCCGTCGTCGCCCGCGCCGTCGACGTCCACGCCCTGCTCCAGCAGGTACGCGACCGCCTCCCCGTCGCCGCGCCGCACCGCCTCGGCGAGGGCGGTCTCCTGGCCGACGGCTTCCTGCCCGGCTGCGGCCGGACCGGCGCCGGCGACGCCGAGGCCGGCCATCGCGACAACGGCCAGCATCCGCCCGAAAGCTCGTAGATCTCGCATGCTGCCTGTCCTCTCGATCCGCCAATACTACTATGCTCGACCCGCTCGCGGTCGCCGCTCCGCGACAGGGTCGAGCGCCCGCTCGTGGTCCGAGTCAGGGGAGTCCGAACGACGTCGGGGCCGAGGGTGGCCCACGAACCGGGTCGACACCGTCCTTACCGTTCTCGCGGGCCTTGCGTCC
Organism: Vicinamibacterales bacterium; assembly: GCA_965207615.1. Lineage (GTDB taxonomy): Bacteria > Acidobacteriota > Vicinamibacteria > Vicinamibacterales > UBA8438 > JAJEEA01. Next base: position 6,785,272 of record CBDBMZ010000003.1, read on the forward strand.
GATCAGCCGCAATGCGCCGGGAGGAGCCGCCACCACCATTGCCGTTGTCGCCGGCCGGTATACTGCGGCCGGAACGGAGGCATCACCATGAAGCGACGCGAATTCCTCAAGACTGTGGGAGCGGCTACGGCGACGGCCGCGCTGCCCCGTGCGCTCGAGGGCGCGCCGGCCCGCGACGACCGGCCCAACATCGTGTTCGTGCTTGCTGACGACATGGGTTACGGCGACCTGTCGTACCTCAACCGCGAATCGCGCATCCCCACTCCGCACATCGACCGCATCGGGCGCGAGGGGATGTTCTTCGCCGACGCCCACTCGCCGTCGGCCCTGTGCACGCCCACCCGCTACGGCATCCTCACCGGGCGTTACTGCTGGCGCACGCGGGTCACGCGGGGAGTGCTCTGGGGCTACAGCCGGCACCTCATCGAGCCCGAGCGGACGACCGTCCCCTCGCTGCTGAAGGCGCACGGCTACCACACCGCGTGCATCGGCAAGTGGCACCTCGGCATGGACATGCCGACCCGGGACGGCCGGGGCACGCGGCTGCCCCACGCCGAGGCCGACCGGCGCGCCTACACCGCCGACGTCGACTGGTCGGGGACCATCCGCAACGGCCCCCTCGCGGTGGGGTTCGACCACTTCCACGGCATCTCCGCGTCGCTCGACATGCACCCCTACATCTATATCGAGGACGACCGGTTCGTCGGCGAGTGCACGACCACGCAGGACCTGCTGTTCGTCACCCGCGACTTCCGGCCGGCGCGCTACGCCGACAACACGGGGCCGTCGCACGCCGACTTCGTGGCCGAGGACGTCCTGCCCGAGATCACCCGCCGCAGCGTCGGCTACATCGAGGGCCGGCCCGACGGCGATCCCTTCTTCCTGTGCATGTCGCTGACCGCCCCGCACATCCCCATCGTGCCGTCTCCCGAGTACGCGGGCCGGAGCCCGCTGGGGCCCTACGGCGACTTCTGCATCCAGGTCGACGAATCGGTGGGCGCCGTGCTCGACGCCCTCGACCGCCGCGGCTTCGCCGAGGACACGCTGGTCATCTTCGCCGCCGACAACGGGTGCGCCCCCTACATCGGCGTCGAGGAGATGAACGAGCAGGGACACTACCCGAGCTACATCTACCGCGGCTACAAGTCGGACATCTGGGAGGGCGGCCACCGCATCCCGTGCCTCGCCCGCTGGCCGAGGCGCGTCCGGGCGGGGTCGAGCTCGCACGAGACGGTCTGCCTGACCGACCTGCTCGCGACCTGCGCCGGCATCCTCGGCGTCGAGCTGCCCCCCGACGCTGGCGAGGACAGCTACGACATCCTGCCCGCCCTCGTCGGCGAGCGGCTGGCCGCGCCCATCCGCGAGGCGACCGTCCACCAGGCCGGCGACGGCTCGTTCTCGATCCGCCAGGGGCGCTGGAAGCTGGAGCTGACCGGCAGCTCGGGCGGCTACGCGAACCTGAGCGCCGAGGAGGTGCGGCGGCGCAACATGCCGCCCATCCAGCTCTACGACCTGGAATCGGACGTGGGGGAGAGGCGGAACGTGTACGACGGGTTCCCGGAAGTGGTCGAGCGGCTGGAGGCGCTGCTGGAGAGCTACCGGGAGCGGGGGCGCAGCACACCCCTGTGATGCGGAACGAGGAGGGAGTCCGCGCCGGGCAACGGCGCAGACTCCCCCGTCACGCGACTACTTGGCGGCGGCGGCAGCCTCCGCGGCGTCCTCGGCGCGGCCACCCGAGAGGATGCCGTCCATGCCGATGTTGCCCTCGTGGCAGGCGTACTCGTACATCACGCCGTCGGTCATCCGCGAGAACGGATACGCGACGGTCCACGGCCGCGTGTACATCTGCGTGTCGGTGACCTCCACCTCGTACTCGAGGCTGTCGGGTCCGGTGCGGGTGAAGCGCTCGACGAGGGTGAGGCCCTCGCCCGAGCCTTCGTCGTCGTGCGAGCTCCACGACGACCACGGCTGGAGTGCGCTCACCCGGGAGTCGAGGTTCCTCGTCTCGACCACCAGCGTGTCGCCCTCGAAGCGCCCGCGCGAAAGGCCGTTCCACTGGCCGACGTGCGGCGGCGGGAACGGGCGGTCGTCGAGCGGCACCGCGCGCAGCTCGTGGACCTGCTCGAGGAGCATCACGACCCAGCCGGGCGACTGGAACACCTGCATGTTGTTGTTGTACGACCGCGGGAACATCGCGTTGGGCATGCCGCCCCGCGTCACGCAGCGCTCCCAGATGTGGCGGTCACCCCAGTGGTCGTCTCCGCGGGGGCGGCTGTTGCGGGCCATCTCGCCCGCCTCGGTCAGGGGCGGGAAGCGGCCGTTCGGCGGGTCGACGATCATCGACGTCCGGTTCGACCGCGCCCCCCGCTCCATCCAGAAGTTGTTGTAGGCGCCGACGTTGCCCCCGGCCTGGGTGCGCTGGGCCGCGGCGTCGAGCAGCGCCTGGTTGCGGGCCTCGGTCGCGCCGCGAATCTCCGCGACCTCTTCCTCGGTCAGCGTCTCGCGCCCCTGGAAATCGTCGGGCCGCTCGAAGGGCGTGGCCCCGGACGACGACCAGATGCCCTGGATGTCGGGATCGCCCCACGGGGTCTTCGGGGCCTGTCCGGCGGCGGTGGCGGCGGCCAGCACCGGGACGACGAACGCCAGGACGGGAACGGCGAATGAACGGAGCCGTGTATTCCTCATCTGAACCTCCTTGCAGGACCGCGGCGCGGCCTCCTCGACTCGGGACCGCGCCGTCGCGGTCTCCTCGATTCACGCTTTTCCAGGCGCAAACATCGCACAGGCGCCTGTCGAGGTCAAGGTGTCTGCCATACGACCCGGTCGCCCTCTCCGTGGGCGCAGGCCCGCTCGAGTGCGCGACGGATTCGATGGGCCCCGAAGGCGTTGGCGCCGAGGTAGCGGGAGAGCCCGGTTTCGGCCATCGTCCGCTCGATCTCGGCGTGCCTCATCTCTATCCGCCGGGCCGTCCCGCCGTCGGTTCTGGTCTCGATGATGCCCACCGGCCCTTCAGTTCGAACGGTCACGCGTCGGTACACGGCTCGGCGGATGACGGTTGCGGCTTGTGCGCCGAGCGTCTCGGGCTCGCGGATCTCACCGGCGCCGACGAGCCGCTCACGGGCGTCGCGCTCGAGGGCCGCGTCGGCCTCCTCGAACGTCACGGCGATGATCTCGGTGTCGTGCCGGCTGCGGCAGTTCACGGCGGTGGCCAGCGAGACGGGGTCGAGGTCTGCCGCCTTGATGAGGTCGAAGACGTCTCGCACCGCGATCCTGTCGGCCCGCTCCAGCTTGCCGTGGAGAATCTGTGCAGTGTCGAGGACGAGCGAAGGCGTTCCGTTGACGACGGCGATGTGCTCGGCGCCGGGCGGCACCGGGTCCACCTGCAGGAGGTCGACCTGTCCGGAGGGGAAGGTCACCGTGCACTGCCTGCGAGAGTACTCGGGCGTTCCGCCGAGCGCGCGCATCGCGAGGTCGAACGGGTTGGAGGGGTTGGCGAGCTCGCTCAACTGCACGTCGCGGTCGACGACGAGGTCGACGTCGAAGCTGTCACGGTGCCGCCACCGCGCTGCGAGGGCCGTCCCGCCGCCGAGCCGGAACTCGTGGGGACCGCCGTCGAGCTCTGCGAGGGCGCGGGCGATGGGGCGGTGCACGAGCTCCCACAGCCGGCGGGCGCTCGTGGACACGGTCAGAACTTCCGTGCCCATCGGTTGATGATCCGGATTCGCGATCCGCGGCTGAAATCGGCCCGGTGCAGCGCGCGGACGAGCTGACGGAACGTGTAGGCCTGTTGCGCCCACGCTTCGACGAGGTCCTCCAGGGTCGCTTCAGCCCCCCACATCCGCACGATCACCTTCTGCCGGTCGGTCGGCCGGCTCGCGCGGACGGCGTCGTAGAACTCGCCCGCGGTCGGGCGCTTCTCCCATCCGGCGCAGCTGCTCATGATGCGGCGGTGCACCGCCCAGGCGTGTCGGCCGCGCGGAGTCTCGGGGGCGCACAGCCGGCGGAACACGGTCTCGCCAGCGGGCTCGTCGCTGAAGGCTTCCGCCGGCAGGAGCGTGGCAGGCGCCCATTGGTCGGTCTCGTCGCGGCGCCGTGCGGTCTCGCCGGCGATATCGAAGGTCGTCGAGGTTCTCATGGCGTCCACGACCGTCCGGTGGGGCATGACCAAAGGCCGAATCCACCACCAACCGGACGACAAGCACGGTCCAGTCCGGGGCCGGAAGGGTCCGTGTCGAGACGGCGGCCCGTCACGTGGCCGCGGAGGCTCGACGTCGTGGGCCCTGGGGAATCCACGCCCGACCCCGGCGCAAGGACGTTGCGTGGATGCTCGACGACCCTGGCGCTGCCCCCCGCGGCGTCGATGGCTTGCGGGAGAGAGTCCATGCATCGACCCAAGAGTCGGCAGGCTCTATCTTCCCGCCTGACGCAGGCTCTCAGCGCTCATCCGCATCGTCGATTCCCCCCTGCCAGGTGCCCCGCGCGACCGCGGGGACGAAGGCATCGAGCCCGGCCGGGCGGAAAGGCAGGGTGCGGCCCTGCTCGGCGCTCATGTACGCGGTCATGAGCAGCTCGACCACCTCGACGCCGTCGTCGAACGTCACCTGCGGCGCCTCGCCGCGCAGGAACGCCCGGACCATGTGGCGGTTCTCGGCAGTGTAGCCGTACTCCGACACCTCGTCGACGACCACCGGCATGGAACCGACCTCGGCGTTCTGCTTCTCGACGAGGTCCTCGCCCGCCTCGCCCTGCACCGCGCGGCTGAAGAAGAGCTTCACGCCGCTGTCGAGGGAGTTGGCCGACAGGGAGTACTCGGGGCCGAGCAGCTCCAGGCTGAGCCGCAGCCCCGCCCCGACGAAGCCCCACGACGTGGTGGCCTCGCCGACGAGCGGCGCGCCGTCCTCGGCCTGGTACTCGATGGTCACGCTGGCGAAGTCCTCGGCCGGTCGCGCCCGGTAGTCGACCTCGGCCCCCATGGCCTCGCGCAGCCGGGCCGAGTACTCGGGCCGGGTCCACTTCAGCGAGGCGATGCGCCCCGTCACCCGCCGCGGCCGGATCGACGCGCGCGGCGCGCCGGGCGCGGTCAGCAGGTGCCGCACCACCTCGACCGAGTGGCAGGCCATGTCGTTCAGCACCCCGCCGCCCTGCAGGTCGCCGCGCCAGAACCACGGCCGGTGGGGGCCGCTGTGCTCCTCGGCGGCGCGGGCGAGATAGGGGCGGCCGGTCAGCGCCGCGCCCCGCCGCCACAGCAGCTCTCGACCGCGGGCGACGGCCGGTGCGAAGACCTGGTTCTCGAGGTAGCCGTGGGGGAGGTCGGCCTCGGCCACGAGCGCCCGCATTCGCTTCGCCTCGGCGACGGTCCGGGCGAGGGGCTTCTCGCACGCCACCCCGCGCAGGCCGGCTCCGGCGCGCACCGCCGCCACGACGGCTTCCAGGTTCTCGATGCGCCTGTGGTTCGGCCCGCACAGCCAGACCGCATCGACGGCCGGGTCGGCGGCCATCGCCTCTATCGAGCCGAACGCGCGGGCGTCGCCCACGTCGAGCCCGCGGGCCAGCGCCGCCGCCTCCTCGGCATGCTCGCGGTTCGGGCTCCAGCACCCGCGGATGTCGGCGTCCCGCACCCCCACCATCGACCGGATGTGGAAGCGGGTGATGAACCCGCTGCCGATGAACCCGATGCCGAGCCGTCGGGGGCTCGCGGCGCCGTTGGTCATGGCGTCTCCACCCTGCTCCGGCTCACGAATCGCGGACCCGACAGGACCCGATTCAGCGCACATGTCCCCCGGATTCGAAGCAGATTCCGGAAACGGACACGCAGATCTGCGTCTGACGGTCGCCGACCCGCAAGGACACCGCCGACCGAGGCCGCAGTGCCGGCGGTGGCGTCGGTCACGCCAAGTCCTGCCTCTGCCAGGGCCGCGGCACCACGGGACCGAGACCGCACCCCGGCGGCGGTACCGGTCATGCCGTGTCCTTCTCCTGCAGGGACCGCAACAGCGACACTACCGTCAGGACGCCGACGACGAGGATCGGCAGCGACGCCACGAGCACCGCCGACCGCACCGCCTCGAGGCTGCCGATGACGACGAGGGCCACCGGCAGGAAGGCGAGGGCCGCCGCCCAGAAAAGGCGGTGGGCGCGGTGCGGATGGGTGCCGGGCCGCAGGCCGCGGGTCGCCGCCCCCGCGATCGCGTAGGAGGCCGAGTCGTAGGTGGTGGCCATGAAGACGAACCCGAGGACCAGGAACAGCAGGAGCGGCCACGGCTGCCCGGCCAGCCCCCCGAGGGCGGTGGCGATGGCGGTGGCCGCCTCGCCGGCGCGGACGAGCTCGAGCAGCCCGAGGCCCCCGTGCAGGTCGAGCCACAGGACCGTGTTGCCCCACACGATGTAGAACGCGGCGCAGCCCAGGGTGCCGAAGCCGGCCATGCCCAGAATGAGTGCGCGGAGGGTGCGTCCGCGCGAGATGCGGGTCACGAACAGCCCCATGAACGGGCCGTAGGCGATCCACCACGCCCAGTAGAAGATCGTCCAGTCCTCGACGAAGCCGGTGTCGGCGAGCGGCTCGGTCCAGGTGTTCATGCGGAAGAACTCCTGCAGCACGAGGCCGATCGACGACGTGCCGAGCTCGAGGGCGAACCGGGCCGGGCCGACCGCGAGGACCCAGGCGAGGAAGACGGCGCCGACGACGAGGTTGGCGTTGGAGAGGCGCTTGATGCCGCGGTCGATGCCCAGGTACGAGCTGGCCCCGAACAGGGCGACGCAGGCCCCGGTGATGACCCAGGTCAGGCCGAGGGACTGATCGACGTCGAAGAGCCGCGACGCCACCGCCCCGAGCATCGGCGTGGTCAGGCCGAGCGAGGTACCGGTGCCGCCGATGATGGCGATGATGAACAGGAAGTCGACGGCGCGCCCGGCGGGCCGGTCAGGGAAGTCGCGGCCGTAGAGGCCCACCAGGGCGCCGGAGAAACGCAGGCACGGCAGGTCGTAGCGGTAGTAGGGCCAGGCGATGGCGACGGTCGGCAGCGCATACAGGCCCCACGCCGAGGGGCCCCAGTGGAAGATGCCGTAGGTCGCCGCCCACTCGCGCGCGGCCAGGCTGCCGGGCTCGACCCCGAACGGCGGCTGGTCGACGTAGAACGCCCACTCGATGGTGCTCCAGTACATCAGCCCGCCGCCGATGCCGGCGCAGAACAGCATCGCCATCCAGCTCGCGTTGCCGTACTCCGGCTCGGGCGTGCGGCCGAGGACGCGCGTCCCGTGGCGGCCGAGGGCGAGCCAGGCGAGGAACGCCAGGGTGAACAGGGTCGCCCACTGGTAGATCAGGCCCAGCTCCCGGGCCATCCACTGGTACACGGCGGACACGAGGGCGCCGGCCGCCTCCGGCGCCATGAGGATCGGGACGCTGACGCCGAGCAGGCACAGCAGGGCGAGCGAGAACACCGGCCGGTCGACGCACGGGGGCGCCGGCGGCGGGCCGTGCTCGGGTTGGTCGGGAATGAGGCCTCCGGGAAGCTGACGGTCCCGCGTAGTGTATCCGGTTGCCTCCGCGGCGTATGCCGGCGTGGCTCTGCCCGTGGGCCGCGGCCCGGGCCGGGTCGCCCCGCGGCGCATGCCGGCGTGGCGGTCCTTCGCGGGCGCCGGCGCTCGATACGGACGCCGGCCCGACGTCCGTGGGGACGTGCGCGCAGGCCGTTTTCCCGGGCGGGCCGGGGCAGCCCGTCGCGCGAACCGCATCGCGACCGGGAGCGCGCTGGCGAGGGCGGCCGTGGGCTGAATGGCGCCCGTGGGCGAGGCGCGGCGGGGGAGCAGTCGGGCGCAGGCAGCGGGGAGGAAGGCGGTCGGCGCCGGGCGATGGAACCAACGCCATCAGCTTTTTGGTGAGGCGTGGGCGGCGGGGAAGAAGGCGGTCGGTGCTGGATTGCGCCGTCCGGTGGGTAGAATGCTGCAGGACTTCATCACGGCTTCCGGGGAGGCGAAGATGTCGAAGCAATACGTGCTCTATCGCGTGGTTCTCGCCGCGGCGGCGGGTCTGATCCTCGCGTGGGCCGGTCCCGGCGCGGCGTGGGCGGCCGGTCAGGGGCAGGACGGCGACGCCGATGGCGTGCGTTGCTCGGTCGAGTGGGCGCCGATGCGGGACGGGGTCAGGCTCGCGACCGAGGTGTACCTGCCCGCCGGTGACGGGCCGTTCCCCGTGATCCTGCAGCGGACGCCCTACAACCGGCGCTCGCCCAGCCCCGGCAGCGACTGCGATTCCGGCACCGGGCGCTACTTCGCCGAGCGGGGCTACGCCACGCTCAACCAGGACACCCGGGGGCGCTACCGCTCGGAGGGCGAGTTCGACGCCATGCGGCAGGAGGCGGCGGACGGCTACGACGCGGTGGAGTGGGCGGCCGCGCAGCCTTGGTCGAACGGCAAGGTGGGCATGATCGGCGGCTCCTACGTCGGGCTCACGCAGTGGCAGGCGGCGGTCGAGCAGCCGCCGCACCTCGTGGCCATCGCCCCGCACTACAGCTCGTCGGACTACCACAAGGGCTGGACGTACCAGGGCGGCGCGTTCGACCTGTGGTTCGCCCTGAGCTGGACCGCGCAGACCCTCGCCCCCGACACCCTGCAGCGGCGCCTCGAGGCGGGGGGCATGCCGAGGGCGCAGGCGCTCGAGGCGGTCGGCGCGTTCGTCGCCGAGGGGCAGGAGAAGCTGCTCGACGACTGGCTCTGGCAACTGCCCCTCGCCGATTTCGCCGGGTTCCGGCGCAGCGGCAACATCGCCGCCTACTACGACGAGTGGCTCGCGCGGCCGAGCTACGACGACTACTGGGCCCACCTCGACGTCGAGACGAAGTGGCCGCTCGTCGAGGTGCCGGCCCTGATCACCGGGGGCTGGTACGACATCTTCCAGGAAGGCACCATCCGCAACTTCATGGGGGTGCGCGAGGAAGGCGGCACCGACGCGGCGCGGAACGGCACGAAGCTGATCATGCGCGCGCTCTGCCACGCCTGCCCCGGCGACACCACCGCCGGCGACATCGACTTCGGCCCCGACAACGTGCTCGACCTGAACGCGGCGTGGGCGCGCTGGTTCGACTACTGGCTGAAGGGCGTCGACAACGGTGTCGCCGACGACCCGGCAGTGCGGCTCTTCGTCATGACTCCGCCCGACGAGGGCACCGCCGGCGGCGGCTTCTGGATCACCGCGGACGAGTTCCCGCTGCCCGACGCGGTGGAGACGCGCTTCTACCTGCAGAGCGGCGGCGGTGCCAACTCGTCCGCCGGAGACGGCGTCCTCTCGGGCGATGGCCCTGGCGGCCCGGCCGACGAGTACGTCTACGACCCCCGCGACCCCGTGCCCACCGTCGGCGGCAACATGTGCTGCCAGAACGGCCTCCTCGCCTCGGGCGCCTTCGACCAGCGCGAGGTGGAGCAGCGCGGGGACGTGCTGGTCTACACCAGCGAGCCGCTGGCCGGGGACCTGACCGTCATCGGCCCGGTGGAGGTGCGTCTGTGGGCGGCGTCGTCGGCCCGCGACACCGACTTCACGGCCAAGCTCGTCGACGTGCACCTCGACGGCTACGCCCACAACGTGTCGGAGGGCATCGTCCGCGCGCGGTACCGCAACTCCGACTACCTGGAGTCGTGGCTCACCCCGGGCGCCGCCCACGACTACACCATCGACCTCGGCTACACCGCCACCGTGTTCCGGGCCGGGCACCGCGTCCGGCTGGAGATCAGCTCGTCGAACTTCCCGCACTTCGACCGGAACCCGAACACCGGCGACCCGTTCGGGCAGAGCGCGGAAGTGCGGACGGCGACCCAGCGGGTGCTGCACGACGACCTGCATCCCTCGCAGCTCGTGTTGCAGGTCGCACCGGACGTTCGGGCGCCGTAGCGGCGCTCGGCGTGACCGGCGCCCTCATGGGCGCGAGCGTCGCTTCGCTGACGGCCGGATGCGACTTGGCCGCCGACCCGTGTCGGCTCAGATGCGGTGGCGGTTCCCGCCGATCCGCCGGCGGGTGGGGGGATTCGGCGGTGTTGTGCTACGCTCGACACATGGCATCGCCGACCGTCGCCCCTGAACCCGTTTGCCCGCCGGCCGAGCCCGCGCCCGCCGGCGGCCCCGACGCCCCGGTACGTATCGAGGTCGCCATGCCCCGCGACCTCTTCGACCGGCTGACCGACCACGACGACGCGCCCCGCTGCCGGTACGACGAGCTCACGGGCCTCGCGGAGTTCGTGGCCGAGCCGGGCTTCGCCCATGAAGGTCCGGCCTCGCAGATCACCCAGTTGTTCGCACTCATCGCGAACGAGCTCGCCCACGAAGGACGCGAGGTCTCCTGGGCACCGGCCGGCGCCCTGCGCCTGCTGAGCGACGACGGCGCCTTCGAGGCCGACGCCAGCTTCTATCTCGACCCCGAGGCGGAACGCGCCGTCCGGGAAGTCGAGGGGTACCTCGACGTGAGAACGGGCCTGCCGCCGCCCGACGTGGTCGTCGAGATCGACCGCAGCCGCCGGTCTCGCTACAAGCTGGCCCCGTATTTCCGCATGGGCGTCAGGGAAGTGTGGACGTCTGATCGGAAGGACGGCGTGAGCATGTGGACGCCGGACGAGGCGGCAGCCGAGGGCTTCCGGCCGGCCCCGGCCAGCGCCGCCCTTCCGGGGCTGACCGCCGCCGATCTCGCCCCGCTCTGCACCCGCGGAGACCCGCGGGAGCAGGCCCGGCATTGCCGGAGTCTCGCTCGCCGCATCGCCGCGCGAATCGTCGAAGCCTCGCGGCGACCGTAGAGCCGACCGGGGCAGATTGAGGGAGGGAGGTTGCAGGAATTGGCATCCCCGACCGTTGCACCCGGCGCAGTTCGCCGGCCGGTCAGCGAGCCGGCGCCGGCCGGCGGCCTCGACGCCCTCGTTTTGAATCGAAATCGCCATGACGCGCGACCTCTTCGACCGCCTGACCGCCCACGACGACGCGCCGCGCTGTCGGTACGACGAACACGTCGGTATCGCCGAGTTCGTCGCCGAGCCGCGGTTCGCGCATGAAGAGCCGGCCGCAGAGGTCACCGGCTTCTTCTATCGCCTCCATGACGTGCTTGCAGAAGGCGGTCACGTGGCTTCGTGGCGGTACACCGGCGCGCTCCGACTGTTGAGCGACGACGGGGCGTTCGAGGCCGACGCCAGCTTCTACCTCGACCCCACTGCAGCGCGGGCGGTCGGGCAGGTCGAGGGCTGCCTCGATGTGCGTGCGGGCCTGCCGCCGCCGACCCTGGTCGTCGAGATCGACCGCAGCCGGCGGTCGCGCCACAAGCTCCGTCCGTACTTCCGGATGGGCGTCGAGGAAGTCTGGACGCACCACCGGCTGGACGGCGCCGCCATCTGGAGGGCGGACGCCGGGGCCGCCGCAGGCTGCCGCCCTGTCGAGGAGAGTGTCTTCTGCCCCGGGCTGGCCCGGGCCGATCTCGATGCGACGTCTTCGTCCGGGGACGTTGGCCAGGGTCAGCTCTGAGAGCCGATCGTTTCGAGGAAAGGGTTCACGACGCGCACGGAGCCGTAGGTCTGGTCGTGGTTCAGGTCCTCGGTGAACAGGGTGCGGGCGCCCAGCGTCTCCGCTGCCGCAAGGATGGCGCCGTCCCAGTAGCTGATGCGGTGGCGCTGGCTGACCTCGACGCCGAGCTTGACGATTGCCGGGTCGAGCGCTTGGCAGGGGAAAGCCTCGAGTTGCTCGATCCAGGCGAACGCCTCGCCGGGGCTCAGCGGCGTCTCGACCTTGCGCACGACGGTGACGTAGAACTCCTGGAGTACCTGGGCAGAGAGCCCGAAGTCGATCTCGTCGATCAACTCAAGTGCCCGCGCACGTTTCGCCCTCTCCTTTCCCCGGCCGGTAGCGGCGTAGACCAGCACGTTGGTGTCCAGAAAAGCGTCAACGCTCATGCAGTTCCTCGCGGGTCCACGTGCGAGAGCCGATGCGCCCCGTCGACCGCTCGCTCAACTCTGCGATTCGCTCTCGCGCCTTGCGCACCCGATCCTCCCGGTTCGCGAGCTCGGTCAGAAACTCGCGGACGAGCGCGTTTACGGTCGAGCCCCGCTCCGCCGCGTACAGCCGCACCGTGCGAATCACGCCTTCGTCGACGCTGAGGGTGATGTTCTTCATGAACACAGTATACGTGCAACTGTGGTTCAGCGCCAAGACGCCACGACGTGTCGTGCCCGTCGTTCGGTCGCGGTCGGCCGGGGTCTGCTCGCGGCCGTTCTTCCCCGGCGCCCCGGATCCGGCCGCGTTTCGTGCCGACGCGGCCGGGTCCGGCCGGAAGCGGGGATCGGCGTCCGGCAATCGACCGGGACCGAACAGGAAGATCCGCACGCCCCAACCAGCCGGCGAGATCTCCAGCGGCTCCGGCCTCACGTACTCCGGACAGAACACCCAACCCGGCCGGCGGGGCGTTCGTCTTCGCGGACACGCTGGGACGTCGGGCGGGCGCAGCACGACGAAACCCCGCGCGTCGGCGGTGACGCAGGTCGGGTTCTCGGCGACGGCGGCCGCGGTCTCCCGCCCCGGGAACTCGACAAGACCTTCGCTGAAGGTGCGGACCTTCCGGCCCGCGCCGCCGGCCGTCTTCTCCTGCGGCTCGCCGAATCGGATGACGAACTCCTCGCTCTGCTGCCGCTCGATCTCCTCGCGGCCGACGACGGACACCAGCACGCGGGCGGTCAGCAGGGCGTCCTCGCTCAGCGCCGAGAAGTCGTCGTTGCTGAACCGGCACTTTTCCTGCCGCGAGAGATCCGTCTGTGCGCTTGGAGACGATGGTGTCGGTACGCGTCAGGGACCAGGACGCCGTAGCGGGGAGATCCGTCCCGCCGCTTGCGTCGGGGGTCGCCCCGGCGCTAAAGTGCGGGGCAATATGAGCCTCAGATCCAATGCGGCGCTCTTGGGCTTGACCGTCGCTCTGGTGGCCGGCGTCGGGGCCGGCGCCCAGCCGGCGGGGCCGGGGCCGGAGCAAGTCGAGTTCTTCGAGACCGAGATCCGGCCGCTGCTCGCCGAGCAGTGCTTCCAGTGCCACGGGGCGGCGTTGGAGACGCCGTTCGGGGGGCTGCGGCTCGACAGCCGGGACGGGTTGCTCGCGGGGGGCGACTCGGGGCCCGCACTCGTACCCGGTGACCCGGCGGCGAGCCCGCTCGTGCAGCGAGTGCAGGGACGGCCGGTGCTGATGCCGCCGACCGGGGCCCTTGCGCCGGCGCAGGTGGAGAGCCTGATCGCCTGGGTCGAGATGGGCGCGCCGTGGCCCGAGGCCGCGGCGACCGCGGCCGGCACGCCGGACCCGTCCGAGCCGTTCGACCTCGACAAGCGGCGCCGCGAGCACTGGGCGTGGCAGCCGGTCGACACGGTCGAGCCGCCCGCCGTCGCCGACGGGGCGTGGCCGCGGGGCGCGGAGGACCGCTTCATCCTCGCCCGGCTGGAGGCCGAGGGGCTCGAGCCGGCGCCGCCCGTGGATCGCCGGACGCTGATCCGCCGGCTCTCGTTCGACCTGAGGGGGCTGCCGCCGACGCCGGCCGAGATCGCGCGGTTCGTCGGCGACCCGTCGCCTGACGCCTACGCCAACCTCGTCGACCGGTACCTCGCGTCGCCCCACTTCGGCGAGCGGTGGGCGCGCCACTGGATGGACCTGTTCCGCTACAGCGAGTCGCACGGCAGCGAGGGCGACCCCGACATCCCCCTCGCGTGGCGCTACCGCGACTACCTGATCCGAGCCTTCAACGGCGACGTCCCCTACGACCAGTTGATTCGCGAGCACGTGGCCGGCGACCTGCTGCCGGCGCCGCGGCTCGACGCGAGGACCCGGACCAACGAGTCGATCATCGGCACCGCCCACTACCGGCTCATCGAGCACGGCTATCAGCCCGTCGACCCGTGGGAGGACCGGGTCAAGTGGCAGGACAACCAGGTGGACGTGGTGTCGAAGGCGTTCATGGGCCTGACCGTCTCGTGCGCCCGGTGCCACGACCACAAGTTCGACGCCATCAGCCAGAAGGACTACTACTCGCTGTTCGGCACCCTCTACGGCGCGCGCCCGACCCAGCGCGCCATCGACGACCCGGCCCTGCTCGAGACGAACCGCGACGCGCTGGCGGCGCTGAAGGAGGAGATACGCGACGGGCTGGCCGACGCCTGGCTCGACGCGTCGGGGACGGTGGGGGCGCGGCTGCTGGAAGAGGCGGACGCGAAGGCGGCTGAATCCGGCGAGGCGGCCCCGGCACGAGACGCGAGGCAGGACGAGCGAGACGGGAGCGCGCTGGCCGCGTGGCGCAAGTTGGCCGCGGTCGACGACGCGGACCTCCCGCGCGCGTGGGACGAGCTGCGCGCCCGCTGGGAGGCGGAGCTCGCGGACCGCGAGCGGTTCAACCAGGAGCACTTCGAGGTCGCTTGGGACCTCGCGGGCGCCGACTACGCCGCGACGGTCGGGCACGGTCTCGGCCGCCCCGACGTGCCCTCGCCGCCGGGCGAGTTCGCCATCGAGCGGCGGGGCGACCGGCTGCTGAACGGCATCTATCCCGGCGGCGCCTACACGCACCTGCTGTCGTCGAAGCACGGGGGGGTCATCCAGACCCCGCGCTTCACCATCGACAGCGACTTCATCAGCTTCCGGGTGCTCGGCGGCGACCTGAGCTTCGCCAACCTCATCATCGAGAACTACGCGGTGCCGCGCGGCGGCATCTACCACCTGCGCTACAGCCCGAAGCAGGACCGGATGACGTGGGCGCAGTGGGACGCCGCGTTCTGGAAGGGGTTCAGCGCCTACATCGAGTTCGCAACGCAGGACGACGTGACGCAGTTCACCCTCGACCCCGAGGACGGCCGGCAGACGAACCGGCCGGTGCGGCGCGGCGACGGCCGCTCGTCGATCGGGGTCGGCGAGGTGCTGTTCCACGACGAGGCGGCCGAGCCGCGCGGCACCGACCTGCCGGTGCTGCACCTGCTCGCCGGCGACGGGCCGCCGCCCGGCTCGCGCGCCGAGCTGGCCGATCGCGTCGGCCGGCGCGTGGGCGATGTCGTGTCCCGCTGGCGCGGCGGCGCGCTGACCGAGACCGAGGCGGCGTTCCTCGACGAGCTCGTGCGCGCCGATCTGCTGCCGCGGTCGCTGGAAGACCTCGTGGCCCTGCGCGCGCCGGCCGCGCGCTACCGCCTGCTCGAGCGCGACGTGCCGGTGGCGCGCCGCGCGCCCGGGGTGGTCGAGGAGGCGGCGCCGGACCACCCGCTGCTGGTGCGCGGCAACCACAAGTCCCTCGGCGAGGCGGTGCCCCGGGCGTTCCTCACCGCGCTCGACGCGCGGCGGTACGAGGACCCAGGCCTCGTCCGGCTGCGCCTCGCCGACGCGATCACCGCGTCCGACAACCCGCTGACCGCGCGCGTCGCGGTGAACCGCGTCTGGCGCCACCTGTTCGGGTACGGCCTCGTCCGCACCGTCGACAATTTCGGGCGGCTGGGCGACCCGCCGACGCACCCCGCCCTGCTCGACCACCTCGCGGCGGAGTTCGCGGGCGACGGCCACTCGGTGAAGCGGCTCGTCCGGCGCCTCGTGTCGACCGCGGCGTACCGCATGGGCAGCGAGGGGTCGCCGGAGGCGCTCGCGGCCGACCCGTCGAACCTGTTGCTGCAGCACGCCAACCTGCGGCGGCTCGACGCCGAGGCCATCCGCGACTCGATTCTCTCGGTGTCGGGCCGGCTCGACCCGACGATGTTCGGCCCGTCGGTGCCGGTGCGCTACGCGGAGCGGTATGGACTGACGGAGGGCGATCCGAACAACGGCCCCATCGACGGCGCCGGGCGCCGCAGCATCTACCAGGAGATTCGCCGCAACGCGCACAACCCGTTCCTCGACGTCTTCGACCTGCCGCGGCCGGCGACGACGCGCGGCCAGCGCGACGCCACCAACGTGCCCGCGCAGTCGCTGACCATGCTGAACAGCCCGTTCGTCATCGGGCAGGCGGCCGAGTGGGGGCGGCGTCTCGCCGAGGGCGAGGCGGTGACGATAGAGAGCCGCATCGACCACATGTTCGTGAAGGCGCTGTCCCGCCGGCCCTCCGACGCGGAGCGCGCGCGGGTCGCCGGGTATCTCGAGGCGGTGGCGGCGGAGCGCGGCAGCGCGCCCCACCTGCTGCTCTACGACCCGCAGGTGTGGCAGGACGTCGCGCACAGCTTGTTCAACCTGAAGGAATACCTGTTCATTCGCTAGGCGAGGTTTCCATGTGCCTTGACCCGCGCCGCCACCCCGCCCCCCGGCCGTTCGTTACGCGCCGCGAGATGCTGCGCCAGACCTCGACCGGCTTCGGCCTGCTCGCGCTGTCGGCCCTGATGGCCGACCGCTCCTACGCGGGCCTCGCGCAGGAGGCGGGCGACGGCCCGCTGGCCGCGAAGCCGCCGCACTTCCCGCCCAAGGTGAAGAACGTCATCTTCTGCTACATGTCGGGGGGGCTCTCGCACGTCGACTCGTTCGACCCCAAGCCGAGGCTGGCGGCCGAGGCGGGGCGGCCGATGCCGTTCCAGACCGAGCGGACGATGTTCAACCAGGACGGCAACATCTGGCCGAGCCCCTGGGAGTTCACGCATTACGGCGAGAGCGGCATCCCCGTGAGCGCGCTCTTCCCCCACGTCGGCAGCGTGGCCGACGAGCTGACCGTCATCCGCTCGATGACCGCGCCGTTCATGGAGCACGCCCAGGCCAACTTCTACTTCCACTCCGGCATGCCGTTCAACGGCTTCCCGAGCATGGGGGCGTGGGTGACCTACGGCCTCGGTACCGAGAACCAGAACCTGCCCGGGTTCGTGGTCCTCGGCAGCGGCGGCATCCCCTTGGGCGGGATCAACATCTTCGGCAACGGCTTCCTGCCCGCGGTCCACCAGGGCTCGATGCTCTATCCCGAGAACGCCGAGCCCCTCAGCAACGTGCAGCCGCGCGAGACGGACCGGCAGCAGCGGGGCCGCCTGGGCCTGATCGGCGACCTCGACGCCGCCTTCGTCGACCGCATCGGCGGCGACCGGCAGGTCGAGGCGGCCATCGACAACTACGAGATCGCCTACCGCATGCAGACCGCGGTGCCCGAGCTCGTCGACCTCGCGGGCGAGACCGAGGCCACCAAGCGCCTCTACGGCCTGGACTCGCCCGTCGCGTCGACCGCCGCCTACGGGCGCCAGTGCCTGGTCGCCCGCCGCCTCGTCGAGCGCGGCGTCCGCTTCGTCGAGCTCACCATGGTGGGCACCGACGGCATGGGGCAGGCCGCCAACCCGTGGGACCAGCACACCAAGCTGATCGAGGGCCACACCGCCAACGCGCTGACCGTCGACCAGCCCGTGGCCGGCCTCGTCAAGGACCTCCGCGCCCGCGGCCTCCTCGACGAGACCCTCGTCATCTTTTCGGGCGAGTTCGGCCGCACCCCGTTCGTGCAGGGCACCAACGGCCGCGACCACAACCCCTACGGCTTCAGCCTGTGGCTGGCCGGCGGGGGCCTCAAGAAGGGCTACATCTACGGGCAGACCGACGAGTACGGCTACCGCGTCGTCGAGAACTCGCACACCGTCCGCGACCTCCACGCGACGGTGCTCACCCTGCTGGGGCTCGACTACCGCAACCTGACCTACCGCTTCGGCGGCCGGGACTTCCGCCTGGCGGACGTGGACGGGCACCCGATCCGGGGGATTCTGGCGTAGGGGGCCGGTTGCGCGTCGTACCTCACCGAGGACGACAAAAGCACGGCGATCGACAGAAGTTGGTCAACCGCCCCGAGGTGCCCGTGGCGTAGGAAGGCCACGGGTTCCTGTAGGGTCGGTTCGGCGCCCGCTTCGGTCACGCAAATGCGTGAAATGTCTGTCGCGGCGAGAGGGATGGAGGGGCAGCATGACTCGAAGACGAACGCTGGCGGTCGCGGTCGCGGCGATGTCGCTTGCAGGGCCTGCGGCGGCGCAGACGACCGTGGACATCTTCGACACGGCCACGGGCGCGGAGCGACTGGGGACCATCATGCTCCAGGAGGAGGCGGGCGGCGGCGTGCGCTTCACGCCCGATCTCGGCGACATCCTCCCCGTGGGCGATCACGGCTTTCATGCCCACGTGAATCCGAACTGCGGAGCGGGCGGGCAGGCCGCGGGCGGGCACTACGACCCGGGGGACACCGGCCGGCACGAGGGGCCCGAAGGGGCCGGTCACCTCGGCGACCTGCCGCGGCTGGCGTCGGAAGCGGGCCGGGTGGTCACGGCGGTGGTTGCGACGCGGTTGACGATGAGCGACCTGTACGGACGCGCGCTGGTGATTCACGAGGGCGGGGACAACTACTCGGACTCGCCGGAGCCGCTGGGCGGTGGCGGCGCCCGGCTGGCGTGCGGCGTGGTGCTCGCGGCGGTGCCCGGAATGCCGCCGGCCGCCATCGTGGCGCTGATGGGGCTGCTGCTCGCGCTCGGTGTGCATGCCCGCCGGTGCGGCGTGCCGGTCGCGGATCGGGGCTGATTCGACGGGCGCCGGGTCACGGCACGCAGAAGTGCCACGGCGTGGTACGGATGCCGCGGCCCAGGGGGCGCGCACGGCGGGTACGGCAGGCGAGGACGCCGCGGCCCCCGGTGAGTTCGCACCAGGCGGCGAGGCGGTCGGCGTGGCGGGGCGTGGGGGTTCTCGTCGCCTTCACCTCTATGCCGTAGAGTTCGCCGTCCAGGTCGACCACGATGTCGACCTCGGCCGACAGTCCCTCCCAGTGAAAGAGCCGCGCGACGTCGCCCGCGTGATGGATGACCTTGGTCAGCTCCGCCACGACGGCTGATTCCACCAGTGCGCCGAGAGCGGGTCCGTTCATGATGGCGTCGGTGCTGCGGTAGCCGAGCATCCAGCTCGCGAGCCCGGGGTCGATGACGTGCAGCTTGGGGGTCTTGCGGATGCGCTTGCCGAAGTTTCGGTGGTAGGGGGGCAGCAGCAGCACGAGGCGGCTCGTGACCAGCAGGTTCAGCCACCGGCGCGCGGTGGGGGCGCTCACCCCGGCGTCGCGCCCGAGGCGGGCGAGGTTCACTACCTGGCCGGTGGAGGCGCACACGAGCGAGAAGAACGCGCGGAACGTCTCGAGGTCGCCGACCTGCTCCATGTTCCGCAGGTCGCGCTCGAGGTAGGTCTGGACGTAGCTCTGCATCCACAGGTCGCGGTCGACGTCGGGGTCGAGGCGAGGCTCGGGCCAGGCGCCGCGGTGCAGCCAGTCGGCGAGGTCGACGTCGGGAGCGTCGGCGCCCGCGCCCGCATAGTGGCGGTCGAGCAGTTCGCCGAGGCTTCCCGGGGCCGGCGCGCCGACCACCTCCGAGACGGCGAGGGGGTCGAGGTGGAGTACCGCGATCCGCCCCGCGAGGGTCTGGCTCACGCCGCGCATGAGCGCGAAGTCCTGCGAGCCGGTCAACAGCCAGCGGCCCGGCTCGGGGCGGGCGTCGATGTCGTCCTTGATGTAGTGGAGTAGCTGCGGCTGGTACTGGATCTCGTCGAGGATGGCGCGGTCGCCGGCGTCCGCGAGAAACCCGGCGGGATCGTCGCCCGCGACGTCGCGCACGTCGGGGCGCTCCAGCGACACATACCGATGGGAGACGCCGAACTCTTCGCGCAGAAGGGTCGTCTTGCCGGTCTGACGGGGTCCGGTGACGAGCACTGCGGGGAACGTGCGCATCGCACGCCGGATGGTGGCCGCCAGCGCTCGGGGGACGTACGGCATTGCCGGTCGGGGCTATGTCAGATCGAATAAGTCATATTATATTTGCACAGACCGCGACGCACCGCCAGCAGGCGCGCCACCAGCCGAGGGTCATCAAGCTCGCGGCCCGGAAGTCCAGGCCGAAACCGGGGGGCGAACCGCCCCGACACCGGAGGGCCCGGCATGAGGAGCCTCTCGTGAACAACCCGCTGCGGACGGCAGCGGCGCTGTCGGCCGCGATGCTCGGCGGATGCTCGGGGAGTCCGACCGCGCCCACGGACACGCTGACGTTCACCTTCGATTTCCGCCGTGGGCCGCAAGGGTTCGTCGCCGGCTGTCAAGCGACACTCAAAACTGACCCCCCGGCGACATCGAAAACTGACCCCCGAAGAAACGGCGTATGTAGATCGACTTCCGGCGATTCACCGCGTTCCGTGAGCACCGTGGACGGCCGGGCCGCCCCGTCCAGGCCGGGCCGCAAGGCCCACAATTGCCATCCGAGCCGCGGGGCGGACGGTGTGTCACCCGACAGGGCCGTAGCATCGCGGAGGACGTGCGCAGCACGTTGACACGCCGTCCGTCCCGCAGCTACGCGCCCCGACCGCCCGACAAGCTGCAGTGCGTTCCGGGACCGGATCCGGGACTCGCCGGCCTGCCGCCGCTCCCGGTAACGCGCCTGCCGCTCCGCGTTCGTCAACGCCACGACCACTGCCCACCGTTACGTAACGGACCGGGGGCAGGCGGCTCGACCCCCGGACGTTCACGACGTCGAGCGTCGGCGGGCTCGACCGGGGCCGCGTGGCAGCGGGCCGGCCAGCCTGACAACGGCCACGCCGGCCGAAGGGCGGCGGCACCGGCGCGTGAGCGTGAGTCCCTGTCTGTGCTCGCCCTGATGTCGGTCGCATGGTCATGACGACGCCCCCGAGCGGGTCTCCGACGCGACAGGCTTCGGGGCCGGGATCCTCAGGGCGCCCGCCCGACGCTTCTCCCGCAGCCTGTAGCTCTCCCCGGTAATCGTCAACACGTGGCTGTGGTGCAGCAGCCGGTCGAGGATCGCGGTGGCGACCACGGCGTCGCCGAACACCTCGCCCCATTCGCCGACCGAGCGGTTCGACGTGATCAGCATGCTCCCGCGCTCGTAGCGCCTCGAGACGAGCTGGAAGAACAGGTGCGCGGCATGCGCCTCGAAAGGGAGGTACCCCAGTTCGTCGCAGACCAAAAGTCTGGGCTTGGCGTAGAAGGTCAGGCGGTCCTCCAGCCGCCCCTCGCTGTTCGCCTTCACCAGCGCCGCCATCAGCGCCTGAGCCGTCGTGAACAGGGTCGAGTAGCTCTGCCGGATCGCCTCGCGCCCGAGCGCGACCGCGAGATGCGTCTTCCCGACCCCCGGCGGGCCGAGAACCAGGAGCGCGTCGCCGTGCGCCACCCACCGCGACGTCGCCAGCTCCCGCACTTGGCGCCGGTCGACGCTCGGCTGCGCCTTGAAGTCGAAGTCGGCGAGCTCGCGCACCATCGGGAAGCGCGCGATCTTCAGCGCCATCTCGATGCGCCGCTCGTCCTTGCGCGAGACCTCCCGCTCGACGAGCATCGCCAGCGCCTCCCGCAACGTCAGCTTCTTCTCCGCCGCCTCGTCGAGCAGGTTGTCGAGCTGGTCGCGGATCGCCGTCAGCTTCAGCCGCGTCAACCAGCCGAGAAGCGTCTCATGGTCCACGGCCATCAGAAGCTCCCCCCGGCCACGGCCGCGTACTCGTCGAGCGGACGCAGCAGCTCCGGCTTCGGCCGGACCGCCGCGGTCTCGGCCGGACGCGGGCCGCCGACGACGCCGACCAGGTGGGCCCGGTCGGTGACCCGAGCGTGGCGTCCCTCGTGCTCGACGTGCTCGGCGACAACCTTCGGGCCGTGGTGAACGCGGACCCGGCCGCCGCTGACCACCACCCGCACCCGCTCGCCGATCAGCCGCCACGGCACCGAGTAGGCGTTGGTGTCGACCACCACCGCGCAGTCGGCGTGGACCGTCCGGGTCAGATCACGCAACTGGCCGAACGGCGGCCGGCCCGCGCAGGGCCGAAGGCGCTCCGCTTCCCGGGCAAAGCGCTCGAGAGGGACTTCACCGGTGGTGCCGTGGCGTCGCCGGTCGGCGATCTCCCGCTGCCACCACCCCAGATGCGCGTCCATCCCCGCCCAGCTCTCGAAGCGATGTCCGGCGATGGCGCTTGCCTTGACGTAGCCGACTCCCCGCTCGTCCTTCCCCTTCGTCCGGGCCCGATACGGCGCACACGCGCGCGGACGGAACCCCCAGTGGGCCGCGAACGCCAGGAACCGGTGGTTGAACTCGACCTCGCGAGTCGACATGTCGTGATTGACCACCAGCGGCCGCGGGTTGTCAAGCAGCACCTCCCTCGTCACGCCGCCAAAGTGATTGAACGTGCCCTCCAGGCCGCGGAACCAGGACGACTGCCGCTCGTGCCTGAACGTCGCCACGTAGCAGCGCCGCGAGTAGCCCAGCGTCGCCACGAACAGGAACACGCGCACCCGCTCCCCGGCAATCGGCACCCGCCGCTGGCCGAAGTCAACCTGGAGCTGGCGCCCGGGCGGAGTCTCGAACCGCACCGTCGCCTTCGCCTCGGCCGTCAGCAGCCGCCGGAACGGCGCGACGGCCCGCTCGACCGTGCGCAGGCTCACGTCGATGCCCTGCTCCCGCTCCAGGTCCTGTCGCACCACCTCGGCATTGCCGCCGTGCTGGAAGAAGCGCTCCTTCAACCACGCCTCCTGATCCTCGAGCTTGCCGCCACCGGCCCGCCGGCTGTACGTCATCCAGCCGTCGGCCGCGACGTAGCGCTTCACCGTGTTCTTGCTGCACCCGAACTCCCTCGCGATGCGCCTCAGCCCCCAGCCGAGTGCCCGCAGGTGCAGCATCGCCTCCACCTCGTCTGACTGCCTCATCTGTGCCCGTGGCCTCCCTGCCCACGGGCCGACATCCTCGCATCGCTTCATCTGCTGACTCCCTCCCTTGGCCCAGGGGGGTCAGTTTTCAGTGTCGCCAGGGGGTCAGTTTTCGCTGTCGCCTGACAGCCGGCTTCGCGGACTACCCGCCCGGCAACGCGGACATCTTCGAGCTGACCTCCGACTACCGCGTCCTCCCACCGCCGTTGGCGTCCGAGTCCGCCCTGTTCATTTCCGGCGTCAACCGGAGCGACGACCTCTTCATGTTCTTCAAGGGGCCCGTCGACGGGTTGTTGCCGGGGGCGAGCTACGACGTCACCGTCAGCGTGGAGATTGCCACCGACGTGCCGGCCGGGTGCTTCGGGGTCGGTGGCGCACCGGGCGAGAGCGTCTGGGTCAAGGCCGGAGCGACCGCCGTCGAACCGCTCGCGGTCCGCGACGGCGCCTACCTGCGCATGAACATCGACGTCGGCAATCAGTCGGCGGGCGGCTCGGAGGGCGTGGTGCTCGGCGACGTCGCCAACTCGAGACCCTGCGAGCAGCCGCGGCAATGGGAGCGCAAGTCGTTCGAGGGCAGATCGATTCCGGCGTCGATCTCGATACCCGCCAGTGGTCGGGCCTGGCTGTTCTTCGGCGTCGACTCGGGATTCGAGGCCAGGACGGAGATCTACTTCCTGCGAGCGGAAGCC
This sequence comes from Vicinamibacterales bacterium, assembly GCA_965207615.1. Lineage (GTDB taxonomy): Bacteria > Acidobacteriota > Vicinamibacteria > Vicinamibacterales > UBA8438 > JAJEEA01. Next base: position 6,808,587 of record CBDBMZ010000003.1, read on the forward strand.
GCGTTCAGGCCGGTGTGACCAGTCGGATGCCGACTAGGGCCCGTCTCCGTCGATGGTGCCGATGGTAGAGGGGGGTTCATGAAGACCACCGTCGAGCTGGCCGACGACCTGGTGCGGGAGGCCAAGCGGTACGCCGCCCGTCACGGGCTCACGCTTCGGGCCGTCATCGAGGAGGGGATTCGTTCGACGCTCCGCCGCGAGACCGGGGCGCGGGCCGCCTTCGTCCTTCGGGACGCCAGCGTGGACGGGTCCGGTCTGCGCCCGGAGTTTCGCGACGAAGCCTGGTCGAGGTTTCGAGATGCCGCGCATGAAGGGCGGGATGGTTGACGGCCGTCGGTATGAACATCCTGGTCCGCGCCCATCGGCCAGGCTCTCGTACGTGTCCTGCCGGTCCTCGCCGAATCACCCGCTGAGCGTTCGCCGAATCACCCGCTGAGCGTTCGCCGAATCACCCGCGACGCTCGCCCGAGGGTGCTCGCGCCTATCCGGCCAGATACGGCCGCAGGGCGGTCTCGACGTGACGGCGAGCCCAGGCCCTGGCGCTGCCCTTCCGGTGGACCGCCCAGCTGATCAGCGAGCCCTGGGCGACCGTCAGCAGCACCGGGGCCAGCGCCGCGGGGTCGACGTGCCGGAGCTCGCCGGCCGCCACCGCGTCACGCAGGAGGCCGGTCACCGCGCGCTCGTTCGCGGCGAGGACCGCCCGCGTCAGGCGGCGCAGGTCGGGGTCGGCGAGGTCCATCTGGAAGAAGGCGAGGTGGTTCGCCATCTCGTCCGGCGTGGACGCCATCCGGGCGAACCCGAGCAGGAACTCCCGCAGGGCGGCCAGCGGCGAGGCGTGCCGCTCTCGGAGGCGGGCGAGCCAGGGGCCAGGGTCCTCGCGGCCGCTCTCGGCGATTGCCAGCAGGAGCCCCCGCTTCGACCCGAACCGCTGGATCAGGGTGGCCGGCGCGAGACCGACCTCGTCCGCCACCAGCGCGAGGGTCAACCGGGCGGGGCCGACGCGCCCGATGACCCGGGCCGCCGCCGCGAGGATCTCCCGATCGTGCACGGTCCTGGGACGGGGGGACATTGACAAATAGTAAACGATGATTCATATTAAAGAATAGTGAACGTTCATTCATTAATGATCCCGGAGACGCCCCCCATGAGACAGGTCTGCTACAGCGTGGCGATGAGCCTGGACGGCTACATCGCGGGTCCGAACGGCGAGTTCGACTGGATCCTGATGGATCCCGACATCGACTTCTCCGGGCACGCGGCGCGGTTCGACACCCATCTGGTCGGCCGCAAGTCGTTCGAGGCGATGCAGCGGATGGGCGGCGCCCCGCCCGCGCAGCCCGGCGTGCGCGAGATCGTGTTCTCGCGCACGCTCGACCCGGCGGACCACCCGAAGATCGCGCTGGAGACCGACGCCGTGCGCGTGGTGAGGGAGCTGCGCGAGCGGCCGGGGAAGGACATCTGGCTCTTCGGCGGCGGAGAGCTGTTCCGCAGCCTCCTGGCCGCCGGTCTCGTCGACCGGGTCGAGGTGGGGATCATCCCCGTCCTGCTCGGCGGCGGCGTCCCGCTGTTGCCTTCACCGGCCGAGCGCGCGGTCCTGAAGCTCATCTCCCACAAAGTGTACGAGAAGACCGGGACCCTGAGTCTCGAGTACGAGGTGGTGCGCGTGCCGGAGCCTGCGCGGTGAGCGTTTCGGTCCGGTCCGACCGCGTCGGTGAATCCTCACGGAGGTCAGGGCCCGAGGGCGCCAATGGGGATGACCCCGACCTTCCCGGGGTTCACGTAGCCGTATCCGGTCGGGACGATCACGGCGAGGGCGGAGGGCTTGCCGTGGTCGCTGTCCTCCAGGCGGCGGGCGAGCCGGTTCAGGCTCTTCGCACCGTCGTCCACCCAGCGTTCGCCCAGCTTAATCTCGAATGCCGCCCAACGGCCGTCTGCCGCCTCCACGACGGCGTCCACCTCCAGACCGTCCTTCTCGCGGTAGTGGAAAACCCGCGCATCCGCAGCCTGGGCGTGGACCCGCAGGTCGCGGAGGACCAGCGATTCGAACAGCAGGCCGAGGAATTCGAGGTCGGCGGCCAGGCGCGCGGGCGTCGCCCGCAGCGCGGCGACGGCCAGGGATGGATCGACGAAGTGTCGAACCGGCGTCTGCCGGAGCGTCGCGCGCGACCGCAGGTGGGGCGACCAGGCCGGCTGGTTCTCCACCACCATGAGCCGGTCGAGCGCTTCGAGGTACTCGACCACGGTGTCGGTCTTGATGGGCCGGCCGTCCTCGCCCACCTCGACGGCCAGCTTCGACAGGGTCACGGGCGTGGCGACGTTGCGCGCCAGCGAGCGCAGCAGGCGGCCCACCTTCACGGGGTCGCGCGTCTTGCCGCTGACTCTCGTGACGTCGGTACGGCGGACTTCGTCCAGGTAGCCGCGATTCGCGCGCAGGATTCCCGGCAGCGGTCTGCCGACGTGGCCGGGCCAGCCGCCGACGCAGACGAGCTCGGCGATGTCGGCGATCGGCGTCTCGGACCGCGGCGCCCGTTGCTCGGCGCCGTCGAGAAGTTGGCGCAACGAGACCTCTCCGCCGGCGCGGCCGCTCTCGTATAGCGACAGCGGACGCATGCGCAGCCGGACGAAGCGTCCGGCGCCGGTGTGCCGGGTGACGTCGTCGGCGGGAACGGCGGAACCGGTGAGGATGAACTGGCCGGGGGCGCGTCGCCGGTCGACCTCCCGGCGGACGTGGTTCCAGATGGCCGGTTCCAGTTGCCATTCATCGATCAGCCGCGGCGCGTCGCCGTCCAGCACCGTTGCCGGGTCGGCGCCGATCATGCGCCGGGCGTTGTCGTCGACGTCGAGCAGCACTTCGCTGGCCGCCGCCCGGGCCGCGGTCGCGGTCTTTCCCGATGCCCTGGGCCCTTCCACGAGGACGGCCCCGGCCGCTTCCAGCAGCTCGGCCAGCTCGGCGTCGACGATTCGGGGCAAGTAGGTCATGACAGGTCGGGATCGACAACGGTTGTACTCCGGCCGGTGGGGAGAGTGCAACTCCAACGGGTGATTCGGCGAATGTTCAGCGGGTGATTCGGCGAACGTTCAGCGGGTGATTTGGCGATGTTCAGCGGGTGATTCGGCGAACGTTCAGCGGGTGATTCGGCGACGTTCAGCGGGTGATTCGGCGCGTGTTGGCGAAGCCATGCGTGCCGACGGGCGACAAGAACGCGCTGGATGTGATGGCCGGCTGCCCCACTCCGTCATTGACGTGTATTGGGACGTGTTGACGTTCGTCGAGACTGGGCTTTCACGAAGTGGTTGCGTGACTACCTGGCCGACGACGAGTACCGCACCGGCAGGAGTGGGAGCAAGGGCGCCGCACGCCTTCCGGCGCTGCCCGAACCCTGCGTTGGTGGACGTGGCGTGACTACCCGGCCAGATACGGCGATGCCGGTCTCGGCGACCGCGTCGGGACGGGAGCATCCCCGTCCTGCCCGGCGACGGCATTCCGCTGTTGTTGTCGCCCGGCCGATCGCGCGACCCTGAAGCTCCTTTCGCGCGGGGTGTACGGGAACCGGAACGGGTGGTTTCGAGTGCGAGGTCGTGGGCGTTCGGGAGTCTGCACGGTGGACCCGCCGGCGCGGTCCGAGGGGTCGGTGTATCCTCACGGAACGAGGGCGGCGCATCGGTGCCGTCGAGCCTAGGCGGCCCGTCGGGCGTCCCGGCCCTCGCGAACCGAGGAGGTGGACATGACCCGTCGATGTTTGGCGCTATCGGTGGCCGCGATGGTCGCGGCGGCGTGGCTGATGCCGGGCCTGGCGGCCGGTCAGGAGGCCGCATCGGCGGCGGAGCCGACGACGTTCCGGACCCCCTGGGGCGATCCCGACCTGCAGGGCATCTGGTCCTACGCCACGTTCACGCCGCTCCAGCGGCCGGCGGAGTTCGCCGGGCGCGAGTTGCTGACCCCCGAGGAGGTGGCCGCGCAGAACCTGGCCGACGCGACCCGGGCGACATCGGAACGCCGCGCCGAGCTCTCGGCCGAGCGCGACCTCGCCCTCGCCTACGACCAGGTGTGGTGGGACCGGGGAGAGTCGACCGGGCGCACGTCGCTCATCGTGGACCCGTCCGACGGCCGGCTGCCGCCCCTGACCCCGGCGGCCGAGCGGCGGCAGGAAGTCCGACGCGAGCGGCGCGCCGCCGGCGCCTTCGATTCGTGGGCCGACCGGCCGCTGCAGGAGCGGTGCATGACCTACCAGCGGGTGCCGCCGGTGCCGTCCGGCTACAGCAACGCGTATCAGATCTTCCAGAGCCCCGGGCAGGTCGTCATTCTCAACGAGATGATCCACGACGTGCGCGTCGTGCCGCTCGACGGGCGGCCGCCCATCGACGGGCGCATCCGCCAGTGGAACGGCGACGGGCGCGGCCGCTGGGACGGCGACACCCTCGTGGTCGAGACCACGCACTACCGCGACGACACGACGTGGCGGGGGTTCCCGGGCACGCGCGGCCTGCGCGCGGTGGAGCGGTTCACCCGCGTCGACGCCGACACCATCGAGTACGTCTACACGATTCACGACGAGGCGACGTACACGCGCCCCTTCACGGTGGAGCTGCCCCTCGTCAGCCCTCCCGGCTACGTCATCTACGAGTACGCGTGCCACGAGGGGAACTACGGCATCGCCAACGCGCTGCGCGGCGAGCGCGTCCTGGAGGCGGCCGCCGGACGGGCGCCGTAGGGTCCCTTCCAGGAGACCGGTCCGGCCCGTTACCCGACGCAGCAGGCGCAGGTGGGGCCGTCGCCCGACGAGATGGTGGCCGTGGCCTGCCGGGCGTCGCGCGGCGGATGGACGGCCGCTCGGGTGCTTGCGGCCGCCACGCCCGCGGCTGCGGACGCGCGGCGGCGGCGCTCTTGGCGCCGCGCCTCGGCTTGGCGCGGGTCCGGGCCCCGGTAGCCGGTGAAGATCTGATACCGGTGGAGGCCGATCGCCCCGTCGATGCGGATGGCGTTCGGCCCGTCGGCCGCGAACCGCGAGAACGGCGCGCCGTCGCACAGGATGAAGACGTCGCCGGGGTCGGGCAGGTTGGTCACCCGCCAGCTCGTGTCGTCGCCGCGCCGCTCGGGGGCCGCCGCATAGGTGCCGACGTGGAGGGCGCCGCTCTCGACGTCGTTCCACGCCTGGTAGACGCCGAGGGCCGGGAAGGCGACGCCCTCCACCGTGGGGGCGTCGAACTTGTCCATGTGCGGCGCGTCGAAGGCGCGGTTCCAGGCGTCGCCGTCGCCGACCTCCGCCACCATCATGCTCGCGCTGCGCTGGCCGCGCGGGTAGGCCTCGTTCAGGCCGAACCACCAGCCGAACTTCTCGTCGCGCTCGCCGAAGAAGCGCGGGTCGTACTCGCGCTCGGCGGCGGCGCGCAGCCGCTCCACCGCGGTGTGGTCGCCGAGCTCGCGCGCCATCACGAGGCCGGTGGCCGAGGCGCGGATCTCGACGCTGGGGTCGTTCCAGCCGAGGGCGTTGGCGGCCGACTCGTAGAGCAGGGTCGCCGTCTCGCGGTCCTGGGGCAGCAGCAGGAAGGCCACGCCGACCCCCGCCCCGGGGCCGCCGTTCGCCTTGTGGTTGACGATGGGGTCGTAGTAGCTCGTTACCCACTCCAGCCGGCCGTCGCTCGACATGCCGATGAAGTTGTCCCGGGCGTACTCCAGCCATCCTTGCACCGGGCGATGGGTGTCGCGTCCGTAGAGCCGGTCGTACAGGAACATGCCCAGGCCCGCGGAGGCGTTGCAGGGGAACCAGATCTTCGTGTTCTCGCAGTGCGGCCCCTCGGGGCGCTCCCGATACTGGCCCTCGAGCAGGGCCGCGATGCGGTGCTGGTCCCACTCGAACCGCTCGTCGCCGTAGCCGGTCACCGAAAACGGCCGCTCGTACTTGTCGTCGCCGGAGACGTACTTGTAGATGCCTAGGAGCAGGTTGAACCAGCCGCGGAAGAAGAGGTTGCCCTCGGACCCGATCGGGTCCGGCGACAGGCCCCACGGCTCAATCCCGTTCGCCGTCCACCCGATGCGGTTGTAGCGGCCGCGGAGGCGCTCGGGGATGCCGGCCATCACCTGCGGGGGATAGTTCTCCCGCCGCGGGTCGTCGCCGATCTGGGTCAGCCAGTCGACGGCCCCCCAGTAGGTCGGGTAGCGGCTCGCGAGCCCGTCCGCGATGCGGGTGTAGACCTCGCGCCACGCCGGGGTCTGGTCGGCCATCAGCAGCAGCGCGTACGACGAGTTGTGGAGGTCGAAGCGGCCGTAGCTGGTGACGACGGGGTTGGAGTAGCGGTCCCACCACATGTGGGGCACCCCGTCGGCGTTCCAGTCGTCGGGGGTCGTCGCCTTCTCCCACAGGAAGCGCAGCCAGCCGCGGGTCCGCCGGTTGAGGGTCGGGTGGACCGACCGCGGGGTCTCCTCCAGCGTCGGCGCCTGGGCCGCGGCTCCGCCGGGCGCCGCGGCGAGCATGCCTGCGGCGGCGCCCATCTGCTTCACGAACCGGCGCCGCGAGCGGTTTCGGGGAGTGGTCATCGCATCCTCCGGTCGGGCCGGGTCGATTATACCCGCGGCAGTGCGGTGCCCGTCGCCCGGGAGGCGCGCACGCCGCGCGGCCGGGATCCGCGGAATCGAGTCGTGCAATAGCGGCCGGATTGTGCGACGATGGGGTCATGCTGCGTGGGTGGCGGCGGTCTTCCGTGCTCGGGGTCGGGTCGACCCTGCTGGCTGCCGTGGTCCTCTGTCCGTTGATGGCGGCCGCGGCGGCGATGCCCGCCGCGTCGAGCTGTCACGACCAGCCGGCCCAGGATCACCACGGCGACACTTCGCCCGCGTTCACCTGCTGCGCGCCCGTCGTCGCCGCCGTGGCGGCGAAGGCTGCGCCCGATGCCGTCGCCGCGTTGCCGCCCGCCGTCGATATCGCGCCGCACGCGTCGCGGAGGGCCGAGTGGCATGCCGACCTCCCGCGGCCTCGATCCGTCTCGCCGCTGCTCTTCGTGCGACACGCCTCCCTGCTGATCTGATCCGTTCTCCGTTACGGCCGTCGTTTCTCCGCCCGGGCGTCGGGTCAGGGGCGCGACCGCGCGCCGCCGATCCGCGCGTCGCGCGCACCACCGGTGTCGTCGCCCCGTGCTCGGGGGGAAGACGCCTGTTGCCCGGAAGCCGTGGTGACCGCGAGGGTTCGCCCACGAACTCCGGGAACGCGACCGAACACGGGGGACGATCCCATGCCTGCACGACGCTCTCGGCTGTCCGCGGCCGGGCTGGCCGCCGCGGGCCTGATCTCGCCGTTGGCCGCGGCCCAGCCGGCGCCGCCGGCCGCTCCCCGGCCCGCGGTGCCTGCGGCAGTCCGACCGCCGCTGCCGCCCGCGGTCCGACCGTCGCTGCCGCCCGCGGTCCGACCGTCGCTGCCGCCCGCAGTGTGGACGGCGCCGCCAGCAGTCCGGCTGGCGCCACCGGCGACAGTCCTGCCCTCGACGCTGTCCGCGGCCCGACCGGTACGGCCGCCCGCAGTGGAGCCGCCGCCCATAGTGGAGCCGCCGCCGCCCATAGTGGAGCCGCCGCCCATAGTGGAGCCGCCGCCCGCAGTGGAGCCGTCGCCGCCGGAGGACGCGCTCGACTTCTACGCCGTCGCGCCGGATCTGCGCGCCTATGTGACGGCGGCGGTCGAGAGCAACCCGGCGATCCTCGAGTCCCGCGCGCGGTACGAAGCAGCGCGGCAGCGGGCGCCTCAGGTGGCCGCGCTTCCCGATCCGGTCGTGAGCTTCACCCAGGCGTTGCGCAGCGTGGAGACCCGGGTCGGCCCCCAGCTCAACGGCGTCACCCTGACCCAGTCGTTTCCCTGGTTCGGCACCCTGGCGCTGCGGGAGCGTGTGGCGCTGCTGGAGGCTACGGCCCTGCGGCACCTGCACCAGGCAGCCCGGCGGGATGTCGTCGCCGAGGTCAAGGAGGGCTACTATGACCTGGCGTACGTCGACGCCGCGCTCGGTCTCGCCGGTGAGGAGCAATCCCTGCTCGAGCACTACGAGACCCTGGCCAGCGCCCGCTACGCCACCGGCCAAGGGCTGCAGCAGGCGGTGATCCGGCTGCAGGCGGAGATCACCCGCGTCATCGACCGCCGGCACCTGCTCGAGCGGCAGCGCGCGACCCTCGCGGCGCGCCTCAACACCCTGCTCGACCAGCCCGCGGAGGAACCGGTGCCGCCGGTGGCGCCGCTGGCGCGACCTCCCGTCGCGATCGACCGCGACGAGCTCTACCGCCTCGGCGACCTCAACCGCCACGAGCTGCGGGCGGCGAGCGCGCTCATCGAGGGCGGCGAGCGGTCCGTCGAGCTCGCGAAGAAGAGCGCGCGGCCGGGGTTCACCGCGAGTCTGGGAGTGACCAACGTCGGCCGGCGCGACGACGCCGCCCTCCTGCCGCTGCCCGACGACGGCAGAAACTCGGTCACCGTCTCCCTGGGCATGTCGCTGCCCCTCTGGGGCGCGAAGTACCGCGCGCGGGTCGTGGAGGCGGACGCGGAGCTCCGCGCGCACACCCGGCGGCGCGCGGCGGCGCGCAACGCCATGGAGATGGAGGTCCAGGAGGCGGTGGTCCGCCTCGAGACCCTCGACCGGCAGATCGACCTGCTCGAGACGGTGCTCATTCCGCAGACCGAGGAGGCGCTGCGCGCTACGGAAACCGCGTACGAGACGGGGGAGCTCGGCGTGCTCGACCTGCTCGACAGCGAGCGGACGGTGATCGACGTCCGCTCGATGCGCGCGCGCTACCTGTCCGACATCCTGATCGCGCTCACCGCCCTCGAACGGGCCATCGGCACGCGCGTGCCGGGGAGCCCGCGGTGAAGCCGCGCGTTGCAGCGGTCGAACGCGGCGCGATTCTTCGTCGCGGGCTCCCGGAACGGAGGACGCCATGAACAAGGCGATAGCAGTCGGCGTCGCGAGCTTCGTTCTCGGCATGGCCGCCGCGGCGCTGGTGGCCGTCAACCCGGCGGGGTGGCACTGGCCTTCCCGCCTCCTGCCCATCGCCGCAACCGGCGAGGCGCTCGTGCCCGCCGCGGGCGCGCCGGCCGCCGCGCCCGCGGCGGTAGACGACCGCGAGATCCTGTACTGGCGCGCGCCCATGGACCCGACCTTCACGTCGGACCGGCCGGGGGTGTCGCCCATGGGCATGGACCTCGTGCCGGTGTACGCGGCCGGGGCCGGGGAGCTGCCGCCGGGCACGGTGCGCATCGACCCGGGGTTCGTGCAGAGCGTGGGCGTCCGCAAGGAGCCCGTCGCCCGGCGCGGCATCGCGCAGACCATCCGCACCGTCGGCACCCTCGCCCACAACGACCGGCAGATCGCCTGGGTCAACACGAAGTACGACGGCTGGATCGAGAACGTGGCGGTGAACTACCTCGGCGAGACGGTGGAGGAAGGACAGGTCCTGTTCGACATCTACAGCCCGCAGCTCGTCACCACCCAGATGGAGTACCTGCAGGCGGTCGACTACGCGACGCGGCTCGAGACGTCGGCCTACCCCGCGATTGCCGAGCGCGCACGCTCGCTCGTCGCGTCGGCGCGCGCGCGGCTCGGCTACTGGGACATCACCGACGAGCAGATCGCCACGCTGGAGCGCGAGCGCACGCCGCGCCGCACCCTGTCGGTCCTGTCCCCGGTCACCGGCGTCGTGGTCGAGAAGATGGACCAGGCGCTCGACGGGATGTTCGTCGAGGCGGGCATGAACCTCTACAAGATGGCCGACCTGACGACGATCTGGGTCGACGTCGAGGTCTTCGAGCACCAGGTCGAGGCGATGCGCGTCGGCCAGCGCGCGCAGGTCGAGCTGCCGTACCTGCCGGGCCGGCCCTACACGGGGTTCGTGCGCTACCTGTATCCGCACTTCGACGAGCGGACGCGCACGATGACGGTCTCGATCGAGCTCGAGAACCCCGACCTGACGCTGCGCGCGGGCATGTACGCCAACGTGACGTTCGACGTGCCGGTGGCGCGCAACGCGCTGGCCGTGCCCGAGGAGGCGGTGATACGCGGCGGCACCCGCGACCTCGTGGTCCTCGAGCGGTCTCCCGGCACGTTCCAGGTCGCCGCCGTGACCCTCGGCCGGCAGGGCGGCGGCGTGTGGGAGGTGCTGGACGGCGTCGCGGAGGGGGACACGGTCGTCGTCTCGGCGCAGTTCCTCATCGACTCCGAGAGCAACCTCACGCAGGCGATCCGCGGCCTCGAGTCGGGTCCGGACATGCCCGGGATGCCGGCGGAGCACGTGCACGGCACGGAACCTGCGACGCCCGCGTCCGGCGCGCCGGCCACGCCCGGGATGCCGGCAGAGCACGTACACGGCGCGGAGACCGCGACGCCCGCGGCCGCCGAGCCGGGCATGCCGGCGACGCCGGGCGCGCCGGCAGAGCACGCGCGGGGCACGGGACCGGCGTCGGCGCAACCCGAGGGACCGGCCGGCCCGACAGCCGGGACGGCCGGCCACCGCCACTGACGCGGCCGCCGCGACCGACTGGCGCCGGCGCAGCCCGGGGGGACCGGCCGGCCCGAAGCGGGGACGGCCGGCCGCCGCCGCTGACGCGGCCGCCGCGACCGACGGTGGGAGGAGACCGATGCTCACCAGGGTCATCGAGTGGTCCATCGGCAACCGCTTCCTCGTCGTCCTCGGGGCGGTGTTCATCGCCTTCGGCGGGATCTACGCCCTGCGCGCGACGCCCCTCGACGCCTTGCCGGACCTCTCCGACGTGCAGGTCATCGTCTTCACCGATTACCCCGGACAGGCCCCGCAGGTCGTCGAGGACCAGGTCACCTATCCCATCACCACGCAGATGCTCGCCGTCCCCTCCGCCACGGTGGTGCGCGGTTACTCGTTCTTCGGCTTCTCGTTCGTCTACGTGATCTTCGAGGACGGCACCGACCTGTACTGGGCGCGCAGCCGGGTCCTGGAGTACCTCAACTACGTCGGCGGGCGCCTTCCCAGGGGCGTGACGCCGACCCTGGGCCCCGACGCCACCGGCGTCGGCTGGGCGTACATGTACGCCCTCCGCTCCGACGACACGGACCTCGCCGAGCTGCGCTCGCTCCAGGACTGGTTCCTCAAGTACGAGCTGACCGCGGTACCGGGGGTGTCGGAGGTCGCCAGCATCGGCGGCTTCGTCAAGCAGTACCAGATCACCGTCGACCCCAACCGCCTGCGCGCCTACGACATCTCGCTGTCGCGCATCCGGGACGCCGTCGAGCGGAGCAACAACGACGTCGGCGGGCGCGTGCTGGAGATGTCCGAGGCCGAGTTCATGGTGCGCGGCGAGGGCTACATCCAGGGCGTCGACGACGTGAGGCGCGTCGCCCTCGGGGTGGACGAGTCGGGCACCCCGATCACGGTCCAGGACGTCGCCACGGTTCAGATAGGCCCCGACATCCGCCGCGGGCTCGCCGAGCTGAACGGCGAGGGCGAGGTGGTCGGCGGCATCGTGGTGGTGCGCTACGGCGCCAACGTCCACGAGGTGGTCGAGCGGGTGAAGGCCCGTCTCGCGGAGCTGCAGTCGGGGCTGCCGCCCGGCGTCGAGATCGTTCCCGTCTACGACCGGACGACGCTGATCGAGCGCTCGATCGACACCCTGCGGCAGAAGCTGCTCGAGGAGATGGCGATCGTGGCCCTGGTCTGCGCCGTCTTCCTGTTGCACGTGCGCTCGGCCCTCGTCGCGGTGCTGACCCTGCCGCTGGCGGTGCTCATGGCCCTCGTCGTGATGGCCCTGCAGGGCATCAACGCCAACATCATGTCGCTGGGGGGCATCGCCATTGCCATCGGGGCGATGGTGGACGCCGCGATCGTGATGGTCGAGAACGCGCACCGGCACCTGGAGCGCGACGCCGGCCGGCTGCCGCACTGGCAGATCGTCACCCGCGCCGCCACCGAGGTCGGCCCCACCCTGTTCTTCGCGCTGCTGGTGATCACCATCTCCTTCGCCCCGATCTTCACCCTCGAGGCGCAGGAGGGCCGGCTCTTCAAGCCGCTCGCGTTCACCAAGACCTACGCGATGGCCGCCGCCGCCCTGCTCTCCGTCACCCTGGTGCCGGTGCTGGTCGGCTACTGGATACGCGGCCGGGTCATGCCCGCGCACGCCAACCCGCTGACGTGGCTGCTCATGGCGCTGTACCGGCCGGTGCTGCGGCTGACGCTGGCCGGGCGCTGGGCCGTCGTCGCCGCGACGCTGGCGGCGCTGGCCGCGACCGCGGCGCCGTTCTCGCGGCTCGGCTCCGAGTTCATGCCGCCGCTCTGGGAGGGCGACCTGCTCTACATGCCGTCGACCCTGCCAGGGGTGTCGATAACCAAGGCGCGCGAGATCCTGCAGCAGACCGACCGCATCCTGCGCACCTTTCCGGAGGTCGAGCAGGTGTTCGGCAAGGTCGGGCGCGCGGACACCGCGACCGATCCGGCGCCGCTGAGCATGCTGGAGACGACCATCACGCTCAAGCCGGAGGAGACCTGGCGGCCGGGCATGACGCCCGAGCGGCTGACCGACGAGATGAACCGCGCCATCCGGTTCCCGGGCGTGACCAACGCCTGGACGATGCCCATCAAGACCCGCATCGACATGCTGTCGACGGGCATCAAGACCCCGGTGGGCATCAAGATTTCCGGCCCGGATCTCGCCGTGCTTGAGGAGGTCGGCCGCGAGGTCGAGGCCGTCGTTCGACAGGTGCCGGGCACCCGTTCGGCGTACTCAGAGCGGGTGATGGGCGGCAACTACCTGAACTTCTCGGTGAGGCGGGACGAGATCGCCCGCTACGGGCTCACCGTCGGCGACGTGCAGGACGTCATCCAGTCGGCCATCGGCGGGATGAACATCACCACGACGGTGGAGGGGCTCGAGCGCTACCCCGTCAACCTGCGCTACAGCCGGGACCTCCGCGACAACCCCGCGGCGCTGCGGGACATCCTCGTCCAGACCCCGACCCGGCAGCAGATTCCCCTCGGCCACCTCGCGACCATGTCGTTCGTCAAGGGGCCGCCGGCCATCAAGAGCGAGCAGGCGCGGCCCAACGCCTGGGTCTACGTGGACATCGAGGACGTCGACGTCGGGACCTACGTCGAGCGCGCACGGCAGGCGGTGGCGGCGCAGGTGGAGACTCCCACCGGCTACAGCCTCGGGTGGAGCGGCCAGTACGAGTACATGGTGCGCGCGCAGGAACGGATGCGGCTCGTGGTCCCGATCACGCTGCTGCTGATCTTCCTGACCATCTACGCCAGCACGCGCTCCGTGGCCAGGACCCTCATCGTGCTGTCGGCCGTGCCGCTGTCCCTGATCGGCACGTTCTGGCTGCTGTACGCGCTCGGCTACAACCTGAGCATCGCGGTGTGGGTGGGCATCATCGCGCTGGCTGGACTGAGCGCGGAGACGGGGGTGGTGATGCTGTTGTACCTGGACCGCGCCTGCGACACGGCCCGGGCGGAGGGACGCCTCCGGACGCTCGCCGAGCTTCGGGAGGCGGTGTTCGACGGCGCCGCCCGCCGCGTCCGCCCGGTGGTGATGCTGAGCGCCACCACCGTGCTCGGGCTTCTGCCCATCATGTGGAGCACCGGCACCGGGGCCGACGTGATGAAGCGCATCGCGGCGCCGATGGTGGGCGGGGTGGTGACGACGGCCCTCGTGGTGCTGCTGGTCTTCCCCGCCGTCTACACCATCTGGCGCGGGTGGGGACTGTCGCGGCGGGCCGAGGCGCGTGTCCCGCGCGGGCGCCCGGTGGGGCCGGAGTCGTCGCCCGGGGGGGCGTAGCGCCCGCCCGCCGCCGGCGGGGCCGCTCAGTCCACCGTCGGCGGGCGCCAGCCGCGCAGACTCGAACATCGGCCCAGCAGCTCGTCGCCGGTGGCGCAGTCGATGATCCAGTCGCCCACGTCGGCCAGATCGACGGGGTCGTCGACGTCGGCGAGCAGCTCGGCCAGTCCCTCCGCGGTCTCGGCGTCGAACCGGCGCGCGGCCAGGCGGCACAGCAGGGCCCGTTGCTCGGCGTGGCCTTCGGCGCGGCCTTCCGCCCGGCCTTCCGCCCGGCCTTCGGCACGGCCCGCCGCGCGCGTCCGCTGCAGGAAGGGGGCGTCGCTCGGGCCCGCGCCGTCGCGGTCGCGCAGCCCCCGGCCGACGCGTTCCAGCACCGCCATCGTCTCCGCCGACAACACCGGCTCGTTCATCGCCCGGTGGATCTCGGCCGCCGTCCAGCCTGGAAACGCCCGGCTCTCGGCCGCCGGGCGATAGCGGCCGTCTGGGTGCAGGACGTGGATGGTCAGCCCCGGCTCGCGGTTCGCGGCCCGGCTCGGCGCGCGCACGTCGGGCACCTCGACCCAGACCTCGGGCAGCTTCCACGACTCGTACATTGCGAGCTTGCGGCGCCGCACGTCGGTCGTGTGGTCCACCTCGACCGTCACGTCCGGCAGTACGTCCTCGCCCACGACGATGGCGGGGCCGTCGGGCCGTCCCCGTTCCGGATGAAGATAGACGGTCTGGTCCGCCTGCATGATCCGCCGCCGCGCGCCGTGCTCGTCCCGCAGCAGCAGGTCGGTCGAGCCGACGACGCCGATGTGCGCGCCCCGCGCCACCGCGATCAGGGCCGTCATCTGGGCCAGGCGCTGCGAGGGTTCCTCGTGGTAGAGGCCGGCCGCCTCGCATACCATGGCGGTCTCGGTGGCGGCGTCCCAGACCTCGACGCGGCCGTCGTAGTCGTCGAACTCCTCGCGGGAGATGTGCACGGCGCGACAGCCGGGGAATTCGTCGGGGTCCAGCGCCATCACAACGTCGTCCATGGTCGCCGGAGCGGGCGCGGGGTCGGGCGGCGGCGCGGCCGCTCCCGACCGGCGCGCCGACGGCGGAGAGGGGACGTGCAGGATTGCTGGGTTGGCCATGTGTCGTAGCCCGGCTGGAAGTACGGCGTAGCCGGTGTGCAGGGCGCCGGTCCTCCCTGCCTCTGCCGAAAGAAGACGGTGCTACTGAGAGACGACGGTGCACGATGGTCCCGGGGAGAATCGCCCTGCCGCCCACCAACCGTCTTGTCAAATATAACACACACCAACCGTCCGAGACCGATCATGCGGGACCCCGGCGCCGGCAGACCGCGTCGAGCGCGGCGGCGACGCCTGCGCAGCCGACGGACAGACTGACCGGGCGGTCGCCGGCCGCATGATGCGAAAGCGGTTACCGCCGGGCTCGAACGACGGGAGGCGTTGGCGTTGCCGGGGCCGCACTGCGCGACGCGGCCTTCGCCACTCAGCGCTCGGAACGCATCCAGGCGGTGGCGAGGCTGTCGGCGTACTCGTTCCAGCGGTGGCCGGCGTGGGCGGCGATCCAGCGAAGATCGCAGGCGGGATGGGCGCGGTAGAGGGCCAACAGCTCCCGCACCAGCTCGAGGTTCATGATGGGGCCGGACTTCTTCTTCCAGCCCCGACGCTCCCACCCCGGCGCCCACTCGGTGATGGTGTTCACGCAGAGCCGGCTGTCGGTGTAGACGCTGACGGCGGCGTCCTTGGGCAGCATGGTGAACGCCTCCACGAGGGCGCGCAGCTCCATGCGGTTGTTCGTGGTGTCGGGGTCGTGGCCGCGCCTCTCGGACACGATCTCGCCGTTCTCGACCCACACGACTCCCCAGCCGCCGGGGCCCGGGTTGGGCACCGCGCTGCCGTCGGTGAAGACGCCCGAGGCAGGGCCGTCCGTGTACTTCGCGCGGGCCTCGGCCGGCGTCAGGTTCTCCTCGCGCAGGGAGCGGGCGCGGCTCGCTCCGCCGCGGCCCGGACGTGCTCCAGCCGCGTTCTTCCGGGGAGCGGCGGTGCTTCTCGGGGCAGCGGGCGCCTTCTTCGGCGAGTGGTCGCGGCAGTACTTCGGCCGCCAGCCGGGATAGCGATCCAGCGCCGCCCGGGGAACGTCGAACGCGGCCCCGCACACCCGGCACTGGAAGCTCGGCACGGTGGACAGGATACGCCAGCCGGCAAGCGGGTCTTCGACCCGACGATGCCGGGTGTGGCAAGCGGGTCGTCCTCGGGGCCTCCGAGACGCGTCCGGCGCGCGTTGCCGCGGGTGGACCAGGTGACCCGCTCCGGTCGGCGGCCGGGGGAGAGAGGCGTCCCGGCGGGCCTTTGCCGTTGCCGGTGCGACGCCAGCGTCCGGCCTTTCGGTCGTGTGCATGGTGCTCCACGCCCACCGGCCGCCATCCGATTCTCGTTCGCCTGTCCCTGCGGCGTGCGGGATTCGGGCGGGACACCCCGACAAGCGGCCCGTTTCGGTTCAGAACGACACGGACATGTTCATCGAGATGGTGCGGGGAGCTCCCAGCCAGGCCGCGTTCTCCACGATCGCGGCGAGGTACGAGGCGTCGAAGAGGTTGTTCGCGACCAGCGACACCTCCGCCGACTCGAAGCGGTCCGTCAGACCCTCCACGGAGAAGGTGAGGTAGGCGTCGACCAGCCAGTAGGCGTCGGCGTACCAGTCGGCGGTCAGGCTGACCCGCCGCGACGACGTGTACTTGCCGGAGATCCCCATCCCCAACGGGCCCGAGCGGTCGAGCGACAGGACCCACAGCCGGTCGGGCACCCCCGTCACGTCGGTGCCGGCCTGGATGTTCTGGGAAGCGTCGACCAGCGCGTCGCCGGTGCCGACGTACTGCGAGTCGTTGAAGGTGTAGGCGGTGTAGAACGACGTCCGGCCCGGCATCTGCACCGTGGCCGAGAGCTCGACGCCACTCGTGTCGATGCCGCCCGCGTTGAAGTAGGCGCCGCCGCCGGGAATCAGGTAGTTGGGGCTGGCCCCGGTCGTGGGCCCGAGGAAGAAGATGCGGTTGTCGAAGTCGATGTCGTACCAGGTGGCCCCGAGGGCGACCTGGTCTCCCGAATAGCGCATTCCGACGTCGACGTTGGTGGCGGTCTCGGGCTCGAGGGCGGCGAGGCTCCGGCCCGGCACCTCGAGCAGGCGGTCGGCCAGCGACTTGAAGTTCTCGGCGTAGCCCGCGAACAGCTCGAGGCCCTCGACCGGGGTCTCCAGGGTCACGCCGCCCGAGAGGAGCAGGTCGGAGTCGGAGTCGACGGCGAGGCCGTGGTCGACGCCGAACAGGTCGTTGCGGGAGACGCTCACAAGGAACTGCTTGACCCCGCCCGAGATGGCGAGGGGGCCCGCGTAGATGGTGTCCTCGACGTACCACTTGAAGACCTGCTGGGGGAAGTCCCAGTCGTACTGCTGCCAGTACGGCGTCTCGTCGAAGGTCACGTTGAGGGTCGGGTCGAGGATGCGGTGCCAGTCGCGGGCGAGAGTCCTGGTCGAGTCCTCGAGCCAGAGGCCGGCCCGCAGGGTGTTGCCGGCGGCGCCGACGCTGCCGGTCCATTCCTCGTCGAGGGTGAAGCCGAGGCGGTCCTTGCCGTAGTGGCTGTGGCGGAACGACTGCACCGCGGTGGCCCCGGGATGGCACGCGGGGTCGACCTCGGGCCCGCCCGCCCCGTAGTAGTTGAAGATGAACGACGACGTGCAGCCGGGCTGCGGCGCCACCGCCACGAGGTTCCGGTCGACGAAGTGAAGCCGCCCCAGGATGTCCCCGCCCCGCACCGACGGCCCGCCCATCAGCTCCGACTCGGGGCCGCCGCCGTCGTCGGTCACGTCGACGATGTACGGGGGCAGCCAGTCGCCGCGGCCCCGGTTCCGGTGATAGTAGGCGCCGAGGCTCAGGCTGGTGGCGTCGTTGAACGCCCAGTCGGCCTTCAGGTAGCCGAAGGTGTTCCTGCGGTAGGTCGACCAGCCGCGGCGGTAGAACTGGTTGAGGTACGGCACCCCCGGCCAGTCGTCGACGAGGCGGTCCCAGCGGGGGGCGGCCGCGAAGTCGGCGGCCGAGTAGAGGCGCTGGTAGACGTCCTCGTGGATCTGGTCGTAGGAGAAGTAGGACGTCAGCTCCAGCCGCCCGTGCGACGAGGCGAGCTTGGCCGCGAGGTGCTCGCGCTCGTTCCGGGCCGCGCCGTGCACCCAGTCGGTCGCGGTCTGCCGCCCCGCCGACAGCCACGCGTAGGTCTCGCGGTCGAAGAGCGAGCCGGTGTCGACCCGCATGTAGTAGCGCTCGCCGTCATTCTCGCCGAGGGTCACCGATGCGGTGTAGGTGCGCTCGGTCTCGGGCGCGTCGGTGAGGAAGTTGAAGGTGCCGCCCAGGGCCTCGACCGAACGCGAAGCGACGTCGGCGGTGCCCTGCGACACCTCGACGCCGCCGAGGTTCGCGGGGTCGACGAAGCGGTTCGCCTTGGCGCCGCCCCAGTAGTCGGAGGTGCCGTTGGGGAACCCGTCGATGGTGGTGCCGATCTGGGCCTCGTTGATGTTGGTCTGGAAGCCGCGGACGGCGACCGAGCTCGACCAGTCGTCGAACCCGTAGGTGTCGCCCTCCTGCACCGACACCCCGGGCAGGTTGTCGACGACGGCGACGACGCTGGTGATCGCGGCCTGCTGCTCCAGCATCGGCTCGGCGACGACGTTGGTCGCGAAGATGGTCGGCTCGTCGGCGATGACCGATACCGCCTCGAGCAGCCGCTCGATCTCGAGCACGACGGCGAGCGAGGCGACGGCGTCGGCCTCGACCGCGACCCGCATCTCCTGCGCCTCGAAGCCGGGGAGGGTGAGCCGCACCAGGTACTCGCCGGCGGGCAGCACGTCGAAGGCGAAGCGGCCGTCGAGGCCGGTGACCTGCAGCCGGGCGGCCGGGAGCGGCCCCCCGCTCACCGCGACGGTGACGCCGGGCAGGGCGCCGCCCCCGATGTCGGCGACCGATCCGTCGATGGAGCCTGTCGACTGCGCGAGAGTCCGCGGCGCCGGCAGCAGCGACGATGCGACGACGAGACCGGCGAGCAGGGCGGTGTGCAGTGGGGAGCGGAGCGATGTCATCGGCATCTCCTCAGGGGTCCCGGGCTTGGCGGCGAACGCGTTTCATGGCCTTGCTGCCGGTCTGGGATCGGCAGGCAGTGGAGGAACGACACACGGCCGGAGCATGCGTTCATGTTTGCTGCCCCCTTGAGGGGCGCGTCCATCATGCGTCGGTCTGAGCGCGTCGGCTGATAGTGTCGAGAATAACACGCTACCTGCGCCTGCGACGAGAACGTCGGCCCCGGGGTAGTGGACACTGGCAGCCCGTGGTGAGACCCCGCGTCGCCTCGCGCCCGAAGGGCGCCGGCGAACCACCGAGACGTCCGCCCGACAAGGCGCGACGAGGGAGAGTATTGGGCATACTCGACCGAGGAGCAAGGCAGTCAGGCGGGATGGATCGCCGCTCGAATGCGGCGGGGACTTTCGCCACGGGCTGCTGGCGTGCCAAGAGTCCTTCCGGGTCTCGAAACGAGAGGATCAGTACCGGAACAGGTACGACAGCTTGGTGAAGAACGCCCGGTTGGTCTGCCGCAGGGCGGTGGTGGGGAACCGCACCGCGTCGAACAGGTCGCCCTGCTGGTAGTGGTCGTCGTAGCCGACGAAGAACACGGTGCCGGCGTTGACGCGGTAGGTGAACAGCACGTTGGCGCCGAGGGTGCGGTTCAGCGAGTTGAACTCCATGATGTTGCGGAGGGCGAGGCGGTTGGTGAGCTGGTAGGTCGTGAACGTGCGCAGGATCTTCACGTCGAACACCAGCGCCTCGGTCATCGGGTCGCGCAGCCGGCTGGTGATGAGGGTCAGGTCGGCGCTGAGCCGGCTCGTGGGGCGCAGGTTGGCGAACACCGTGGTGTTGACGGACCGGCCCAGGAACGGGTCGGTCTCGTGGTAGCGGATCTGGTCGCCCCAGTTGAGGAACCCCCCGAACGAGACCCTGCGGCTGGCGCTGGCCCCGCCGCCGATGAACGCCGACGACTTGTGGAAGTCGATGCCGCCGTAGCGCTCCATGTCGCGGTTGACGTTGGCGACGGTGATGATGCCGTTGGCGAGGGTGGCCCGCACCCCGAGGCCGGACTGCTCGTCCTGCAGCACCCCCCCGAAGTCGTAGATGCGGCCGTAGCTCGCGTAGGGGCCCCAGTTGATGACGAGGTTGTCGGGCCACCAGCGCCACGCGGCGTTGGCGCGGGCCGTCCGCGTGTCCACGCGCTGCAGGAACCCGGTGTCGGTCCGGAAGTCGGGGTCGACGGTGTCGAACGACGCGCCGTAGCTGAGGTTGCGGCCCTGGCGGTTGTAGGCGACGTGGGCGGTGGGCCCCGTCCGCTCCGCCCCCTCCTCGTTGCGGTGCTGCGACCCCGCGTAGAGCATCGTCAGCGACGAGGTGCGCCCGAGGCGGAAGCGGCCGTCGACGGCGGCGACCCGGCTGTAGGCGTCGAGGAACTCGCGGCCGGTCGCCATCACGCCGAGCGACGATTCCGCGTAGAGGTCGTAGCGGGCTCGGCCCACGAACACCTGCGACGTCTTGCCGACGGCGTCCAGCGGCAGGTCGTCGCGCCGGCCCGGCGCCTCGTCGTTGGCGACGAGGACCCCGAGGGTGGTGTTGCCGACCTTGCCGGTCAGCTTCCCGCCGTAGCGCGGATCGACGATGGTGCGGGTGTGCAGCAGGTTCACCTGCCCGGGCACCGTGAAGACCTCCTGGCCCTCGAGGAAGAAGGGGCGCAGCTCGGGGTAGAAGAGCGGGAACCGCTGGTTGACCTCGATCTGCGGGGTGTCCGACTCGATCTGAGAGAAGTCGGGGTTGTAGGTGAAGTCGGCGGTGAGGTTCGGGGTCACGCCGTACTTCACGTTCACCGCGCCCTCGGGATGGGTCGCCTCCTCGAACGCCCCGGTCGCCGCGTCGAGCGACCCGATGCGGATCGCGGTGACCGTCGGCAGGATCTCCAGGTTGCGGCTCGTCGACAGGTTCGTGAGCCCGTCGAGCAGCCCCATCTGGGTGAGGAAGCCGGCCACCCCGCGGGAGACGGGGGACCACACGTCGGCCTCGTCCTTGCCGAAGATCGTCCGCACGATCTGGAAGCCCCACCGGTGGGGCTCGCCCGCCCGCCGTTCCGGATAGCGCAGGCTCTTGAACGGGATCGCCATCTCCGCTGTCCAGCCGTCGTCGACCAGCCGCGCCCCCGACTCGAAGAGGGCGTCCCACGAGAGGTCGCCGGTGGGGGGCGCCCCCAGCGACGCCGCGAGAGCCGCGCTCATGCCCCCGCGGCCGCTGCCCGGCGACCGTCCTCCGCCGCCAGGCCCCCCTCCGCCGCCACCACCGCCCCCGCCCCCGGGCAGGCGCTCCGCGCTCGACTCGAGCAGGGAGTCGCCTTGTACTCCGTAGCCGTTCACCGAGAAGACGTAGGCGCGCTGCTGGTCGAGGAACGGATCGAAGTAGAGGGCCACCGTGTCGTCGATGAACGTCTGGTCGCGGTCGGCCCGGTTGGCGCGGATCAGCCCGGGGTCGGAGTAGTGCGCGTGGACGCCGAAGTAGAGGTTGTCGTTGTCGTAGGCGATGTAGACCTCGGTGTCCTCGGTGGCGGGGGCGCCGTCGAGGGGGCGCTGCTGCACGAACTCGGTGATGCGGGTCGCCCGCTCCCACACCGGGTCGTCGAGCGTCCCGTCGATGCGGGGGGCGGTGGTGGTGCGTTCGGGGCTCACGCTGGGGCGGCCGGTGAGGATACCGGCGCCGCTGGCGATACCCAGCCCGGCGAATCCGGCGCCTTCCGAGGCCAGGCCCGGCGCGCCGGCGACTCCCGCGGCCGGTCCCGCGGTTCCAACGCCGGCCGGTGCCCGTGGGTCGGCTTCGTCCGCACCCGGGCCCGGCGCGGTCTCGCCCGGCCGCCCGGCCGCCGGGGCCGTTTCGCGCTCCGCGATCCTCCCCGGGCCCGGCGCGGTCCCGGCCGGCCGCCGTCGGAACGCGGGAGGGGCGGGGAAGAGGGCGTCGGGCGAATCGCCGGGGCGAGCCGCCGGGGGCTCCCCCGCAGCCGTGGCGCCGGGGCGAGCGGCCGGAGCGTTCTCGGCGAGCGGGCTCGCATCCGGGCGTTGCGGCCCCCGGGGCCTCCGGGTGGGGAATCGGTCCTCCGCCAGACCGGCCGCGAGCTCGCCGGCGATGCGGTCTTGCAGCGCGAAGATCTCGTGCCGCTCGCCGTCGGCCCTGACGGCATGGACCACGACGGCCGAGGGCAGGTCGACGATCCGGGCGTTGATGCGGAGCCGTTGCCCGAGCCGCTGGTAGCTGCCGGTGACCGCCCGGCGGGCGCCGAGCCGGCGGTGGAGCCGCCCGAGTTCTCGCACCGGATCCTCGCCACTCCCCGCCCCACCGAGGATCGCGAGCGGGTGTACCTCGGGGCCGACGACCCTCAGGCCTCGCGCCGTCAGCTCGGCCGCGAGCGTATCGGCGATTCCGTCGCCCAGCCAGGCGTCGTCCGGGTCCGGCGACAGGTTCGTGAACGGGAGCACCGCGATCGGATTGGCGCCTCGTCCGGGGGGCGGCGCCTGCGCCCCGACATCTGCGCCGGCCAGCGCGAGCAATAGGCACGTGCCCCGGGTGATGGGTGCGAAACGGGTCATATCGGGGTGCGCCGTGGGGCCTGCAAGGGGCCACGCTCCTGACGGCAAACGATCTATAGTAGCGTGTCCCGTCGCAGCCAGGAAAGGACGCCGTGATGCTCGAAGCCTTCTCGATTGCCCGCGCCGCCCGGTCGTTGTCCGTCATGGCCGCTCTGCTTGCCGCCGCACCCGTGGCGGCTCAGCTCCGACCCGATTTCCCGGGAACGGCGGAGCTCGTTCGCCTGTCCGAGCCGCGCATCGCCCCGCTGCCGGAGTCGCGGTGGACGGACGAGCATCGCGCCCGGGTCGAGCGCTGGGCGCCCGAGGTGCGCATCGGCAACGCCTTCCGGACCCTCTTGCACGTGCCGGAGCTGGTCGACGCGGTGATGCCGTTCCTCGTCTACACGGCCCGCGAGACGACGATTCCCGCCCGGCACCGCGAGTTGTTGATCCTGCGCACGGCGTGGGTCACCCAGAACAGCTCTCTGTGGGCCGACCATGCGCCGACGGCCCGGCTCGTCGGCCTCGCCGCCGAGGATGTGCGCCGGATCGCGGAGGGTCCGGACGCTCCCGGGTGGTCGCCCTTCGAGGCGGCGTTGCTGCGGCTGGCCGACGAGCTGTACCGGAACTCGTCGGTCCGCGACGCGGTGTGGACCGCTCTCGACGAGCGCTACGACCTGCTCGAGCTCGTCGACGCGGTGATGACCGTCAACGAGACGACCCTGCTGGCGATGCTGCTCAACTCGTTCGGCGTCCAGCCCGACGCCGACGCCCTCGCCCGCTGGCCCGCCGACGTGCCCCACCGCCTCGATGTGGCCGACCCCGAGCCGCCTCTGCGCGAGCCGCGGGTGGCGCCCCTCGAGGGCGAGGGCATCCGGGTGGGCCGCACCTTCGGGCGCCACCCCCGCATGCAGGCGGCGCGCAGCGGGCAGTCGGGCTACGTGAACCGCGTCTCGCCGCTCACGCCGTACTTCCGCGAGCTGCTGATCCTGCGCATCGGCTGGAACTGCCAGGCCGTCTACGAGTGGGCGAAGCACGTGGGGACCGTGGGCCGAGCCCGCGACCACGGCCTCGAGCCGGAGCGGATCGCGCTGGGGCGGGACGCCGGGTGGGATCCCTTCGAGCAGGCCCACGTGCGGGCCGCCGACGAGATCTACCGGGACGGTATCATTTCCGACGACACGTGGGCGGCCCTGGCGTCGCGGTACGACACCCGCGAGATGATGAGCGTGGTGATGACGGTGGCCAACTACCGCCTGGTGTCGATGTCGCTGAACGCCTTGGGCGTGCAGCCGCAGGAGACCGACGAGCTGTTCCCGGCCGAGGCCGTCGCCGCCCTCGCCGAGCTGACGAGGTGACCGGGCGACCGGGCGATTTTCGGTCGCCTTGGGAGTTTCGCTGGGGCGAAAACTCCGGGCGCGCCGGCTCCCCGTGTTCGAGAGCGTGACCGAGGTGACCGCGAGACCTTGCGGTCGCGTTGGGAGTTCGCTGGGGCGAAACTCCGGGCGCCGCCGGCTCCACGTGATCGAGAGCGTGACTGAGGTGACCGCGCGACCTTCGGTCGCCTTGGGAGTTTCGCTGGCGCGAAACTCCTGGCGCGCCGGCTACCCGTGTTCGAGAGCGGGACTGATGTGACTGCGCGACCTTCGGTCGCGTTGGGAGTCTCGCTGGCGCGAGGCTCCTGGCGCGCCGGCTACCCTGTTTCGAGAATGTGACCGAGGTGACCATGAACCGCCGATCCGTAGACCGCCGCACGTTTCTGTCCGCGTTCGCCGCCGGGGCCGTGGGGGCGGCCGGCGCCGCCGCGCCCCTGCTCGCCCGGCAGCAGCCGGAGATTCCGCCCTACCGGCCGCGCGACTGGTCGGGGAACACGCCGCTCCGCTACCCCGATCCGGACATCATCGCCCTCGACCCCCGGTTCCGCCGGTACATCCTGTTCAACACCCCGATCCGGCGCCACTACACCGGCACCCTCTGGGCGGAGGGGCCGGCCTGGAACGGCGTCGGCCGCTACGTGGTATGGAGCGACATCCCCAACAACCGCCAGATGCGCTGGATCGAGGACGACGGCCGGGTCACCGAGTTCCGCAACCCGTCGGGCTACAGCAACGGCAACACCTTCGACCACGAGGGGCGGCAGATCTCGTGCGAGCACGGCGGTCGCCGGGTCGCCCGCTACGAGCAGTCGGGCGAGGTGACGGTCATCGCCGACAGCTACGAGGGGAGGCCGCTGAACTCGCCCAACGACGTGGTGGTGCACCCCGACCGCAGCATCTGGTTCACCGACCCGCCGTACGGGGTGCGCGGCGACTACGAGGGCTTCCGGGCCGAGGCCGAGCTGCCGCTCTCCGTCTACCGCGTGGACGGGCAGACCGGGGAGATCGCGCGGGTCACCGACGACATCGGGGCGCCCAACGGGATCTGCTTCTCGCCGGACTACGAGCGGCTGTACGTGGCCGACACCGGCAGCGGGCGGGAGATCCGGGTCTGGGACGTCGACGGGACCGGCCTCCGCAACGGCCGCCGGCACGTGCAACTCACCATGCCCGGCGATCCGGACACGATATCGGGCGCCGACGGCATGCGCTGCGACGTCGACGGCAACATCTGGGCCGGCGCGCGCCCCGGCGTGCAGATCGTGGCGC
Organism: Vicinamibacterales bacterium; assembly: GCA_965207615.1. Classification (GTDB taxonomy): domain Bacteria; phylum Acidobacteriota; class Vicinamibacteria; order Vicinamibacterales; family UBA8438; genus JAJEEA01. The sequence goes on from CBDBMZ010000003.1 coordinate 6,833,674, forward strand.
CCGACGGCGACACCATAGGCGTCATCCGGCTGCCCGAGGTCTGCGCCAACGTCTGCTTCGGCGGGGAGAAGCGCAACCGGCTGTTCATGACCGCCAGCCAGTCGCTCTACTCGGTGTATGTGGGCGTGCGCGGCGCGGGCATCGCATAGGGGGCGTGAGGGCACGGCGGGGACGCTCCCCGCGGCACCCGGGTCCGCGGGTCGGTTCCATCATGCCGCGGGCGGCTTGGCCCGGACGGAGCTCCTTGGCGGGGTGGCCCGGTCGATAGGTTCTGCCGGCGTCCACGCCTCCCATGGCGCCGACGCCCGATTGGACTAGAGGTGAGGAGGTTCGGGATGACTGTTCGTGCCTGGTTCGTCGCGTGTGCAAGCGTGGTGCTGCTGTTCGGGACGGGGGAGGCGTCGCACGCGCAGGTGGAGGAGCTGACGCCGGTCACCGACGCGGTGCTCCAGGACCCCGACCCCGCCGACTGGCTGAGCTGGCGGCGCACCCTCGACGGGTGGGGCTACAGCCCCCTCGACGAGATCGACCGCGGGAACGTCGGCGAGCTGCGACTCGCGTGGTCGTGGGGCATGGAGCCCGGCGTGTCGCAGACCACGCCCCTCGTGCACGACGGCATCCTCTACCTCGCCAACCCCGGCAACGTCGTGCAGGCCCTCGACGCCGCCGGCGGCGACTTCATCTGGGAGTACCGGCGCGAGATGGAGGAGGCGCGCCGGCCCGCCGCCCAGATGCGCAGCCTCGCCATCTACGAGGATCTCATCATCCTGAACACCGTCGACGCCCACGTCGTCGGGCTCGACGCCCGCACCGGCGAGGTGCGCTGGGAGACCCCGGTCATCCCCGAGGAGGAGGGCTACGGCTTCTCGAGCGGCCCCGTCATCGCGGCCGGCGTCGTCGTGGCCGGCCTGCGCGGCTGCGAGCGCTTCCGCGAGGACACCTGCTACATCGTCGGCCTCGACGCCCGCACCGGCCAGACGCTGTGGCGCACGTCGACCATCGCGCGGCCCGGCGAGCGCGGCGGCGACACCTGGGGCGACCTGCCCCTGCTCTTCCGCGCCGGCAGCGACGCGTGGATTCCCGGCAGCTACGACCCCGCGACGGGCCTCGTCTTCTACGGCACGGCCCAGGCCAAGCCGTGGTCGCGCGACGCCCGGGGCACCGACGGGGACGCCCTCTACAGCAACTCGACCCTCGCCCTCGACCCCGCCACCGGCGAGATGGCGTGGTACTTCCAGCACATCCCCGGCGACAGCCACGACATGGACGAGACGTTCGAGCGCATCCTCATCGACTACGACGGCAAGCAGTCGGTCTTCAGCATGGGCAAGCTCGCCATCCTCTGGGAGCTCGACCGGGCGAGCGGGGCGTTCACGAACGCCGTCGACCTCGGCTACCAGAACTTGGCGGACGTCGACACCGAGACGGGTGAGTTCACCTACCGCGAGGGCATGGTCTCCGGCGTCGGCGAGGAGCTCTTCTTCTGCCCCAGCACCGGCGGCTTCAAGAGCCTGCGGGCGATGGCCTACCACCCGGAGACGACGGCCCTCTACATCCCCCTCAACCTCAACTGCGAGACCGCCGCGTTCGGCCCCGTCGAGCGCCGGCTCGGCGGCGGCGGCACCGGCGGCGTGCGGGGCCGGCTCAACCACTTCCACCCCGACGCGCCGGGACTGATGGGCGAGTTCCAGGCCCTCGACATCCGCACCGGCGAGACCCTCTGGAAGCACCGCCGCCGCGCCCCCTACAACACCGCGGCCCTGACCACCGCCGGCGGCCTCGTCTTCGTCGGCGACTGGGAGCGCTACGTCTTCGCCTACGACGCCGCGAGCGGCGAGCAGCTCTGGCAGAGCCGGCTGACCACCATGTCCAACGGCTACCCGATCGCCTACGCCGTCGACGGCAGGCAGTACATCGCGTTCAGCGCCGGCGGCCCCCTCGGCGGCTCGAGCTGGACGAGCATCCTCCCCAACGACCTGCTGCGGGAGATGCGGAACCCGCGGCAGGGCAACGCGCTGTTCGTGTTCGCGTTGCCTTAACGCTGCCGTTGTGCGTGACAGTCCACAAGAATCCGAATACGCGCCTTTCCAAGCGTGTTCAGTGAAAACCACAACCTTGGGTCCGTGACGTTCCGCGACGGGGCGCCTGAATCCGGCGCTTGACGGTGGGCGTACCGTGGGCATAGAATCTCGGTCGAAAGGGGGCCAGTCATGGAGCGACTGACAGCCCGGCGGGCCGAGACGTTGCGGAAGCCGGGACGGTATCAGGCGGGCGACACGGTGTACCTGGTCGTGGCCCAAGGGCGGACCGGGCGGATCAACAAACGGTGGGTGCAGAGGCTACATGTTCAAGGCAAGCGGCGCGATCTGGCGCTCGGGACGTACCCGAGTGTCAGCTTGAGCGAAGCTCGCGAGCGGGCGCACGGAAACCGCCTGACCGCGAAGCGGGGCGGCGATCCCGTGGGGCGGGTGTCTCGCGTTCCGACGTTCGGCGCCGTGTCTGAGAAGGTCGACCAAGGGGGCCAGTGGCGCGGCCGGACCCGAGAGACGCGACGGCGGACCCTGGCGCGGTACGCGGCGGCGTTGATGGGTCGACGGGTCGACCAGATCGACCGGGCGGCCGTGCTCTCGGTGCTCGGGCCGGTGTACCGCGACAAGCCTCCAACCGGGAAGCTCTTGCGCGGCTGGATTCGGGGCGTGCTCGCGGCGGCGCAAGCTCTCGGACATGTCGACGTGAATCCAGCGGGCGAAGTGATCGACGCGGCGTTGCCGAAGACCCCGAAGACCCGAGAGCATCGCAAGGCGTTGCCGTACGCGGACGCTCCGGCGGCCCTTGAGGCTGTCGAGGCGTCCGGCGCCGGCCCGACCGTCAAGGCGCTGATCCCGTTCGTGGCGTTGACGGCTGTGCGCTCGGGCGAAGCTCGCGGCGCCCGCTGGTCAGAGATCGACCTTGAGGGCGCTGTTTGGCGCATACCGGCAGCGCGGATGAAGGCGGGCGCGGAACATCGTGTTCCGCTCTCGCGGGCCGCTGTGGCGATCCTCGACAGGATGAGGGCGCATTCCGACGGCGCGGCCGATTCCCTGGTGTTCCCCGGTGTCGGCGGCCGGCCGGTCAACGGCGACACCATGATCAAGGCTCTCCGGCGGGCGACCGGAACCGATGCGGACGTTCACGGCTTCCGCTCCAGTTTCCGCACGTGGGCCGCGGAGCGGTCCGGGGCGACTCGCGACGTTTGCGAGCTGGCACTTGCTCACGTGGTCGGCGGCGCTGTCGAGCGGTCGTATGCCCGTTCGGATCTCTTCGACCAGAGGCGCCGGCTCATGGACCAGTGGGGCGAGTACCTGACGGGCTCGACTGGCGCCAGGGTCGTACAGGGTCGATTCTGAGCGTATGCGTGGAAACGCCCCGGATCGATCCGGGAATGGACCCCGGCCGGGGCGTTCGTGTGTCCACGCTCTAAGCGGCCCGCCCGCCCGTTGACCGCGGCCGGGATGCCATCCATTCCCTGATCTCCGATTCACGCCATCGCACGCAACGCGCCCCGAGTTCATAGGGTCGCGGGAACCGGCCGGCGCTCATCATGGCGTAGATCGCGCTGCGCTTGAGGCTGACCAGCTTTTCGACGGCTACGCGATCCAGGAATCGATCCGTGTTCGTCTCAGTCATTCCCCGAGCGTCGCATGGGTTCCGGCAACAATGCAAGGTTTTCTTTTGGATAGTAAGCAGTGGAAAGATGGCGGGAGTGACCGACTGTTCTACGCCATATGATGATGATATGGGCGACCCCATATGATGATGATATGGGCGACGTGTGGCTATTGCGGCGGACACCGAATGGTGTGCTAAACTAAGAGTTGAGCGGTTCGTGACGCTTCGCGGGGCATTGCGACCCCGTGCCCGGTCTGGCGCTGGTGGCCGGTCCTCCCGCTGGCTGGCCGGGCTCATTGAGGCGCGCGAGCGGTCCCGGCGCGGCGGTAGGGTGTCCGCCTACAACCCCCGCGCCACAAGGGAACGTCGGCCGGTGGACGGCCGCTCGCCTTTGGTGAATCCACCGGGGCCGCCCCGTACAGACGAACGCCCCGACCCGGTAGCAGGGACGGGGCGTTGTGTTGGCGGGTTGGCCGGCTGTAGTAGGCAGCCGCACCATGCACCTGAACCAGTCTATCACTACAGCGTCCGGCCGTGCACGCGCGTGGCTAGACGACAATCGCGACCTTCTCACCGCACGATCTCTCAGAGTCGGGTACTTCCTGGCGTCGAAGTGTCAGATCAGGCGCAAGCCTCACCGTCGGTTTCATCTTCACGCGGGCGACGTCGCGTGCTACTGGTCGATGGCCCGGATTGCGCGCGCGTGCGGGCTCTCAAGGCGAACGGTCCAGAGAGCGATCAATGAGCTTGTCGACTCGGGGTTGATGCGGTTGCGCTCTCGATTCACGAACGCGTACGTCTTCGGTGCTGTCACTCCGTCAGGCACACTCGTAAACCCCTTGATGAACCCAAACCGTAGATCGGATCGGTACAAGGTAGGTACAGGACGGAAATCAGGCGTCACCTTGATGGCTGCAATGCTTGAGTTCACGTCAAGACTCAGGCAAAGGCACGGGGCGGCGCTAGAGGACAGGGAGAAAACACGATGAGTTCCGATCTCAGTCGCAGACTCGACATGCTGACGGCGGCTCACGAAATGCTGACGGCCGTCGAGCGTATGCGGAAGCTGAACGAGCGGGCCGTAGTACTGACCGACCGTGCTGCGGAAGCGGTGAGAGAGGACGACACGGCAGGCGCGTTGTCCGCTCTCTGCGATCTCCGCGCGCTACTGAGCGAGCAATTGCACTAGACCCCCATGACCGGGAACCGTGCCGAAATCCGGGCTCGTGATCTTCATCGAACCGGACGGGGACCCCTGCTCAGAACGTCTGGAGAAGGGTCGTGGGGCGCGGCGGTCCCCTTCGTACCGCTGAGAATCGACATGCTGACCCTTCGGCCGTTCCAGCGGCGAGCGGTTCGGGCTCTTGAGAGCGGCCGGTACGACGTGGTGTGCCTGTCGACCCCGAGGGCTCAGGGGAAATCGACTCTCGCGGCTGAGCTGTGCATGCGGGCTCTCACGCCGGGCGATCCGTTGTTCCGGGCCGGGACGGAGAGTCACCTTGTCGCGTCGACCATCTCCCAAAGCCGGCGCACGTGCTTCAAGATCCTGCGGCGCATGGTGGAGGGCTCTCCGGAGGCTGGCAGCTACAAGATCGCGGAGAGCCTGAACGTGTGCCACGTGAGGCAACGACCGTCGAACACTCGGGTGTCCGTCGTGGCGGGCTCCGCGAAATCGACTCTTGGGCTGGTCGGGTGTCCGCTAGTCGTGGTTGATGAACCGGGATCGTATGAGCTGGAAGCCGGGGCGGGATTGTGGGATTCGCTGTCAACGGCTGTCGGCAAGCCTGAGAGCGACATGCGGGTTTTCGTGATCGGTCACTTGGCGCCAAGGGCGACGGCGCCCGGTCACTGGTACTTCGATCTGGTCAACGGCGGGACGAAGGGCCGCACGTGGGTGGAGCTGATTGCGGGCCGGGCGGATCGATGGGACCAAGCGGGGGAGATCCGGCGCTGCTCTCCGTTGTCGTGGTCGTTCCCGGCATCGCGGGCGAAGCTGCTAGAGGAACGGGACCAAGCTCGCGGGGATTCGCGTCTCAAGGCTCGGTTTCTGTCGTACCGGCTGAACGTCCCGGCGGCCGACGAAGCTACGATGCTGCTCACCACGGACGATTGGGAGCGGACATGCGCGCGGCCGGTTCGGCCGCGAGCGGGGCGGCCCGTGGTCGGCGTCGACCTTGGGGGCGGCCGTTCCTGGTCGGCGGCCGTGGCACTGTGGCGCTCGGGGCGCGTGGAAGCCGTAGCAGTGGCGCCGGGTATCCCGTCCATCGCAGACCAAGAGAAGCGGGATCGTGCCCCGACCGAGACGTATGCGGCGCTGGTCGCGGCGGGCCGGCTGAGGATCGCTACAGGGCTCAGGGTGCAACCGCCGGCGGCGCTGCTCGACATGATCCGACCGTGGGCGCCGGAGGTAGTGATCTGCGACAGGTTCAGGCTCGCGGAGCTGCAAGATGCTGCCGGCGGCCGGTTTCGGATCTCCCCGCGCGTGACCCGCTGGTCGGAAGCCTCTGAGGATATCCGCGCGTTGCGGAAGTACGCGGCGGATGGACCGCTGGCAGTCGAGCCGGGCTCGAGGGCGCTGCTCGCGGCGTCCCTGGCCGTGGCGACCGTCAAGACGGATGACCAGGGCGGCGTTCGGCTGATCAAGGGCGATACGAACGGGCGAAGCCGGGACGACGTAGCGGCGGCGTTGACACTCGCGGCGGGGGCGTTGTCGAGGGCGCCGAAACGCGCGGGCCGGCCGCGGATTCATGTCGTGGGGGCCGCATGAGCACAAAGCACCGGGGCTCTCGACACCATGCTGCGATCCCGTGGCGACTGTGGGCGCGCATCCGGCGGGCCATCTTGGACCGCGACGGCTGGCGCTGTGTCGCCTGCGGCGCCGCCGGCCGGCTGGAGATCGACCACGTGATCACGCTCGACTCGGGGGGCGCCGAGACGGACCCCGCGAACCTGCAAACGCTGTGCGTCCCGTGCCACGTCGCCAAGACGCGCCGAGAGCGGGGCGAGGGTCCAGACCGTACCGCTTGGCGAGAGTATCTAACTCGACTGGCGATAGCATAACCATATGGTCTAAAGGGACCAATGAATCGCCCGTGCTATCATGGGACAAACCTTTGCATTTTCTTCGATAGGAAAACGGACATGACCAATTCGCAGAAACTGACCATCCGCGCGAGCGAGATCCGCCAGCGGTTGAACGAGATCGCGGGCATGTCGGACGACATGTTGACCGACGAGATCCGCGCCGAGAGCGACAAGCTCACGACGGAGTACCGCGACACCGAGACGAAGCTGCGGGCTGCCATCGCGGCGGAACCGGACCCCGAGACGCGGACCGCGGACAGTGCCGAGGATCGCGAGCTGCGGGCGCTGGTCGACCGGGCGGACGTGGGCGCCGTGTTCGTCGCGGCGCTGAATCATGGAGCGACCGAGGGCGCGACCCGCGAGCTACAGGATCACTGCGGGCTCGGGTCGAATCAGATCCCGCTCGCCATGCTGCGGGAAGCGGAGGAGGCGGGCGCCGTCGAGCATCGGGCCGTGACCCCGGCGCCTGACAACGTGGGCCAGACCGCGCAACCCATCGTTCCGTACGTGTTCCCGCAAGCGTGCGCCGCGTTCATGGGCGTGTCCATGCCGACGGTGGGCGTGGGGGAAGCCGTGTTCCCCGTCCTGACCACGGCGCCGACGGTCCACACTCCGGCGAAGAACGCCGACGCGGACGAGACGACCGGCGCATTCTCGGCGGACGTCCTCAAGCCGTCGAGGTTGCAGGCGGCGTTCTTCTACAGCCGTGAGGATCGGGCGCGGTTCGCGGGCATGGATTCGTCGCTCAGGATGGCGCTCTCGGACGGGCTCGCGGATGCGCTCGACAAGCAGATCGTCTCGGGTACCAACGGGCTCTTGACCGGGACGAATCTGGCGAATCACGCGGCATCCGCCGTCGCGACCTTCGCGGACTATCGCGGCATGGTGTACGGCCGTGTCGACGGGCGCTATGCCGGGACGGCGCGGGACGTGCGGATGGTCATGGGCGCTGCGACGTACGCGCACGCGGCCGGGGTCTACAGGGCGAACAACGCCGACGATTCCGCGCTCGATTCCCTGACGCGAGTGTCGGGCGGCGTCAAGGTGTCGGCGCACGTCCCGGCCGTGGCGTCGAAGAAACAGAACACCGTGATCCGCCGCGGTCTGCGCCGTGACATGGTGGCGGCGCTGTGGGAGGGCGTGACCATCATTCCCGACGAAGTGACCAAAGCCAAGCAGGGCCAGATCGTGATCACGGCGGTCATGCTGCACGCGGTCAAGATCCTGCGGTCCGACGGCTTCTACAAGCAGCAAGTTCAGACCGTCGCGTAACCGGGCGCCGGGCCATGCTAGAAATCGTCGCGGGGCCGCCCTTCGCGGGCAAGACCGAGTACATCGACGGGGAGATCGCCCGCCGGGAGGCGGCCGGGGAGTCGGGGCTACTCCGGATCGACTTCACTGCGATCTTCCTGGCGTTGTTCCCCGGCGCCGCGGATGCCGTTCGGACCGCTGAGACAAAGGGCGTTCCCCTGGTCAGCTACATCCGCGAGACGTTGATCCGTCAGGCGGTCGACCGGGAGCTGCACGGGTACGTCACCACGTCGAAGCCGGCCGCCGCTGAGGCTCTCCGCGAGCGATTGCAGATGTCGACCATCACCGTGATCGACACGCCGGAACCGGATGTCCTGGCGCGCATGGAGAAACACCTACGGCGCATGTACGCCATCCGGCGGAACGTCGAGCGGAAAGCCGAGATCCGGGGCCAGTGCGAGCGGGCCGCGGCCGGATGGTTCCGTGAGTACGTCGAACAGGAATGGCACCGAAAGGTCACGACGGGGAGTTACCGACGATGACCGAGATCCGTTGCGCTGTCGAGCTGCGGGCCGATGATCTTTCGCCCGGCCGGCTGGTCGGAACGCTGCTCACCTATGGCGAGCGGGCGAAGGATCGTCCCGAGGTATTCGAGCCGGGGGCTCTACGCTGGCCGGACGGCGGGATCGTGCTCCGGCGCCAGCATCAACGGGGGGCGCCAATCGCCCGGATCGTCCCCGAGGTCCGGGGCGGCGCGGTAGTGCTCGACTCGCGCTTGCCGGACACTGCGGCGGGCCGGGACGCGGCGGCCGAGATCCGCGGCGGGCTGCTCACGGGCCTGTCCGTGGAGTTTCGGGCTGTGCGCCAGCGGTACACGGCTGGTGTCCGTCACGTGGTCGACGCCATGCTGACGGGCGCCGGGCTGGTCGACAATCCGAGTTACGCCGGCTCTCATGTCGAGGTACGGCAAGGCGGCCGGGGGCGCCGGCTGTGGCTGTGATCACGCCGGGCGAGCTGCGGGCCGTACTCGGGGGGCTCGCGGAGATCCCGGCGCCCCCTGGTGAGGATGCGAACGACGCGACGGAACGCGAAGCGATCAACGTTCGCAACATGGGAACCGCGACCCGGCTTCATGCTGTGGCGCTCGACGCTGTGAACCGCTACGCGCCCGGCGCCCCGGACAGTCTCAAGACAGAGGCGATCATCCGCACGGCCGGATATCTGTATGCTGACCAAGCCGGCGCCCGTGTCATGCGCCGGCTGCAAGTGGGCGACCACGTGACCATCGAACCGAGGGCGCCCGGTTCGGCTCTCAGGCTCTCCGGCGCTGCGGCGCTGCTCTCGACGTACCGCGTCCGGCGGGCGGCCCGTGCGGAGGTTCCCGCATGATCTGGCCGTGGTCGAAGCCGGCGCCAGTCGAGCATCGATCCGCGAGCGGTTCGTACTCGGATGCGGTTGTGTCGGCGCTGCTCGCGGCGGCGTCCGGCTCGGTGTCGGCGGACCCGTCGACCCTTGGCGCTCTTGAGGTATGCGCCGGACAGTGGGCGAGGGCGTTTGCCGGCGCCCGCGTGGAACCTGTCACGCCAGTGACGGCGGCCGTGACCCCGGCCGTGCTCGCGACCATCGCACGGGCGCTCATCCGCCGGGGCGAATCCATGCACGTGATCGACGTGGACCCCGAGGGCGCCGTTGAGCTGGTCGACGTGGGATCGTGGGACGTGTCGGGCGGCGTCTCACGTTCGACGTGGCACGTTCGCGCGACCTTGCACGGGCCAGACTCTACCGTGACCCGCACGGCGCCGTATGCGGGCTGTCTGCACTGCACCTATGCGACCGACCAAGCCCGACCGTGGCGCGGCGTCTCTCCGTTGTCGTGGGCGACTCAGACGGGGCGCCTTGCATCCGCCCTAGAACGCGCCCTAGCGGACGAAGCCGGCGCCCCTGTCGGTTCCCTGGTCGCGGTTCCCGAGGGCCAGAGAGAGCCGACAGACGACGACACAGCCGACGATGATCCCTTTGCGGCGCTCAAGGCGGATATCGCCAAGCTGCGGGGCTCGGTGGCGCTGGTCGAGACGATGGCCGGCGGATACGGTGACCACGGCGGCCGGCCGGATTCGGACTGGAAGCCGAGACGGATCGGAGCGGACCCGCCCGCGAGTCTCGGGGAGCTGCGGACTGCGGCGGCCCTTACCGTGTTCGGCGCCTGCGGCGTCCCTCCCTCCCTCGTGACCCTCCCGGCGGACGGGACGGGCCAGCGGGAAGCATGGCGCCGGTTCTTGCATGGGTCCGTCTCGCCCGTGGCGCGGCTTGTCGAGGGCGAGCTGAGAGACAAGCTCGACACGCCGGATCTGCGGCTCGACTTCGGGGCGCTCTACGCGGCGGATGTCATGGGCCGGGCGCGGGCTTGGCGGTCCATGGTCGGCTCCGGTGCCAGCATGGACCCGGACATAGCGGCCCGGCTCGCGGGGCTGGAGTGATTCCTCGGGGCGTCATTGCGCGTGATATCCTGAATCCGCCACTCGTTGACGTCGCGGCCCGTTTCACCGGGCCGCCGTCTGAATACGACACCTGCGCCAGCAGGGAATAGGGCGGGTCCCGCACACACGCGGCGTCACGAGTGGCATCCGGCCCGGTGACCAATTCGGGTCAGGGCCAAGGGGCCATCATGGCGCGACCGATCGTCGGCGTCGTCGCCGTTGTCGTCGTCGTTGTCGCCGCTGCCATCATCCAGACACCTGAACAACCCCTTCCCGCCGAAACAGAGGCTGCGCCGTCTCCGTTCCTGGCTGCGGAGTTCGAGCGCCAGCGGGCTCGTCGCGAACGCCTAGCAGGCCAGCCGCGCCGAGAACCTGTGCCGCCTGCACCACCGAGACAGCCTGCACCGAGACGGCTTGCGCGGGAACCGGAGCCAGAGTGGACGCTGCAAGACGGATTTCCGACGGCAACGGTCGAATGCCCGGAGAGGATCGAGAGGCTGGCGATGTACGGCTCACGCTGGACCGACGGGTTCCTGGAGCCGAAGCTGAGCCGATCCATCTGGAGCGACCGCGAGAACGGGATCGCCACCTACATCGGCGACAAGATCGAGTTCCAGAACGGGTTCGGGGCTTGGCAGCCGCACGTCTACTCGTGCGATGTCGACCTTGGGCTCAAGGTCGTTGTGGACGTCTCTGCGGCACCTGGGAGGCTCCCGGGCTAAGGCAACCGGTCGAGCTTGCCGAGCTTCGAGCCCCATGAACCGGTTAGTCAGTTATCCGGTGCACCCGGTCGCTGTTCAGCTAGGGGCCGAGCGCGTCTACACCGAACGGGCACTCGCGGGCGATTCTCCAGATCGTGGTCGTCGTCTCCGAATCGTACCTCGTCCCTGACACTGGTGGGGGCAACGACCGGATTTCACGTGCCTGACGCTGTGGGCGGATTCGTGGGCGTACCCGGCGCGTCCTGACAGAAATCCCAATGAATCCGGCGTTTTTTCGCTGTATTCGTGCTATCGTTGCCTGAGTGACCAATGCGCTTTCTCTGGAATCCGTGCCGTGGACCGGCGCGGACTCCTGGAGGGTTGGTTGGGTGCCCTGCGGGGCTGTAGGCGGCGATGGGCGGGCCAGCGTCCAGGCTCGTGCGCGTCTTGCGCCACCCGTCAGTAATGCACAGCAGACTTGGAGTCGTCGCGGTCGCGATTGTGCTGGCGGTGTGCGCCACGCAAGTCCGGGGCCAGACCGGGCCGTACATCCACATGGACCTGGGGACGAGCGTGGCGCCGCCCCTGACCGTGCGCGGGTCGGACAACGACTGGGGCACGAAGTGCGACCTGATCATCAACCCGCTCGGCGTCGAGGCCGCCGGCGAGTGCGACGCCGCTCCGCCGCTCACGTCCTGGACCAACGGGTTCGACGGAGGCGCCGGCATCCGGGCGGGCGTCGCGCTCGGCTACGACTGGGGAGCCGTCAGGCTCGAAGGCGAGTACTCCCACCGCGTCACCGGCCATGACGATTGGTCGGACATCGACATCTTCGACGACGTGACGCTGGACAAGCGGGATCAGGAGATCGAGGTGGCGGTGGGCGGCGTCGACGACTGGCGGTCGCACGCCGGCTTCGTGAACGCGTACTACGACCTCGGGCCGGCATCGGCATCCTGGACGCCGTACGTCGGGGCCGGGTTCGGCGTCGAGCGGGCATCGCTCGACTACAGGTCGGTGTGGAAGCGCAACGATGACCCCGAGCGGATCTCGACGTTCGTCGACCCGTTCCTGCGTGCCCGGATCGCCGGCACGACGACCATCGGCGACGCGCGGCTGAAAGACGTCGTGGCCGGCTACCAACTGCTCGCGGGGGTGAACCGCCGGTTCGGTGAACGGGTGATGCTGGGCGTGAAGTTCCGCTGGGCCGTTTTCGGCGAGTTCGTGAGCGAGCCGCTGCCCTGGAACCAGCTTCGGAGCCACGAGTCGAGCGTCGGGCGGGGCGAGGACGTCCTCTACCGGATGACGACGGACGACGGCGGGTTCTGGGGCCTGAGTCTCAGCCTGACGCACCAGTTCTGAAGCACGGGCACCTCGCGAATCGATCTGCAGGTCCTGAAGTACCACGCACGCCGTGCTGGCTACGCTTCGGGTCGACTCCTGACGAGGCATCGTCAGCACATGCCGCCTGCGCCCGCGAGGAGTGCCAATCCGTTGGTGGAGCGAGGTTACGGCGCGGGGGCCGCCGGCCCGGCTCGTGGACGAACAGCGGGGTCCCTCCGGCTTTGGGTTCAGGAATCGGCGCGACTGACCGGCCGTTCGTTCCTCACCTGCTGGCGCTGGCCGCGCCTCGAGAGCCGTCACCGAATGAGGTAGATGCCGACGACCGGCCACTCTTCGGACTCCGACATCGCCGTGACTCGCTCGCGGGCGTTCGGCCGCAGCTCGTAGACGCCGTCGAACTCGAATACGAAGTAGTCGCCGGGCGGTGCATCGGGCACCGTCGTCAGGCGTTGCGTGCTGCTCAGCATACGGGACTCGAGGGCGCCCAGCAGGGCCAGCCGCTCTTCCATGTTGTTCCGAAACTCCTCGGCCGTCACGCTCTCCCGGAAGAGGCTCCCGGTAGCCTCGTAGGCCTCCGAAAAGTCCCCCGCGTCGAGCAGCGACAGCCAGGCGTCGACCGATTGCCGCGCCGCGTCCTCGTCCGACCGCATGTTGCCCGCGGGCGTCACAGGAGTCGTCGGCGCCGTCGGGCTGCCGCCATCTTCGCCGCATGCCGCGAGCCCGGCTGCCACAACGGCGAAGAGCACCGCCGCACCCGTCGCGTGTCGCGATCTCATCTCCGCGCCCTCCTCGGCGACGCACGTGCCATTGTGGCAGAAGCGAATCTCATCGGACCAGTTGGAGGACGGGCTCGGTTTCCGGCATGATCGGAAGGAGACCTCGACTCGTGATCGGTCGCCCCGGGTTCCTCACGGCAGTCTCGGCGGGGCGCCCCCGGGCGCTGCACGGCGGACGGATCGGTTGCCTGCCGCCGGCCGGCCCGGGCGTCGAGGATGAAGCGGCGGGAGGCGCGTTCCTGAAGTGCGTACGTTCGAGCTGACCAGCGAGTTGATGCTGCCCCGGCCGCCGGCCGAGGTGTTCCCGTTCTTCGCGGACGCCCGGAACCTCGAGCGGCTGACCCCGCCGTGGCTTCGCTTCGGGGTGCTGACGCCGGGGCCGATCGAGATGCGGCAGGGCGCCACCATCGACTACCGGCTGCGCCTGCGCGGGGTGCCGATCCGGTGGCGGAGCGAGATCACGGCGTGGGAGCCGCCCCTCCGTTTCGTGGACGAGCAGCGGCGGGGCCCCTACCGGCTCTGGGTCCACGAGCACCGCTTCGACGAGCGGGACGGGCGGACGCTGGCGAGCGACCACGTGCGCTACGCGGTATGGGGGGGGCGCACCGTCGACCGCCTGCTGGTCCGGCCCGACCTCGAGCGCGTCTTCCGGTATCGCCGCACGGTGCTCCGGGAGATCTTCGAGTCCGGCTGATTCTCGAACCCGCCCGGTGCACCGGTGCCGGGCCGCTGGTCTTCTTCTTTCACGTTCGCGCGCGAACGCTTCGCGGACGTGGTGTACGACTTCGACGAGTAGCCCGGCGGCCGCGGCCCTCCGCGGCCGGCCGGGCTTCAGACTACGGGGCTGAACCCCGCGCTCGTCCTTACAGGCTGAACCCGCGCTCGTCGTGCAGGGCGAGGTCGAGGCCTTCCGACTCCTCCTCGGCCGTGACGCGGAGCCCCATCGTGGCGTCGAGCGCCTTGGCGAGGATGAAGGTGAGCACGCCCGAGTAGACGATGGTGGCGGCGGCGCCGATGAACTGCAGGCCGAGCTGCGACCCGATGCCGTTGTCGAGCCCCGAGCCCCCGAACGCCTCGGCCGTGAACACCCCGGTCAGGATGGCGCCGATGAAGCCGCCGACCCCGTGGACGCCGAAGACGTCGAGCGAGTCGTCGTAGCCCATCTTCCGCTTGAGGCTGCTCGCGGCCCAGTAGCAGATCACGCCGGACGCCAAGCCGATGGCGAGGGCGCCGATTGGGCCGACGGTGCCCGAGGCCGGGGTGATGGCCACGAGCCCGGCGACGGCGCCGGTGGCGATGCCGAGCACGCTCGGCTTGCCGTGGATCATCCACTCGGTCGTCATCCACGCGAGGGCCGCGGTGGCGGTGGCGATGTGGGTCACGGTCATCGCCATGCCGGCCGTGCCGTCCGCCGCGAGCTGGCTGCCCGCGTTGAACCCGAACCAGCCGACCCACAGCATCGAGGCGCCGACCACGGTCAGGACGAGGCTGTTGGGCGCCATCGGGGTGGTCGGATAGCCCTGGCGCTTGCCGAGCACGATGCAGAGCACGAGGGCGGCGACGCCCGCGTTGATGTGGACGACGGTGCCGCCCGCGAAGTCGAGGACGCCCATCTCGCCGAGCCAGCCGCCGCCCCAGACCCAGTGGGCGACCGGCGCGTAGACCACGGTGACCCAGAGGGCCATGAACAGCAGCATGGCCGAGAACTTCATCCGCTCGGCGAATGCGCCGACGATGAGGGCCGGCGTGATGATGGCGAACGTGAGCTGGAACATCTGGAACACCGACTCGGGGATCGTGCCCGAGACGGTGTCGACCCCGATGCCGGACAGGAAGAAGTTCCCGACGCCCACGAAGGCGTTGAGGCCGCCGCCGTCGCCGAAGGCGAGGCCGTACCCGTAGACGGTCCAGATGAGCGTCACCAGGCAGGTGATGACGAAGCACTGCATCATCACCGACAGGACGTTCTTGGCCCGCACCAGGCCCGCGTAGAAGAGCGAGAGCCCGGGGATGGTCATGAACAGGACGAGCACGGCCGAGGTGAGCATCCACGCGGTGTCGCCGGAGCTCAGGCCGTCCTGGGCCCAGGCGGCGCGGGGGAGGGTGACGGCGAACGCACCGGCCAGTCCGACCAGAATCGTCTTCGACTTCAAGGTCATGCGTATCCTCCTACATCCAGACGGGTTCGAGACGCGGGAATCCGTTTCGACGCTTCACCAGCCCCTGCGCCGCGTCGGAAACGGCGCCGTCCCGCGGCGCGTCCCCTCCGCGCGGGGCTCGACGGGGCGGCTAGAGCGCGTTGGATCCCACCTCCCCGGTCCGGATGCGGACCGCCTGCTCCATGTCGGCCACGAAGATCTTGCCGTCGCCGATCTGGCCCGTCCGCGCGGAGGTCTTGATGGCGTCCACTACCGCGTCGAGGCGGTCGTCGTCCACGACGATCTCGAGCTTGACCTTGGGCACGAAGTCCACCGAGTACTCGGCCCCCCGGTAGATCTCGGTGTGGCCCTTCTGGCGGCCGAAGCCCTTGACCTCGGTCGTGGTCATGCCGGCGACGCCGAGACGCGAGAGCGTGTCACGAACCTCGTCCAGCATGTGCGGCTTGATGATTGCGATGACCTGCTTCATTGCTGCGGCTCCTCCTTCGGCATGTGTCGCGAGTCCCGTTCGCGCCACGCACACTCCACCGTCGTCGCCCACCGGGGCGGGGCGCCCACTATATCAAGAGATCGCGAGGATCGAGATCCGGGACGGGAGTCGGGATCGAGAGGAGGATGGGTAGATCGGGAGATCGGGCCGCGAGGCGGATCGCGGATTCGACCGAACCGGGGGCGGCCGCGCCCGCGGGCGCCCGAGCCCGATCGGGCCGCCGCCCGCGGAGCCGCGGTCTCTGGAAGCCGCTCGCGGCGCCGCCCTTCAGGACGCGGCCTCGGCCGTCCTCGCCGCCCGGGTGCCGCCCGCCACCACCGCGCCGTCGGTCAGGGGCGGCGCCTCGGGGGCGAGCGCCGGCTCTTCCTGCCCGAACATCCGCCGCAGCGTCCGCTGGACGTCGTCGAGGATGAGGTACGCCGTCGGCACCAGGATCAGCGTGATGAAGGTCGCGAACAGCACTCCGAAGGCAAGCGAGACCGCCATCGGCACCAGGAACGCCGCCTGCATGCTGCGCTCCAGCATCAGCGGCGCGAGCCCGAAGAACGTCGTCAGCGACGTGAGGAGGATGGGGCGGAAGCGGTTGCTCCCCGCCTCGCGGATCGCGAGCTGCAGGCCCGCCGACTCGAACGCGTGGCGGTCCCGCGGCTGGCCCCCCGCCTGCCGAACCTTGCTGCCGACGTCGGCGTGCACCTTCCGCGCGCGGTTGATGAAGTCGACCATCACGAGGCTGTCGTTCACGACGACCCCGGTCAGCGCGACGAGGCCGAACATCGACATCATGGTGACGTCGAGGCGCATCACCATGTGGCCCCAGATGGCCCCGACGAGGCCGAAGGGAATGGCCGCCATGATGATGAGCGGCTGCACGTACGAGCGCAACGGCACCGCGAGGAGCGCGAAGATCATGAGGACGGCGAGGAAGAACCCCCACTGCAGCCCGCCCACCGCCTCGACCTGCTCGGCCTGGGCGCCCTCGAACGTGTAGAACACGCCGGGGTAGCCGGCGAGGACCTCGGGCAGGATGCGCGCCTGCAGATCGGTAATGACCGCGCCGGACGACGTGACCGCGGGGTCGACCGAGGCGGTGACGTTCACGGCCCGGTTGCGGTCGACCCGCTTGATCGACGCGAAGCCGCGTCCCGGCTCGACCTGGGCGACCTGGCTGAACGGCACCTCGCCGCCGTTCGGGGTGCGGATGCGCATGTTCTCGAGGTTGCCCAGCGACCGGCGGTCGTCCCGGGGGTAGCGCACCATGACCCGGATGTCGTCGCGCCCGCGCTGGATGCGCTGGGCCTCCTCGCCGTAGAACGCCTGCCGCACCTGGCGCCCGAGGTCCTGCAGGGTCAGGCCGAGGGTCTCCGCCGCCGGCTTGATGCCGAGCTGCATCTCCACCTTGCCGGCCCGGAACGAGTCGGAGATCTCGTAGACGCCGGCGTACCCCGCCAGCCGGCGCTTGACCTCCTCGGCCGCCGCGCGCAGCTGCTCGACGTCGGGTCCCGCGAGCTGCACGTCGACGTCGTCGCCGGGGGTCATCATCGACATGTCGAAGTTGACCTCCACCGCCTCCGGGATGGGGTCGGTCGCCTCGCGCCACATCAGGCCGAGCTGCTCGCTCGTGTACGACCGGGTCTCGGCCGGGGCGAGCTCCACCGTCACCTCGCCGAGGTTCGCGGCGCTGGCCACCTCCATCGGCCCCATCGGTCCGCCGCCGCGCGACATCATCGGCTGGTCGCCGACCGCCGCCGACACGTGGCGGAAGTAGTCCATGCCGGTTTCCCGCTGCAGCCGGGCGCGGAGCCGTACGGCCCCCTCCTCGAGCTTCTCGACCGCCCGCGACGTCTGCTCGACCGGCGTGCCCTGCGGCATGGTGAGCGACGCCGCCATGAAGTCGGCCTCGATCGACGGGAAGAAGTGGAAGTTGGTCCACCCGCCGAGCACCATGCCCCCGGTCACGATGAGGGTCGAGAGCCCGACCGAGGCCGTGACGTAGCGCCAGCGCAGGGCGGTCTCGAGCAGCGGCTGATAGACCGTCCGGACGAAGTTCTTGAGTCCGTTGGCGAAGAACTGCTGGAACCGGTGCCAGCCGCCGGACGACCGGCGCTCGCGCATGTGGGCGAGGTGGGCGGGCAGGATGCCGAGCGACTCGATCAGCGAGAAGAGCAGGCAGGGGATGACGACGAGGGGAATGACTCGGAAGATCTTCCCCATCATGCCGGGCACGAACATCAGCGGCATGAACGCCGCCACCGTCGTCAGCACCGCGAAGGTCACCGGCTTGGCGATTTCCCGCGCCCCCTTGATGGAGCCCCGCAGGGCCTCGCCGTGGTTCTCCTGGTGCCGGAAGATGTTCTCGCCCACGATGATCGCGTCGTCGACGACGATGCCCAGCACGAGGATGAACGCGAACAGGGAGATGACGTTGGCCGAGACGTCGAACGTCGGCATCAGCGCGATCGCCCCGAGGAACGAGATGGGGATGCCGAGGCTGACCCAGAACGCGAGCCGGAACTGGAGGAAGAGGGCGAGGACGATGAAGACGAGCACGAACCCGGTGGCGCCGTTGCGCAGCATGAGGGTCAGCCGGTCGGCGAGTATCTCGGCCTGGTCCTGCCAGATGGTCAGCGAGATGCCCTCGGGGACCTGCGCCTGCATGTCCTCGACGTAGCCGTTCACCGCCGCCGCGATGTCGAGGGCGCTCTGGTCGCCGGTGCGGAACACCGACACCATCACCGTCGTGTCGCTGTCGAAGCGGGCCTCCTGGTCGGTCTCCGCGAAGCCGTCGACGACCGTCGCCACGTCGCCGAGCCTGAGGCGGGTGCCGTCGGCGCGGGTCCACAGCACGAGGCTCTCGTACTCGTCGCCGCGGTAGGCCTGGCCGATGGTGCGCAGGAGGATCTCGCCGCCGTCGGTGCGGACGGAGCCGCCGGGGAGGTCGAGCGACGAGCGGCGCACCGCGTCGGCGACCTGGTCGAAGGTCATCCCGTGCCGCCGCAGGGCCGTCTCCGAGACCTCGATGGATATCTCGTAGGGCGGGGCGCTGACGATGTCGACCTGGGTGATCTCGGGGAGGACGGTCAGCTCGTCGCGCACCTGCTCGGCGATGGCCTTGAGGGTGAAGACGTCGGTGGCGCCGGAGATGGCGATGTCGGTGACCTGGTTGCGGGCGATCAGCTCGCGGATGATGGGCTCCTCGGTCTCGATGGGGAACGTGGTGATGGCGTCGACCTGGTTCTTGATCTCGTCGACGACGCGGCGGGCGTCGGCGCCGAGCTCGAGCTCGACCATGACCGAGGCGCTGCCCTCGGACGCCGTCGACTGGATCTCCTTGATGCCGTCGACGCCCTGGATGGCCTCCTCGATGCGCAGGATCACCCCCGACTCGACCTCCTCCGGCGCGGCCCCGAGATAGGGGACGTTGATGCTGACCCGGTCTAGCTCGATCTCGGGGAAGACCTCTTCCTTGACCGCCCGGGTGGCGATCAGGCCGCTCATGATGATGAAGATCATCATCAGGTTCGCGGCGACCGGATTGCGAGCGAACCAGGCGATGCCGCCCTTCATGACTGATGCCCTCTACCGTGATCCCGTCCGGAAACCGTGGTGCGAATGCGAACCGCGCCGTGCCGACGCATGAGCGTGGCGGGCTCGACTCGGGCGCCGTGCTCCAGCGTAACGCGCCGCCGCCGGAATCCGGGGCGGAGCGAACCTCCAACAATAGTAGTAGACGACGCGGCCGCGCCGTTTATTCCATCGCTCGGCCGCCGCGCCCCGTCTCGCAGAGACTCCACCGCGGCGCTTCGCCGTCATGGACGATGCCGCCGCGCCGCTTGTTCCATCGCTCGCTCGTCACTCCCTGTCGCACGGGTGTCTCGTGCCCCGCCGGTCCCGTTGCGGGGCGCGGCCGCCGCCGGCCCTAGACACGGTAGTAGTCCCCCTGCCAGTCGGTGACCAGCTTCTTGATGGGGGCAGCCGCGGTGATGTTGTCGTCGAGCACCTTGCGGGCGAGGTCGGGGAGCTCGGCATCGCCGGCGAAGCGGAGACCGACCATCTGGGTCGGCGTGAACTCGTTTATCCGGCCCCGCAGGTCCTCGGGCAGCAGCTCGCGCATGCGCAGGCGCATCTCGAGGCGGATCACGCGGTCCTGCGCCTTGAGGGCGAAGACCCGCGCGCAGAGGAAGAGGATGAGCAGGGCGACCGCCACCAGCACGTCCAGCAGGGCGGAGAACGACGGAGCGCGGAGGCCCCAGACCGCCCAGACGAGGTTCACGAGGAAGATGGGGGCCGCGACGTAGTGGTAGATGGGCACGAAACGGGCGTGGTTCTCGAAGTTCTGCTTCTGGTCGGCCATCGATGGTCTCCTGGGAACTGTGGTGTCCGGTGGCGGGAGTCTCTCTCGACTCCCGTCCCGCCGCGGCTGCCGGCTCTTGGCGGCGGCCGGAGGGGCAACGGGGGAAAACGGCGGGCGTCGGCGCCGTCGCGCGAGGCTCTGTGCACGGCATACCCGCCGCGGTCCAACCCACTATGGTGTTCCGCGACCGTGCCCTTCGTCGGATCGGAGCGCGCCCCCGTGCCGGCGGGGCGCGGCGGGCTCGCGGTCGCGGGGCGGAGATGCATCTACACTATCAGGGGAGAGGCCGGGATCGGCCCGACCGTCTCGACCGGCATACGGAGGAAGACGGATGAGCGAGCTCGCGTCGAAGCAGTGCGTGCCCTGCCGGGGCGGAGTGCCGCCCCTCGCCGGCGAGGAGCTGGCCGGGTACCAGCGGCAACTGGGGGGCGGCTGGGAGGTGGTCGACGGGCACCACCTCGAGAAGACCTACCGCTTCGAGGACTTCCGCCAGGCCCTCGACTTCACGGTGCGGGTCGGCGAGATGGCCGAGGAGCAGGGTCACCACCCCGACATCCTGCTCGCCTGGGGCCGGGCCACCATCACCATCTGGACGCACAAGATCGACGGCCTGACGGAGAGCGACTTCGTCTTCGCGGCCAAGTCGGACAGGCTGGAGTCGGTCTGAGCGTCGCATCGCCGGGCAGGAGTCGGCGCCTCGATGGCGCTCCGGCCCGATCGCGGCCGCGGGTGCGGGCGGGGGCCGCGGGCTACGCCGGTTCCGCCCAGGCGACGGGGTCGCCGACCCGGATGCGGCCGTCGTCGAGCACCTCGGCGAACACGCCTCCCCGCCACTCGGGGCCGAGGGCGGCGCGCAGCCCCGGCTCGGCCTCGTCCATGCGCTCGCACGGGCGGGTCTCGCCGCGCACTCGAAGCCGGCAGCCGCCCACCTGGAGGACGCGGCCGCGGGTGCGGGCGAGGGCGATGCCGCTGACGAGCAGGTTCGCACGCCTCTCTCCGGGGTCGATCGCCGTCGCGAGCGCCTCGACCACGCGGTCCCAGTCGGCGGCGGCGATGATGGTGACCTGACGCCAGCCGCCCTGGTCGGCGTTGCCGGCGATGCCCGCGCCGTGCCGGAGGTCGGCGGCATGGGCCGGGTCCATCGGGCCGCGGTGGAATCGTTTCACCCAGATCCGTTCGAGACGTCCCATCGTTCACGCTCCCTGATACCGGGCCGGATCCGCGGCGCAGATTCCCGACCCGCCAATCGTCGCCCTCGACTTCGCCTGGCGCCCGCCAAACGCGTCCGGGAGGCCGCGCCGTCCCACGGCGCCCGTTCCTAGTGTAGGATCATGGGTTGATGACTACGGAGAACAGCACTGCGGAGACCAGGGCCGCCCAGGCGAGGACCGCGCTCGACGCCTGGGTGCGCGAGATCATCGAGTGGCATTTCGACCCCGACACCGGCTGCCCGTTCTGGCTCGACTGGGCGCGCGACGCGGGGTGGGACCCGCGCGGCGAGGTCAACGGGTTCGACGATCTCGCGAAGTTCCCCCACTTCGAGGACGAGAAGCTGCGGGGCGGGCCCGTCCGCCGCTGGGTGCCCAAAGCGTACGCGGACCGGCCGACGTTCGTGTTCGAGACCGGCGGCACCACCGGCATCCCCAAGAGCCGGGTCGCCCAGGAGGACTTCCGCATCGACTACGAGCTCTTCTCCGATACCCTGCCCGACGAGCATTTCCCCAGAGGCAGCAACTGGCTGATGCTGGGGCCGAGCGGCCCCCGGCGCCTGCGGCTCGCGGTCGAGCACCTCGCCCAGTACCGGGGGGGCATCTGCTTCTGCGTGGACCTCGACCCCCGGTGGGTGATCAAGCTCATCAAGAAGGGCTGGATGGAGCACCTGAAGGCCTACCAGGACCACGTCATCGACCAGGCGCTGACGGTGCTGTCGGCCGGGCACGACATCCGGTGCCTGTTCTCCACCCCCAAGCTGCTCGAGGCCCTCGCCAACCGACTGGAGGCGGACGGGTCGTGCCTGAAGGACACCGGCATCACCGGCATCTTCGCCGGCGGCACCGAGTTCACGCCGCAGTGGAACCGGTTCGCCCACGAGGAGCTCCTCGACGGCATCTACATGACCCCGACCTACGGCAACACCCTGATGGGGCTCGCCGGCAGCCCCCCGAGCGGCCCCGAGAACGGCTACAAGATCACCTACTACGCGCCGCAGCCGCGGGCCGTCCTGCAGGTCGTGGACCCCGACGACGCCAACCGCGTGGTCGGGTACGGCGAGACCGGCCGGGTGATGCTGACCACGCTGACCAAGGAGTTCTTCGTGCCGCGCTTCCAGGAGCGCGACGAGGGCGAGCGCGAGCCGCCGTGCGAGCAGTATCCGTGGGACGGGGTGAGCGGCGTGCGCCCCTTCAGCCGGCTCGCGTCGGCCACGACGGTGGGAGTCTACTAGCCGTGATCCACTTTCCGATTCTGCGTTGGGGACAGGAGTACAAGAGCCTCGAGGTCGCCAGGGTCGAGCACTTCCTCACCGGCGAGGCGGTGGCCGAGGTCAGCCAGGCCAACCCCGGCATCGTCGCCCGGGACCTGCGCAAGGGGGCGAACCGAGCGCGCGAGGCGCTGCGCGAGATTCCGTGCGCGGACCTGCTGGCGATGGTCAAGAAGGGTGGCGAGCTCTTCAAGTCGGCGGACCTGCCGCTGGGGGACGGGGTGCAGACCCCCGACGACTTCGTGCGCCAGCAGTCGGCCACCACGGGGCTGCCCGAGCACCTGTGCCGCATGAACATGGGCAAGCTCGAGTACGTGCTGACCCACCTCGACGACGTCCTGCGCTCGCTGACCCGCCGCCTCGACTACGACATCCTCACCCGCGGCTACGGTGAGGAGGACGGGGTGATGCGCAGCTACCAGGCGACGACGCCGGTGCTCGGCATGGTGCTGCCGTCGAACTCGCCCGGTGTCCACAGCCTGTGGCTGCCGATCATCCCGCTGCAGATAGGGCTGGTGCTGAAGCCGGGGCCGCAGGAGCCGTGGACCCCGTGGCGGATGGCCCAGGCGTTCTTCCAGGCGGGGGTGCCGCGCGAGGCCATCGCCCTCTACCCGGGCCTCGGCGAGGTCGGCGCGGCGGTGCTGAACAACTCGCCGCGCAGCCTCATCTTCGGGGGCACCGCCACCGTCGAGCAGTACGCCGCCAACCCCGGCGTCCAGGTGCACGGGCCCGGGTTCAGCAAGATCCTCATCGGCGACGACCAGGTCGACGACTGGGAGCGGCACCTCGACCTGATGGTCGAGAGCGTGGCCATCAACAGCGGCCGGGGCTGCATCAACTGCTCGGGCATCTGGGCGTCGCGGCACACCCGCGAGATCGCCGAGGCGGTGGCCGAACGCATCGGCCCCATCGGCCCCCTGCCGCCCGACGATCCGAAGGCGGAGCTGGCCGCGTTCACGGTGCCGGGCCAGGCGCCGGCGATCTCCGCCGACATCGACGACGCCCTGAAGGAGGACGGGGTCGACGAGGTGTCGGCGCGGCACCAGGACGGCGGGCGCCTCGTCCCGATGGAGCGCTGCGACTACCTGCGCCCCACCGTCGTGCACTGCGGGTCGCCCGACGCCGCGATGGCCAAGAAGGAGTACATGTACCCCTTCGTCACCGTCGTGGAGTGCCCGCAGGACAAGATGATCGGGGCGATAGGGACGACCCTCGTGGCGACCGGCCTGACCGAGGACCCGGCCTTCTCGCGGGCCCTGCTCGACGCCCGCAACATCGACCGGCTCAACCTCGGCCCCGTCCCGACGACGCGGCTCAACTGGCTGCAGCCGCACGAGGGCAACATCGTGGACTTCCTGTTCCGTCCCCGGGCGTTCCAGCAGGCGTCGTAGGCCGGTTGGCCGGGCGCTGGCCGGTCCGGCCCTGGAGGTTCCAGTGCTCGAAGTCACCGGCCTCGCGAAGTCGTATCCGACGCCGCGGGGCGCCCTCGACATCCTCTCCGGGGTCGATTTCACGCTGAGACCCGGTGAGGCGGCCTCCATCGTGGGGCCGTCGGGCAGCGGGAAGAGCACCCTGCTCTACATCTTGGGCGCCCTCGAGCCGCCCACCGCGGGCACCGTCGCCCTCGACGGCGTCGACCCCTTCACCCTCGCCCCGGCCGAGCTCGCGGCCTTCCGCAACCGCCGGGTCGGCTTCGTCTTCCAGGATCACCTGCTGCTGCCGCAGTGCACGGTGCTCGAGAACGTGCTGGTCCCGACCCTGGTGGGGGAGGGCATGGACGGGGCGCCGGACCGCGCCCGCGAGCTACTCGATCGGGCCGGCCTCGCCGACCGGCTCGACCACCGTCCGGCGGAGCTCTCCGGCGGCGAGCGGCAGCGCGTTTCCCTCGCCCGCGCCCTCATCCGACGGCCGCCCCTGCTCCTGTGCGACGAGCCCACCGGCAACCTCGACCGCGCCGCCGGCGAGGTCGTGGCCGACATGCTGTTCGACCTGCACTCGCGGCAGGAGACGGTGCTGGTGGTCGTGACCCACAACGTCGAGCTGGCGGCGCGGTGTCCCATCCGCTACCGGCTGGAGGGCCTGGGGCTGAAGCGCTCGGACGGCGGCGAGGAACGCGCGGACGGCGGCGAGGGACGCGTGGCCCGCGAGGCGGGGGGCGCGGACGGCGGCGGGACGCAGGTGGGCGGGGGCGAGGAGCGCGTGGGCGACGGCGAGACGCCCGCTGACGGCGGCGAGACGACGGGGAACGAAGGACCATGACCTCCATCACCCTGCTGCTCCGGAGCCTGACCCACTTCTGGCGGATCAACCTCGCGGTGGTTGCCGGCGTGGGGGTGGCGGTGGCGGTGCTCGCGGGGGCGTTCCTCGTCGGGACGTCGGTCCGGGCGAGCCTGCGCGATCTCGCCCTGCAGCGGCTCGGGGAGGTCGATCACGTGGTGACGGCGGGCGCGTTCTTCCGTGATGCGCTCGCTGGGGAAGTGCTGGCTTCCGATGCCCTGGCCGAGGACGGCCCCGCTGCGGCTGCGCCCGCGGCAGTGCCGCCTTCGGCGGTGCCGATGATCGCGCTCGAGGGCTTCGTCACCCACCAGGAGAGCGGCAGCCGCGCCGGCGGCATCCAGGTCTACGGGGTGGACGACCGGTTCTGGGCTTTTCACAGGCCTGACGGCGGGCTTGGCAGCGGGCCTGACGCGGCGCTCGACGGCGACGCCGCCGCCAGCGGGCGCGGGCCCGGGCCGGGCGAGGTGCTGGTGAGCGGCGGCCTCGCCCGCGAGCTCGGGGTGTCGCCCGAGGACACCCTGCTCGTCCGGATGCAGAAGCCGTCGGCCATCCCCGTGAGCTCCTTGCACGGGCGGCGCGACGACCTGGGCAGCACGATGCGGCTGAGCATCCGCGAGGTGCTCGTCCCGGCCGACCTGGGAGAGTTCTCGTTCCGGCCCCAGCAGGGGTTCTCGCGCGCCGTCTTCGTCAATCTCGAGCGCATGCAGCGCGATCTCGAGCTGGGCCGCGAGGCCAACACCCTGCTCCTCGCCGGGGTCGGGGCGGGGGCGCCGGCCGTGGCCGATATCGAGTCGGCGCTGCGGGCCACCACGCGGCTCACGGACCTCGGTCTGCGGGTGCGGGCGCTGCCGGGACCGGGCGCCCTGGCGGTGGAGTCGACGGCGGGGCTGCTGAACGACGACGTCGTTGCCGCCGCGCGGGCCGCGGCCGCGGCCGGGGACATGGGCGAGCAGCCCATCCTGACCTATCTGGCCAACGAGATCCGGCGGGGCGATCGGGTGACGCCGTACTCGCTGGTGACCGCGCTGGATCTCGCGTCACTGGGCGTCGCGCCGCCGGGAGACGCCGCGGCCGTCGCGGGGGCGCCACCCGGCCCCGACGCGGGCGGTGGCGCCGACCCGGCCGGCGGACCGGTCGGGCCGTCCGCCGCGGGGTCGCCGACCGCCCCCGCCGTCGAGGGTGAGGCCGCCGCCGAAGTGCCGCCGATCTGGCTGAACACGTGGACCGCCGACGACCTCG
Organism: Vicinamibacterales bacterium; assembly: GCA_965207615.1. Taxonomy (GTDB): domain Bacteria; phylum Acidobacteriota; class Vicinamibacteria; order Vicinamibacterales; family UBA8438; genus JAJEEA01. Next base: position 6,859,950 of record CBDBMZ010000003.1, read on the forward strand.
ATGCGGCGCCCGGCGACAGGGTAACGCTGCAGTACTACCTGTGGGAGGAGGCGGGCGCGCTGGTCACGGACGAGGCCGAGTTCCGGGTGGCCGGGGTGCTGCCCATGGAGGGGTTGGCCGCTGACCGGGACCTCGCGCCCGAGTACCCCGGCATCACCGAGGCCACTGACCTGTCCGACTGGGACCCGCCGTTCCCCATCGACCTCGGCCTCGTGCGCCCGCAGGACGAGGACTACTGGGACGAGTACCGGACCGCGTCGAAGGGGTTCATCGCCCTCGAGGACGGCCAGCGTCTGTGGGGGTCGCGGTGGGGACAGGTGACCTCGTTGCGGGTCGTCCCCCCGGACGGCGTCTCGGACCTCGCGGCGGCGGCGTTCCGGGATGCGTTGCGGCCCCGGCTCGACCCCCTCGCGGCGGGGTTCGTGGTCTATCCGGCCCGCGACCTCGCCCTCGAGGCGTCGGCCGGGGTGACCGACTTCGGCGAGTACTTCACCTACTTCAGCTTCTTCCTGGTGGTGTCGGCCCTGCTGCTGGCGAGCCTCTTCTTCCGGCTCGGGGTCGAGCAGCGCCTGCGCGAGATCGGCGCCCTGCGCGCCCTCGGCTTCGACGAGCGGAGCGTGCGGCGGCTGTTCTGGGCCGAGGCGGGGGCTCTCTCCCTCGCCGGGGGCCTCGTGGGCGCGGCCGGCGCAGTGGGCTACGCGGAGCTGATCATGTGGGGCCTGCGGACGTGGTGGGTGGACGCGGTGGGCACCACCCTGCTCGTGCTGCACGTCTCGCCCCTCGCCCTCGCCGCGGGCATCGGCGGCGGCATGGCCGCGGCGGTCGTGTCCATCGCGTGGAGCCTGCGCATGGTCGCCCGGGCGACGCCGCGCGCCCTCATCCACGGGGTGCTGCCTTCGACCGGGGCCGTCGCGTCGCACGCCAACGGCGACGACGAGGCGCCGACGTCGCGCGCCGCCGCCGCCGCCCGCCACGCCCCGGCCGTTCTCGGGCTGCTCGGGGCGGCGGTGCTCGCGGTGACCCTGGCCGGCGTGGTCGGCGACACCGCGGGCTTCTTCGGGGCGGGCATGCTGCTGCTGGCGTCGCTGCTCACCCTGTCTTGGTCGTGGCTGGGCCGGCAGGCGCCGGCCGGCGTGGCGGCGCCGTCGACGTGGACGGTGTCCCGGGTCGGGCTGCGCAACACGACGGCCCGGCCCGGCCGGTCGGTCCTGTGCATCACCCTCATCGCCTTCGCGTCGTTCATCATCGTGGCCGTCGACGCGTTCCATCTCGAGGGCGGGGGAGACGTCGGCGGCCCGTCCTCGGGCACCGGCGGCTACCCGCTGCTGGCCGAGTCGCTGCTGCCCATCGTGCGCGACCTGGGCGCCGAGGCAGAACGGGAAGAGCTGGGCGTGTCGTCGTTCGACGACGAGGTCTTCGCGGACGTGTCCTATGCACGGTTCCGCCTGCGGCCGGGCGAGGACACGAGCTGCCTCAACCTCTACCAGGCGAAGGACCCGCGGCTGCTCGCGCCCGAGGCGGCGTTTCTGCCGGAGGGGCGCTTCCGGTTCGGGGCGACGCTGGCCGAGACCGACGAGGAGGCCGCCAACCCGTGGCTGCTCCTCGACCGCGTCTTCGACGACGGGGCAGTCCCCGCCATCGCCGACGCGACGTCGCTGGCCTACGCGCTGCACCTGTCGGTGGGCGACGACTTCGTGCTCAACCGGGAGAGCGACAACCCGGTCCGGCTGCGCATCGTCGCGGCCCTCTCGGACAGCATCTTCCAGCGCGAGCTGATCGTCGGTGAGGCGGCGTTCCTGCGCCTGTTCCCCGAGCACGACGGGTACCGGTTCTTCCTCGTCGACGCGCCGGCGGACCGCACCGCGGAGGCGACCGCGGCCCTCGAGGACCGGCTCTCCGACTACGGGTTCGACGTCACCTCGACCGCCGAGCGCCTCGCCGCCTTCCACCGCGTCAACAACACGTATCTGGCCACGTTCCAGACCCTCGGGGCCCTCGGCCTGCTGCTGGGGACGCTGGGGCTGGGGGCGGTGCTGTTGCGCAACGTGCTGGAGCGGCGCCGCGAGCTGGCCCTGCTGCGCGCCGTCGGCTACGACACGCGGCACGTCTCGCTGATGGTGCTGGTCGAGAACGGCCTGCTCCTGTTCGGCGGTCTCGCCATCGGGACGGTGTGCGCGGTGGTGGCGATAGCCCCCGCGTGGATCGAGCGGGGCGGCCAGTTCCCGGTCGTGGGGCTGGGCGGCATGCTGCTCGCGGTGGCCGCGGCCGGCCTCGCCTCGTCCCTCGCCGCCACCGCCGCCGCGGTCCGGTCGCCGCTGCTGGCGTCGTTGCGCTCCGAGTAGGGCAGGGGTCTGCGCCGTAGAACGGCGCGGACTCCTGGAGGGTTGGTTGGGCGCCCGGCGGAGCCGCAGGCGACGGCGGGCGGGCGAGGAGTCGCCGTAGAACGGCGCGGACTCCTGGAGGGTTGGTTGGGCGCCCAGCGGAGCCGCAGGCGACGATGGGCGGGCCAGAGAGCGCCCGTGGGCTGTTTCGGGCGGCTGCGCCGTGGAGCGCGCACTTCCCCGAGGGTTGGCCGGGCGCCTGCGTGGCGTGCTGGCGACCATGGCCCGGCACGGGATTCCCTCGGCGGTCGGACAGGGCTGACGCACGAGCGGTGCAGGAATCGGCGGAAACGGTCGAGACTTACTGGAGGGGCTGGCCGCACGGCGGTGACCGCCGGAACGGTCGCGTCGCCCTTCCCGATGTGAGGAGCATCAGGCTGGCAGCCACTGGTCCGCGGTCATGGCGCGGATCAGGTCAAGGCGGCGTCGCGAAGAGTCCGGCGCCGGGAGAGAGTTCATGAGTGCAGTTCGATACGTGCTGGCGTTGGGAGTGCTGGTCGGCGTGGCGGCGCCCTCCGAGGCCCAGACCCGGCTGTTGCGATTTCCCGACGTGCACGGCGACCGCGTCGTGTTCGTCTACGCGGGCGACCTGTGGACGGCGCCGTCCACCGGCGGCACCGCCATCCGGGTGACTGCCCATCCGGGCCTGGAGATATTCCCGAAGTTCTCGCCCGACGGGCAATGGATCGCGTTCACCGGGCAGTACGACGGTGACGAGCAGGTCTACGTCGTTCCCGCCTCCGGCGGCGTACCCCGGCAGTTGACCTGGTATCCGGCGCGCGGGCCGCTGGCGCCGCGCTGGGGCTACGACAACCAGGTCTACGACTGGACCCCGGACGGCGGGTCGGTGCTGTTCCGGTCGCTGCGCTACAGCACCGACCTCTCGGACAGCCGTCTCTTCCTGGCCTCGATCGACGGGGGGCTCCCCGTGCCGCTGCCGATGCCCGAGTCGGGGGCCGGCGACCTCTCCCCGGACGGCACGCGGGTGGTGTACTCCCCGCTCTTCCGCGACTTCCGGACCTGGAAGCGCTACGAGGGCGGCTGGGCGCAGGAGCTCTACGTGTTCGACCGCGAGACCCACGACGTCGAGCGGGTCACCGACCATCCGCGCGCCGACCGCGACCCGATGTGGATCGGCGACGCCATCTACTTCACGTCCGACCGCGACGGCACCCTGAACCTGTACAGGTTCGACCTCGGCGCCGGCCAGATCACGCAGCTCACCGACAGCACCCTGTGGGACGTACGGTGGCCCGGGGACGACGGCCGGAACCAGATCGTCTACGAGATGAACGGCGAGCTGCACCTGTTCGCCATCGACAGCGGCGAGTCGCGGCCGATTCCCATCGTGGTGCCCGACGACGGGGTGGCGGCGCGGCCGGCGCGGGTGTCGGCGGCGGGGCAGATCGAGGACTTCGAGCTGAGCCCCAAGGGCGAGCGTGCCCTCTTCGTGGCCCGCGGCGACGTGTTCACGGCGCCCATCGAGAACGGCCCGACCCGCAACCTCACGCGGAGCTCGGACGCCCACGACAAGTGGGCGCGCTGGTCGCCCGACGGCTCGCGCATCGCCTTCGTCTCGGACCGCGACGGCGAGGACGAGATCTACGTGGTGCCCCAGGACGGCAGCAGTCCCCCCGAGCAGTTGACGGACGGCGGCGAGGCGATGCGCTACGCCCCCGCGTGGTCGCCCGACGGGGACCGCCTCGCGTTCAGCGACAAGGACGGCCGGCTCTACGTCCTCGATGTCGAGTCGCGGGAGACGACGCTGGTCGCCGACGCGGCGAACGGGCAGCTCCAGGACCACGTGTGGTCGCCGCGGGGGGGCTACCTCGCGTTCTCGCTCACCGACGACACCGGCTTCAGCTCGATCCACGTCTGGGAGCGGGCCGGCGGGGAGTCGCGCCAGGTGACGAGCGACCTGTTCCACGAGTGGAACCCGGCCTGGGACCCCGACGGCGAGTTCCTCTACTACCTGTCGGACCGCTCGTTCACGCCCCAGCTCGGGTCGTTCGAGTGGAACTACCTCGTCGACCGCGAGACCGGCATCTACGCGCTCGCCCTGCGGAAGGACGTGCCCCATCCCCTGCCGCCGGAGAGCGACGAGGTGACGGTGGAGGAGGACGAGGACGTCGATGACGAGGACGGCGGTGACGCCGCGTCGGAGGACGGCGGAGACGAAGGACCGATCTCCATCGACTTCGACGGCCTCGCGCGGCGGGTGGTGCGGCTGCCCGTCGAGTTCGACAACTACGTGGGGTTGAGCGCCGGCAACGACCGGGTGTTCTTCTTCCGCACCGGCGCCCAGTTCTACGGGCGCGGCGGCGACGTGCCGACCGAGGTCCGCACGTTCTCGTTCGAGGACCGGGAGACCGAGACGCTGGCCGCGGGGGCCGGGGGCTACGCGGTCTCCGGCGACCGCGAGAAGGTGCTCATCGCCACCGGGGGGCGGTTCGAGCTGCACAACGCGTCGGGCGCCGGCGACCCGCAGACCGTCTCGACGGGCGGGCTGATGGTGGACCGGGTGCCGGCCGAGGAGTGGGAGCAGATCTTCGACGAGGTGTGGCGGCGCTTCCGCGACTTCTTCTACGTCGACAACATGCACGGCTACGACTGGGAGGCCCTGCGCGAGCAGTACCGCCCCTGGCTCGAGCACGTCGCCCACCGGTCGGACCTGAACTACGTGATCGGCGAGATGGTGGCGGAGCTGAGCGTCAGCCACGCCTACATCGCGGGCGGCGACTGGGAGACCCCGGACCGGCCCCCCGTCGCCCTGCCGGGGGCGGTGTTCGAGCTCGACCGCGACGCCGGGCGCTACCGGCTGGCCGAGATCTTCGAGGGGCACAACGAGGAGCCGCGCTATCGGGCGCCGCTGACCGAGGTCGGGGTGGACGCCGGCGTCGGCGACTACGTGCTGGCCATCGACGGCGAGGAGCTCGCGGGCGGCGACAACCCCTACCGCCTGCTGCGGCACAAGGCGGACCGCCCGGTGCGGCTGACCCTGAGCGCGGCGCCGGCGTTCCCCGCCGCCGAGGGGGCAGCCCGCGAGGTCACCCTCCGGCCCATCACGAGCGAGACCAACCTGCGCTACCTCGCCGAGGTGACCGCGAACCGGATGAAGGTGGACGAGGCGACGGACGGGCGGGTCGGCTACCTGCACATCCCCGACATGGGCGTGGCCGGCATCCAGGAGTTCATCAAGTACTTCTACGGCCAGATCCGCAAGGACGGGCTCATCATCGACGTGCGCGGCAACGGGGGCGGCAACGTGTCGGCGATGCTCATCCAGCGCCTGAGCCGCGAGTTGCTCGGCACGGGCTTCTCCCGGACGGTGGAGAACACCGAGACCTATCCCACGACGGTGTTCACCGGCCACCTCGTGTGCATTCTCGACGAGGACTCGGCCTCGGACGGCGACATCTTCCCCGCCCGCTTCAAGGAGGCGGGGCTCGGGCCGCTCATCGGGAAGCGCTCGTGGGGCGGCGTGATCGGCATCACCAACCGCGGGCCCCTCATCGACGGGGGCAGCGTCAACGTGCCCGAGTTCGGGACCGCCGGCCGCGATGGGAGCTGGGTGATAGAGGGGTACGGCGTCGAGCCCGACATCGAGGTCGAGAACGACCCGAGGTCGGTCATCGTGGGCGGCGACCCCCAGCTCGAGCGGGCCATCGCGGAGATCACCCGGATGATCCGGGACGACCCGCGGTCTCTGCCCACGCGCCCCGCCCCGCCGGTGAAGACGCCGTGAGCGGGGCCGCCGCCCACCGGTCCGGTCCTGCCGATGCAGACGGCCTGACGGGGGCCGCCCGGGCGTCCCGCCCCGCCGCCGAAGACGCCACGGCGACGGCCGCGGGCTCGCCGTCGCCGCCGCTGTCCACGGCGGGGATTGCCGCGCCGCGGGCGAGGGTCTCTCCCACCCGCCATGAGACGCACGGGGTGGTGCGCACCGACGACTACCACTGGCTGCGCGAGCGCGGCGACCCCGCCGTCACCGCCCATCTCGAGGCCGAGAACGCCTACACGCAAGCGGTGATGGCGCCGACCGAGACGCTGCAGGAGACGCTGTTCGAGGAGATCAAGGGGCGCATCCGGCAGACCGACATGTCGGTGCCGTACCGGGAGGGCGGGCACCTCTACTACACCCGATACGAGGACGGGCGGGAGTACCCCATCCACTGCCGGCGGCCGGCTGACGGGGCGGTGAATGACGCACCGGCGGTGGATGAGGCGTCGGTGTCAGTCGAGGCGGCTGCCAGTGCTGGCGGGCCGGTTGCAGTGGACGTACCGGTCGCCGCGGACGTGCCAGGGCCTGTCGGTGCCCCAGCGGCGGACGACTCGTCGGCGCCGGATGACCCGGCGGCGGCAGTTGGCGTGGGGGCTGGGGTTGACCCGCCAGCGGTCGAGCCGGCGGTGGTCGACGCCGTGGCGCCGGTCGACGAGGAGCGGGTTCTGCTCGACGTCAACCTGCTCGCCGAGGGCCGCGACTTCTGCCAGGTGTCGGCGCTCGAGGTCAGCCTCGACGGGCGGCTGCTCGCCTACGCGATCGATGTCGAGGGGCGCCGCATCCACACCATCCGGGTGAAGGATCTGGCCGCGGATGCCCTGCTCGACGACGAGCTGACGGGGGTGACGAGCAACCTGGTCTGGGCCAACGACAACCGGACGCTCTTCTATACGCGCCAGCATCCCGAGACGCTGCGCTGGCACCGGGTCTACCGGCACGTGCTGGGGAGCCCGCAGGCCGACGACATCCTGGTCTACGAGGAGGCGGACGAGACGTTCAACTGCGAGGTGGGCAGGACCCGCTCGAAGCGCTACCTGCTGATCGCGTCGGCGCAGACGGTGTCCACCGAGTACCGGCTGCTCGACGCCGACCGGCCCGACGGCGCGTTCGACGTGTTCTGGCCCCGCGCGCGCGACCACGAGTACGACGTCGACCATTATCGCGACCGGTTCTACGTCCGCACCAACCACCGCGCCCGCAACTTCCGATTGATGGAGACCGAGGCCGCGGGGACCGCGCCCGAACGGTGGGTCGAGGTCGTGCCGCACCGCGACGACGTGCTCCTCGAGTCGTTCGCGCTGTTCCGTGGCCATCTCGTGCTGCAGGAGCGTTGCGCAGGCCTGACCCGTCTGCACGTGCGCCCGTGGTCGGGAGACGGTGCCCACGACATCGCCTTCGACGAGCCGGTCTACGACGTGCACGTGTCGGTGAACCGCGAGGCCGACACCCGCCTGCTGCGGTTCGGGTACGAGTCGCTGACCACGCCGCGGTCGATCTACGACTACGACATGGAGGCCCGTTCCCGCACCCTGCTGAAGCGCCAGGAGGTGCTGGGCGGGTTCGACCCGGCGGAGTACGCGGCCGAGCGGGTGTTCGCGGCCGCGCCGGACGGCCGGCAGGTGCCGGTCTCGATCGTCGCGCGGGCCGGCGCCCCGCGCGACGGGACGCGCCCGTTGCTGCTCTACGGCTACGGGGCCTACGGGATCTCGATGGATCCCGCGTTCAACTCGGCCCGCCTGAGCCTCCTCGATCGTGGCTTCCGGTTCGCCATCGCCCACGTGCGCGGGGGGCAGGAACTCGGCCGGCACTGGTACGACGACGGGCGGCTGGGCCGCAAGGCCAACACGTTCACCGACTTCATCGCCTGCGCCGAGCATCTCGTCCGCGCGGGGTACACGCGGCCCGAGCGCCTCTACGCCATGGGCGGCAGCGCCGGCGGGCTGCTGATCGGCGCCGTCCTCAACATGCGCCCCGACCTCTTTGCCGGCGCGGTGGCCCAGGTGCCGTTCGTCGACGTGCTCACCACGATGCTCGACGACGGCATTCCGCTGACCACCGGCGAGTACGATGAGTGGGGAAACCCGCACGAGCGGGCCGCCTTCGACGACATCCTCGCCTACTCGCCCTACGACAACGTCGCCGTCCGCGGCTATCCCGCCCTGCTCGTCCTCGCCGGCTTGCACGACTCCCAGGTGCAGTACTGGGAGCCCGCGAAGTGGGTCGCGAAGCTGCGGGCGCTGAAGACCGACGCCCGGCCGTTGCTGCTCAAGACCAACCTGGACGCGGGCCACGGCGGCGTCTCCGGCCGGTACCGCCGCTATCGGGAGACGGCGCTGCAGTACGCGTTCCTCCTCCGCGAGGCGGGGGTGGCCTGAGCCTTACCCGCTCGCTTCCACCAACGCAATGATCTCGCACCTGAGTCCGAACCGTCGTCCGACTCGGGGTCACGCAGCAAGGCCACCGTATCGAGGGCCGAATGGGCCACGTAATACGGCCGGCCCTTCTTCCGGATCACCGGCTCCAGGCGAATCGGAGAGAGCAGGCGCCGCAGGAGCGCCGCCGACTTCGCGGTTCTCCGCTCCAGAATCGACCGCACGTCCTTGAGCTGCTTCCGGAGCCAAGCGAGTGAGGGTGCCCGAAGCGCTTGCTCCGAGGCCCGTCTGAGTCCAGCGAGCTGTCGCTCAAGACCCTCGACGCGAGGCTCAAGCTCGGCAAGTTCCGCGCGAACCGCCTTCGTCCCCTCACCCTCAGCGACGAAATCCACCAGATGCGCCTGCCGGCGCTTCGCCTTCCGCAACTCCTTCATCTTCTCTCTAACGGTACGAGGAATCGCCCCGTAGACGATCTTGGCCTCATGCTCCACACGACGGAGCATCCGCTGAAGAGGCTCAGGCTCAAGCAGAAGGTCGCGGACCGCCCCGAGGATGACATCCTCAGCAAGCCGCCGGGACACCTTAACGGTGTTGTCACAAGCCCTCCTCTTCGCTCGCAAACAGCCATAGTAGCCGCTGCCCTGGCCACTGACCAACCCCAGGGCGCTCCCGCACCGACCGCAAACCACCGCACCCGAGAGCAAATGGGGAGAAAATATCTCAACGCGAGACGCTCCAGACTGTTGAGCCGCCGAGAAGCCCCGCTGCTGTGGACCACCAGGCCACGCGCGACGGACTTCGTCGCGCCGACGCTGAACGGCATCCCACAAGGATTGATCGATAATCCGAAGGCTATCGTCCCTGACTTCATGCCATTCCGACTCCGGTCTGTCGATAGTGTAGGAACGGCCGGTACGAGGATCGCGCACGCGTCGCGTCCGGTTCCAACGCCAGATGCCGATATATTTCGAGTTGCCGAGCATCCTACTGATGGTCGCCGCCGACCAACTGCTCCCCTTCCCACGGGGCGCAGGAACGCACTCATCGTTGAAAACGTTGGCAATCCGGTTGATAGCACGACCATCAGCGAAATCCCGAAAAATCCTGCGAACGAGCGCGGCTTGATCCGGATCGACGGTCTTCCCGTAAAGTTCTGGTCGGGGCCGTCCTTGCGGGCCCTTGCGTACAGCTCCTTTCCACACCGTACGGTAGCCGAAAGTTGTTTCGCCGACGAAAGAGCCAGCGGCCTTCCGGCCCAACTGGCCTCTGTGGACCTTTTTTCTCAGGTCACGCAGCAGATGCTCGTTGAAGACGCCGCGTATCTGCAGCGCGAAGATATCATCATCGTTCAACGTATTGACATTGTCCGCAACGGACAGGACCCCGACACCGTGGAAACCGAGATCGCATACCGTATGCAGCATGAAGGCAAGGTCGCGAGCCACGCGGGAGAGGTCATCGACGAGCACTAGACTAAAGCACCTCCGTTCAGCTGACTCGACCAGAGCCGAGAGGCCATGTCGATCTCGACTAGCACCAGATATTGCATAGTCAGTGTAAATGTGATCCTCAAGGACGATGATGTCACGGTCGGCTGCGAAACGCCGACAGGCAAGGATCTGGTCGTCGATGCTGGTCTCCTTCTGTTGATCGCTGCTGTACCGCGCGTAAACGGCCGCAAAGCACTGTTCGCTCATATCAGGCCTCCGCCGAGCCAGAGTCCGACAGATCACCAGACCACGGTTCGTGGCCCTCAAGCTGGCGAACGTACACGCGCGCGAGATCCTCGCTCAGGTGATCAAGAAGTTCGGCCAAAACCGCATCGAGACGTTGGCCGAGTGATGGTTCGAGGGCCGATGACGGCTGTGACGCATCGGCCCGAACCACAGAACCACGCGATCGAACAGGCACCGCGGAACCTCCCCGGCAACCGAAACAAGCCCACCGGCCCGTTGCGACCCGACACAACGGACCGCACCGCGCCTCGAACGACGCCGTTACGGTCCATGCCGCGCAGAGCCCGGGCCAAGACGCGCCGTGACGAGATCCCGACAAGAAAGGCAGGATCGCGTGCAGACGGTGCAGCCCGGCACCCGCGGCGGCGCCGCTCGGCCCGGGACGTTGTCTTACCAACCCCCGGACCACGTGCCCTACGAAGCGCCGGGAGGCGGCCCGATGCCGCTCCCCCGCGCGCGCCCACTGTCAGGCGACAGCGAAAACTGACCCCCTGGCGACACTGAAAACTGACCCCCCTGGGCCAAGGGAGGGAGTCAGCAGATGAAGCGATGCGAGGATGTCGGCCCGTGGGCAGGGAGGCCACGGGCACAGATGAGGCAGTCAGACGAGGTGGAGGCGATGCTGCACCTGCGGGCACTCGGCTGGGGGCTGAGGCGCATCGCGAGGGAGTTCGGGTGCAGCAAGAACACGGTGAAGCGCTACGTCGCGGCCGACGGCTGGATGACGTACAGCCGGCGGGCCGGTGGCGGCAAGCTCGAGGATCAGGAGGCGTGGTTGAAGGAGCGCTTCTTCCAGCACGGCGGCAATGCCGAGGTGGTGCGACAGGACCTGGAGCGGGAGCAGGGCATCGACGTGAGCCTGCGCACGGTCGAGCGGGCCGTCGCGCCGTTCCGGCGGCTGCTGACGGCCGAGGCGAAGGCGACGGTGCGGTTCGAGACTCCGCCCGGGCGCCAGCTCCAGGTTGACTTCGGCCAGCGGCGGGTGCCGATTGCCGGGGAGCGGGTGCGCGTGTTCCTGTTCGTGGCGACGCTGGGCTACTCGCGGCGCTGCTACGTGGCGACGTTCAGGCACGAGCGGCAGTCGTCCTGGTTCCGCGGCCTGGAGGGCACGTTCAATCACTTTGGCGGCGTGACGAGGGAGGTGCTGCTTGACAACCCGCGGCCGCTGGTGGTCAATCACGACATGTCGACTCGCGAGGTCGAGTTCAACCACCGGTTCCTGGCGTTCGCGGCCCACTGGGGGTTCCGTCCGCGCGCGTGTGCGCCGTATCGGGCCCGGACGAAGGGGAAGGACGAGCGGGGAGTCGGCTACGTCAAGGCAAGCGCCATCGCCGGACATCGCTTCGAGAGCTGGGCGGGGATGGACGCGCATCTGGGGTGGTGGCAGCGGGAGATCGCCGACCGGCGACGCCACGGCACCACCGGTGAAGTCCCTCTCGAGCGCTTTGCCCGGGAAGCGGAGCGCCTTCGGCCCTGCGCGGGCCGGCCGCCGTTCGGCCAGTTGCGTGATCTGACCCGGACGGTCCACGCCGACTGCGCGGTGGTGGTCGACACCAACGCCTACTCGGTGCCGTGGCGGCTGATCGGCGAGCGGGTGCGGGTGGTGGTCAGCGGCGGCCGGGTCCGCGTTCACCACGGCCCGAAGGTTGTCGCCGAGCACGTCGAGCACGAGGGACGCCACGCTCGGGTCACCGACCGGGCCCACCTGGTCGGCGTCGTCGGCGGCCCGCGTCCGGCCGAGACCGCGGCGGTCCGGCCGAAGCCGGAGCTGCTGCGTCCGCTCGACGAGTACGCGGCCGTGGCCGGGGGGAGCTTCTGATGGCCGTGGACCATGAGACGCTTCTCGGCTGGTTGACGCGGCTGAAGCTGACGGCGATCCGCGACCAGCTCGACAACCTGCTCGACGAGGCGGCGGAGAAGAAGCTGACGTTGCGGGAGGCGCTGGCGATGCTCGTCGAGCGGGAGGTCTCGCGCAAGGACGAGCGGCGCATCGAGATGGCGCTGAAGATCGCGCGCTTCCCGATGGTGCGCGAGCTCGCCGACTTCGACTTCAAGGCGCAGCCGAGCGTCGACCGGCGCCAAGTGCGGGAGCTGGCGACGTCGCGGTGGGTGGCGCACGGCGACGCGCTCCTGGTTCTCGGCCCGCCCGACCCCGCGTCATGATGCCCACCTCGCTACATGCCTACAATTGCAGGGATTCCTGGCGCGGGCGCGCTGTTACGGGACCCTCTTCCGCGTCCGCTGGTCCCAGCCGCACCCGCTCCAGGGCCTCGGCCGAAATCGCCCAGGGAGCGCCCTTGCAGGCCTGACGGGCAGGAATCAGCCCCCGCCGGATCTGCCGCAGAATCGTCATCTTGCTGACGTCGAGACGATCCGCAGCTTCCTGCAACGTAAGTTCATTGCGCTCCTGGCGCTCACCCTCTCGATAGACCGCGATCCCGCGCGACGTCCTGAAGGCGCGCACGCGCGTCTCGGTCCAGGGATTGCCTCGCCCAGTCCGCAATCCGACACGATTCAGGTGACCGGCGATCAAGCGATCAGGCATCAGTCGCGCCAGCTCCCGGACGACGTCCCCCGTCTCGGCGTCTGTGGTCCATCGGTGATGGCCGCTACGGTTCTTGCGCACCATCAGCTCGGTGTGGTCACCGCCCTGCCAGTGCAGGCGCAGCCGGATGCGCTCACCCTCGATGTTCGCAACGACCTCCACGAGGAGCGCCCGCAAGATGCGTTTGCGGGTCTCCGGGGTCGCCCGCTCATCGTGCCAGGCCCGCTCGAGGTCGGCGCCGAGCGCAAGGTACTCCTCGCGTTCCTCCGGACCGAGCGCCTCGTGCTTCCGGCTCGCACGCAACGCCGCCACGGCTTCCTCACGTTGCCGAACGACCGCCAGACGTTCATTCCAACGCCGTTCCAATTCGCCAGCGACCAGCCGATTGTCCGGATCCACGACATCGTATTGGCGGTGCGCCCGCTTCGCCTCGAAGCGGGCCGCCTCCAGCGCAAGCTCCGCCTGACGCAGCACCTCGCGCGACGCTCGTTGCCGTTCCTCGATCGCCCGCAGCGCCGCTTCGATTCCCAGCGGCTTCAACACGTGCAGCACCGCTTCGCTGACGGCCCGATCCACGCGGAGTCCGCCGAACGAAATGCAGCGCTCGGTCCCGTGATTGACATGGCTCCCCTGACACTGGTAGCGCACGACGTTGCTCTGGGTCCCGGAGTAGCCCACATGCAGATTGCGGCCGCAGTGGCCGCAACGTAGCAGGCCCGCCAACAATGCCTCGCCCTTGCGAACCGAACCCCGGACCGCGGCCCCGTAGCGGTTCGCGTTCTCGGTTATTGCTCTCTGATTCCTCTCATACTCGGCCCACGTGATATAGCCGTCGTGGTGGTCGCGAATCAACACGTCCCACTTGTCCCGTTCACGTCGAAAGCCCCGAACCACCCGCTTGCGTCCGTCCTCGAGATAGGTGCGGCTGCCCGTCCGCCCGAACGCATAGGCGCCGGCGTAGACCGGGTTCGTCAGCATGTGATGCACGGTGTTGTAGACCGGCAGCTTCCATACGACCCGATGTCGCGATTGGTCACGAACCACCGCAGGCAGCTCGATCCCTTCGTGCCGGAGCCACAGATGAACCTGGCGAATGCTGCCCAGCTCGGTGAACTTCCGAAACACGAGCGCGACCGCTTCCTGCACGCGTTGATCCGGATCCATCCCGATCCCGTCACGGTCGACCCGCACGTAGCCGACCGCCACCGTCAGGAACAGCTCACCGCGGCGCGCCTTGCGACGCAGCGCCTCGACCGAGCGGAACCGCAGCGTCGACAACTCCATCTCCGACATCGTCCCCTTCATGCCGAGCAGCAGCCGGTCGTCGGGCAACCGCGGGTCGTAGACACTGGTCTCGTCGGCGAGCAGGCAGCCGACCAGTCCACAATAGTCGATCAGGGTATGCCACTCGCGTCCGTTGCGAGCCAGTCGGGAGGCCTCCAGAGACAGGACCGCTCCGACGTCGCCTCGACACACGGCCGCCAGCAGCCGATCATAGCCCGGACGCTCCGTCCCGCCACCCGAGCGCCCGAGGTCCTCGTCGACCACCTCGACGTTGCGCCACCCCAGCTGTCGGGCGCGGTCCCGGAGCGCGTACTGTCGGCCCCGGCTCTCCTGATGCTGTCGAACCTGGCCGGGCGTGGACTGTCGGACGTAAACCCAGGCCGCACGCGTCAGGTGCTCAGGCGTCACCCGCGTCATGATCGCCCCCTGCCTGCTGCGCGTCCCGATTCGTCATCACCTCCAGCACGAGCGCGCCGACGAGCTCGACCAGGCGGTCCCGCTGCTCCCCGGTGGTCGCGATCGTCGGGCTCTCCGGCTCGAACAGCCTTCCCTGTAGCGTCCTTCCGTACCGTCGCATCGACGCTGCCTCCCTCCTTCGGTTCCGTTGCCGAGAGGAAGAATGCATCGACCACGCCGCGCAGCTCCGATAGCGCCTCACGCGGCAACGCCGGCACCTCGCACACCTCGAAGGAGGCGGCCCGTGGACTGGTCATCCACTCCGGCAGGTAGGCGAGCGTTCCGTCCGGCTGCCGGACCACCAGGTACTTCCCCTCGTGCCGGCGTACCACTTCGACCTGTTCACCCGCACGCGGGTGAAAACGGTAGTGGACCGTCCTCGAATCACCCTGATATGCAGCAGTATGTCGTCGGTCTCCCGGGGGTCGGGAAGACGCATCTCGCGGTCGCGCTCGGGCGCGAGGCGATCCGGCAGAGCTACTCGACCCTGTTCACGACGGCTCAGGCGCTGATGGCGGCGCTGGTGAAGGCGAACAGCGAGGGGCGGCTGGAGGACCGCCTGACCTTCTACGCCAAGCCCAGACTTTTGGTCTGCGACGAACTGGGGTACCTCCCTTTCGAGGCGCATGCCGCGCACCTGTTCTTCCAGCTCGTCTCGAGGCGCTACGAGCGCGGGAGCATGCTGATCACGTCGAACCGCTCGGTCGGCGAATGGGGCGAGGTGTTCGGCGACGCCGTGGTCGCCACCGCGATCCTCGACCGGCTGCTGCACCACAGCCACGTGTTGACGATTACCGGGGAGAGCTACAGGCTGCGGGAGAAGCGTCGGGCGGGCGCCCTGAGGATCCCGGCCCCGAAGCCTGTCGCGTCGGAGACCCGCTCGGGGGCGTCGTCATGACCATGCGACCGACATCAGGGCGAGCACAGACAGGGACTCACGCTCACGCGCCGGTGCCGCCGCCCTTCGGCCGGCGTGGCCGTTGTCAGGCTGGCCGGCCCGCTGCCACGCGGCCCCGGTCGAGCCCGCCGACGCTCGACGTCGTGAACGTCCGGGGGTCGAGCCGCCTGCCCCCGGTCCGTTACGTAACGGTGGGCAGTGGTCGTGGCGTTGACGAACGCGGAGCGGCAGGCGCGTTACCGGGAGCGGCGGCAGGCCGGCGAGTCCCGGATCCGGTCCCGGAACGCACTGCAGCTTGTCGGGCGGTCGGGGCGCGTAGCTGCGGGACGGACGGCGTGTCAACGTGCTGCGCACGTCCTCCGCGATGCTACGGCCCTGTCGGGTGACACACCGTCCGCCCCGCGGCTCGGATGGCAATTGTGGGCCTTGCGGCCCGGCCTGGACGGGGCGGCCCGGCCGTCCACGGTGCTCACGGAACGCGGTGAATCGCCGGAAGTCGATCTACATACGCCGTTTCTTCGGGGGTCAGTTTTCGATGTCGCCGGGGGGTCAGTTTTGAGTGTCGCTTGACAGCCCACCGCCGAACGACGACCGCAACGTCCAATACTTGGCTTGAATGCCAGGAGGTCGGCCGGCCACTGCCCATCGTGGGGAGGGCCGGCACAGAACGCACGCGGAACTCGGCCTGCTGGCGGAGTCCGCGGGTCCACCACACGTCGTACCGTGGGGGCGAGGCTCCCGATGGCCGGGAGGGGGTTCTCGGATATCGACCGCACGCTCGCCGGGTACGACCACTACGGGGCTCGAATGTTCGAGGCCGTAGGTAACATCAGGATAACACCTATGCGAACGACTCGTCAACGGCCGGTGCGGATCGTGGGTCACCGCGTCCGAACACGGCGAAAACAGCAGCACTTGTCGCAGGCCCGCCTTGGTGAGTTGGCGGCCCTGTCTTGCAACCACGTCTCCACTATCGAGTGCGAACAAGCAGGAGCCTCGCTCGACACGGCGATTGCTATCGCCGATGCACTGAACACATCGGTCGACTACCTCATGAACCGGGTCGACGACCCGAGGCCGGCCCGCGAAATGGCCTCCGAGCTGAAGACGAAGACCGCCCGTATCCTCGATCTCGAGGAAGGACACGCCGAGCGGCTCGACCCGAACTGGAGCGAGCACGTCGGCATCGACCAGCTCGACACCACGGTCGGGGCCGACGCGACGGTCCGCGAGGAGACCGTCACCGGTCGCCTGAAGTTCCCCTACCCGTGGCTCCGCAAGCACGGGCTCAGAGCGCACATGTGCCGGATCGTCCGCATGACGGGCGAGGCCATGGAGCCGACGATACCGGACGGATCCGCCATCCTCGTCGACACCGCGGCGACCGACCGCCGAGACGGGTGCATCGCCGTCGTCCGCACCGGCAACCGGCAGGTCGTGAAGCGGCTGCTCGACGACGCCGAAGCCGGCTGGCTCCTCTCCAGCGACAACCCGAACAAGGCCACTTGGCCGACCAAGCCGTGGCCCGACGGCGCGACCGTGATCGGCGAGGTGAAGTGGCTCGGGCGAGCACTCGTATAGGGACGAAGACATCGTCCCCGAAAATCGACGACCGCCCCAAGTACCATCACGGCGTGGAAGACGCATCGGCGACCTCCACTCGACGACCCGCGGCTGCGGGATCGAAGACCCCGATCCGAACCACCGCCTCGAGGAGCGCTTGGAGCCGAAGGTGATGCTCCCGCAGATCGCGCACGGCCCGGGCGCAGCGGCGCCTGACCGGCGAGTCGTCGGTCAGGCGGCACTCGCAGCCGTCCGCGACCTCCAGCTCCCGGTCCGCGGCGCCGACGGACTCGACCCACGCCTCGTGAGCAGACCGGACACGAGCGACCTGCGCCGCGAGATCCTCGGCGACCGAATCGGCGACCGACGAAGAACGGAGCCGCCCGTCGGCCGAGACGTCTTCACGGCGCAGGGCGTACGCGTCGAGCCCGCACGCGCGGCGGGCAAGCAGCTCCCCGGCGGCGTCGACGGCGCTGACGAGCTCACCAGGACGGACCCGGCCGCTCCGCGACCTCCCCGGGGGCGCGGTCAACCACCGGTCTTCGGCCACGGCGAGGTCCGGCCCGGCGAAGTCCGCCGTCACCAGCGGCAACCACCCGAGCCAGGCGGCATGGGACAAGCCGACGTCCCGGACTCCGTCGCCGAACACGTGCGACGGGTCCGCGCCCTCGCCGCCGACGCGGTAGACGGACACGGGACTCGACATGAAACCTCCTCCTCGCTGAAGACGACGACCCCGCGGTCCGACGACCGCCGCGACATGCACGAAGCCGCTACGAACCGCGCTGCACCGGGCGGACCACGCCCTCGGCGACGACGTTCCGGCGCGCGAGCTCCACCGCTCCGGCCCCGGCCGGTACCGTCACCATGTCGTAGACACGCCAGCGGCCTCCCCCGTCGAGCCGGGCCAAGGCGGCCGCGATGCGGGCCGCCTCGGCCGCGTCAACGCAGTCCCGGAACTGCCAGCGCCGCTTCCTCGACCCTATCGGTCGCCACCCGAGGGCGAACGGGAACGTCTTGGCCCTCACTCGGAAACCCCCGCGGCGAGCGCCGCCTCGAGCGGCTCGGCCGACGCGGCCCGCCGGCCGCGGTCGACCCCGACGGGACACAACGCGAGCGCCAAGCACTCGTCGATGCGGCTCACGGGATGCACCTCGAGCCCGCGGGCGGCGTCGCCGCCCGCGCGGCGGTCGTCGAGCTCGTTCTCGTTTCCCCGCGGCAGCACCACGGCGTCCAGCCCGCGCCGACGCGCCGCCAGCACCTTCCGCCTGACGCCGCCCACCGGGACCACGTGCCCCGACAGCGTGATCTCGCCGGTCACGGCCAAGCCGCGGCGCACCGGACGCCCCGTGAACAGCGACACCAGGGCGGCCGCCATGGCCAGCCCCGCCGACGCGCCGTCCTTGGACCGGAGGAGCGCCTGGGCGTGCAGGTGGACGTCGGTGTCGCGGTGGAAGTCCGGATCGACGCCGTACTCAGTCGCGTGGGCGCGCAGCCAGGAGACCGCCGTCTGCGCGGACTCCTTCATGTCGTCGCCCAGCGACCCGGTCAGGATCAGGCGGCCCCGGCCGGGCATCCGGGCCGCCTCGACGAAGATCACGTCCCCGCCGTCCGCCGTCACCGCGGGCGCGACCGCGACGCCCGGGCCGCCGGTCCGGTCCCGGACGCGCGTCTCGGGCACCGGCGGAGGACCCAGGAGGTCGACGACGGTCTCCGGTCCGATCACGACGGGCGAGTCGTCCCCCTCCGCCCGCCGGCGCGCGACCTTCCGGCACAGCGCCCCGAGGGCGTTCACGAGGCTCCACACGCCCGCCTCCCCGGCGCCGCGCCGGATGACGGCGAAGACCGCCTCGTCGGTGATCCGGACGCTCTCCGGCGTCCACCGGTGGAAGTCGAACAGCACCGGCAGCACGTGTCGGACGGCGACGGCCAACTTCTCGTCGTCGCTGTAGCCCGGCAGGTCGACCACGTGGAGCCGTTCACACAGCGACGACGCCACCGGCCCGAGGCCGACCGCCGTCGCCACGAAAAGCCCACGAGAGAGGTCGACGGGAAGGTCGACGTAGCGGTCGCGGAAGGCAGCGCGCCGCCCGCCATCGAAGAGCTCGAGCAGCGTCCGCGACAACCGATCGCCGGCGAGCCGATCCAGCTCGTCGAAGACGAACACCGGGTTCCGGGTTCCGACGCGCCGGAGCTCCTCGACGATCCGCCCCGGCCGGCCCCTCGGATCGCCCACGAGCGCGGCCGCGTGCACGAGGTCGGCGCACTCGAGATGGGCGCACGGGCGCCCCAGGGCGCCGGCGAGGCGGTGCGCGAGCGACGTCTTGCCCACCCCCTCCGGACCCGTCAGGCAAAGGACCGGCGGCGGAAACTCGGGACGCGCGAGATGCGCCGCGAGGTGGTCGAGAATCTCCTCCTTCGCCGCGGCGAGGCCGTAGTGCCCCTCGTCGAGCTTCGCCCGCACCTGCTTCAAGGTCGGGCCTCCGACCGTCTCGAGATTCCACGGCAGGTGCGCGAGGCACTCCAGGTAATCCCGCGACCGCGCGTACTCGGGATCGGTCGACGCCAGCCCCGACGCGGACAACCGTTCGAACACCTGCCGCCCCTTCGACACGACCGCGGGCGGAACCCCGCGCGAGTCGAGACGCCGGTTCAGCCGGTCGAGCCCGTCGTCGGCGCCGGCGTGGGCCCCGAGCCACCGGCGGACCTCGCGGACGGTGACGCGGCGGCGGTCGAGGGCCGGGTCTCCGGTCTCCCGCCCGAGCGCCACCTTCCTGCAGACCGCCTTGATGCACCGGTTGAACTGGCGGATGCCGGGCTCGCGCGTGCAGCGGCGGACGATCTCGCGCAGCGCCCCGTCGGTGATCTCGACGGGCGTCGGCATGAGCCCCGCGGCCCGGTTCTCCGCCGGCACGAGATGGCTCCGGGCGATGGCGAGCTTCTCGGCCTCGGTGTAGCCGGGCAGCTCAACCACCTCGAGCCGGTCCCGCAGAGGCGGGGGGATCCGGTGCCAGTCGTTGGCCGTGGCGATGAAGCTGACCTCCCGCAGGTCTAGGGGTAGTTCGACAAATACGTCGCGGAACGTCCCGTTCTGCTCGGGGTCGAGCACCTCCAGAAGGACCGCGGCGGGATCGGGTCCTATCTTGTCGATCTCGTCGAGGACGAAGACCGGATCCCGGTAACCGACCCGCCGCAGCTCGCGCAGGATGGCCCCCGGCTGCGCCTTGTACCAAGTACGATTGTGGCCCCGCAGGTCCGTCGCGTCGCGCAGGCCGCCGCAGGGGAGCTTCACGAACGCGCGGCCGAGGGCGCGGGCCACGGCCTGCGCGAGCGACGTCTTGCCGACCCCGGGAGGGCCGAGGAGGCAGAGGACCGCACCGGCGCCGCCGGGGTTGCGGCGGCGGACCGCGAGGTACTCGATGATCAGCTCCTTCGCGCCGTCGAGGCCCGCCTGCGCGGCGTCGAGGACCTCCCGCGTGCGCGCTAGATCGACCGGCGCATCGTTGCGCCTGTTCCACGGGAGATGCTCCAGCCACTCGATCCACGAGTTGGTCAACGACGAGTCGCCCTTCGAGTCGGCGGAAAGCCGCTTTCTCTCGGCCGCGATCGCCTGCCGAACCGCCAACGGCAAGGTCTCGGCCGACGTGCCGCCCCCGAGCAGGGCCGGCACGCCGGCCGAAGTGACGACGACCGGCGCCACGGTTCGCCGGGAGAGGACCCGGCGGCAGACCTCGGCGAGGCGGGCCTCGAGCTGCGCCACGCCCGGCTCGCTCGTGTACTCCCGGACGATGCGGCGGAGCGCATCCGGCTCGAAGCGCACACGGCCGCGGCAGGCCGCCGTGCGCCAAGCCCCGACGACGTCCTCCGCCGTCGGCGGACGCGACCACAGCGCTTCGAGGTCGTCCGCCGACGAGAGGGCGAGGTCCTCGACGACGGTCGGGGCGGCCTGTGACGGCGCGGCGGCCGCGGCGACCCGCGACGCGGGCGGGGAATCCGGCGCCAGCGCGCCGCAGGCCGCCGGCGGCCGGCAGGCGAACGGACGCTTCAACAGGTGGTGTCGCGCGATCGCCAGCTTCTCCCGCTCGGTGTACGACGGGAGGTCAATCACCGTCAGGCGATCCCGCACCCGCTCGGGTATGGCCTTGGCGTCGGTCGCCGTAGCGAGCCAGAGAACCCCGGAGAGATCGGGGACGACAGCAGCGAGGTACTCGTCCCGGAAGTCCGTCCGGCGGGAGGCGTCCAGGAGGCCGAGCACCGGATCGACGTCATGGTCGTCGTCGTCCAGCCGGTCGATGTCCTCGAGGATGAAGACGGGGTTGCACACCCCGGCCTCGCGGAGGCACTCGACGACGCACCCGGGCCTCCGGGACGTCCCGCGGATCAGCGGGTAGATCCGGCTCCCGCCCAGCGAGGCGCTCACGCAAGTCCGGCCGAGGGCCCGGGCGACAGCCCTCGCCAACGATGTCTTGCCGGTCCCCGACGGGCCGGCCAGGCAGAGCGCGGACGCCCGCTCCCCGGCCGGCTTCGGGCGGACGACCAGCGGCGGGCGCGCCTGCGTCCCCGCGCAGCCAGGACACCACGGTCCCTCGAAGGTCAGCAGGTCGCGGGCCTCCGGGCACGACGCGAGGAACTGGACGATGCGCTCCTTGACGCCGTCCAGAGCCGCGTGGGTGTCGTCGAGCACCCGAGACACGTGATCGCGATCGAAGCACTGAGACTCACAAGCCGACCACGGCAGGTCGAGCAGCAGCTCGACCCGAGCGATCTCGGTCTCGGCCCGGCCGGCGCCGGACTCGAGCGCGTCCGCGAGCCGCTCCGAAAGCGCCTCGCGGGCGGCCGCAGGCAGATCGACGGCGTCGAGGCCGCTCCGAACCGCGCGGTCGACACCGACACCACTGCGGGTCAAGACGCGCCGCACGGCCGCGATAGACGATTCGCCGGAAGAGCCGGGCAGCGACTTGGGAGCGGTTCCGGCCGGACTGTACGAGAACAACGCGGCCGCGGCCCCCGGTTGGCGGGCCGCCTCCTGGAGCAGCTCGAGCGCACGCTCCTCGTTCACGACGGCGCACCGGCCGGAGACCGCCAAGTCGGACAGATTCCACAGATGGCGCTGCTGCGCCGTGGTGGCCACGTACGCCGCCCGCACCGGGCGGGACCCCGCGGGCTCGGGGGCGGACTCGCCCGCTCGCGGCGCGCAACCGCCGAGAGTGCGGAGTGCCTGGCGGTACTCGTCGGCCGACGACGGATACACCAGCAGGACCGCGATGTCCTCACCCCGCAGGAGCTTCGTGCGCATGACTGCCTCTATCTCCCACACCCGCCTCGGCAGGGCAACGCTCGACCGAACGCCGGGCCGTCAACCAGACGGCCGTTCACTACCCCGGCCGTGATCACCGCATCGCGCCCGCGCCGCCGAAGCGCCCGCCCGTCGCCGGACGGATGAACCCCACGCCCACGACGGCGGACTCCGAAACGTCCGGCTCCCGGATGGGCCGGCGAACCACCGAACGGGCGGGTGGAACCCGCCCGACGCCTCTCCCGCGGAGCAACTTCATGCGCATGACCACAACCTCGCCGAGCCACCGCTGCGAGCCGACCCGCCCGGCGACTCCCGCACGCAATGCGCCGATGAATGCCGCCCGACGGCGCCCGCCGACCAGTGCTACAATTGGGCACGCCCCGTCGGACATGAGTCCAGTTGGGCTGGTGCCCGGTCGGATATACCCAATTGGACACCACAAAAAGGCGGATGTCAAGGGGAGCGGAAACCGCATGCGGGGAAAGGCGCTGACCGACCGCCAGCAGGACGTGCTCGAGAAGATCCGCGAGCACATCGAGCAGACGGGCCTCCCGCCGTCGCGGTCGGAGCTAGCGCGGAGCCTCGGGTTCGCCCACGCCTCGGCAGTCAAACACCATCTGCACGCCCTTGAGAAGAAGGGCTGGATCGAGGTCAAGCCCGGGGTATACCGCGGGATCCACCTGCTGTACGAGGGTACGCCGGTGTTCGACGTGAACAGCCTGCCGACCGTCCCCGCGGGCGCACCGGCGCTGGCCGACGAGAGCGCGGCCGTCGTGCGGGTGCCCGACAACGTGTCGCAGCTGATCCACCCCGAGGCGGACTTCTACGTGACCGTGAACGGCGACAGCATGGACCGTGTGGGGTACCGGTCCGGCGACATCGTGGCGGTGAAGCGGAACCCCGACCCGGGCGAGGGCGAAGTGGTGATCGCCCGTATCGGGCAGGAGATCACGCTGAAGTGCTTCCACCGGGCCGGGCGCCACCGGATCGAGCTGCAGCCACGCAGCAGCAACCCCGAGCACAAGCCCATCGTGATCGACAAGGCAACTGCGGACTGGGAGATCGTCGGGGTCGTCGTCGGGGCGATGATCGGGCCGCCGGCCACCGCGCAGTGTTGAGCCCGGCAACCAAGACCTGAAGCCCCAAAGCACCTCCCAGACGAGATGTACACGTGGACGCCGGCGATCGCCCTTCCGGCCGCCACACCGACGGGAACCCCGGCGCAGATCGTGTGGCGCCGGCAGGAAGGGTCGCCGCCCGCATAGATGCTGCGGCGGCGCCGCCGACGAGCGATTTACAGTAGACGGCCGACCGGCTCTGCAGCAGACGCAGAGATAGCGGCCGGGTCGGTCCACGCATCCGCGTGATCGACAGTTGCGGCCCGCAACCGGCCACAAGGTCGTTGAGCCTTCGCCATCGCCGCCCACTTCGCCATCGCCGCGAACCAAGTACGGCCTCTTCTGTCGTCCCTATGCCGTCATTTGTTGGATTTTCTGCGATTGCATTGTCTGCACAGCATTTGACAGTTCCCTTCATCTGTCTTGCCGCCCTCCGCCCAAGGGGTGATGTGGTCGGCCTCCATGTCCGCGATCTCAAATGCCTCCGCGCACATCTTGCAGACGCCCTTTTGGATCTCAAACGCCTTCTGCTTCATGGCTGGGGTAAAGGCACGGATGTTGAGATGCCTTTCCTCACCGGTGAGAAGATACGGGTAGATCCCCGCCTGCTTCGTCACATCGTCGTCAATCATCAGACGGGCAACCTCGGCTTCAAGCCGTTCCGGATCCAGACTCTCGTCTCGGAGGTAACCGTAAAGCCCGCCCCAATCCACACCCTTCATGCGGTTGCGGTACGTGGGGAACACCGCTCCCACCCTGTTGATTACCGACTGGAAGTGATTCCACAAGATGGTTGCGGTCGGGTCGTGCTGGTGCGCGCCCATGTAGTCCTCGACCGTCTGCCCCTCATCCTTGAGCCATTGGATCGCGGTTTCGAGGTACTCCTGCCGGATAGCCGATCCCCTCACGTACTTGTTTCCGACCGCGTGCGCCGGACCTTGCGGCCTGCTGAAATATCGCTTTGCGTCGGACACCCACGGTCCTGCATAAACGGCGTTCCGCAACTCCTGGTCAGTCAGCTGCTCCCCGGCGATGTTGATGACCCTGAACCAAGCCAGCTTTTCGCTGTCGGTTCCGTCGCAGACGTAAACCTGCAAGTCGTAATCGAGAATCCGCTCCTTCTGATCGTCTTGAAGGTTGAAGAAATACAGCCCGTCAACGGAGTAATCGCCTTCCACGTACTGCGCGGCCGAGATCGTGCGCTGCTGGCCGTCGATGACCTCATACGTTCCGTCCTGGCGCACGGCCCAATACATCACATTGAACGGAAAGCCCTTGTTAATTGTCTCGATCACCGCATCGCGCTGCTTGTCCTTGTAGACGAACTCGCGCTGAAACGGCGGGCGGATGTCGAGCTTGCCGCCATAACCGCGCACCCCGCCCTCGCCGTCGTCGTGATAGCCCTTCACGAGGTCGCGGACTGTGATTTCATGCAGATCGATTTTCATCGCAGTGGCACCCGTTTGACCAGCAGCCGAACATATGTGGGTTTATGCACGCCTCCCACCTTTATGACACCCCTTCGATTCAGATTAGCTGCGTTGGGCACATCTGCCAACGAGTACTCCTTTGTTTTTAGGCCGGAGTTGTTGTCCCTGTCCGTGATCCCGATCACTTCAAACTGCTCCGGGTTGTATTTGTCCAGAAACGTGACTGGCACCCCCATCGCCCCGTCCCAATCCATCGGTATCTCGGCGACCTTGTCCACGTTGATCGCCTCGTAGTTGTCGTACGTCGGGTATTGCTCCGGCGAATAGCTCTTGTACAGGACCAACTCCTCGTGCCGCTTGTGGTGGTCGAGATTCGTAAACCACGCCGCGTTACCCAACCGTCCCTTGACGACCCCTTCGACCAGGCGATAAGCGCTCCCCTCCCTTCCTGTCGCGACCAATTCGTGCGCGTAACGCTCCGGCACATCGAACAGCATGTCTTGGCCCTTTGGGGTAACGCCAAGCCACATCTTGTTGTCTTTGATGAGAGGAAAAACCTCCTTATAAGTGACGGCGTTCTGACTCCCGACGATCAGAAACCTCTTGGCGTACTGCATCAGTTGGGCAACGTATTCTCGGAACAGCGAGAACGGCGGGTTTGTCACCACGATATCCGCCTGCCCCAGAAGCTCGATGCACTCCGCGCTGCGGAAATCCCCGTCCGCCTTGAGCTCGCGGACTCCGATATCACCTACGTCCGGCACCCTGCCACCCTTCGCGTTCCCCACGTATTCGAGCCATATCGCCCGCTCCGAATCGTAACGGCTGAACAGGTCGCGGTCCCGGCTCCTGTAGCAGGTGGTGACGAGCCTTTTGAGGCCCAAACGCTCGAAGTTGTACGAGTCTTCGTTTACCGGGTAAGGGCGAGAAAATCCGCGAAGTGGTGTGCAGCTTCGGGGCGCATGTGCCGATACGTGGGGCATGGCCGGCGAGAGCGGCGGAGGGGGCGATTCGAAGGCACCGCGGCGAGAGCAGGATGCGCGGGACGAGCGCATCGAGGAACTCGAGCGGGAGAACGCCAAGCTGAACGAGGACTTGGCGCGGACGACCCGCGACCGAGACCGGTGGAAGCGCCGGAGCGAACACCTCAAGAAGCAGCTCGACGACGCCCGGCGGGCGGGTCGACGGCAAGCCGCCCCCTTCAGGAAGGACCGGCCGCAAGGGCGCCGCGGGCGCCCTGGGCGCCGACCCGGCACAGAGTACGGACCCCAGGGACGCCGCCCGCGCCCGCCGCGGGTCGATGAGACCTATGCGGCGCCGGCGCCACGGGCGTGCCCCGACTGCGGCGGCGCCGTCGAAGTGACACGCGTGGCCTCGCAGCATCAGGAAGACCTCCCCGAGGTGCGCCCCCTCGTGCGCCGCTTCGACATCGAGGTCGGCCACTGTTCGCAGTGTCGGCGCCGCGTGCAGGGCCGCCACCGTCTCCAGACCTCCGATGCACTCGGCGCGGCCGCGGTCCAGCTCGGCCCGAGCGTCGTCGCGCTCGTCGTCGAGCTGCACACCGAGATGGGTGTCCCGCTGGCGAAGGTGGCCCGCGTGTTGCGGAACACGTTCGGTGTGCACGTCACCGAGGGCGGCCTCGCCCGTCTGCTGCATCGAACCGCCCGGGACGCCACGCCGGCCTACGGGGAACTCTGCCGGCAGGTCCGCAACGCGCCGGTGGTCACGCCGGATGAGACGGGCTGGCGCGTGGACGCCAAGCCCTACTGGCTGTGGGCGTTCGTTACCCCGGAAACCACCGTCTACGCCATCCGCCCCGGCCGCGGGTTCGACGATGCCGCCACCGTGCTCGGGACCGACTACGCGGGCGTGCTCGTGCGCGACGGGTGGCAGGTGTACCGGTGCTACACCGACTCCTTGCACCAAAGCTGCGTCAATCACCTGGTTCGCCGCTGCAAGGAGCTGGACCAGAGCCACCCCTACAGCCCCTGGGGCTCGAAGGTCATGGCCGTCCTCCAGGCTGGCCTGGACGTGCGGGACCGTTGCCGGAACGGCGAGCTGACCCGGCACGGTCTCGACTCGCTCCGCGGCCGACTCGAGGCCCGGCTCGCTCGGCTGATTGACGCGCCGCCGCCGTTGGAGGGCGGCAAGCGATTCGCCAAGCACCTCGCCAACGAATTCCCGGCCGTGTTTCTCTTCCTGCGGGACCCGTCGATAGACGCCACCAACTGGCGGGCCGAACAGGCCATCCGGCCCGCGGTGGTCATCCGCAAGGTGTGCGGCGGCAACCGCACCCGCAAGGGCGCCGACACCCAGCAGGTGCTCTCGACGGTGGTGCGTACCGCTCGCCAGCGCGGCCTTGACCTGCCGCCCCTGATCGCCGAGATGTCGCGCGCCCGCGAGCCTGCCGTGCCCGAGGCCTTCGGGCTCCCGCCGCCGCCCGCGTAGGCGGCTGACGCCCGCATTGCCGCTCCGAAACGTGCCCGGCTCACCGCCGCCATGGTCAAGTGCGGACATGCTGACCTTCGGGTCGGCTGCCGGATGGGCTCTGGAAGTACCCGGTGGACGCTTGGCCGCGCACGTTAGCCGACCGACCGCCGCCGGTGCGTACGGCTTCCGCCACGGCATCGCGCCGGCGGCGAAGGCGACCCGTAGCGAAACGTGACGTCAGTCACGGCAACCTCGGTGTGGCTCCGAATCCGACGTGCCTCTATGGTCACTGTCGGCCCGTACCACCCTGTAAACGAATACTTGTACGAGAAGTAGTGAAAAAAGTTGGAGACGCGGGGATCGTCGCAATTGCAGTACACCACCTTGCCCCGGAAATGTCGGGTGTAGTGGCGGAGCTCCTTCTCGATGTCGGGAAGCTGCGTGTAGAACTCGTCGTTCTTTTCCCGCCTAGCCCTTCGCAGGTTTTCATTGAGAGACATGAGGTTGCTCCCACACCGAGCCGGTTACCGGCCGACGGTGGCGAGACGGCGACCAAGCAGGTGCCTGGTAACACCTCGCATGGATCGGATTGACCCGACAGATACACGTGGAAGTGGGGCGTTCCGGTCGACCCAAGATGCTGACGAAAATGGAAGGGGTGTACCGACCGTCTTGGGTCACAACGTACCGTCTCCTGGGCATCCCAATCTGGGAAACACCCGAGAACGGACCGCCATCGGTCGTCAGCGCCCGGCGCCCCGTACGCCTTCAGGACGGCGATTTTAGCGGTCATGCTCTCTCTTGCGACAGCCGCCACGAGCTGCTAGCAGCGACGAAACTCCGACTTGGTGACTCGCGTTCGTTCCTCAAGCGTCTGCTCGGTTTCGTAGCGGGAACCCGCGACGCTCTCATATTCAATGATGACGACACAGTGCGGAGGAAGTGCCTGGACTGAGTTCAAAGAGTCGAAAACTCGAGCCGGGCCAAGCACCGGCAGCTGATACGTAGGAGCGTCTGTGTCTCCTGTCGCGCGAACGCTGTATCGGCAGTTCACGGCCGAAGCTGGACCGATGTTAACGAAGCTCAAGTGATCGGGGATACACGCCGTGTGGCCCTCAAGCACCGCCTCATCCGAGGAATCGGACAGTTCTCGCAGCACGACACAGGGCCGTGGCAGGTCTTCCACGGCGACTACGGCAAGCGTCTTGGTGTCAGCTGCATACGAGCGTAGGACTCTGAAATGGCAATGGAGGACGTAGAGAGTCAGGCCGCCGATGACCAAGCTAAAGAACTCGTACACACTCATATGGAACACCGTGCAATAGCCGATATCGCCTGTCATAACTCGTCAATGGGCGCGCCACGCGCCCGAGACACTCACTGTTCCACGTCAAGCAGAGGAGTCCTGGGCGGCCTTCTCAAAATCCCCGGTTTGCGGAGGCTCCAACTGGAACCACCGGTAGGCGAACACCCGCTCCCGCTCTCGATCCAGATTCCCCTCCTCAACTGTCGTCAGCCCCGGGCCGGGCCGGCCGGTACCTTGTTGGACGACGAGGACCGTCAAGGCGGGAAGCTCGTGCTTCCTGCAGTAGTGCATGACGGGGCCGAGGCATTGCGCCGTCACCACCCCGACATCGCCCATTCCGAGCGCAGACGCCAGCTGTGTGTACGTGTACATCCTCCGTTCCCTTGCCGCACAGACGAGCAAGGACCAAATCTGCACCGCTCTCTGGAATCTCGTCATTGCTCGAGCCTCAACGAGGCCTCAGCCTCAAGCCAATCCGACGTATACAGAGTACGGTGTCGCCCTCGGCGACCCGCATCAGCATACCGCGAAGGAGCGGTCCACCGCTAGGCCGCGGGGGTGGCGGCGCACACGACAGCGAACGCGGGCCGTTGCCGACCCCGATGGGAACGAAGGTCGCTTCACTCCAACTCACCACCACAACCCCCAACTCCATCACGTGCTGGTCAGTCGTAGCGCTCAGCTTCCCGATGTCGTCCGCGCGGGTCCATGCGCGATAGTCGACCCGACAATGCCCGAGGCCGCGGGCGAGATCGTCGCAGTGTGGCTCGATCCGGGGCCCTGCAGGGGGGCTAGGCGCGCTGCCGTTCCCGACGACCACCTCCGCGAGATCAAAGCCGGTCGAGAACGCGTCCGCGACCCTCCATCGCTCGCTCGACCGCTGAACGGCAAAGCCGATAGATACGGCTCGCGAGCTCGGGTGCCGGCGCAGATGGAGGGAGCACCGAGAGCTTCACCCCAGGGCTGCGCCCGCCTTGTACAATCCGTGGGACCCGAAGCGACACTGGGCCGCGCGGCGGCAAGCCCCCCACAATAACCCGACAGTCACTGACCAGGAGCCGAGAGGGACGATGGAATCGAACAAGAGCAAGATCACCCGGGGCGCGACCGCGGCCATCGGCATGCTGGCGGTACTCGCGGCCGCCGTTGGCGACGCCCGCCCGAGCGCGGGCGCAGGACGCGACCTGGAACGGCTTGGTCGTCGCCCCCGAAGCGCGGTGCAGCCCGTACGACAGCGGCGACTACCGGTACAGCCAGTCGGTCGAGGATCGCATCGTCCGCAGCCTCGGCGGCGTCTACGGACCGTACACCGGGCGCTGGTTCGGATCGAAGCGGGAGACCGACATCGAGCACATCGTGGCCCGGTCCGAGGCCCACGACAGCGGCCTCTTGTCGGGCCGACTAGGCGACCCGCAGGCGGTTCTCAGAGGACCTGCAGAACCTGACGCTCGCGGCGCCGACCGTGAACCGCCACCAGAAGCGGGCCCACGACGCGGGCGGCTGGCTGCCGCCGATGAACCGCTGCTGGTTCGCGGCACGCGTCATCGACGTGAAGCGGGCCTACGGACTGACGGTCGACCGCCGCGAGCGCGATGCGCTGGCCCGCACCCTGGCGGGCTGCGCCGACACCGACATCGACATGACGCCGCGCGGAACCGTTGCAGTCGCGGCGGCACCGCCCACGGGCGTGACGGCGAACGCCGCCGACGGAACCGACGCTCTCGCCCTCTACGACGACAACCGCAACGGCCGTATCACCTGCGCCGAGGCACGACGCCACGGCATAGCGCCCGTGCCCCGGAGCCACCCGGCCTACCGGTACATGCGGGACGGCAACGGCGACGGCGTCGTCTGCGAGTAGGCGACGCCCGAGCGCCGACCACGGAGCCAGTCGAAGCATGGCTTCTTCAACGGGGAATCCCGACCTGGTACGAACAGCTCGCGCGTGATGGTCTCAGCAGCCGAAATCCGCGACCTCTGGGAAACCGATCTGTCGGAGGAAGCCAACCGGCTGAACGAGCCCGAGCCCGAACCCTGGGCCGAGCTCGCCTACATGCGCTGGCACTTGGCGCGGTCGGCCATCCCGGTAATCGAGGTCGACCCCGAACGAACGTGGGTCTGGAGCGACCTTCACCTGGATGACGACTCGGTCATCCTCACCGGGCAACGGCCCTACCGCAGCACGACGGCGATGAACCGAGTGCTCCTGGCCGCTTGGCGGGCAACCGTCAAGGCCCAGGACACGATCATCTGCCTGGGCGACGTCGCCCACCCCGATTTCTGGAACGACCCCCGCCATTCAGGCGACCTGAGGGCCTGTCCCGGACGACGGATCCTCGTGATAGGCAACCACGACGTGCGGCAGACCGAGCAGCTGGACCGAGCCGGCTTCACCCAGCGCCACTGGGCTCTGATGCTCGCTACCGATCCACCAGCCGCACTCACACACGCGCCGCTCAAACGACGACCCATCCCGGCCGTCAACATCCACGGGCACCTGCACGGCGCGAGGATGTCTCGAGCCGACACGCGAACGTGAGCGTCGAGCGCACGGGCTACCAGCCGCTCCAGCTCAGCGACGTGCTGGCGCGTCTGAAGGGCCCGCTCTGAGTACCCGATCGCTCTGTTCAAGCACCGACCGGTCCGGCCCCGGTCCGGCGGAAGCGCCGACTCGGGGCCGCCGCACATCCAACCAATCGGCACCGCCGGGCGGCCCAGGCGAACCGGGAGCGGCAAACGTGCCCTACAATGCCGCCGAACCTCATGCCAGACACCGGGACAACCCGAGCGGCTCTTCGTCCACCGGGGACGGGGACCGATAAACGGCAACCGAACCGCCGGCCCCAGGACCGCCGCACCGGGAACCACGGCGGGACAGGCGGGAAGGCGACCCGGAGCAGCGCCGCCAGTCCCCCCGCGAACCGGCGGAGGCTCGATCTCCCGGTCGAATGGAGCGAGAACGCACCCCAGCGCCCCGGATTCGCCGCCGAGTACATCTCCATCGGCTCGCTCCCGGGCGTCCTTCACCGCCGGCTGGCGAAGGAGAACCGCCTGCGGAAGGCGCTGTGCCAGACGCTGGTGCTGTCGAGCTCGACGCGCCCACTCGAAGGAATCGCGGATGCCCGGTTCACGGGCGGCCTACTGATCAAGATCCTCCGGCGCGGGCGGACTCCGCTCGCGACGCTCGGAATCGAACGCGCAGGCCTCGAAGCCGCCGGCCTGACGGAACAGGTCTCCGAACTCGGCGGGGACGCGGACGAGGTCGGCTGGAGCGTCGAAAGCCTGCCGGAATCCCTCAGGACCGGGGCGGACGACATCCTGGCCCAGGTCCTCGCGAAGCGACCGTTCACCCTGGACCGGGCCTTCCACGGCGCGCCCGGCGACGCCAACTCGATCGTCGAGAGCGACGCCGAGGCGGTATTCCTGAAAAGGTGGGCGCCGGAGGCCATCGGGCCCGAGGCGGGCCACTGGTTCACGCCGCAGGCGCCGCTCGACACGCTCCTCAAGGCGGCCGGCCTCGGCGACGGCGCCGGCGCGCGCCGGTGCGACTTCCTATTCAGCCATCCGGCCGCCCGGGCGTTCGCCGTCGAACTCGACGGCCCGGAACACGACCCCGGGGCCGACCGCACGCGGGACGACGAGCTGCGCGGGGTGGGAATCGACGTCGTGCGCGTCGACAACGACGAGACGATGCGCGGCCGCGGCCCCGCGCTCGACCGCATCCGGGAGCGGTGCCGGGCGGCGATGAGCGCGTTCCGCGCGGCCGGCGGCCCCGCGCCGGCGGCCGAGCTAGCCGTCGAATGCGCCAAGGCGTCCAAGGTTCAGTTCGCGCTCGCACGGGCCGTCGAATACGGCTGGCTCGCGGGGGGCGCCGACT
Organism: Vicinamibacterales bacterium; assembly: GCA_965207615.1. GTDB lineage: Bacteria > Acidobacteriota > Vicinamibacteria > Vicinamibacterales > UBA8438 > JAJEEA01. Next base: position 6,892,426 of record CBDBMZ010000003.1, read on the forward strand.
GGCGCGTCGACGTCACTGGCGCCGGCGCGGCCGCCGCGGGCGGCGTAGCAGACGTCCTCGACATGATGGCGGCGCTCGACGATCTCTACGGCACACTGACGGCGCCGCGGACCTGCACCGTCCGCGCGGCCGGCGGCCCACACATCGCGTGGCGCGCCGATGCGGCCGGCGGCGCCCAAGAAGCCGGGCCGGCCAGCCCAGCCGAGGCGGCCGACGAGCTCAGAATCGCCGTCGAGTTCGACTCAAGCCCGTTCGACGCGATCGACCGGGCCAGAGAATCCGACTTCATCATCCGGCCCGCGTGGATCCCGCCGGCGATAGCGACGCGGCAGACCTACGAGAGGGACCGCCGTCCGGCGGTCACCGGGACGTACGGAGAGGCGCGCCGGGGGCTGACGCTGTTCCTGCGCAACATCTTCCGTAAACGGGACTTCCGCCCGTTCCAGGGCGAGGCGATCCTGAACGCGCTGAAGCAGCACGACTCGGTCGTGCTGCTTCCGACCGGGGCCGGGAAGAGCATCATCTACCAACTGTCGGGGCTGCTGCAGCCCGGCGTGACGCTCATCGTGGACCCCATCAACGGCCTGATCGACGATCAACTCGACGGGCTCAGCGAATACGGCGTCGACCTGGCGACCGGCGTGACGGGCGACATCGACCGCCGCGAGCGCGACAATCTCCTTGAACGGCTGGAGCTCGGCCAGTACCTCTTCGTGCTCCACTCGCCCGAGCGGCTGCAGTCGCCGCAATTCCGGGCGACGCTGACGTCGCTCGCCGAATCGTCCGTCGTGAACCTCGCCGTAATCGACGAGGCCCACTGCGTCTCCGAGTGGGGCCACGACTTCCGGCCCTCGTACCTGAACCTCGGGAAAACGCTCCGGAGCATCGGCGCGGGCGGCCGCGACGGCGCGCCGCGCATCCTCGCACTCACGGGCACGGCGTCGAGGGCCGTGCTCCGGGACATGCTGAACGACCTCGGCATCGACCAGCGCCGTTCGGAGGCGCTGATACGGCCCGACTCGTTCGACCGCCCCGAACTCACGTTTCAGATCCGGCGGACGTCGCCGAGGGAGGACGCCGGAAGCGTCCTGCGGGGCGCGATCAACGGCCTGCCGGCAAAGCTGAAGGGGCGCGACGCCGACTTCTTCCGCCCCAGGGGCAACGCGACGGCCGCCGGCATCATCTTCGTCCCGACCGTCAAGGGCGAGATATACGGAGTCCGGGCGGCCCAGCGGATGGCGCGGAAGGCCACCGGCAGAGCGGTGACCGTCTACAGCGGAGGCGACCCGGACGACGGGACCGGCGACGGATCCGAGGATTGGAGGCGGGCGAAGAAGGACAACGCAGCCGCGTTCAAGAACAACGACGTCTCCGTGCTGGTGGCCACGAAGGCCTACGGGATGGGGATCGACAAGCCGAACATCCGGTACACAGTGCACTTCGGCATGCCCATGTCCATCGAGAGCCTATACCAGGAGGCCGGCCGGGCAGGCCGCGACCGCAGGGACGCGCTGGCGACGATCATCTTCTCGGAGTACGACCCGGCACGGTCGGACCGGCTGCTCGATCCGGCCATCGACATCGAGACGATGAGGATCCGGCAGGCCGCCTGCGACCGCCGTACGGACGACGACGTGACGCGGGCGGTGTGGTTCCACCTGCAGAACTACGGCGGCGTCGAAGACGACGTCGCCGCCGTCGGACACATCCTCGACAAGATCGAGAACCTGTCGAGCGACCTCCTCATTGAAATCCCGTTCCGGGGGCAGGGCTTGAAGAGCGGCGCCGAGAAGGCGATCCACCGGCTCGTCAAGCTGGGCGTCGTCCGAGACTACGAGGTCGACTTCGGCGGCCGGAAGTTCGTCGTCCACACGTCGGCCTACGACCGCGCCTCGTGCCGGGCGCGCGTGCTGGACTACGTCCGCGCGACGAGCCCTGGGAAGGTGAAGGCGGTCGGCGAGAAGCTCGCCGGAACCGAAGCGGCCGAAGCGCGCGACGAAATCCTGGGGCTGACCCGGCTGCTCGTGGAGTTCACCTACGACGAGATCGAACGGGCGCGGCGCCGGTCCATCATGGAGGCCGTCCAACTGGGCCGGCACGCCGAGGACGACCGGGAAATCCGCCGCCGCGTGCTCGACTACCTGCAGGAGGGCCTCGGATCCGAGAACATCCGGGAGCTCCTGGCCGCCGAGACGGTCCAATTCGCGCCGTGGTGGGATCTCGTCCGGACGGTCAAGAACGGGATGGAGGCCGGCCAACTGCGCGGGTTGTGCATCCGCGCCCTCGAGTCGCAGGCCGACCACCCGGGGCTGCTGCTCGCCCGCGCCGCGGCCGAGGCGATGTGCTCCGACCACGACGAGGCGGCCACGCGCCAGAGCGTCTACGCGGCCGTCGGCGCAGCAAAGCACAAGTACGCCATCGCGGAACGCGACATCCACGAGGCGATCCGGACGCTCTTCGACCTGAGCGCCGGACAGGCCCGCGACCTCGGACCGCCGCTCGCCGCCGCGCTTCTGGATCTAGGCGCGGAGCGGCCCGAGTTCGGCCCGGCGGCCGACATCGCCCTCGAGCGGGCGGACGGCCACCCCGACGACCGGGTCCGGGCGATAGCCGCGGCCCGGCGGCTGCATGCACTCGCGAAGAAGATCAAGCTCGCCCACGCGCGCCGCGCCGGCGAGTACGAAGCGCTCACGGCGGAGACCGCGCTCTGAAGGAGAACCAGATGGGCACGATGGACGAGGTAATCGAGCGCCTCGACGAGACCGAGAAGCATGCGGGCGAGGTCGTCCGCCAGCTCGAAGAGGCGGAGTCCCTGCACAAGTCGCTCGCCGACGCCCGGAAGGGGCTCGACGCCGTCGTCCGCGACGTCGAGAAGCTCGTGACGGTCACCCGGAAGGGCGTCGACGCGCTCGGGGACGCCGTCGCGGCGTTCAAGACGGCGACCGAGACGATCCAACGGTCGGACCCCGGCGCCATCACGGCCGCGCTCAAAACCATGGAGGCGCGCGTCGAGGCGATCGCCGGCGAAGTCTCCGCGATCGGCGGGATCAAGGCCGAGGTGGCGGCGCTCAAGACGGCGGTCGCCGAGACCGCATCGGCGAACGAGGAGCGGACTCGGGCGATGATCGACGACGCCGTCGATGAGCTGTCCGGGCAATCGTTGATGGACCGCGTGCTCGGCCAGCGGCGGAGGACCGACACCCTCCGCCGCGAGGCCGCAAGCCCCGAAGGACCAGGCTCCAACCACGGCGACCCCGTGGACGGTCGCGGGCAGACCGGCTCAAGCGGCTGATGACCGGCCCCTCGGTCGTCTCCATCGCCCGGATCTAACCCGGGTTGGCCCGCCGGTACTGGGACCGGGTGCGGCGGATCGTCGCCCGCGACGACGCCCGGGCGGCGTCCGGCGACCTGCGATGTCTGATAGCCGTCTTCGGCCACGGCGACGGTGTCCCTGAGGGCGTCGACCGCGTCCGCCCGGTGCTCGCGGCCGGTACGCCGGACCGGTTGCGCCCGAAGATCGCCGTCCAGGCCGCCCTCTCGGCCGAGCCGGAGGCCGACGCCGCCGGCACGCTGTACGTGAACTGGGCCTTCAAGCCCAGAACCCCCGTCGAGGTCGTGGAGGACATCTACATCCGTGCAGCCGCCTGGGTCGGCCCACCGGTCGCACTTTGGTCTTCCGTCATTGCAACGCGGAGACCAGCCCTTCCCCGGCCCAGGCGGGCCGTGACGGATGACCGGCACCGCGGTTTGCGGTAGATTGGGAGTGTACTGACTGCCGCGAGGGGACTCAGTGACCACATCTTCAGAATTGCTGACCCGGTTCGCCGACGCCGGGGATACGCCAGCCCGGCGCGCCGCCCTCATCGATCTAATCAAGGCGAAGCAGCTTCACAGGGTCGTGAGCACTGACCCGTTTCGGCGCGGGCTCGATCGGCTCGCCGATTCGGCAAGTGACGGCGATGCAGGCACGGACCGCCTGCTCGCGGTGGCGACGCTGCAGCGTGCGGCGGCTGCGGCGCCGCCCGTCAGGGAGACCGTCAGGTCGCTGATGAGGGACGCGGTCGCCGGACCGTTGTCGAATCTGCATGGGCTGCCTGACGTCGACGACCGGCTGTACGCCGCGAGGTCGTGGCGGGTCGTACCCTCTGCTTGGCGCCCCGCCGATCTCGCGGCGGCGGCGGCGCTCGAAGAGGCGGGCGAAGCGGCTCGCAGAGAGTGCGTCGCGGGCTTGGTCGATCTCGCGAGCGATGTCTCGGAGGCGACTTCGGCCTTGAGGAAGGCGCTCCTGGCCGTCAGGTTCGAAACGAAGAAGCCCGGCGACAGTCTGGGGCGGCGGTTGACCCGCGTGCTCGCCGCGTTGACGGCGGTGCTCTCTGGCATCGACAAGCCGGTGGGCGAGAACGCCGGCCGCGAAATGAGCGAGCTCCTCGATCGGGGATTCCGCGCCGCCGGGCGGCCTGAGTCGCCGGCCGTGCGGGCGGCCGTGGTCGAACAGGTGGCCGTGCTGACCCACACGATCGTGCGGGTCGACTTCTCACAAGCGGACAGGGACAAGACGTACGAGGCGTTGTCCGTGGTGAGCGGGTGGTTCCGTGCACAAGAGTGGCAGGAGATATGCAAGTCCTCGAAGGCGATCCCGCGCGTCAGCGAGGACTTGCAGAAGTCGCTCCTGTCCCTGGCGCGGCGCGGCGGGACCGACGACCGTCTCCGGCGCGCACTGGTCACCGCCGCCGGCGCGCGCAAGAACGCCGATGCGATCTGTCGAAAGATGGCCACCGAGCACCCCGGCATTCCGGACGACGCTCGGGATTGGCTGGCCGGCGTGTCGAAGCGCCGGCGGATCGCCAGCGCAGTAGAGAGCCAGGAACGCTCCATCGACGAGGTGCTCGCCGAGCTGCACATCGCGATGGCGCGGCTCACGCGAGCCGCGGACCGGGTCCGGTCTGACGCGTTGCCGGAGGTGTCCATCGTATTGCCGCAGCAGGAGCGGATCCTGTCGCGGTTGACCGGGCTGGTCGAGGCCATGGCCAACAAGCTGAGTCTGGCCGTGAAATGGCGGTCCCTGCGTCTGCGCGGGACCGTGGGGGACGAAGTCGAGTACTCGCCGGTGGACCACCAGCTCGACGCCGGGGTACGCAGCCGGCACGTGCGGCTGCTCACCCCGGTGGTCGAGCGCATCAGCGAGGACGGCGTGCCGCGGGTCGTGCTGAGGGCGGCGGTCGAGCCGGCCGGCAATCGGCGGGCACAGGCGGTCGGGGCGTCGGCCTGATGTCGTTCGCTCGCATCCAGACCAACAAAGGGAGTGTTCGGTAGCTCCGGCCGCACTCCATATCCCGAGAAACTGATGACCGACACGTCGCCGCCGGATCGCCTGACCCGGGAAGAAGTGCTGTTGCTGAAGAACCTGCTTACCCGGCTCGATGCCGACGCCGGGGGTGACCGTCCGCAGTTCCGCGGCGTGGTGTCCGATGCCGAACGCGAGGCGTTGCGGGCGCTGCTCGGCGGCACCCGTGCCGCCCCACCCCGCCCGCCGATCCCGCCGGTTGAGCCAGTTGAAGAGCCAGAGCCGCCCGAGCCGGCGGAATCGTCCGAGGCGGGGGAGCCGCCGGAGGGCGTTGCGGAAGAGCCGTCGCCGGCCGTCGAGCTGAACCTTGACGCCTTGGGTTCCGACGTCTCGCCGCCGCCGGACTGGGTGCTCTGCCTCGACTTCGGCACCGCGAAGTCGAAGGCGTTCGCCGCCACCGACGACGAGGAGGATCCGGAGCTCGAACCGTTGGCTATAGGCGAAACAGACAAGGATCGCGACCAGTCCGTGTACGAGGTCAGCTCGTGCGTCTGGATCGACGACGACGGCCGGCTCTTCGTGGGGTCGGAAGCGGTCGAGCGGAGCATGAACTACGGCACCGAGCCGGCAACCCGCCGGCCGCTCGATTCGCTCAAGCAGGAAATCAGCCAAGTGGATCCGGTGGACGGCTCCGCGGAACTGCAACGAAAACTCCCCGAGGAGGTGGATCCAACCTCGACGCTGACCTACGCTGACGCGGTCATCATCTACTTGGCGTACCTCACGGACTTGGCGACGGGGGCGGTCGCAAGGCGCCTCGGGACTCGGTACGTGCGCCGCCGATTCACAGTGCCGTGTTGGCAATCGACTCAGCGTGGCTGGGCGGCTGAGTTCCTGGGGACGAGTCTGCTGCGCGCGCAGTTGCTGGCGGATACGTTCCGCGACCGTTGGCGGAAGGGCATCCCCGTTGAGCAGGTCGCGTACGCCGTGCGGGGGGCGGCGGCGCACGACGCCAAGCTGACATGGCTGGCGGCGACCGGGTCGGACGATGTGACCAACTGGACCCGCGGAACCCTCGAAGCGTTGGGAGCAGCTTCCGCGCGCATGTGGAGGGAGCGTTCTGAACGCGACCTCATGCTCGTGGTGGATGTCGGGGCCGGGACGACCGACTTGTCGTTGTTCTGGGTCGTGCAGCATGGAGCGTCCCACCGGGCGTTTCCGATCGTGGACGGGAACTCGGGAATCCGGCAGGCGGGAGATACGCTCGACCGATTGCTGGTCGAGGCGGTGCTGCGGAAGGCAGGTCTCGGCGTGGACGAGGCCGGAGAGCGCGCGCGTCGCGGCCTGCGCCGCAAGGGGATACGTCAGATGAAGGAAAGGCTGTTCCAGGTAGGCAGCCTGACGGAGACCCTGGTGAACGACGCGGAGGTCACTCTGACCCGGGAGGAGTTCATCGAGTCAGAGGGGGTCAGAAGCTTCGAGAAGTTGATTGCCGAGAAGATCCGCAAGCTCCTGGAGGGTGTCCACGAGAGCTGGGAGAAAGCCGCAGCCGAGAAGGGCATTACGTTGGTCCTGACCGGCGGAGGCTGCGACCTTCCGATGATCACGGCTCTGAAGGACCGGCCGTGGCGGCTGCGCGAACGGGCGGTCCACTTTCGAGTAGCGCGGCGCGTACCGAGGAGCGTGGAGGATCGGTTCGATGCGTCGTTCATCCAGGTGTATCCCAGACTGGCGGTGGCGATGGGTGGAGCCTTGACGACGCGGCTGGACGAGAGGAACGCATTGCCGGAGTGGATGGGCGGGGAGCAGCGGCCGGGGCGGTTGGAGAGCTTCGCCGCGAAGGGCGTCTGACCCGCCGTCATCGAGTTACGCCGCGCCGCCCGCCGCCCACTGACCAACCGCGGCAGCCGCCCGGCAGCCGCCACGGCCACCACCGGTGTTTCAGGAGGCGGATTTCGCCCGCCGTCATCACCGGGACGCCTCGAGTCCCGCCCGGAACGCCGGTCCCGTCACGGCCGGCGCCGCGTAACCCCCGCACACCCGCGGGCCGAGGCGTACTTCATCAACGCCATCGGGTCGACCCCCGCGCGTGCGCATCGCTCGCCTCCCCGAACAGTGACACGCGCGGTGCCCCCGGTGAGGGCGACAACCCGCGCGCACTCGCCGCAGAAGTGAGTCCCCAATGCTGAGATCCGGCCCAACCCCTCGACAGCAACCGTCCAGCGGACCCGCCTGTCGCGGACCGCCCTGCGAGCACCAGGCCGATGGCCCGCACTGCGTAGGTTTCCGGCATGACGAATCCCATGCCGGTCTTTCTCGCACTCTCCGCCATGGCGTGCTTCGCAACGCCCGCGGCCGCCCACGAAATCACCGTACTGGGCCGGACCGTCGAGCTGCCCCCGCCGGTCCGGGCCGTCCCGCCGGCCCGACCGCCGCGGTGCGAGCCGCGACCGGCGCTCCTCACGCCGATGCTCACCGCCCAGGTCGGACTGCAGGCGGCCGACACCGGCCTCACCCACTACGGGCTCACCCTCCCCGGCGCCGTCGAGCGCAACCGCCTGATGCGGTGGGCAACCGACCGGCCGGTGGTGATGTACAGCGTGAAGGCGGGAGCCACCGCCTTCAGCGTCTGGCAGTTGAACCGGGTTGCCTGCAGGAACCCGCGGATGGCGCTTTGGGGAGCGGTCATCTTGAACGGCGCGCTGACAGCCATCGTCGCGAACAACTACCGCGTCGTGGCCGGGGCACGCTGACCCCGGTGACGGCGGGACTCAGGGACTGGCCACCCTGTGGGCCGGACGGGGACGTGATAACTCCCCGTGGAACCACCAAAGCACATGCGGGCGCGTGGTCGTCAACCCCGAACCACCTGCGCCCCGCGACAGCGCCACGCCGTACCGGGTGGGACGGCTCACCTTGTCGATCAACGAGGCGTTGCCGGGCACCCGCCGGAGTGCGTCGCCCCGATCCACATCGGGGCGCGGCGTCCGCCAAGTGCCGCGCCCCGCGAGCGCTCCGCCCCGGGACTTCCCACGCCCTTACAATCCGTGGGCTCGAATCGACATCGGGCCGCGCGACGGCAGCCCTTCCGCGACGCCCCAACAGCCGGTGACCAGGAACCGAGAGAGACGATGAAGTCGAACAACAACGAGATCACCCGAGCCGCCACGTCGGCCATCGGCGTGCTGGCGGTGCTCGCGGCCGCCGCGGCGACGACCGCCCCAGCGCGGGCGCAGGACACGGGCTGGAACAGCCTGGTCGTCGCCCCCGAAGCGCGGTGCAGCCCGTACGACAGCAGCGACTACCGGTACAGTCAATCGGTCGAAGACCGCATCATCCGCAGCTTCGGTGGCATCTACGGACCGTACACCGGGCGCTGGTTCGGGTCGAAGCGGGAGACCGACATCGAGCACATCGTGGCCTGGTCCGAGGCCCACGACAGCGGCCTCTGCCGGGCCGACCGCGCGCCCCGGCGGCGGTTCTCCGAGGACCTGCGGAACCTGACGCTCGCCGCGCCGACCGTGAACCGCCACTAGCTAGAAGCGGGACCACGACGCGGGCGGCTGGCTGCCGCCGATGAACCGCTGCTGGTTCGCGGCACGCGTCATCGACGTGAAGCGGGCCTACGGACTGACGGTCGACCACCGCGAGCGCGATGCGCTGGCCCGCACCCTAGCGGGCTGCGCCGACACCGACATCGACATGACGCCGCGCGGAACCGTTGCAGTCGCGGCGGCACCGCCCACGGGCGCGACGGCGAACGCCGGCGACGGAACCGGCGCTCTCGCCCTCTACGACGACAACCGCAACGGCCGTATCACCTGCGCCGAGGCCCGCCGCCACGGCATCGCGCCGGTGCCGCGGAATCACCCGGCGTACCGCTACATGCGGGACGGCGACGGCGACGGCGTCGTCTGCGAGTAGGCGACGCACGAGTGCCGACCACGGGGCCAGTCGAGGCACGCCTTCTTCAACAGCGAATCCCGACCCGGTACGAACAGCTCGCGCGTGAGGGCCTGTCCCGGACGACGGATCCTCGTCATGGGCAACCACGACGTGGGGCAGACCGAGGAACTCGAGCGGGCCGGCTTCACCGAGCGCCACTGGGCGGTTGTGCTCGACACCGATCCACCAGCCGCGCTCACACACGCGCCGCTCAAGCGACGGCCCATCCCGGCCGTCAACATCCACGGGACCTGCACGGCGCCGAGGACGTCTCGAGCCGACACGCCAACGTGAGCGTCGAGCGCACGGGCTAGCGGTCGCTCCAGCTCAGCGACGTGCTGGCGTGTCTGAAGAGCCCGCTCTGAGTACCTGTCAGGCGACAGCGAAAACTGACCCCCTGGCGACACTGAAAACTGACCCCCCTGGGCCAAGGGAGGGAGTCAGCAGATGAAGCGATGCGAGGATGTCGGCCCGTGGGCAGGGAGGCCACGGGCACAGATGAGGCAGTCAGACGAGGTGGAGGCGATGCTGCACCTGCGGGCACTCGGCTGGGGGCTGAGGCGCATCGCGAGGGAGTTCGGGTGCAGCAAGAACACGGTGAAGCGCTACGTCGCGGCCGACGGCTGGATGACGTACAGCCGGCGGGCCGGTGGCGGCAAGCTCGAGGATCAGGAGGCGTGGTTGAAGGAGCGCTTCTTCCAGCACGGCGGCAATGCCGAGGTGGTGCGACAGGACCTGGAGCGGGAGCAGGGCATCGACGTGAGCCTGCGCACGGTCGAGCGGGCCGTCGCGCCGTTCCGGCGGCTGCTGACGGCCGAGGCGAAGGCGACGGTGCGGTTCGAGACTCCGCCCGGGCGCCAGCTCCAGGTTGACTTCGGCCAGCGGCGGGTGCCGATTGCCGGGGAGCGGGTGCGCGTGTTCCTGTTCGTGGCGACGCTGGGCTACTCGCGGCGCTGCTACGTGGCGACGTTCAGGCACGAGCGGCAGTCGTCCTGGTTCCGCGGCCTGGAGGGCACGTTCAATCACTTTGGCGGCGTGACGAGGGAGGTGCTGCTTGACAACCCGCGGCCGCTGGTGGTCAATCACGACATGTCGACTCGCGAGGTCGAGTTCAACCACCGGTTCCTGGCGTTCGCGGCCCACTGGGGGTTCCGTCCGCGCGCGTGTGCGCCGTATCGGGCCCGGACGAAGGGGAAGGACGAGCGGGGAGTCGGCTACGTCAAGGCAAGCGCCATCGCCGGACATCGCTTCGAGAGCTGGGCGGGGATGGACGCGCATCTGGGGTGGTGGCAGCGGGAGATCGCCGACCGGCGACGCCACGGCACCACCGGTGAAGTCCCTCTCGAGCGCTTTGCCCGGGAAGCGGAGCGCCTTCGGCCCTGCGCGGGCCGGCCGCCGTTCGGCCAGTTGCGTGATCTGACCCGGACGGTCCACGCCGACTGCGCGGTGGTGGTCGACACCAACGCCTACTCGGTGCCGTGGCGGCTGATCGGCGAGCGGGTGCGGGTGGTGGTCAGCGGCGGCCGGGTCCGCGTTCACCACGGCCCGAAGGTTGTCGCCGAGCACGTCGAGCACGAGGGACGCCACGCTCGGGTCACCGACCGGGCCCACCTGGTCGGCGTCGTCGGCGGCCCGCGTCCGGCCGAGACCGCGGCGGTCCGGCCGAAGCCGGAGCTGCTGCGTCCGCTCGACGAGTACGCGGCCGTGGCCGGGGGGAGCTTCTGATGGCCGTGGACCATGAGACGCTTCTCGGCTGGTTGACGCGGCTGAAGCTGACGGCGATCCGCGACCAGCTCGACAACCTGCTCGACGAGGCGGCGGAGAAGAAGCTGACGTTGCGGGAGGCGCTGGCGATGCTCGTCGAGCGGGAGGTCTCGCGCAAGGACGAGCGGCGCATCGAGATGGCGCTGAAGATCGCGCGCTTCCCGATGGTGCGCGAGCTCGCCGACTTCGACTTCAAGGCGCAGCCGAGCGTCGACCGGCGCCAAGTGCGGGAGCTGGCGACGTCGCGGTGGGTGGCGCACGGCGACGCGCTCCTGGTTCTCGGCCCGCCGGGGGTCGGGAAGACGCATCTCGCGGTCGCGCTCGGGCGCGAGGCGATCCGGCAGAGCTACTCGACCCTGTTCACGACGGCTCAGGCGCTGATGGCGGCGCTGGTGAAGGCGAACAGCGAGGGGCGGCTGGAGGACCGCCTGACCTTCTACGCCAAGCCCAGACTTTTGGTCTGCGACGAACTGGGGTACCTCCCTTTCGAGGCGCATGCCGCGCACCTGTTCTTCCAGCTCGTCTCGAGGCGCTACGAGCGCGGGAGCATGCTGATCACGTCGAACCGCTCGGTCGGCGAATGGGGCGAGGTGTTCGGCGACGCCGTGGTCGCCACCGCGATCCTCGACCGGCTGCTGCACCACAGCCACGTGTTGACGATTACCGGGGAGAGCTACAGGCTGCGGGAGAAGCGTCGGGCGGGCGCCCTGAGGATCCCGGCCCCGAAGCCTGTCGCGTCGGAGACCCGCTCGGGGGCGTCGTCATGACCATGCGACCGACATCAGGGCGAGCACAGACAGGGACTCACGCTCACGCGCCGGTGCCGCCGCCCTTCGGCCGGCGTGGCCGTTGTCAGGCTGGCCGGCCCGCTGCCACGCGGCCCCGGTCGAGCCCGCCGACGCTCGACGTCGTGAACGTCCGGGGGTCGAGCCGCCTGCCCCCGGTCCGTTACGTAACGGTGGGCAGTGGTCGTGGCGTTGACGAACGCGGAGCGGCAGGCGCGTTACCGGGAGCGGCGGCAGGCCGGCGAGTCCCGGATCCGGTCCCGGAACGCACTGCAGCTTGTCGGGCGGTCGGGGCGCGTAGCTGCGGGACGGACGGCGTGTCAACGTGCTGCGCACGTCCTCCGCGATGCTACGGCCCTGTCGGGTGACACACCGTCCGCCCCGCGGCTCGGATGGCAATTGTGGGCCTTGCGGCCCGGCCTGGACGGGGCGGCCCGGCCGTCCACGGTGCTCACGGAACGCGGTGAATCGCCGGAAGTCGATCTACATACGCCGTTTCTTCGGGGGTCAGTTTTCGATGTCGCCGGGGGGTCAGTTTTGAGTGTCGCTTGACAGTACCTGCCAATCACTCTGCGCGGTATCCGCCCAGAGGAGGTCCACAGAGCCAATGCGACCGATGGGAACGGGTGGGCCCGCAGGAGACGTTCACAGCAAAATGCACCACCGGTCAGCCGGACCGAGGTGGTGACACACTGCGCAGCGGGAACAGCCGCGCGGCGCGGGGCCGTCGCGAAGTACCTTTGGAGCGGGAGGAGCGATGGGGAAAGACCGGCGCGGATTCCGGAAACCGCCCGAAACCGCGACGGTACGGGAGCACTTCGCGTGGGCGTACGCCCGACTGCAGATGGCGAGAACCGCCGTCGAGAAGAAGTCGGACGAACTCGACTGGAGCGTCGGGGTCAGGTTCTGGCGCGAGTACCTCGCCGGGCGCTGCTTGATGTCTTCGCGGACGCGGGTCGAACGGTGGAAGGCCGAACAGGGACGGACATGCTGCTACTGCGGTCAAGGGGGCCGCCTGCAGGACGAGCATGTGCTCCCGAGAAGCCGCGGCGGCCCCGGAGACGGGGGAAACAGCATCCGAGCGTGCCGGAGCTGCAACGCCTCGAAGGGCGGCCGCGACATGATCGCGTGGTTCACGCAGCGGCACGGCCGACGGCCGCCGCTCATCGTGACCGAGCAGTACCTCAAGCTGGCCGCCAAGTGGTGCGAGGCGCAAGGCGCGATGGACACCGCGTTCAACGAAGCGGACGACTCGGAATGGCCCTTCGACAAGGCCTCGCTACGAACCGGATGGCCGCGAACTCCGGAAGGGTGCACTCTCTGGCCACCAGCCGCCGGACGGACCGAAACCTAGTGCGCGCGGGGCTGGACGCCGCGTCGCGCACCCCGATCACTCTACTCGGCATCCGCCGGGAAGAGATCCTCCATGAGACAGCCAAAGTAGCGAGCGAACTTCCGGGCGTTCGCGACGGTGATCTCAGAAGCCGGCGCAGACCGAAGAGACGCACGACGCTGTCCCGAGTGTGGAGCGTCCGTGCTCGACGGTGACTTTCGACGAGCGCGCGGGGCCGGACCCGGCTCGCCGACGGTCCGAACCCGCACGGATTCGGCGCACAACACGGCGTGGCTAGCCGGCTAGCCAGCGCTGGGTGGACCCGTCCACGCCACCTGCCCGAGGATCCTCTCCTCGCCGGTGACGCGTGTCGATTCGTGCGCCGGGTTGTCGCTCTCAAGATGCCAACTGTCGTCCACCCGACGCAACCGCTTGACGACCAAGCCTTCCCCGGTGTGCACGCCGAACACTTGCCCGTCGAGAGGTTCGGTCCGACCGGCATCGAGCACGACGAGGTCGCCGTCGCCGATGGTCGGCGCCATGGAATCACCTGACACCCGGGCGCACCTCAATCGCTCAGGCCGCGCCCACGACGCCAGAGCCGGTCGAGCGACCGAGACGGACATCTCGGCCGTCTCGTCCCACACCGGCTGGCCCGATCCGGCCGACAACCGCACGTCCGCGGCGAACGGGATCGCCACTGTCCCGGCTCCCGACTCGATGGGCCGACCTGCCTCGACACCACCGGAGTCGTGACGCACGACAGGACGGCGGGTTACCGTCGTCCGCATTTCCGGCGGGATCGGATCACCGCCGGCGGCAGCGACGGCCCGCACCAGCCCCTGCGTGTGGCGCTCCAGGTCCGACCCCGGACTCGAGTTCTGGTGTTGGCTCCCGTCGGCGCCGACCCTCCCCAGGGGCTGCGCCGTCCGGTGTGAGCCGACACTCAGGCTGAGGCCGAGGGCGTCGCAGATCTTCGTCGCTCGGAGCAGGTTGGGCGGATGCCCCCGCAAGACGGACCGGATCGCATCGCGCGGAAGCCCCGCCCGGAGGGCAGCGCCTATCGCCGTCTCTCCGGTCTCGGCTAAGCGCTCCCGGATGATCTCCTCGAAGTCCCGGGCTTCCACTGTGGAATAAATACCACGATTCCCGAACCCGTCCACCGTCAGAACCCCGAATGCGGGACCGGCCCGGACGGGGGCTTGACCCAATGTGGAACGTATGCCACCCTAACGGCGGCATGGATTCCACCCAGTTGGTGCGGCTCGCTCGAATGTTCGCCGATCACCGGGGAATCACGCTGTCCACCGCGGGGCGGCTCCTGGCTAACCATGGCGCGTTCTTCACCCGGCTCCTCTCCGGCCACACGGTTACGGAGTTCCGCGCCGAACGTGTCGGGCGGGCCATGTCACACCTGTGGCCGGCCGATCTACCTTGGCCAGCGGACATCCCGCGCCCCGTACCGGAGTTGTACTCCCCCCGCGGCACCGACTGGCGCCAGCACGGCGCCGCGCTCAATTCCGAAGGCAAGCGTGCCCGTACCGGCCGCGAAACTGGCGGCGCGAAGGAGGATGCACTGTTGCCATCATCAACCTCTTGCTGACGCACCCGCCTTGATCGTCATCACCGACGTTGCGCCGGGGATGCAACCGGCGGCCGCCCCCGCCCGTGAAGGCGACGGCGGCCGCAGCAAAGCGTGGCGCGGCCGAGGGACGCTAGGGCACGCACGTCGCGCAAGCGTAACCGAGCGGCGCCGTTCGGCGCCGACGAACCGTGAGAACCACCTGCCGGTGCGAGCGCCGAGTCGCTCGTGGACCTCCAACGGCCACGGTGTCACGGCAGAGCGGCGCACCCAGAGGAGCGTTGACCGGGCGCCGCCCCAGACGCGCCGCCCGTCGGAAGACACTCCACGAACAGCTCGCCGAACTCGCCGAGCCGAGGACAAGACCGATGGAGCGTCCGCCACTACAGGAACCATGCCGGAGAACTGACGCGCGCTGAGTCGCCCGACTAGGGCGGAGCCGGCGCGGCCGACAACACGGAAAACCGGAGCGGAAGGAGACCCAGACGAGATGAAGAAGACGATCACGATGGTCCTGATGGCGGCGGCCCTTCTCGCGACCGGATCGGCGAGCGCGCAGACCCCCGACTACGAAGCGGCCTGCCGCCTGACGCCGGCCTGCATGCAGCTGCTCGAGAGCCTCGGAGCGACCGCGTCGGCGACCAGCGCCGAGCCGGCCGACCTCACGCCGATCGAGCCCGCCTACCCCGACACCCAGATCGCGGCGGCGATCGACGTGGGCTGGAACGACGACCTCGATCGCATCATGCACTCTTGCACCGCGAACATCGGCGGGTTCTGGAACGCGCTGAGCGAGGTCCTGACGAACGAGGAGGGCCAGCCGCTACGGGCGTTCCGGATCCACGGCCAGCCCCCGCTGTCGCGGGTCGCCCAGGAGGCTGACTTCGCCCGGCGCGCCTACAGCGGCAGGCCGACCCCGGACGACGTCCGCGACCTAGTCGGCGACGACATCTTCACGGTCTGGGCAGAGCCCGAAGCCGAGGGCGACATGCGGACGGCCGCCAATCTGCAGGCCACGGGGATCGAGACCATCGTCGTCCGTCGGCGCGGGGACAGCGAGGGCCTCGAGACCGTTCAGCCCCTGAACGTCGAGCTGATGGACGGCACGACGACGCAGAACCTCTTCGGCGCGTCGATCGAACTGTTCGGCGCGGTGGCGACGTTCAACTCCGATGCCATCCGAAGGATCATCGCGGACGCCGACCTTGAGGCGCTGGTCATCACCCAGGGCGGCGAGTTCAAGTGCAACCTGGACGACACGCGCCTCAAGCGCGGCTTCGACCCGGCGAACAACCGCTAGCGAGGCTCCGCCTCAGACGGAAATCCATCCAAGAAGGGGAGACTGCGGAACGATGGACTTCGCCAAGCAGATCAACAGCTTTCTGGCCGAGTCGGTGAGCGTGATTAACGCTGTCGTCGCCGTCGGGTACCCCCTGCTATCGGCGCTCTCGGTGGGGGTGTTCGCTGGGAGCGCGATGCCCGGCGGGTTCTCGTTCGCGGCGTTTCTGGGCGGGGCAGTGATGGGCGGTATCGGGGGCCTGCTCTTCGCGGGCTTCTTCTGCGGCATCCTCGCGGTTCTCGTCGATATACGGAATTCGCTGGCAGCAGGGCGCGACCGCGCGGCTTGATGGTCCGTGACGGCCGGCTGCGAGGTAGCGGTTGTCGGTTGTCCGACGGTTGACACTCTTGGGCGCAGCCGCGCCCTGCTGTGGCACCCCGGCGAGGTCGTCGGGACGAAGGTCAGTCGCGGCCGAAGCCCCGGGGCACGGGTTCGACATCCGTTCTCGACCCGTCAAGCGCCGCCGGCGCGCGGCCGAGGACGGCGAAGCGAGCGGACGCGTCTACGAAGCGACGTGTGCATGGACCTCCCGCCGGACGACCGCCGCAACCTCGTCCAACGGGAGGCCAGCTACCGGGCTTGGCTCGACGAGAAGCTGGCCAGAGCGGCCACGCTCGAGCGGTGCCACCTCATCGCCCACCGCAACCCGCGGGTCCACCCGAGCGATCTCGACCGGCCGCTCGGGCTCGACGCCACCCTCCAGGGGGAACTCACGGTGAAGGACCCCGAAGCCTTCGCCGGGATCCTCCGCCAGGGCGTCGGACGGCCACAAGGCGTACGGCTTCGGCATGATGCTGCTCAGGCCGACCGCGGCGCGCCGAGCGCGGGCCTGACGCCGCGCGCCGGTCGAGACCACCCCGCGGCCGGCTTCCCCGGAGAGGCGGCCACACCTCAACCATCCGCCGGCGCGAGCCGGCGGGCCACTCGCCCCGCCCCCGAGAGCGGGGGCGGGGCGGAACCGTCACAAGGAGAGACCACCGATGAGGAACGCCCCGACGAACACCTTCGCGGCCGTCGTCGCCGCCGCCGCGCTCGTGGCGGCGGTCGCGGCCTCCCCGGCCCGCGGCCAGACGCCCGGCAACACCGTGCACGAGGAGACCTACGCGACCGTGGGCTACGACAACGGCCGGCAGCACGGGATCGCCGCCCACGGCTTCTTCGGGCGCGCCGACATGCCGGCCGGCGAGCTCCCGCTCCGCGTCTTCGCGGGCGGCGCGTTCCACACGAAGTCGGGCAACACCCGGATCTACGCCGGGGCGGGACCGGGCGTCCGCGTGGACGCCGCCGAGAACGTCCAGGTCGCCGCGTACATGATGTTCGGCATCCGGAACGAGAACCGGGGCGCCGAGAAGACCGTCTTCCGAACGCGGGCCGGCGGCGGCGTCGACTACCGGTTCGGCGAGACGACGGCGTTCCACGCCGGCATCGCCTACGACAAGTCGTTCCACCTCCTCGCGGGCATCACCGCCCGCTTCTGACGGCGCCCGCCGACAACCCGCACCAACCGCGGTCCGCCGTCCTCAGACGGCGGGCCGCCCGGCGCTCTCCCAGCCCCGCGCGAGCAGCCCAAGCCTTCCGGCGGGGCATTCCCACCGTTCCTCCCGACACCGAACACCCGCCCGGCGCACGCGCGTGGGCGGGCATCGCGCGGTTATAGTCGACGCCGACGCGCGCCGAAACGCGGTCGTTGACCGGCGCCTCGACCCCCTGGCCCCAACGCCAATCCGAGAACGACCCGAGGTTCCCGCGGGCCACGAGCACGCCGCCGCCTCGATGAGACCGCGTAGTGCAGCGTGGTACGCCCGGTGGCGGGCGACGACCCGGGCGCACTCGTCGGGGAAGTGACTCCTCTGTGCTGAGATCCGGCCGAACCCCTCGACGCCTCCCGTCGGGCGGACCTGCGTCTCGCGGGCCCCCGGCGAGCACCACGACCGATGGCCCGCGGTCCATAGCTTTCCGGCATGGCCAATCCCATGCCGGTTATCCTCGCCCTCGCCACCGTGGTGTACATCGCAACGCCCGCGGCCGCCCACCAAATCACGGTACTGGGCCGGACCGTCGAGCTGCCCCCGCCGGTCCGAGCCGCCCCACCGGGGCGACCCCCGCGGTGCGAACCGCGACCGGCGCTTCTCACGCCGATGCTCACCGCCCAGATCGGACTGCAGGCGGCCGACACCGGCCTCACCCACTACGGACTCACCCTCCCGGCGTCGTCGAACGCAACCGCCTAATGCGGTGGGCAACCGACCGGCCGGTGGTGATGTACAGCGTGAAGGCGGGGGCCACCGCCTTCAGCGTCTGGCAGCTGAACCGGGTTGCCTGCAGGCACCCGCGGATGGCGCTTTGGGGGGCGGTCATCTTGAACGGGGCGCTGACAGCCATCGTGGCGAACAACTACCGCGTCATCGCCGGGACACGCCAACACGCTGGACGCTGACGCGCGTGAGCACCCGCGCCTGCGGCGAGGGCGCGAAGCCCCCTCCGAACCCACCGGCGCGGCCCGGCACCGCCGGACCGGCCCGAAACCGGCCAGAAGCCCGGCGAGAACCACGGTCGCCGCGGCCGGCAGAGCCGGGACGGGAGTTGCGTTCCCGACCGTCACCCGATGCTTGGCGGGGTCGGGCTCTACCCGCCCGGCATACCGGTTGGGAACCGTGATGTCCACGATTGCGACCTCGACCTGCTCACCCGCCTCGACCCCGCAGTCGACCCACGTGGCCAACGCGTGAGTGACCTCCCCAGGAGGAAACATGACCGTGTACGAATGGTTCGCCACCGATGTGAAGTGCACCTCCGGACCGGCCGTCGTGGCCGCCTCGATCTCGACGGCGTAGGGCAGCGGCCCTGGCGACAAGTGCGCCTCGGCCGAGCCCTCGACAGGCCCATTGGCCGGACGGCAGCCGTGGGTGGCCTGGGGCATCACCGTGATGCCCCTCAGCCCGACGACGAACGGCGGAGGCTCGACCAGCCGGACCCGCTTCGCGTGCGACCACCCGCTCGTGCCCGATTCGCCTTCTACGGTCACGCCGGCCTGGACGTCGACGGTCCAGCGTCCGACCGGGAGCGACACCGCGAGCCGCTGCTCAACTGTTTGCCGCAGCTCGACACCGGCAGCGTGCTCCGGGGTGAAACGCACGTTGTAGAAGTCCGGGGCGATCGTCCCGGTCGGCTTCCACGTCGCGGTCAACGCGTGAGTGCGTTCGAGCTCGTCAAAGGTTTCCGGCTCGACCCGGACGTCACGCGGCGCGCCGGGGAGGCGGTCGGTGCAGATCCCGCTGCCAGGCGGCCACGGGTCTCTGAGGCTGCGGTCGAGGTACGCATAAGCGCTCGCTCCAACCCGCCCGACGGCGCGCACCCTCGCCTCGAGGGAGCAGCCGGGGGCGATGTTCCCGGCCGTGTAGTACGGCCGCTGAACACCGACTCTGCTGTTCGCCGCTTCTCCAGGCTCCGGGTGCTGGTAGCGCCACGCCGCGACCTCGTAGGCGGTCACACCTGTCTCGTCGGCGTCGCCCGGCGGCTCCCACATCACGACGACCTCCCCGTCGTCGATCTCGACGCCGAGGCCCGTCGGCCGTCCGGGGACGGGTTCCGTCGGCACCGTGACCGCCGACGACTCCTGCCAGTCGCCCGACGCTTCCGCGGAGAGCGCCCGGACGCGGAACTCGTACCGCTGCCCCACCACAGCCGAAGGGGCCCGGCACTTCCGGGCCGACGGACCGAGGTTCCCGCACGACGCGCTCCGCCACACGCGGTCGGCGGTCGTGCGGTACTCGACCTCGTAGCCGGTGATGGTGATGTCGCCCGCATTAACGGGCGGCTGCCAGGTGACCGTCGGACGGCTACCGTCAAGGTAGGCCTCGACGCCGGTCGGCGGGCCAAGCACTGGAACTTCGGGCACCGTCACGCTCGCGGGCGCGGACCACGGGGCGCCGTCGTTGCTTGCGCGGACGCGGAAGTCGTAGGTGCGGCCGGCGACGCCGACCTCCGAGAGCACGGCCTTCCGGCCGGTCGAGCCGACCGAGCGCCACTGGCGGTCGACGTCCGTCCGCCACTGGACCTCGTAGCCCGCCACTGCAACCCCGCCGGCGGGCGGGTCCCAGACGACGGCCGGCTTTCCGCCGTCAAGGTAGGCCTCGACGCCGGTCGGCGGGCCCGGCGTCGGCGCCTCAGGCACCTCGACGCTGTTCGACACCGCCCACGCACTCGCCTGACCCTGGGCGGTCGCACGCACCCTCGCCTCGTAGCTGGCGCCGCGCTCGCCGGGGAAGGTGGCACGGTTGCGGCCAGAGGGCCTGGTCACCCCGGACGACGACCATGCCCGACCGTCCTTCGAGAACTCCACCGCGTAGTCGATCGACCCGAAATCCTCCGCGTTCCCCGGCGGGTCCCACGTCAGCACCAGCGTCGTGTCGTCGGCCCGAAGGTCCAACGCCATCGGTGGGCCGGGCGTCGGGGCGTCGGGCACCTCGACGCTATTCGACACCGCCCACGCGCTCGCCTGACCCTGGGCGGTCGCACGCACCCTCGCCTCGTAGCTGGCGCCGCGCTCGCCGGGGAAGGTGGCACGGTTGCGGCCAGAGGGCCTGGTCACCCCGGACGACGACCATGCCCGACCGTCCTTCGAGAACTCCACCGCGTAGTCGATCGACCCGAAATCCTCCGCGTTCCCCGGCGGGTCCCACGTCAGCACCAGCGTCGTGTCGTCGGCCCGAAGGTCCAACGCCATCGGTGGGCCGGGCGTCGGGGCGTCGGGTACCTCGACGGCATTGGACCGTGCCCAGTCGCTCGTTTGGCCACCGGCCGTAGCCTGGACTCTTGCTTCGTATCTCGCGCGGCGCACGCCTTCTTCGAGGCTGGCGCTGTCGCCGTGGATCATGACCCCGTCCGAGGACCAAGCCCTGCCATCCTTTCGGAACTCGACCTTGTAGCCCAGGCCCGGGAAGTCCCGCGCGTTCTCTGGCGGGTTCCACGTCAGCACCAGCGTCGTGTCGTCGGCCCGAAGGTCCAGCGCCGTCGGCGGGCCGGGCGTCGGTGCCTCGGGCACGGTAACGTTGTTCGACACTTGCCACCCGCTCGACTGATCGTTGGCGGTTGACCGGACCCGGCCCTGGTAGCTGCCTGCACGTCCAGCTTCCAGGCTCGCGCTCTCGCCGTCAATCGTGACTCCAACTGAGTACCATGCTCGGCCGTCTCTGCGGAACTCGACCTCGTAGCTCAGACCCGGGAAGTCGGCCGCGTTCATGGGCGGTTGCCAAGTCAAGACCAGGATTCTGTCGTTCGTGTCGTCCGCCCGAAGCGCCAACGCCGTCGGGGCGCCAGGCGTCGGCGCTTCGGGTACCTCGAACAACACCTCCTGGCTCCAGGCACTCGGGAGGCCGGGAGCCTTCGTGCTGCGAATCCGGAACCGATAGGTCTCACCCTTCGTGAGCCCCGACACCTCCGTGGTCAGGCCAGTGACGGGGTCCGGGTCGGTCCAGCCCGTGTCGCCGGCGCCCGCGTTGCGGTACTGGAGTTCGTAGCCATCAGGCTCTACGTTGCCTTCACCAACGTTCCAAGAGGCTGTCACCGAGGTCTCGCCCGCCGTCAGCGCCAAATTCCGGGGCGCCCCCATCTCGTCGTCGTCGATGATGAGCAGGGGCTGGGCGGTATCGCCCGACGGTGATTGACGGTCCCGCGACCCAAACGGCGACAGCCATGCTCGCAGTGTCACTTGCTCGTCGTGCTCCACGATCGTGTCGTCACACACGACGGCGAAAGCCTTCCTGATCTCGATGTTTTGCGGTTGAGCTTCGTCTCCGGTCTCGCCAGCGGTGATGGTGTTTCCTGTCCAGCCCCCTTGCCCATCGGCACTGAGCTTTCCGTTCCCCGGGGGACTTCCAGCGACCCACTCGTGGTCGAGGATCAAGAGGTCCGCCCTGTCGTCGGTGATCTCGATCTTCGTGCCGAGGGCTGCATCCTCGCACCGTTGCAGTGCCCCGCTCTCCGCGTAGCGCGCGGCAAAGGTTGCCGGGCGCAAGTCGCCGGGCTCTAGCGAGAAGTAGAGCTCCGTTGCCAGTGCCCCGACCGGCACGTGGACGTCGACGATCGCCACGATCTCCGACCCGGCTCGGTAGTCCTCGTGAATCTCGCCTGGTGCCGGTTGGGTGACCCGCAGAGACGTGATATTCGAAACGCCTTGTGTCTGCGCTGCTGCATCCGCGGCAAGAGCAGCGAGGGCGGCGAGCGCGGCGACCCCCGCGCCTGCTCGTCGGACCCGGGGTCGCCTGGTCCGGTCGATCGGTCGTGTCATGCAGTTCTCCTCATCTGCCGCCGTGTCGTGACAGAAATATGCCAGGGTGGTGCCGGCTCGGGGCTCGCCGCCGTGGGGCGGGGCGGTCGTTCGGACTCGACGGTGGCGCGATTCCGTCAACGGGCAGTCGCTCGCGGCGATCGCTCGCGTCTCGATGTCTGGCCCTGACAGGCCTCAGCGCCCCCCGCTCGGCGCGGGCCGCCCGAGCGGCCGCGCCGGTTCGCCAAGCGCCAGAGTCCGGCGGCACCGGCGTCCAGGAGGACGGCGACTGCAGGCGCCCTGCCGTCTTCGAGTGCGGCGCCGGACGCGAACGTCGCGGCGCCTTCGGGTTCGGAGGCGGCGGAGCAGCCCTCGGCGGCAGCGAGGGCAACGGCGATAATGACGCTCGAGACGCGGCGCCATATCGGCTACGTGACCATGAGCCTCGTCTGGCGCCGGCACGGCGAAGACGGGACCGTGGTCTACGGTCAACCCGGCGACTCGACGGAGAGACCGTGACCGGCCGCCGGGGCGGACTCTCCACGCGGTCCCTCGTGAACGGCCGGTGGGAGACCGACACAATCCGTCCGAGGTGGTGCGAGAGCGCACACGACCGCGAACCTCACGGGAGCGCGAGAGGCGACCATGACTGCACAGGAGCGCAAGGCGGCCATCGACCGGATGATCGAGGCCATGAAGAACACGATCAAGGTTGTGCCCGAGGAGCTGCAACGGGCCGGCGACACCATGGAACCCGACGCCACCCACGGGGCGGCGCTCGAGCTCCTGCGCGGCGCGCCGGAGTTGGGCGAAGAGCTCGGGAACCTCGTTCCCGGGCTCGTGTCCACGGCGGTGTTGCTCGCCGTAGAGCTGAGGTTCGATGTCAAGGACCTCCGAGAGCGAGTCGAGACACTCTGGAGTGACGAGTCGGAGATGACCGACGCGATCCTCACACGCAAGCTGCTGCCGCTCCTCGCCGACTGCTACGCCGAGGAGCCGCACGACATCACATCCACCCACTGACCAACCGCGGCAGCCGCCCGGCAGCCGCCACGGTCAGCCACCGGCGTCCAGGAGGCGGATTTCGCCCGCCGTCATCGCCGCGACGCCTCGGGTCCCGCCCGGAACGCCGGTCCCGTATCGGGCCGCTGAACGCTCTGCGGGAGTTGTTTGACGATGAGAGGGGGAGGGTAACCATGCGGAAGCGGGACAGAATCATCGCGGCATCGGCGTGGGCCGCCCTCGCCACCGCCCCCGCGCTGGCCATCCTGGCGGCGAGGGGTCACACCGAAGGGGTGCGGAGCGCACTCCGTGAACAAGCGGAGCGCCACGCTGACGAGACGATCGAGCGGGACGCCCGCGAGCGGGAACTCGAGGCCGAGATCCGGAAGTTGCTGATAGCCGAGCAGGAAGTGCGGAGCCTCCGCGCCACCGCGGCGGCGCAACACGAGGAGCTTAACGACCTAAAGGCGCACAACGAAGCGTTGAGGCGCGAGGCGGCGCGTGCGGACGCGGCCGGGACGGGGCGCGTCACGCGGGCGTGGGCCGAGATGATCGAACGGACCGAAACGCTAGTGCGGGACTCGGAGAACCGGGCGCGGGCCGAGGCGGAAGCCCGGTCGGAGGCAAATCGCGCGGCGGTCGCCGCGACGGTCGCCGAGAGGGAGGCACGGAGGATCCGCACTGAGTCGCGGGAGGCGATCCGCGAAGTGGCCAGGCTACGGAACAGGGTCGCGAGCCTCCAGGATCTGACTTGGATAGAGGAGACATGGACCCGGAACTTCGCGACGGCTGCGCTCGCCTGCGGATTCTGGACCGGCGCGGCGATGCTCGGGGTGGCGACGTGGAGGCGGGAGATCCGCGAACGCACAGCCGCCCGCCGGCGCGAGGGGACCGCGCGGCGCCACGGGGCGGAGAACCGACGCTTGCGGGCAGAGATGAAGGACGCGGGGAGACGTTGGGAGCACGCGACAGCGACCGTCCGCGAGGAACTGCGGAGGGTGACCGAGGAGCGCGACGACCTGGAGCGGACGGCGACCGGCATGCGCGAGAGACTCGCGGAGCGTAACGCGGAGCGGCAACGGCTACACGCGTCGATCCACCGGCTGGAAGCCGACTTGAGGAGGGCCCGCGAGACGGCGCCGGGAGCGCGCCAAACCGCGGGGCTGATGATCCTCGGGGTCGAAGCTGGTGCGACGCGGGAAAGCGCCAAGGGCGCGTACCGGAAGCTAGCGCGGACGCTCCACCCGGACGTCTGCCCGGGGCCAGAGGCGAACCGCCTGATGACACTCGCGACGGCCTGCTACGAGGAGCTGCCGAAGACCCCATGACGCCGCGCGAACGGCGTCATCGAGTGCACCGACCCCCGCGGGCAGGTGCACGTCTCGTCGCGTCGTCAACACACATCCGGCAAGGCACGAGACTTCGGTGCCGCCGCAGGATACGGTACCGCGGGTGGACGCGGAACCAAACCGCCCCAGTCGAGGTGCGAATTGCACTCAAGCAACGAAGGGAAAGCCATCCACGCTGCCGTGAAACTGCTAGAAGCCATCCAAGGCCAGGCGGCCACCGATGGCGAGAACCCCGACCGCAGGGGAAAGCGGCGAGGCATCGACTGGCGAATGCGGATCGAAAAAACCGCGTACTCGATGGAGCACACGGAGGTCGAGCCGTACCCGGGCGAGCGGATCGCCGGCGAAACCGTCGACAAGGTCGCTGCCCACCTAGATGCGGCCGGGCCAAATCTGAGCGGCCCGGGATGCTACGAGGTGGTCCTCGCCCGGGACGCCAAGCTGGCGAACGGCCCGAACGGCGACCTGCAGTTGAAGGCGATGGACCGCTGGATGGAGGAGACGGCGGCCGGATGGCCGCCGCTCCACCCCCAGCCCCGGTGGAACACGCCGATGGCCATAGACAGGGCGGCAACCGGCCGACCCGACGGATGGCCGACCGAGGTGACGCTTCAGCGCCTCCACCCGTGGTACGCGGCACTCATGGACCGACCCGCCGGGTCGGTCTCCGTCTCCGGCCGGCAGGCCCCCAACAAACAGGACGCCCTCCGCATGCAGGCGGCGAGCGTCGAACGGGCGTTCGGGAAGAGAAAGACCCGAAAGCTGGACGAAGATTCCGCGGAACACGGGAGCCAGACCGTGCTCGTCCTCGAAGCCCGACAAATCGCGTTCGACAACATCGAGAGCGTCGGCGAGGCCGTCAGGCGGCTGCCGCTCGCAACGAGGAACGCGGTCGACGTCGTCGTCCTCGTCGAAACCGCGGGCAACTCGTGCTGGTACACCACCCTCCTGAAACGGGGAACCTGGACACGCCCCTCCGGAGCGCCGCCCGAGGGGCTGAGGATGGTCGAACACGGCCACAAACCCACCCGGGGCCGGAGCATCATCACCGACCCGAGGGACATCATCAAAGTCCGCATCAACGAGCTGATCGACTTGACCGGCCGGTCAGGCTAGATGCGCACGAGTGAGGCGGCTCAACGCTGCGCGATTTCGCCCGATGACGCAGGACCGCAGCCTCGGCGCTCAACCGCATCCTCGAACGGTGCCGGGCGGCGACGCGCGCGTTCCACACGGCCGGCGGCCCCGGGCCGCGGGGCCGGGTTGGCCGTAGAGGGCGCCAAAACGTGCAAGGCAGAATTCGCGCCCGTGCGGGCCGGAGGCCCCGAGGACAACCGACCCTCGACTCGGCCACCAGGCTGGACAGGAACGCCGAAGCACGGGTTGACCGTCGCGCGTCGAACGCGGGAGCGAGCCCCGCGGTGCGAACCGGGACCGGCGCTCCTCACGCCGATGCTCACCGCCCAAGTCGGACTGCAGGCGGCGGACGACAGCCTCACCCACTACGGACTCACCCTCCCTGGCGTGGTCGAGGCGAACCCTGATACGGCGGGCGACCGACCGGCCGCCGGTGATGTACGCCGTCACGGCGACCACGACCGCGTTCGCCGTTTGAGCGCTGAACCGGGTCGGCCTGCAGAAAGCCGATCAGCTCGCCCTGTGGGGCGGCGCGCGCAAATGACGGCTGCGCTCTGTCGCGCCGCACCGCCCGTAGCGACCCGAGCGCGACGATCACAAACGCCAACCCGCTCCAGGCGGCAAGCATCAAGAGAGTCCAGATGTTGGACCGAATGTGGGACTCGACACCACGTGACCGCACAACCCGCGAATTTTCAACAGTTTAAGGACAAGCCCCGCAGAAGCGGGGGAACGTCGAGGTACGCCGTGTTGCCCGCCCTGGCCGTGGGCGACGGCAAGTACGGCCCCATGCGCATGATGGCCGACTGCCGGGAGGGCTACTACGTCCTGGCGCTCGCCGGGCGCACCCCCTCGCGCCGGCCAAAGCCTTGCCGGCCCGCCGTTTGCAGCCCGCGCCCGTGGGCGCGGCACGCCACCACCCCGGAGTCGAGGCGACGCAGGCGGAGGCCGACTTCTACATGACCGTCGACGCGACAGCATGGACCGCGTGAGGTACCGGCGAGCGACACGCGCGCTATCACCGGCCCGGCCGGCACCGCCGCTGTCGCGGGACCGGTCCCTCGCTGAACCCGACCTTCCGGGGCCGCTCGCACACCCGGCTCCCCTCGCCTTGGCCCACAGGCTGCCGAGCGCCGCCGCCTCGCTCGTTGTCGGCACCGTCTCGCTATACGGCGCCGACCTTGAGAGCTTGTTCAGCCCCGACCGGTTCACGACCGCAGCAGGGCCGGCGCTGAAGGCCCGCGGCGGGTAGCTCCGGGGTACGCGGCGCCCGCAGACCGGCGGCAACCGCAACCCGGCTCCGTCAAGACCCGAGACGCGCTATGATGAATCTCGCGTTCACCGGGGGAACGGGAGCACCGACGTGGCGAGCACGCAACCCGCCGTCAAGTTCACCTACGAGGACTACCTCACCACACCCGAGGACGAGCGCTACGAGCTGCTCGACGGTGATCTGATGATGGTTCCCGCCCCGAATCTGAAGCACCAGAAGGTGCAACGCCGCTTGGGCCAACGACTGAGCCAGTTCATCGAGGAACGCGACCTCGGCGAGTTCTTCTACGCCCCGTGCGACGTGTACCTATCCGACAGCAACGTCGTGCAGCCGGACCTGCTGTTCGTGTCGCGAGAACGCGAGCACCTGCTGAGCGACGGCCAGAAGGTGCGGGGCGCACCCGACCTCGTGGTCGAGATCCTGTCTCCGTCATCAGAAGACACGGACCGAGGGGCCAAGCACAAGCTCTACGGCAGACACGGCGTGACGGAGTACTGGCTGGTCGACCCGATCGCCGAAACCGTAGCGATCCATCGCCAGCGCGACGGCGTACTGGCGGCCACCGACACCTTCAGCCGGGGACAGACGCTGCGCTCACTGCTCCTCACCGGCCTCGAGCTCCACCTGGACGACATCTTCTCGTCTTGAGGACGGGTGCGCACCGCTCCTCGACACGAGAAGAACCACGCCTTCGCAGCAACCGACCCCTGGAGCTATGCTCGATCCAGGTACTCGCACGACGGAAAGGATCCGCGCTCGAGAACGCCGATCAAGCGCGGCGAAATGTGGGACAAAATGTTCGACTCGCGCACGCGCCGGGGAGCAACTCGCTTGTTTTTAACACGTTAGAGGCCAGCCCCGCAGAAGCGGGGAGGTCGACGTGGACACGACACCGAGGCTGCCGGCCGCCGAGGTCCCCCGCCAGCTCGAACAGGCACACGGCGGGCGGCTCGGGGCGCCGGAAGGAACCAGCGCATTCCACAACCGCACTGCCAACGAAGATTACAAGAGGGTCGGCCGGTGCAGGCCCGCCCGGCCCGGGGCACCGCGGCCCCTGGTGAAACCAGACCGGGCCCCAGGGAGCGATCGCCGACGAAGCCCGAGAGACAGCACAGACGGGGGGCAATAGTCGGGAGACAATGACAGGACCACCGACCGCACAGCCCAGCCGACCGCCCCAGGGGCGGGATACGGCGCTTCGCGCGAGGCACGACACGGGGAGTACGGACCGGCTCCGCCGGTCGACACCGTCCGCCGGGGGGCGGCCGGCACGGGCGAGGCCGGCCGCGCAAGGAGGAGGAGACGCGGATGCTGACCACCACCGGAGCGAGCGTGATGACGGCGCCGGCGCCGGTCATCCCCGTGAACCTCGTCGGGGCCATGGGCCGGGGCCTGCCGCTCGACGCGAAGAGGCGCGGGCGCGGCCTCGAGCGGCTCTACCTCGGCGAGGACGACGTGCGCCGGAACCCGGTACCAGGCCCGCGACCATATGCGGCCCGCGGAAGTCGTCACCCTCAACGGGCAGTTCGACTTCCTGCGGATCTCAGTGTTCCCGGCGGAACCAGCGCACGGCCCTCGCGACCGTGTGGTCGGCGACCCGGAAATGCTCCCCAATCGCTTTGAACGAAACACCAGCAGCGTGCATCGCAGCCGCCTCGGCCGCGATCCGCTGGTACACCGGCGCGACGCCGCGGAAGTCAACCTCAAGCGGGATCTCGGCCAAAGTGCGAAGGCTTTGCGTCCGCTTCGCAGGCTGGTGCGAGAGCAGGATGTCGTCGGTGCGGTCTACCGGTCTTCGCGACCGCGCCAGACGCGTATCACCACTACGGTGTCGTCGCGGATGCGCTAGCGCAGGACGTAGGCGCCCGCGCCGAAGGGGACCACGAGCTCCCGGCGGCCGGTGCCGTCGGCGAGGGGCCGGCCGATGTCGGGCGAGTCGAGAAGCGGTCGGCGCCGGCGCGAATCGCGCGAGCGGCGCGCCCGGCGGCGGCCGGGTCCTTGTCGAGCAGGAAGTCGTAGAGGCGCTTGACGTCGTCCAGGGCCGGTTCGAGCCAGCGGACGGTCATGTATCACCGGTCCGTCGGTCGGCCTCGGCGGCGAGCTCGTCGAGCCACACCGTGACGGCCTCGTGCGGCACCGCGTGGCCGGTCTCGACGTAGCGCTGCCAGCGGGCCAGATCCTCGGCCCTCTCCCGTTCGTAGCGCTCTTCGACTTCGAGATACCGCGCTACGGCCTCCTTCACCATCCAGTGTGTAGAGCGCTGCTTCGCCTGGCCGAGGTTCCTGAGGCGGGCGCGGGTTTCGTCGTCCAGCTTGACGCCTACGGTCGTTGTTGCCACGGTTGCCTCGAGAGGTTGTCAGAAGAACAACTTATTACAACTCGTCGGCGCGCACTGCAGGCCGGCGTGTCCGCATTCTCGGGGCCCGCGAGCGATCGGCTCCGGCTGGAGACCCGGAATGAGTCATAATTCGGGGGATCGGAGGTCGACTCGACCGGGGTACCGGGTTCGGCTCAGGATGGTTGGCGGGAAAGGGGATCCGTGATGAAGCGATTGTCCAGATCGGCAGGGGTTGCGGCGCTGGTCGCGGGGTTGACGATGACGCCGGCGCTGGCGGCGGGGCAGACCGGGACGGAGGGGCCCCGCACGCCGTGGGGCGACCCGGACCTGCAGGGGGTCTGGGACTACTGGACGTTCACGCCGCTCGAGCGGCCGGAGGAGTTCGGGGAGCGCGGCGAGCTGACGGCCGAGGAGGCGGCGGTGGTGGCGCAGCAGGGCAACGCCGAGGCCCTGGCCCGCGACAGCGACGGGCCGCCCCCGGGCGAGGTCGGGGGGTACAGCCAGGAGGTGTGGACGGATCGGGCGCGGGCGACGGCGCTGACGCAGGCGTCGCTGCTCGTGGACCCGCCGAACGGCCGGCTGCCGGCCCTGACGGCGTCAGCCGCGGCGGCGGCCGAGGCGCACCGCGCGGGCGGCGGCTACCCGGTGCGGGTGCGGGTCGGCGGCTTGAACGAGGACGGCCCCGAGGCGCGCGGGGTGGCCGAGCGGTGCCTGCTCGGCTTCAGCACCGGGCCGCCGATGCTGCCCGGCGGATACAACAACAACGTGCAGATCTTCCAGTCGCCCGGCTACGTCGTCCTGCTGCACGAGATGGTGCACGACGTGCGCGTCGTGCCCATGGACGGCCGCGACGCGCTGCCGTCGACCGTTCGCCAGTGGCTGGGGAGCTCGCGCGGCCGCTGGGAGGGCGACACCCTGGTCGTCGAGACGACGAACTTCACGGACGGGACGGGCAGCTTCAACACCTCGTTCGTGTCGTGGGGGTCGGCCGAGAACACCCGGCTCGTCGAGCGGTTCACCCGTGAGGGCGCCGGTACCATCCGCTACGAGTTCACGGTGGACGATCCCGACACCTGGACGGCCCCGTTCACGGGCCAGTTCCCGCTGAACCGGTCCGACGCGCCTCTCTACGAGTACGCCTGCCACGAGGGCAACCACGGCATGTTCAACCTGCTGAGCGGCGCGCGGGCGGAGGAGCGGGCCGCCGCGACCGAGCAGCAGTAGGGACAGGCGGCCCGCCGCTGGCGAGCCGCGCCGCGGCATCCGGGGAAACGGCGCGCCGCCGCCCGTCGTCTTGACGGCGATGGCCGGCGGCAGCGCTCGCCACGGGAGCCGTGGTGACCACCGGAGGGAAGACTGACGTGAGGCAACGATTGTCGACGCGGAACGATGGGAGTCGGGTCCGGACCGGAGTTCGGTTCGGCCTGGCGACGGTGGCCCTGCTGGCCGGCATGGTTGCCGCGAGCGAGGTGGCGGCCGGCGAGAACTGGCCGCACTGGCGGGGACCGGCCGCCAACGGGGTCAGCACCGAGACCGGCCTGCCGGTGACGTGGGGGCCGGACGCGAACGTGGCCTGGAAGGTGGAGATGCCCGCCTGGACGGGCTCGACGCCGATCGTCTGGGGCGAGCGCATCTTCCTCAACGTCGCCGACGGCGAGAACATCAGCCTGTGGTGCCTCGATCGGAACGGCGGCGAGATGCTCTGGGTGCGCCACCTGAGCGACGGCGACCGGCGGCTGCGCAAGCAGAACATGTCGTCGCCGTCGCCGGTGACGAACGGCGAGCACGTCTACGTGATGACGGGGACGGGCCGGCTGGCCGCCTTCGACTTCGACGGCAACCAGCTCTGGCAGCGCGACATCCAGGCGTCCTACGGCCGTTTCGGGTTGAACTGGGGATACGCGTCGTCGCCGCTCCTCGTGGACGACGCCCTGTTCGTCCAGGTCATCCACGGCATGCGGACTGACGACCCCTCCTACGTCCTGCGCATCGATCGGCACACGGGCGAGACGCTGTGGCGGGTCGAGCGGCCCACCGACGCGCGCCGCGAGTCGCCCGACTCGTACACCACGCCGGCCCTGCTCGAGTACGGGGGAGTGCGCGAGATCGTGATTACCGGCGGAGACGTGGTGACCGGGCACGACCTCGCCACGGGGCGCGAGCTGTGGCGCGCCGACGGCCTGAACCCGCGCAACAACGGCGCCTACCGCATCATCGCGTCGCCGGTGGTCCACGGCGAGATGATCTACGCGCCGACCCGGGTCCGCCCCCTCCTCGCCCTCCGGGCCGGCGGCCGGGGCGACGTCACCACGTCACACCTCGTGTGGAAGACCGACAACGGGCCCGACGTGCCGACGCCCGTGACGGACGGCCAGTACTTCCACATCGTCAACGATCAGGGCATCGTGTGGGTGCTCGATGCGCGGACGGGCGAGCAGATCTACGGCCGCCGGCGGCTGCGCCCCGGCACCTACAGCGCCTCGCCGGTCCTCGCCGACGGCAAGGTCTACATCACCAGCGAGGGCGGCCTGACCAGCGTCTTCCGGGCCGGGCCGGAGTTCGAGCTGCTCGCCGAGAACGACCTCGACGACTACGTCCTCAGCTCGATCGCGGTTTCCGACGGGCAGATCTTCCTGCGCACCACCGGCCATCTCTACGCGATTGGCGAGCGCCGAGGCGGCGGGGGCGACTGAAGCCGGCCGTGGCCGGCGGGCCGTGTCGGGCTCTGCGGCCCGACGCCGGAGCAATTCGGACCCGAACCGGTACGGGCCTGCGAGGCCGTGTACGCGTCGGCCGGGATGGGCCGCGCGGTCGATGGTCGCCGTGCCCCGTCCGGCGTGAGTCCGCGGCTCTTCCGCGAGCCGCGCAACCGGCGCGCCTGGCCTCAGGTGCTCTCCCGCTGGAACCGCCCGTGCCGGAGGAAGTGCACCACTTCTTCCGCGACGTCGCGGCGGTTCATGATGAACGTGTGGGTGGCCGGCAGCACGAGGAACGACGACGAGCCTTCGACGTCCGCGCGGTCGACGCCGACGGTGCCGTCGTCGGGACCCGGGATGAGCCAGGATCCGATGGGGTTCATGCTGCGGCTGCCGGTGATGATGCCGAGGCTGAACCGGACGGGCGGGAGCTGGCTCGCGATGCCGTTCGCGGTGGTCCCGAGCCGTTCACCCGCCGGGCCGAGGAACGACCGGAGCAGGTCGGAGTCGGCGAACGCGTCGACGATCTCGCTGCCCCGGTTGGGCGGGCTGAGCATCACGACGCGGCCTTCGTGCGGCTCTGGCCTTTCGGAGAGGTAGCTGCGCACGAGGACGCCGCCCATCGAATGGGTGACGAAGTGCACGGCCCCGGGATTGCTCCCGCAGCATTCCGCGACGGCTTCCTGGAGGCGATCGGCGAGGGCCTCGATCGGCTCGGTGCGAGAGGGGTAACCGAACCGGACGACCCTGAACCCCGCCTGCTCGAGGCGGCTGGCGAGAATCGCCATCGACGCCGGGCTCCGGCCAAGGCCATGGGCCAGGATGACCGTGGGCGCGCCTTCCGGAGCCGGCGATCCGCCCAGGATGCCGGCCGCGAGGCCGGCGGCGACGATGGCGGCGGCGCCGAGCAGGCCGGCGGCGAGCCGAGGCGTGAGCCGGCGCTTCTCGAGCAGTCCGTGTTGGCTGACCTGTCGGTGCTGAGTGGCCACGGTTTCCTGAAGTACATACGTTCGGGAGCTACCGGGAGTTTCGCAGGGCGGGCCTCGGTTCCCGGAGCGAAGCGCCTGGAAGCAGCCGCGTGGTCGACGCCCTCATCGTCCGGATCACGGAGGGGGGAGAAACCCGGCGGGCAACCCGCCCGAGACCGAGGAACAACGCCGCACCCCCGCAAACTGTGCGGGTCCCGGGAGACCCGCTTTGTGCAAGAGTGGCTACCAATGAGTGTGCCCTGGCGCCGCGCGGTTCTGTCGTGCTGCGCGACTGGAGCTTGGTGTGTCGCGGGGTACGGAGCGTCGGGCACCGCGGTGCGAGGGGGTGCCTCAATCAAGGGCGGATTCCGAAGCTCCGCGGAGCGATCGACGACAGCACCAGCCGCGCAAGGTCCACCTGCCGCGAGATGCCGTGCTTCTCGTAGATATGCCTTACGTGCCAGTGGATGGTCTTCTGGCTGCGCCCGGTGGCCTCGGCGATGTCACGCACCGTCCTGCCTTCAGCCAACCACGCTGCCACCTTGCCCTCCATCGGCGTGAGGCGAAGGGCGGCCGCCACCGCCGCTGGATCGATCCGCGTCGGAAGACCCCCCTCCACGACCAGCACGAGAACGGCGGCGCGCGACGTTCGGAAACCACCGCTCGCGCCGGGCACGGGGTTCATGTGCAAGGCCAGCGCCGGACGACCGGACGACCGTCTCACGATCATCGAGCCGCCGCCCTTGGCGCGACCGCCGGAGCGCGGCAGCGCCCGCGCGAGCAGTCCCTGGAGAACCACGTCGTCGTCCCGAGACCGGGCGCGGAGGAAGCCCTTCCGAGCGTTGAGACCGTCGCCCTCCCGCAGCAGACTCGCCGCCCGGTCGTTCGCGGCCGCGATCCGCCCGCGCCAGTCGAGTTGGATGACTCCGGCCCCCGTCTCGTCCAGCAGCGCCGTCAGCGACGCGCCGAGAGCCCCGCTCTCCGCAAGCGCATGGCGGACACGCACGTAGTGCCGGAGGTGGGGCAGGACACGGCGGATCATGGCGATGCGGCCGGACGACCATCCGTCATCGTCGACAGGGTCGGCGATCGACCAGTTGATTCGCGTGCCGCCCGGCCCGTCCAGACGAACGTTGAGGCTGTTCTGGGCGTGGGCGCGGGGCAGTATCTCGTTGTACGTCGCGGAGGTCCTCCGCTTCCCCTCGGCATAGAGGTCCTTGACGTGGACGAGCTGGCTGTCGGGCAGGCGCCGCAGACGCGGGACGCGTTCGTCCACGGCGTGGTAGGTGGCGAAGTAGTCTCGCTCGAGTTCCGGACGCCGCTCACCGTGAAAAAGATGCCGCGAAAAGAGGATGCGCAGATCCTGCTTGGACGCGCCCTCCGCGACCACCAGGATGTTGCCCTTCGAACCGAAGGCCTCGTCGATGCGGACCGAGGCAGCGGGCCAGCGGGCATCGTCAAGCGCGGCTTCGTGCAACGCGGCGAGAATGACGCCGAACGCGTCTCTTTCGCCCATGATCGATCAAAGGGAAACGACCGGTTCCACGCGGACGGTCACCACGTCCGTGTCGTGGAATTGATGGTGGCGAACCGAGGAGGCGTAGTGGCGCAGCAGCCGTAGCGACATCTCCTCCTCGACCTGCAGGGCGCCGGGCCGGTCCTTGAGCACGGCCATCTGGTCCTCGATGTTCGCTTCGTCGGTGGCGGCGATGAACTCCAGGACGGCGGCATCACCGTCGGCGCGCGCGTTGAGGAGCATGTGGCGGTGCTCGCGCGGCTGCGCCTGCTCGCCCTCACGCAGCACCAGCAGCGTCTCCTCACCGACCGCCCGCACTCTCGCGGTCATCTCCTCGTTCCATTTGTTGCCCACGGCGAAACGGGAGAGCATCTCGTCCACCTTCGGATAGGCGTCGGCGTTCAGGGCCACTCTCAGACGGACCCTGCGTGCAGCCGTGAGCTCGTCGAAGAGCGTCAGGAGTATCACCGTGAAGCCGCCGACGGTCATGCCGTTTCCGAGCAGCTCGCCCCATGCTCCCTGGAGGTACTCCGGGAAGATCCAGTCGAGCTGGAATGCGGTGCCGAGCAGGAATCCCATGCCGACGATGAGGCTCTTCCGCTGGTCGAGCCCGTCATGGAGGACGATCTTCATGCCGAATACGAACAGCAACGCAATCAGAACGATGAAGAAGGCGGCCACCACGGGGCCCGGAATCGCGATGATGACCGCCGTGAACTTCGGCAGGAACGCCAGCGCGACGAAGATGATCCCGACGCAGACGCCCACCACGCGGGCTGCCACGCCCGTGAGCTCGGCGATGGAGATGCTCATCGCATACGTGCTGTTCGGGACTGTCCCGGCGAGGCCGGAGAGGAAGTTGCCGAGGCCGTCGGCGAACAGGGCGCCCTGCACCGAACGAAAATCGATGGCGCGCGGCCGGCGCCAGGAGACCCGCTGGACGGCGATGGTGTCGCCGAGGGTATCCATCGCGCCGACCAGCGTCACGAACACGAACGCCGGCAGGAGAGCCCAGAAGGCCGGACCGAGGCCGAGATCGAATCCGACGTGCACGACGGGCGGCAGACCGACCCACGCGGCCTCGAGGACGCTCGCGGTGTCGTAGATGCCGAAGGCGAAGCCGCCGGTTGCGCTCCCGACGGCCAGACCCATGACCGGGGCCCAGAGTCGCCATGCGCCGCGGAAGCGCAGTCCGGCCGCGATCATGATGGCCAGGGTCACGCCGGCGGTGACGGGCGCGGCCGCCGGCGATGCTCCCTCGGGCACGTCGGTCAGCTTCCCCAGGAAGGTCGTGGCCACGCTCACCGGAATCAACATGAGCACCGTGCCGGCCACGGCCGGGGTGAACACCTTGCGGAGCAACGACAACTTGGCGGCCAGGGCGAACTGAAACAGGCAGGACACGAGGATCAGGGTTGAGAGCAGCCCCTGTCCGCCCCGTTCGAGGGCCGTCACGCAGACGGCGAGAAACGCGCTGCTGCTGCCCATGAGGAGGACGTAGCCGGCCCCGATGCGTCCGATACGGACGGATTGTATGACGGTGGTGATCCCGCTGATCACGAGGGCGGCGCAGACGGCCCATGACAGATAGGCATCGCTGCCGCCGGCGCTCCCGATCATGACCACCGGCGTCAGGACGATGCCCGTCACGTTGAGGAGGGCGTACTGCAGCCCCAACCCCACCGAGAGCAAGTGCGGCGGCCGGTCGTCGGGTTCGTAGCGAACATCGTGGTGGGCGTGAGCGGTCTTGGAGTCCATTGTTCAACCTGATTGAGAGGCAATAGGTTGCCGCGGAGCCGTCTGCTACGGTGCGGGGCGCATTTCGGTGCGACGGTGGGCCAAGGTGAACGAAGCAGCCCGACGATCACGGCGTGGGCCGAGCGGGGCTTCTTCAGCCGAAGGAGGAAACGCCAGCGATGCAAACGTCGCACGCCGCACTACCGTACCCCGCCGCCGAGGGTGAACCCGGCATAGATCTCCCGACCGGGCGAGGGCCGGTAGTAGCGGCCGCGGAACGCGTTGGTGAGGCCCGACGAGTTGTAGCGTTCGTCGAGCAGGTTGTCGATGCCCGCGAAGGGCTGCACGTCGACGTCGCCCACCCGACCGACCCACCCGAAGCGCAGGTCGACCACCGTGTAGGCCCAGTTGGTCGCCCCCGCCTCGTTGGCGTTCGTGAAGAAGACCTCGTCGACCCACCGCACCGAGGCCCTCGCCTGAAGGCGGAACGGCGCCGCGTAGTCGACGCTCGCGAACAGGCGGCGCGGCGTCGCGCCGGGCTCGCGCTTCCCCGAGTGGTCGACCCCCTCGAGCACGAACCGGCGGAACACGAAATCCTGGCGGGTGTAGGAGAGATCGGCCCCGAAGCGGGCCGTCGGCCGCCAGCCGAGCGACACTTCGAGGCCGTTGCGCGCGGTCTCGCCCACGTTGCCGTAGTAGAGCCCGAACTCGCCCGAACGGATCGGCACTATCCGGTCCACGAGGCGCGAACGGTAGGCGGCGACCTCGTAGCGCAGCCGCGCCTGCTCGATCAGCCCGCGCACGCCGAGCTCGAGGCTGCGGAGCCGCGACGGGTCCAGCTCGAGGTTGAACCCGCCCCGCTTGCCCGGCGACCGCGCGAGCTCGGCGGTGATGGGCGTCTCGTAGGCGGTCGCGAGGTTGCCGTAGACGTTGAGGCCCGGCGCCGCCGTCACCGTCATGCCGAGGGTGGGGCTGTGTGCGCTCATGGTGCGACGGCCCGACTGGTCGCCGTCGTCGAGCTTCCTGTCCACCGCCCGGAAGCGGTAGTGGTCGTAGCGGGCCCCGGCGCTCAGCGTGACCCGCGGGTGGGGCGAGACGCTCAGCTGGCCGAACGGCGCCGTCGACGCCACCAACTCCCGCTGATCGAAGTTCAGGGGGCCGCGGTGGGCGGTGGCGCCGACGACGTACGGCGGCAGGAAGCGGTAGTCCAGCCGGTCTTCGTCCTTCGACGACACGTCCACCCCGGCCGTCCACTCGAGCGTGGCCGGGCCGACCTCCGCCGCGCCCTGGTACTCCGACCGCAGGCCGGCCCCAAGCCGCTTCAGGTCGAGGGCACGGATGCCGAGGCCGGTGTCGACCCGCCGGCGGGAGGCCCAGACGGTGGCGCGCAGGATCTGCGCGTTCGGGAAGCGGTGCTCGAGGGTCGCCCCGCCCTGCATCTGAACGGCCGATTCGCCCCAATTCTGCTCGGCGACGGTCGCGCCCCGGAAGGGTCGGGCCTGCCGCGGGTCCGGGACCCGGCCGGCCCGCTCGGCCGCCGTCAGCCGCGGGTCGCCCGCCTCGACCCCCGTCAGCGAGGCCGGGTTCGCGGCGAACGGCAGGTGGTAGTGGTTGAAGACGAGGGACAGCTCGGTGCCCGTCGGGAGCGTCTGCCGCACGACCACGTTGGCCTGGCGGACCTCGGCCTGGCTGTGGTTCCGCCAGCCGTCGGTCCGGAAGCGGCTGACGCTGCCCATGAACCGCGTGCCGCGGGCGTTGCGGCCGTCGACCCGGAGCTGCTGCCGCCGGTAGCCGTAGCTGCCCCACTGCAGGTCGGGCCGTATCGTCAGCCGCCGCGTCGGATCGATCTCGGTGACGAGGTTGATCACCCCGCCGGCGGCGTTACCGTAGAGGACAGAGTTCGGTCCCTTGATGACCTCGATGCGCCGCACGGCTCCGAGGTCGACGCTACCCGGCTCGGTGGTCCCGTCGGTGGTGGTCAGCGGTATCCCGTCCTGGATGACGGCGAGCCCGCGGATGCCGAGGTTCGGCTCGGCCGGCGGGGCGCGGACGCTCAGAGCGACGCCGCCGGTCAGCCCGTAATCGCGGCGGTTCTGAACGGTCAGGCCCGGGACGCCGCGCAGCGCCTCGTCGAGCGACGCCTTCCGCTCGGTGAAGCCGAGCGCCTCGGGCCCCAGCACCGCCACCGCGTTGGCCACGTGGTCGAGGCCCTGCTCGGTCCGCGTCACGGTGACGGTCTCGGCCATCGGCGCGATCGACAGAGTGAAGTCGACGATCGTCTCCGTCTCCGCCACCGTCGCCGCGACGAGGTCTCCGCGGAACCCGGGGAGAACGGCGGTCACCTCGTAGTCTCCCGCGGGCAGCCGCGCGATCTCGTAGTTGCCGACGTCGCCGGTCACGGCGCTGCGCGCCAAGCCGGTCGCAGCATGCCGGGCGGTCACCGTCACTCCGGGCAGCAGTCCACCGAGCTCGTCGGCGACGACGCCCCAGATCGAGCCGGTGTCGTCCTGCGCCGCCGCCGTGGCGCCGAACAGGACGAGGCAGTAAGCTGCGGCGAAAGCGGTCGAGCCGGCGGCTCCCGTTGCCGGAACGCTCGGCTGCTCCGCTGCCGACGCCCGCCGAGCCGCCACCAAAGAACGGGGTCCGTCCACCGTACGGGCAGCATTCCCTCTCGAGCTCTGCGGTCCAGTGCACGGTCTGGGCGGCAGCCGAGTTGGCCGTCGTCGCCGCGAGCAGGATTCCTCTCGTATCCATAGTCTGAATAGCACGAACCAGACGCTCCTGGGACCCGCACAATTGCGGGGTGAGGGCTCCGTTTCCAGTCGCCGCTCGTCGAACCGGACATGCGGATTGCCCGCATCCGCGGCTCTCGGACGAGTCGCTCCTGGCGCAACCCCGCGGATCGGATCCCGAGCGTGAGGTCCCGGATCGGCCGCAATCCGGACGGATCGGGAGGTTGCCCGTGTGTTTCCTCGAGCCTGCACGCGGCGTGCGGCGAGCTCCCGGCTGGCACTCCCCTGTCGACCCGACATGGGCACGCCGGACCGCCATTCGCGTTCGTCCTGACGCTGGCCGAGAGCAACGCCCGAATCACCGGTGCAGTCCATGGCGGCGCTTCCGAACACGGCCAAGTCCTTCCGGCGTGATCCATGGCCGTGTTGACTGCGCCGCAGCCATGACGGACGGACGCACCGCACCTGAGATCAGATCCGGCAGCCCGGCTGCAGGCGAGACGGGCGAGTTGTGGAGACTCACGAAAGAGCGTTTAGGCGACTTGGCCCATAGTCGCCAAAATGCGAATACACAGGGGAGTTGCCTGGTGCCGAAGAAGCCACTCGCCATCGATGCCAGTAACGTTCTCGCGACCAAGGGAAGCCCGCGGCCGGCGGGCTCCGGTCCGCTGCAACCCTCGCAACGCGCCAGCGAGACGCTAGTGGACCTGGAACTTCAAGGTGTCAGCCGAATTCCGGCAACACTTCCAGCGGCTCTTTGTTGATGCTGACTCGAGACGTGCAGGTCTTCGTTTAGCGGGACAACCTGCTTCCACGTCAAGTTGTGGAGTCAGAAGCGACGTTCACCAGTTGGCGCAACTCACGCCACTCAGCGGCAAGTTGGCTGCGCCGGAACATCCTGTGTTCTCTGGCAGGAGCTGGCAAGCACAAATACCGGTAGCCGTAGGCGAGTGGACACATCCAGCGCACCAGTATGGATGGCAGTGGTGTTCGTCATCGGTGGTAGTGGTGTTCGTCATGAGTGGTAGTGGTGTTTCTCGAGAAGGGCACATGGGCCTCGCGGCAGATGACGCGGCCGAACCGCTGGTAGGGGGCGGGGCGCGGCAGGCGTTGCCGGCATGCAGGCGGTCTTCGTTAGCGGGGTAGATGACCCCGCGTGAAATCCAAAAATTGGTACTTGTACTATTTTCGGGGGTGTGGCATAACCTGGTGGTGCCACGGCAGCGTCCTCCGGCCGAGCAGGGTCCCCGCGATTCCCACATTGGGGAACAAGAACGAGCGATCGAGCGACTGCGCGACGAGCTGAAGCGGGTCGAGCGGGACCGGGACCGATGGAAGCGGCGCAGCGAACGACTCGAGCGGCAACGCGACCACCTCGAGCGGCAACGCGACCATCTCAAGAAGCAACTCGCCGCGGCTCGGCGGGCAGGATTCCGACAAGCAGCGCCCTTCGCCAAGGACCGGCCTCAAGGTCATGGCGGCCGTCCGGGTCGCCGCCCGGGCCTCCAGTACGGTCGGCGGGGGTGCCGCCGGCGGCCGGCGCAGGTTGACGAAGCTCACCGGGCGCCGGTGCCTGCGGCGTGTCCCGACTGCGGCGGACCGCTGGTGGTGGCCCGCGTGGCCACGCAATACCAGGAAGACCTCCGGGTGGTGCGCCCCGTCGTGCGGCGCTTCGACATCGAGGTTGGCCACTGCGCCCACTGTCGTCGGCGCGTGCAGGGTCGCCACCGGCTGCAGACCTCCGATGCGCTGGGAGCGGCCAGCGTGCAGTTGGGTCCAGAGGCCATCGCCCTGGTCGTGCGGCTGCACACGCACTTGGGAACGCCGCTGGCCAAGGTCGCGCACCTGCTGCAGACGCAATTCGGTATCACCGTCACGCCGGGCGGCCTCACGCATGTGCTTCACCGAACGGCTCGGCAAGCCGCGCCGAGTTACGCCGCGTTGTGCCGGCAGGTGCGGGGCAGCCCGGTGGTCACACCAGACGAGACGGGCTGGCGCGTCGGTGCCGTGCGCCACTGGCTGTGGGCCTTCGCCACGCCGACGACCACCGTTTACGCGATTTGTTCCGGTCGCGGATTCGACGACGCGGCCACCGTCCTCGGCCCCGACTTCGCCGGCGTGCTCGTGCGCGACGGATGGGCGCCGTATCGCCGCTTCAGCCGCGCCCTCCACCAGACGTGTCTGGCCCACCTGCTCCGCCGGGCTCGGCACCTGGCAGCCGACCATCCTCGCAGCCCGTGGGCCGCTCGGGTGCGGGCGGTTCTCCAGGACGCTCTCCAACTGCGCGACCGCCGAAACGCCGGGTCTGTGAGCGAACATGGTCTGGCCACCGTCCGCGGCCGGCTGCTCGCCCGACTCGGGCGGCTCATCGAGAAGCCGCCGAGGCTGGATGCGGCCGAGCGCTTCGCCGCCCACCTCGCCGTTGAATTCCCGGCCGTATTCGCCTTCTTGTGGGACCCGTCGGTGGACGCGACCAACTGGCGCGCCGAGCAGGCCATCCGGCCCGCCGTCGTCACCCGCAAAGTCTGCGGGGCAATCGCACTCGCCGCGGGGCGGACACCCAACAGGTGCTCGCCACCGTGGTGCGGACCGCTCACCAACGTCACCTCGACCTCGCCCCCCTGATCCTCTCGATACTCCACTCCCGCCGACCTGCCGTGCCCGAAGCCCTCCAACTGCCTCGTCCGTAGAGGTCACCGCGCAACGAGTCGCCAACACCTCGCACGCGGTCCGCCATCACCGGCGTGCCGGCCGCCTACGTGTTCCCTCCGAGGCTCCGAATCAAGTCCTGCTCACGGACCTACCCGTTAAACAAAGACACGTGTAGTTACTGAGGCGAGCTGTCGCAGCCTACGAACGAGAGCAGAGATCGGGCGCCGCCCGATTTGCGCCAAGAGGCGAAACCGCCAATCCGCTAACGTCTCCGGCCCCGAAGGAATCGTGGCGCGACCGCAACCCACAACATGGTGAGGCGATCGTGGATCACTACTCGGACACGCGAGCGGTGATCCTGGATTACCGCTGGGTGGTGATCCTGGATCACCACCCAAGGGCAACACAAGGGGCGGGGTACTCACAGTCGATCGCTGTTGCTGCTGTTACACCCAGCGCGCGTGAGACCGACCGACGATTGCCAATCGTCGCCTGTGGCTCCGCCTGGCGCCCAACCAACCCTCCAGGAGTCCGCGCCGTTCTGCGGCGGCAGACTCCTAGCGCCCTCGTGCCGGCTCCAGCTTCCGCACCCAGCCGTCGCTCTTCGTCAGCAGATAGAGCTCCCCCGCGGAGTCGATGCCCAGGCGGGCGTCCGCCCGGTCGCCCGGGGCGTACGTGTTGCGTATGCCGGCCGCCTCGACGAGGTCGCGCTCCTCGCCGTCGATGACCAGCCGCAGCTCCCGGATCTCGGCGAGCTGGCCGGGCACGAGCCCGTCGGCGTCGATGTAGAACACCCGGCCCCGCGGGAAGTCGGTGAAGACGTACTTGCCCTGCAGCGCGGGAATGGCCTCGCCGCGATAGACGAACCCGCCGCTGACCGCGTAGCCCTCGTCGTGGTCGTACTGAGCCACCGGGTACACGAAGGGGCGGTCGTCCTGGGCCGGGGGCGGGTACGCCGGCCCCGGACGCCGGGGGGTGAGCGTGTAGCCGGTGCCGAACGTGCCCTC
This sequence comes from Vicinamibacterales bacterium, assembly GCA_965207615.1. Taxonomy (GTDB): domain Bacteria; phylum Acidobacteriota; class Vicinamibacteria; order Vicinamibacterales; family UBA8438; genus JAJEEA01. Next base: position 6,935,133 of record CBDBMZ010000003.1, read on the forward strand.
CCGGAGCCGCCAGCCGTAGTTGGCGCCGGGCACCCCCAGGTTGACCTCTTCCACGACGTTCTGGCCGATGTCGCCCATGAACATCCGGCCGTCGGCGTCCCACGAGAACTGCTGGGCGTGCCGGAGGCCGTAGGCCCAGATCTCGGGGGCGACGCCCGCCTCGCCCACGAAGGGATTGTCCGCGGGAACGCCGTATCCCCGGCTACCGTCGCCGCCGAGGGGGTCGATGCGGATGATGGCGCCGTGGGGCGCGGCGAGGGACTGCCCGAAGTCGCGGGGATCGTGGGCCGCCCCGGCGTCCCCGAGGCTGGCATAGAGCAGCCCGTACTCCGGCGATCCCGGGGCCGCGGTCGGATTGAACGCGATGGTGCCGACGTTGTGGTTGGGCGCGAACTGGCCGATGCGGAAGACCTCGCGCGACGTGCCGCTGAATGCGTTCGCCGCCGGATCCTCGACCGTCCACTCCTGGATCACGCTCTCGTGGCTGCCCGCGTCGTCGTCCAGGTAGTCGGCGATTCCGCTGTCCGACCGGGCGCTGTACGCGGTGTAGAACTTGCCGAAGCCCGGCGCGCCGGCGGCGGCGAACTGCGGGTGGAACGCCACCCCCACCAGGCCGGTCTCGTTGGGAAACATCGAGTCGTCGAAGCCGACGTCGAGGGTGCGGATGTCCATGTAGGTGACCGGCTCCGCCCCGTCCTCGTCGGTGATGTACAGCAGGCCGCGCAGGTCGTTGAGGACGAGGCGCCCCGAGCCGTCCCCGATCGGCGTCAGGTACTGGATGCGCGCGTAGGCCTCGTTCGTCATGGCGTCGACGGCGGAATCCGAGGTCCGCGGCGCGCGGACGAACTCGGTCGCCTCCACGACGAGGTCCCCCTTCAGGATCGGGTCGGGAATCGGGTCGGCCAGAGGTTCCACCTGCGCCGTGGCCGGGAGGGCGGCGGCGAGGATGAGGGCGGTCGTTCCGAGCGATCGTACGAGGTGCATGACGGGCTCCGTTGGCTGGGTGGTGGGTTGCGTCGTCGTGGATGGCCGGCGCACGTTGCGGCCGCGTCGATCATATCGCCAAGCCGGGGCAGCGGGGAACCCGGCGAGGCGACGATGTCTCGACGTGGTGGGCCCGGCTTCGTTCCGCCCGAACCCACACCCGGAGCGGCGCCGCACCCTTCCGGTTGAGGCGGTGCAGCCCGGCCGACACCAGGTGCGGTACAGGAACTGCCCGGCTGCGCGCTGCCAGAGGGCATCCCGTCCCACCTGTGCCCGCCGGCGGCGAGTTCTACTCCGTACGGAGCGCGACCAGCGGGTCCACCCGGCTTGCGCGCCGGGCCGGGGACCACGCGGCGGCCGCGGCCACGGCGAGCAGCAGCAGGGACACCGCGGCCAGCGTCGCGACGTCGAACGGGGCGACGTCGAAGAGGAGGCTGGTGAGGGTCTGCGAGAACAGGAGCGACGCGAGCAGGCCGACGGCGACGCCGGCCCCGGCGAGCCCGACGGCGCCGCGGACGACCATCCACACGACGTGGCGCGGCTCGGCGCCCATGGCGAGGCGCAGGCCGATCTCGCGGGTCCGCTGGGCGGTGGCCACCGCGATGACCCCGTAGATGCCGAGGCCGGCGAGGGCGAGGGCCGCCGCCCCGAACAGCGCGAGGAGCAGGGTCGTGAACCGCCGCGCCGCGAGGGTGTCGGACAGGAGCTGCTCGACCGTCGCGACGCTGTAGAAGGCCAGGTACGGGGCGGCGTCCCAGACGACGCTCTGGATGGCGGGGATGCCGGCCGCGGGATCCCCGACGCTGCGGACGACGTAGGTCATCGCGCCGTTCGGTGCCTGCGCGTGGGGGACGAACACCTCGGGGCGCGGCGGGCTGTCGAAGCCCCGCGGCCGCACCGTGCCGACGACGCCGACGATCTCCGCCTCGAAGGTCTCGAGGATGAACGCCTGTCCCGAGACCTGCACGCTCACCCGCCGCGTGAGCGGATCCCCGTCCGGCCAGTGCTGTCGCGCCAGCGTCTCGTTGACGAGCACGACGGCCGGCCCCTCGGCGTCGTCGCGCTCGTCGAGCCACCGCCCGGCCCGGAGCGGGATGCGCATCGTGTCGAAGTAGCCCGGGGTGACCATGGAGACGGCCGTCGACGGCTCCTCGCCGGGCGGGGGCGGCGGCCGGTCGTGCAGGGTCAGGGGGCTCTGCGCGCTCAGGTCGGCGAGGCCGAGGGGAAACGCCGAGACGGCGCCGGCGGCGGCGACGCCGGGGAGGGCGCGGATGCCCGCGAGGGTCTCGCGAAAGAAGTTCGGGGTGGCCTCGGTGCCGCCGCCTTCCCCGTAGTGGAACACCTGCAGCGCCGCCGTGTTCTGGGGGGCGAAGCCGAGGTCGACGTTCACCAGCCGCACGAAGCTCTGCATGAGGAGGCCGGCGCCGACCACGAGCACGAGGGCGAGGGCGACCTCGGCCGCCACCAGCGCGCGCCGCAGCCGCTGCTGGGCCGGCGTGTCGCCGGCGCGGCGCTCTCGGGTGAGGGGGCCGTTGACGTCCTGCCGGAGTATCCGGACGGCGGGCGCGCAGCCGAACGCCAGGGCGGTGAGGACGACGAGGCCGGCGGTGAACCCGAGGAGCCGTTGATTGACGGCTATCTGCGCGAGGCGCGGCACGTCGGCCGGCATCAGCGCCACGAGGAGGTCGAGGGTGTAGGCGGTCGCCACGAGGCCGCCGAGGCCGCCGAGGGCCGCGATGACCACACTCTCGGTCAGGAGCTGGCGCAGCAGGCGTCCGGGACCGCCGCCCACCGCCGAGCGGACCGCGAACTCCTGCTCGCGCCGCGCGTAGCGGGCCAGCATGAGGTTGGCGACGTTGACGCAGGCGATGAGGAGGACGAAGACCACGGCGCCCCACAGCAACAGCAGCACCGGGCGCACGGCTGCGGTCTGACGCGTCTGCAGGGGGATGACGCGCGCGCCGACGCCGGCGTTGGTGCGTGGATGGTCGGCGGCGAGTCGAGCCGCGACGGCGTCCATCTCGGCCCGGGCTTCGGCCAGGGTGACGTCGGCGCGGGTCCGCGCGATCACCTGCCACCAACCGCGGCTGCGAACGTAGCTCTCGTACTCGGCGACGGCCTTGGGGAGGAAGACGTCCCGATCGCTTCGACCGCCCTCCAGGCGGAGCTCGAAGCTCGGGGCGAGCACCCCCACCACCGTGTGCGGCGCGTCGTCCAGCACCAGCGTCCGGCCGACGATGGCGGGGTCGCCGTCGAAGCGGCGCCGCCAGAGTCCGTCCGTCATGACGACGACGCCGCTGCCCGGCCGGTGATCGTCGGGCAGGAACGTGCGCCCGCGGGCGGCGCCGGCGCCGAGCGCCTCGAAGAACCCTTCCGTGACCTGCCACCCGTAGAGCGCCTCGGGCTCGTCGGCGCCGGTGAGGTCGACCGACCACGGGTCGAGGGCCGCGACGTGCTCGAAGCTCGTCGCCTGCTCGCGCCAGTCGAGAAAGTTCGCGGAGGCCACCTCGGCGGGCTGGTTGCCGTTCTCGGGGTCGGTCTCCCACAACGTGACGAGGCGCTCCGGCTCCGGAAAGGGCGGGGGCTGCAGCAGCACCGCGTCCACCACCGAGAAGGTGGCGGTGGTCGCGCTGATCGCGAGCGTCAGGGTCAGGACCGTGGTCGCCGTGAACCCGGGGTTCCGGCGCAGGACGCGCAGGACGTAGCGGACGTCCTGCAGCACGTGCTCGAGCGCCGCTCCGAACCGCGCGTCGCGGACGTGGTTCCGGGCCGACTCGATGCCCCCGAGAGTCGCCAGCGCCTGCCGGCGGGCCTCGACCAGGGGGATCCCCTGCGCGCGCCGCGACTCGGTCTCGAGCGCGACGTGGTGCCGCAGCTCGTCGTCCAGCTCGCGGTCGGCGCGGTCGCGGTCGAGGAGCGTTCGCAAACGGACCCGCCATGCGTAGAGCCATCGCTCGAAAGACATGACGCACCTCCGTCAGCCGGCCGTCCCGTGTAACGGGTTCGACGGTTCCGTCATCCCGATGGTTGCCGTCCGTGTTCCATGTCCCTCTCGGTTACCGTGTATTGTGGCACCATCCCTCTCGGTAAGCAAGGGTAGAACGGCGTACGCCGATCGGGGGTCGCGGGTCGGGCTGTTCCGATGCGTGCGCGGTTCCGAGGGTGCGCCGGAACCGCATCGCCGGGGTCCTGCCGGACACCGACCACGCCGTCAAGGAGGTCCGGGAGAGCCGGCGAGATGCGTGGTCATGCCGCCGACGAGCGATACGCCACGACCATGGCCGTCACGTCGTCGTGCTGCGGGGCGGAGGCCGTGAACCGCTTCACGCTGGCGAAGATGTGGCGCAGGCGGGAGTCGGCCTCGGCGTCCTCGACCCCGGCGAGGCAGCCGACCAGCCGGTCGTCGCCGAACTCTTCTTCCTCGTCGTTCATCGCTTCCGAGATCCCGTCGCTGAACAGCACCAGGTAGTCGTCGGGCAGGAGCGTCACGGAACCTTCCGCGTACGGCGCGTCCTCGAAGAAACCGAGCACCATGCCGCCGGTCTCGAGCCGGCGGACGCCGGAGTCGCCCGCGAGGATGGGAGGGTTGTGACCGGCGTTGCAGTACGCGACCCTGCCATCCGGGAAGAGCACGCCGTAGAAGAGCGTGACGAAGCGCCCCTGTATCCCCCGGCGGACGATGGCGGCGTTGACCGCGGCCATCGTGGCCGCCGGTCCGTCGCTCGCGTGCGCGTGCGCGGCCAGCGATCCCTGCATCAGCGCCGCGAGCAGGGCGGCGGGCGGTCCCTTGCCGGCGACGTCGCCCAGCGCGAAGCCGAGCGCGCCGCCGGGCAGGTCCATGTAGTCGAAGAAGTCGCCGCCGATGGACCGGCACGGCAGCGTCGTCGCCGCCGCATCGAAGAACGGGCCGGCCCGGTGGGTGGTCGGCAGCAGCGCCCTCTGGATCGCCGCCGCCGTCTCCATCTCGTGCTGCAGCTTCGCGATCCGGCCGACGGCGTCCGACAGCAGCCTCCAGCCGGTGTCGTCGCCGAGCCGGGCGCGGCCGGCCGCGGTCAACCGGTAGAACTTCGCGAGTCGACCGCCCGACGTCTTCCGGGTCGCCGCGAGCAGTCCCGTGCTCTCCAGCCGGTGAAGCGTCGGATAGAGGGTCGTCGGGGAAACCTGGAACACCTCGCCCGAGAGCTGACGGAGCCGCTGCATGACGCCGAAGCCGTGCGCCGGTCCCGCGGCGACCGCGTGCAGGACCAGCATGTCGAGAGAGACCTGCGTCAGGTGGGTCCCGCCGGACCGCATCGGATGTGGTGGCTGCATTTGCTGCATTCGTCGAGCGCGCCGCACGCGATCGCGTTCCGCGCCGTGCCCTTGTCGTGGTCGCTATCGACGTGGTCCCGATCGGCGAGCGCGCTCGACCGGACCCGCCGCGGGCACGCTGCTGGAGGGGCATGACCCGCCTCTGCCTTCACCCGAGGTTACCGTGCCATTGTCGCACTTGCTTCGTTCGGTGACCCAAGGGCCACTCGAGCGGGAGTCCTGAAGCGGTGGAGCGCCGCGACGGCCCGTCCTGTCGATGAGCATCGCGCCACGGTCGGCCGACCGGTTCCTGCTGAACCTGAGCCCCGGCCCCCTCCCGCTGCGCCGGAACGGAACCTGTCGCCGGTCACGTATACTGTCGGCCGGCCGGCCGAGCACCCCGTCCGGCTCACCGACGGGCCCCCGGCGGCTGGTTTCGCCGGGCACGCCGCGACTGCCGGCGGACGACGATCAGAATGACCACCACTCCGGCCCCCGCCGAGGCGCTCAACGACGCCCACTGCCACTTCTTCTCGGCGGGTTTCTTCGAGACGCTGGCCAGGGATCCGGCCGCGCCTCACGCCGCCGACCCCGCCGTGGATCTGCCGGCGCGGCTGGGATGGAACGCGCCGGGAAGCCCCGCCGCTCTCGCGGATCGCTGGGTGGAGGAGCTGGACCGCCACGGCGTGGCGCGCGCGGCGCTGATGGCGAGCGTTCCGGGCGACGAGGCGTCGGTGGCGGCGGCCGTGGCGCGGCACCCGGCGCGGCTCGCGGGCAGCTTCATGTTCAACCCGACGGCGCCCGACGTGGCCGGCCGCCTCGGCCGGGCGTTCGGCGAGCACGGGCTGCGCTGCGCCTGCCTCTTCCCCGCCATGCATCACTTCGCGCTCGGCGACGCGCGGGTCTTCGCGGTCTTCGAGGCGGCGGCCGAGTACGGCCGGACGGTCTTCGTGCACTGCGGGGTCCTGTCGGTGGGCGTTCGGCGCAAGCTCGGCCTGACGTGCCGTTTCGACGTGCGGCGGGGCAACCCGCTCGACCTCGTGCCGGCCGCGACGGCGTTCCCGTCGGTGCCGGTGGTCGTCCCCCACTTCGGGGCCGGCTTCTTCCGCGAGACGCTGATGGCGGCCGACCTCTGTCCGAACGTGCTCGTCGACACGTCGAGCTCGAACGGCTGGGTGAAGTATCAGGCGCCGCCCCTCACGCTGGAGGGCGTGTTCCGGCAGGCCCTCGCCGTCCTCGGCCCCGAGCGCATCCTGTTCGGCTCGGACTCGTCGTTCTTCCCCCGGGGATGGCAGCGGCCGGTCTGGGAGGCGCAACGCGAGGCGATCGACGCCGTCGGTTTGGATGAATCGGCCCGGGCGGCCATCTTCGGTGGGAACTTCGACCGCGTGTTCGGCGCCGGGTCCGCAGAGGAGGCGGTCGATCAGGGCGCCGCTACCCGGCCGTCGCGCTCGACCAACAAGTCGTAGATCCTGTCGATTCGTCCGCCGAGGTCGGTCCGGACGCCCGCGAGCTCTTCACGCAGCTCGGTTCGGACGTTCTCGATCTCCTGGCCGAGCTCGGTTCGGACGGTCTCGATTTCCTGGCCGAGCTCGGTTCGGACGGTCTCGATTTCCTGGCCGAGTTCGGTTCGGACGGTCTCGATCAGGGTGACGAGATCATCGTGCTCGTCGTCGTGCCGTACCACCGAGAACTGCCACAACGCGACCAGGACCGCTGCTACGGCGGCCGTCGCGGCCACGGCACTCCAGTTGAACCTGTGCGGCATCCCCCGATCTCCCGATCCCAGTCTGTCGCAGGCCCTCCCGGCACGTCAAGATCGTGTTGCGTTGCCGGGGCAGCGCCCGCGCGGCGGCGTCAGCGGGGCCGCTGCAGCACGAGGTAGCAGCTCGTCGCCAGGCCCGCCGACCCGAAGATCATGCACATCACGAGGATCTGGTAGCGCACCGCCACCAGCGGGGTGACGCCGGAGAGGATCTGTCCGGTCATCATCCCCGGCAGGGACACCAGCCCCACCGCGAGCAGCGAGTTGGTCATCGGGATCAGCGCCGTGCTCATGGCCGCGTGCCGCGCTTCGGAGTAGGTCGCGCCGCGCCCGCGCTCGGTCCTGAACCGCTCGGCGGCGAGGCTGACGGTGTTCATCGAATTGGCGATGATCATGCCGGCGAGGGGGACGACCACGCTGGCGTCGTGCCAGGGGCTCGCGCCGAGCACGCCCTGGGTGACCAGGGCCAGCACCGTCAGGGCGCCGACCCCGATGGCCGCGAGCACCGTCGGATAGCGGCCCATCCGTTCGTCTCCCAGGGGGCGGAGCGCGATCCAGCCGCTGACGGCGAGCATGACGGCGACCACCGCGAGGGTGACCATCGCCCGCTCCGACCCGAAGATGAACGTCAGCACGTAGCCCACGAGCAGGAGCTGGGTGACCATGCGCAGCACCGCGACCACCGCGGTGCGGGTGCCCAGCGACCAGCGGTGGATGATGACGAGGACGGCGAGGACGGGCAGGAACGCGAGGGCGAGCCGGGTCAGGGGGATGAGCTGCGCGGAGTCGTTCATTCGTCAACCCTTTGGGCGGTGGCTGGCGGCTGCCTGCGCCGTCTACTTGTGTGAGCGGTGGTCGGGGGGTGCGCCTGGCGGATCTCGCACGGTCGCGGGCGGTGGGTTCGAGCCACAGCCGTCGGTCGCCCATCGGTCGGGAGGCAGGTCCCGGTCGGGCGGTCGGGTCGTCAGGAATCGGCGGGCGGCTCCGCCGGCGGGTCGTCGATGGCGAGCTCGCCGCGCTCGGCCCGCGCCAGGAGGTCGCGCGCCTCCTCGGCCCGGTCCGCGGGCACCAGCACCTCGGCCGCGCCGATGCCATCGATGGAGATGGCGTGGGTCACGCGCAGGGCCTCGCCGCGAAGCTGGCAGGGAATGCCGTGGGCCTCGAGGAACGCCTTGATCTGGGCCTCGACGAACTGGCCCTGCACGATGGAGATGACGACGTATCCGTCCCCTTCGCTCACGATGCTCCTCACGGATCTGCGCCGGTGCCCCCGGGGGAACCCCGCTGCCGCCGCGCAGCTTCGCTCCTCCGGGACCCTGCGCCGGCGCTCCGGGGAACCCGGCTGCCGCCGCGCAGCCTCTCGCGCGGTCCCGGAGGGTTCGGGCAGATGGGACCGGCGGCGACGGCCGTCGCTCCCCCCGGTCCGGAACGCGTTGCCTAGCCCGCCCATCGTCGCCTGCGGCTCCCCCGGGCGCCCAACCGACCCTCCAGGAGTCCGCGCCGTTCTACGGCGACTCCTCGCCCGCCCGCCGTCGCCTGCGGCTCCGCCGGGCGCCCAACGAGTCCGCGCCGTTCTACGGCGCAGACTCCTGGTGGCCGCCTGCGCCCTGCCTACTTCAGCGGCGAGTAGTCGGTCGCGTCCATGAACACGGCTTCCACGCCGCTCACGATGCGGCCGTCGACTTGCGACGCGCGGGACACTTCCTGCCACTCGGGGTCGGCGCGGAACGTGTCCCAGTTCTCCGCCGCCTGCTCGCGGCTGTCGTGCGAGATGATGTAGATGAGCGTGTTCTCCGAGTCCGGGGTGTCCTGCGGCACCCAGTAGCCCACGTTGCTCATGCCGTGCTTCTCGAAGATCCGCATCGTGTGGTCGCGGAACCGGGCCTCCAGGTTGGGCAGCTTGCCCTCGGGGGCGGTGTAGGTCCTGAGCTCGAAGACCTTGTCGCCCTGGGCGTGGACGGCGGTGTCCGCCTGCCACAGCGTTCCGGCCGCGAAGCCGGCGACGAACACGGCGGCGACGAAGGCGACGAGATGGCGGGTCTTGATGGTCATGATGGCTCCTTGCTGCTGACGATTCGTGTCAACGCCTGCCGGAAGACGGCCTCGACGGGCCGTCCGGCAAGCAGTTTCTCCGCGCGGCGGACGTTGGTCCAGCGCCGTTGCCGGAGGGCCTGCTCCTCCCAGGCGTCGTCCACCCGCTCGACGTGCATCAGGTAGACGGCGACGCGGTAGCGGCCCCCCTCCTTGGTGATGTCATAGTAACCGACCGGGCCGCCCACGACACGCCCGTGAACGCCCGCCTCCTCGCGGGCCTCCTTGACCGCGGTCTCCGCCGCGGTCTCGCCGGGATCGATGAACCCCTTGGGCACGGTCCACCGGCCGGCCCTGACGGTGGTGATCAGGCAGATCTCGACCGCGCCGTCGCGGATTCTGAACGGGATCGCCGATGCCTGGTGCGGGGGAGGATCGCCGGGCGGGTACGCGTGCCGAGGCATCCCGCCCTCGTCAGGAGACCGCGACCGGCAAGGGGGACGAGGCGGCGGGCCGGGGGCGCCGGCGGTCGGGACGGGAGCGGCGCGCGCTGGAGGCGGTCCACGCGCCGGCGGGCCGGATGCGTACAAGGAGACGCGCCCTCGAGGAACGGTGCTTCACCATGGCTTCCCCGAGGGCGCGCAGCTCCGGTCCGCATGGCCGCTATTGCGGCATGTGGGTGTTGTAGAGCGCCAGCTCGCCGTCGTCGGTGAACGAGATGACCGGGTACTCCCGGTAGAGGGACTTCGGACCCTCCATGCCCGGCGAGCCCATGGGCATGCCCGGCACCGAGATGCCCGCGACGTCGGGACGCTCGTCGAGCAGCCGGCGGATGTCCTCGGCCGGCACGTGACCCTCGATGACGTAGCCGTCGACGAGGCCGGTGTGGCACGAGAAGAGCCGCTGCGGAATCCCCTTCTCCTGCTTGAGCGGCGTCACGTCAGGCACGTCGGTCGTCTTTACGTTGAAACCCGCGTCCTTGAGATGCAAGACCCATCCCACGCAACACCCTCAGGTGGGCGACTTGTAGACCTCGATGACGGGCTCCTGGGTCTGCACGGCGGTGTGGACCCCGAGGCCGACCACCAGCAGGGAGAGAACGGCGAGCAGCGTGCGCATGAAGGCTCCTTCGCGGTTATGGTGGTATCAGGCTACCTGTTGTCCGGAAGATTGGCAAGCCTGAGCCGGAGATCCGGCTCAGGGGCGCTGGTCCGGCGGGCCGGCTTCGAGCGTCTCCCCAATCACCGCCCGCGCGCGGTCGATCAGGTGGTCCACCCCCCGCTCGCCGCAGTCGGCGGTGGCTATCGGCTCTCCGAGGATGACGTCTACCGAGCCCGGCCGCGGGGCCAGGGTGGTCCTGGGCAGGAGGGCGAACGTGCCGCGGATGGCGACCGGGACGACGGGCACGCCGGCCCTGACGGCGATCCGGAACAGACCGGGCTGGAACGGCTGGAGGCGGCCGTCGCGGGTTCGGGTGCCCTCGGGGAACCCCGCCAGCGAGCGGCCGTTCCGCACCCCGTCGATGACCCGGCGGAGGCTGCGCGCGGTGCTGCGCGGGTCGCTGCTGTCGATCGGGAAGTGGCCGGCCGTCCACAGGTGCCAGCCCATGAACGGGACGTAGAAGAGGCTGCGCTTCGCGACGATGCGGAAGGGGTACGGCAGGTACGCGAACAGCGCCGGCGTGTCGATGAGGCTCGCGTGGTTCGCCACGTACACGTAGGTCCCGTCTCTCCGTACCCGCTCCGCACCGTGCACGCGGATGCGGGCGAAGATGGACCACGCCACGAGCCGGCACCACCAGCGCGCGCACCAGAACTGGCGGTCGCCGGTGCGGTCGAAGGGCCAGATGAGGAACGAGAGGCTCGCCATGACCACCGTGTGGACGTACCAGAGCAGGTTCGCGAACGGCGCCCACAGGTAGACGAGGAGCTTCACGGAAGGTCGGCCGGCGCGTTCACTGCCGCAGCGCGGAGCGGATGTAGATGAGGTCGATGAGCGCTTCCGCCCGGGCCAGGGGGCCCGGCTGCTCGAGCAGTCCCAGCCGGTCGGCGGGGGCGATGTCGATGAGTTGCGAGATGCCGTTGACGAGGTCCTCGTCGTCCAGACCGTCCGGCACCTGCAGCCCGGGGATCCCGAGGGGGATCAGGGCCGCGAGGTCTTCCCGCACGTCGCGCAAGCGGTTGCGGTCGGCGGCGCCGATGGCGTCGCTGATCGGCTCGATGTCGGCCAGCCGGTAGGCGCGGCTGTCGTCCTCGCGGAGGATCCGGAACTTGGTCAGGCCGCCGAGCAGAATGTTGTAGCGGCCGTCGGGAAGCTCGGTGGCCTCGGCGATGACCCCGACGCAGCCGACGGGATGGACGGGGGGCCGCCCTTCGTAGTCCGCCTCGTAGCCGGGCTGCAGCATCACCATTCCGATCAGGCGGTCGCCCTCCAGCGCGTCCGCGATCATCTCGCGGTAGCGCGTCTCGAAGATGTGCAGCGGGCGGGTCGCGCCCGGGAACAACATGACGTCCGGCAGAGGGAAGATCGGGATGGTGCGCGGGAGCGTCGCCGGGGCGAAGCCCCGAGTGGTTGCCTGCGCCCCGGCGGCCCGGGCGGTTTCCTGCGCCCCGGCGGAAAGGGGAAAGCACAGCACGCTTGCGAGTCCGACCACGACGCCGAGCAGCCGTCTGGCGGCCATGCCACGCTCCTGATCTGGTTCCGGCAAATTGGTTTCGTTCGCGGTGGCCTCGTCCGGCGCCGGTCTGTCGCGGCACCAGCCTCGCTCGCGGCGGTGTTGTTCCGATCGGGTAACCGACGCTGACCGCAGGGCTCGTGAGGCCGTGCAGGAGCCCTGCGAGCGTCTCGTGCGGGGGATGCCCAACGTCCCGGCATCGCCGCCGCACGCGCCAGCCTATCACGGGACGGCGGTCGATCCACCCCGTAGCGCGTCGACCGCGCCGGCGACGGTCTCGATGGCGGTCTCGATCTCGTCGGCGGTGTTGAAGCGGCCGAGCGAGAAGCGCACGCTACCGCGGATGCGGGCGTCGTCGCAGCCCATCGCGCCGAGGACGTAGCTGGGCTGCAGGGCGGCGCTGGTGCAGGCAGAGCTCGACGACACCGCCAACCCGGGCATTCCCTTCATCAGCTTCGCCCCGTCCACCCCGGCGAAGCTGAGGTTCGTGGTGTTCGCGAGGCGCTCGGCCCCGCCGCCGTTGACCTCGACGCCGTCCACGCGGGACGCGATGCCGGTCTCCAGCCGGTCCCGCAGGGCGCGCACGGTGCCGTCTCCGGCGGACAGCGTGGCCGAGACCCCCAGCCCCACGATGCCAGGAACGTTGAGGGTGCCCGAGCGGAGGCCGCGTTCGTGGCCGCCGCCGCGCACCAGCGGCTCGCAGCGCACCCTGGGGCCGCGGCGCCGCACGAAGAGCATGCCGACGCCCTTCGGCCCGTGGATCTTGTGGGCGCTGGCGCTCAGCAGGTCGACGTGCATGGCGTTCACGTCGATGCGCTCCTTGCCGTACGACTGGGTGGCGTCGGTGTGGAACAGGACTCCGCGCTCCCGGCACAGGGCGCCGATGCGGGCGATGGGGTGCAGGACGCCGGTTTCGTTGTTGGCGTGCATGGCCGAGACGAGCAGGGTCCGCTCCGTGATCGCGTCGGCGAGCCGGTCGAAGTCCAGGCGCCCGTCGCCGTCGACCCCGAGATATGTGACGTCGATTCCCTGCCGCTCGATGTGCTCGCAGGCGTCGAGGACGGCGCGGTGCTCGGTCGTCACCGTTACGATGTGCCGCTTCCTCGCGTAGGCCGGCGCGTGGACGACGCCCTGCAGGGCCAGGTTGTCCGACTCGGTCGCGCCGCTCGTCCACACGATCTCCCGCGGGTCGGCGCCGATGACCGACGCCACCTGCTCGCGCGCGGTCTCGACCGCCGTGGCGGCGTCGCAGCCCAGGGCGTGATGGCGGCTCGCCGCGTTGCCGAAGCGATCGGTGAGGAACGGCAGCATCGCGTCGAGGACCCGCGGGTCGAGGGGCGTCGTCGCGTTGTGGTCCAGGTAGATCATCGGTGTCTCGGGAGTTCAGCGGCTCCGCGACGGTGCGGTCGCGCGGTTCCAGCCCATGGGGGCCCTGCCGCAGCCGACTCTCGTACTCGTGGAAGCCGTTGAACGAACGGTCCGCCGGGCGCTGGCGTACGGTTCCGTGTCGGTCCTCACGTCAGTGTATACGGTGCCGGGGATACGGAGAGCAGGGCGGCCGGTCCGCGGGGCGGGCATCGCGCCGATCGGAGAAACGCTCGCGCGCCGGGCGTGGGTTGCGCGGCCGACGCGATCGCCGGACTCCCGCTGGACGGGGTTCGGCACTATCATGCGTCGAGACCATGCGGCGATACCGGAGGGCATGATGACGGCGAGCCACGGTTCACGCGTGCTGGCGGGTCTGGTGGCGGTGGTGCTGGCGGGCGCAGGACTTCGACCAGCTTCTCCGATCCGGGCCGGCGAACAGTGACGAGGAGGAGGATCACCATGACCGTCGAGCAAGCACAGCCGACCGGCGCGCCGATGCGGTTCCGAACGGGCCGTGGTTGTCGCGGGCTCTTTCTCGTCTGCCTCGTGTGCCTGTGGCCGCAGGGGGCCGGCGCGCAGCCCGTGGTCGGCGACACCCCCACCGCCGCGCGGGCGGCGGACGGGAGCTACATCAGTTGGCGCGAGCACATCATCGACGAGCCCGCCACCGCCGGGTTCGGCCTGAGCGGCAGCGACGGCCTCGTGATGGCGGACCTCGACAACGACGGCCACGAGGACATCGTGTCGGTGCACGAGTCGGACAGCGAGTACGACTCGACCGTCCCCGACCCCGATTACGTGCCGGACGCCGAGGGCCACGTGCGGGTCGCGTTCGGCTCGGCCGACCCGGACGGGTGGACGAACGTCACCATCGCGGAGGGAGCGGACGCGCCCGCGCCGGAGGACGCGGCCATCGCCGACGTCAACGGCGACGGACACCTCGACGTGGTGGTGGCGGCGGAGCTCTCGCATCTCATCTATCTGCAGAATCCGGGCGCGGACTTGCGCCGCGCCGCGTGGCCGCGGCTGATACTGCCGATGACGAAGGGTCGCGGATCGTACATCCGCGTCTTCCTGGCCGACCTCGACGGCGACGGCGTCCCCGAGATGACCGCCCCCAACAAGGGCGCGCAACGGCCGGCGCCGGAGGACTTCGCGCGCTCCACGCCGGTCTCCATCTTCTCGGTGCGTGGGGATCCGCTCGAGGGCGGGAACTGGACCGAGACGGTGCTCGGACGCTACAGCGTGCCGCAGAACGCCGAGCCGGTGGACCTGGACGGCGACGGCGACCTCGACGTCGTGGTGGGGACGCGGGGTGAGAACCGCATCCTGTTCTTCGAGAACCCGGGCGACGGCAGCCTCGACTTCCGCGAGCACGCCATCGGCATCTACGGCGCGCGGGCGGCCGGCTTCAACCTGGAGTACGCGGACCTGAACGGGGACGGGCGCCTCGACATCATCGGCGCCGCCGCCGGCGGCCTCGCCTGGCTGGAACAGCCCGAGCGCATCGACGACGCCTGGAACGCGCACCGGATTGGCAGCTTCGCCCCCGACAGCATGACCGGCCTCGAGGTGGCCGACATCGACGGCGACGGCCACCTCGACGTCATGGCCGGCAGCTACAGCCGCGGCCCCCGCGAAGGCGACGGCGACGTCGACAAGGACGACGCCCTCGGGCGCATCGGCTGGTTCGAGCACCCCGGCGACGCCGCCGGAGAGTGGCGGCGGCACGACGTCTCGCGCCGCAAGCGGGGCATGTACGACAAGTTCATCGCTCGGGACGTCGACGGCGACGGCGACGTCGACTTCCTGGGCACGCGCGGCAACAGTGCGCCCTACGACGGGGTGTTCTGGCTGGAGCAGGTGCGCTCGGACACGCCGCGCCCGGCGTTCGAGCGGGCGCGCGACGAGGACAGCCCGGAGATGCCGCTGCCGTAGGCCGACCTGCAAGTGGCCGACGTGAGACCCGGCCGGCCCTTGCGCAACTGGTGGGACCGTTCGAGTTCGGCCCAAGGGGAACGAGGCTCACCCCTTGCCACGACTCGGTTCCCGGTCGCCGCTCATCAAGCCGGAGGTGCGGGCTCTTCGCATGCAGGGTGGCTTGGCCCCGTCCATCGTCGCCTTCGGCTCCGCTGGGCGCCCAGCCAATCCGCTCGCATGAAGATGCACTGCGAGCACCGGGTCCCACTGAGCGCGAGACCAATTTCCGCGTCACGGCCGCGTGGCCTTGCCGCCGTGCACGGTGGGTTCCCCGCACCACTGCGTGTGCGTATTTCGGTGAAGTGGATCACCGATTCCGGGGATGTGGATCGGCGATTTCGGTGAAGTGGATCGGCTCGTCGGAGCGCAGTGACGTCGTCGGTCCGTTTCCTCCCGTCGGTGTCGTACGTCGTCTTCTAGAGTACCAAACACGATCTTGCCTGTGGAGCGTATGGGCGGCGCTCTTCGCCGTGTGTGGACGCCTCCGTAAATGCAAGCCCTTTCTGAATCCCTCTGTCGCTCTCGGTGCTCTCGAGCTTGCTGCACCGGGTTCTCCGCGACAACGGAGCGGCTCTCCTAAGCCCCACCGTGGCTTCCGTTGAACGAGGGCCAGCCTTCTGGCTGGCCCGCAAGGGCTTACCGCACGGTCGGCCGCGGCCGTCACCCGCAAGGGCCGAAACGAAGTGGAGGAGCCGCGCAGCGGCTTGACGGCCGCGGCCGACCGTGCGCGAGGTAGACGCTTCCGAGCGCAGCGAGGGCCTTCAGCGCGTGCGAACCCAGACTGCGGCCGTCTCAGCGGAGCCGTTTCTTCGGATGGTTCTGGAGCATGCGGTCAGGCGCTGTCGTGTGTCCGGCCTCGTTGAGTGCGGCACTTCATCTGCCGCGGGCCTGTATGGAGATACGCGGGTCGGGTCCGAAATCGTCCAAGCGTGCTCGAAGCCACTCGCAAAGAGGCTGGTTCTCCCGACCCCGTCTCGTTGACCGTTTGCCCTTACCATCCTCCGACCTGCTCGCATTCCCGACGCCGCCGAACCCCGAGCTCGCGCCCCTCAGGCCGTCGGCTGCGGTGCGCGGTAGTATTCGTTCTTCATCATCAGCGCCCAGGCGATGCGCGCCATTCGGTTGGCCAGCGCCACCGCGACCAGCATCCGCGGCTTGCGCGCCAGCATCCGGGCCAGCCACGGGTCCTTCGTGGCGCCACGCCGCACCGCACCGCCGATTGTCGCCATCGCGCCGGTGATCAACAGCCGCCGGAGGTCACGCTGACCCATCTTCGATATCTTGCCGAGCTTCGGCTTCCCGCCCGTCGAGCTCTGCCGAGGAACCAGGCCCAACCACGCCGCGAAGTCCCGGCCGCACCGGAAGCTCTCCATCGGGGGCGCGAAGGCCGGGATCGCCATCGCGCACAGGGTCCCGATTCCCGGGATGCTCATCAGCCGCGCCGCCTGTTCGTCTTCACGCGCCTGCTCACGCAGGTCATTGTCCAGTCCTGCGATCTTCTCGTCGAGGTCGGCGACCTGAACGAGCAACAGCGCGCCCAGCTCCCGAACCGGGGTCGGCAGCCCCGAATCGGCATCTTCAACTGCCTCCGCCAGCCGCTCCACGTGAGCCGGCCCCCGCGGAGCGATGACGCCGAACTCCGCGAAGTGTCCGCGCAGCGCGTTGATCGTCTGCGTGCGCTGGCGAACCAACAGATCGCGCGTTCGGAACAGCATGCCCCGAGCCTGCTGCTCGCACGTCTTCACCGCCACGAAGTGCATCGTCGGACGCGAGGCCGCCTCG
This sequence comes from Vicinamibacterales bacterium, assembly GCA_965207615.1. Classification (GTDB taxonomy): domain Bacteria; phylum Acidobacteriota; class Vicinamibacteria; order Vicinamibacterales; family UBA8438; genus JAJEEA01. The sequence goes on from CBDBMZ010000003.1 coordinate 6,952,007, forward strand.
CAGATCGCCTCCGCGTCGGCCGAGTCATTCTTCTGCCGTTTCACGAACGGCTTCACGTACACCGGCGGGACCAGCTTCACCTCATGACCCAGCTCCCGGAATGCTCGACCCCAGTGGTGCGAGCTCGCACACGCCTCCATCGCAACGACGCATCGGGGGTGCGACGCAACGAAGCCCAACACCTTGTCTCGGCTCAGCTTCTTGCGGAAAGCCACCGACCCGTCGGGCCGGGCACCGTGAAGCTGAAAGCTGCGCTTCGCCAGATCGATGCCGATGATGGTAGCGTGTCCCATGGATGCCTCCTCCTCGAGGTGGTGAGTTACGACATCTCCACCCTGGCACATTGCGATGCCGTTCGGGGGGAGGCGTCCACCCCATCATCCAAGGGGCTGTGGAAAACGCGCCTGCACGATGGTGCGGTCAGCCGCGAGCGTCTCGAGCGCGTTTTCCATGGCACCGGTGCGATCCACGGGCCGGCCTGGCGGGGTCATGTCTTCTTCCGGTTGCGGGTCTTCGGCGCGTCGTGTGTCCGTCGCATCGAGTGGCCCTTGAGCTCGATGCGGTGTGCGTCGTGGAGCAGGCGGTCGCATATCGCGTCGGCCTGGTTCGGGTCGCCGATGACGGCGTGCCAGTCGGTGACGAGCAACTGGCTGGCGATCAGCGTCGAGGCGCGTTCGGCGCGGTCCTCGATGACCTCGGTGAGGTCGCGGCGTTCGGCGTCGCGCAGGGGCGCGAGCATCCAGTCGTCGATGGCGAGCAGGTCGAGCTTGGCGAGGCGGGCGAGGAGCCGGGTGTAGGAGCCGTCGCCGCGACCGACGGCGAGCTCGTGCAGCAGGCGCGGCATCCGGACGTAGCGGGCAGTGAATCCGCGGCGACACGCTCGTTCGACGAAAGCGCAGGCGAGGAAGCTCTTCCCGATGCCGCACGCCCCGGTGACGATCAAGTTGTGGCGCTCGGCGATCCACGCGCAGGTGCCCAGGGTCAGGATCTGCTGGCGGTTGAGCCGGCGGGGGTGGGTGAAGTCGACGGCCTCGAGCGTCGCCGGATAGCGCAGCTTGGCGGCGTGGAGGCGCCGTTCGAGCTTGCGCTGCTCGCGGGTGGTCCACTCGGTGTCGACGAGCAGGCCGAGCCGCTCCTCGAAGCTGAGCGAGGCGGCCTCGTCGGTCTGGAGCTGCCGCTGGAGGGCGTCGGCCATGCCGCCGAGCTTCATGGTGTTGAGCTTGTCGAGGGTCTGTTCGATCAGCACGGGTCCTCCTGGGTGGTGGCGGCGGCGTAGTAGTCGGCGCCGCGGATGTTGGCGTGCGTTGGCGTCGGGGTCGTCTCGGCCGGCGGTTCCAGGGGCAGACGGTCCTGGCCGGCGGTGAGGATGTTCCTGACGGTGAGGAAGCGGCAGGCGCCGAGGGCCAGCGCGCGGGCGCAGGCCGCCTCGAGTCGGGTGTTGCCGTAACGCCGTCCCAACTGCATGATGCCGAGACAGGGCCGATATCCCTGCTCGGGGTGCGGGCGGCTCTCGAGGATGCGGGCGACGAGCTGACCGGTCGCCGGCCCGACCTTCTCGGCCCAGCGGATGAGGCGGGAGGGCGTCCACTCGGCGTGCGCGCGGTGAGCGCTGGGCATGTGCTCGGCCACCGTGGACCGCTGTCGGTCGTAGCGCCGTCGGTGCGACGCCACGCGCTTGTCGCGGTGCAAGACCTCGAGGGTGCTCGTCGTGTAGCGGACCTCGACCTGCTCGCGGACCAGTTGGTACGGCACGCTGTAGAGGTGGTGCTCGACCTCGATGTGGTAGTCGATGTTGACGCGGCACAGCTTCCACCGCGCCAGGACGTATCGAGTGGTCGGCGGGGGCCGCAGCGCCGGGCGGCCGAGTTGTTCGTAGAGGACGCGGCGGCTGACGCCCAGCTTCTTCATCGGCCGGTCGTTGAGCTCGTCGAGGAGGACACGGATCGCCCGGTTCATCGGGCCGAGCTCGAAGAAGGTCTCGTCGCGGAGCCGGGCCAGAATCCACCGCTGGGCCACGAGCACGCTGTTCTCGACCGCAGCCTTCGTCAAAGCACCAGATTGCCTCGGGTGCCACGGAAGCACCGCAGATTCTCATCACCCATCCGTTCCATCCGCTCCGGGGCACCCGCTTTCCGTTCGTGGTGACCAAGCAGCTCTGGGGCGAAGACCGGGTGAGGGTGCAGCGACCCGACGGGTCGGCCTGGTCCATCCCCATTGGCTGGACGGACCTGTTGCCGCCCGACCCGGCTGTGACGGCGGGCCGCGGGCGCGCGCCGTTTCGACTGGAGGACTTGCTGCAGCTCGCCGAGCTCGTGGCGGAGAGGACTCGGTCGTGAGCGGCAAAGCGATGTCAAGGATATTATGCCTGTGATGTCAAGCGGATTTCGTGCCCAAGCGTCCGAGAATGGGCAGTCATCCGAGCCCATTTGTCGCCTGAAGTGCCAATATATCCGGGAGACTTGTCGCGATTCAGATTCGCTTTGCCTTGACATCACTGACAGCATGTGTCGTAATCACGGTGACACTCGTCATGCCGCGAATGCCCAAGTCGCCGCCCGATGTCAAGACGCAGGCCCTGCGCGAGGCGGGAGCCTTGCACTCGCGCCCCGAGACGGTCCGCGACGAGGCCTTTCTGAACCACCCGTTCTTCGACCCGCGCGACCGCGTCCAGGTCAAGTACGAGATGGTGCGCCGCCATCGAGTCGAGGGACGCCCGGTGACCGAGGTCGCGGCGGGCTTCGGGGTCAGCCGGCAGGCGTTCTACGAGGCGGCGGCCGCCTTCGAGGCCCGCGGGATCCCCGGGTTGGTGCCCAAGCGGCCCGGACCGAAGCGGGCCCACAAGTGCACCGACGCGGTTGTCGACTACGTCGAACGCTGGCGTGCGGGCCAAGACGTGCGACCGGACGAACCGCTGACGGCGGCCGTGGCGCGCCGGTTTGGAATCTCGATTCACGCCCGGTCGCTCGACCGGGCGGTCGCCCGCCGCAAAAAAAAACCGCGACGGTAGAAGGCGCCGCGACGGTGCCGGACCTCGACATCGATCAGCTGTGCCGGCAGTACGAGGTCGTGCGGCATGACGCCGCGACGCAGGTCGCGTTCTCTCGCCGGGGGTACGGCATGGCGCTGTTGATGACGCGGGGGATGCCGGCGTGGCTGGAGACGATGTCGGCCATCAGCCTCCCGCCGGTCGTGCCGCTGCCGTCGGCCGGGAGCGGCAACCTCGATCTGACGCCGCCTGTCCGTTCGGAGCTGGCGCGTGTCCTGGCGAGCTTGGTCCTCGGGTGCGTTCCGGAAGGAGCCTCTGCATGAGTCAATCGACCGCGGTCACGGCGGACCATCTTCGTCGCCTCGCCTGCCTCTACGTGCGGCAGTCGTCCTTGCAGCAGGTGCAAGAGCACCAGGAGAGCACTGCCCGGCAATACGCCCTGAAGCGACGGGCCCTGGCTCTCGGCTGGGCGGCCGACCAGATCGTCGTCATCGATGACGATCTCGGACTGTCGGGCGCGTCGGCAGCCGAGCGGACCGGTTTTCAACGGATCGTCGCCGACGTCGGCCTCGGCCGCGTCGGCGTGGTCATGGGGCTGGAGGTCTCGCGACTCGCCCGCAACTCGAGTGACTGGCATCGCCTGCTGGAGATCTGCGCGCTGAGCGAGACGCTCATTCTCGACGAAGACGGACTCTACGACCCGGCCCACTTCAACGACCGCCTGCTGCTCGGGCTGAAGGGCACGATGAGCGAAGCGGAGTTGCATGTCCTGCGCGCGCGCCTGATCGGCGGACAACTCAACAAGGCGCGCCGCGGCGAGCTGGCGATGCCCACGCCGCTGGGGTACGTCGTCGGTCCCGATAGAAAGCTCATGCTCGATCCCGACGAGCAGATCCAGGGCGTCGTCCGCCTCGTGTTCGACACCTTCCAGCGCACCGGCTCGGCAGGAGCAGTGGTACGCCACTTCCGGGAGCAGGCACTCGCGTGGCCGCAACGCGTCGCGACCGGGCCCCGCGCGGGGACGTTCGTGGCTGGTACGCTCGGACGTACCCGTGTGCTTGATATCCTTCACAATCCGCGCTACGCGGGAGCGTACGTCTATGGGCGAACCCGACAGCGCAAGCTCCGCCTCGCGGGGCAATGCGGCTATCGGCGCCTGCCCCGTGAGGAGTGGACGGTCTTCTTGCCGAACGCCCACCCCGCCTACATCTCCTGGGAGCAATACGAAGCGAATCAGGCTACGCTGCTCGAGAGCGCCCGGAGCACGCGTGGGGACCGCCGACGCAGCGCACCGCGGGAAGGCGTGGCGCTACTGCAAGGACTCGTCATCTGCGGTCGATGCGGTGACCGCATGTCGGTTGGCTACAGCGTGTCTCGTGGTCATCCGACGGCGCGCTACATCTGCCAACGTCGGGCGATCGAGCGGGCAAAGCCACCGTGCCAGTACCTGACGGGCGCGGCGGTCGACCGCGCGGTCAGCAAGGTCGTGCTCGAGACCGTCACCCCCGCGTCGATCGACGTGGCCGTCGAGGTGTTCGACGAGCTGCGGAACCGGGCGGCCGAGATCGATCGCGCCAAGCGGGCTGAGGTCGCCCGGCTACGGGAGGACGCCGAGAGGGCACAGCGGCAGTTCCTGCTCGTGCGGCCCGAGAATCGCCTCGTGGCCGACAACCTGGAACGCCACTGGAACCAGGCGCTCCAGCGATTGGCCGAGGCCGAAGAAGCGTATGCGCGTGCACGCGACACCCAGCCGTCGCCGGTCACGGCCGAGATGAAGGAACGGGTGATGGCGCTGGTCGCCGACCTGCCGCGCGTCTGGGATGATCCGCGCACGCCGGCCCGCGACCGCAAGCGGATGTTGCGATTGCTCATCGAGGACGTCACCCTGCTCCGCGACGACGTGATCCGGATCTCCATCCGCTGGCGTGGCGGCGCGACGCGCGAGATCGAATGTCCGCTGCCCCTCGGGGCGCCGGACTTGCGTCGTACTCCTGCCGCGCTCGTCGAGCAGGTCCGGGTGCTCGCCACCGAACAAACCGACGGGCAGATTGCCGAGACGCTCGACCGGCGGTGGCTGCGGACGGGCTGCGGTCTGCCCTTTACCTCCACACGCGTCCGCACTCTGCGCGAGTCGTACGACATCGACAGCTACTTGCAGCACCTGACCGCGGCAGGCTGGCTGACCGCCCCGCAGATGGCCGAGCAACTCGGCGTGCATCTGAGCACGGCCAAGCGATTCGCGCAGGAGGGCGTGCTGCGTGCCGTGCGTGCCGACGACAAGGGCACGATACTCTTCGAGCCGCCCACCGGACCGCTGCCCGTCGCCCATCCCGGGAAGCGGTTCCGGGACCGGCGACGACACCCGAAGCTTGCATCGCATGTACAGGAAGGCGCGTAGTATGAAGCCTGAACCTTGTCCCGCGGCTTCCTCGGCCGCGCGGGGACGACGACGGCGCCGTAGTGGGCGGCGAGGTCCTCGTAGGTGCGGTTGACGTCGGGCTCGTAGCGGCAGGGGCGGGTGACGGCGCTTCGCAGCTGGTCGGGGATCCACAGTGCGGTGGCGCCGCCGAAGTAGTCCACCATGTGGACGTGCGCGTCGACCCAGTCAGCCAACTGCTGGGTTTCGGTCGCCTCGGCGTAGGTCAGCTTGCTGGCGCCGAGGACGGCGACGAACAGCTCGACGCGGCGCAACTCGCCCGTGCGTCGGTCGTGTTGGCGACCTCCAAGAAATGATCATTTCTTGACACTCGTCGACGGACCCCGCCCCTGACGACGACGCGGCGGCGGGTCGTCGTCAGGGGCGGGGTCGGTGCGGCGACGGCGTTTGCGCTTCTGCTGGCTGAGCTCGGCCTCGCGGCGTCGATAGCTGCGGCCCTCGACGACGAGGATCTCGACGTGGTGGGTCAGGCGGTCGATGAGGGCGACGGCGCAGGAAGCGTTGGGGAAGACGGTGTCCCAGTGCTTGAAGGGCAGGTTGGTGGTGATGAGCAGGGAGCGGTGCTCGTAACGGCGGCTGACGAGCTGGAAGAGGAGGTCGGCGGCGCGTGCGTCGTAGGCGAGATATCCCAGTTCGTCGCACACGAGAAGCGAGGGCCGGGTGTAGTGCCGAAGGCGTCGTTCAAGGGCGCGGGCGGTCTCCTGTCCGTTGAGGTCGAGCAGGAGGTCGGCGGCGGTTGTGAAGAGGGCGGAGTGGCCGGCGAGGACGGCCTGATGGGCGATGTTCTTGGCGAGCATGGTCTTGCCGAGGCCTTGGGCCCCGACCAGGATCACGTTCTCGCCGCGTTCGAGGAAGTCGAGGGTGAGGATGCGTTCGAGGGCTGGCCGGTCGAAGGCGGTGGGCCAGTCCCAGTCCCAGTCGGCGAGGGGTTTGAAGCGTCCGAGACGAGCGCGGGTGAGGCGGCGTTCGACGCTTCGGCGTTGCCGGTCTTCGAGTTCGGCGGCGACGATGTGTTCGAAGCAGCACGGCAGGGCTCCATCGTTTGCGGGTTGCCTGGGCGATGAGGTCGTCGAGGTCTTCGGCGGTGCGGTTGAGTCCGAGGCGCTGGAGGTCAGTTGGCAGCATCGTCGGGGTCGTGTTGTCCGAGGGCATCGTAGGTCTCCAGGTCGTGGGGCCTGACGTCGAGGTCTCGCAGCCCCGGTCGGTCGGGCAGGGTGAGCCGGAGCGGCGGCTTGAGTCCGTGCTGTCGCCGGCGGGTTTCGAGGATGTGGGTGATGGAGCCGGCGCCGAGGGCGTCCCGTTGGAGGGCGTCGTCGACGGCTGCGGCCAGCTCCTCCGGCCCGTAGTCGTCGAGCAGGGCGAGCAGCCTGGTGGCGTGGGGTCGCAGCGCCTCGCCGCGCTCTGCGAGCCGCTCGAAGAGGACGGCGGTGGCGGGAACGGCGGCGCGGAGCCGGTCGCGGGTGGTGTGGACGTTGGCCTGGCGGGTGGCGGCGAGCAGGCCCTCCAGGTGCTCGGGGTCCTCGATGGTCCGTCCGGTGTCGTAGGTGCGGCGATGGCGGGCGAGCTCGGTCTGCTGGTCGAGGATGTGGACGCGGGTGTCGCTGGCGAGCAGGGTCAGGGGTTTGCGGACATGGGTGTGGGGGATCGAGTAGAGATTGCGGTCGAAGCGGACGTAGGGTGTCTTGCCGGAGCGGACGACGCGGACCAGTTCGGTCTCGAAGGGATGGGCGGGGAGCGGCAGCAGCCGGGGCTTCTCGTCGGCCCAGATCTCGGCGACGGTACGGTCGGGTTGCTCGGGGTGCCGCCGTTGGTGGGCGACGTCGTCTCGCCAGCGCCGGAACTGGGTGTTGAGGTCGTCGAGGTTGCGGAAGGGTCGGGCGGCGAAGAAGGCGTGGCGTAGGTATTGGATCTGCCTCTCGATTTTTCCCTTCTCGTTTCCGCGTCCCGGCGTGCAGGGTCGGGGGGCGAAGTGGTAGTGGCCGGCGAGCTCGAGCAGGCGGGGGTGGAACTGGACGGCGGCGCCGCGGCGGTCGAGGACGGCGCTTCGGAGGTTGTCGTACACGAGGGTGCGGGCGATGCCGCCGAGGGCGTCGAAGGCTTCGACGTGTCCGCGGAGGAAGCTCTCGAGGGTCTGAGGGTGAAGAGGGCGGCGATGGCGCGGGAGTAGCCGAGGACCATGACGAATCCGGAGACGGCGCGGGTGCCGTGTCCGATGCGAACCTTGCCGAAGGAGCCCCAGTCGACCTGCGCGGACTCGCCGGCGAGGGTGACGACCCGACGGTAGACGGTCCGGCCGGTCTCGGGCCGCAGGCGCTTGACGATGCGTCGGAGTTGGTTGACGGAACCGGGATAGCCGCGCTGGCGGACCATCTCGTGGATGCGGGTGGCGCGCAGGCGGGGGTACTGGGCGAGGGTGTCGCGGATGAACGGCAGGTAGGGGTCGAGGGCGCTGGGTCGATACAGGCCGGGGCGGCCGGCTCCCGACTCGCGCTCGACGGCGGCGCGGACCGTCTCACGGTGGAGGCCGAGTTGGGTCGCGATGGTCCCGAGCTTCCAGTGCTCGCTGTAGTACAGCCGCCGGATCTCGGCGCGTTGCTCGGGCGTGATCATCGTCCCTCCTTCCCCGCACGGCGCGAGGCTCCCGCATTGGGGTCAGCCACCGGCTCGACCGGCCGCAGACCACGCACCGCGCGGGTGCGGGAACCGCGGCGGCGGCAGGGACGGGGAGTCTGTCCGATGGCCGGGGGGCGGGGGAAGTGTGATCCGTCACGCGGCGGCGGGCGCGGTAGGCGCGCTGCCGGTCGCGATGGTCGAGACGCCCTTCCGGACTGCGCTGATGGCGGGTCCTGGCGGCTCGAACCGACCGGCGACGACCGGCCGTCCGGCACGACGACGTGCAGTAGGCGTGGCCGCGGTCACACGCCGCGCAGACGGCGAAGGGACGGCTGCAGTGACGACAGGCTCTCTGTCGGAGGGGCTGGTCCACGGCGTCGGAGCGCGCGGGGCGGTCTCCGACTGGACAACGAGCCTGAACCGTGGCACAACAGCAGCGACCGGCTCGGTCTGTCGGAGCTCGGGGCGGTCACGAGGGTCCGGTTGGGGCACAACCGGGCCCTCACCCCACGTCTGAGTCCGCTCCTACGCTACCCGAACGCCGCGCCGGTCGTCAGCGCCGGGGCCGTGGACGCCGCCGCTCCCCAAGGACGCAAAGAACGCGCCCTCAGGGAGCTTGGAAAACCGCGAAGAACGCGGTTTCCCACAGCGCCCACAGCCGAGATCTTCCTCCTCATCAAGATCAACACGAAGGGATCGGTGCCCGGACCAGCGCACCGACGAGCGTCGAGAATTCGTCAGTTCTCGATGGTTGTTGACAGTCGACCAGGGCAGGCCGTTTCCCGGAGATGTCAGGCGACAGCGAAAACTGACCCCCTGGCGACACTGAAAACTGACCCCCCTGGGCCAAGGGAGGGAGTCAGCAGATGAAGCGATGCGAGGATGTCGGCCCGTGGGCAGGGAGGCCACGGGCACAGATGAGGCAGTCAGACGAGGTGGAGGCGATGCTGCACCTGCGGGCACTCGGCTGGGGGCTGAGGCGCATCGCGAGGGAGTTCGGGTGCAGCAAGAACACGGTGAAGCGCTACGTCGCGGCCGACGGCTGGATGACGTACAGCCGGCGGGCCGGTGGCGGCAAGCTCGAGGATCAGGAGGCGTGGTTGAAGGAGCGCTTCTTCCAGCACGGCGGCAATGCCGAGGTGGTGCGACAGGACCTGGAGCGGGAGCAGGGCATCGACGTGAGCCTGCGCACGGTCGAGCGGGCCGTCGCGCCGTTCCGGCGGCTGCTGACGGCCGAGGCGAAGGCGACGGTGCGGTTCGAGACTCCGCCCGGGCGCCAGCTCCAGGTTGACTTCGGCCAGCGGCGGGTGCCGATTGCCGGGGAGCGGGTGCGCGTGTTCCTGTTCGTGGCGACGCTGGGCTACTCGCGGCGCTGCTACGTGGCGACGTTCAGGCACGAGCGGCAGTCGTCCTGGTTCCGCGGCCTGGAGGGCACGTTCAATCACTTTGGCGGCGTGACGAGGGAGGTGCTGCTTGACAACCCGCGGCCGCTGGTGGTCAATCACGACATGTCGACTCGCGAGGTCGAGTTCAACCACCGGTTCCTGGCGTTCGCGGCCCACTGGGGGTTCCGTCCGCGCGCGTGTGCGCCGTATCGGGCCCGGACGAAGGGGAAGGACGAGCGGGGAGTCGGCTACGTCAAGGCAAGCGCCATCGCCGGACATCGCTTCGAGAGCTGGGCGGGGATGGACGCGCATCTGGGGTGGTGGCAGCGGGAGATCGCCGACCGGCGACGCCACGGCACCACCGGTGAAGTCCCTCTCGAGCGCTTTGCCCGGGAAGCGGAGCGCCTTCGGCCCTGCGCGGGCCGGCCGCCGTTCGGCCAGTTGCGTGATCTGACCCGGACGGTCCACGCCGACTGCGCGGTGGTGGTCGACACCAACGCCTACTCGGTGCCGTGGCGGCTGATCGGCGAGCGGGTGCGGGTGGTGGTCAGCGGCGGCCGGGTCCGCGTTCACCACGGCCCGAAGGTTGTCGCCGAGCACGTCGAGCACGAGGGACGCCACGCTCGGGTCACCGACCGGGCCCACCTGGTCGGCGTCGTCGGCGGCCCGCGTCCGGCCGAGACCGCGGCGGTCCGGCCGAAGCCGGAGCTGCTGCGTCCGCTCGACGAGTACGCGGCCGTGGCCGGGGGGAGCTTCTGATGGCCGTGGACCATGAGACGCTTCTCGGCTGGTTGACGCGGCTGAAGCTGACGGCGATCCGCGACCAGCTCGACAACCTGCTCGACGAGGCGGCGGAGAAGAAGCTGACGTTGCGGGAGGCGCTGGCGATGCTCGTCGAGCGGGAGGTCTCGCGCAAGGACGAGCGGCGCATCGAGATGGCGCTGAAGATCGCGCGCTTCCCGATGGTGCGCGAGCTCGCCGACTTCGACTTCAAGGCGCAGCCGAGCGTCGACCGGCGCCAAGTGCGGGAGCTGGCGACGTCGCGGTGGGTGGCGCACGGCGACGCGCTCCTGGTTCTCGGCCCGCCGGGGGTCGGGAAGACGCATCTCGCGGTCGCGCTCGGGCGCGAGGCGATCCGGCAGAGCTACTCGACCCTGTTCACGACGGCTCAGGCGCTGATGGCGGCGCTGGTGAAGGCGAACAGCGAGGGGCGGCTGGAGGACCGCCTGACCTTCTACGCCAAGCCCAGACTTTTGGTCTGCGACGAACTGGGGTACCTCCCTTTCGAGGCGCATGCCGCGCACCTGTTCTTCCAGCTCGTCTCGAGGCGCTACGAGCGCGGGAGCATGCTGATCACGTCGAACCGCTCGGTCGGCGAATGGGGCGAGGTGTTCGGCGACGCCGTGGTCGCCACCGCGATCCTCGACCGGCTGCTGCACCACAGCCACGTGTTGACGATTACCGGGGAGAGCTACAGGCTGCGGGAGAAGCGTCGGGCGGGCGCCCTGAGGATCCCGGCCCCGAAGCCTGTCGCGTCGGAGACCCGCTCGGGGGCGTCGTCATGACCATGCGACCGACATCAGGGCGAGCACAGACAGGGACTCACGCTCACGCGCCGGTGCCGCCGCCCTTCGGCCGGCGTGGCCGTTGTCAGGCTGGCCGGCCCGCTGCCACGCGGCCCCGGTCGAGCCCGCCGACGCTCGACGTCGTGAACGTCCGGGGGTCGAGCCGCCTGCCCCCGGTCCGTTACGTAACGGTGGGCAGTGGTCGTGGCGTTGACGAACGCGGAGCGGCAGGCGCGTTACCGGGAGCGGCGGCAGGCCGGCGAGTCCCGGATCCGGTCCCGGAACGCACTGCAGCTTGTCGGGCGGTCGGGGCGCGTAGCTGCGGGACGGACGGCGTGTCAACGTGCTGCGCACGTCCTCCGCGATGCTACGGCCCTGTCGGGTGACACACCGTCCGCCCCGCGGCTCGGATGGCAATTGTGGGCCTTGCGGCCCGGCCTGGACGGGGCGGCCCGGCCGTCCACGGTGCTCACGGAACGCGGTGAATCGCCGGAAGTCGATCTACATACGCCGTTTCTTCGGGGGTCAGTTTTCGATGTCGCCGGGGGGTCAGTTTTGAGTGTCGCTTGACACGGAGAAGTCGATGAAGGTCTTCTCGCCGGCGCGATGCACTTGGCGCATCGACGGCCGGAGCCGCCGCGCCCACTGCCGGTAGATCTCACAGAACTGGGTGTAGCGGTAGCCGGTCGGATGGACCTGGAGGTACTCCTCCCAGAGGAGCTGCAGGGTGACGCCGTCGCGCCTGAGTTCGCGGTGGATGTGCGCACAGTCGGGGCGAGCTCGATCGTGCACCGGCGCGCCACGGGGAAACAGTCGAGCCGCCAGCGCCGTGTCGTCGAGCTCCGGCGGCAACGGCCAGCCGAGGCCGCGGCGCTCCGCCCGCTCCAGGTAGCGGGAAACCGTGCCCGGACCGATGACGCAGGCCTGAGCGATCTCCCGGTGGGACAGGCCCTGCTCGTACCTGAGTCGTAGAATCTTCCGAATCTTCCGCATCAGCAGCCTCCGAGCCGGCATCGCCTCGCCCTCCTCGTCGCAAAGGGCGAAGCATGCCGCGGTCAGGCTACCGACGAGCTCTCACGATCCTCGGACTGGGGGTGATCCCCTTCCTCCGGAAGTGATCCACATCGGCCGAAAGCGATCCGCTTCGGCCGAAATCGGTGATCCACTTCGACCGGAATCAGCGATCCACTTGCGCCGAAATGAGCGATCCACTTGGGCCGAAATACGCACGTGCGGAGCAGCGCGAGGGGGTGCAGCACCGAGCGCGGCAGGCCGATCAGATCGACGAGCACGGCTTCGTCGAGCGCCTGCCGGATCGGATCGCGGTACGCCTCGTTCGCCGGCAGGAACGGGCGCGCTCGGAAGTTTTCGAAGATGCCTTGCGCGCGGGCGTGCTGCGCGTCGGACATCGCGCGGGCGTCGAGGGCCGGCAGATTCGGCAGACGGCTGATGGTCAGGTTGCTGCGTCCGGCCTGCTGGGTCGTGCCGAACCACCAGAAGAGCATCAGCCCGAGCGTCGTGTTGGCCCACAGAACCGTGGCGGTCTCATCGCGGCGGTTCGTCATCAGGAAATTTGGCCATGCCCGACCGTCCAGGGCGGATGTCGGAGTCAGGCACGCGGCGAGACTCTGCGAATTGAGCCGGAAATCGAGACTGAAGTGGAGCCGTGTCGCAGCCCGCCACACCTCATGCGCGCGATCCTGGCAGTGTTCCCGGACCTGACCTTCCGAGTCCGGCTCGACGACCAGCGTACGTTCGCGGCCGGCGTCGTGTCCCCAGAGCGCAGGAAACGTCGGCGTCTCGGTGCTCAGGGACACGATGTCGAACGGCCCGCGGAACGAGTCGTCACCGCGTTTCGAGTCGTTTCCCCAAGGCTCGGACTGCTTCTCCGCGTTCTTCTCGATCCCGTTGATGTCGCGATGCAACAGTCCGCGCGCGCCCAGCTCGCGGAGCGCCAAAGGCTATCTCCGGGCCCGCACCAACCCCTTCCGACCGCTTCTGCCGCTTTCCCGCTCCTCCAATACCGCCCAGACCCGACCCCGGCGGTATGAGAAGTCCGGGCCAGGACCGCTGTCGATCAGCCCACGAGCCGCGCCAGCCCGAAGAAGGGTTCCTTCTCGCGCTCGCCGAGCGCCTGCTCCGCCAGCATCTCCCCGAGCGAGGCGCCCAGCTTGTAGCCGTGGCCGGACCCGCCGCCCGCGATCCAGACGTTCTCCGCTTCCGGATGGGTGTCCACGATGAGGTTCCCGTCGGCGCTCTGCTCGTACTGGCAGACGCGCGCCTCGATCAGCGGCGCTCCCTTGAGCCCCGGGAAGCGGTGCTCCATGTACTCCCGCGCCTCGCGGATGCCCCTCGGTGAGGGCGCCCGGTCACCGTCGGTGGGGTCGAAGTCGGCGCCGCGCCGGTCGTCCGCGATCTTGAAGCCCCGGAAGCGGGTCGCCGGTACGCCGTAGAACGGGCCCTCGATCCAGGTCGGGAACTCCGCCTCGGTCAGGTCGGCGCGGCCCGCCGGGGGACCGAAATAGAAGACCTCCTGCCGGGTGGAGCGGACGAGCGGCGGGTCGAACTCCGGGAAGAGCTTCGCGAGCCAGGGCCCGCAGGCGAAGACGAAGAGGTCGGCTTCCAGCGCGCCGCCGTCCGAAAGGCGGATCTCCCGCATGCGGCCTCCGTCCATCCCGCCCGGCGCCGCCTCCGCCCGCCGGAAACTGCCGCCTGCCTCCTGGAACTCCCGGAGCACCCGTTCGCAGCCGCGCCGGGCGAGCAGGTAGCCGGCGTCCCTTTCGAACACGCCGTAGGAGAGGCCCTCCGGGTTGATCTGGGGGAAGCGGCGCGCCAGCTCGTCGCCGTCGAGTTCCTCGACCGGGAGGCCGAGTTCCCGGAGGATCGGCACCGCGGCCTTCGTGTACTCGTTCTCCCCGCTCCTCATCCGCAGCATGCCGATGGGAAAGAGCAACCGGTCGTCCCAGCGCGCCTCGTACTCCTTCCAGATCTCGGCCGCCCGGGCCACCATCGCGCTGTAGATCCGCCGCGTCCCGTAGGAGGCCCGGATCAGCCGGCTCTCGCCCCCCGAACTCGCGCGGGCGTTGCCCGCCCCCCAAGCGTCCACAAGCGTCACCTCGGCGCCCGCGCGGCGGAGCCAGAGCGCCGTCCAGCCGCCGAAGGCGCCGGCCCCGATCACGGCGGCCCGGACGCCGCTTCCGGTTTGTGGCGGGCTCGTGGCCGGTGTGGCCTCGGGTGTCCCGGTTTCGCCGGCGTCGTTCCCGTAGGCGCTGAACGCGGCGGCGCCGGCGAGTCCGGCGGTGATCGCCTCGCGGCGGGAAATCCGTTTCGTCATGGTTCTATTGTCCCCCGAACCGGGCCAGCCTGGAAATGGCAAACTGAAAAGGGTGCGGCTCTCTTGCGTAGAGTGCTATCTGGCTCATTCATAAGGAGTTATGCCAACGGGCGCCCCCTCACCGGTGCGCTTTGGCCGGGGACAGCTTCCGGCCAGCGTCCCACCCGCTACTTTCGAGCCCCTGCCCGGCCTGATCACGACGCCGGCACGCTCCGGTCTTCGCCTCCGGTGCGCCCCCCTGGACATTCCCACGGCGTTTTTGTACGGCGTCGTCGGGAAGGGAGACCCCGCGGCGATGGCCACGGCGACGACGAGGTTCACTGGACGCACCTTCAGCGCGCGGGAGATGACGCTGATCCGCGAGGTCGTGCAGGACTGTTCGGGCTTGAGCCGGATGGAGCTGGCGCGCACGGTGTGGGAGCTGTTGCGGTGACGGCGCCCGAACGGGCGGCTGAAGGCCCGGGAGTGCCGCGAGTTCCTGGAGCGGCTCGACGCGGAGGGTGCGCTGGCGCTGCCGGAACCCATCGGTCCTCTCTGGACCGCCGACGCAAAAGAGCCGCACCCAAACCGAGGGTAGTTGGCGTAGCCATGACGCTCACCATCGGCAAGCGCGAGCAAGATACGAAAGACCGGTGGTGTCAGGCCCGGGGAGCGCTGGGGGGCTTTCTTCTGGGCATCAACTATATCCGTTGCGGATAATAGTGGGCGCAGTTCGCGGCCCGTGTCAAGTCGCACGTCTCGCCGGCCTCGAACCGCGACGAACCCAGTCCGGAGGGACTAGCTGCTAGCGATGACGCTGCCAGGTGGCGCGGCTCTCGACTCCGTCGTCACCCATCAGCGACAGCACCAGCGTGTCGCCGTCGTCCGCGAGGTCGTACGAGTAGCTCAGCGTCCTGCCCCGCACATCCGGTCGAGACCCGCCCTCGACCTCATGCTCGACGACTCTCCGAAAGACGTTCACGTCATATCGGCCGTAGTAGGCCAGATAGCCCTCACGGCTTGAAAGCTGGAACGACACCCGGCCGCTGGCGTCATGCGACAGCATCCCGTCGGTGAACGCCGAACCGTCCGCGGCCGCCCCACCGACCCGCTCGAACGACGAGAGACCGAACGCGCCGACGAACCGGGCCATCTGCTCGGTGGCCCGCGCGCCGTTCAACAGCAGCGTCATGCTCCGATTGCCTTCGTGACAGGCATACTCGTAGATCGGCTCCTCGGTGTTGGTCAGACGGTACTCCGCCGACCACGGCTCCGTGAACGAGTCCGGGTCGTAGACGGTGTACTCCTGATGCATCGTGGCCTGGTCGATCCGCGTCAGACGCTGCACCAGACGCATACCCGCCCCGGACCCCGCAAAGGTCCAGCGCGGGTCGAAGTTCGTCGATTCGATCACCAGGGTGTCGCCGTCCCAGGAGCCGCGCGAGGTCCCGGTCCACTGCTGGATGGCGCTGGACACCTGCGGCCGGTCGTCCAGCGGGACCGTGATCGTGGAGTTGACGAACTCGTAGTGGATGACCACATGATCCGGGGTCTGGAAGATCCGGGCCGGGAACGCACTCCCTCGGAGCGGCAGCATCCCGCCTATCAAGCAGCGTTCGTCCAGTGCCCGGTCCTCGGGGCCCTCCGGGATGCCCCTCATGCGCCGACCCGGCATGCCCACCCGGTAGCGGCCTTCCTCGGTGCGTGGAATCCGCCCGTTCTCGGGTGAGACGACGAGCGACGTGCGCCCGTCCAGCAGCGGATGGTCGTAGATGGACTGGTCGACCCCGCCATCGCCCAGCTCGAAGTCGGCGCTCAGGGCCCGATCGAGCCCCTCGCGGATGCTGCTCCGCCGCGCGGCGAGAAACTCCGCCTCTTCTTCTTCCGTGAGACGAAGTCTGTCCTCGAATTCGGCCGGTCGCTCGAGGGGCGTCATCGTGGGAAGCGACCAGGTCCCCTGGAGATCCGGCACGCCCCAGGGCGTACGGGGCGGGCCCGCCTCGTCGGCCGGCTGCGCCGGCGCCGAGCACGGAAGCGCCGCGAGGGCGCCGGCCACCCCGAGGCATCGCAGGACGTACTGGGCCATGCTCATGGTCTCCTCTCCGCTTTCAGTCGCTGCAGCTCCTCCCGCGACCGGAACTCCAGCTTCGCCACCTTCCCGGCCCCAAGGTAGCCCATGCCGATCTGGGTGCGGCTATTCACCGTCACCGCCTGCAGCCCGTGGGTCTTGGTCCCGATCGTCGGCAGGAAATAGCTGGTCCACTCTTCCGTGTTGGGATCGAACTTCGCGATCGAATCGCCATGCGTGAACGGCAGCCACACCATGCCGTCTTCGTCCACCGACGTCTCGTAGCAGTTCCCGTCCTCATGCTCGGGCGGAAAGGGATACATCTCTTCGAGGTCGGAGCGGCTGTCGAGCTTCAGCAGGCCGCCACCGTACCACGAGCAGCCCCAGAACGTGGTGCTCCGGGGATCGGCGCCTGGCTTGCGAATCGCCACCGCGCCCGGCCTCCCGTAGCCGTAGAACGTCAGGCGATCGGCGAAGACCGCCAGCTCCTCCACGGTGAACAGGTCGCTCCTGTCGTTTACCGCTTCGGGTAGAGGCACGAACGTGGCCTGGCCGGTCTCGAGGTCCGCCTTCATCAACCCGTCCCGCGGAATGGCGGTCGACCACCAGCCATTGCCGGCGCCATCGCCGGTCATCCCGTAGTTCGAGGCGTTCGGGACCGGGTTCTCGAAGAGCGTCCAGTCGCGGGTCCTCGTGTCGTAGCGCATCGCCTTCGCGTCGTTCGTCGCCCCCGCGGCCCAGATGCCGCCTCGCCCGTCGTCGCCAATCCAGGGCCCCACGCGTGCCCCCTCGGGCGGGCGAATGATGGCCGATTCGCCCGTCCGCGGGTCGATGCGCCCCAGCGCACCAATGTTGCTCATGTCGAACCACACGACCCCGGCGGCGTCCCGGATGATGTCGTGCGAATTCGCGGGGGGAGCGTCCGGTGTCTCCGACAGCACGAAGTTCGTCGCGTGCCCGGTCCGCCAGTCGTATCTGACGACGGTGCGGGTGATGTTGAACATGTCGGCCATCCACACGTTTCCATCGGCATCCAGCGTGGCGTTCATCGCGTGGTGCTTGGACTCGTCCATGAAATCGACAGGGCCGAGCGCCCAATCGGTGCTGCCATCGTTGAAGAACGGCAATCCGAAACCGGGCTCGGGCGCGTCGTATTCGCGGGCGATCATCAGCGTCGAGTCCCCCGTCGGACGACGGGGCGTGAACGTCATGGGCGACGGGCCCGGACCACGCACCTTCGCCAGCCACGCCGCCAGCTCATCCCGGAAGTGGACCATGATCGCGTTCGGCCGGCGGCGGGCCGCGGCGGCCGGAGTTCCATACCGATACGGGTGCATCCGGCTCATCACGTCGATGATGTTCCGCCAGCCGGCCTCGTCGAATCGGCTGATCAGCGTGAAGTTCTGCGGATGACATCCCATACAGGCCGCCCGAAAGACCTCCTTCATCCGGCGGTCCTCACGGGTGCCGTCCGGCAGCGCCGCATACCATTGGCTCCCCGTCAGCTGATTGTGGAAGTCCGCGGTAGGGGTGAGCGTGAAGTTCTGTCTGGCCTCGGCCTCGCTCAGCGCCACCTCCGCGCGGCCCGCCTCGAAGGCCTGGGCCTGTGCCCAGACCTTGTAGGGCCGTCCAGTCTCGAGCGGCGGGAAATGGTACTCGCCGTCACTGTCGGTGAACACGCTCGTGGTGACGTTCCGCCCCGGCGCCCGGGCAGACACGGTGACCCCCTCGAGCCTCTCGCCTGACGTCGATGTGACGGTCCCCCACAGGGGACCGGCGGTCTCGCCGAACGACACGGGGTCGGCCACACTCGGCGACGAGAGCTCGACCAGCCGGTCCACCACCGGCGGGCGGAGCGTCTCGACTCTCTTGAGGTAGCCGATGATCGAGTCGATCTGCTCGGGCCGGAGGGCGTACCTGAACGCCGGCATCGTGGCCGAGCCTTCGGAGATGAGCCGTCGCACCGCGCGTTCGCGGTCCTCCCCTTCGACATTCGTCCTGGAGAGCGGCGGCCCGTAGGATGCCGCGTCGACGAGGCCTGCCCCGGCGCCTCCGGTGGTCGACATCGTCGAGTAGTGACAGGTGTTGCAGCGCTGCTTGAACAGAAACGCGCCCTGCCGTTCGCTCGCGCTCAACGAAGACAGAAAGTGCGTGTCGGTGACGCCAAGCACCTGCGGCTCCATGCCCCATGCGGTGCGCATCCACTCTTCGACGTCGGCGGGCACGTCCGGCGGTTCTGCCGACGTGGCCGGCTGGGCGAGAACGCCGGACGGGGGGAACAGGAGCACACCGAGCACCACCAGCACAGACTTCATGGCCATGAGTGTTCGGCTCCTGAATCGAGCACCGCCGTCGATCCCACCCGTTTGGCTCCTCAGCCGCTGCTCGCCACCGACCAGCAGGGGTTCGAGGGGCATAAGCTGCTGCGGGTCAGCAGATTATACCTGGAGTGTGTCTCCGACGATTGCAGGATCGTCGGGGACGACTTCCTTGACGACATCTCGGTGGCTCCCGGGGCTGGACGGTGCATCCGATGAGTGAACGTCTCTCCAGGGCCCAGCAGCCCGTGGCGAAAGTCCCCGCTGCATTCGAGCCGCGATGCATCCCGCCTGACTGCGTTGTTCGTCGGTTGCATATGGCCAATATGCGCCCTCCTCACGCCTTGTCAGGCGGGCGCCTCGCGGCTCTCGGTGCAACGCGGGGTTTCGCCACGGGCTGCCAGGACCTGGGATGAGTTGGGTGCGTGCCGGGTTGGGTGCATCCATCAACCGCGCTCGCCTGCGGCTAGGAGTCTGCGCCGTAGAACGGCGCGGACTCCTGTAGGGTTGGTTGGGCGCCCAGCGGAGCCGCAGGCGACGATGGGCGGGCTAGCGCCGCCACGGTGAAGATCAGCGGGTAGAGCTTCTCGAAGTACCACAGCTTCGCAAAGTAGAGCCCGATGGGGGCCGGCCCGACCGCGTCCCGGGTGAGCAGCCACTGCCGGCCGCGGGGGTCGCCGGTGGCGGCGACGGCGAGAGCGGTTTCCTCGATAGTGCCGAAGCTCCCGTCCTCGTGCCGTTTCGACCGGAGGAACGCCTCGCCTCGCAGTCGCGCCTCCGCCGGCAGGAGGTCCCGGCACTCCAGGACCCGCGCCGTGCCGTAGACGGGATTCGTCTGGTCCGGGGTCCACGGGTTGCCGAACCACAGGGGAATCCACGACCCGTCGGGGCGCTGGTGGCGCACCAGGTACGCGACCGCCCGTTCCATCGCCCGGTCGACCCGCGGGTCCACCGCGCGCCATGCGTGCCACGCGCGCAGGGCGTGGGCGGTGAGGTCGGGGCTGCTCCGGTCGAACGGCAGCCGGCCCCAGCCCCGGCAGAACGTCGGGACGCCGCCGTCGTCGTTCTGCAGGTCGATCAGCCAGCCGACCCCGGCCGTGGCCGCCGCCAGGAGCTCGGCATCATGGGCCGGGAGCCCGTGGCGGGAGTGCCGCCGCATTCGACCCGCGCTGTGTACCGCGTGGGCAGTGCTGCTCGTCGCTCTACGCTCGGTCCCGGGTCTTCCACGTTCCGCGGAGGCCGCGGTCGCGCCCTGCGACGGCGGCCCCGTTTCTCCGCCGACGCTTTCACCGGTCCCGGCGCGACGCGCGCCATCGTCCGCCGCTGCCAGCTCGGCCAGCGCGAGGAGGGCGCCCGGGGTGTCGTCGCCGTCGGGCACGCCGCCCGACAGGTTGGTCCAGGCCCAGCCGCCGGGGGCCGACCGGGTGTAGGGATGGACGGCGCGGTACTGCTGGTCGAGCAGCCAGCGCCGCAGGTAGCGCCGTTCCTCCGGGGTGAACGCGGCCCCCCCGAGGGCGTTGATCGACAGCGTGGTCAGCCAGGTGGCGAGGTTGGTGTCGATGGGCCAGCTTCCGTCGGGGCGGACCGAGTCGGTGAGGAAGGCGACGCCCTGCCGGGCCACGGGGTGGCCGGCGAGCCCGCTCCCGGCGAGGGCCATGGTGACGAAGCTCGTCAGGGGGGCGGCCTCGAGGAACCCGCCCGACGCGGGCTGGATCGACTCGAGAATGCGCAGGGTGCGCGCGCGGACCGCGTCGCGCACCGCGCGGCCGGTCCGGCTCGCAGTCGGGTGGTGGTGGTGCTGCGCCTGCCCGATGGCGATCAGGGCGGGCAGCGCGTAGCTCACCACCGGCAGGCCGATCCACTTGAACCAGGCGTGGGGGAGGGCGGCGAGCTCGAACGGCAACACCGGCACGTGCGCCCAGCCGAAGCGCCCGGCGAGGGCGCAGTGGGTGAGGATGGGGACCGCGAAGGTGCGGTCGTCGCCGTACACGTGAGTGATGGCGGCGGCCAGCGACTCGGCGGTCAGGGGGCCGACGCGCCGCGTTAGCCACGCTTCCGCGCGCTCCCGCCCCACCGCGCGGTGCTGCCCGAGGGTCGCCCACGCCAGCGTGGTGGTGCTGATGTTGCTGGGGCAGCCGTCGGCGTCGCCGAAGCCGCCGTCCGGGTTCTGGTGGGCGGCCAGCCAGCGGAGCCCGCCGCGCACGAACCCCTCGTGCCCCCCCGCGAGGGTCAGGGCAGTGACCGCGGTGGCGGTCGAGAGGGGGCTCGACGACAGCTCGCCCTCCCAGTGCCCGGCCGGCGTGCGCGCGGCGAGCAGCCGCTCACGCAAGGCCGAGGTGGTCCATGGCGAGGAGCGCGCACCAGGTGTGCTCGGCGTCGGGTTCATCGTCGTTCCGGGCGCCGCGGCACGCCCCGCGGGGGTCCTCGGCTCACGCGAGGCTGAGGTGGCCCATGGCGAGGAGCGCGTACCACGTGTACTCGGCGTCGGGTTCATCGTCGGCCCAGGTGCCGCAGAACGCCCGGCCGGTCCACAGCGTGTCGAGGAAGTCGAGGGTCTTCTCCTTCAGGTGCGCGAACGGGACGTGCTCGCCGGCGAGGGCGTGCAGGGCGGTGGCGGTCGACAGCAGGTCGGGCATGGGCGCCGCCTCGGTGGCCAGGAACCCGCCCTCGGGGTGGGCCCGCGCCAGCAGCCACCGGGTAGCCTCGGCCGGGGCCGGGACGCCCATCCGGCGGAGCAGGGTCACCGCCGCCGCCGTCGTCGGGGTGGTCCGGACCCCCGCGTCCCCCGGCGCCGGCATGGGAAACGGCTCGGCCGGCTGTCCCAGGTCCTCCAGGGCGCCCCACGCCAGGAAGCTGTGGTACACGCTGCCGCGGTCCCATTGCGCGCGGATGCGGGGGGCGAGGTCGGGGCCCGGCTGCTTCACCGCCGCCCAGCACCTCGCCAGACAACAGAGGTGCACGAGGTCGAGGTCCTCTCCGTCCCCGAACGACTCGAGGAAGCCGGCGACCGCCGCCGGCGGCTCGCGCTGCAGCGCGATCAGGCCCTCCAGGGCGAAGACCGTGTAGTAGAGGTCGCTCTGACCGGACCGGTCGGCGGCGCCGCCGTCGTCGTTGAACTGGGAGTGGAGGAACCCGGCGACGGGGTCAGAGGCTTCCTGCAGCAGCTTCGGCGCCAGCCGCGCGACTTGCAGCATTTCGAGTCTCAAACTCACTGCAGTAACCCTCGATCAACGCCTCGCCGAAGATCTTGCCGACGATGCGGCGCATCAGGCCCTTGAGGGTCGGGCTCGCCAGGAATCGCAGCGACCGGACCGCGTCCTCGCGGTAGGCTTCGAGGAGGTCGTCGGCCTTGTCGAGGGCGCCGCACTGCTCGGCGATGCGGCGCAGCTCTTCCCCGCGGTCGCCGGCGCCCGACCGGATGACCTCGGCGACGCGCTCGCGCTCGGCCCCCTCTGCCCGCTTGTGGGCGATGGTGAGTATCAGCGACAGCCGCACCTGGTCGAGGTCGTCCGAGTCGGCCTCGCCCTTGAAGTCGTCGATGTCGTCCTTGATCTGGTAGGCGATGCCCAGCGACTCGCTGTACTTGCGCAGCACGTCGTGGGTCGCCGCGTCGGCCCCGCCGAGCACGGCCCCGATGCGCAGCGCCACCTCGAAGGCCGCCGCCGTCTTCTGCCGGAAGATGTCGAGCACCTGGAGCGACGCCAGCGGCCGCGGGTCGCGGGCCCACAGCAGCTCGCGGCCCTGGCCGCGGCTCAGGGTCACGTGGCCCTCGGCCGCGATGGCGACGGCCTCCGGGTGTCCCGCCTCGGCGAGCAGCCGGTACCCCTCGCCCACGAGGAAGTCGCCGGCGTTCAGCGCCACCGGGACGCCGACCTCGGCGTGCAGGGCGGGGCTGTCGTAGCGGCGCTCGTCGCCGTCCTCGATGTCGTCGTGGATGAGCGACGCCTTGTGGAAGCACTCGATGGCGACGGCGGCCTTGAGGACCGTCTCGGGCAGATCCGGCTCGACGCCGCGGCGGTCGGTCTCGAGGGCCATGTAGGTGCACGTCGCCAGATAGGGGCGCCAGCGCTTGCCGCCCTTCTCGAGGTAGTCGCGGGCGATGCGGGCGGTGGCGTCGTCGGCGTCCACCGGACCCATGATCACGTCGAGCACGTCGGACCCGAACCAGTCGCGCACCCTCGTCTTGAGCCCGTCGAGGTCGAGCCGGTAGGTCTTGTCGTCGCTCGTCAGGTGAATCAGGTCCCAGACCCAGTCGAGGTCCACGGTGGTGTTGACGCAGTCGTCCTGCAGCAGGGGGATGGCCACGCCGGGAACGGCCGCCGCCTCCATGTGCGGGAAGCACTTCTCGAGCACGTTGATGCAGCTCACGCCGACGATGGCCTCGATCTTGCCGGTCTCGATCATCGACCGGACGATGGCCGAGCCCTCGGCCACCAGCACCGCGTAGCCGAGCCGCTCGGCCTCGACCGTCAGGTCCTGGATCGAGCACAGCCCGCACTCCTTGCAGAGCAGGCCGAACTCGTCGAAGGGGGCGGGGCACTTCTCCTCGACCCGCAGGCACTTCGGAATCAGCAGGAGCCGGCGCTCGTAGGGAATCCGGGCCAGCGAGTCCCGCCAGGCCGCGTTGCTGACGAGAATCGAGGTGTAGTCGCCGTAGATTGGGTCGAGGCCCGCCTCGGCCAGCACCGCCGCGGTGTGCTCGGTCAGCTCGTCCAGCGTGAGGGGGGGCACCGCGCCCGTCCGCCTGACGCGCTCCTCGGTGATCTGCTTCAGCCGGACCCGCACCGCCTTGTCGTCCGGGATGTTCGACTGCGCCTGCCGGTAAGTCTGCCGGGGCACCTGCACCGGGAGCTGCAGCAGGGGGATGACCTGGGGCTCGGCGTAGTTCGAGGTGTCGGTGGCCATGGATCTCGCTGATCCTCTATGTATAAGCACCGAATCCGAAGAACCAGTGCTTCTTGGCGAAGCGGTAGACCCAGTTCTCCTCGGGAATCTCGTTCCCGGGGTTGTGCTGGCTGGGCCGCGACCGCAAGGCCTCGAGCTCGGGTCCCGCGGTCTGGCGTATCGTCGTGTCGCCGGCGCCGTGCCGCTCGACGATCTCCCGCAGGAGGTCGGGGCGCTCGAGCACGATGCAGCCCCGCGTCGCGTCGGCCGCGGTCCGGCGGAAGTCCGCGAGGAGCGGCGACTCGGTCATCGTCTTGTAGATGTCGCCGTCGTTGTCCTGGATCTTCTCGTTGGCGAACTGGATGATGGGGCACGGCTCGACGTCGCCGAAGGGGCCGATGTGGTGGCTGATGCCGGTGGCGGCCGGGCACAGCGCCTGTCCCTTGTCGTCCCAGTAGGCGTCGATGAGGCCGATGGGCTTGCGGTTGCGCATGTCCATCACGAAGCGCCGCACCGACAGGACCTGCTCGGGGGTCAGGGCGAGCTGGGGGTTGGGCACGGGCCCCACCACCCGGTAGGTGTGGAACCAGCAGTAGTGCACGCCCATGCCGATCAGCTCGTCGACCCACGCCTCGCGCACGAGGTCGTCGATGTTGGTCTGGCAGACGCTGGTGGCGACGCCGGTGATCAGCCCGTGGCGCACGCTGGCCCTGATGCCCTCGAGGGTGCGGTTCAACACGCCCTCGCGGCCCCGCCGCTCGTCGCTGATCGACTCGGTCCCCTCGACGCTGATGAGCGGGGTCGCGTTCCCCGCTCTCCGCAGGCGCTCGGCCGTGGCGTCGGTGATGGGGTGGCCGTTCGTGAAGATCTGGAAGTAGCAGTCGGGGTGCGCCTCGAGGACCCGGAGGAGGTCCGGGTGCATGAACGGCTCGCCCCCGAGGATGCCGAAGAAGCTGTTGCCGTGCGCCTTGGCGCTGTCGATGAGTCGGTTCAGGTCGTCGTAGCTGATGAGGTGCTGCGGCTTGTCGACGTCGACCCAGCACCCCTGGCAGCGCAGATTGCAGGCGTTGGTGATCGAGATGTAGAGAAACGGGGGGAACGACACGCCGGCCTTCAGGCGCTTCTTGAACTTCTGGACCGAGCGGACGCCCTTGTAGCCGAAGTTCCAGGCGAACTTCCGCAGCACGCGCGCGTCCGTCGAGCGCACCGTACGATAGCCGAGGCCTGCCGCCGCCCTCAACATCAGATACCCCAGTCCCGTTCCGTCGGCGCCGGCCGGGCGTCCTGCACCGTCTGCGACCGCGCGAGCCGCTTCTCCATCTTCGCCTTGGCCCGGGCCGCCCGCTCCTCGATGTCCTCGGCCGAGGGCAGGGTCATCAGCACCTCGTCGGGGATGTCCAGGTCCTTCTTGAGCTTGCCGAGGCAGCGCTTCCGCTCGAGCAGCGCCTTCGACTCGTCGCGCTCGGTCGAGAAGCGCTTCCGAGCCTCGCGCTGGCGGGTACGGAGAGAGCCGTAGAGGTCTCCCCCGAGCAGGGTGGAGATGTCCACCTTCATCGCCTCGCGCTGAACGTCCTGCTCGCGCACGACGTCGCCGTTGATGGGGCCCTTGCCGTACTTCGGGAACAGGATCGCGACCTCGGGGCAGACGCGCGAGCAGGCCGGGCAGTCGGTCTTGCAGTTGTCCTGGTTCTGCACCGTGATCTGCTTCTTCTCGTCGACCCCGTACACGTCGAAGAGGCAGAACGTCAGGCACTGCATGCAGTTGGTGCAGCGATCGAAGTCGATCACCGGGAACCACGGCTTCCACGCCTCGAGCCGGCGGGCGCCGGCTGCCTCGCGCACCTCGCGGGCCGCCTCGAGGGCGTCGACCTCGCCGAGGTCGCGGAAGTGCACCTCCTGTTGCGGGTCCACTGCCGGCGCGTCGTCGAGCCGGCCCAGCACCAGCACCGGGGCGTCGTCGGCGGGGGCCACCTCCTGGCCGGCGACGGGCCGGGTGACCTCGAAGCCGCTGTCTAGCAGGGCCGACAGGGCCTGGAAGCGCTCCTCGCCGTCGAGGGCCCGGCTGCCCGGGCCCTCGTACAGCACCACCCGCAGGTTGCGTCCCTCGGTGCGGCTCATGCGAGCAGCTCCCTCGCGATGTCGTCGGCCGAGTCCTCGCGCATGTTCAGCACCTCGACCCCCTCGCCCGGCAGGGGGGCGCCCGCCGCGTGGAAGAGCCACTTGACGGCGCGCGGGTAGCAGGCCGCGATCTTCGTGTCGCCGGCCTCGGCGATCTTCCGCAGCGCCGGGTCCTTGCGCGCCGACATGTCGCACAGATCCGCCACCGCGTCGAAGGCCTGGCCCGAGTCGCAGAGGCGACGCAGCACGTCCTTCTTGACGTCGGCCGGCACGACCTTGGCGTAGGTGCAGTTGCAGTACAGGATCTTCATCGCGCCATCCGCCGCGCCGTCACGCCATCCTGTGCGTGGGAACCGGCCGTCCCGGCCGCAACTGCTCCAGGTGCTCGACCCTTGCCTCGACCCCGTCGAGGCCGTCCAGGGTTTCGCGCAGCACCGTCTCGAGCCGGGCCGGGTCGGTCTCGGCCCGCAGGTTCACCACCAGCTCGCCCGCGTCGACGCGGTCGAGCAGCGACTCGCGCAGGTCGGGCTCCCGGTCGCTGCCGACGAGGCTCACCACCGACAGCGTGCCGGACCCGTCCCGCGCGTCCAGCGTCATCTTGAGATGGGCGATCTCCTCCCCGGCCGCCGCGAGGCGCTCGCGCACCTGCCGGGCCAGATCGACCAGCGTCCGGTTGCCGTCGAACGGTTCGCCGGCGCTGAGCTGGACGGTACAGTTCAGCCAGCCCAGCCGCGCCTCGCCCTCGGCGTATATATCGTAGTCGATCTCCAGCGCCCGGGACGCGGGATTCTCGGCGAGCACCGTCTCGAACCACGCCTCCACGCCGGCGCCCGTCCGCGCCGAGCACGTGAGGACCGTCGCCTGCGGGAACTCTCCGCCGAGCTCCGCCGACAACTGGTCGAGGAGAACCGGAGGATGCGCGTCGCACTTGTTGACGACGATGACGTCCGCCTCCTGAAGCTGCTTGCGGTAGACGTAGGTCACCTTCTCGGAGAAGCTGCGGCCCTCGACGAGGCCCACCATGCGGGCCGCCCGCACCGGGTCGACCATGACGCTCAGCGGCGCTACCGTGAACCGATCGCCGTAGATGCGGCGAAGGGGGTAGGAGACGGTGGCCACGAGGTCGGTGCAGCTCCCGACGGGCTCGGCGATGAAGAGGTCGGGCCGCGAGTCCCGCGTCAGGCTCTCGGCCGCCTCGAGCAGCGAGTTGAAGCGGCAGCAGAAGCAGCCGCCGGTGATCTCCTCGACCGGGAAGCCCTTGGATCGCAGGAGGGTGGTGTCGACGAGCCCGCTGCTCTGGTCGTTGCAGATCAGCCCGACCCGCTTGCCCCGGTCGGTCAGGTGCCGGGCGAGCCGCGCGACCGCGGTCGTCTTCCCCGCCCCGAGGAAGCCCCCAATCATGACGTAGCGCGCGGGCTCAGCCATGCCGTCGCCCCGGCATCTCGTCCATGGT
Organism: Vicinamibacterales bacterium; assembly: GCA_965207615.1. Lineage (GTDB taxonomy): Bacteria > Acidobacteriota > Vicinamibacteria > Vicinamibacterales > UBA8438 > JAJEEA01. Next base: position 6,979,147 of record CBDBMZ010000003.1, read on the forward strand.
CCGCGCAGACCGGCTCAGCCATGCCGTCGTCCCAGGGGCATCTTGTCGATGGTCGTGCCCGACCGGCTCAGCCATGCCGTCGTCCCAGCATCTTGTCGATGGTCGTGTCGAGCAGCGCGATGTAGCCGTGCACGTCCAGGCAATCGTCGCCCGGCTGCCCGCGCACCCGGAAGAGCCAGCCCCGGCGGTAGGGGTCGTTCGACAGCAGGGTCGCCCGCTCGTCGACGGCGGGGTTGAACCCTTCGAAGCGCCCCGCCAGCGGCGAGTACATGTCGGTCACCGCCTTGAAGCCCTCCAGCCAGCCGATGACCTGTCCGGTCTCGACCGTCGCGCCCGGCTCGGTCTCGAACCCGAGCTCGACGATCTCGCCGAGCATGCGCACCGCGAACTTCGTGAACCCGACCCGCCACACCTCCTCGTCCTCCCGCTCGAGCCAACTGTGGCCGGCCGTGTAGAGCCTGTCCTCGAGGAGGCGGGTCGAGAACCGCGAGCGATTATAGGGGATTTCGGCGGGGGGCATGGTGGGCGGCGGGTCGCTGCGTCGCCTTGATCCTATCAGGCGCGGTCGCCGTCAGTTGGCGCCGCGGGCGCAGAGAGCGCCCGGAGCCTGACAAGGCGTGAAGCGAGCCCGTATTGGGCATGTGCCCGACCAACAAGGCAGCCGGGCGCCCGCGCCGGTCACGGCACAGACGCCCGGCTGGCAAGTTTGGGCGGCTATCGGAGTCTGACTGAGGCGACGCTTGCCGGGCTCAGGCGGGATGCATCGCCGCTCGAATGCAGGGGGACTTCCATCACGGAAGGGCTGCTAGCGGAACCGGCCTCCCTGGGTTCCCGTTCCCGAGTAGCTCATCCGGGCGTCGTAGCGCAACACGGTGCGTTCCACCGAGAGGACCACGCCGGCCAGCCCGGCCACGGTGTCGCCGGTCCGGGAGCCCAGGGCCAGCTGCATGATGGTGGGGCGCTCGAGCTCGGTGAAGCTCGAGTGGTTCTCGACGAGCTGCCACACGGCCGCTCCCGATCCCAGGTAGCGCTCGTACATGCCGAACACCACGTTGCTCCCGCGGAACGCCGGAAGCCGCTCTCGCATGAAGGCCTGCCAGTCGGCGAGTCGCCCCGGCGCCACTTCGAGCGTCGTGATCCAGGCCAGCGAGAGGTTGCCGGCGTTCTCGGCCTCGACGCTCAGCTCGGGGCGGTAGCGCAGCGCGTAGCTCCGATGACCGGAGATGGTGCGGCGCACGCGCTCGTCGATGCGCTCCAGGTCCCGTCGATCGAGGGTGAGCGCCATCAGACCGCCGCGATCGAGATCGGCCAGATCCTCCATCGGCGTCACGAACATCCATTCGTAGAGGTTGCCGAACTCGGCCGTGCGCCACGCCGAGCGCCACGGTATCCCCGCTTGCTGCATGGCCCGATTGACGTCCCTGCTCTGCACCTCGATGAACTGTTCCATCTCCCGGGGGAGGACTTCGACAATGTCGACGCGCATCCAGGGCATCGCCTCCTGGGCGGGCGTCACGAGCCCGGTGCCGGGGACGAGAAGGACGGCGGCGACGGCGATAACGAGACCCACGACAAGGCGTTTCATCGGCTTCCCTCCGGCGCGCACTGTATCATACGCGCCCGACGCTCGTGTATCATCTGCCGGTCGGAGCCGCTCGGGAACGGGAGCGGAAGCTGTTGCCCACACCCAACCGCGGGCGATGCACCCTCGCCATGTCGGTGGCCACTGGAGGAATCACGGATGCCAGCGTACTTCATCATGCGCGTCGACGTTCATGACGCCGAGGTCTACGAGAAACACATCGGGCAGGCCGTGGAGGCGCTGAAGGATTTCGGCGGCGAGCTCCTGGCCCGGGGCGGCCGTTGCGAGCACACGACCGGCGAAGGCCGAAGCCGCAACGTCCTCGTCCGATTCGCCGATTTCGCGACGGCGAAGGCGTTTGCCGCGGATCCGAGGGTCCAGGAGTCCCTGCGTCTGACGGCCGGGGCGTGCACGCGGGACGGGACCATCGTCGAAGGGATCTAGCTGGTCGACCGCCCGGTGGCGAGGACGCCGGCCAGGGGCCTCCGCGCGCGTCGTCGAGGCGCGAGCGCGGCGCGGGACTCTTTCAACGGCCTTCCCGGTCGGCCCTGGTAAGCCGTCGTTGTGACGTCGCCGGAGTACTCTCTTTGCGCCGTTCGGCCCCCGTCTTGTCGTTGAAAAGTGGGCCAGGACGGTCCCGCAACCAGGGGCGGTTGCGCACGAGCGTGCGACCGCCTGCATGTTGCGTCGGCCCGTTGGCCGGGCCGCCGCCTGGACGATATGGGCAAGGCTCGCGTCAACCGGCGCATCCGATACGAGCCGAATGAGCCGTGCCCGCCCCTCGTGACGCTCGGCGTCGCCATGCAGGGCGTCGTTCTCGTCCTCGCCAACACGGTCCTGATGGTGACCATCATCGTCCGGGCCGCCGGTGAGGACGATTCCTACCTTGCCTGGGCGGTCTTCGCGGCATTGATCATCGCCGGGGTCACCACCGCCCTCCAGGCCGCTCACGTCGGCCGGTTCGGCGCCGGCCATGTTCTCATGACCGGCGCCGGTCCCCACTTCATCGCGATTTCGGTCGTCGCCCTGACGGAAGCCGGGCTCGCGACACTGGCGAGCCTCATCGTTGCTTCGTCGCTGTTCCAGTTCGCCATGGCCGCCTGGCTGCCGTTTCTGCGACGGTTGGTCACCCCCGTCGTGTCCGGCACCGCCCTGATGTTGATAGCGGTCACGGTCATGCCGATCGCCGTCGGCAGGATCGCGGATGCATCCGGGGGTACGCCCGCCGCCGGGTCTCTGATCGTCGCCGGCGTGACTCTCCTGGTCACCACTGCGATGGCGCTGCGTGCTACGGGCGTCTGGCGGCTGTGGGCGCCGCTCAGTGGCATCCTGGCGGGTAGTGCCGTCGCCTCGTTCTTCGGGCTGTACGATGTGAGGCCCGTGACCGCGGCTTCGTGGTTCGACCTTCCCGACCTCTCGGGCTGGCCGGGGCTGGACGTTACATTGGACGCGCAATTCTGGGCGCTCCTTCCGGTCTTCGTGATCGTGGCCGTCGTCGCCGCGATCAAGACCAGCAGCGACGGCGTCGTCATTCAACGGGCATCGTCGCGCAGCCCGCATGCGACCGATTTTCGCCTGGTGCAGGGGGCGCTCAACGCCAGCGGCGTGGGGATTCTGCTCTCCGGAGTCGCCGCGACGCCGCCCGTCATCGTGTACCTCCCATCCAGCGTGTCGCTGATCAATCTCACCGGAGTCGCGGCGCGGACCGTCGGGTATGCCATCGGTGGCATTCTGTTCGCGCTGGCGTTCCTGCCCAAGCTGACGGCCATGCTGCTCGCCGTTCCCGGCGCCGTCATGGGGGCAATCCTGCTGATCATCATGGGGCTGCTCTTCGTGGAGGGGATTCGCACGGTCGTGCAGGACGGCCTCGACCCGACGAGGGGCCTCGTCGTGGGCGTGGCGCTCGCTCTCGGTGTGGCGCTCGATGACGGGAGCGTCTTCAGAGGCGTGCTGGGTGAGACCTGGAGCGCTTCGCTCGGCAACGGCATGACCGTCGGGGTGCTGACGACGATTCTGATGACCGCTTTCCTGGAGCTCACCGGTTCGCGGCGCCGGCGATTGGAGGCAGACCTCGACACCTCTGCCCTGCCGGCGATAGACGCCCTCCTGCGCGAGCTTGGAGGCCGGTTGCGGTGGAGCCACGCGTCGGTGGAGCGGTTGCGCGCCGCCGGCGAGGAGGCGTTGATGTGTCTGCTGCAGGTTGGAGGGGACGACGTCGCGGGAAAACCGCCGCGCATGATTCTCCTTGCGCGACCCGGCCGCGAGACCGTCGAGCTGGAGTTCCTGGCGGTCTTCGAGGAAGAGAACATCGAAGACCGGCTGACCTATCTCGGGGACCGCGCGGAGACCCCGGAGGAGAGCGAGACCGAGATCTCGTTCCGACTGTTGCGGCATTACGCCTCGTCGGTGCGTCACCGGAAGTACCACGGCATCGACGTCGTCACGGTGAGGGTCGCCGGTTCGCGTCGGGAGGAGGCGCGAGCGTGAGATTTCAAGTTGAACCGGCCCGCCGCCATTGTCTCCATGGCACCCTGTAGCCGTGGCCACGTGGCCATGTCAAGACCGGAAGCCCTCGTCGGGGCTGCGACAAGACCATGCTCTTCTCAGGGCGTCGGCGAGCACCGTCGCTACGTCGTCAGAAAGCCCTCGACGCCGTCCTCTGCGACACGCCGCCGCGTTCGTTACGCCGGCGGTAGCGGGCGCGGCTGGATTCCGACCATCCAGGTCTTTCGCCATGTCGAGCCGCGCAGTTGCAAGCCGGCGAGACGGCGTGGCGACGATCTCCGGCGGGAATGAGCCTCTTCGGACATCGAGCTACTCAGGTGTCGCCGGGCGAAGAGCCCGTCTCAGCGCGCCCGGTTCATCGCGAAGATCACCCCGAAAAGGACCACGCCGGCCGCGTCGAGCACCGGCACCGGCAGGCCCGCCAACGCGACGGTCGGGCCGGGGGCGAGGAGCAGAGCGGCCGCCGCGAACATGGCGAGCCGCAGTGGCAGGGGCAGGGCCGTCCGGAGCTGTCCGGTGATGCCCGAGGCGAAGCACAGCACCCCGAGGGTGCCGATGGCCACCGGAACCAGCATCGCGAGGGCCCCGGCCGTCTCGCCGGCCGGGGTGAGCATGAGGAGCTCGGGCCGATAGACGAAGATGTACGGCAGCGTGAACCCGACGAGGGCGAAGCGGAACGCGGCGAAGCTCGTCGCCATGATGTTGGTGCCGGCGATGGAGGCCGCCGCGTAGCCCGCGAGGGCGACCGGCGGGGTCACCATGGACATCATGCCGAAGTAGAAGATGAACAGGTGGGCGGCGAGCGGCACCACCCCGAGGTTGCCGAGCACCGGCCCGATGAGGGTCGCGAGCAGCAGGTAGCACACGGCCGACGGGAGGCCCATGCCGAGGACGATCGACGAGATCATGATGAGCACGAGGGCCAGGAACAGGCTCTGCTCGGCCAGGGGCAGGATGGTCGCGGGCAGGCGGGTGCCGATGCCGGTCAGGGTCACGATGCCGATGATGATGCCCACCGACGCGGAGGCGGCGACGAGGGAGACGACGTCGCGCGCCGACTTGACGAAGGCCCTGACGACGTCCTGGACCGACAGGCGGGTGCGCTCGTGGAACGCCCCGACGACGACGATGCCCACCAGCGACGCGGTCACCGCCCGGAACGGCGTGTAGCCGAGGATCAGCAGGACGATCAGGGTGCCGAGGGCGGTGGCGAAGACGATGCCCTCGGGCCGCGACTCGGTCAGCGGGGAGGTGGTTGGCCCCTCCCCCGTGCCGGCCTGGGGGTCGACGGGCGCCGTGCTGCGCCCTTGGAAGTGCGTGATCAGCAGCAGCGACAGGTAGTAGAGAATCGCCGGAATCAGCGCGGCCCGGATGATCTGGAGATAGGTTACCGGGGGATCGACGATCTCCAGCATCATGTAGGCGCCGGCCCCCATCACCGGGGGCATCAGCGCCCCGCCGGAGCTCGCGGCGGCCTGGATGCCCGCCGCGGTGGTCGCCCTGAACCCGGCGCTGCGCATCATCGGGATGGTGAACGACCCGGTGGTCGCGGTGTTGGCGACGGCGCTGCCGGACAGCGAACCCATCAGGCCGCTGGCGAGCACCGCCACCTTGGCGGGTCCCCCCGGACTGCGGCCGAAGACCGCCTGCGCGAAGTCGATGATGAACAGCGTCGCGCCGCTCGCCGAGAGGAAGGCGCCGAAGATGACGAACAGGAAGACGTAGGTGAACATCACCCCCAGGGCGACCCCGAAGGTGCCCTGCGCCTGCAGGAACGCCTGGGCGACGATGCGCTCGACGGAGTACCCGCGGTGCGGGAAGAGCCAGTCGGGCATGCCGGCGCCGACGTACGCGTAGACCAGGAACAGGCCGCAGAGGATCGGCAGGGCGAGCCCGAGGGAGCGGCGCGCCGCCTCGATGACGAGCAGCAGGCCGACGACCCCGATCGCGATGTCGGCCCCGGTCTCGAACCCGGCGCGGTTGCCGAGGCTCGAGCCGCCCTGCCACAGGCCTTGGAAGAACGGCTCGTTCTGGACGAGGATCCACCCGCAGCAGACGACGGCCAGCCCCGCCAGCACGAGGTCGCTCGCCCGCGCCGCCGGGTGGTTCTTCAGGTTGGGGTGGACGGGGACGTTCAGGAAGCAGATGACCAGCCCCAGCAGGGCGAAGATCGCGAGCTGGGGCTGGGGGGCCAGAAACGGGTAGTTCACCTGGATCAGGGTGAACACGCACAGCCCCACCGCGAGCACGCGGGTGACCGTCTCCCGCAGGGCGTCGGGGCCGAGCCCGGTCGCCGGGCTCGCGGTTGTATCTGTCATGGTTCTCTCGGTGGAGCCGGCGTGCCCTTCGGTCCCGACGGTCACCGGCGCCGACGCCGGACCCCGGATGTTCGTCGGCGCAGACGCCGGGCCCGGTTGTCGCCGGCGGCCGTCCGGTCAAGTCCTTCGGGGGGTCCGCGGGAGCCGAGGCCGCCTACTGCGCCGACTCCTCCCCGGGCCAGATCCCGATCTCCCGGTAGAAGCGGATCGCGCCGGGATGGAACTCGGTCCCGGTGTCGCGCACGACGTTGCCGGGGTTGATGGCCCGGCCCGCGGCGTGCTTCTCGACCACGCTCTCCCGTTGCTCGTAGAGGGTCTTCGTCACGTTGTAGACGAGGTCGTCGCTGACGGCGGCCGAGGTGATGAGGTGCATCGACCCCACGTCGAGCCCCTCGAACGGCTCGTCCTGCCCGCGGTAGGTGCCGGCGGGGATCGTCGCGGGGCGGAAGAACAGGTACTCGTCGACGAGCTGTTCCCGGGCGTCCTCGTCGAACGGGATGAAGTGGATGTCCTGCGAGGCCGAGGCCTGGGTGATCGACGCCGTCGGCACCGCCCCGCCCACGAAGACCGCCGCCGCCGAGCCGTCCGCGATGAGGTCGACGGCGCCGGACTGGGTGGCGTTCAGCGGCGAGAAATCGTCGTAGGTCAGGCCGTGCGCCCCGAGCAGGGGCCCCACGAAGTACTCGAACCCGGCCCCGGCCGGCCCCACCCCCACCCGCTCGCCGCGCAGGTCCGCGACGGTTTCCACGCCGGATCCCTCGGGACTGATGAACAGGGCCACGTTCGGGGCGAGGGTCATCACCGCCCGCATCGGATAGGCCTTCTCCCAACCGTCGCCGCCCCGGACCGCGAAGTAGGTGATGGCGGCGTTCGACATCGCGAAATCGAGCTCGCCGCCGTCGAGCCGCCGGATGTTCTCCTGCGACCCGCTGGTGGCCTCCGCCGTCGCGTTCCAGCCGAAACCGGCGCCGAACTCGTTCAGGACCTCGGCCAGCGCGCTGCCGACGACGAAGAAGGCGCCCCCCGGCGGCGCCGTGCCCATGCTCAGGAAGACGCGCTCCGGCGCCGCGTCCCCGCCTTCGCCGCCGCCCCCGCCGCACGACGCGGCCAGGGCGCACGCCAGTGCCACTGTCACCCATCCGTTTCGACGCATGCCTGCAACCTGCCTCTCGATCCGGCGCGCGGTTCGTGTCGTGCGCCGGGCTTCTCGCTGCTTGTCCGTGCGTGTGACCGAGGGAAGCCAACCCTGCCCGCGTGGAATTCTACTCCAGCCGCGCGAAGTCGGGCCAGGAGCGCCCGGCGGAGCCGCAGGCGACGATGGGCGGGCCAGCGTTGCGTCGGCGGCAAGGGTGGGCGCCGGGCGGCTCAGTACGATGGCAAGGCCAGGTACCCTTCCCGGGCCTGCACGGCGTGGCGGCGGTTTCCGGTGCGGACCTCGATGCTGCGCCACGTGCCGTCCGAGAGGCGGTTCGAGGGTTCGTAGCCGAGGAGGTAGCGGTTCTCGAGATCCTCTCGAACGTACGTCAGGACCTCGTCGAGATCGTCGATGCGGGCGATGGGGAACGACTGGCCCCCGCTGATCCGCGCCAGCGACCCCAACTGCGCCCGCACCCGTTCGACGGCCCGGCTCCGACCCATGGTGATGGCGTACAGGGTCGCCCGGCTCGCCCGGATCCGCTGCTCGGCCGTGGCGAAGTTCGTGAAGCTGTCCCGTTCGTCGCCGTCGCTGAACAGCACGACCGCCTTGTGCGCGACGTCGCCGTCATGGATCTCGAGGGCGTGAACGACCGCGTCGAGCAGCGAGGTCCCGCCGTACGGCCGCGGCAGGTCGTCCACGGTCGCCAGGAGCCTGTCGCGGTCCCGTTCGTGCCGGGCGACGACGAAGACCCGGTCGTTGAACGCCAGCAGGCTGAGACGGGCGGCTCCCGGCAGCTCCCCGAGGAACCGCCGGACGGCGCTCCGAAGCAGCCGCATCGACGAGCCCATGCTGGCGCTGAAATCGACGGCCAGCACCAGGTCCATGTCGGCCGATTCGAAGAACGAGAGCTCCTGCCGGACCCCGTCCTCGTAGAGGGCGAAGTGGTCGCGGGCCAGCCCGTCGACGAAGCGCCCGCGGCGATCGCGGACCGCCACCGGGACGAGCACCGCGCTGGTCCCGGTCGAGAAGAACGCGACGGGGCCGGCAGCGGTGAGGACGCTGCGCACCACCCGCCGCCCCCCGCCGAAGCGCGCCGCCACGCGGACCACGTGCGCCTCCGCCCGCCGTCCCGCGTCCCAGGCACACTCGAACGGCGGGGCGGGGACCACGCAGACCCGCGACCCGTCGACGAAGAACTCGACCGCCTCGACCTCGTCCGCCGGGGCGACGTCGGCGCGCAGCCGCACGACGCCGGCGAGCTGGCTCTGGTCGTCGGGCTCCACGATGGTCAGCACCGGCTCGGCCTGGGTGGACGCGGTCGGTTCGCCCTCGACGAACCGGAGCTCAACGGACGTCTCCGTGCTCGGCGGCCACACAATCACGGTGAGGGCCGCGGCGGCGCACGCGGTGCGGGCGCGAGCGTTCATGTCGTCACCTCTACGGTCCTCCGGCCGGGCCCACCGGGCGCAACGGGCGGCCCGGGCCGACGAGGGCCGCCACGTAGTCCTCGATGCGCGCCCGCGGCAGCTCGCGGATGTAGCGCGCCAGGGCGTCGAAGCGTCCCCCGAGGGTGAACTGGACGCCGTCGAGCATCTCACGCGTCGCCACCGGCAACAGATCCCTGACGATCGGGGCGGGAAGGGCCATGTCGTCCACCGCCTCGGCCAGCGCGAGTTGCAGGTCGGCGAAGCGGGACGCGAGGCGGGCGGCCGGCGCGCGGAAGAGGTCCTCGGCGTCCGGCAACGGCATGCGCGTGCACAGGCAACCCGCCGGCCATACCGCGGGCGCTCCCCAGCCGGCCGGCGGGCGGCCGGGCGGCCCGTCGCCCTGGCGCAGGCCCAGCCACAGGAGCTCGGACCGCGAGAAGAATCCGCCGACCTCGCCGGGGCGGCGGCGCAGCATCCAGGCCAGATCGTTGCGGCGCGCCTGATCGAGCCCCGCCGCGTCGGCGACCCCCGCGAGGCTCGCGTTACCGGCGGTCAGCCGGCGCACCCGCGCCCGGCCCCGCCGGATGGCGTCGGCGAGGGCCGCCGCCTGCCCTCGGTCCGCGGCGGCCGGGTCGAACAGGGCCACCGCCTGCGCGAAGTACTCCTCCTCGTCGGCCTGGAAGGCCGGGGTCTCCGGGGGCATCACCCCGGCGAACCGGGGCAGGTACAGCGGGGCCAGCGCGAGATCGAGCGAGAGCAGCGAGCCGTAGACGTGCCACGCGGTCGAGAAACGGTCCTCGCCGGGCGCGGCGGTCCACGGCTCGCCGATCCGGTCGAACGAGGCGGGTGGTCCAACCCGTCCCTGCGGCACGGCCCACGGGGCCTGGCCGCGGTGGCCGGGGTCCGCAAGGCGGACGCCGAACTCGTGGCGCGCCGCGACGTCGGCCCCCAGGGTCTCCGCGCCATAGGCGTCCGCGAGATGAACGACATAGGGCAGGGTCGTCAGGAGGTCGGCGAGCAGCACGTCCACCACGTAGCGCAGTCGCTCGGCGATGCCCGGCAGCCGGCGCAGGCGTCCCCGGTCCGTGATCTCCCGCAGGTCGTCCACGAGGGGTTGGATTTCTTCCGCGTACGGGACGCTCCGCGCGCTCGGCACGTGCAGCCCCACCCGAGGCGTCCGGACGACCGTGGCCGAGGTCTCCAGCCGCTCGACGAGGGACGGCACGTCGCCGACGGCGACGGTTCCCGCCGCCAGCGTGTCGGCGGTCTCCCACAGGGCGAGCACCGCGTCGAGCGAGTTGCCCCCCAACTGCGTGCGCGACCGCACGTAGCGCTCGAACTGGGCGAGGCGCCGGTCGAACCGATACCTCAGCCCCTCCCATTCGACGACCGGCGGCTCGGTGTCGCGCGGGCCGGCGAGGGCCGCGAGCAGCCGCTGGTCCATCGTGGCGCCGGTGAGCGACGGCGTCACCGGCACGTCCAGGCGGGGCAGCAGATCGCGGGCGAGCCAGTCGGCCATCGCACCGTCGAAGCCGTCGCGGGACAGGGGGACCGACGCGAGGGCCAGCAGCGCCGAACCCGCCGCGTCCCGCGGCAGGCGGCCCACCATCCGAGCGCGCTCGACCAGCGCCATCGCCCCCTGGAACTGCGACAGGGCGCGCCGGAGCCGCAGGGGGTTCACGACCCGCTCGAAGCCGCGGGCGGCGCGCGCCAGCGCCACGTGGACTTCGAGGTCGTCGATGCCCATGCGCTCCACCGACAGCATCAGCATGGGGTAGCGCATGACCGCCCGCGCCGCTACGAGCAGCGCCGGCAGGTCCGCTTCGCCGCCGGCCGGCGCGACCCGCTGCACGAAGGCGAGGGCGCGCAGCCGGGCTCGGCCCGCCGCGGGCGGGCCCGTGCAGGTCGCGGCGAGGACGTAGGCGGCGTCGACGAGGGGAGCGGGGTCGACGCGGCCAAGCTCTCGGCGGGGGTCTTCGGGAACGCGGTCGTTGCGGAACACGCGTTCCCAGAAGTCGCGCGCGGCGGGGCCGGCGAGCCTACCCGACTCGTCGAAGGCCAGGGCGCGTAGCACCGTCGCCGGATCGAGCGGCCGTAGCGGATCGGCTGCCTGCGCGAAGACGGTGGCGGCCGCCGATACGAGGGTACTGGCGACCAGAGACGCGACGAGCAGTCTTCTCACAGGCACGCAGCACGGCCCTTCGGGGCTTCTCGAATCCGGGTCACGTCAGGCGGGCTCGCCAAGGCGGACTGATGCCACCTCTCTCAAGTTCGATTCGTCGCCGCCAACGAGGTCGCAGTGACCACGCTTCGCATCAGGCAGCCTCTGCGTCCCTCGATTGATCACGTCGCGCCCGAACTCGACTCCTGCCCGCAAGGTGCTCATCGCGCGATGAATCGCCGTGGGTCGTCGAGTGGGCCTTGTAGCGGAAAGCCGAGCCGGTGCAGCCTCGCGGGCACCTGCGTACCGCCGAAGTCCGAAAGTGGAAGCCCCGCCGGATTCAGGATAATCCGGGTTTCGACCTGACAGACGTATTCGGCTTCTCCGCGACCAACCGTTCGCTCGATCGCGTCCATCTCGTTCTGGTGCCCGCGGGTGCAATAGAGTGGACCACACGCAGTCCACGGCCCTCCGGGAAGCTCGACCTTGACGCCGGACACCGTCAGGGCGGAATTCTCGACGTCAAGCCACGTGAGAACCGTCGCCTCGTCGTCCGGCAGGTTGCAGATGTTCTCGTTCAGACGGTCTCCGGACCGGAGGCCCGGTCTCGGCGTAAACACCCGACTGGGGTCCCGGGCGTCGGCGCGTTCCGCGAACCGCGGGTCGGGCAGCGGCAGCGTCTCGATGACGCGCCCGAGCAGGGCCAGGCCACGGCGCCAATCGCGGGCCTCGGGCTGTCCCGCGCCGGTCACGAACCGCCGCGACGCCTCCGGCAGCCGCGCCACCAGGTCGTAGGCGTTGGCAGCTTGCTCGGAGGCGAACAAGCGGTCGACGAAGCGTTCGGGCTCGGTGACGGGGACGCCGACGAGCGCCTCCCAGAAGGCGGCGCCGCCGGGCGCCTGCACCGCGCCGTCGCGCACGCGCAGGCCCCCGCCGTACTGGGCGAACGCCGTCAGATGCTCGTCGGCGAGGCGCGCCAGGACCCGCGGGTTCGCCTGCAACCACGCCAGGGTCGCATCGTCCAGCGCGGACAGGCCGGCGTAGAACCTGGCCGCACGCGGGTTCGTCACCAGCCGTCCCACGAGGTCGGCGGCCAGCTCGGCCGCGTGCTCGGCTGCTGCGCCGGCGGCATCGTCGCCGTACAGCACCTGCAGCCAGACCCGCGGTGACAGGGGCAACGACACCTCGAAATGCGGCACGTCCCAGGCGATTGTCTCGCCCGCGTTCAGGCTCCGCGCGATCTCGGCCGCTCCCCAGCCGTCGCCGACGCCGCAGACGACCCGCCGCTCCTCATCGGCCGTCTCCTCGGCCCCTCCGCGGCGTCCGTCCTCGCGGCCCGAGGCCACCTGGGGGTCGGCGCCGCCGGTGAGACTCAGGCCGAACAGATCGAGGAACCGCTCCAGCGTCCTCCGTCCGTCGGCATGGGCCGCCGCGGACAGGCTCACCTCGCCCACTGCCTGCTCGACCGTGCGCCAGCGGTCGCGCAGCCGCTGCACGTCGCCGAGACAGTCGCGAAACGCCCCCGCCGCCTGGGCGGGGTTGGCGATGGTGCCCGTTCCGTCGTGGAAGACGTCGATCAGCCGGCGCAGCAGGTGGGGCCCCTCCAGCGACCGGTTCGTGGTCCCCAGCATCTCCTCGATCGATCCGGGGACGGTCAGATCGAACCACAGGGACTGGGCGGGGCCGTCCGCCGGCGCTGCGAGACGAACGACGAAGGCGATGGCTGCGATGGTCGCGCGCTTCATCGGTCCTCGTTCCCGCATGTATGGGCTCCTGAAGCGGCAGTCTGGCGGCCGCCTCCTGCGACCCCGAAGGCGCGAGGCGCGGAACCCGACCGGCAAGCGAACGACACCGGTGGACCGTCCCAGGGTCGACTTGCCGCCCTGTCGCCGATTCTCGCCGGCGAATGCTGGCTGAAACACCCGCGACATGGGCAGGTCCTTCTCGGGGACGGTCCGCTAGCGGCCGCCCAGGGGGAAGAACGCCACGTTGACAACGAAGCGGCGCTTGCCGGGCAGGCCGTACCCGCTCTGGCCGATCACCTTCAGCCCCCCCGCCACTCTCACCGCGACCGCGAACTCCGCCCGCAGCATCAGCACGGGAATGCTCTCGCGGCCCTGGAAGCTCAGCCAGTCCGCGGCGTCCGCGTCCCCCTCGGGAGTGCGGACCGTGCCCTGGTACCAGCCGGCCCCGAGCCCCACGTTGGCGCCGACCTGCACGCGGTCGCCCGCGAACGGGCTGCCGGGCGCCAGGAACCAGTTGCCTTCGATGCCCTGCAGTTGTGTCGCCTCGCTCGCCTCGACGCACTCGCCGGAGAAGCAGATCGTCCCGCCGGTCATGCGCTGGCGGACCATCGACACGCCGAAGTGCCCCCCGGACATGCGGCCCCGCACGAACCCGACGGACCATTCGGAGCCTGCCAGGTCCCTCACCTCGTCGGCGCCGAGCACGCGCCGGTACTGCTCCATGGAGTTCCACGTCGGGGTGAAGGAGGCCTGGATACCCCACAGTCGCTCCTCGAACGCCTCGAGGAACTGCGCGCCCGCGGATCCGGCGCTCAGAAAGAGCATCACGCCCACGGCCAGCGACCTTCGACCCCAACGCCTGATCCGGGTCCACGGACCCTCTCCCCGGGAGTTCGATCGTTCCATGAACGTCATGCGATGCTCGATGTGGGTCGACAAGTGCGTCCTCCTCTCCTGCCCGAGGCGACCGGACCGGAACTCCCTTCGCCACCGGCGGGCCGGGCCGGCCCGCCATCTCCTACCGCTCCACCACCGCGCCGCCCGGGGCGCGTTCGGCCCCGATCGAGCGGCACGTCAGTTCGCCGCCAGCGTCTCGATCCATGCTACGACGTCGGCTACATCGCCGGGCTCCAGGTCCGCCACGCTCGTGCGCATGGAGGCGCCGGACGTATCGTCGGGATGCGAGCCCCGCACGCCGTCGATGAACTTGCGGAGCTGCCGCGCGGTGTACCAGCTCGCCTGGCCCGCGAGCCGGGGCGCCCCGAGGGCGTCGTTGCCCTCCCCGGACCGCCCGTGGCAGACGGCGCAAGCGGCGTAGAGCGTTCCGCCGCGCGACGGGTCGCCCTGCGGCGAGGCTTCGCCGGCCGCCGCTTCCACGCCACCCGTCGCCGCGCCGGCCGGCGCCGGGAGGGGCAGCGACGCCAGCCACCCCGCGAGCGCCGCGAGGTCCGCATCGGCGAACCCATCGGTCATGGGGCGCATCTCCCGACCCTCCAGGTCGTCGGGGTGGCCGCCCCGGTAGCCCTGGCGGAAGCCGTGGATCTGGCGTTCCAGATACGCCGCGCTCAGCCCCGCCAGCACCGGCGCGTCGATACGTGGATTGCCTCGGGCGTCGGCGCCGTGGCAGGACGCACAGGCGGCCACGTACAGGGCCCGGGGCGCGGACGGCGAGGCGTCCGACAACTGCGCCGCGGCCCGTCCCGAGCCGACGGTCATGAGGGTCGCGCCGGCGAACGCCGACCATCGAACGAGCGCCGACCATGGAATAGGCGCCGACCATCGAACGGGCGCACACGATCGAAGAAGCTGCTTCATGGCTCTGGCGGCCCTCCGGGCGGCCCGCCCGTCAACCGGCGGCCCCCGCCTCCCGCTCGCGCTCGTCGATGTCCCGCAGGGCGTGGTAGGCCGACTGGATGGCACCCTCTTGCCAGCCGGGGTGATAGCTGATCTGATCGCCCACCATGTAGTGCCGCCCGGCAGGGTTCTGCAGCGTCTCGAAGTGGTCCCGCCGCGCCTCGTCGGTCCACCGGGTCGAGCAGCCGAGCGTGTGGTTCATGCGGTGCCAGGCGACGCTGACGCCCCGCTCGACGAGCTGCCGGTAGTCGGGGTGGACCCTCTCACCCTGGGCCAGCGCCGCCTCGATGCGGTCGGCCGGCGACAGCATCGTGAGACGCCCGCCGGGGTCGTCCTCGAAGGCGTAGGCGCCGAGGATGACCCCGCTGTCGCCGTGGATGCCGTGCGGCGGGTACCAGATCTGGGTGATGTCCTGGTTGGTCCAGGAGATGCCGCCGTAGACGTGCTCGTCCTCCCAGAAGCGGCGCTTCGCCTGGAACGCCAGCTTGAACAGCTTGCCGCGGCCGGGGGCGGAGAGCGCCCGCACGTAGCGCGCGGGGAAGTTGTGCCGCAGCCCCACCACGAGATGGGCGGGCATGCTGTTCAGGCAGTAGTCGGCCTGCACCGCCCGTACTTCGCCGCGGGGGCCGGTGTACGCCACCTCCACCCCGGCCTCGGCGAGCCGGATCTCGCGCACCGCCGCGCGCAACTCGATCGCGTCGCCCACCTGGCGCATGAAGCCGTCGACGATGCGGTCCATGCCGCCGACCGGCTGCAGCATGGGGGCGGCCTGGTCCGCCAGCTCGCCCCAGTGCATGTACTCGCGCCAGAAGTTGGCGTCGAGCAACTCCGGAAAGCCGCGCACCGGCTTCTTGACGCCGGGCGAGGTCATGCCGCCGCTCGCGTAACCGGCGCGGTCCGAGCCGTGGTAGGCGAAGGTCTCGTCGAGGTCGCCGTACCCGCGCAGGAACTCGCGCAGCCGCTCGTGGTCGTCGGCGTCGAGACCGGCGTCGAGGGTCCGCAAGTCGACCGATTTCGCCAGGAGCTCGGCCAGGAAGCCGCGGGCGTCGGTGATGTACTCGCGGTTGCGGATGGGCCGGCCGCCGAAGGCCGCGTCGTCCTGGACCCACGCGTTGCGGTTCTCGTTGACGAAGATCTCGAGGGGAACGTCGAGCTCGCGGCAGTAGCGCAGGAGGTTCGCGTGGGTGCCGGGGACCCGGGCCGGGCCGGCGTTGAAGTAGAGATCGGGGTGGTCGTCGAACTCGCAGACCTGCCGGGCGCCCAGCTCGTCGACGATATCGCCGCGCCGCAGGGTGAGGTTGCGCCCCCCGGGACGATGCGAGGCCTCGAGGACCGTGCAGCGGTGCCCCGCCCGGCGGAGCTCGTAGGCCGCGGTCAGTCCGGCGATGCCGGCGCCGATGACGACGACGTGCCGCGGCCGGCCCCCGGCGGGGCGGAGGACGAGCTGGCCGGCCCGGGCCACCGCCGGCAGCAACCCCAGCGCGGTGGCCGCGGCGTGCACGGCCGCCGCCCCGCCGGCCGCGCCGACCGCGTTCAGCAACTGGCGCCGCGAGATGCGCGTGTCCATCGCTGTCACTATAGCCCGGACATCGCCGCCGTGCCCAGGCGTCTGCGCCGTGGAACGGTGCAGACTCCTGGGAGGGTTGGTTGGGCGCCAAGCGGAGCCGTAGGCGACGATTGGCGGGGCCAGGCGTCTGCGCCGTGGAACGGTGCAGACTCCTGGGAGGGTTGGTTGGGCGCCAAGCGGAGCCGCAGGCGACGATTGGCGGGCTAGGATCCCGAGGTTCGCGGGCCGAACACCGACAGCAGGTGCCCGTCCGGATCGCGGAAGTTGGCCGCCCACTGGTCGCCGGTGACGTTGCGGGGCTCGCTGAGGAACTCGACCCCCCGTGCCATCAACGCGACATGCGCGGCGGTCACGTCCTCGACCCCGAACACGATCTCCGTTCCCCCCGCCACCGGGTCGGCGAGCCGCGCGTGGGCCTCGCTGAGGGCGAGGGTCACGCCGCCGCCGTCGAGGAAGGCGAAGCCCGGCGACTCGAACCGGATGTCCAGCCCCAGGGTCTCGTGGTAGAAAGCCACCGATCGCGCCAGATCGGTCGTGCCCAGCATGATGTTGGCGATCCGCGACAGCTTGACCTCGCTCATTGCCGTGCTCCTGTGTTCGTCGTTCCCGGCGCCCGTCCGTCCACCACGAAGCGCCGCGCCTTGAGCTCGAACCGGGGCAGGGTGTCCGCGGCCACGATCTGTACGGGCACGGTCAGGCCCAGCGCCTCGTGCAGGGCCGTGCCCACCGCGTCCGCCGCCCCGGTGTCGGCCGCGTTCCCCTGCAGCTCGACCTCCACCGCCAGATCCGTGCGCGCACTTCGGGTCGACACCGTGCAACGGTACTCCACGACCTCGGGGAACCGGCGAATCACCGCCTCGACCGCGGTCGGATACACGTTGACGCCCCGCACCCAGACCATGTCGTCCGACCGCGACAGGATGCCGCCGACGGCGCGCGCCAGGGTCCGGCCGCAGACGCAGGTTTCTTCCCGCACCCGCACGATGTCGCCGGTGCGGTAGCGGATGACCGGGCTCGAGGCGCGGCCGAGGTTCGTGACCACCAGCTCGCCCGCCTCGCCGGGGGGGACCGGCTCGCCGCTCGCCGGGTCGATCACCTCGCAGACGAACTCGCTCTCGTTCAGGTGCAGCGCATCGGTCGCCTCCCGGCACTCGAAGCTCATCGGTCCGACCTCGGTCAAGCCGTGGTGGTCGATGACGCGGGCCCCCCACGCGGTCTCGATCCGCTCGCGGGTGGCGGGGACGTGGCCGCCGGGCTCGCCCGCGACGATGACGGTCCGCACCGGTCCCTCCGCCAGGTCGACGAGTCCGCTCGCCCGCGCCACCTCCACCAGCCTGAGCGCGTAGGTGGGCGTGCAGCAGACCACCGTGGGCCGCACCGCGTCGAGCAGCCGGAGCCGGCTCTCGCTCGACATCGCACCGCCGGGGACGCACAGCGCCCCAAGCTGCGCGGCGGCGTCGAACCCCGCCCAGAAGCCGATGAACGGCCCGAATCCGAACGGGAAGAGGATGCGATCGGCGGCGGTGACCCGCGCCGCCCTGTACACCGCCCTCCAGCAGTCGACGATCCACTGCCAGCTTGCGTCGGTGTCCAGCCACCGGAGGGGACGTCCTGTCGTTGACGACGTCTGGTGGTACCGCGTGTAGCGGTCGAGCGGCTCGGTGCGGGCGGTGCCCCATGGCGGATCCGCCTCCTGGTCGGCGGCCAGCTCCTGCCGCGTCGTGAACGGCAGGGCGGCGAGGTCGTCAGGGAAGCGGAACGCCGCCGCGTCCACCCCGGCGTCGGCGAGCTTGCGCGTATAGAAGGGGTTCCGCCCGTCGATCGCGGTCAGGAGTGTCGAGAGGCGCCGACCCTGCCGCTCTATCAGGGCCGTGCGGGGCAGGCGCTCGACGTCCGGCGCCGCCGGCGCCGCGCCCGTCATGGACCGGCTTCCTCGGCCGCGGGCCGCGCCGCGGGCGCCACCGCGAACCGGGACGCGATGTCCGCGGGCATGGACGTGCTGCGCAACGCCCCTCCCGGCGCCTTGGTGACGCAGGCGACGGCGAGCGTGCCGCGGGCCGCGACGTCGCCGTCCTTGGTGACCGTCGCTCGGTAGGAGAGGCTCTTCGCCGACTTCCTGGTCACCTCCAGGAGGACCTCGAATTCGTCCTCGAACCGGAGCGGCCGCAGGAACTCGAAGCTCGCGGCGACGCGCGGGAACCCGACGCGGGCGTCGGGCGGGGCGATGCTCAGGCCCGCCGCCCGCCACAGTCCGTGCTCGGCCTCCTCCATGTAGCGGAAGAAGCAACTGAAGTGAACGATGCCGGCGGCGTCGGTCTCGTGGAACTGCACGCGCCGGGTGAGGCGGAACTCGCTGATCACGGTGGGTCCTGGACGGCGTGGGCGTTCGGGCCGGGGTGCGGGCCGGAAGCGGGGCCGGCTACGTCAGCCCCGCCGCCGGCTGCCGGTGCCGCTCCCTCGTGTACTCCGCCAGCGCCTCGAAGAGCGGCTCGAGGTCCCGCGACACGTTGCCCACGAGGAGGTCGACGAGCCGCGGCTGCAGGTCGGGATAGGCCCCGATGAACTCGCCGAAGTTGAACGTCCGGTCGTAGAACGCGATGACGATCTTGCGAAAGCTGTCGAGCGCGTAGCGGATGTCCCGGGCGTAGTCGTCGAAGGTCGCGGCGGTGACGTCCTCGCCGCGGTCGAGGGCGGCGTGGATCGCGTCGGCCGCGAGCTCGCCGCTCTTGAGGGCCACGAAGACCCCCGACGAGAAGACCGGATCGAGGAATGCGAAGGCGTCGCCCACCAGGCAGAAGCCGTCGCCGCCGGCGGCGGTGGACCGGTAGCTGAACTCGCCGGTGACCCGCACCGGCCCCCGGTGCGCGCCGGGCTCGAGGTGCTCGCGGATCCACTTGCAGTCGGCCGCCTCACGCCAGAAGATGGCCTCCGGGTCGCGCGTGTCCCGATAAAGGTAGTCGCGCTCGGCGACGACGCCGACGCTGACCGTGTCGTCCACGAGAGGTATGTACCAGAACCAGCCCTTGTCGGGGATGTAGGCGACGGTGGTGGCCCCCTCGTCCAACCCGGGGTCGCGGAGGGCGCCCGTGAAGTAGGTGAAGATGGCGATCTTGTTCAGGTCGGGGTCGCGTCGCTTCCAGCCCAGCCGGCTCGCGAGCAGGGCGTCTCGCCCGGTGGCGTCGACGACGACCCGGGCCCGCCACGTCGCGGTCCCGCCGCCGGCGAGGGCGGCGCGCACGCCGACGGCCCGGCCGTCCTCCATCAGGACCTCGCGAACCGTTGCCCCCTGGCGGACCTCCGCCCCCTTCTCGGCCGCGTTCCCCAGCATCATGGCGTCGAAGTCCGACCGCAGGATCTGCCACGTGCTCGCGCACTCGTGCTCGATCGTCTGGAAGAAGTAGAACGGCTGCGACACCTTGCCGTTCGTCGACACGAACTGCACGCTGTGCTTCAGGGGGCTGCCCGACCGCTTCAGCCAGTCGAGCACGCCGAGGCGCTCGAAGGTGAACCAGGTCCAGGGCATCAGCGACTCGCCGATGTGGTACCGGGGAAACGCCTCGCGCTCGAGCAGCAGCACTCGCCGCCCGTGCTGGGCGAGGACCGTCGCGGTGGTCGCCCCCGCCGGCCCGCCGCCAATCACGATGGCGTCGTACGGCGAATCGGGCGCGGTCCGGTCAGGTGTACCTGAGGTTGACATGCTCGGGAAGGAAGAAGCGCGGCAGCAGGCTGTCGACCCGGAGCAGCCCGTCGCGGGTCAGGGCGATGCGGTCCTCGTCGGCCGCCGTCAGGTAGCCGTCGTCGCGCAGCGCCGCGAGCGGCCCGGCGAACCGCTCCAGCACCGGCACGTCGTACTTGGCCCGGAAGTACTCCGGCCGCACCGAGCCGAGCTTGAGCTGGAGCACGAACTCGCGAATGAGCCGCTCCTCGGCCGTCGGCCGATAGGCGCGGTTCAGGGGAATCTCGCCCCGTCCGATCGCGGCCGCGTAGGGGCCCCACTTGTCGTGGTTCTGCATGTGGACGCCGTTGACGTGCCCGAACGAGGCGACCCCGAGCGGCGCGAGGTCGGCGCCCCGCCAGAGCTGGTCGCGGTAGACGAAGCGGGTCGCGGCGGGGTTCTTGACCGCGGTGTAGGCGCTGCCCACGGTGTAGCCGGCGTCCTCGAGCGCCGCGAACGCCTCGTCGACCCAGCGCCGCTTCGTCGGCCAGCCCGCCACCGTCTCCGTGAACTGCCCGGTCTTCTCGAGCAGGTCGTGGCTGATCGTGGTGTTGTAGGGCAGCTCCATCTGGTAGATGGTGACGCTGTCGGGGTCGAGCTCGATGGTCTGCTCGACCGCCGCCCGCCACTTCGCGTCGTCGTCGCCCAGCATGCCCGCAATGAGGTCGATGTTGATCTGGGGGAAGCCCAGGCTCTGCGCGAAGCGGTAGGCCCGGAACACCTCGGCCGAGCGGTGGGCGCGGCCGTTCAGCTCGAGGATGCGGTCGTCGTAGTGCTCGATGCCGAGGCTGAGGCGGGTGACCCCCAGCTCGCGGATCTGGGCCAGCTTCGACTCGGTGAGGGTGCCCGGCTCGCACTCGAAGGTGATCTCCTCGGCCCCCGTCCACGGCGTCACCGCCGACAGCCGGTCGACGAGCCCGCGGAGCTGCCGCACCGACAGGAACGACGGCGTGCCGCCCCCGAAGTACACGAACCGCAGGGGACGCCCGGCGATGGCGGGCTGGGTGGCGTAGAGCTCCCACTCCCGGCCCAGCAGATCGAGGTACTCGGCCACCTCGTTGGCGTTCTTGCCGGTGTACACGCGGTAGTAGCAGAAGTGGCAGCGCTTCCGGCAGAACGGGATGTGCAAATAGAGCCCGAGGGGGACCTCGGCCGCGGGCCCGGCCAGCGCCGGCAGGGCGTCGGCGGTCACCGCCTCGTGGCTCCACGTCGAGAACGGAGGATAGTTGGCGACGAAGTAGCTGCCGACCTCCGTCTGCTCCGGCGCCGCCGTCTGCGTTGTCTCGGTCATCCGCACCCAAGCCCGCCCATCGTCGCCCTCGGCTCCGCTGGGCGCCCAACCAACCCTCCGGGAGTACGCGCCGTTCTACGTCGCAGACTCCTGGCCCTCGACCGTCGCTCCTGGTTCCGCCTGGCCAACCAGACCATCCGGGAGCTTGCCGCGCTCTTCCGGCGCGGGCTCCTGGATGGTTCATTGCCGCGTCGGCCGCAATCTGCTCGTCTCCGGAAACCGCACCGGCCGAGGACGCGGTGTCGGAGCGCGGCCGGCAGGAGCGAGCCGGTCGGGCGCGCGCGGGTTCACCCGAAGCAGTACAGCACGCCGTCCTCGGACCCGATGACGAGCCGGCCCTCGGCGATGGCCGGCGACGCCACGAGGGGGGCGGCGGTGTCGAACTCCCAGAGCTTCTCGCCGGTCTCGAGGTCCAGCACGTAGAGCCGGCCGTCGCTCGACCCCGCGTAGACGCGGTCGCCGCTCGCGGCCGGCGACGAGTCGACCCGCGCACGGGTCGTGAACGTCCACCGCGCCTCGCCGGTCCGCTGGTCGATGGCGTGGACCATCTTGTCGCGCCCCCCGACCACGATGGTGTTCCGGGTCGCCAGCGCCGACGAGTAGTACGGGAAGTGCCGCCGCGGATGCTCGTAGCGCCAGATCAGCGACTGCGTCTCGAGGTCGATGCCGATGACCTCGTTGTCGTAGGTGCCGAAGAAGACCTGCCCGTCGTCGATCACGGGGGAGGAGATGGTGTAGGCGCCCGCCGGCAGGCTGACCATCTCGGTGCCGTCGCTGATGCGGACCCCGTGGAACACCTCGTCGCACCCGCCGAAGTAGGCGACGCCGTCCCACACCGCGGGGGTGGCGTGGACGTAGTTGAGCGTCTCGTACTGCCAGACCAGCGCGCCGTCAGCGACGTCGAGGGCGTAGAGGAAGCCGTCGTACGAGCCGATGAGCACGCGGTCGCCGACGACGACCGGCGACGACTTGATCTCGCCGAGGGTCTCGAAGGTCCAGCGGGCCTCGCCGGTCGCGGCGTCGACGGCGTGGAACACGCCCCCGAGGTCGCCGATGAACACGAGGCCGCCGGCCACGGCGGGCGACGACTCGCCGATGCCCATGTTGCCGGTCGAGTACTTCCAGCGCTCCTCGCCGGTCTCGAGGTCGAGGGCGATGAGGTTGCCCGAGTAGCTGCCGACGTAGACGGCGCCGTCCGCGATGGCCGCCGACGAGTCGATGATGTCGTCCGCCTGGTAGGTCCACTGCAGCGTCAGCTCGGCCGGCAGCGCGGCCTCGGACACGCCGCTCAGGGACGGGGTGCCCCGGAACTGCGGCCACGCGTCGGCCGGGGCCGCGCCCGCCGTGTCGCCGGCGGACTGGGCCGCAGTCCCGACGGGCGCCAGCGGGAGAACCAGCAGGAGAACGAGCGGGAGCATCCGAACCAGGTGGGTTGCACAGCGCATCGGCGATCTCTCTCCAGTGCGTCGAGCCGTGGTCGGCCGGGGAGCGCGGTTCGAAACGGCGGGCCCCTCCGCCCACCAATCTTCTATCGTATCAGCCACGGGCGGCCCGGTGCCACCGGACGTTTCCTCCGATGCCACGCGAGCCCGAGGGGGGCGTTTCAACGACACATGAGCCTGAACGGGGCGTCGAGTCACGGACCGTCGGAGGAACCGCCGAGGATCTCGGGACGCCCTTCGCGGCAGGGTCACACGTCCAGGCCGTCCGCGTCCTCGGCCCGGTCCATGATGAACCGGAACCGGGCCGAGGCGTCGCGCCCCATCAGGTCGGCGATGACGCGGTCGGTCCGTATCTGGTCGGCGACCTCGACCCGCAGGAGCCGCCGCGTCTTGGGGTTCAGCGTCGTCTCCCACAGCACCTTCGGCATCATCTCGCCGAGGCCCTTGAAGCGGGTGACCTCGGGCCGGACCCGCCCGTTGCCCTTGGCGACGGCGGCCAGCGTCGTGTCGAGCTGCCGGTCGTCGAGGGCCCAGTGCGTCTGCTTGCCGGCGTCGATGCGGTAGAGCGGCGGCTGGGCCAGAAACACCCTGCCGCTCGTGATCAGCCTGGGCAGGTGCCGGTAGAGGAACGTGAGGAGCAGGGTGGCGATGTGGTTGCCGTCGGCGTCGGCGTCGGCGAGGATGATGACGCGGTCGTAGCGGAGCCGGCCGAGGTCGAACGTCTTTCCGAAGCCGCAGCCGAGGGCGGTCACGAGGTCCGAGAGCTCCTTGTTCTCGAGGACCTTGGCGAGGGGCGCGCTCTCGACGTTGAGGACCTTCCCGCGCAGCGGAAGTATCGCCTGGCGGGCGCGGTCGCGCCCCTGCTTGGCGGAGCCGCCGGCAGAGTCGCCCTCGACCACGAAGAGCTCGCTCCCGGCCTTGCCCGGCGACGTGCAGTCGCTCAGCTTGCCGGGCAGGTTGAGCCGGTTCGAGGTGGCGCTCTTGCGCGACACCGCCTGCTGGGCGGCCCGGCTCGCGGCGCGGGCCCGCGCCGCGAGGATGATGCGCGCCACGATCGACTCGGCGACGCTGATGTTGTGGTTCAGCCAGTGCTCGAGGGCGGGGCGCACGAGCCCGTCGACCATCGAGGTCAGCTCCGGGTTGTTCAGCCGGTCCTTGGTCTGCCCCTGGAACTGCGGGTCGGGGACGAAGACGCTGAGCACCCCGACGAGGCCCTCGCGGATGTCGTCGGTGGTGAGCGCGACCCCCTTCGGGGTGAGGCCGTGGGTCTCGATGAAGTTGCGGATGGCCTTGCCGATGCCGGCCCGCAGCCCGTTCTCGTGGGTCCCCCCCGAGCCGGTGGGGATGCCGTTGACGTAGCTGCGCAGGTGCTCGTCGGTGGCCTCGGTCCACTGCAGCACGAGGTCGATGCGGGCGCCGCCCGCGTCGTGGTCGCGGCTGAGCCCGAACGGCGCCTCGTGCACCGGCGCCGCCTGCCGGTCGGCGACGATCCGCCGCGCGTAGTCGGCCAGCCCGTCCTCGTGATGGAAGCGGTGGGTCCTTCCCGCCGCCTCGTCGGAGAAGGTGACGGCCACCCCCCGGTGGAGGTAGCTGGCGACCTTCAGCCGCTCGGCGATGACGTCGGCATCGAAGGCCGTGGACGGGAAGATGGTGGCGTCGGGCCGGAAGAAGACCGTGGTGCCGCTGCCGCGCGCCGGGCCGAGCCGCCGCAGCGGGGTGACCGGCCGGCCCCGGGCGAAGCGCTGCTCCCAGCGCGCGCCGTCGCGGGTGGAGGTGGCGACGAGCTCCTTCGACAGGGCGTTGACGACGCTCGCCCCCACCCCGTGCAGCCCGCCCGCGGTGCGGTACGTCCGGTGCTCGAACTTGCCGCCGGCGTGGAGGGTGGTGAGTATCACCTCGAGGGCGCCGCGCCCGGTCGGCGCGTGGGTGTCGACGGGGATGCCGCGGCCGTCGTCGGTCACCGTTACCGACGACCGGTCGGGGTGCAGGGTGACGCCGATGTGGGCGGCGTGCCCGTTCATCGCCTCGTCGATGGCGTTGTCGATGATCTCCCAGACGAGGTGATGCAGCCCGGCGGGGCCGACGCCGCCGATGTACATGCCGGGCCGGCGCCGGACCGGCTCGAGGCCCTCCAGAACGGTGATGTCCTTCGCGGTGTAGGTCTTCGCCATGGATCGTCGGTCGGTGTGCGGTCGTCGTCGACGCCGATGTCCGTCGGGGCTGCGACCGGCGGGGTACTTCCCGGCTCCACGAGGGCCGCTGTCGAGGACCCCAATTCCCGGAACCCCGGGTCCGGCGCGGTGATTCCCCGCCGGGCGTTTCCGGCCGGTCTCAGTCCTCGAGCACGGGAACCGTCACCGGCGGCGGGATCACCCGCGTGAACTTCCCGCGCTGCAGCAGCTCGCGCCCCTTGCCGCCCCGGTTCGACACCCCGTACTTCGCGGTGCTCACGGTCTGGGCCGCCCCCCGGCTCGTCTCCACCGTCAGCAGGTCGCGGTCGCCCTTCGAGGCGACGAAGCCCAGCACCCGGTCCGCGCCCTTGGCCAGCTTGATCAGGATCACGCCCTTGCCCGGGCCCGACAGGAAGTTGATCTCCCGGACCGGGCACAGCATGGCCCGCGCCCGCGCGGTCACCGCGATGATCGTCTCGGCCCCGGTGGTGGGCGCCACCCGGACCACCTCGGCCCCCGCGGCGGGGCGGGCGAACCGCCGCCCCGCCCGGGTGCTCGGCTCCCGGAACGGCTCGAGGCCGAAGCGCAGGCCGTAGCCGTCGCTCGTCACCGCGACCGCGTGCAGGGGCGGGATGTCGCCCTCGCCCGCCGCCGCGATGCCCGGCGCCGCCCTTTCGTCGAGGCTCATCGCGGCGACGACGCGCTCTCCGTCCTTGAGCTTGAACAGCCGCTGGACGGGCTCGCCGTGGCCGGTGGTGGCGGGGACGTCGACGATGCGCGCGGTGTAGGCGGCGCCGAAGTTGCTGAAGAAGACGACGGTGGCGCGGGTGCTGCCGGCGAGGGCGGCGAGCAGGGCGTCGCCCTCCCGGAGCCGGGTGGCGGCGACGTCGCGCACCTCCTTCTGGCGCTTGATCCAGCCGTCGGCGGTGACGAGGACGATGGCGTCCTCGGCGACGATGAAGTCGTCGGCGGTGTACTCGGTTTCCTCGCCGGCGCTCTCGATGAGCGTCCGGCGGGGGTCGGCGTCGCCGTAGGCCCCGCGTATCGCGACGATCTCGTCCCGCACCAGCGACCAGCGCTGCGGCTCGTCGCCGAGCAGGGCCGCGATCTCGCGCGCCCGATGCCGCTTCCCGGCCAGCTCCTCGCGGATGACGATGATCTCGAGGCGCGCCAGCCGGTACACCTTCAGCTCGAGGATCGCGTCGGTCTGCTCGGCGTCGAGCTCGAAGCGCCGCATGATGCGGCGGGCCGCGTCCGCCTTGCCGTCGGACCTCCGCACGATGCGCAGCACCTCGTCGAGCGCGTCGAACACCGTCTCGAATCCCTCGAGGATGTGGATGCGGCGCTCGAGGGCCCGCAGCTCGTGCTCCAGCCGCCGGGTCACCACGTCGAGCCGGAACTGCAGGAAGTAGGAGAGGGCCTCGTGCAGGTCGAGGCGCTGGGGCCGGCCCACCTCCGGCTGCTCGGTCGGCACGAGGCAGGTCAGGTTGACGGCGAAGCTCGTCTGCAGGGGCGTGTGCCTGAACAGGTACGCCATGACCATCCGCTCGTCGGCGTCCCGCTTGATCTCCAGCGCGATGCGGACGTCGTCGGTCGACACGTCCTTCACGTCGAGCAGGGGCGGGAGCTTCCGGGCGAGTATGACCTCGGCGATCCGTTCCACGAGCTGGGCCTTGTTCACCGCGTAGGGGATGCTCGTGACGTAGAGGGTCCGGCTGCCGCGGGCCTTCGGTCCCTCCTCCCAGGTGGCGCGGACGCGGACCGCCCCGCTGCCGGTCTCGTAGATCCGCGCGAGCTCGTCCGGGGTGTTCAGAATCCGCCCCCCGGTGGGGAAGTCGGGACCCTTGATGTGCCGGCACAGCCCGGCGCTGCTCAGCTCGCGGTCGTCGAGCAGCGCGAGCAGGGCCGCGCACACCTCGCCGGCGTGGTGGGGGGGGATGTTGGTGGCCATGCCCACGGCGATGCCGGTGGCGCCGTTGACGAGCAGGTTGGGCAGCCTTGCCGGCAGCACCACCGGCTCGGTGCGGGTGCCGTCGTAGTTGGGCCGGAACGGCACCGTGTCCTGGTCGATCTGGTCGAGCAGCTCGGCGCTCGGCGGCGCGAGGCGGCACTCGGTGTAGCGCATGGCGGCGGCGGCATCGCCGTCGAGCGACCCGAAGTTGCCGTGCCCGTCGACGAGCGGATAGCGCAGGGCGAAAGGCTGGGCCATGCGCACCAGCGTGTCGTACAAGGCCGTGTCGCCGTGGGGATGGTAGCTTCCCATGACGTCGCCCACCACCTTGGCCGACTTGCGGGGCTTGGCGTCGGCGTTCAGCCGCTGTTCCCACATGGTGTAGAGGATGCGCCGCTGCACCGGCTTCAGGCCGTCGCGCACGTCCGGCAGGGCCCGCGCCGTGATCACCGACAGCGCGTAGTTCAGGTAGCGGGCCTGCGCCGCGTCGGTCAGCTCGACCGTCTCGATCGGGGGCGGTCCGGGGGGGGCGGCCTCTCCGCCGGGCTCCGGATCGTCGAACAGCGGGGTCCCTGGGGGATGTCTCTTGGCCATCGGCTGGTCGTCTGCGCCGCGGGAACGATGCGCCACCACATGTAGGGGTACCGACTATCAAGACTACTACATGTGGTCCGCCTCCAGCAGGTGAATCAGCTCGCCCAGCACCATCGCGGTCGCCCCCCAGACGCGTTCCCCGTGCGCCTCGAAGTACGGTACGGCGATCATCTCGTCCCCGCGCCAGCTCCATCCGCTCCGGCGCGACCCGGCCCCCCGGAGGTCGTCGAGGGGCACCTCGAGCACGTGGGCCACCTCTCCCGCCGCCGCGACGAAGCGCGGGCGGCGGTCGGCGACCGCGACGACGGGATGGAGAGCGAAGTTGCTGACGGGAATGTGCAGCGCCGTCAGCCGTCCGACCACGCGCGGCTCCGCCCCGACCCCGACCTCCTCGCGCGCCTCGCGCAGGGCCGCCGCCTCGATGGTCTCGTGCGCGTCGACGGCGCCGCCCGGCAGGGAGATCTGGCCCGCGTGCCGGCCGAGGGTCGCCGCCCGCCGGGTAAGCACCAGGTGCGCTCGCGCGTCTATGGGGTAGATGAGCACGAGGGCGGCGGCGGGCCGCGTCGGCGACGGGACGACCCCGGCCCGCCAGTTCCGCCGGGGCCGGGGAGCGAGCGCGTCGTGGACGTCCGGACGCGGCGTCGGGTCGTCGAGGGCGGCGCGGAGCCGATCTTCGATCTGATAGAGTGTCGGGGCTGCTTCCACGATCCGGGCTTCTATCCTAGCCCGGAAATCGTCGCCTGCGGCTCCGATTTGCCGCCCAACCAATCCTGCCGGAAGTCCGCACCGCTTGCGGCGCAGACTCCCGGCGCGTCCGATGAGGGTGTCCGACACGATTCCGTTCCCGCGCTGACCGATGTGCGGCGGAGGGCCGCGCATCGCCGCCGTTGCCGGCCCGATCCTGCGCCGGCCGTCACCCGGGGCGGCCGCCGTTCGATCCCTCCGAGCATCGCATGACCGAGACCGCCCCGAAGTCCAGGTTCGACCGGTCGATTGTCGAGGGGCCGCTGACCCCCGCGGTCTGGCGGCTCGCGTGGCCGACGATGGTGCAGAACGTCATCGGCGGCCTGCAGGGCATCATCGACCAGGCGATGGTGGGCAACTTCGTCGGCCACACCGGCAATGCCGCCATCGGGGTCAGCCTCCAGATCTTCATCCTCGTGATCGTGTTCGTGGCCTCGGTGTTCACGGGCATGGGGGTGCTGGTGGCGCGGTTCGCGGGGGCGAACGAGCCCGACAAGGTCAACCAGTCGGTCTACCAGGCGTTCATCGTCGCCGTCGCCCTCGCCGTCGGGGTCATGGCCCCGATCGGCTACTGGCTCGCCCCGACCCTGCTGAGGTTGATCAACGCGGCCCCCGAGGTGCAGGTCGAGGCGCTGCCGTACATCCGCATCCTGTTCGTCTTCAGCATCGGGATGTTGCTGTTCTTCATGTTCGGCGGGGCCCTGCGGGCGGCCGGCGACGCCAAGACCCCGATGCGCCTCGGCATCGCGATGACCGCGATGAACATCGTGCTCAACGTGGTGCTGATCCGGGGGCTGGGGCCGATTCCCGCGTTCGGCACCCGCGGCGCGGCCATGGGCACGGCCATCGCGAGCGGCATCACCGCCGCCGTTTTCCTGTGGCTGCTCTTCTCGGACCGGCTCGTCATCCACTTCTCGCGGACGATGTCGTACCGGCCGAACCTGGAGATCATCCGGTCGCTGTTCCGGTTCGGCCTGCCGGCCGGGTTCCAGGGCATCGTGATGAACCTGGGCGGGGTGCTCATGCTCCGGTTCATCGGCTCCCTCCAGGAGAGTGCCGCCGCCCAGGCCGCCTACGCGGTGAGCTACACGGAGCTGTTCTCGCTGATCACGTGGACCTCGGTCGGCCTGATGGGGGCGACGGCGGCCGTGGCCGGGCAGAACCTCGGGGCGGGGTTCCCCGACCGCAGCGCCCGGTCGACTTGGGTGGCGTCCGGGATGGGCCTGATGGTCGCCTGCGGGGTGGGGTTGCTGTTCGTCACGATACCGCGGCCGCTCCTCGCGATCTTCGGGATGCACGAGGGCGCGGTGGTCGACATCGGGGTCGAGCTGCTCGGCTATCTCGCCGTCTCCGGCCTCTTCGTGACGGTCGCGCTCGCCCACACCGGCGGGCTGCAGGGCACGGGCGACACCCGGAGCCCGCTGTACATCTCCATCGTCTCGCAGGTCATCGTGCCCCTCGGCATCTGCGCCTTCCTCCAGGCCACGACCGGGCTCGAGTCGCGCGACATCTGGCTGGCCATCGTCATCGGCCACGTGACCCGATGCGGGCTCAGCGTGGTCCGCTTCCGCCAGGGCAAGTGGCGCCACATCGCCGTCGACATCGGCCCCGCCCGGGCCTGAGACAACCGTGCCCGGGGCCAGGCGTGTGCGCCGTGGAAGGGTGCAGACGCCTGTCACGGTTGGTTGGGCGGCGATCGGAGCCGAAGGCGACGATTTCCGGGCTAGAATGACGGCAGGATGCTCGATACGCTTTCCCTCGCTCGCGAGTTGAAGGACGCTGGCATCGAGGCGAAACAGGCCGACGCGATCACACACGTGGTTCAGCAGGCCGCCGAGCACGGCGATCCGGCCACGCGGGCGGACCTCGACGCCCACCGTGTCGCAGTCCACAAGGATATCGACGGCCTTCGCGCGGACTTCGACACCCACCGTACCGCAGTCCGAGCGGACATCGACACGTTTCGCGCTGAAGTCCGAGCGGACGTCGCCGCCTTTGAAGCCCGCCTCATCAAGTGGATGATCGGCATCGCGCTCACGGCCACCGGCATCGTCGTCGCCGCCGGAACCGCGGTCGTCGTCGCGGTCTCTCGGGTCCTCGGCTAAAGGGACGGCGATGTCCGGCGACGCCCGCGACCGCCCGGAGACGCTGGCCGCGCAGGCGCTGGGGTGGGTCGAGCCGACCGCCCGGTCGGTGGTCCCCGCCATCTACCCGTCCACCACCTACGAGCGCGCGCCGGACGGCAGCTACCCCGGCGGCCACACCTACACGCGGGACCAGAATCCGACCTACGACCAGGCCGAGGCGCTGCTCAACCGCCTGGAGGGGGGCGAGGGGGCCCTGCTCTTCGCCTCGGGGATGGCGGCGGCGACGACGGTGTTCGAGACCCTCGACGCCGGCGACCACGTCGTCGCCCCGGAGCAGATGTACTGGACGATCCAGCGGTGGCTGGAGGAGCTCGCGGGTCGCGGGCGCATCGCCCTCGACCTCGTGCCCAACGGCGACCTGGGCGCGCTCGAGGCGGCGCTGAGGCCCGGACGGACGAAGATCGTCTGGGTCGAGACCCCCGCGAACCCGGACACCGCGATCACCGACATCGGGGCGGCGGCCGAGGCGGCCCACGCCGCGGGGGCTCGGCTCGTCGCCGACGGCACCCTCGCCACCCCGGTGCTGTGCCGCCCCATCGATCACGGCGCCGATCTGGTGGTGCACTCGGCCACCAAGCAGCTCAACGGCCACGCCGACGTGCTCGCGGGGGCGGTGGTCACCGCCCGCCGCGACGGGTTCTGGGAGCGGCTCGCCCACGATCGCGGCTATCGGGGCGCGGTGCTCGGACCGTTCGAGGCGTGGCTGCTGCTGCGGGGAATGCGGACCCTGTTCCTCCGCGTCCCCCGTTCGGCGGAGAGCGCGATGCGCATCGCCGAGCGGCTGGCGTCGCATCCCGCCGTGCTCGAGGTCCGCTACCCGGGGCTCCCGTCGCACCCGGGGCACGCGGTGGCGGCGCGGCAGATGTCCGGCGGGTTCGGCATGCTCGTGTCGTTCCGCCCGCGGGGCGGCGCGGCGGCCGCGAAGCGCGTGGCGGGCTCGCTGCGGCTGTTCCGGAACGCCACGTCGCTGGGCGGCGTCGAGAGCCTGGTGGAGCACCGGGCCCCGGTCGAGGGTCCGGGCACGCGCGTGCCCGAAGACCTGCTGCGGCTGTCGATAGGCATCGAGGCGGTCGAGGACCTGCTGGCCGACCTCGACCGGGCGCTGGCGTCGACGTCGGCGTGAGGAGGAGCATGGGCGAGCGCGAAGCGCCTCCGTGCCGCATCCGGTCCGCCGTCGGGGCGGACGCGCCGCTCGTCCTCGCCCTGATCCGGGAGCTGGCTGAGTACGAGCGGCTCGCCGGCGAGGTCACCGCCACGGAGGCCGACATCCGGGAGGCGCTGTTCGGGGCGGCCCCGAGCGCCGAGGCGGTGATGGCCGAGGTCGAGGGGCGCCCGGTCGGCTTCGCGCTGTTCTTCCACAACTTCTCCACGTTCGCGGGGAGGCGGGGCCTGTATCTGGAAGACCTCTACGTCCGGCCGGAGCACCGAGGGCGCGGCATCGGTCGCCGCCTGCTCCGTTACCTCGCCCGGCTCGCGCGCGAGCGGGGCTGCCGCCGCTTCGAGTGGGCGGTGCTGGACTGGAACGAGCCGGCGATCCGGTCCTACCGCCGGGCCGGTGCAGTGCCGATGGACGGCTGGACGGTCTATCGCGTGACCGGCGCCGCTCTCGACCGGTTGGCGGACGAAACATGATCAGCTATCAACTCACGCGGTTCGGCGACCCCCTCGAGCGCGTCGAGTCCCCGCCCCCCGAGCCGGCGGGGACCGAGGTGCTCCTCCGGACGGAGGCCTGCGGGGTGTGCCACAGCGACCTCCACCTGCAGGACGGGTTCTTCGACATGGGGGGCGGCCGGCGGCTGGACCTGTCGAAGGGGCGGACGCTGCCGCTGACGCTGGGACACGAGATCGCCGGCGTGGCCGCGGCGTGCGGCCCCGAGGCCGTCGGCGTCGACGTGGGGGCGCGGTACGTGGCGTACCCCTGGATCGGCTGCGGCGGCTGCGACACCTGCGAATCGGGGCAGGAGCACCTGTGCCCGCGGCCGCGGGCGCTCGGGGTCACCCGGGCCGGCGGGTTCGGCGATCACGTCCTCGTCCCGCATCCCCGCTACCTCTTCGATATCGGCGACCTGCCCGCGACCCTCGCCTGCACCTACGCCTGCTCGGGGCTCACCGCCTTCGGCGCGGTGCGGAAGGTCCGGGCACGGGTCGACGGACGCCCGCTCGTCATCATCGGTCTCGGCGGCGTCGGCTTCGCGGCCCTGCGACTCGCGCAGGCGCTGACCGACGCCCCCGTCGTCGTCGCCGACGTCGACGACGCGACCCTCGAGGCCGGGGCCGAGGCGGGGGCCGAGGTCGTCGACGCCCGCGCCCCGGACGCGGCCCGGCGGATCCGCCGGGTCACCGGCGGCGGCGCGGCCGCGGCCATCGACTTCGTGGGGTCGGAGACCAGCGCCGCCCTCGGGCTCGGCGTGCTCGCGACGGGCGGTCTGCTCGTCGTCGTGGGGCTCTTCGGGGGAGAGCTGCGGGCGTCGCTGCCGCTCTGGCCGCTGCGCAGCCTCACCGTGCAGGGGTCGTACGTCGGCAGCCTCGCGGAGATGCGCGAGCTGATGCAACTGGCCGGGACCGGGCGGGCGCCCGCCATCCCGATCGAGCCTCGTCCCTTCGCCGCCGTGCAGGCGGCCCTCGACGATCTCCGGGCCGGTCGCGCGGTCGGTCGGATCGTGCTCGCGTCCTGAAGGAGCGCGTCGCGCCGCGCGCCCCGACCCGCGAAATCGCTACCGGGCGGCCTCCTTGGCGTCGGACCGGTCCTCCGGGAGTTCGCGCCGTTCCGCGGACGATTCGCGATTTCCCCAATGAATTCGGGCGTTTTTCAATGGTCGCGGCCGGCTGTTACCACTTCCATAACCACGCATCGCGGAATCGGACGGCCACGGACAGCTACGGGCCTTGTCGACCTAGCCGGCCGCCTTGAGCCGGTCGATCTCGGCGGACGCCTGCTCCCGGGTCAGGCCGTTCACGTCGAGATCCTCCCCCGCCTCACTGGCCAGATCCTCCAGGTACGCGATCTGCTTCGGGGTTGCCGCTCCGGTCCGCCAGCGCCGCGCGTCCCGTCGCCCGCGGAGTACCTAGCCGACCAGGACACCGACCACGAACGGCAGGCCCAGGACGACGATCACGGCCATCGCTGCGGGTCCGGTCTCGGTCATGTTGTGGCTCTCCCCCCGACTTCTCGGGCCGGAGAGCATGCCACGCCCGCCGGCTGCTCCGCCTTGAGGCTGCTCGTCGGTCAGCGCCTCCCCCGTCCGCCGAGGCGCCGCAGCCGGTAGGCGTACGCGTCGAACCGCCGAGCCCGCACCTCGTCACCTTGCGCCCGCCACTCGTTTGCGATGCGCTCCGCGAAGCCGGCCCGGACCAAGGCGGGCATGGCGTCGAGGCGCCCGTCGTCGATGGCGCGGAACCTCGCCTTGAGGCCCTGCACCGTCTTGGGTAGATCGGTCACCGCGTCCCTGCCCTCCGCCCGGCCCCTACCTTCCCCTTCGGGGAAGGGCAGGTTTCGCCGCGGGCGTCCTCCCCTCCCCAGGGTCGTGGCCGCAGGGGGGGAAGTCTACCCGATCCCCCCAATTTGGGGGGGAGGCCGGCCAGGACGGCCCCAGGGACGCGAACGGCCCCGCCCGCGACCCTGACACCGTCCGGGCGCCCGATGCCGTCAGAGGCGCCGTCTAGTGCAGCGTCGATTCTCCCGCGACCAGCGCCCGCACCACCGGCCAGGACACGGCCAGCGTCGACGCTGCCAGTCCGACGCATGCCGCGTGCTCCGACGTCGGGGCCTCCGTCCACGCCCCGAGCGCGTACCGCCAAGTCCTGCGCCGCCTTGCGAGCGGCCTCAAGCTGCTCCAGCGCCGCCGCTGCGTCCTCGTGCAGGTCCGTCATGGGCCTCCCCCCGACCGTTTCAGATTTCGGTGTTTCAGTTTCAGCCCTCCCTTCCCCCTTCGGGGGGGAAGGGGCGTTTCATGAAACGTTTCAGACCGTTTCAACCGTTTCAGACCGCATCCCAGAGATCGGAGAATCGGCGGTATGCCCGACTCCCGCCGGGCCGGATTCCGAGCGCCCGCGCCGCCGCGTTCTTCGACTTGCCGGCCGCCTTCATGGCGACGATTCGCGCCGTGTCCGACTCCCCCTCGACGTACCGCCCGGCCGCGAAGTCGAGGTGCAGGACGTCACCGCCCCGCACGCCCCGCACCCGCGAGGGCGCGCGCGGTTACCTCGACGCGCTCAAGGGCACGGCTCAGGCGACGGGCGTATCCGAGGACGATCTCCTACGCCACACGAACAAGCTAGTCCCGCGCATGGAGGCCATGGGCGGGACCGCAGAGGACGCGGCCTCCCTGGTCATGCAACTTGCCGGGGAGCACGGCGCGCAGGGGCTCAGAACGGCCGTCAGCGAAGTAGCGCAAGAGATCGAGACGGGCGGAGTCCCGCAGCTTCGCGCGCTGTCGGACATTGCGGTCGAGAACCAAGGCGCCGTCGAGCGCAATTACGAGGCGCAGCGCTCTTGGCGGGACCGGCTGGCCGAGGTGAAGGATCAGTTCCTGGCGTCCGCGGCCCCGTTCGGTGATTACCTCGCTGCCGTGGGCGGGCTCACCACGGGCGTGGCAGCGGCCGGCCCGCACCTGGCGACGATGGCCGGCAAGCTCGGCCTCGTCACCGCCGCGCAGCGGGCGCTCAATCTCGAGCTGTCGCTGAACCCCATAGGACTGGTGATCACCGCCATCGGCCTGATCGCCCTAGCCTTCATCAAGTGGAGGGATCAGATCACCGCCTTTCTGCGCCAAGGCTGGAATCTCTTTATCGGCGCCGTCGAGGCCGGGCTCGATGTTCTGCGCCCGGTGGCGAAGCTGATCGGGATCGACCTTCCGGCGGACCTTGAGCGGTCCAAGTTCGCGGTGGACGACTCCAAGGCCAGCACCGCAGATGTGACCGCCGAGTTCGACGCAATGCGCCGTTCTACGGCGCCGACTCCTCGCCCGTTTCCCTTCCTATGGCGCGCCGCGCCTGGTCGCGAAGCCGGACCACCTCGCTCCAGTCGGCGCTCCGGGGCTGCAGCGGCGGCCCCACCGCGACGCGGATGCGGCCGGGCCGCAGCAGCAGCGTTCCGGCCGGGAACATGCGCCGCGTGCCGATCAGGGCCACCGGCACCACCGGGCATCCCGCCTCGGCGGCGGCGCGGAACGCGCCGAGGCGGAACGGCAGCAGTCCCGGCGCCCGGACGAACCGCCCCTCCGGGAAGACGAACATCGATTCTCCCGCCGCCAGGGTCGCCCCGACCTCGCCGGCGCCCTCCATGCGTTGAGAGAGCTCGGTATTGTCGATCCGCAGGTAGCCGCCGCGCCGGATGATGGTCTTCAGGATCGGATACGTGGCTAGCCGGCCCTTGGCCGCGAAGCGGAAGCTGGCGGGCAGGGTGGCGAGCACCACGACGACGTCCGCGAAGCTCGCGTGGTTGGCCACGAAGACGGCCGGTCCGAGACCGTGCAGATGCTCGAGCCCGGCCGCGGTGACCCGGGACAGGGAGGCCGCGGCCAGGAGCCGCGCGAACCGGCGCAGCCACCGCCGGGCCCGCCCCGGCCGACGGCTCGTGCGAACCAGGACCCACAACGGCGGCACGAGAGCCACGAGCAGGCCGACCATGTAGAGGGTGTAGGCCGACCGCAGCAGGAGGTCGGCGGCGCGGCGGCAGTGCCCGCGCGCGGCCTGCCAGGCCATGACTGCCCACTGGCGCGCGAGCGAGCCCGCGCCCCGTTCTAGCGTGCCCGCCCGGTACGCGTCGCGCGTCCCGCCCCGGCGCACCTTGCCGCTCGAAGTCTTGAGCACGGAGCCGGGCCGGGCCAGCACGACGGTGTCGGGGGGGACCCCCAGCGCGTCGGCCACGCGTTCGAGAATCTCGCCCCGCATCCGCTCCCGCCGCGCCGGTTCGGTGGCGCGCGTTTCCGCCACTACCACCAGGCGCTCGGTTCCGAGCGCCGCGTCGGGGACCCCGAACGCGGCGACGCAGCCCTTGCGCACGCCGTCGACGCCGTCGACCACCGCCTCCGCCTCGTGCGGGTAGATGTTGCGCCCCGCCTTGATGACGATGTCCTTCCGCCGCCCCGTCAGGAACAGCTCGTCGCCGGCCAGGTAGCCGAGGTCGCCCGAGTCGAGCCATCCGTCGCCGGTGGTGACGGCCCGCGTCGCGTCGGGGTTGCGGTAGTAGCCGGCCATCATCGACGGGCCGCGGAACTGCACCCGTCCCTCGAGGCGCTCACCGAGGGCGGCGCCGTTCTCGTCGACGATCCGCAGCTCGTGTCGCGGCAGGGCGACGCCGCACGACACGAACGCCAGCGCGTCGGGCCCGGCGCTCGGCTCGGCCCGGCCGGTGGTCCGGAAACCGGGATCGACCCGATCGATGAGGGGTGGGTGGCGCCGCGGGGTCACCGCGAGCCCCACCGAGCACTCGGCCAGCCCGTAGACCGGCCGCAGGGCGTCGGGCCGCAGCCCGGCCGGGGCGAAGCGCTCCGCGAAGCGGGTCAGCGTGCGGGGCAGTATCGCCTCCGACCCGTTGAGGAGGATGCGGAGTGACCCGAGATCGAGGCCCTCCATCTCCTCGGCGGCGACCTTGGCGGTGCACAGGTCGAACGCGAAGTTCGGCGCCACCGACAGGGTGGCCCGGTGTTCGTGGATGGCCCACAGCCAGCGGGCGGGCCGCGACAGGAAGGCCAGCGGCGACAGGATGGCGACGGGGATGCCCGTGTAGAGGCTCCCCAGCCACGCCCCGATGAGCCCCATGTCGTGATAGAGGGGCAGCCAGCTCACGACCGCGTCGTCGGGCCGGATGGCCAGCCCGTCGCGGATCGCGCGGATATTGGCGAGCAGGTTCGCGTGCGTCAGCAGCACCCCCTTGGGCTGGCCGGTGCTGCCCGACGTGTACTGGATGAGGGCCGGGTCGTCGCCGGCCAGCCAGCTCGCGGACGGGTGCGGCAGGGGGCCGTCGCCGGGGGCCTCGGGCGCGAGGTCGTCGAGGGTCGTCACGCCCGTCAACGTCGGTACCTGCCCCCGCAGCAGCGTCGCCAACCGCTCCACGGCGGCGAAGGTGATGAGCAGGCGGGCGCCCGCGTTGGACAGGATGCGCCCCTGCCGCCCGGCGTACTCGGCGATTCGGTCGGGGCGGAACGGCGGGTACACGGGGACCGGGACCGCTCCCGCGAGCAGAGTCCCGAAGAAGGCTGGGAAGAACGCCGCCTCCGTCCGCAGCATGATCGCCACCGTGTCGCGTTGGCCGATGCCGCGGGCGCGCAACGAGGCGGCCACCGCGGCCGCCCGGCGCCACAGCCACGCATAGGTGAGGGTCTTCGCTGGGCCGTCGTCCCCTCGCAGATAGACGTGCGGCCGGTCCGGCGTGGCGTGTGCGTGCCACTCGAGGACGTCGACGAGGGTCTCGGCCCCGGCCGGAGCTCCGGCCGCCGCCCCCGGTCCTGCCGGCACATCGGGCGCCGCCCTCGTTGCGGGCGCGGTCTCCGCGGCCGACGGCTCGGCCTTCACCACCGCCCGCACCAGCTCCGCGGGGGTGTCGACCGCCCCGAGCACGGTGTCCGACACGCGCACGCCGGTGGCCCGTTCGATGCGGCCGAGCAGCTCGACCTGCTCGAGAGAGCCCAGGCCGAGGTCGCGCTCCAGCGAGTCGTCGGGATTGACCGCGGCGGCGGCGGACCCCGGACGGAGCTCGGCGACGAGTCGCCCCACCAGGTTCAGGATGCGGCGCTGCAGTTCGGGGTCGTCGCCCGGCGGGGGAGTGCGTTCCGACATGGTCAGCCTGCTTCAGCGTGACCGCATCGCCCCCCGGACCCGGCGGCCTGCGCCGGGATCCGGGGGGCGGGACGCCCTGCCGGGCGGTGCTCGGGGCGCGTCCCGTCCTGCCGCGCGGACGCTTGGCCCGCCAATCGCCGCCTGCGGCTCGGCCTGGGGCCCAACCAACCCTGCCAGGGGGTCTGCGTCTCCTCCGGAGACGGCGCCGTTCGACGGCGCGGACTCCTACCCGGCCTCGACCCGGGTGATGGAGTGGATGACGACCGGCTCGCGCGGGACGTCCTGCATCCGGTCCTGGCGGCCGGTCCGGACCCCCCCGATCCGGTCGACGACGTCCATGCCCTCGGTCACCCGGCCGAACACCGCGTAGCCGACTCCCGACGGCAGGGGGTTCCGATAGTTGAAGTTGTCGTTGTTGTCGAGGTTGATGAAGAACTGCTGCCGCGCGCTGTCGGGCGCGGAGCCGCGCGCCATCGCCACCGTGCCGCGCAGGTTCAGCAGGTTGCGGCTCGCCTGGTTGATGATCGTGCCGCGGAGCCCCTCGAGCTTCGGCACGAGCTGTTCGTCCTCGCCGAGCCTGAAGCCCCCGCCTTGCACGATCACGTCGCGGAGGATCCGATGGAACACGGTGCCGTCGTAGTACCGGTCCTGCACGTAGACGAGGAAGTTGACGACCGTCGCCGGGACGCGGTCCCGGAACAGCTCCATCTCGAAGCTCCCCATGCTGGTCTCCACCAGCACGCGTGGGTTGGGGGGCATCTGCTGGCCCGCGGCGGGCGCGGCCAGCAGGCCGGCGAGGGTGCACGCCGCGAGCAGGACCGCGGTCCCGCGGACTCGCCGACGGCGGGTCGGGCGGACATCGAAAGGGGGCTTCGTCCGGGGTACCGGGCAGATACGCAGATGCACCACGTGCTCCTTCACTGGATTCGCGGAGTTTCGCCGGCCCGGCTCGGCCGGCGGGGTGGTCGTCGGTCGCGCCCCCGTGCTATTGCACGGTGACCGACAGGATCTCGACCGTCGTGTTCGGTACGTCGCTCAACGGGCCGCGCCGCCCGGTCGACACGCCCTCGATCCGGTCGACCACGTCCATGCCGTCCGTGACCCGCCCGAACACCGCGTAGCCGTAGCTTCGGGCGTCCGTGCCGCGGTTGTTGAGCGCGGGGTTGTCGACGGTGTTGATGAAGAACTGGGCGGTCGCGCTGTCGACCACGTTGGTGCGGGCCATCGCCAGCGTGCCCCGGTCGTTCGAGAGCCCGTTCGTCGCCTCGTTCCGGATCGGGGCCCGGGTCTCCTTCCTCTGCAGGTCGGCCGTCATGCCGCCGCCCTGGATCATGAAACCCCGAATGACGCGGTGGAAGACGGTGCCGGCGTAGAAGCCGCTCTCGGCATAGGCGAGGAAGTTGGCCACCGAGACCGGTGCGTTCCGGCGGTCGAGCTCGGCGGTGATGTTGCCCAGGCTGGTCTCGATCACGACGACGGGATTCTGGGCGGCGGCGGGCGGGGCGGCCAGGATGGCGGCGAGGCCACAGATCACGAGGAACGAGAGAGGTCGATGCGACATGAAAGGGCCTCCTTTGGCCGTTTGGAGCGGCGGCTCGCTCGTTCGGAAGCGACGAATTCGGTCCCGGGGGGAAGCGACGCCCCGCACGGCAGGGGAGGGCGTCTCGCACCGTCAGGAAGGGACGAGTTGCTTCGTCGGGAGCGATCCGCCGCCGCTCATCCAATAATCTGATGTATCCGATCCAATCGTGTGGATTCCCGGGCCGGCATCCGGCCGGTCGGGAGGCGACTTGCCCGATCTCCTCCTGCGTACGCGCCACCCTCCACTTTTGGCCCCGAGTATGCATAATTCCCCTTGGCGCTGTCCAGTGACGCCGATGGCGGTCGCCGCCGGCCCACGGGCGCCCGGACCACCACGGACGAACTGAGCGGGACCATACAGCCTCATGAGTTTGCTCGACCGATTGCGCGGCCAGCCGGGTTGGCAGCACGAGGATCCGCTGGTGAGGGCCTCGGCCGTGGACGACCTGGAGAACGACGCCCAGGACGTGTTCGCGGCGATTGCGGCCGAGGATGCCGACCCCGGGGTGCGGCTGGCCGCCGTCGTTCGGTTGTCCGACCCGGCGACCATCGGGCGGGTTGCGCGGACGGACTCGGACGGCCAGGTCCGGGACGAGGCGATCTCGATGCTCCGGGCGATCGCGGTCGAGGCCACGGAGCCCGACGTGGGCGAGGCCGCCCTCGCGGGGCTGTCCGAGGAGCGTGATCTCGGCGAGGTGGCGCGGACGGCCCGCATCGAGGCGGTCAGCCGCTCGGCCCTCGGGCGTCTCGATTCCCAGAAGGCGATCGGCGCCGTCGCCCGGCGGTCGACGCATCGCGCGGTGCGGGGGGCGGCTCTCGACCGGCTCGACGCCCGCGACGAGCTCGCCGCGGTGGCGATCAAGACCGACCATCGCGAGATCGCGCTCGCCGCGTTCGAGCGGCTCGTCCCCCTGGGTCCCGCCGACCGCGATCTCCTCCGGACCGTCGCCGTCCGCGCCCGCACCAAGCCGGTGTCGCGGCGGGCGAGGACCGCCCTCGCCGAGCTCGACGCCCAGCCCGCCCCCCTGACCGCGGACGAGCGGCGCCGGCGGCGCGAGGAGCTGTGCGAGCGCGTGGAGGCGCTGGCCGGGGTCCGGCAGTGGGACGCGGTGACCGCCGCGCTCGATCAGGCCGAGCGCGACTGGCGGGAACTGGCGGAAGAAGACGAAGCGCCTGGTGGCGCCGACGCGCCGGTCGGCCCCGCGGAGCCGGTCGCCGCCGAGGGGCCCGTCGCCACCGGGGAGCCCGTCGCCACCGGGGAGCCGGCCGCGGCGGAGGAGCCGGTCGCGGCGGAGGAACCGGCCGCGCCCGAGGGTGAGGCGTCCCCGGCGGACGAGGCTCCGGCCCCCCCGGCGGCCGAGGCCCCGGCCCCGGTCGAGGCGGCCGCCGATGCGCCAACCGCCGAGGATGCCGCGGTGGCGGCACGGTGGCGGGCGGCGGTGGCGGCGGGGCTCGACCATCTGGCGCGTCTCGATGCGGCGCGGGGCGCCGCCGACCGGCGTCGTCAGGTTCGCAGCGAAGCCCTCGCGTCGCGCGTTGCGCTGTGCGACCGGCTGACTGCGGTCGCGGCCGACGAGACCCGGGACGCCGATGCCCTCGCGGCCGAGATCGGGGTGGTGCGCGCGGAATGGACGGCGCTGCCGGAGGTTCCGCCCGTCGGCGACGATGCCGCCGTCGACGACGCGACGGCCGGGGGGGATCGCACGGGAGGCGACGCCTCCACCCAGGTCGAGCGGCGGTTCGCCGATGTCGTGGCGGCGGCCGAGCGTCAGGCCGAGCGGCGCCGCAACGCCGCGGACCGCGTCGCCCGGCTGACGGCGCTGGCGGAGAGGCTCGAGGCGGTGAGCGCGACGCAGGACCTCGAGGAGCTGACGACGGGGTGGAAGGCGCCGCACGGCGAGTGGACGGCGCTGGCGGGCGAGTCCACGCCGGGCGAGCTGGCCGAGCTGGCCCCGCGGGTGGCCGCGGCGGAACAGAAGCGGGGCGACCGGTTGTTCGCCGCCCGCGAGGCCCGGCGCCGGCGCGAGCAGGGCAACCTCGTCAAGCAGAAGGCCCGGTGCGACGAGATCGAACGGGGGCTCGCCGACGAGCAGCTCACGCTGAAGGACGCCGAGCACTTTCTCCGTCTCACCCGTTCCCTCCTCGGCAATCTGGGGCGATTGCCGACCCGGCAGGACCGCGAGGCCCTCACGGATCGACTCCGCGCCGCCCAGACCGGGTTGACGGGCCGGGTGCGGGAGCTGCGGGCGCTCGTCGAGTGGAAGCAATGGGCCAACGTCGGGGTGCAGGCGGCCCTCTGCCAGCGCCTCGAAACGCTCGCCGCGCGCGGCGAGGAGGACGAGGAGGCGTTCGCCCGCGAGTTCCGGCAGATCATGAACGAGTGGCGGCAGGCCAGCGACGTCGCCCGGGACGAGGGGAACGACGTCTGGCGGCGCTTCAAGACCGCCCACGACGCCCTGTACCCCCGTTTCGAGGCCTGGCGGACGGCCCAGGACGCGGTGCGCGGCGACAACCTCGCGAAGAAGGTCGCGCTGTGCGAGGAGGCGGAGCGGTTGGCCGACTCCACCGAGTGGATCAAGGTCGCCCAGCGCATGACCGAGCTCCAGGAGGAGTGGAAGCAGGTGGGGACCGCGACGCGCAAGGACGAGCGCGAGGTCTGGAACCGGTTCCGGGCCGCCTGCGGCCATTTCTTCCGGCGGCGCCGGCAGGACCTGGCGGAGCGCAAGGAGGTCTGGGCGAAGAACGCGCAGCTCAAGGAGGAGCTGTGCGGGAAGGCGGAGGCGCTGGCCGACGAGACCGACCTCGACGCGGCCAGGGCCGCGGTCAGGCAACTG
Organism: Vicinamibacterales bacterium; assembly: GCA_965207615.1. Taxonomy (GTDB): domain Bacteria; phylum Acidobacteriota; class Vicinamibacteria; order Vicinamibacterales; family UBA8438; genus JAJEEA01. The sequence goes on from CBDBMZ010000003.1 coordinate 7,021,693, forward strand.
CAGGCCGAGTGGAAGACGGTGGGGCCGGTGCGGCGCTCGCGTTCCGAGACGTTGTGGCAGCGCTTCCGCGCCGCGTGCGACCAGGTCTACACGCGGGTGCGCGAGGCGGTGGACGCACCCTACGTCGAGCATATACAGGCGAGGGCCGCCCTGTGCGAGCGCCTGGAGGCGCTCGCACCCGACGCCGAGGCGGACGCCGATGCGCGTCCGCCGGCCGACACCCCCGAGGCGGGCGCCGATGCGCGTCCGCCGGCCGACACCTCCGAGGCGGGCGCCGATGCGCGTCCGCCGGCCGACACCTCCGAGGCGGGCGCCGATGCGCGTCCGCCGGCCGACACCCCCGAGGCGGGCGGCGAGGGCGGGGGCGAGGGTGGCCCCGATGCCGGGCCGCCGGCCGATCTCGCCGAGACGGTCGAGGCAATCCGGGCCGAGTGGCGCGGCATGGCGCCGATACCGCGGCCGCAGGAGCGCGGCCTGACGGCGCGGTTCGACACCGCCCTCGGCCGCGTCGTCGATCGGTTCCCCGGCGCCTTCGCCGGCAGCGACCTCGACCCCCTGCGCCACGTGCCGGCGCTCGAGCGGCTCTGCGAACGCGTCGAGTCGATGATCCAGGCGGCGACGAGCGCCCCGGCCTCGGAAGAGCGTTCGCCGTCGGAGATTCTCGCCGCGCGGCTGCGGGAGGCGCTGGCCAGCAACACGATGGGCGCCCGGGCCGACGCGGACGCCAGGCGGCGGGAGGACGCGGAGACGGTGAGGCGGCTGCAGGCCGAGCGGCGGGCGCTGGGAGTGATCCCGGGCGAGTCCGGGCACCAGCTCTCCGAGCGGTTTCGCGCCGCGTGCGACCGCTACTTCAAGCTGAATCCGCCCCCGCCCCCGCCGCCGGGGGCGTCGAAGCCGCGCGGCGGCGGGTCCCGCCGCGATGACGCTTCCCGTGGCCGCAGGCCACGCCGGCGCCGCGATTGACGGTTGGGCGGGTCCCGCCCCGCGCGGCCGATGACGCCGGGTTCCCCTCGGAGGACGACGGTCGCGCCGGGACCTCGCGCGAGCGTCCCGGGCTCGTGGTGGGATCGCGCGTGCTGCCGGCCCCGCGAGCCCGCCATCCCCGCCATGCAGGACTTTCATCCCCTCACCGAGGAGTGGTTCCGGGGGCGGTTCGCCGCCGCGACGGGGCCGCAGCTCGAGGCCTGGCCGGCCATCCGGGCCGGCCGCGACGTGCTGGTGTCGGCCCCCACCGGCTCCGGGAAGACCCTCGCCGCCTTCCTCATCTGTCTCGACCGCCTCGTGACGGCCGGCCTCGCGGGCCGGCTCGACGATCGGGTCGAGGTGGTCTATGTCTCGCCCCTGAAGGCACTCAGCAACGACATCGGGCGCAACCTCGAGACCCCGCTGGCCGAGCTCGAGCAGCTCGCCTTCGAGCGGGGCATGCCCGCTCCCGGCATCCGGACCGCGGTGCGGACCGGCGACACGCCGGCCTGGGAGCGCGAGCGGATGGTGCGCCGGCCGCCGCACATCCTCGTCACCACGCCGGAGTCGCTGTTCATCCTGCTGACGGCCGAGCGCAGCCGGGCCGCCCTCTGCCATGCCGAGACGGTCATCGTCGACGAGATCCACGCCCTCGCCGACGACAAGCGGGGGTCCCATCTCGCGCTGACCCTTGCCCGGCTCGACGATCTGGTGCGGAAGGCGGGGAAGCCGCGGCCCCAGCGCGTCGGGCTGTCGGCCACGGTGCGGCCGATCGACGCGGTCGCGCGGTTCCTGCAGGGGACCGTCCCCGCCGGGGTCTCCGAGCGCCCGGCGGCGGCGCCTGCCTCCGTGACGGTGATCGACAGCGGCCACCGGCGGCGGCTCGACCTCGCTGTCGAGGTGCCGCGCGACGAGCTCGGGGTCGTCGCCACCAACGAGATGTGGGGCGAGATCTACGATCGCATCGCCCAACTGATCCTCGGCCACCGCACCACCCTCGTCTTCGTCAACACGCGGCGGCTGTGCGAGCGGGTGGCCCACCACCTGGAGGAGCGCCTGGGCGAGGAGGCGGTGCTGGCGCATCACGGCAGCCTCTCCCGGCGGATTCGCCAGGGTGCGGAGCGACGGCTCAAGAGCGGCGAGCTGCGCGCCGTCGTCGCCACCGCGTCGCTGGAGCTCGGCATCGACGTCGGGACCGTCGACCTCGTCTGCCAGATCGGATCGCCGCGGTCGATCGCGGTCGCCCTGCAGCGGATCGGCCGGTCCGGGCACCACGTCGACACCCCGGACGGCTCGCACGTGCCGCGCGGGCGGCTCTTCGCCACCACCCGCGACGAGCTCGTCGAGTGCGCCGCCCTCGTCCACGCCATCCGGCAGGGGCGGCTCGATGAGCTCGAGATTCCGGATTGGCCTCTCGACGTGCTGGCCCAGCAGTTGGTGGCCGCCTGCGCGTCCGAGACGTGGGCCGTCGAGGACCTCTTCGCGCTCGTGCGCTCGGCCGCCCCCTACGCGGCGCTGCCGCGGCCCGCGTTCGAGGCGGTCGTGGGCATGCTGTCCGACGGGATCGCCACGTCGCGCGGGCGCTCCGGGGCGTACCTGCACCGCGACCAGGTCAACGGCACCGTCCGCGGGCGGCGCGGGGCCCGGCTCGCCGCGATCACCGGGGGCGGCGCCATTCCCGACAACGCCAACTACCTGGTGGTGGCCGAGCCGGACCAGACCACGGTGGGGACCGTCGACGAGGACTTCGCGGTCGAGAGCCTCGCCGGCGACATCTTCCTGCTCGGGACCACCTCGTGGCGCATCCGCCGGGTGGAGTCGGGCCGCCTGCGGGTCGAGGACGCCCACGGCGCGGCGCCCTCGCTGCCGTTCTGGCGCGGGGAGGCGCCGGGGCGGACCCCCGAGCTGTCGGAGGAGGTGTCGCGCCTGCGTGAGCGGATCGCGGAGATGAGCGCCGGCGGGCCCGGGACCGGGACCGGCGGTCATGCCAGCCGCGCCGAGCCGGCGTCGGTGGAGGCCGGGACCGGCGGTCATGCGGGCCGCGCCGAGCCGGCGTCGGTGGAGGCCGGGACCGGCGGTCATGCCGGCCGCCAGGGGCCGGCGTCGGCGGAGGACGGGGCCGGCGGCGCTGAAGACGAACGCCTCGTCCGCGCGGTGGCGTGGCTGACCGAGACCTGCGGGCTCGACCGGGCCGGCGCCGAGCAGGCCGCGGCCTACGTGCGGGCCGGCGCGGCCGCCCTCGGCGCGGTGCCGGCCGACCGAACGGTGGTGGCCGAGCGGTTCTTCGACGAGGGCGGGGGCATGCAGCTCGTCGTGCACGCACCGTTCGGGGCCCGCATCAACCGCGCGTGGGGGCTCGCCCTCCGCAAACGGTTCTGCCGCTCGTTCAACTTCGAGCTGCAGGCGGCGGCGACCGACAACGGCGTCCTCATCTCGCTCGCCGAGCAGCACAGCTTCCCCCTCGAGGTCATCTTCCGCTTCCTCAACGTCGACACCGTCGAGGAGGTGCTGACCCAGGCGATGCTGCCGTCGCCGATGTTCGGGGTGCGGTGGCGGTGGAACGCGTCGCGGGCCCTCGCGGTGCTGCGGTTCGCGGGGGGGCGCAAGGTGCCGCCGCCGATCCAGCGCATGCGATCCGACGACCTGCTCGCGTCGGTGTTCCCCGACCAGGCCGCCTGCCAGGAGAACCTCACCGGCGACGTCCGCATTCCCGACCATCCCCTCGTCAACGAGACGGTGCGCGACTGCCTGCACGAGGCGATGGACCTCGACGGGCTGCGCGAGGTGCTCGCGGGCATCGAGGCGGGCGCGATCCGGACGGTGGCCGTGGACACCGCCGAGCCTTCGCCTCTCTGTCACGAGATTCTCAACGCCAACCCCTACGCGTTCCTCGACGACGCGCCGCTCGAGGAGCGCCGCGCCCGCGCGGTGCAGTTGCGGCGCTCGCTGGGGAGCGACCCGGGCGGCATGGGCGCCCTCGACCCCGCGGCCATCGCCACCGTCGCCGACGAGTCGTGGCCGGTGGTGCGCGACCCCGACGAGCTGCACGACGCGCTCCTGACGCTGGTGGCGCTGCCCCCGGTCGCGGCGTGGGCGGTCTGGCTCGACGCCCTGGCCGCGTCGCGGCGGGCGGGGGTGCTGCGGGTCGGCGAGACCCGGCTGTGGGTGCCGACCGAGCGGCTCGGCCTCGTTCGCAGCCTCTATCCCGGCGAGGCCGTCGAACCGTCCCTCCCGGACATCGGCCAGTCCGGTGTCGCCGACCGGGAGACCGCGGCGACGGAGCTGTTGCGCGGCTGGCTGGAGTCGACGGGGCCGGTGACCGCGTCGGGCATGGCCGACCGGCTCGCGCTGCCGCCGTCCCTCGTCGAGGCCGGCCTGACCCGTCTCGAGGGCGAGGGACAGATTCTGCGCGGCCGGTTCACCCCGGCGGCGGGAGACGGGGAAGGGAAGGAGGTCGAGTGGTGCAACCGGCGGGTTCTCGCGCGCATCCACCGCTTGACCATCGGCAGTCTGCGCCGCGAGATCGAGCCCGTCTCGACCGCCGACTTCGTCCGCTTCCTGCTGCGCTGGCAGCACCTCGCGCCGGGCACCCAACTGCACGGGGCCGACGGGCTGCTGCAGATCCTGAAGCAGCTCCAGGGCTGGGAGATCTCGGGCGCCGCCCTCGAGCGGGAGGTGATTGCGCGCCGGGTGGCGTCGTACGACCCCGAGCTGCTCGACCGGCTGTGCCTGTCGGGCGAGGTCATGTGGGGGCGGCTGTCGCCCCACCCCGCGTTCGAGTCGCCGGCCTCCATCCGGTCGGCCCCGGCCGACGGCGGGCGGGGACGGTCGACCGGCGCGACGCCCCGGCCGTCGGGGGGACGGTCCGGGCGGGCTCCGGCGCGGTCGGGGCCCGGCACCTCGCAGTTCGGACCGGTCGGCGGACCGTCCGGCGCGCGGTCCGGGCCGTCACACTCGCCCCGGACTCCACTCCCCGCTTCCGCCGCCGGCGGGCCGCCCGGGGCGCGGCCGGGACCGGCCGGGGCGCCGGTCGCCGGTGATCGGTCGGCGACTCCCCACGCGCAGCGCGGGAGGGCGGGCTCACGCCCGGCCCGCGTCCGGCCGACGCGGGTGGCCCCGGTCACCCTCTTCCTGCGGGCCGACGCCGACTGGCTTCTCGCCGCCGCCGGACGCGGCGGCGCCGGTGCGGACGACGCGGCCCTGTCGCACCCGGCCCGCGAGGTGCGCGACGCGCTGGCCAGCCGCGGGGCCTCGTTCCTCCCCGAGCTGGTGCGCGCGACGGGCCGCCTGCCGAGCGAGGTCGAGGATGGGCTGTGGGAGCTGGTGGCGGCCGGCCTCGTGAGCGCTGACGGTTACGACAACCTGCGGGCGCTCGTCGACCCCAAGCGCCGCCGCGGCGAAGGCCGCGGGCGGGCGGCGCGGCCGCGCCACGCCGCCGGCCGGTGGGCGCTGCTCGACACCGGCGAACCGGCCGCGCCGGACGCGGGTCCGGCCGCGCCGGCCGGCGGCGCGGGTGCGCCGGCCGCGGGCGCGGCGTCGCCGGATGCCGACGACGAAGCGCGCCGCCGCTACGACGAGCAGGTGGCCCGCTTCGCCCGCCAGCTCCTGGACCGCTGGGGGGTCGTCTGTCGTGATCTGGCCGCCCGGGAGACCCTGGCCCCCCCGTGGCGCGACCTGCTTCGGGCCCTGCGCCGGATGGAGGCGCGAGGCGAGATCCGGGGCGGGCGCTTCGTCGCCGGCGTCGTGGGCGAGCAGTTCGCCCCGTCCCGATGCGGTCGAGCTGCTGCGCGTCGTGCGACGCGAGGACGCCCCGCCCGACCCGGTTGCGGGTGTCGGCCGCCGATCCCCTGAACCTCACCGGGGTGCTCCTGCCCGGCCCCCGGGTCAGCGCGCTGTCCGGCGGGACCGTCGAGCTGCTGCCCGGGGCCGCTGCCGAGCCGAACAAGGCCTCCGCCGCCGTCGACGGCTCGGCCCGGGACGGCGTGACGCCCTCCGCTCGCCTCGCGAATGACC